>CAWFGM010000066.1:0-20227 GCA_963815175.1 uncultured Acidobacteriaceae bacterium
AGGTGAGAAGAACGCCTCTGGCACTTCCAGTACACAACTCCACGAGGGCGCAGGAAGGGGCGCGCCTGACCCAGCCGGTAGATAACACGCGCGGGTTACGCTGCCTGGTACGGTCCACCCGCTAGCGAATGCCAACAATGACCGCGGACCCGTCGCCCGATATGCAACTTTACCGGTTGCAATATAATCTTGAAGCGTAGCCTACCCTGCAGCAACTGCTGCGTGACATGCACACCCCAGCCAGCGCCAGCTTTCACAAATGGATGACCCTCGACCAATTCGGACAGACCCGCGATCATCGGTTAACGTTTGGGTCGTACTGCAGCAAAAATTTGCCCACGGAAAAACCACGGCTGAGCGCGATGTGATGCGACCGGTTCAAATCCAGTCGTTCGAAACCGCTACTCGGCCAGTTCTCGATCAACGAGCGCATGCGTGCCAGGTCAAGCATATGGCTCGCCAGTGGAGAACTCTGCAACTGCTCCAGTTCTGCCGTCATCCGGCCGCGGACTGCCCCCATGCTCACGTACCAGTCCGCCGATTGACGGCCCCGCTGCGTCCTGCGCAACGTGCTGGGCGGTAAGCGCCCCACCATGGCGCGCCGCGCGAGGGAGCGCAACTGGCCTCCACGGAGAAACTCTTCCAGCGGCACGGTGAGACAGAACTCGACGATGCGCCGGTCATAAGTAGGATCGCGAAAATCCAGCTGCCATCCCCCTTGTGATGCCACTGGGGTGTCACTGATATCTCCATATTCCAGCAGCGTGCGCAGCATGGTGCGTCCGTCGGGAGAGTTCTGATTCAAATCGTGAAAAGCAGCACGCTCCAGATCTAGACGCTTGGCGATCTCAGGATGCAGAATGCTGTAGTCGAGCGAGAAGCCGCGCATATGCGGATCGGTTATGCTGCGCAGCCAGAAGGGAAGCGACGGCCACAGAGCATGGCGAACGATCGACCTTAATGACGTATTGCGCGTCCGGGTGAACTGCCGCGCCACCCGCGCCAGCGTTCCCCACTGGCCGGAGCGAAACCATGCGGAAAAGGCCGGCATGCCGTCATAGCTGAGCGTTGAGTTGCCGCAATTGCCATTCAGCAGGACAGTAATTCCGCTTGCGCGTGCGCGGTCCAGGATGGCGTTTGACCAAACCTCGTTACTCGGTCCGAAGCATGGGTGGTCATAGAGATTGTTATTGTGATCGAGGATGTCGAGAAACGATGTGCCGCTCGAGTCCACCAGCACATGGCGCATGTTGGGATAGAGCGCGGCCACCTCGGACGCAGGGGCGCCCTCATCGTAAAAGTGAGTCTTGCTATCTAAGCCTGCAAAGCCGGGGCCGGGCACTGCCGTAAAACAGGTGAGCTCGCGGCCTTGGGCACGAAGCAATCCCGCCGCGGTCGCGGCCACCGCGCCGCTATCCAAACCGCCGCTCAGTTGCGCGCCAATGCCCCCTGTTGTGCGCAGGCGGGCGCGTACCCCCTGGTCGAATCTTTCGCGGAAGCAATCCAGGTACTCCTCCGGCGAGCGAAGTCGAAGATCCTGCAATTGGTCCGTGCGCCAGTGACGCCAGAGCTTCGTCTTCCCACGCTGCACGCTCAGCGCGCAGCCGGATGGCAGGCGCCGCATATTGCGGAAGATGGTTTGTTCGATGGGGATGTTGGCCAGGGTAAGGTAGCGCGCCACGTAGTCCTCGTCCACTTCCGCAGCTACAAACGGCAGCCGATGCAGGCCCTTGGGCATCGATGCGAAGGCGAAGTTGTTTGCCGTTGAGGTATAGAAGAGAGGACGTTCCCCGGTGTGATCGCGCGCCAGGAAAAGATGCTGTTCCCGCTCGTCCCACACCGCGAAGCTGAAAGCTCCACAAAGATGATCCATGCATTGCTCACGCCAATGCTGCCACGCCGCCAGAAGCATATCGCTGTCGGCCATCGCCGCAGTCTGTTGCGTGGAGAGCCCTAACTCCGCCCCAAGCTCGGCGCGATTATCGAGACGTATATCCGCGACCAGCGCGGTGACGCCGGGAGCCGAGAGCGGCTGGTGGTCAAACTGATCTTCGGGGAGAAGGCGGAGGAGACAACGGCCCATGGCAACTGACGAACCGGTGTATTGCGAGCGGTCATCCATGCCATACAAGCTGAGCGCCTGAAGCATGTCATGGCAGGCTGAGGAGACGGGAACTCCGCCGTCAAAGGACCAGATTCCCGCAATTGCACTCATACGAGGAAACGGTGTGGTTCACCGTCAATCTTAAAATTTTAATCTGCTGTAATCTTTATCGAACGAGAAATGTTCTGAAGAAGCCACAACGATGGAATGGGATGACCTAAGAGCGGGGACGATTAAAGTGGCCGCCGGCTCCGTCAGCGTGCGAAGGATGAGTACCACCCTCGGCACTCTTAAGAGCGATTATCTCGAGCGACGGAGTGACCCACGGCTTCTTCGCCTGGCCCGCAACCTGGTCAGATGCGCCGTGATCTTTAGCGTCGTAGCTCTTCATTGAAAGCTCCCTGGACCCCGTAAATTTGAAACTAACGCCCTGCCACCCGGTACAGCTAGAGCGTAACGCAGGAGGTAACCAGCGTCAATGCGTTCCTCCCCGTGTTAGTTACTAGAGTAGATACTAAACCCTGGAGTGTGGGTTTTCTACCATCTAAAGGTTAACTTGCAATGGACGTGGCTGACACTTTTTGGGGATAGTAGATGATAAAGGCTGCAGGAGTGTATCTGCTGGGCGAGGTTACTCTTTTCTCCGAAATTGTGCTTCCGGAATTACCCCTCATACAACATGAAAGGGGCACGCCGCATCCGGTCACGATTCGCCTGGGAGATGTCCCGGATCATCTCCCAGGGGCCGTAGAAATCGATCCCGATTGCTTCGCAACTGCATCGCAGTACCTCTTGCGCATCCATGGCATCGCCCGCTACCTGGTTACCAATGGGCAGGAGATTGTTGTGAGCCCGGATACGGGTGCGCTCCCGCTCGACGTGCGCGCTTACCTGCTGGGGACCATCTTCACCGTGCTGTGCCAGCAGCGAGGGCTGCTTCCTCTTCATGCCAGCGCGGTCAGCAGCAAGCCCGTCGACGGATGCCACGGAGCGCACGCATTTCTGGCTCGCTCCGGCCAGGGTAAGTCGTCGTTAGCCGCACATCTGGCACAACGAGGCTTCCGCGTGCTGGCCGACGACGTCTGCCTCATCGATCCCAAGCCGGCAGATCAAGTGATGGTGGTCCCAACCGCTCCGTGGTTGAAGTTGTGGCGCGACTCGTTGCAGCACCTCGGAGAGCAAGCTGAGGGGCTGCAACGAGTGTTCAGCGAGGACGACAAATATCGCTTGCCCTTGGTCAGTGGTCTCGCTCCCGAGCCGATTCGCAAGCTGATCTTTCTGGAGAACACGGAAGACCCTTCCACTACCCCGAGGATCGAAGATGTATCCGCAATTGAGGCGATTCCGTCATTGATGAATCTGACCCACCAGGCTTATCTGCTGGAAGCCACCGGCCAGCGGCAGAAAAGTTTCCTGCTGTGCGGCCGGGTTTTATCGCAAGCGAAGGCCTATCGTCTGATCCGTCCCTGGGGCCTCACCCACCTCAAGTCGACAGTGGATACACTGGAGAAATTTTTGCTCAACGAGTAGAGTTCGCCTGCTTCACAGGCTTTCACGGGAAGGTCGTGAGCACGGTGAAGCGCGACTCGAGGTCGCCCCCCACCACGGTTCGATCTCCCACTTTGACCCAGGTGTGAGCCTTGAGCTGGTCCGCATCGCGCGTGACACCGTAGAAGAGTTTGCTCGCGATGTGGCGGCGGCGAAGCATGAAGTAGGCGGCCAGGCATTGAGGAAAGCAGACAAAGGTGAAGGGGAGGTGACGAACCACTGCGTCGATGGACCACTCGATGCGGCGAAGCGTCTGCGCCGCATCCTTTTGCGCAAGCGAGGATTGTCGGGCTTTGCCCATCCATGTAGTGAGCGTCTGCACGGGAAGAAAATTGAGCGCAATGCGGAAAAAGGTGAGCATGCATGCAGCTTCGATTGCCAGGGCAAGGTCGGCAGGGGCCAGTTCCAGCATGCGGCGGAAGAGCATTCGGGTGAATGGAGCCCGCTGTCCAGCCTTCGAGGGGCCAGCCGGCTTGGGCCGCCTGAGCATTGCCAGGCGATGGCCGAAGTGAAAGCCCAACGACTCAAAGGGACTGAGGAGCGCATAAAGAGGGAAGAGTGCGTCGGGTAAATCAAAGGTGTGCCAGGTCCGCGGACGAAAGAGCGATCGCTCTATCAGGTCCCAGCGATAGCGCAGCGTGCTGTGTAGCCGAAATTCATTGAGAAACCATCGCCGCGACGCTATCCGCTCTCGTGAAGGACGGTATTGGTTCGAGGTAAGCAACTCTTTCCCGAAGCGCAGAATGTGCGCGACTCTGCTGTCGTTCCGGTTGAGACAGCCAGCCGGTAGAGAGTCCGGGTCATAGCCGAGTAAATCATGACAAAGAAGAAGAGCGGCGCTGAATTGCGGTAGCGCTTGCTGCTCCGATGCAGCCGTCGCCGCCACAGTAAGTTGCTCCGCGGTCATGGTGTGCAGTAGGGCGCCGATATCCGCCAGCCATTTCAGACGCAGCCATCCGTCCAGCGCTCCATGCACGCAGAGATAAAGCAACTGCCGTAGTGCCGGGAAGGTTGCAAGACGCTCGGAGCCGAGGTTGATCCAGTCCTCGCCCACCTCCTCGATGCGGGCGTTGGCAGGCAGGAACGAATTCCGAAAGAGCCGCCAGTGCAAGTCGATGACCATGCCGGTTGCCGGGTGTTCATAAGAGAAGTCCTTCTGGTGGGCCAGGTAGGAGCGCAGCCGGCGTGGGGTCAGGCGCGCCTTTGGCTGGAAGCGCGCGTAGCCTTGGCTTTCGAGAATCTCGCCGGCTTTGAAAATGTCCCTCTCCGCAACCAGAAGATCGATGTCGCCGGCATCGCGCATGGCGGGATCTTGGAAGGCCGCGATGGCCAGCGGAATGCCCTTGAAAATCCGAAGATCGATCTGTTGCTCGCGGTACAGTCGATGCAGGGAGACAAGCTCCGCGGTACGCCCCAGGCAGGCGTGCGCATTGGCTACGCGGTTGGCGCGCAGCACGGCGGCTTGTTCGTCTGGCATGTAGCCGGGCGCGAAGGTCTCCAAATTGCGAGCGAAGAGCGGGACCACTTTATGATGGTCCACAATCTCGAGCAGATGAGGCCAACGGATTGGCTGCTGCGCAAGCGAGCGTATGCGATCGCTGTCGACTGTATCCTGCGGCCAGCGAAGGCAGGCCAGCACAAGATCGAATTCAGGGGAGTAGACACTCCCACCCGGCTTCATTTGCTTTTCCGTTGCTCTATTCTCTTCTCTACCGCGCCCCCATCAGTATGTTGGAAGCACCAACCCGCGACAAGTCGTAGACGGGATTCCCATATCCAGGGGTCTGCCTCCCTAACGAAGGACGGGTGCCCCACATCTCGTTCGTTTTTCGCGAGATGTGGGATTCCAGTGCTCTTCCCCCCTGACTCTCGATTCATCCGACGCACTTACGGTCAACCTCGCCTACCCGTCCTTCGTCAGGAGGCAGACCCCTGGGTCCGGCTTTGGCCGGCTATCTCCAAGGCCCGGGCAAGGCCCTTGGCACATCCGCGCGGAGCGGTGGCCACAGCAGTCCGAGCTGTCCCTGGCTCACCACGAGCGTGGCTGGAGCCGACTGCGACCCGTAGTAGGTTGCGGTCCTTCGGCGGCAACTTTCAGCGCCTCCCGCAAACGAGGCCAATATATTTTGATAGCTCCCGGGCCCACCAAGGGCTGACCCGGTCACCTGCAGGCCAAAAATCCCGCGCGCTGAGCATCGGTTGGTGACCGATCCCAACACCGTGTTCCCCGAGTAGAAGGTAACCGTGCCCCCCAGCACAGGCAGCCGCCCCTGGCCGGTCACGGTAGCCAGCAAGGTCACACTCTGCGTTGCTTCGATGGTCGACTGGCTGAGCGTCAGAGTCACATTGGTGGCCAGGCCCCCGCCCGACCACTGCGGGGCGTTGACCAGGCTAAAGACGTTGGGGCTGCCCAGGCCGGTGGCCAAATCGTAGCCTGGACCCGCCGCGAAGGCCGGAGAGATCCCATTATCCGAAGTGCTCAGCAACCCATAGTAGTCAGGCGTGTTGGTCAGCGAGCCGGCATTGGCAGTAACGGTGATTTGGTATCCGTAGCAGTTTTCATTGTTTGAAGCCGGATCCGTACTGCTATCGGTGAACGTCCCGGCACTGGTGGCTGTGCCGGTGCAGGGTACAGACGTGGTGCCGGTGACAAATGGCGTTGACGGCGAAGTCCCCGTGTTCGGCGTGGCGCTGATGTCATGGAAGTAGCACCCGCTGAGCACCTGGGGACCCAGGTAAGCAGCACAATTCGCCAGGCTAGGCTGGGTGGAGCTGCCATAGCTGACGTACTGTTCCGCCGCCAGCGGGTAGAGGACATAGTTGGCCTGCCCCTGGCGATCCCCGCTCTTTTGGTTGATCAACGCCATGATGCCGGCGAAGGCCGGGGCAACGAAGGAGGTCCCGCCTCCGTAGTTTGCAAAAACGTCATCAGCATTGCTGTAATCACACGCAGTCCCCGCCGGCATCCCCGCCAGCCCGGAATCGCAAAGAATCAGCGTTTGCGACCAGGTGTAGCCCCCGGAGGCGAACATGGAGATGTCAGGAACCGCCCTCCCGCCCTGCTGGGGAATCCCTGGGACGCCGGTCTGCCAGGCGGGCCGGCCCGACACCGAGCTCAGGCCCCCGCTTCCTGCCCAGGCATTCGCGTAGGGGGAAAAGCCGGTGTTGGGATCCACAGGCTGCTGCGCCGCCCAGGTACAGAAGCCATTGGGCCCGGAGCTGCTAGTGAATCCTTGGCCAAAGAACTGAAGAACCAGGGGACTGGCGCAGCTTTCGTTCCACGTCATCTCCGGGATATACGATTGCGCGCTCTCAAAGTTAGGGCCATTGACCGGGGACCAATAGGTGCTGGTGGTTCCGCTGAAGACATCGCTGAAATCCGTGCCCCCGGCAGCAATGTTGTACGGCGTCGAGGCTTCATTCACCGGAGAAAGGCCGCCGGTCGCGTAGGCGCCCACATCCTGGCAACCATCGCCACCGGTATCGCCGGTTGCGACCACCACCGTGATTCCTTCCACCGCTGCCTGCTGCCACAGCGCGACGTAGAACTGGTTGGCTTCGCTCTGCGGTTGCGTTTCGCAATCGCCGTAGCTGGTGCTGAGCACCGAAATCCGTTGCACATGAGCCGGGTCCTGAATGATATAAGCGGCAGCCAGATCGGCCCCGGAGGTGACACCCTGCCGTCCGCAGGCTACATAGTCGACCGTGGCGTCCGGAGCCATCGCGCCGGACCACTCCGCGTCGAGGTAGCCTTCCGGTTCGTTATCGGTTGGGTCGGGCGCCGCGCACACGTTTGAGGGAGGATTCTCCATCTGCACCGACCCGTTAGGGCCCAGCGCGGTAATCCCGAACGTATCGCGAAAGCTTTGGATATCGGCGCTCTCCAGGTTGGTCTCGCCTACCACGGCAATAGTCTGTCCGGTGCCAACGATCGGCGGCGCCCACGGCCTTGCATCCAACTTCTCCTGCCAGACCTTGTCGACCCCGTAAATCTTGGCGTAGTCCTGCGGACCAGCAATATAGAGACCGTTTGCGGGCGCGGTCAGGTGCCCGCTTTCCGCGCTCGATCGCGACCACTTTCCGGTGCTCCGATCCAAATGCGCCACGCCCAGATGGGCGGTCATGGGGTGGGGATGGAAGTCGTTCAGGGCGCGAAAGCCCGAGACGATGGGGGCCAATGCCGCAGGTATGTACGGATCGCTGGCATTTGCGTAGTGGTCTTGCCCATGAATGCGATAGCGATGGATCTCGGTGTGGAATGCCTGATCCACTTGGCCTGCGGTGCCGCTGAAGTCCACAAAGAGGCCTCCGGCGGGTACTCGGTTCAGCCGGAATCCACGCTGCATGAGCCACTGGGTGACCTTACCGATGTCTTCGTTCGACGGCCCAAACTCCGCGCCGAATTGCTGCGGCGTAAGCCAGCGGTGAAAGTCAGGGGACTGTGGGTCGTACTGCCGCCCGATGAACTGCTCCAGGGCCTGTTGCTGCGAATCACTGCGCCGCAACAGCATAAGGATGTGTTCTTGGGGCAGGCTATCCGGCGCCCGGCCCCGGTCAAACTCCCGCCGCGCGCGGCTGCTGGTGTTGCCGGCGAGCCTGCTCAGGCTATTGTCATCCGCTTGTACGATGACCCGGTCCGCAGGCCAGGCGGAGCCGCAACACAAAGCCGCCAGCACAGCCACTCCAACCCATTTGGCGAGGGCCTGCACAAGGCTCTTTTGCGTCATGCTTGGAATGGTTCCCACGCCCTATGAAGTCTAGTGGAACCATCGCTCGAGGGAATCCACCTTTGGTTACGGGTAACGGTGAAGATAACCCTTGACCCGGGATTTCCTATCGTGTTGGTTGGCGTTGGCAAAGTTCATGGGGCCTTCCTTAATGAAAGCCCCCACACGTGGCTCGTTCTGTGCGGCGTACAGGAAATTCGGGTGACGGCTGCCTGCTATCCTGCCCATATGTTCGACCCTGCGGCTGGCAACACCTCGGCGCTTCTGATCACCGAGCAGGTGTTGGTCTTTGCCGTCTTCGTCGGCTCCGTAGCCGCCTTGCCGGCCTTCATCGAGTTCATCACCGAGGTGCGCAAGCGTAAGGAGCGCATCGATCTGAGCCTGGAAGACGAATTGGTGAGCACGCTTCGGCCGAGGGTCGCGGGCATGGACGACCTGCTCAACAGCATCGCCGACCTGATCGATCGTGCGCGCAATCCAGCTGCCTATCAGGACCTGAAGATCGGCAATGAGGTGCTGATCATCGGTCCTAACCAGACAGGCAAGAAGAGTCTGGCGCAGAAGATCGCGCAACTGGCTGGGATGGACCGGGTGGTCACGGTCTTCAATCCCCGGGACAGCGACGCGCTGGCCAAGGCAAAGAGCCTCGTGCGCAGCTATAAATGGCAGAAGGTGATGCTGCTGCTACCCCGTATCGACCTGGCCTACCAGCAGGGTGATCCGGAGGTCCTCACTGAGCTCGACGCTCTCATTGAGACCACATCCGAGCGGCAGAACGTTCTGGTGGCCGCCACCACGGTGTCCTTTGAGGCCAACAGCGATCTGGACAACATCTTCGGCATCAAGCTGGTGCTTCCGGGAGCCAAAGTAGGCAAGGCGCATCGCGAAGAGATCCCTGAAGACGCGCAGCGAATGCTCGCGGATGTAACGACCTTCTATCTCAGCGAGGCGAAGCGCCGCGGTTTCGTTCTGCAGGGCCTCGACGAGCACTTATTTTGCGAGCGCATTTTAGAAAACGTAATCAATCCCGCCGAGGTGGAGGACATCGTGGCTCTCTGTGAGACGACGGCCCTTTACCGCAAGCGAAGCAAACAAGCGACGGACCTCGTTTTTACGCCGGAGATCCTCGACCTGGCAATGGCCCGCGTGGTCGTCGGCTGACTCCGCCCTTCCCTAACGGAAGTCGAGTGTGGGACCGCACCTTCCCTGCAACCCCGAGGAGGACCTGGTCCCCGGGGTGCAGTGCTGCCCATTCATCTGACGAAAACCGACAGAGTCGCCCCGCCGTGGCCGGCAATCGACACGGCCACCCATGCGCTATTTCGAGCGGCCCAGCAATGCTCGGCCGGCGGTATGCGCCGCCAGAAAACTCTGCGCAGGCGAAGGATAGTGAATAACCACGGTCTGAATTTCAAAAGGTGTAACCGGTACAGTGACCTTTCGACCCGCGACGACTGCCAACGGCGAACCTTCCGGCTTTTCCATCAAGTTGGCCAAGCTCGCTGAGACGATTCCCGGAGGAAGCGTCAGCGTAACGTTCCCGCCCTTGCCGGCCCACTCATAGAACCGCACCAGCAAGCCATCACCGTCCTCTGTCTTCTTCATCGCGGTCACGACCACGTTATCCTGATCGACATCAAGAAAATGAAAGCTGCCCGGAAGTTTTCCCGCATGGGGCAACACCTGCATGGCCGCCAACCGATAGTTGAAGTCATAACCCTGGCGGACGGTGAGCGCGTCCTTCCAGCTGCCGCCATGGGGATACAGCGCATAAGAAAAATGTTGGTGGCCCTGATCGGCCTCCGGGTCAGGCGACGTCGGCGATCGCAACAAGGAGAGCCGAAGCACGTTCCCCTTGGCATCGTATCCATACTTAGACTCGTTAATCAGGCTGAAGCCGTTCTTCTCATCGCCCAGGTCCGCCCAACGCAACGCCGGCACTTCAAACTTGGCGTCTTCGACACTGTTATTGCGTGTGGTCGGCCGCTCAATACTGCCATAGGGAATTTCGTACGTAGCTTGTGCGCTGCTGGCAGCGAGAGGGAAAGCCGCTTTGAGAAGCTTGTGCCGCTCGTGCCACTCGATATCCATCACGACATCCACTCGAGGCAGGCCGTTGTAGAGCGTAATGTCCTCAACGAAGGTGGACGCCTGCCAATGCCGCGTCACGCGGATCACCGCACGCAGCGAATTATGCTCGGTCACCTGTACGGAATCGACCATGTCCAGATTGGTGACGACCTTGTCGAAATCCGCGTCGATGTTCCACGCGTCGTAATCTTTGGGTTTATCGACAAACGCCTGCAGCTGGTTGCCGCATGCTCCAGCGGTGATCGAGTCGAAATTGGTCTTCTTATTCACCAGGCTGCTAATGCAACCAGTCTTGGGGTCGACTGTGACTCGCAGGAACTGATTCTCCAGCGTATGCCCATCCGCGCTGACCTGAACCCCCGGGACCGTTCGATTCCGAGCCATAGCGGGGCGCGCAAAGACCAGCTTGTAGCCCATGCGCTCCACATCAGGCACCATCGCGTGCACCGAGAAGGTGTGGGTCGCAGCGTTGGTGAGCGAGCTTTCCGAAGCAAGAACCTGCCCTACCTCGTCTACAATCTCAATCGCGGGAGCCGGCTCCGGCAACTGCACAGTGAAGTCGACTACTCCGCTGTGCACCCAGGCCAGCGGATTGAAGACCAGCACCGGGACCCCCTTGCTGCGGCTCTGCGTATCAACGTAGCTGGCAATGGTGCCGAGCGCCTGGCTGGTGGCCGCGTCCGCGGTAAAGCGGACCATGTCGTAGTCCTTCTGCGCATCCTTATAGATGACGCCGATCCCTGATCCCGCAGCGAGGTCGTGGAACTGGTTGAAGAGCACCTTCTTCCAGGCTTCATTGAGCTGGGCCGCCGGGTAGGGAGTTCCGCTAAGCCAGGCGATCGAAGACCACTTCTCGGCGTTTAGCATCTCCTCTTCGCTCTCCCGCATATTGCGCTTATGGGCCGCCTGGGTGGTCATCACCCCGCGGTGGTACTCAAAATAGAGTTCGTCGTTCCAGACCGGCAGGCTCCACAACCCGGCTGGTGGTGGGGGCAGTTTGGTGTCGCCCGCGGCCAGGGTCTTGTAATTCCAGACCGGTGCGTGCGCCGTGTCCAACTCTTTCTCCACTGCGGAGAAAAAACTCTGTGCAACCCCGAAATGGAGCTGCGCATAAGCTTTATCGGGTGCGAGCCAGCGATCGCCCGAGTCCAGCATGGCGCGGGTCGGTCCGCCCCCGTGGTCCCCGATCCCGTACAGGTGCATCATCTCCGTGGTCCCGGGATTGTCCTGGCGCGCGTGGGCAAATGCTTTGGCCATATCAACTGGATCGATCTCATTGACGTAGTCGTGGGGAAAATAAGTGAGCACCCGGCTGCCGTCTGGTGACTGCCACCAGAAAAGCTTGAGCGGGAGCTGATTGGTGTCGTTCCACGCCATCTTCTGGGTTACGAAGTAGTCGACCCCGGAGCGCTTGTAGATCTGCGGCAGCTGCCAGTTATATCCGAAGGAATCCGGGTTCCAGCCGATGCGCACATCCACTCCAAAACGGGATTGGAAGTAACGCTTGCCGACCAGCAGTTGCCGCACTTGAGACTCGCCGTCGGGCATATTAAGGTCAGGTTCCACCCACATGCCTCCGACCATCTCCCAGCGGCCCTCTTTCACTCGCTTTTGAATTTCTGCAAACTCCGGAGGGTATTTCTGCTCCAGCCACTCGTCGTAGGCTGCGGCTGATTGCGAGTACGTATATTTCGGATATTCATCCATCAACTGCAGCGCGGTGCCGAAGGTTTGCCGGACCACCTCGACAGTCTCGGTCCATGGCCAAAGCCACGCTGCGTCAATATGCGCGTTCCCGGTGAGGTGAATGTCGGCTTTCTGCAGCAACGGCCTGAGCGTCATCAGGCCCTTTTGCGCCTCCCGCAGGGAATCGTCAAAAGCTACTTGGTTGGCATCACTTAGGGCCGTCAAGTTCACTTCATGGATGAAGGATTGCAGTTTCTGCGCGGTGTCGCCATCTCCAAGAGCGGGGAGCAGCAGGGAAGCGGAAACCGCCTCTTGTCGAAAATCCTCTGGATTGGGACGGTTGGCGGCGAATTGAATGGTCTGGTCCGAGCCACGAAATCGCTTTTGATCTTCGCTATGCAGCAGCTTCACGGCGACCAGCACCTTGTCTCCCGGGTGGGCCTCTGCGAAGAGGGTGATTGGCTCGAGGTCTGGGCCCATGGCCACGCGACGCCCGTTGAAGTAGACAATCTGCGTCACCGGACCATTGGCCTCAACCCGCAAGCGGAAGGAAATCTGCGTGCCGGTCAGGTCGTATCCGTTGAGGGTCTTGGGCACTTCGATGGTAGCCCGCATCCACAGGGCCTCGGCGGGCAAGGTCGCCGGCGCGGCTACAGCCTGCCAGCCGGTATCGTCGAGGGAAGGTGACTCCCCGTGCGCCAGATCACCGGCGTGATAACGCCAACTGGGCGTGGGGAGAGCTGATAAGGTGGCTAACTTCTCCAGGACGCTTTGCGATTCCGGGGTCAGCAGCGAGGGCAGCGGCGCTTCCCGCAGGTCCTGGGCGGGCGCGCGCAGGCAGCCCAACCCAGCCAGGCAGAGGAGAAAAAGAAGACCGTGTAAATGCTTAGCAGAGAGCATGATCCGGGAGTCCTCGTCAAAACGCCTTAGCTTAACAAGGTTCATCGGCCTGGGCAAAGAAACCGTCTACGCATTCCGTCCCGCAGCAACCCTGTGTTAACTTTGGGCGTGTCACCGGCGGCGCTGGTGTGCATCCAAATTATGCTGATCCGCCCGGTTTGAGACGGACCACAGAAACCGGCGGAGCTCCTACCTCATGGTTCAAGCAGCCGTAACCAAGACGTCACTCAGCAGTAGCGACCACCCCAGCAACTATCGCGCCATGGCGATGGTGACCACCCTGTTCTTTATGTGGGGTTTCCTCACCGCCCTGAACGACATTCTCATTCCGCATCTCAAGTCAATTTTCGAACTGACCTATGCCCGGGTCATGTTGATCCAATTCGCGTTCTTCGGCGCTTACTTCCTCTTCGCCATTCCCTCCGGCATGGTGATCGAGAAGATCGGATACAAGAGGACCATGGTCGTCGGGTTGCTCGTTATGGCGGTCGGGGCCGTGCTCTTTGTGCCCGCCGCCAACGTGCCTTCCTTTGGGCTCTTTCTGGCGGCGTTCATTGTGCTGGCCACGGGCGTCACCGCGCTGCAAGTGGCTGCCAATCCTTACGTCACCGTGCTTGGCCCGTCGCGTACAGCTTCCAGCCGTCTCAACCTTACCCAGGCCTTCAATTCGCTCGGGACCACGATTGCCCCGTATGTCGGGGGAATTCTTATTTTGGCTGGGGCGCCCTTGTCGTCGAGCCAGCTGCGGCAGCTCTCCGGCCCGGCGTTGCTGGCATATCGTCAGCATGAAGCCTCGACCGTGAAGATTCCCTATATCGGCATCGCTCTGGCGCTCACCGCCCTGGCGCTCGCCATCGCCATGTTTAACTTGCCCAAAATCGAGACTACCCGTGAATTCCGCCCCATGGGAGATGTCGATACGGCAGCCAGGGACTTGTGGAAGCAGCGGCAGCTGGTGTTGGGCGCCCTGGGAATTTTTCTCTACGTCGGCGCTGAGGTGGCGATTGGTAGTTTTCTCATCAACTACTTCACCCAGCCCGAGATCGGCAATATGAGCGTCAAAACCGCCGCCGGCCTGGTTTCGCTCTACTGGTTCGGCGCCATGGTCGGTCGCTTCATCGGCGCCGCCGGGCTGCAGAAGTTATCCCCGCGAACGGTGCTGGGCACAGTCGCGGTGGTGGCCTGCATCCTGGTCGTGATATCGATGCTGAGCACCGGCTGGCTTGCAATGGGCTCCATCATTTTGGTAGGACTCTTCAATTCGGTAATGTTTCCCAGCATCTTTGCACTGGGTGTGGATGGCTTGGGGCCGCTGACGGCAAAGGGTTCCGGCCTCCTGGTGCAGGCGATCGTCGGTGGAGCGATCATCCCCTTGGCCGAGGGCGCTCTAGCCGACCACATCGGCATTCACCACGCCTTCATTCTGCCCGCGCTTTGCTACGTATACATCGCCTATTACGGCTACAGAGGTTCGGTCCACAAGGATCCGTCGCCGGCCCTGTCAGCAAGCTGAAAAGGCACACCAGGAAATTCGGCTTCAGAGCGTGCCGGCTTCAAGATAAGGCAGCATCGCCGCTCCCAGCAACCCGGCATCCGGCCCGGTGGCGGCAGGAACGACATAGGTCTTGCCAACCGTAAAGCCCTGATCTGCGTTCGGCTGGGTAAGCCCATAGATGTAGCTCAGGCTGCGCAGCTCTTCGAACATCCGCGGGGCAAACAGATCCCAACCGCTCACCACGCCGCCGCCGATGACATACAGCGGCAGGTTGAAGACATTCACCAGCATCGCCAGGCCCATGCCCAGGTACTTGCCTGCCTCAGCGAAAATCTGGCGCGAGGGCTCGTCCCCTTCGCGGGCCAGGCCAGCCAGATCGCGTGCAGTGAATTCGCCATGGGCTTCGATGCGGCGGGCAATCAATTTCGCAATACGGTCAGCCCCGCCGCGGGCTGCAGCCCGGGTCGCGGCTCGGCAAATGGCCGTCGCAGAGGCATATTGTTCCAGGCACCCGCGGCCGCCACAGCCGCACGGGAAGCCATTCTCAACTACCGGAATGTGTCCGCCTTCCCCGCCCATGCCATTCATGCCATGCCAGATTTTTCTATTTAGAACGATTCCCGCGCCCACGCCTGTCCCCAATGTCAGCATGCACATGGAATCGCCCGGCATCTCTTTGCCCACGCCGCTCTTCCACTCCGCCAACGCCGCCGCGTTTGCATCGCACTCGGCGATTACCTGCGTGTGCAATTTCGACTCCATTGCATCCTTAAGGTGGAAACCATCAAATCCAGGCAGGTTGGGTGGCCGGTGAAATCTTCCTGAGGGCAGTTCCAGCGGGCCCGGAGCCCCGATACCGACACCCAGCAGTTCTTGGTTCGGTCCGCACTGCTCGAGTACGCGCTGGATCGCATCGCACATGTCCGCCACTACGACGTCGGGGCCTTCGTTCACTCGAGTGGGTAAGTTGATATAGGCCAGACGGTTCCATGCTGCATCGAAGGCAGCAATGCGCAGATTCGTCCCCCCCAGGTCCACCCCGACGGTGAGACGGTCCTTCTTGTCGCTCGATGTCGCGAGCGGGCCTTCTGTTGATGGAATCTCCTGCCTGTTCAAAACCTAATGCCCCTTGGGTGCCGTTGTGCCTCTCGCCTTCTTAAAGTTAACAAGCCGAAGCGGCGCAGGCTAATCGGGGGGTGGCGAGCCCGGTCGGGTTCGATTCCGCCGAGCTCCCGGTCCAACATTTAGGCGTTGCTGCCGAAGATCTTAGATGCCAACCCAGCCAGGCCGCCGGCTTGGGCGGTTTGCCCGCTGCCGCCAGAAAAGTGGGAGACAACCAGGGGAAGCACTACAGCAATGATTGAGCTCGCGACTGCTGGAGAGATCCCGGCGCGTTGTGCAATGTTTTCCACGGTCGAGGTGCCGAGGCCCTGCTGCACCTGGTCGGGGCTTACGGCTTTGTTCTCTCCCGGGCTGATCCAGGACTGCACCTGATCGGCTAGTCCGTTTTGCTTCAGTTGGTTGAGGATGCCGTCCATGCCACCGGGATGCTCCTGCATCACCTGGCTAAGTGCGTCGGCTACGCCGTGGTGTTCCGGGGAAGCTCCGCCGGCAATAGATGTCAAGGCGTCGAGTAAGCCCATAGTTGCTCCTTCGTTGTGCAGGTAGGTTCGCGCCCATAATACGCCGTTCGTGTTGTCGTTTGTGAATTAACTCCGAAGCCCGCTTTGCCCTGATGGCAGCGCTTCTCAGATGAACTATCGCAACCACTCTCAGAACCCTCCATCCGAATAACCAATGCCAAGGTCCGCCAACCATCCAAACTTTGTCATCGTGAAGCGAAGCCGAGGGACCTGCAGTGTGCCTCTGCCTCAAGCAGCTCCGATACGTAGCAGGGGCCGTGTTACCATCGTTCCAGTTGGGCGGTTAGCTCAGTTGGTTAGAGCGCCTGCCTTACAAGCAGGATGTCGGGGGTTCGAGTCCCTCACTGCCCACCAACTCACCCCTGATTGGCCCCCGTTTAGAGCATTCATCTCATCCGCAGCGACGCTCACTCACCCCTTGGCGCATCGAGAAATGGAGGAGCTGAAACTTGACCGCCGATAGACTGCGCTCGATCTACGAGATCAACACCTGGGTGTGGCTATCTGACTTGACCCGGAAATGGAAAACTCGCGATCGATCTAGCGTCCGTCCCCGCAACCGAGTGGGACAGCATCGCCAACTATGGCTTCGACGCAGTATGGCTCATGGGCGTTTGGGAGCGCAGCCCGGCGGGCATCTCCATTGCCAATCACAACAACGCTCTCCTGGACGAATTTCGCCGCACCCTGCCTGATTTCGCTCTCGAAGATAACGTCGGCTCGGCTTACTGCATACGGCGTTATGTCGTCGACGGGCACCTGGGCGGTCCGGCAGCTCTCTCCGTTGCCCGCGACGAACTCGCCAAACGCGGCATCAAGCTCATTCTGGATTTCGTGGCCAACCATGTAGCCCCGGACTCCCCTTGGGTCACACAACATCCGGAGTACTTCTTCGCGGGAAGTGAGCAGGACCTGGCGAATGATCCTGGCTCGTACGTGCGGGCAGGCGGACGAATTCTCGCCGCCGGACGCGATCCTAATTTTCCCGCCTGGCCTGACGTGTTACAGCTGAACGCTTTTTACCCTGGCCTACGTGCAGCGATGGTGCAGACTCTGCTCGATATCGCAAGCCAGTGCGACGGCGTTCGCTGCGATATGGCAGAGCTTCTGCTCAACGAAGTATTTGCGCGCACCTGGCAAGGGCGTGCAGGCGAGGCGCCTGAGGTGGACTATTGGCGCGCCATCATTTCGCCAGTTCGTGGTGTTCATCCCGGCCTTATCTGTCTGGCCGAAGCCTATTGGGGCAACGAGCAGAAACTGCAGGAGCAGGGCTTCGACTTCTGCTATGACAAGAATTTGTACGACGAGCTACGGAGCGCCGATGTAGCCGGCGTTCGGCGTCGTCTCTCGGCGCCCGCTGCTTACCAGGAGAAGCTCGTGCGCTTCCTTGAGAACCACGATGAGCCCCGATCCGCCGGTGTATTCTCGCCCGCTAAGTTACGAGCGGAGGCAACGGCCATCGCCACCCTCCCTGGAGTAGCGCTTTTCCACGAGGGCCAGTTTGAAGGCCGGAGAGTCAGAGTCCCTGTCTTCCTGCGGCGCCGGCCGGAGGAGCCGGTTGATCTTCCACTGCAAATCTTCTACGGCCAGCTGCTACAGGCCGTAAAAGACCCAATATTCCGTCAGGGGGAATGGCTGCTTTGCGAGATAACGGGATGGCCGGATAACCACAGTGCGGAAAATCTCGTCGCCTGGCGTTGGGTGTTGGGAGAAGATCGACGGCTGGTTGTTATCAACCTAAGCCAGGGAGAGGCCGCGGGCCGGGTACATGCGCGGTGGGATGGTCTGGGCGTTGGTCAATGTCGGCTGGTGGGGGTCATTCCCGGGACGGACTACCTCCGCGATATAGAAGAGATGCAGTCCGTGGGCCTCTACGTACAACTCAGCCCCTGGGGTTTCCACTTTTTCGAGGTTCATGCACCTTCCTCGGCAGTGCAGTCAACGCCATTCGCTGCACGAAAGACTTCCTAGCGCCGGGGTTTCATTCGAGCCTCTTTAGCCCGCATTCTTGGCCTTTGCCGCTTTGGTCAGAGCGGCCTTGCCTTGTGCCCAAAGCTCATCGACATTCTGGACCGGTTTGCCGGCCAGGAGCTGGTTGTAAGACTCCCATAGGCGCTCCAGCGCGGTCGCCAGGTCATCGTTGCTCTGCACCAGGCCTCGAATCCAGCCCTCCGTTTGCTCTTGGATGATCTCCGGTGCTTCAGCGGGCGATTCGCCGGAACCCACGAGTGTCGGGCCTATCAACGAATTCTCCGCAACGATAACGGCGCACTCGACGAGATCTTCCAGAATCTGACTGGAGATGTGTTCGTAACGCAGACCGTTGATAACGACAGACCAGTCTCCGGCCTCTTCGTTGCGCGAGATTTGAAGATGGAGTTCCTTCATCTGAAGGAACGTTAGCCCGCCAGTGTCGCAGCAAGAAGGGAAAAGCCGGATGGAACCACACTCCGGTAATTAGCCGAAGGTGACTCCAGGTGAGCCCCCGTAACGCTCGCTCCAGCGGAGCCCGCTGCCTGCTAGCCGCGATAAGCATGGACCCGGTCGCAAACCAGGCGCAGCTTATCTTCAAGATTGCCGGAAGCCGTCTTAAACGCGTCGGCGTCGATGGTAAGGGGAGCCCCTAGCACGACCAGCGGAGCGCCGTATTCGGGAGTGCGCATCGCGTCTTCAATCGAAAGGCCGCCGACCGCCTGAACCGGCACCTGGACCGCCGCAACCACCTCGCGCAATTGATCGAGCGGGCTGGGATATGGTTTTCCCATCGCGGCCAGTCCGCGGCGTTCATCATAGCCAACGTGATGAATCACGAAATCGCAGCCAAAATCCTCTAGCCTTCTCGCCGCCGCGACCATGTCTTCGGCCGCGAGATTGTCGCCCATGACCTTGATGCCAAAATCCTTCCCCGCCTTGACCACCATTTTGATCGTCTCCGGGTGAGCGCGCTCCATCACGACCACATGCGTCGCGCCGGCCTTGGCCATCATCTCGGCCTCCAGCCAACCGCCGTCCATCGTTTTCAGGTCGGCGACGATGGGAACGCCGGGGAATTCGGCGCGCAGGGCGCGAACGCCGTTCATTCCCTCGGCGATGATGAGGGGAGTGCCCGCTTCCAGCCAATCGACCCCGGCACGGATCGCGAGCCGCGCGGTTTCGAGCGCTTCGGGGATGGAGGTGAGGTCGAGCGAGATTTGTACGATGGTTTCCATGATTTAGTCTTTGAAATGGCGATCGATTTTGGCGCGCAGAAAGCGCACCGATTCCCGCAGTTCTTCCATCCCATCCAATACCATCTTCGATGGACACCCAGGAGTGAAATCCAACCGAATGAAGTATGGAAAAGATTTGTCGTAGTCGTTCATGCCTTTACCGATCACGCCATGGGAGAGACGGCTGGCGTAGCCTACTGAATTCTCTTCTTTGCGCAGATCCTCGATCGTTCCGCTCTTGAGATAGCGGTCGCTGGCGTGCATCGAGACGACGCGGTGCTTCACCCGTTCCAGCAGCACCAGCGGATCCTCGCCCGCCAGGATGGTGTTCGAGGGATCGTAGTTCACGCCGAACCATGGCGATTCGATCTGGTCCACAATTTCCACGAAGACATCCATCTTCTGAGCAAATTCCGGGTACTGCCAGTAGTTGTCTTTGTAGTGATTCTCCATGGTCATGACGACGCCATGCTCTTCGGCAAAAGGAAGCAGCCCTTTGATGACCCGGACAACCTGGGCAACGCCTGCTTGCCGCGTGAGTTCGGGCCGGCGCTGACCGGAGAGGACCCGGCAAAACTGGCCGCCAAAAAAAGCCGTGATCTCGATCATCCGCTTTTCCCGCTCGATCTCTGCCTGCAAGAGAACGGGATCGGGCTGAGTGAAGTCGGGAGAGCAGCAGAGCATCGGCATGGCAAGGTTGTGCTTCTCGAGCGCGGCTTTGACCTGGTTGAGGAAGCCTCATCGTCCTCCACAAAGCCCGCGTAAAATTCGAGTCCGTCGACGCCCAGCGTTGCGGCGAGCTCGATCCATTCGAAAACACTCAT
>CAWFGM010000067.1:0-10022 GCA_963815175.1 uncultured Acidobacteriaceae bacterium
GCGCGCAGAAAGTCGCCGTCCTCCTGCAAGTCTTCGATCCAGCAGGGACTCTCGGCCTCCCAGATCTTGCCGGGCAGGTCCTTGCCCTTTTGCAGGACGCGCCCGATGCTGTCGCGGTGGAACTCGGTACATGCCCGGTCGGGCGGAAACCAGCCTGCCAGGTAGCGGGTGTGATGGTCGCTGCTGACAAACCACAGTCCTGCCATATCGAAGCCCAGGTTGGTTCCAAGGGATTCGAGCATCGCCGGGAGGGCCTCGTCCGAAGTCGTGGACTCGCCCACCACCTGGCTGACAGCGAGCTGCATGGCCAGTCTCCGTTCGCGCTGATACTGGGCGGTGACATCGCGGAAGATGCAGCGCACCGAAACCGGTTCGCCCCGGTCCTGGCGGCAGCTCAGGCTGGCTTCCAGCTCGCGGTACATGCCATTCGCATCCTGCACCCGGAGATTGGCGCGATCGATACGCTCGCCGCGCAAGGCGCGGTCAAACAGGGCCGCGGCATCGTTTTGCATCTCCGGCGGGAAGGCGGCCTCGAAACTGATCAGGCTTTCAAAGGCGGCGGCGCTCTTGCCGAAGCAGGTCTGCCAGGCTGGGTTGACGTACAGATACTTGGCTCGCGGGCTCAGGGTGGCAATCATTTCCTGCGAGTTGTCGAACAGGTCGCGGTATCGCTCTTCACTCTCGCGCAGCGCATGCTCAGCGCGCTTGGTCGCGGTCAGGTCGGTGGCAATGGCCAGCAATCCGGTTAACGCACCTTCTGTATTCCTGACCGCGGAGAGGTAAACCATGGCGGGAAAGGTGGTCCCATCCTTGCGCCGGCAGAGGATCTCAAATCCGCGGACCCGACTCACTGGGAAGCTGGTTACGTACTGCACGTAGTGCTTCAACTCAGGGGAGACACTATCCAGGTCGATGGCCGGAGAGCGATCCAAGCGCGAAACCAGCAGCTGTCCTACCCGCTCCAGTTCCCCTTCGGGGAAGAGGTCGTGGGCATTCAACTGGCCCACCACTTCATGGAAGCGGTAGCCGAGCATACGTTCGGCGGCGGGATTGAAAATGAGCAGGTTACCTTCGAGGTCGGTGGCCAGAATCATCGGGCCGGCGGAGTCCAGGATGCTTCGCTGCAACTGAGCTACTTGTTGCACCTGCCATTCCGCTTCATCCTGACGCGAGGCATCCAGAAAGCTGTGCACGCATAGAGCGATCAGCAGCACCTGGGCACAGGCCCACATGATCACTGCGGCGGAGAAGGTGCCGCCGCGACCCAATAGCAGGACGAGTCCGCCATAGGCGGAAAGCAGCAGCGCAACTGCGAAAAGTATGGTGGAGGGTAGCCTATCTCGAAGCCAGGTCACTCGTGCTCGATCGATGCGGGTCTAATTAATGAGCTCTCGCCAAGTCAGTCGTCAAGCTTAAGAGACGATACCGGCCCATGCTAAAACGTTAACTAGCCGTAGTATAGGCAACTCCAGTTAGCCTATACAGTGCCTAAGAGTAGTCCACGCAACATGGAGAAGAACTCACGCATCTCCAACGGATCGGATCGGGGGAAAACCGCAGTGGATAAGCAGCGCGTTCCATAGTGTGAGGTCGCGGACGCACTGGCTTTTCTTCGAGAAAATTAAGGCGCTTTCACAATTACCGTGGGCCCGTAAAGATCGCGAGGAGTGGTTTTCCTTGAGAGAAAACTACGAAACCCTCGTTTGCTTCGGCGGGCACCTATTGTCAAACCGCTAACCGCGATGGAACGGTATTACGTTGGCACGGCTCTCTACCAATTTATCTGACATGGCCGACATACGGCCGAGGGACCAAAACCCGAGAAAAAGGACAACATAACTAAAACCGGCTACACCGAGTAGAAGAGACACAGCGAACCCCCAAATAGTCGAAAGAAACCGTATTAGGGGGATGCCTCGAAGTATACCGATTCTGGAGCGCAAGCTTAAGAAAAATAGCGGTTTCCGCTGCCACTTTAGTACCACGGCAGCCCTACTATTAGTGCGGACACTCACTGCTTCGCGTTAGGACGATGATCCTCGGCGGTTAACCCCCCAAGGCTACGCCGTAACCGGCTCCAACAGGCGTGACCAGCGGCGCTGCTTTCGCTCTGCATATGCTTTCTTATGATAGGCATAGCCGGTGATCAATGGCAGTGCCAGGGTGGCTTCGCTGTAGACCATCTGCTCGAACGTGGTGTCGACCTTGCCCCAGGAGCTGGCTTCTTTCAGTGTGCTCGAGGAGAGCGCGCCGTCGCGCACGTCGGCCACCGTGATCTGGATGGCATATTTGTGCATCGGAGCGTCTACGCCGAGGATCTCCGCCGCAACCACGATGTCCTGGGCGAAATTCTTGGGCACGCCGCCGCCGATCATCAACAGGCCGGTCGTCGGGTTGGCGATCTTCAACTGCGTTAGCTCGTAGAAATCCTTGGCCGAATCGATCGAGACCTTGGGCTTGTCGCCGCGTTCATGCTGGTGGGCAACCAGGCCAAAGCCGGCAGAGCAGTCACTGAAGGCGGGCACGAAGATCGGTACATCCAGCTGGTAGGCGGCCAGGATGATGCTGTCGACTCCACCCTTTGCCGGGGTCTTGCCCTGCTTCTCCAGGTAAGCGCCCATCTCGCGGATGAATTCACGCGAGCTGTAGGGGCGGGGATCGAGAGAGTCGGCGATGACCTTGCAGGTCTCGTCGCACAGGCGAAGCTCTTCTTCGTCGATCAGGGTGTCGTAGATGCGATCGATCATCAATTCGCGCAAGGTGGCGTCTTCCGTGCCTTGGCGGTAGAGGTCGTCGGCGATCCAGTGCTTGTATCCGAGCGCCTCGAAGAAATCCTGGTCGACGATGTTGGCGCCGGTCGAGACGATGGCGTCGACCATGTTGTTGCGCAGCAGGTCGACGAAAATCTGTTTCAGTCCGGCGCTGATCAGCGATCCGGCGAGGCAGAGAATCACGCCACAGTCCTGGTCGCGCAGCATGCGCTCGTAGATGGAGGCCGCCCGGGCAAGATCACGGGAGCTATAGGCCATGGACTGCATGGCATCCACCAGCGGCACCACGTTGTGTTGCTTGATGTCGATGTGCTGGATGGGCGAGGTCAAAAGCTCTTTTTTCGTAGGCATAGCAACTTCAAGGATAGCAAAGCAAATCGGCTTTCGAAGCCCGTTTGGATGTTAAATTCCGCCATCGAGAGCCGGCAGCAGCTTCGCTAGCAGGGCCGTCAATTGCGCTTGAACGCGTGCGCCTGTTTCCATGACTTCCTGATGGTTGATGGGCTGTTCGAGAATGCCGGCAGCCATGTTGGTGACGCAGGAGATGCCGAGTACCTCGATGCCCATATGGCGGGCAACGATGACCTCGTGCACCGTGGACATGCCCACCAGGTCTGCTCCCAGGGTGCGAAAAGCCCTGATCTCCGCCGGCGTTTCAAAGCTGGGCCCGGAGACGCCCAGGTATACGCCGTCGACGAACTCCGAAGCCGAGTGGGCGAGCAGGCGCAACCGATTCGAATAGGCATTCGTCATGTCGAAGAAGCGTGGTCCGAAGCGTTCGTCGTTGGCGCCGGCAACGGGATTACGGCCGGTAAGGTTGATGTGGTCGGACAACAGGACAAGTTGGCCTTGTTGGAGATCAAGCCGAATGCCTCCGGCGGCATTGGTGACCACCAGGGTTGTGATGCCCAGCCGCCCCAGCACCCGTACCGGAAAGGTGACTTCCTCCGGCGAGTAACCCTCGTATCCGTGGACGCGGCCCTGCATCACGGCTACAGGCGTACCGGCCGCAATGCCGACGACCAGGCGGCCGCTATGGCCCTCCACCGTCGATCGCGGGAAATGCGGAATGTCAGGGTAGGGAATTGCGACCGACTGCTCGACCTGCTCCGCAAACGATCCCAGCCCAGAGCCGAGCACGATAGCCACTCGCGGCTTGACCGCAATGCGCTCGCGAATAAAGGCCGCCGCCTCCTCCGCGCTCTCAAAAATCCCTTGAGCCAAAAGCTTCCCTCTGTGAACCAGTCTCCACGCGTATCAGCGCTCGGCTTAAAGCCGCGCTATCAATGAGCGGCACTGCCCCATGCCAGCCCCAGCTAAGTGCTCAGAAAGGCGGGATTGTTTCAGATAAGCATCCAGAGCGCCGTAGGCGCGGCACAATCCATGCCCTCCGACCCCTGGTCTGGAGTGGAGCCGGCGGGTGCCGCTCATGGCGCTCGGAAATCACCCCGTTAATAACCCAGCCCTTCCGGGCTGGGCTGACGTTTAGCAGTCGGCCCTGCCGGGCCTCGACCATCAGAGGGACTGGTTTCTTTCAACTCCCTCCCTACCGCAGCAAGACGCTGACAATCGCCGCCGACATGAGATTAGCCATAGTCCCGGCCAACATCGCGCGCAATCCCAACCGCGCTAAATCGTTTCTCCGATTCGGCGCCAGGGCCCCAATTCCCCCAATCTGCATCCCGATCGAGCTGAAGTTGGCAAACCCGCACAAGGCAAACGTGGCAATGGTAAAGGACCGGAAATCCAGCGTAGACTTCTGCGCCCCCAACAGCGCGTAGGCCACCAGCTCATTCGTCACCGTCCGCGTACCGAGAAGATTGCCGACCAGGTGTGCGCTATGCCATGGCACTCCAATAAGCCACGCGATGGGAGCGAAGATGAATCCCAGGATCACATTCAAGCTGGAAGGGAAGGGAACATGATGGCCGCCCAGCCAATTGTGGATCCCCCCCAGCATCCCGTTCAGCAATCCGATGAGCGCCAGAAACGAGATCAGCATGATGCCGACGTTGAAAGCCAGCCGGCCGCCGTCAATCGTTCCGCGAGCAATCGCGCCCAGCAGGTTCTCGTTGGCGTGTTCTTCGTTGATGGGCATTGTCACCCGGCCCAAAGTGGCAGGGGTGTGAGTCTCCGGGACCAGCATTTTGGCGATCAGTACCGTGCCGGGTGCCGTCATGATCACCGCTGCCAGCAGATGTTTCGCCTCGATCCCATACAGAATGTAGGCCGCCATGATGCCGCCGGAGACGTGCGCCATCCCGCTGGTCATGATAGTCATCAGTTCCGACTGCGTTGCTCCGGGCAGGAACGGTCGAATGCTCAACGGGGCTTCTGTCTGGCCCATGAAGATACTGGCTGCAACATTCAGCGATTCAGCCCCGCTGATGCGCATGGTGATTTGCATCAATCGAGCCATGGCCTTGATCACAACCTGCATGATGCCCAAGTGGTACAGCACAGCAAAAAAGGCGGAAATAAATATGATGGTAGGCAAAACCTGGAAAGCAATGATCAACCCAAAAGAGGAGTGCTGCTTGCCCAGATCGCCAAAGACGAATCCGGAGCCTACGAAGGCATAGGCCAACATGCGGTTGACCGCATCGCCGGCCGCAGCCAGGGCCCGCTCCCCGGCGTCAAAGCGCAGCACCAGCACAGCAAAGATCCACTGCAGTCCAAGTCCCCAAGCTGCTGTCTGCCACCGGATAGCCTTGCGATTGGTCGAAAGCAGCCATGCCACCAACAGGATTACCACCAACCCCAGCAAGCCGGTCAACCGTCCCAAGCTATTCTCCTTACCTGCCGGTTTGCAGTTTGAAACGGTGGGGAAAGACCTCTTCGAAGCGATAGTCCTCCCAGTCCGATTGGCCGCGAAATATGACCCGGGATGCAGGGAGCATGAACTCGCTCAATACCTGCAAACAAGCTCCGCACGGAGGACTCGCTGCTTGGTTCAGGTTGGTGATGGCGCAAGCGAGCACGCGCATCTCCGGCCCGTGTTCGGCGACGGCGCGAACCACCGCGGACCGCTCCGCGCAAATAGTCAAGCCATAGGAAGCGTTCTCCACATTGGCGCCGGTAACGATGGCTCCGTTCTGCAGAAGCAATGCGGCGCCCACGCGAAATTTGGAATAGGGTGCGTAAGCATGATCCGCCGCATCCGCTGCCTGGGTGGTCAACTGCCGCAGCAGTTCGGGGGTAATTCCATTCTCGCCTGCTTGCATCGTCCCCTGAGCCTAATGGCACCCGGCCCGGCGACGCAACCAGGATGTTTCTTAGCTCAAGAAGCACCTCTTTCCCCCACAACGAACCCCGAGCTGAATACTGGATGTCCGGCTAAGTCTCCGAAAGCTAATGGTCGAGGTTCGTGGATCCCACATCTCGCGAAAAACGAGCGAGATGTGGGGCACCCAGCGGTTTGTTGCAGGGACAAACCCCGCCGGGAGAACTCCGTGGCGACCTATTCAGACACAACCGGAGCAACCCAACCTCCTCTAACAGCTATCCTTGAAACAGCACCCATGGCGGCCAAGAAGCAAACTCGACCAGCGGCAGCGGCCCCACCGGAAGATGTCCTGGCCCTCTTCCACCCCGTGACGGCGGCTTGGTTTCGCGCCGTCTTCGAGCAGCCGACCGCCCCGCAGCGGCTAGGTTGGCCGGCGATCGCGCGTGGCGAAAGCACCCTGATTCTCGCTCCTACCGGTACCGGTAAGACCCTGACCGCGTTTCTCTGGTGCCTGGACCGGCTCATGTTGCACCGCAAAGCTACGGACACCGAAGGCTGTCGCGTCATCTATATCAGCCCCCTAAAAGCATTGGCCGTGGACGTAGAACGTAATCTGCGATCGCCGCTCGCCGGTATCGCGAATATGGCCCGCCAGGCGGGAGTCGATTTTCACCAGCCCGAGATAAGTATCCGTACCGGTGACACATCGCAAAAAGAGCGAAGCCACTTCCGCCGCCATCCCGCCGAAATTCTAATCACCACGCCGGAGTCTCTCTACCTGCTGCTGACTTCGGACGCCTCCGCCAGCTTGCGCCAGGTGGACACCGTGATCATCGACGAAATCCATGCGGTCGTCCCCACCAAGCGCGGCGCGCACCTGGCCCTCTCGCTCGAGCGGCTCGAAGCCATCACCGAGGGCCGCGTGCAGCGCATCGGTCTCTCCGCGACGCAGCGGCCGTTGGAAGAAGTAGCGCATTTCCTTGGCGGAGCGTCAGGAGAAGCCGATGCAGCGACAGAGGACCATGACTCAGCCGTGATCCCCTATCGTCCGGTCACCATCGTCGACGCCAGCGAGCCCAAGAAGCTTGACCTGCGCATTGAAGTCCCGGTGGAAGATATGGCGCGTATGGGCCAGCAGGAGGAACTCCCCAGCGGTGCGGCCTCCCAGGGCCCGAAGCGGACATCCATCTGGGCTGCCATTCATCCCCGCCTGGTTGAGATCATCCGTCAGCGCCATTCCACAATCATCTTCGTCAACAGCCGCCGCATCGCTGAGCGGCTGGCGGGCGCGATCAATGAACTGGCGGGTGAGCAACTGGCTCGCGCCCACCACGGCTCCATCGCCGCACCGCAACGCGCGGAGATCGAAGAGCAGTTGAAGGCTGGACGCTTGCGCGCGCTGGTCGCGACTTCCTCGCTCGAACTGGGCATCGATATGGGCGCGGTCGACCTGGTGATCCAGATTGAGGCTCCGCCTTCCGTAGCCAGCGCCATGCAGCGTATAGGCCGAGCCGGGCACCAGGTGGGCGCAGCCAGCGAAGGCGTTATCTTTCCCAAGTATCGCGCCGACCTGGTCGCCTGCGCCGCCGTAACGAGCGCCATGCACGAGGGCCTGGTGGAGTCCACCCGCTTTCTGCGCAACCCGCTCGATGTGCTGGCGCAGCAGATCGTCGCCATCGTGGCGCAGCCTCCCTACCTTGCTGGACTAGACCGCAAGCAGCAACCGGTCCCGATGGTCGAGATCAGCGTCGAAGAGGTCTTCCGGCTCATACGCAGCGCGGCTCCCTTCAGCAGCCTCACCCGCGCCGCTTTCACCGGTGTGCTCGATCTGCTGGCCGGCCGTTATCCCTCGGACGAATTCGCCGACCTCAGGCCGCGCATCACCTGGGACCGCGGCCGCGATACGCTGACACCGCGCGAGGGAGTCAAGATGCTGGCCATACTCAACGGCGGCACCATCCCCGATCGCGGCCTCTACGGTGTATTTCTCGCCGGGATTGAAGGCAAGTCCGTCCGCGTGGGCGAACTCGACGAGGAGATGGTCTTCGAAAGCCGGACGGGCGACACCTTTATCCTGGGCGCCTCCACTTGGCGCATCGACGAGATCACCCATGACCGGGTACTGGTTTCACCGGCGCCGGGCCAGCCGGGCAAGATGCCTTTCTGGCATGGGGACAATGCCGGGCGCCCGCTCGAGTTTGGCCGCCGCATCGGCCAGTTGGTCCGTGAACTTCGCGAGATGCCGCGTAACGCCGCGCTGAGCCGCCTGACCCGCGAGCACGATCTCGACGCCCTGGCGGCGGAGAACCTCATCCGCTTTCTCGCTGACCAGGAAATTGCCACCACCGTAGTGCCAGATGATCGCACCATCGTGATCGAGCGCACGCGTGACGAAATGGGCGATTGGCGCGTCTGCGTGCTCACCCCGTTCGGCAGCCGCATTCACGCGCCCTGGGCTATGGCGATCACCGGCCGTATTCGTGCCAGTGGCGGTGCCGATGTGGAAGCAATGTGGGGTGACGATGGATTTGTGCTGCGCTTCCCAGACAGCGATGCGGCGCCGGACCCCGATCTGGTTCTTCTCGATGCGGAGGAGGTCACGGATCTGGTCCTGCGCCAGCTCAGCGGGACGGCGCTGTTTGCGGCGAAGTTTCGGGAGAGTGCGGCGCGGGCGCTGCTCTTGCCGCGGCGTCGTGCTCAAGGCCGTGCGCCTTTGTGGCAGCAACGCAAGCGAGCCTATGACCTGCTCTCGGTGGCCTCCCGTTATCCATCGTTCCCCATTCTGCTCGAGGCGTACCGTGAGTGCATGCGCGATGTTTTCGATATGCCGGCGCTGCTGGAAACGCTCCGAGCCATTCGCCAGCGCAACGTGCGCGTGCATGTTGCCGACACCCGCACCCCTTCACCCTTCGCGTCGTCATTGCTCTTCAGCTATGTGGCCAACTACATCTACGACGGAGACGCGCCGCTGGCCGAGCGCCGCGCCCAGGCCCTTTCCATCGATCAGGAGCAGTTGCGCGATCTGCTGGGC
The DNA here is from genome assembly GCA_963815175.1 of uncultured Acidobacteriaceae bacterium. Taxonomy (GTDB): domain Bacteria; phylum Acidobacteriota; class Terriglobia; order Terriglobales; family Acidobacteriaceae; genus PALSA-350. The sequence goes on from CAWFGM010000067.1 coordinate 9,029, forward strand.
GATGCCGACCTGCGCGAGCTGCTCGACGCGGATGCCATCGGTGAGGTCGAAGAACAGCTGCAGGGCTTGCTCGAAACGCAGCGCGTGCGCTCCGCCGACGGCATGCACGATCTGCTGCTGCGCATCGGCGATCTCACGCGCGAAGAATTGGAACGCCGTCTCACCGACCCTGAACTCATGGATCAATTGACCCGGCTGCTTCGCTCGCGGCGTTTGCTGGAGATCAAGATAGCTGGGGAAAGGCGCCTGATCGCAGTCGAAGATGCGGCCCGCTATCGCGATGCCCTGGGCATTCCACTTCCGCCCGGTATTGCGCCCGCGTTGCTGCAGCCAGTGGCGGCTCCGGTGTTGGAACTGGTCCGTCGCTTCGCCCGGACCCATGGGCCCTTCACCCTGCGCGAAGTCAGCGGCCGCTTCGCGTTGGACGCGCCGCAGGTCGAGGCCGCTTTGCAGGCGTTGCTGCTCGACGGCCGCATTCTGGAAGGGGGATTCCGGCCCGGAGGTGTCTACCGCGAGTGGTGCGATGCCGAGGTACTGCGCCTGATCCGGCGCAAGTCGCTGGCCAAGCTGCGCCGCGAAGTAGAGCCTATTGAGCAGCAGGCACTGGCTCGTTTGGCAACCCACTGGCAAGGCGTCTTGCAGCGCCGGCGCGGCCTCGATGCCTTGCTCGACACCATCGAGCATTTGCAGGGCGCGCCGCTGGCCGCCTCGCTGATCGAAACTTCCATTCTGCCTGCGCGCCTGGTCAACTACACGCCCGGTAGTTTGGACACGCTGATTGCCGCGGGCGAAGTTGTCTGGTGCGGCCTCGATTCGCTGGGCGAGCATGACGGGCGCATTGGGTTGTTCCTGGCCGATAAGCTGCGAACCCTGCTGCCTCCGCGTGCCGCACCGTCTCCCGAAAACCCGTTGAGTCCTCGCGAAACAGCTCTGCTGGAACAACTAGCCCGTAGCGGCGCAGCTTTCTTCGCTCAACTGCACGAGGCGGTCGGTG
>CAWFGM010000068.1:0-7173 GCA_963815175.1 uncultured Acidobacteriaceae bacterium
CTACCCGCCCGTGGCGCCTGGGAAGCGAGTTCCGGCGCCTCAAGCATATCGAGAACCAGAATAATTTTTACCGGATGGTCGGGCTTGGCGCTGACCCCGTCGTATGCGTGAAAGGAAACAATCTTCTTGGGCTGCCCCTCGTCGAGTACAGCAAAGTCAGCGGCCTTCAGGCCAGACACTGGTTTCCCTGTCGGATCGGTGACCATGACATCAAGGTGAATGAACCCCTCCGGCTCTTGAGAAGCCAGCGAAGGATGCTGGACGGCTCCCTGAGACTGGGACACAGACACGGCGGCATCATATTTTTGCGCAGGCTTAGCCGGAGTACTTGCCTCTTGCGCGCGGACAAGAGGGAGAAGAAGAAATGTGAACAAACACAACCCGCCAGGATTAGTCACAGGAGTCGGCCGCTCCTCATAGCTAACAGTGGGCCTGCTTCTGTGACGTTCCAATTTGCAAAAAGCCGCAATTACTTTCACGGCCGTTGACGCCAGCCGCTCCTGCGGAAATTAGTGACCAGACGCTGAGTGTACCGGGACATGCGTTACGTTGTGGACCTGAGACATCCGTTACAAGCCCCTTGCGGTGGCGACAATTCGAGTTGAGGGGCATGAGAAGACACATATCCAGTCGTCGAGGCCGTGGGAATGTGGGAAGCCGGCATCATGGCTTTCCATCCTTCCCACACTCTGCCATTTCCATGGCCTGCTTTTCGCCCGGCAATGCTGGATGAACCGCTACGCCACCCAGCGCGATGCGCCGCACCCGCCACGAAACGCTTATCGGGAGCGGTTATCACTGAGTGCGTTGGCGATTGGGCGTAAACCGAGAAACCCCTAGCCCAGATCGCAGGTTCTGGCGCGTTTATGAGGAGTTATCTCCGAAGACTTAGCAGTTGGATGATCATCACAAAAACGTTTCAGGGCGTCAGTTCAGTTGCCAATATTGACTTCAAGGCACGGACCATGTCGGTTGCCGATCGGCCTTCAGATCAGCGGCGCTCCATTTGCGGAATGCACTGTATTGGCGCTGGCGCATATTTACGAGCGCGAAACAGCATGGCACACGCGGCGTCCTCCGGCATAGCGGGCAACTATGCCACTAGCGGCGGCCCAACATATTGCATCTCGTACCGCGCAAACACTTCCGCGTCCATCTTGGGCCCGTTCGGCACCGCCACGTAGCGGAAGAACTCCTCCATCTTCCCCGCGGGAGTAAACGCGATCAACATGTGCGCCGATGTCTCGCCCACCCCGGAAAAAGCATGCGGAATCCCGCGCGGCCCCAGAATCGATTCCCCCGCGCGCAATGTGCTCCGGCTGTCGCCAACCTGAAATAACACCTCGCCCTCCATCACGTAGAACCACTCTTCCTGATGGAGATGGAAATGCCGTGGAGGACCGTTCATCAGGTTCTTGTGTTCAATCATGAGTAAGCCGCCATTGGTCTCCCGCGGCACCGCTTTGAACAGAATCGTGCTGTATCCCAGCGAGTGCGTTTCCCCAAACCGGTCTTGTCCCGCTTCCACCGGATGTATCCCAGATGGCGGAAGTGCAGCACTCTGGCCGAGGGCGAAAGCTTCGAACCCTGCCGCTGGAAAGCATGCTGCTGGAAGCACTACTGCTGCGCTCTTGAGAAAATCACGACGCTTCACTGACAATCTCCTTTGCTTAAAAGGGGCATGAATCAACCGCAGCCAGATTCCGTTTCTACATCCCGCAAAGTCTGCATCCCGGGCAAGTGCCTCGGTAGAATAACTCGGTCCCCAACTCTAGGCAAATTTCTCAAACATAGCCGCAAGCTCTGCGGACTGGTCGATCAAGATCGCGGCGATGCGGGATTCGGAAGCGAACTTCGATCCACTTGGCGAGAAGAGGCCCATGCACTCATCGATAGGCTCGAACCACTCTTCGCGCAGCCCTGAAGCGAAGCTCTTCCACGTTAAGTTCTCCGATCTCCATGTCTCGAAAGAAGACTCTGTAAAATCCTGGTGTCACCGACTCGAATCCCAACTCTTCGAAGCGGAATACCTCGCTGATGAATATTCTTGTCTTGTGCCAACTGATGTCTCCGCTATTGTTCACCCTTCGCAGAAGAAGTCCCTTTGGGTAGTTGAACTCCGGCAACTTGCGTGGCAGTCGGACGGAGCTTGGGTGGTAGAGGCTTGCTGGCACCTGATTGTTCAGTGCCTCATGGGGACGCTCATTGTTAAACACGTAACGAAAACGATCGAAGCGACTCTACTGTGCACGACGGGGGCTTTTCGGGGACGGGGGCTTTTCGGGGACGGGCTTTTCGGGGACGGACGGGGACGGGCTTTTCGGTTTTGTCTGGGGTGCCCGTCCGCTGTTAGTCTGTGATCGATCACGCGGTGGTGTGATTGGTCTACTGGAAAATCGGACTTGGCGTTGAGATGACCGGCCAAACCCTCAGCGTAACTATAGACCGTCAGCATACCCAAGATTGGATAGTTACCGTGAAGCTCGGACTTGGTCTTTACCGGCACATGTTGCACCAGGACTACTACGCCTTTGCCGTCCAGACCGGGTGCACGCACGTGGTAGTGCATTTAGTGGACTACTTTCGTGGCAGCACATCGAATCCGCGCAACAACCAGCCCACCGGGGATAAAGACCAGCCTTGGGGCATCGCCGGCGACCCACATGAGCTTTGGACACTGCAACAGTTGGTCAGCTTGAGGCGCGAGATCGAGGCGGCTGGACTAAAGCTCGAAGCAATCGAGAATCTCGACCCTGCTCACTGGCATGACATTTTGCTGGAAGGCCCCAGGCGCGCCCTGCACATTGAAAACGTGAAGACAATATTGTGCCGCATGGGCGAGGCCGGTATTCCCATACTTGGTTATAACTTCAGCATCGCCGGCGTATGTGGCCGCGTCCGCGGACCGTTCGCCCGGGGCGGCGCGGTCTCAGTTGGGATGGACGGTGCGCTGGACACTCCTATACCCACCGGCATGGTTTGGAACATGATCTATGACGAGCACGCTCCGGAAGGAATTCTCCCGGAGATCTCGCGCGAGGAGCTCTGGCGTCGTCTCGAGCGCTTCCTTGGAGATGTCCTTCCGGTGGCCGAGGCCTCCGGAGTGCAACTGGCCGCGCATCCGGATGACCCCCCAATGCCAGTCATGCGTAGGCAACCGCGCCTCGTTTACCAGCCTCATCTTTACCAGCGCCTCATCGACATAGATCCCAGCCCCAGCAACAAGCTCGAGTTCTGCCTTGGCACGCTCGGGGAGATGGCCGGAGACGGCTTCTACGAGGCGGTCGACTCCTACAGTCGGCAGCAGCGGCTTGCGTACGTTCACTTCCGCAACGTCGCCGGCAGGGTGCCGCAGTACCGTGAAACCTTCATCGACGATGGTGAGATCGACATGATTGATGTGCTCTCTATCCTGCATCGCAATGGCTTTGATGGCGTGCTGATCCCAGATCACACTCCACAGATCACTTGCGACGCCCCGTGGCATGCCGGCATGGCGCATGCGCTCGGATTCATGAGGGCGGCCCTGGTGAACATCGAGCGCGCTTCCGGGCAGCATCTCAGCAATAAGAAGCACCTTGGCGTTCGATGAAGGGCACTTCGCTCTGAGGTTCCCGGGTCAAGTCATGTGAACGGGACATGGGATGAGCAGTTCACAATAGGGGGCTTTTCGGGGACGGGGTTTGCTACCATTTTAAGTGCATTATGCGCGGCCCCGTTCGCCCATCGAGGAATGGGTTTGTTTCTTTTCGACCTCTCGACCTCTTTTATGCAATCCCACACGGTACCTCGCAAGCTCTTAGAGCAATTCGCCTACTACGACCCTGTAACTGCTGCAAAACGAATGTGGCGCTATGAGAAGGGCAGGGCGCCTTACTGGAAAGCCTCTCCAAAAACTGCGACGAGGGTTGATGGGCAATTTGTAGATCCGGAGAGCGCTGCGAAAGAGGCCGAAATTGAGGCACGCTTGAATCGGGAGTTTGAGGATCCGGTTAACAGCTTCCTGTTCGAGCTTGGTGAACCAGGCTTCGCGCTTACTGATGCCCGCCGGCAGCAGCTTACGTTCTACGTGACGCTCCTTTTTCTTCGTTCTGAGGCGCGCCGTAAAGCATCTCTGCATCTACAGAAGGTCGCCAAGCATGCACACGATCTCTTTATGGCGAATGACATCCAAGTGCGGACTGTCGCCGCATAGTGGAGCATCGACCTGTTCTATAAGGGCGTGAGGCGTAGCTTGGTGACGAGAGAGCAGGTGATAGCAAGAGCCCGCACGGTCGCCGCCGATGTTGTTGAGGAGGCAAGGGCACAAAGGAGCTACGTCATGACGCTGGAGGCTTTCATGTCAAATATCGACGACAAGATCTTTGCTGGAAAATGGGATTGTGTTTGGACCGAGCCCGCTGACCCATTCATTATCTCGGACGCCCCGGTCGTGACGTGGGAAAGAATGTCCAGCGGGCAATGCTCATACGGTGTTGGCTTTCATCGTGCAAACGTAGAGGTCTTTCTGCCGATCTCACCCCTTGTCTGTTTGCATATACAGCCGGCCGTCGAACGGAACGCGGCAATTGTGAGCCCATCAGTACGCGAGGTAAACGCGGCTCAAGCGGCTTTTGCTAGCCGCTTCTGTTTCTCGAACATCCAAAGCACCGGTATAGACCAACTTGTCCAGGAAAATATCGGAAGGGCGGAGATGGGCGTCCGAGGGTTTACGGTCTCGCATCGAGACTACAGCACAGCAGTCTACGACATCCTTATGAGCCAGGAGATGCAGGACCAGACGAAATTACCCCACGTCATCAAAAGACGCCGGGAGAGTCAGGCGACCGGAGTTTAGGGGGTTATTTCGTCCGGAAGATGTGAAAAAATCGATTTTAGAATTTGCAGCGAGCTCGGCGTTTATAAAAACGCTCTAGGGTGCCGTATAAGCGACCGCAGAGGTGTCGGCAAGCATTTGGGATCAAAAATAAAATCACGAAAACTCAAGCAAATCAATTTTTTCACATCTTCCCGGTCCGGAATTTCCTGTCCGGAATTTCCTACAGGAGGTTCAATTGATCCGCACTATCCTGAGGGCTATGCAGTTTGTGGCTGCGAGCAAGGCTCAGCTAGAATCCCTGGCGAACAGGGACATCAGCCATTGAGCCAAAGGGGATAAAAGTGAAAATTCTAAAGGCGATTGCGTGGTCAATTGTAGCCATAGTTTCAATATTGTTCGCGCTGCGCTTCATGGTTGACCGCCCACAGGATGCCCAGGCCCAAAAACCCCAAAAGCACGTTACCATTGGCCAACAGGAGGATGCTATCGACAAGGCTTTCGGCATCGATCCATTCGATCCATCTGGGAAGCCTGATAAAAATTCCTATTTCCAGCGGCTTGTGCAGCTTCACAACTTACCAAGGCGGCAAGCTATGCAGATAGCTCGCCTCTATATTCCCCCTGACGGCATGGACGACTTTAATAAAGAAGAGGACGACCTAGAGGTCACATTTGCGCAAGTTGCGGACGAAAACCCAGAAGCCGGAAAGGCCATGGTCGAGGCAGAGAAAAACCCGGTTATCGCATGCGAGGAGGGCGGATGGGCCATCCGTTCGGAATGCTATAACCCGGTAGTCCAATGCCCCAACGGGCTCTGGACCCGCCAAGCATATTGCGATGGGGATTACCCGACGGCGGCGAGTACTCCGGCCCCGAAGCCATCGTCGGCGAAGCGGAAGCCGGCCTCCATCATAGACGGCCCTGCCTATACCACAAGCCAAGCCGCAAAAGAGATGGAGAAGGACCAAGCCAATTCTGCCGTTGGGCCCGATACAGCCCGCCAGCCCCATGACGACGGAAACGGAATTCCGGTCGACCCGGACACCGCGTCTAAGCCTTGAGCCGGCGGTACCCGCCGGGTGGTACATGCGCTGTCGGATTGACGGGCAAAGAAAACGGCCGCAGTGGCTTTTGAGCGCCTCCATGCGGCCTGGGTGAGGGGTGGTATGGTCAGGCGGCTTGCTGCACCTCTTGCATAGTCTTACGGAGCGCCTGGACCCATGGTTCCGAGGGGTGGGCATCGACAGTGCGAAAAACAAGTTGTGACCGATCGATTGGAAATTTCGTGGCCGGAAATTTCGTGGCCAGACGGGACTGACACTTTGGGAAAACAGAGTCACGCTAAGTTTTAAAAGTGAGCCCGCTTTTGTGAAAGTGCCAACTCCACCTATCCACAAAATCCAGGATAGAAACCTTGGAATCCAACCGACCCCGCGCTGGTCCCACTCAAATCGAGCTAAGTGGATATTGCCCATCGCACTTCGCCGCGGGATACTGAAATCCCCCGGCGCTCAATGGCCAGACGACGCAGCATAGCATCAAATCTCGGGCTCTATGTCTACGGCGGTGCCGCCATCTTTCTCGGCCTTCTGGGCCTGGCCTCCGGCGACTTCGCGACCACCTGGCAGAACGTCGGCCCCCACGTCCCTTTGCGCGTACCGCTTGCCTATCTCACTGCGGTCGTTGAGCTCGCCGGCGGGATCGCACTCCTCTTGCCCCGCACGGCGCGCGCCGGCGCTCTGACCCTGACCATTGTCTACTCTGTTTTCACGTTCATCTGGGTGCCCAAGGCCTTTGTGAATCTCGGAAATTACGACCCCATCGGCAATGTCTTTGAGGAGTTCTCCCTGGTCGCCGCCGGCCTGGTCCTCTACGCAATCTTCTCGCCTGCCGGTTCATCCATTGCGCGCCGCCGGCCCTTCTTCGTGCTTCTCTTCGGCATTTGCCCCATTTCCTTTGGCATCGTCCACATTATTGACATGCCCGGCCTGTGGGCTGGATCCCGGGTTGGTTGCCGCCGAGCAAGATGTTCTGGGCTTACGTCACCACCATGGGCTTTTTCGGGGCCGCCGTCGCCATCCTCACCGGCATCATGGCGCCGCTTGCCGCGCGCCTCCTCACTGCGGAGATCGTGATCTTCGGTTGCTGGTCTGATTCCGAAGCTCTCCGCCGGGCCACGCAATCACTTCAATTGGGCGGCCAACGCGATCTGCATCGCGTTGGCCGGCGCCAGCTGGGGCGTCTCGACTCCATCAGCGCAGCGGCAAAACCCAAACCAATCCCAGCAGAATCCTAACGCCCCGCTGACGCAAGGTGCTCCGTCTGTCTCTGCAATGCCCTGGAGCGAATGCGAC
>CAWFGM010000069.1:0-71108 GCA_963815175.1 uncultured Acidobacteriaceae bacterium
TTCGCTTGCGTTATTGCAGGAAGCGTATGAAGCCGGGCTGTCGCTGAAACGCGGCACCGTCGGCAATAACCTGATGTATTTCGAAACCGGGCAGGGCAGCGCCTTGTCGGCCGATGCGCATTTCGGCGTCGATCAACAGACGTGCGAAGTGCGTGCCTATGCCGTTGCGCGCAAGTTCAATCCGTTTCTGGTTAACACGGTGGTTGGCTTTATCGGACCGGAGTATCTGTACGACGGCAAGCAGATCACGCGCGCAGGTCTTGAAGATCACTTCTGCGGCAAGCTGCTCGGCGTACCGATGGGCTGCGACATCTGCTATACGAATCACGCCGAAGCCGATCAGGACGACATGGATAACCTGCTCACGCTACTCGGTGTGGCGGGTATCAACTTCATCATGGGCATTCCGGGCGCGGACGATGTGATGCTCAACTATCAAAGCACGTCCTTCCACGACGCACTTTACGTGCGCGACTACTCGGCCTGCGCCGTGCACCGGAATTCGAAGAATGGCTGGAGTCGATGCAGATCACCGACGCACGCGGCGCGTTGCTGGAGGTGCATCGCTACAGCAACCGCTTGCTGGAAGGTGCGAATGACTGGATGGGGATCGCATGAGCCTCGACTTCCTCGAAAAGAATCCATGGAACGCACTGCGGCAGTTCACCAATGCACGCATCGCGTTGGGCCGCGCGGGTGACAGCTTGCCGACGGCACCGTTGCTGGCGTTCAACCTGTCGCATGCGCAAGCGCGCGACGCCGTGCATCATCCGCTCGATACGGACGTACTACACGAACAACTGCGCGCACAAAGTTTCAGCACGCTGGATGTGCATAGTGCGGCACCTGATCGCGAGCATTATTTGCGGCGCCCGGATCTTGGAAGGCGTTTAAGCGATGAGAGTCGCGCGACGCTCGGGCAACCGCATCGACCGCCGGAAGTGGTGTTCGTCATCGCTGATGGCCTCTCGGCCTTCGCCGCGTCGAAGCAATCGATCCCACTGTTGCAAGCTGTATACCGCGCTTGTGGATTGGAAAATCGGGCCGGTTGTAGTTGCTCGTCAGGCCCGGGTTGCGCTCGGTGACGAGATTGGCGAACTGTTCGAGACCAAACTCGTGGTGATGCTGATTGGCGAGCGTCCAGGGTTCAGTTCGCCGGATAGCCTCGGAATCTACCTGACGTACGCCCCAAAGGTGGGCTGCAGCGATGCGCAACGCAATTGCATTTCCAACGTCCGCCCTGAAGGTCTCAACTACGAATCAGCCGCACACAAATTGCACTACCTGCTGACGCACGCACGGCGCCTAGGTCTCACGGGCGTAGGTTTGAAAGACGATAGCGACGTGCTGCTAGCAAGTACACCGGTAACGCCGGTAGTCGGCGACGGTTCAAATTAGACGCGAGCGGCTGACGAAAAGCGCGCCGTTAACGCCAGCAATCGACCGCGAATCAAATTAGCGACGTGCTGCTAGCGAGCACGCCCGCACTCAGCAACAATTCAAATCCGGCGCGACATAAAAACGCGAAGCATCCACCTGTTTTACCGGATGCTTTTCCAACCACGACCTCTCCGCGTCTTCGAAGAGTCGCGAGCGCGTCAAAAACCGCGGCCTGTCGGCCGTTCCAGAGAAAACATCCCACCATTACCCTGCACCAGTCGATAATCAACTGCGTGTGCTGCCAGTATTCGAATTGCGATTCGCTCATGTAGAACGGCACGCCCGCGATCGAGCCGAGTTTCACATCCGACCCGCCGACCATGAATTCACGCTCCAGGAACATCATCGGTGCGCTGCCGTCGCAGCATCCACCCGATTGATGGACAAGCACGTCCCCGTGTTCAGCCTTCAACGTATCGATCAGATCCGCTGCGGCAGGTGTTGCGATCACTCTGGGTACTTCTTCGCATCAGCCATTATGCTCCTCGCTGAAAAGAGAGCGAGCCGCGCCATGAGGGCCGCTCGGACAGGGGTTACGTCAGAAGAAGCCCAGCGGTTTCTCGCTATAGCTGACAAGCAGGTTCTTGGTCTGCTGATAGTGGTCGAGCATCATTTTGTGAGTTTCGCGACCAATGCCGGACTGCTTGTAGCCGCCGAATGCCGCATGTGCCGGATACGCGTGATAGCAATTCGTCCACACGCGGCCTGCCTGGATCTGCGCGGCCGAAGCGATAAGCGCGCGTGCCGTCGCGCGTCCACACGCCGGCGCCGAGACCGTACAGCGTATCGTTGGCGATTTCGAGCGCTTCCTCTTCGTTCTTGAATGTCGTCACCGATACCACTGGACCGAAGATTTCTTCCTGGAAGATGCGCATCTTGTTGTGACCGCGGAAGACCGTCGGCTTCACGTAGTAGCCCTTGCTCAGCTCGCCGCCGAGCGTGTTGCGTTCGCCGCCGATCAGACACTCAGCGCCTTCCTGCTTGCCGAGATCGACGTACGAGAGGATTTTTTCGAGCTGTTCCTGCGAAGCCTGCGCACCGATCATGGTTTTGGTGTCGAGCGGATGGCCTTGCGTAATCGCGGCAACGCGCTTCAAAGCACGTTCCATGAAGCGGTCGTAGATCTTTTCATCAACCAGTACACGCGATGGGCACGTGCACACTTCACCCTGATTCAAGGCGAACATCGCGAAGCCTTCGAGCGCCTTGTCGAAATAACTGTCGTCGCGTCCATCACGTCGGCAAAGAAAATATTCGGGCTCTTGCCGCCGAGTTCGAGCGTCACCGGAATGATGTTCTGGCTCGCGTACTGCATGATCAGGCGGCCTGTGGTTGTTTCGCCCGTGAAAGCAATCTTCGCGATGCGCTTGCTCGACGCGAGCGGCTTGCCGGCTTCGAGGCCGAAACCGTTGACCACGTTCAGCACCCCCGGCGGCAGCAGGTCCTGGATCAGTTCGATCAGCACCAGGATCGACGCAGGCGTTTGCTCGGCAGGCTTGAGCACGATGCAATTCCCGGCGGCCAACGCAGGCGCGAGCTTCCACACGGCCATCAGAATCGGGAAATTCCACGGAATGATCTGACCGACCACACCGAGCGGCTCGTGAAAATGATAGGCCACGGTATCGCATCGATCTCGGAGATCGACCCCTCCTGTGCCCGATGCAGCCGGCGAAATAGCGGAAATGGTCGATCGCGAGCGGGATGTCGGCGGCGAGCGTTTCGCGTATCGGTTTGCCGTTGTCAATCGATTCGGCAAATGCAATACGCTAGAGGTTCGCTCCATGCGGTCGGCGATCCGGTTCAGGATCTCGCGCGCCGCTGGCGATGTATTGGCCCAAGCTTGCTGGCGCGGTGGGCCGCATCGAGGGCGAGTTCGATATCCTTCGCGTGAGCGCGGGATCGACGTAAAGGGTTCGCCCGTGATCGGCGATACGTTGTCGAAGTATTCGCCGCGCACCGGAGGCACCCACTTACCGCCGGATCCCAGCAACCCAGAACGGATATTCATTGCCATCTCGTCGGCCGGCGCCTTTCGCACCGATGATGGCGGCGAGACGTGGCGGCCCATCAACCGTGGCTTGAAATCCCAACACATCCCCGACCCGGCGGCTGAGGTTGGCCACTGCGTTCATCACATTGCCATGCACCCCTCGCGCCCGGGTGTGCTATTCATGCAAAAGCATTGGGATGTGATGCGCAGCGATGATGCGGGCGAATCGTGGCAGGAGGTCAGCGGGAACCTGCCCACCGATTTCGGTTTCGCGATCGACGTCCACGCGCACCAGCCGGAGACCATCTACGTCGTCCCCATCAAGAGCGACTCGGAACACTACCCGCCCGACGGAAAGCTGCGCGTATTTCGCAGCCATACCGGGGGAAACGAGTGGGAAGCACTCACCAGGGGCCTACCGCAACAAGACTGTTACGTGAACGTCCTGCGCGACGCCATGGCCGTCGACTCCCTTGACACATGCGGCATTTACTTTGGTACGACCGGGGGCCAGGTTTACGGATCGTCCGACGCTGGGGATAGCTGGGCCACGCTCGTCCGGGACCTTCCGGCTGTCCTTTCAGTCGAGGTACAGACGCTGTCATGATCCGAGTCCTGCTCCCGGCACATCTTCGTACGCTGGCCCAAGTCAACGGCGAGGTGAAGCTGGAGGTCGAGAGCCCGGTCACGCAGCGCTCGGTGCTCGATGCGCTCGAGGCCAGCTACCCGATGCTGCGGGGAACGATCCGTGATCATGTCACCCGCCAGCGCCGGCCGTTCCTGAGATTCTTCGCATGCGCGGAGGATCTTTCGCACCAACCACCGGATGCTCCCCTTCCCGACGCAGTTGTAAAGGAAGCCGAACCTTTCCTGGTGATTGCGGCTGTTGCGGGTGGCTAGACTGCCGCTTCGTGCTTCGAAAACACTGCGGGCACTCTATCCCTCCAGTGCTTTTTTGCCTGCTGATCGAAGATATTGATATCGAACCAGTTGGGTAAATCGCAGGGTTTGGTCATCCCATCCAAACGCGAGTAGAGCATTCTGGCGTTCCTCTCCTTCATAGATGCCGGCCCCCCAAAAAAAAATCCCATGACTGTCGATTTCGATCCAGCTTATTCGACGTTCCAATAGAGTCAGAAATTCACCCTGAGGAGACACGAACATGCGATTCATGATGCTGATGATTCCCAAAGACTACGAGAAAGCCGAGCCCGGGGCAACGCCCAGCGCTGAGGCCGTGGCTGCAATGATGAAGTACAACGAGTCCCTGCAAAAGGCAGGCGTGCTGCTCGCGCTCGACGGTCTGACACCGCCGTCGATGGGGGCGCGGGTGACCTTTCCCGGCGGCAAGCCGAAGGTTATCGACGGACCCTTCACCGAAGCCAAGGAGGCCCTCGGCGGTTACTGGATGATCCAGGTGAAGTCAAGGGAGGAAGCCATTGAGTGGGCAACACGCTGCCCTGGGAACGATGACTGCGTCGTCGAGGTGCGCCAGGTGCAGGAATTTTCTGATTTCCCTGCTGACGTGAGAGAGGCGGCGGCTGGGTTTGAAGATTTGCAAACGAAGGTTGGGTGGGGCAACACGGCGTGAGGCGCAACCCACAACGCCTCCGCTTGCACCGCCGGATGGAAGATGGTGTGATGGTTATCTGTGACCATGGCCGGCGAGACGCACCGGGCAATTGACGCGGTTTGGAGAATCGAGTCTCCCAGACTCATCGCCGGGCTGACCCGTATGGTGCGCGATGTCGGCGTTGCCGAGGACCTCGCCCACGATGCGCTCGTGGCAGCGCTGGAGCAATGGCCGAAGTCGGGCGTTCCGGACAATCCGGGCGCCTGGCTCATGGCCACCGCTAAGCATCGTGCGATCGACCGCTTCCGGCGAAGCGCACTGCAGGACCGCAAACTCGATGAGTTCGGCCGCGATCTTGCATACAAGGAAATGGCTGTGCCGGACATGACTAGCGCGCTGGACGACGACGTCGGCGATGACCTTCTGCGCCTGGTGTTCATCTCCTGCCATCCGGTGCTCTCCATGGAAGCGCAGGTCGCGCTCACGCTTCGCCTCCTGGGAGGGCTGTCGACGGGAGAGATTGCGCGTGCGTTCCTGGTCCCGGAGAGTACGATTGCGCAGCGCATTGTGCGCGCCAAGCGGACCCTCACAGAGGCGCATGTGCCTTTCGAAGTGCCCCGTGGCGCCGAACTCGCCGCTCGTCTTTCGTCTGTTCTGGAGGTTATTTACCTCATCTTCAACGAAGGATATTCGGCGACCTCAGGTGATGACTGGCTAAGGCCCGAGCTCTGCGAGGATGCGCTGCGCCTGGGGCGAATCCTGGCCGAGTGCCTTTCGCAGGAGCCCGAGGTTCACGGCCTGGTAGCTCTGATGGAGATTCAATCGTCGCGCTCCAGGGCGCGCGTGGGACCCGCAGGAGAACCCATCTTGCTGCTCGATCAAAACCGCGCGCAGTGGGATCAACTTCTCATCCGTCGTGGTCTCGCCGCACTGCAGCGAGCCGAGCAATTGGGCGGCGGCCTTGGGCAGTACGGGATACAGGCTGCAATTGCGGCCTGTCACGCGCGAGCCGTCACCGCGGAAGATACAGAATGGACCCGGATTGTCGCGCTTTACGATGCACTTGCGCAGCTCACACCTTCCCCTATCGTCGAACTGAACCGTGCGGTCGCGGTAGCCATGGCATTCGGCCCGCAGGCTGGTCTTGAACTCGTCGACGCCCTCACTGCCGAACCCGCGCTGAAGAATTACCATCTCTTGCCGAGTGTGCGGGCCAACCTGCTCAACCAGCTCGGTCGCTTCGGAGAAGCGCGCGCGGAATACGAGGTTGCGGCAGGGCTCACTCGTAACGCGCGTGAGCGCAGCCTGCTCCTGGAGCGCGCCCGGGCATGCCATGCGCCATCCCAATCTGGCTGATGGGGGCAGCTAATCTGTTGTATGCGGGCACCACTCGAGCCTGCCATGCTCAACGCAGGCTCAATGGCTTCGCGTATTCGTAAAGAGGCATACCAAAGAAATCGGTGACCCTACTTGTGGGAACGAAGCCGTTCCTGCGGTAGAAGCGTATCGCTCTTTCCAGTGGAGCGGTTGTATCGAGGCCAACCCGCTTGCATCCGGCGGCAAGTAAATCAACTTCTGCCGTATCAAGCAGCCGTTCAGCAATACCACGGCCTTGCCACGTAGGGCGAACAGCCATGCCCCGCAGGTGACCCTCTTCTCCTTGCGTGCCGGATGCAATCGTCCCCACGATCTCTCCCTCGCCGGTGATCGCAACATAAACCTTCATCTGAACCATGCGTTCTCGAATCGCTTCCAGGCTCGGAACTGTATCGTCGAAAGCCTCTGCAGTGTACTGAGAACGAAATGGTTCAAAGGCCGAATTCAGGCACACGGAGATAGCTTCCGCTTCTTCTAACTGTGCTTCGCGTATCAGAACCATTGCGTGCGACCGGCAAAAATTAGTCCACCATCAACATGATCTCGGTTGATTTGATGACTGCCGTGACCTCGTCCCCTACTTTGATGCCCAGGTCCTCCACGCTTTGGCGAGTGATGACACTCTCAACAAGATTTTCACCCACGCGAACCGCCACCTTTGCCGTGACGACTCCGAGAACAACAGCTTCTACTTTGCCTCGCAATTGATTGCGCGCCGATATCTTCATGCTGGGATTGTATTGACGGCATAGCATCGAGTCCAATGTAAGGTGATGAGGAGAAGCGTATGACTGTGAAGGCCGAATACGAAATCGCTCCCGCGCGCTGGCCGGAGGACACAGAGCAGGCGCGCGCTCTCTTAAAAAACTACGGGGAGTATCTGGCCTCCTCTCCCTCGGGCACAGCCGCTGTGTGCATTCCCGGTTACGAAGCAGAGCTTCGCGCCTTACCGGGCAAGTATCTGGGGAAAGAGGCAGACCTTCTATTAGCGCGGGTCAACGGTGAAAGGGCGGGTTGTGTCGCGATTACGCGGAGAGTGCTGAAAGATGAAATGAATGCAGCCGAGATGAAGCGGCTGTGGGTAGAGCCGCGTTTTCGTGGGCATGGCCTGGGGCGCAGGTTAGTAGGTAGCGCGATTGATTGGGCACGAGCACATCAATGCAACGCCGTGGTGCTGGACACAGTGAATGAGGCGATGCCCGAGGCGGCCGAACTTTATCGCTCCCTCGGATTTGAGGAGATCACCAGGTTCAACGAAAATCCCGTTCCCGGAATTCGGTTCTATAGGTTGATGCTACCCACCTAACTTAGGAATCCCCGATCAACAAACTGCTGGCGCGAATGAGTATAAGATTCGCCTGAGGGGGAACTTGCACCATGATTTCGAGCTCCAAGCGACTTATCCAGAGGGCCTGCCTAGCCGCCGCTATCCTCCTCATTCCAAACGGAGTATTAGGACAGCTAACGGCTGCTGAAAAGTCCCCCTGGGTGGGGGATACGCCCTCGACGCCGCCCCGCTTGGCGACTGATCTGTCGCCCCAGTTGACGCGGAAGAACGTCGGCCACGCCATAGAGAAAGTTGCCGATTGGGAGCTGGCCCAGGCGCAGCCGCATTTTGATCAGGATTGGACTTTTGCCGCTCTCTACACCGGCTTCATGGCCGTCCCTAAGGCGGCTAATGGCGAGAAATATCAAAAGGCCATGCTGCAAATGGCGCAGAAATTTAACTGGCAGCCAGGTCCGCGCGTGGGCGTCGCCGATGACATGGCGATTGGCCAAACCTATCTGAGTCTCTATTTCCGCTACCATGATCCGGCCATGATCGGACCTATCCGGCAACGCGGGGATGCGGTAATGGCGTTGCGCAATAACCCGGATAAACCCCTCTGGTGGTGGTGCGATGCGCTCTTTATGGCCCCGCCGGTATTCACCAAACTTAGCCAGGCGACCGGCGACCGCAAATACCTCGACTTCATGGACCAGCAATGGTGGATCACCTCCAACTTGCTGTATAGCCCGTCGAATCATCTCTTCTTTCGCGATAAAACATTCCTCGACAAGCACGAAGCAAACGGCAGCAGTATTTTCTGGTCACGCGGTAACGGATGGGTGTTTGCCGGCCTGGCCAAAGTGCTGGCGGAGATGCCGCAGGATTATCCTTCGCGAGCAAAATACGTGGCGCAATTCAAAGAGATGGCGGAGGAGATCGCCGGGCTGCAGGGTGCTGATGGTCTATGGCGGCCTGGTCTCCTGGATGCGGCAGCCTACCCTCTTCCCGAGAACTCGGGATCTGCCTTTTTTACGTACGGCTTTGCTTACGGGATCAACTCCGGCATACTGGATCGCGCGAAATACCAACCCGTGGTGCGGAAAGCCTGGAAAGGGCTGCTGTCTCACATTTACCAGGACGGCAGACTGGGTTGCATCCAGCCTATAGGAGCGGCTCCCGGCGATTATTCCGCTGCGTCGAACTACGTTTTCGGTACCGGTGCTTTTCTGCTCGCGGGCTCAGAGGTCTATCGCCTGGCGCGCTAAATTCGTTGAGCCGCAACCCGCCGCTGTGGGCAACCGCTCAGGCTGGCCCTTCTGTTCACCTTCGCCGGGGTGAGCGTGGGGACGAATGTGTGCGCGCTCAACAGCGTGCGGCGTGGGAGAACTCGTAATCGCCCTCATCACTCCCGGGCTTGTATTTGGCGCCGATCGCTGGTATCACGTGTAATCGGGCATCTATTGAACAAGAAAGAGTGGTGAATTGAAACCAAGTCTATGGGTATGCGGGGCGGTGTTGTGCGTGGGATACGCGTGGGTGCAGCAAGCCCAGGGGATGCAGGCTCAGCTTGACGACTGGCCGAACCTGGCTCGCTACCATGCGGAGAATGAGGCGCTCCCAGCAGTAAAAAGTGGCGAGAAGCGAGTGGTTTTTTACGGAGATTCGATCACCGATGGCTGGGGACGTACCCCAACGACCGGAGTCTTTTTCCCGGGCAAGCCGTACGTGAACCGGGGAATCAGCGGGCAAACGACACCGCAAATGCTGGTGCGCTTCCAGCAGGATGTCGTACATCTCCATCCCGCGGCGGTGCTCATCCTGGCAGGCACAAATGACATCGCCGGCAATACGGGGCCCACAACCCAGCAGATGATCGAGGATAACTTCACCTCGATGGCGGAGATCGCCAAGCAAAGCGGCATCAAGGTAATTCTTGCCTCGATTACGCCGGCGTATAAGTATCCATGGAAGCCGGAGATTCAGCCCGTGGAGCGAATTCGCGAGTTGAACCGGTGGCTAAAGAATTTCTGCGCCAAGAATGGGTACGTCTACCTGGACTATTACAGTTCCATGGCGGATGCGAAGGGCGCCATGCTTCCCGGCCTGTCGTCGGATGGCGTTCACCCAACGGCGCAAGGGTACGCCATTATGGCGCCCCTGGCCGAGCGAGCAATTGCACAAGCTCTAGGGCATTAAGCCGGGGGCGCGGGCTTGGGGAGCACGAGCTTTTTCAGGCTGTCTTCGTCGCTGGGCAGATCCGTCTTGCCGGCTGGGAATTTGTTGAAGCTGAGAATATAAGCGAGAAGGTCCGCGGCTTCTGGACGGCTGAGCGTACCTGGACTAGTGGCCGGCATCAACTTTTGGATCATGTCATAAACGTTGGCTATGGGCTGACCCTCGTATTTAGAGAGGAAGTCGTTCCCGCTGAGTGGTGGATACGGACCTGCGCCATCCAGGGCAGCTCCGTGGCACGACACACACTGCTTCTGATACAGCGCTTCGCCGCGGTGGGCTTGATCAGCGCTGTAGATTCCGTCCGCGGCCGGAGCGGACTGGCCGCGGAGAAGGTTGTAGGAAAATCCCACCAGGAAAAGGCTGCAGCTAAGTATGACGGTCTTTTTTACAGGCACCCGCGTCTACTCCTCGAAGAGATTACACTACCCTGATCGTACTGCAGATCGAATCAACATGGTTGTAAACAGTGGCCGGACCCGGAGAAAGGCATGACTTTCAAGAACTCAATCATTGGAGTGTTGGCGGCAGCCGTATGTTGTATGACGAGCCTGACGGCGCATGCGGGAACACCGCTGGCATGCGACCCCAATAACGCGGGGTTGACGCTACCGGAGGGCTTCTGTGCGCTGCTGGCGGCGGACGGATTGGGCACGGCACGGCACGCGGTTGTGGCGCCCAATGGTGATTTATACGTGGCGTTGCAGAGCGGCAAAGGCAAGACCGGCGGCGTGGTGGCGCTCCGTGACGAGAACGGCGACGGGCGCTTCGAGACCAAGGAGTATTTTGGCGACGGAAGCAGCACCGGGATTGCTCTGCGCAATGGTTATTTGTATGTAGCAAAGGTGGAATCGGTAGAACGCTGGAAGATGACTCCCGGACAACTGAAGCCCACGGGACCGCCTGAGGTCGTTGTTGAAGACCTGCCGACAGAACATGAGCATCACGATAAAGGCATAGCCTTCGACGGCAAGGGCTCGCTTTACATCAATATCGGCTCGCCCTCGAATGCCTGCCAATCGTTGGATCGGCAAAAGGGAATCGCGGGGCAGGATCCCTGTCCGCTGCTGGAGACCCATGGCGGCATCTGGAAGTTCGATGAAAACAAGCTGCACCAGAAGGAGGCGGATGGTCAGAAATTTGTGACCGGATTGCGTCAGGAGCCGGCAATCACCTGGCACGACGGTGCGCTATTCATCGTGATGAACAACCGCGACCAGCTGGATGTTTTGTGGGCGGGGAAATTTACCGCGAAGGAGAATGCCGAACGCCCTGCCGAGCCCATGTACCGCGCTACGCAGGGCTTGAATTTCGGCTGGCCTTATTGCTTTTTCGATTACATCCAACAGAAGCTGCTGCTGAACCCCGAGTATGGCGGAGATGGCAAAATAGTAGGCCGCTGCAGCGCATTCGCTCTCCCGATCGCAAGTTACCCGGCGCACTGGGCGCCCGTGGATGTGATGTTTTACTCCGGGAGCCAATTCCCTGCACGCTATAAGGGCGGAGCATTCATCGCCTTCCATGGTTCCTGGAACCGCGCCCCTCTTCCCCAGGCGCCTTCGAATGTAACCTTTCAGCCATTCGCCGGGAGCAAGCCATCGGGTAAGTTCGAGATCTTTGCCAGTGGCTTTGCGGGGAAGGAACCCCTGATGAATCCTACCGAGGCGGCGGCGCGCGCGGATGGTGTGGCACAAGCTCCGGATGGCTCGATTTACATTACCGACAGCCAGGAGGGGAAAGTCTGGCACGTGTTTTATCGCAGCAGGAAGTAAGGATTGGAGCGACGATGAGAAAGTTCATGATGATTGCGACCCTGATGTCCACCCTGGGAGCGGTCGCGCAAACCCCGGCGGCTGCGCCTCCACCGATGACTAAACCGGGATTCACGCTGACGACGACGGCGTTCGACGATGGCGGGATTATCCCAAACAAGTACACCCAGGCGGCGGAGAACGGGGCTGCAGTCTCTCCCCACCTCACCTGGACGAATGTGCCCGATGGGGTGGTTAGCTTCGCGCTGATTCTGCATGATCCGGATACGTCGTTGAACAAGACAACCAACGAAGTGTTGCATTGGATGATCTTTAATATTCCAGGCACAGCCCGCGAGCTCCCGGAAGGCGTGCCGGCACAAGCGCAGTTGCCTGACGGATCGATCCAGGCGCTGAACCAAGGCCAAAAGGTCGGGTACAGGGGCATGGGCGCGCCTGCACCCGGACCCTATCATCACTACACTTACGAGCTGTTTGCGCTGGATACCAAGCTGAGCCTGGGACCCGACGCAACCCAGGCGGAGGTGATGAAGGCCATGGATGGACACATCTTGGCCAAGGCCGTTCTGGAGGGCCGTTTCCACCGTCCTTGAGTTTGAATGACTCTGGTTTCCTTAACGAATGACGGGTGCCCCATATCTCGCTCGTTTTTCGCGAGATATGGGATACCACTGATGTGGACCGTTAAGTGCTTCGGTTGAATCGAGAGCCAAGGGAAAGAGCATTGGTATCCCACATCTCGCGAAAAACGAGCGAGATATGGGGCACCCGTCATTCGTTAAGGAAACCAGAGCCAGACCCATGAACTTATTCGAAGCTTCTCACGTGCGGAAGGCCGGCAGCACCATCGCCTCCGTATTTTTCCTGGCGGCGAGTTCGCTGATTGCCCAATCGACCCATAGCTGGGCCCTCGGTCCGTTTGTGCGTCCCGTCGATGCGCCGATCATCGAGCCAAACCCGCAAGCCGTCTTCACCGATCCAATCACGAAGAAACCTGTGCACTGGGAGGCGCTGCATACCTTCAACCCTGGAGCCATCGTACGCAACGGAAAAGTTTACGTGCTCTATCGCGCGGAAGACGACTCCGGGACCATGGTCATCGGGATGCACACTTCGCGCCTGGGTATGGCCTCCAGCGAAGACGGTATCCATTTCACCACCGAACCGACCCCGGTTTTCTATCCTGATGTCGACTCACAACAGGAGCGGGAATGGCCCGGCGGCGTGGAGGATCCTCGCGTTGTCGAGAGCGAAGATGGTACTTACGTTCTTGCCTATACCCAATGGAACCGGCGCAATACCGACATCGGAATTGCCACATCGACTGATCTAATTCACTGGACCAAGCATGGTCCTGCACTTGTGGGCGAAAGATATCAACATCTCGACTACAAATCTGCCAGCATCGTCACCCAGCTCGTCAACGGCCGTCTCATCGCCGCCAAGATTCAAGGTAAGTACTGGATGTACTGGGGAGAGGTGCAGGTGCGGCTGGCAACTTCGCCCGATTTGATCCATTGGACGCCGGTCGAGGATTCGACCGGCAAAACGATCGTGCTGCTGCACAATCGGCCGGGACACTTCGACAGCGCGTTTCCCGAAGTAGGACCGCCTTCTCTCCTCACGGATCGCGGAATCATCCTCATCTATAACGGTAAGAATGCGGCTGTCCACGGAGCGCCCGGAATCGCTGCGGGCGCCTACTCTGACGGACAAGCGCTCTTTGCGGCCAATGATCCACGCAAGCTCATCGCGCGTACCGATAAGCCGTTCTTCAAGCCTGAGAAGCCATGGGAACAGAGCGGACAGTACGTCGCGGGAACCACGTTTGCCGAGGGGCTGGTGTTTTTCCACGACAAGTGGTTTCTGTACTACGGCGGCGCAGACTCCCGCGTCGGCGTCGCCGTGTACGATCCGAAACAGCCCTGAGCCCCATCTTAGCCCTGAGCGCCTATTTCAGGCGCTCAGTTCCTCCGCTTCATCCATATCCGCTTCCTCGACAAACAATCCCAGCGCCTGCCGCTCGAACAGACGCTTGTATGTGCCTTCGGTTCTGCGGACCAGCGCATCGTGCGTGCCCTCTTCGACCACACGGCCTTGCTCGAAGACGAGGATGCGGTCAAGCATCCGCACCGTCGACAGGCGGTGTGCGATCACGATGGCCGTGCGGCCGACAATCAAGCGCTGCATCGCCTCCTGGATAAGCGCCTCCGATTCAGAGTCGAGACTGGATGTGGCCTCGTCCAGAATCAGAATCGGCGCATCTGCCAGGAAGGCACGAGCCAGCGCCACCCGCTGGCGTTCACCGCCAGAGAGCTTGACCCCTCGTTCACCAACCAGCGTGGCATAGCCCTTCGGCTGGCGAATGATGAAGTCGTGCGCATTGGCCAGATGCGCTGCACGCTCGATCTCCGCTGCCGTTGCTTCCGGACGCGCGTAGGCAATGTTTTCCGCCAGCGAGCGATGGAAGAGCAACGGCTCCTGCGGCACCAGCGCGAGCTGAGACCGCAAGGAGACTTGCGCCGCCCGGCCAATCTCCTGCCCGTCAATCAGGATGCGGCCCTCGTTCAAATCGTAGAGCCGCTGCAGCAGCTTGACGAAGGTCGTCTTGCCAGAGCCGGAGTGGCCTACCAGGCCCACGCGTTCGCCCGCCTGAATGCGCAAGCTGAAGTCGTGGAAGAGCGGCTCCGCATGCGCACCGTAGCGGAAGGTGATGCGGTCGAAGAGCACCTCACCCTTGCCAATGCGGATCGGCTCTGCATCTGGACGATCTGCTACGCCTAGCGGCAGCACGTGCATCTCGACCAGATCTTCCATCTCGTTCACGCTGCGCTGCAAGTTGGCCACGTGCTGGCCAACGTCGCGCAGGTATCCGTGCACGATGAAGTAGCTGGTGAGCACGAAGGTGACTCCACCCGGTGTGGCGCGGCCTTGCCACCACAACCAGATCGCATACAGCGTCACCGAGCCCCGAAGACAGAGCAGCACGATCATCTGTGTCGTTCCGCTCCAGGTGCCATTGGTCCAGTGACGATAGGTGCGACTGCTCCACTTGTTAAGCACGCGGCCCAGGCGCGCATCTTCACGCGCTTCGGCTCCGAAGGCTTTGACCACCGCGTTGCAGGTCACAGCATCCGCCAGGGACCCGCCCACCAGCGTGTCTTGTGCGTTCGATAGCCGGGCTGCGGGCGACACGAAGTTCAGCGACAGAGCAACGGACAGGCCGACATAGAGCGTCGCACCCGTGGCCACGATCAGGCCCATCGAGAGCCAGTGCGAACCCAACACGAGCGCGCTGCCGACCAGCACGAGCGACGCCGGCAGTAAAGCCAGCAGCAGTGTGTCGTCCATCAGGTCGACCGCCCACATACCACGGGTGACACGACGGACAATCGAGCCGGCGAAGTTGTTGGCGTGCCAGTCCGTCGAGAATCGCTGCACGCGATAGAACGCATCGCTGGCCAGGCGTGCCATCAACCGGATGGTGAGCCGGCTGATGCCCATGAGCGATAGATGGCGCCCGGCGACCAGGATACCTCCCAGCAGAAGCATGGTGGCCAACGCCGACAATGCGGTGTGCAACGACTGACTGCGGGTAGTGGTGTGCATGGCAATGGCATCCACCATACGACCGGCGAAGACTGGCATGAACAGGTCGGCAATGGTTGCTACCACCATGGAGCAAGCAACGCCGGTAACCAGCCATGCCTCGCGTCGCCAGTGGCGAAGAAGGAAGGCCAACACCTCACGCATCACGTTTTGGTTATTTCGAGAAACACGCATAAGCACTCACCAGGACAACTGGTAGATCGCGAGGCCTCTGGGCCTCAGCGAGGAGTTGGAGCCGGATGGCTCAACAAAGGAAGTTGCCCCAAGTGCTGTTCCCGAAATGAGAAAGGCCCTGAGGCTGCGCCTCAGGGCCTTCGTAAATCCGTTAACGAAGGGCGCTAGGGGCGCTCTACATCCTTCAAGCCGGCAAAGTCCGATACGCCGGAAGGCTGGACGGGTTGGGCGAGGTATTCCATCTGTCGGTTGATTAACATAGCATCTGTCCTTCGTTCTTGAGTAGTCTACCCCAGCCTCTATGGTTTCGCTATTACTTTTCTTATGCGCGGTGCTTTTTACTCTAAGCTGTGCGGTTCAACAGCAACCGCAAGCGTGACCCTGCCAGGCCAACCGCCCTTCATGCAGGAGGATTGGTACGGCAACCAGGGCAGCAAGCGAATCTACCCATGGAATATGAAAGGTCGCATTCGCCGTCAGACCGGTTAGGGTGACCAGGGCCAGGTAGGCACAAGTAGCTGACTGAACAGCATCGGCCGCCAGGGCAATATTATTGGTACGGCGCGCCTCTCTGCGTTTCAGTGTGGCTAGAATCGGCATCGCAATGAGTGCGGCCACAGTTACCAGCATGCCCAGGTGACTCGTTTCGGGTCGCATGTGAAGCAGGAAAGAAAGCAGCGCCGTAAGTACCACGACAAAAGCGAGAACGAAAAGCAAGGCTCCCGCGATTCGCCCTGCATTCCTTTCGGAAACCACTTTGGGTGAGGAGAACTGCACCAGCACAAGCGTGGCGGATAGCAGTTCAACCAGGCTATCCGAGCCAAAAGCGAGCATCGCCGGACTGCGAGCGGCTGCAGCCGCATAGAGGGATGCTCCGCATTCGATAAGCATCCATGCCAACGTTACGACCTGGAGCCACAAAACCGCGTGCGAAGGCTGCGGAGGGCACACCGTGCTGCCGGGTGGCGAAGACCGGGAACCGATCTGTATTAGTTCGGGCATATCGCTTGAGTAACTTTCTACAACTCAATTTTAACCTGCATGTATTTTCCCGCATGCGGGTATCTGCGGCCGCGTCAGATGTTGACAAGCTCTTTCTGAAACAAAAAGAATGATGATCGACTGGTTGCTACTGCAAGAAGAGGCGTGCAAACGATGGGAATTCTCGACAAGTTTCGTCTCGATGGAAAGCTCGCCCTGGTCACGGGGTCTGCCACCGGGCTTGGCGCTGCCATCGCGATCGCGCTGGCTGAGGCGGGAGCCTCGGTCGCATGCCATGGCAATCGCCGCCCTGCGCAGGAAACCAGCGAACGGATTCGTTCCCTGGGACGCGAGTCGCAAAGTTTCGCCGCCGACCTGAGCCGGCCGGACGGTGCGGATTCACTTTATGACGCGGTGTTGGGCGCAATGGGCGCACTAGATGTGGTGGTCAACAATGCCGGCACCATCTATCGAGAAAATGCGGAGAGCCATGACTTACAGGCGTGGATGACCGTCGTCCAGGTGAATTTGAACAGCGTTTTCCGGTTGAGCCAACTCGCCGGCCGCAGCATGCTGGAGCGGCGCCAGGGGAAAATTATCAATATCGCGTCGTTACTCTCATTTCAAGGCGGAATTCGCGTGCCGGCTTATGCTGCATCCAAAGGCGGCGTGGCGCAATTGACCAAAGCGATGGCTAATGAATGGGCGGGAAGCAACGTACAGGTGAACGCAATCGCTCCCGGATACTTTCGCACGGAAAATACAACTGCGCTGCGCGAGGACGAAGTACGAAACAGCCAAATCCTGGCTCGCATTCCGGCTGCGCGCTGGGGAGAACCGGAAGATATCGCCGGAGCGGCCGTGTTTCTCGCGTCGCCCGCAAGCGACTACGTTACGGGTGAGGTGCTCGTGGTGGACGGCGGCTGGATGGCGCGGTAAACCTTTCTAAAGGGACTTCAGGGAGAACGCATGGCGTTGAGCACCATCGAGGTACTGCGCACAGAAGATGAATCGATGACTAACCCGGAGCCGGGACTTCGCCGGCAGGTGATGTCCTATAGCCCGGGCATGATGCTCGTCCGGCATAGGATGAAGAAGGGTTGGGTCGGCGCCAGGCACAGCCATCCGCACGAACAGCTGGTGTATATCGTCAGCGGCCATCTCACGTTCCAGCATCCCGGCGGTGTCCTCGAGGCGACCACGGGAGACAGCTTCTTGGTCCCGGGCAATGTGGAACATCAGGCTTCCGCGCAGGAAGACTCCGAGGTTCTGGACATTTTCACTCCATACCGCGAAGACTACGCCTGATCCGGAAAGAACCTCACACGGTGGAAATTGTCAGCTTCAATTGACCGGACGTTTTTCCAGGCGTCTTCAATTGAATGCGAAAGATCTGGCTACCCCAGTTGCGCCTCAGCTCTGCGTTCGCCAGAGGAATCGTCTCAACGCTCGCGCTCAGGAGATTTGAGTCGAAGGAAATCAATGTTGGCGGCGCGCCCTGCGTGGAGGTCAATGTGAGCCGGCCTTTGCCGGCTTGCGCTACGCTACACGGGGTCATCAGGCTCAAGGTGATATCTGGTGCCGGCGTGGCCAATAAGTAACTGTCGATGATCTCTATCACATTGCTGGTTCGGTCAAGCCTTACCGTGCGGCGCCAGCTCTTCAACCGTGACTCCGCCGGGTAAGCCGTAGCCAGCTCCATAGCAAGCCGCGCCGCACGGTCATTGGACTCGTAGCTAAGGTCAGTAGCCCGAAACATGGGCCCCACACCCTGCTGCACGCCACCGATGGTTGGCAGGTTGTGATAGGCGGATTGCATCGAGGGGATTTCGTAGCGGTGTGCACCGAAGCTCTTTTTTTGATACGTCTCCTGGCCCATGTCGATAAGCACGGGCCATCCCTGAGAATAGACCCAGAAGCTTCCGGTGTCATTGTGACTGTGGCTCTTACCGTTGTTGGCTGCGATGCAGGCCAAGTAGAATCCGTCGATTGAGCCCGGTCTTCTTCTGGCCGCCATGATATGGGTGTCCGGCAGCCACGTGTCACGCAACAGCGGTGCCTTGGCGGGAGGCTGCGCACGCAATTCCGACTCGCTAAAGATCGCAGGGAGGGTGTCGGGGCGGTAGGCGGCCGGCATGCTCGCCACGGCAAGCGACATCAGGTCCTGACTTCTCAACCTTCTGCCGAAGCGATACACCTTGTCCACGTCCAGGTGAATGATAGGACTGGCGTCTCCTTGATTGAGGTAATATTCACCCGCGATATGGACGCGATTCATGTATAGCGCCATTTGAGTGATGAGCGGCTGGCTGAAGATATTCATGGCCCCCGAGGTAGCGGAGTAGAGAAGCTCGAGCGCATCGAACATGGCGCCTGCAGCCACATTCCAATATCCGGGCCCCTCGTCACAGCCTCCGTCGTCGGGATAGCTGTTGATGAACCTATCCAGGCAAAGCGTGATCTTCTGAACGCTTTGGTTGCGCCGATCTTCGTCTCTGTCGGCAAAGAGAACCGTTGTCAGCCAATTCCAACATATCCACGAGTCCCAATTGTTTACCCGCTGGCCGTCCGCCAAGCCCATCCAGTCAAAATTCTTTTCGAGAAGCGGATCGAGAATGCGGCGTTCGGTCTCGAAATAAACGCGTTCGCGGATGACCGGGGAAACGCCGTCCAAGGTCGAATTGAGCAAGTAGACCGAGGTGGCCAGAAGTGAAGATGTCTGAGCGGCGAAGAGATCGACAATGATATCTCTTGGATCCGGCAACCCCTGGTCTGCCTTCTGAAGGTAGAGGTGAGCAGGTACACCCCAGAAACTCTCCTCGCATGTGGCCCACACTCCGTTGGTGATGTCGTCAAGAAAGCGGCCTTTATTTTCAACGCACTCGGCAAATACCAAGGACTGCAAGGCAGTGATGCGCGCGTTGCGAATGGTTTCGTAATCGGTACGGTTACCGTTCCTCGCATATTCAAGGAAGATCGTGGCCGGCATCTCGGGCCATTGGTAGCGCAGGTATTTTTCTCCACCTGCAAGCAAGCCGGCGCGCGTCTCCGTGCGCAGTCCGTCCCAGGCGCCGCGGTCGTGAACGGTGGGAAATGGCCGGTATTTGTCTTGCGCTATCAGCGATTTTCTAAGCTTTTCAGGGCTGCACGCGTTGCCGAGGAGATTGCGCGGCTTCCCTCGCCGAACCGCGATGCTCGCGGCTGTATTACTGTCGAGCGCGGGGAGGGTCGTCGCACCGGCAAGCGCGGCTGATCCTAATAGGAAGTGACGGCGGGATAGTAGGGAAAAACCGCTCGGTCTCTGCACGCAATTCCTTTCGCTTGATATAGATTACGATCCTATCCTCGGGCCACGCGGAGGACCCGCGGTTACAGCAGCATGAGACTCCACCTTAGTCCCCGTGACCACGGATAGTCCTTACGAATGTTTTTGCTTTCGCGAAAGAGAAATCCTGCATCTAATCTGGATGATTATGGCTGGGGTGATCACAACGCGGAGGATCGCTGGACTTCCCCTGTGCGTTGGTCTTATGCTCGCAGGCTGCTCCGGCCAGGTTGCCCAGCAGCCGGCCCCGTCGCCTAAACCAGCTCAGCCGGAGATGAAACCGGCCCCGGCGACGCCCATTGCCGAGAAAAAAGACGAGTTAGGACAACAGTCCTGGGATCCGCAGTGGGATCTCGTTGTCGAGAAGGCGTTGCCACAGCAAATGCTGTCACCAAGGGTGGCTCGCGAGGTAAGAAGCTACTGTCCCCGGTTTGCCGCTGTCAGCGAAGCCGATAAACGCGCCTTTTGGGCCTACACCTTTCAAGCGCTCGCTGGTGCGGAGGCGGGCCTGAAACCGACCACAAATGTGCGCCATACCGAACCGGCAGTGGCGGTGGAGGACACGGTTACCAAACGGATGGTCCGCAGTGAGGGGCTGTTACAGCTTACCTATATGGACGCAACGCGGTACGGCTGCGATTTCGACTGGGAGCACGACAAGACGCTACCAGAAAAAGATCCAGCGAAGACCATCCTGCAGCCGAAAAATAATCTATTATGCGGAGTGAAGATTCTTGAGAATCAAATCGTCACCCAGAGAAAACCCCTGCTCACACCAACGAGTTATTGGGTTACACTGCGGCCTGGAACCCCAAGCTACCTGGTGTTTGCCAAGCAGATGAAGAATGTGCCAAAGGTGTGCCGCGAAGGCATGCCGCCAGTAGAAACGGCAAAGCGCAGGCACCATGGAAGTGTTCCGGCAGAGGCCCTTGCGCTTCATGCTCCGAGTTCCACTGCGGCTAACTAACTCCTCATGGATTTGAAGCGGGATGATCGCCTCTTCGTGCTCACCGGCGCAGGAATCTCTGCGGAGAGTGGACTTGCCACATTCCGGGGTTCGGGAGGGTTGTGGAATGGCCATCGGGTGGAGGAGGTGGCCACGCCCGAGGCCTGGCACGCCAACCCTGAACTAGTGTGGCGCTTCTACTCCATGCGCCGCCGCGATGCCATGGCAGCAGAGCCCAACGCAGCACATCGGGCTTTAGCTGACGTTGAACGAAAACTGGGCAATCATTTCTATCTGTGCACGCAAAATGTTGACGACCTTCACGAACGTGCCGGAACACATCGCATTCACCATATGCACGGAACCCTCTTCCAATCGCGCTGCGTGCAATGCAGTGTGCCTTTTCCGGACCACTCCTTCTACGACATTGCTGCCGATCTGCCGGTGTGTTTAAAGTGTGGTGCACCGGTGCGGCCGCACATTGTGTGGTTCGGCGAAGTTCCCCTGGACATGGAAGGCATTTATGCTGAACTCGACCGTGCGACCCGAGTGCTGGTGGTAGGCACATCGGGATCTGTTTATCCCGCTGCGGGTTTCGTACATGTCGCCAATCAGCGCGGCATCGCCGCTACGTATGTGGGCCCGGAGGGACCCCTCAATGCCGACGCTTTCGATGAGATTGTTCTCGGATCGGCGACAGAAGTGCTTCCGCGAATTCTCTAGACACGCAGGGCCTATGCTGCGACTCCTGCATGCTCATGCTCCTCAGTCCAGATTCTGTATTCGCGGCTGGCTTGGCCGAGACGATAAGAGGTATTTCTTGTTTCCGCAACATGAGTCTTGTCATCAAACCGCACGATCGGTGAGCTAAAGATGAACGTGCCCTCCCCGATTCTTGGATGGCTGAAGACCTTCCCTACCAACAAGCTTCCCGCTTGCAACGGTTGATAGCTGGCAATATTCGCGCTTTCCACAACTGCCCAATTCTCCAATCTGGCACATGGCTTTTGATTTGGCATGCTATCGTCCTCTTTCTAGTTGGATGCGGCCAAGCTAAATGAAGCCAAACAAAAAACTTAGGCAATATTTACCAGTTAGCGGAAATATCTGCGCACGGGGGTGAGAGAAAATGCATGACCGAGCCACGGCGCCCGCTTTCATTTCAATAGATGTCAGGTTCTCGGGTATCGTACTTCTGTCCGAATTCGTTTTCATGGGGCACCGGACCATGCGGAATCAGCGGCAGATGAATGACGCCCAAATCCGTGTGATCGGCGGAGATCCGTACCCTGCGCGCAGAGACATTTGGTGTCCCAGGGCCTTCGCCCTCCACCCACACGTGCAGCATGTAGTCATCCGCGGGAACATTTGCAATATGAAAACGTCCTCCCGGTCCTTCCACACTATAAAAAGGCGTTGATAAGGCAATCACCACTGCGCTCATCTCGGGATGGATGTTGCAAAATATGTAAGAAACGCCTTCGCGGCCGAAAATAACCTCTTTCGACGAGCCTGCCTCATATAGGCCCAGGTCGAAGCGGCGTCCTTCGAATTCAGAAAAAACATTGTGAAAGAAGGGATCGGCGTTGGGGAAGCGCACGACACTCCCGACCGGCACGATGAGCAGGTGAGGTATGAACTGTTTGTTCTTTTGCAGGAGGGTAAAGGTTTTTCCCGTTGCGGGAGCTGCAATGCTTGCCGGGTGGATCGGCGTGAGCCAGATGGCCGCCGGCGACTGCGTCCGCATGTGTCTGGCTTGCGCAGTCACATCTAGAGGTTCTTGGGCGTGCATCGTCAAAGCAGAACCGAGCAGCCACGCCCACATTATGCGCTTCACGCAATGGCTACTGTTCGTGCGAGTCATCTGCATGCCTTAGAACCTATAGCCTCCGGCAACACCATACACGTCCGCGACCCAATGCGGGCCAATCGCATAGGAACTATCAATTCTGCGGTATTCGAACGAAAACAGCGTATAGGCAGTGGGACTGTAGATGACGTTCGTGAACCAGGTCGAGTTGCGCGCGAGGCCCTGGTAGGAGCCAGCTGCATTGAGGACAAAGGGTCGTATCTCGTGGACGACTGCATTATCGAGTCCATAGGCGACATTAAACTCCAGGCGCTCGCCCGTACGCGCTTTCAACTGCGTCCATCCCCCAACATCGTCGAGCGGACGATAATAAAGTTCATTGCCTTGCTGCGCATACAGATAGTCTTTGTAGGCCCCGCCACCCAATCCTCCGAGTGCCAAGCCGCGATAGAAACTCCCGCTTGACTCCAGGTGCGCGAAGAGTGGGATGCGGTAGTCGACGGTTGCCGCCCAGGCGTCGAAATTAAAATATTGATTGAAGGTGTGAGGACTGAAGTACCCTCCGATTCCCACACGCAGACCGGTGAGGTCATTACCGCGGGCATACCCAACCCGGGCTTCACTCCCCGGCCATCGGCTCTGCTCCCCGAGGCTAGCAACTGGAGCAGGAGTGGGGGTGCTCAGTTGTTGTGATGGAGGATCCGGCACATCCGCAATGGCAGCTTGCATGCTCATGCGCGAGGATTCGTTGAAACGCAGATTATGCTCCACGCCGACTTGCGGCATCCAGTTCCATAGATTTCCAGACCACGAGAGCGCCGGCTGGGCAATTGCCGTAATGGAGGTCGGCGTATTGGGGCTAACGATGGGGCGGTCCATCGCAAAAAACGCCCGCGTCCGGTCCCAGGCCAATTCAGCATGGGCGGTGCGCAATCGTGCGAGTCCACCATTTTGCGAGTAGCCGCCGTTTTGGCCGACGCCTCCGAAGAAGTCCATCCGCACGTCCGCATCCGAGCTGGCTCCGAAGACATGGGGCCCGCGTGCGTCCAGTCCGAGCACGGTCTGACGCGGGGAAATGCCGGTCGTGCCTCCTCCCCCGGTCGCCATCGTCGGCGACTGAGGGATATCCACGGCCGCGGTGTTGACAAAGGTATTCATTAAGATCAGGCCGGTCAGCTTTACAGGAAATTTCGATGCGCTCTCGACTTTGTCCTGCTGATGGGTCGCAATCTCGCTCTGTTGCACCTGCTGCTGCTCGCGAATATTCTCCACGTCGGCGTTGAGCCGGGCCACCGCCTCATCCTGTGTTGGTTGCGGCGGCTGTCGAGCCCCAACGAGTTGTCCTTGCAATTCTGCAACCTGGCGGCGAAGGTCCTCGATCTGCCGCTGCGAGGATTCGAGTGCCGCTTGCTCCCGGTTCACCATCTCCGCGAGCCGATCTACCTGCGACTGTACCGAGTCAGTTGCAGAAGCGGGCTTATCTCGCGTTTGCTGCGCATCCGCTAAGCCTGTCACGAGCAACAGCATGGGTATCAACCAGCGGTGTCCTGGGAGATTCACTGTAGTATCCCTCCTGGCGTAGGGGACCGGGTCTCCGGATGTTCCGGTGTTGTATTCGTAACTACCTTGGTAAAGTCGATACACAAGGAAAGTCGAAAGATGGTCTCGCCCGGCTGCGTGCTCAACAGCGTGACGGCGCCGCCATGTTCCTTTGCTACCGAATTGGCCAGCGTCAGGCCAAGGCCCGTCCCGCTGTGCTTGCCGTCGCTCACGAAGGGATCAAAGAGAGAATCGCGAATGTGCTCCGCTACGCCGGGCCCGGAATCAGTAATGGTCAAGGTAATCATCTTCTCTGACTTGGCGATCAAGGCCTTTACGTCGCGAGAGCCCTGTGACTTGCGGGCTGACTGACACGCGTTGAGCAGAAGATTGTAAATAGCTCTCTCCATCTGCTTCGCGTCGACCATTGCATAGCCGCCGGAGGGATCCGCGCATTCCATGTGGATGGTAACCCCTTCGGCCTCTGGATGAGCCCGAAGCAAGGAAATGCATTTCTCCACTATCTTCACCAGGGAATTACGCTCGCGATGATAGACGGTACCCGTCTTGCTGAAGATCAGTAGTGACTCAAGAAGTTCCGTAGCGCCGTGCACAGCGATATGTATGTCGGCAAAGAATTCGTGACGCTCTTTCTCAGAGAGACGAGGGGAAGAGAGAAACTCGGCGTTGGCGTAAACCGCGGCCAGGTAGTGCCTCAGATCGTGCGAGACAGAGCTTGCCATGCGCCCTATGGTCACCAGCTTTTCTGATTCCAGCAGGGCGCGGTTGGTATTAATAATTTCGTTGCGCATGCGGGCAAATGCGGCACTTAATTCGCGCACCTCCCTGGTGCCGTCGCTAGGCAGTACGCGGGAATGGTCCCCAAAGCCAAAGGCACGAACCCCTTGGGCCAGCATTTCGAGTGGCTGCGTTACGAAGCCTGAGAGCGCCAGCATCAGTAGAGACCCGAGCACGATAGCCGCAATGCCCAGCAATAAGACAAGCCGGTTGGTATCGTGAACCACTCGATTCGCCTGCGCGAATGATTTGAGCACGACCAGCCGTAGCGGGTGCGCCGCCTCCGCTGAAAGATCGGCCTCCGTCCCCAGGAATTGTTCTCCGCCGAGCGATACCTCCTTCGGGCGACCGCCCGCGACCGGCGCGAGTGTCTGATATTCGCTCAACAATTCCTGCTGAAGTTGGGGTGGCAGAGTGCTTGCCATGATCTCCCCGCCCGCGAGAAAAGTGACTTCATTGCCCGATGCCCGGCCAATCAGATTGAGCACGTTGCGATCGATGACATATCCGGTCACGACGAAGCCCAGAAGGGTTCCCTGACCCTTTCGACCGAAATAAAGCGGCTGCACAGAGAAATCGAACAACCGGCCATCCGCGATCAGATAATGCTCTCCCGGCCGGGCCATCGTCTGCTCTAGCGCCTGCTCCAGAACAGGGGAAGACGGCTTTCCTTTTGTGTACACGGTGAGGACTCGGCCAAACGGGTCGGCCAGCGCGAAAAGATCACTGCCACTATCCCTCCAGAATAAGGTCGCGCCATCCTGGATAGTGGGCTGGTGGTGCGTGGTCATCAGGGCTTTGAGATCCGACAAATCGGCCAGTAACGCATTTTCATGGATCAGGGCATCCCTGCGCTGCTGTTGTAGATTCTGCAGTGTGGCCAACGAATGGGTCAGATCGTCGGAAAGCTCCTGGCTGACATGTTGATGTATTCGGTCACGAATGATGAGCAGGCTACCGCCGGTGACCGTCGTAGTAACCGCGATCAGCGCCGCGATGAGCAATACGCGGGTTCGGATACCCCGAAAGGACGGCATCAGGTGGCTGGCTCTTCAGGGAGTAAATTTGTAGCCGGCGCCATAAATTGTTTGCAAATGTCGGGGGCTCGCCGGGTCCGATTCAAGCTTTTGCCGGAGCTTGAGTATCTGATTGTCGACGGTTCGCGTCGTCGGATAGGAGTTGTAGCCCCAAACATCACTCAGCAATTCGTCGCGGCTGAGCACACGCTCCGGATTCCTGGTGAAAAACCGAAGCAGCTTGAACTCATGAGCGGTGAGGGATATGACTTTGCCGCTTTTCCTGGCAATCATCTTGAGAAAATCGATCTCGCAGTCTCCAAACCTGTAAGTGGCGACTGGTTCTGATTTGCGCCGGCGGCGAATGGAAGCCTGTACCCGGGCCAGCAGTTCGCGGGGGCTGAACGGCTTGGTGACGTAATCCTCGGCGCCCAGTTCCAGCAGCAGCACTTTGTCCACCACTTCGCTTACTGCACTCAATATGATCACAGGAGTATCGGACGAGACACTCTTGATACGTTTGCACACCTCGCGGCCAGACAATTGCGGCAGAATCAGGTCCAGGACGACCGCGCAAGGCTGAAAGGAGGTAAAAGCATCAACGCCCGCACGACCGTCGGATGCTAGCTCGACCTTGTACCCCTCATCATGAAAAATGCGGTGCAGAACCTTCTGCATGCGAGGATCGTCCTCGATGATGAGAATAGTGCTTTGTTCGTCACTCACGGCAAACGATCTCCACTCTGCTTTCGATCACGAACTCCATCCTCTATCGTGCTCCAAAGATTGGGCCTTTCGAGCATGGTGGCGACAGAATGACATTCTAATGACATTTACCGGCACCTGATTCGTTGGTCCGGAAACGCAGCTTTTTTCAGGCGGCCCGTCTCCTGCCAAGGAGCGCTGGTGTAGCATAGGTGGACCCGAGGACATTTATGCCTAAGTTCATTATAGAGCGCAACATACCAGGCGCCGGCAAGCTGGACCACCAGCAGCTCGCTGCCATTACGCAAGCATCCTGCAACGTAATCAAAAACATTGGCCCGCAGATCCAGTGGCTCGAGTCCTACGTCACGGACGACAAGTTGTACTGCGTCTATATCGCTCCCGACGAGGCGACCATACGAGAGCACGCCAGGCTGGGGCAGTTCCCGGCGGATTCGGTGCAGGTTGTGCGTTCGGTGATAGACCCTTCGTTCGCCTGAATCTTCATCCTCCGTTGGCCAAACCTGACGGTGTCCGCGCACCTGGGCATAAGCGCGTAGTCCATATGCCCAGGCCCCTCAGCCGCTCACTTCAGAGTGTCTGTCATAGCAAAACGCGATGCATTTCACGTCGTCCTAGCCGGAATGACTCAGAATTCGATCGATACGGTCTTTATTCGGATAGCTGAGAAACAATCGCCGCGGATTTCTCTATATTCCGCTGAAGCGCCGGCATCCGTCACCCAACAGTGGGCGCGTGCACCAGGGGGAGCATCTCTTCTGCATTGAGTACCGGAAGCGCATAGCAAAAGCTATTCATTTGTCTCCGCAGATCGCAGAGCAGGCTTTCTATGTGAAATCGGTTCAGCAGCGCTAATGCTTACCCACGGGCCCATCTTTATCGGGCGGGGTGGCTGGACGGGCCTTCCTGGCAAGCCTCATCTTTTTTTCAAATTGAAGCTGCTGCAGTTGGCTCAACGTGATGCCGAGCTTGTCGGCCTGAGCACGAAGTTCTGCCCAATCGGTCGCGACGCCCGCGGGCTTTTCTTCTTCCGGTTCTTGAACCTCATTATCTTGCATAACGTCTCATCTTACGCTCTCGGCCCCAGATCCCGCGCAAGCGCAGAAGCCACCTGCTGCATACAAACCCCTCTGCCGGATAATGAACCTTAGTACTCTTCCAGCGGTTACTACGGATCAAGTCCTATTATTGCTTGGTACTCTGCGGTCGCCACTGCTATTCCCCGCCACTCAGTCCTCTTCCAGGGGGAAATTCTTAGCACATTTTCGCCCTGGGGCCTGGAAAATCGGATCACGCGATTGGGGCCACTTTTGGATTTCGCGATTCGAGAAAGAGGTCTATCCTGTTGGCCTCCCCCAAAAGCAGATGGTTTCGCTGACTGAACGCAACGGAGCGCCACGAGACGGGTGCACAGGGCTGTCGGCTTAAAAAGATCCTGCGCCCCCTGCATGTCGCCTCGAACCCAGAATCAGCATTGATTTCCCTAGTGCGCGACTGCGCAAGAAGTGAGGTGAATGCCATTGACAACCCAATCAAGCCGAAAGTCAATGTCCAGGAGTCTATCGAGAACGCGAAGGTCTACTGCAAGCAAAACCCTGCGAGCTTTGTCAGTCTGCGGGATTATAGCGGTGATGTTTACAACCAGACCTGCGCAGACTTTGCAGCAGAGCAACACGCCACTGACCCCGCATACAAAGTCGGCTCAGATTAATCCGCGCAGCATAGGCCTCGTATTGCTGGCGGCAAGAATTCCTACGGGGCGTTCTTAGTCGCGGGAGAGGGGCGGCTAGTATTGGCTGTCGCCGTCCCATTCTGCGCCCGCCCATCGTTGCGGAAGCCGCTCGGCACGAAGTGGAGCTTTGCGCATCACCCTGCAAAACACTTAATGGCTGGTATCCGTGCCCATCTGGGGATAGTCAGTGACCTTGCGGTCGACGCGCGGATGAATCGATGTTGCACCGCCCGTGTCGTTGATCACGTTGCTGATTCCGCCGTTGTCACCTAAGCAAACGGTGATGATGTCGTGGAACCGGACCTCGGCATTCCTCGGAGTCTCAATGGCCCGGCTGAGCAATACGCCGGGATGCTGAAAGACACTGTATACCCCCAGGCCCCACGCTTCATGAGTGGCCACAGAGTTGGCTACCTTGTATGAAGCCCAGCCGTTCACCCCTGGCCCACTCGAATAGCTCGCCTGATCAGGGGGATCATAAGGAATTTCGGATTGGTAGAAGTAGGTACGTCCGCCGTTGCCGTTCCAGAGGACCTGGAATTGTTGGTGGTGCTCGACGAACAGACCGTAAATCGTCACGCCATTGCCGTTCACTACCATTCCGTTCGCGCTGGTATTGAGGTCCCACCCTACTCCAGATCCGTGATCTGCGCGCCATATCCAGGTGTGGTCGACGATGGTGTCGTTGCTGTTGATCTTCAAGTTGATCCGTGTGCGACCAACCCCGGCGCCGCCCACCCGGAAAAAGACGTCATGAAG
Organism: uncultured Acidobacteriaceae bacterium; assembly: GCA_963815175.1. Taxonomy (GTDB): domain Bacteria; phylum Acidobacteriota; class Terriglobia; order Terriglobales; family Acidobacteriaceae; genus PALSA-350. The sequence continues at coordinate 29,073 of CAWFGM010000069.1, forward strand.
GGAGATCGGATTCTTGCCATGGCTGGCCCTGCTTCCATCCGGCCCGATCTGGAGCAGTACCGGCGATTCAGCCGGTCCCGCATCGAACAGCAGACCGGCAATGATGATGCCGTCCGCATCCGCGGTGGTCATGGCAGGAGTGCCATGGGTAGGGTGCAGCGTAGCAAAGCCCAATCCCAGCACTACGGTGTTGGGCCGGATGACGCGGATGGCAGCAGCAAGGTCGTAAATACCCGGCGTCAAGATCAGGTTCTTGCCGCTTGCGAGCTGAGCATTGATGGTGGCTGCGGTGTCGAGGCCGGGCCGGGCGATGTAGAACTCGCTGATGGGGATGGACCTACCAGGTGTTTCGCCGCCCTGCCAGGTGATGCCTACGCTGTTGGCGCGGAGCGACGGGACACGAACGCTGAAGTCTCCGCTTCTGTTCACCTGGAGAAATGGCTTCTCGCGGACGATTGGGGTAAGGGGGATCTTGGTGTAGGGGGGCGATGGCCACTTACCCTCAGGCGGATGAACGACCCCCACGAAGACCATGTTCCAGTTTGAGCCTGTCCAATCACGCCACTCGCAGTTCCTCGAGATCCATTGTTGCTGGCTTCCGGAATCGACGTTACCGTCCACCAGGTCGTCTGACATCCAGCCGCCGCTCGCCCAGCCGCGATTTTGATGGAGCACCAGGTTTCCTGCGATGTGCATCCGGCGCAGCGCAACAGCCTGCGAGACTGCCCACTGCATAGTGCCGCCCGTAGGCGTTACCGAGAACCCTTCCGCAGCTCTCCAGAAGGTGGTGGTCGCGTTGTTGTTCGGCAGGTTGGCATCGGCGTGCACATTTCCAACAATGCGCGTGTCGTCGGGCAAGGCGCCCAGCCCTATCACCTCGGTATAAAACCCCACCGGAACGTCCACGTGGTATTCACCCGGCAGAAACAAAAGAGCGTTGCGCTGAGCTCCGAATTCGTTGTGCTGCTGCACAGCGTAGACTCGTTCGATCGCCTTTTGGATAGAGGCCGCGGACGTGGATGGATCAAAGATCTGTACATTTGGACCGAAATCCGGCCTGGCCGCCATGGCCGGGAGCGAAGCACAGGCTAGCAAAGCGAAAACGATACCCAACTTCGTCAAGCTATCGTGCCTCGGCATGGACAAGCTCCTGTTAGCCTGATGGGGCGATGGGGCCGGCTCCAGACGGCCGTCCCCCTCCGTGCCGCGTGATCACCAGACATACGTTCCTACCGATTCTTCAGGCAGCGTCGTCGTAAATACTTTGTGATGGTACCGGACATTCACCGTCGTGGGGAAATTGCGAGTGTTCGACAAGACCAGGACGATCTTCCCATCAGTAGCGCGAAAGGCGACATCTCCCACTTGTTCCAGCTCATTCGACCCGATCCGCACGGAACCGGGAGGAACAAATTTAGAGAAGTGAGCGACCGTGTAATAAGCAACGTTCCGAGTTACTTTGTTGCCGTCAAGAGTGATCGCACCCCGGCAACCCGTGCAACCGCCGTTGTTGGTATGCGGCCCATTGTTCGGATCAGCCGCAAGATTCCAGAGCAGGACGTTTCGACTCCAGTTGCGGGTAGCGCCAATCATCACCCAATTGACGGCCGCTGCAATCCCGAGGGGCTCGCCGGGAGCATCGGTCACCGACTGCTCAGTGAGATATAAGTTTTTGTTCGGGTACTCATCGTGCACTTTCGTCAAGGTGGAGACGTCGCCCCCATATAAGTGAAAAGCAATGCCATCGACAAACTTGCTGGCATCGTGGTCCGCCAGGATCGATAGAGGGTATGAGGGTGCATCCGCGTTATGGTCATAGAGAAGTATCTTCGTCTCAATTCCCGCCCTCTGGAACGCAGGCCCCAGGTATTTCGCAATAAATGTATCTTCCTGTCCAGCGAACATCACCATGCTCGGAGTATTCTTCGGGTTCAAAGGCTCGTTCTGAACCGTGATGGCGTCGATGGAGATGCTTTCGGCTTTCATCGCCTGGATGTATTTCACAAAATACTCTGCATACGCTCCATAGAACTCCGGCTTAAGTGTGCCGCCCTTGGAGTTCTGATTCGTTTTCATCCACGCCGGAGCAGACCAGGGTGAGCCGAGTATCCGAATATGGGGATCGATCGCCAGGATCGCCTTGAGGATAGGAATGACGTCTGTCCGATCAGGACGCAGATTGAACTTCGCCATCTCTACATCTGTTTGGCCTTCGGGTAAATCGTCGTAGGAATATACCTGCGCATTCATGTCGGATGATCCGATGCTCACTCTCAGGTAGCTGACGGCAATATCGTCTCCGGAACTGGCGAAGATTTCTTTCAGAAGTGCTCCCCTTCGCGCGCCGTCCATGCGCATGAGAAGTTGCGCACTCCCGCCAGTCAAGGCGAAACCGAAGCCATCGATGGTCTGATACTGCTGGTCATCGTTCACCTCGATCGTAGGAAGAGTACTGGCGGATGCGGAAAAGTGTAACGGCTCCTTCTGCAGGGTCAGCAATTGGGACCGATCCGGAGTGGTCAACCAGAGACGAGCCTCTCCTGGCTCCTGCGCTTTCGCCGAAATTGCCGGGCAAAGCAGGACCGCACACAGCGTAAAGGCGAGCCGCGAATGCATGAAGCCTCCTCTTGCCAGGCAGCGGCCGCTTTGCCGTATGCCGGATAGTCGTATATCAATTAGACAAACGATTGTTTATTAAAAAAATGATGAAAACAGCGCCCAGCCTCTTTGTCAAGCATTGTCCATGGGAGCGACCTGCTATCGGATCACGCCTTCGCCGGCAAAAATAAAGAAGGACGGCGGATACCGCCGTCCTTCTTGAGAAACGCCCTTTCAACTGCTCCTAGAAGGAGAATCTGCCATATGCCTGCATCGTGCGACCGGTCTGCGTGGTCGCCGTGATCTGGCCCACGCTTGGATTCGCGACCCCTGAGGCAAGGGCCGCCGCGCTGAGTTGGTTATTGGGAAGACTAAAACTCGGATGGTTCATGAAATTTGTGGCATCCATGCGAATCTCAAAGTGAGCAGACTCCCACTTCGGGATGTTGAAGGTCTTGCCGATCGATAAATCAATGTCGCTGAGATCGGGTCCGTAGAGCGAGTTGCGCCGGACGTTGCCAAAGGTATTGTTCGCCGGCGTCGCGTAGGCGAGCTGATTGAACCAATTGTTAATCGACTGATTCGAGGCTTTCGGATTTCCGACGCGGTTGGGGAACCAGTATCCATCCAACGCGCCGGCATTGGTGGCAGAGGACATGATCGGAGTAAACGGAGTTCCTGCGTTGTAAAGGAATATGGATGAAGCTTTCCATCCGCCAAGCACAGCGTCCCCTATACCGTGGTTCATGAACTGATGCCCGCTTCCAACGGGAAGCATATAGACCAGGTAGCCTTTGAACATCCTCGGCGAATTGAAATTCGAGGGCCCGTAGTTCGCCGATGGGTTGTAGGCATCCTGATAGTAGGCGTCGCCATAGTGGCTGCCCCAGCCCGACGTATCCTGATCGTCGAGCATCTTGCTCCAGGTGAAATTGATATCGGCGATCAGCCCGAAACCCGTCTGCTTCCTGAGTGACAACTGCATAGCGTTGTAGTTCGAGATATTTGTGTACAAGCCGCTCAACGCGCCCGGCACAGAGGGCCCGATGCCTAGATACTGAGGAAACGGCCGCGCAGCCTGGCCACCACCGAGTTTATCCGCCGGCACCTGGTTGATATCCGCCTGAAATTGCAGCCCGGATCCATGGCTGCCGACATATGCTGCTTCCGCAGTCATGTTCGCAGGTAACCGGCGCTCGACCGCCAGCGACCATTGCCAAATTTTTCCCACCGGCGTGTGATAAGGCATATAAGGCAGGTTGCCGCCGCCTTGGCCGTTATAGGCGCCGGCATCCCTGCTGGGTGGCAGATAGGGCAGATTCGTACCAGTACCGGAGAGCAGTACAACCGGCGCCTGGCCGGGATTGGCGGAGATGCTCCCCGTGCTGGCGCTGCCGAAGCCAATTGGGGAACCGTCCACATCCATGCTCCACAAAGTCGCATACTCGCCAACCCCGCCCCGCACCGCCCAATCGGGAGACGGTGACCAGGCAAAACCGATGCGCGGCAGAACGTTGTCGTAGACGGTCGCAATCGCCTTGGTCCGTCCGTCCGCGCCGGCAAACCACATGGCGCCCAGAGTATTCGTGACGGGGTTGATGATGGTCGGATCGAAGCTGCCTGCTTTGTTATTTTGCTCGCTGAACCCGCCGTGGATCTCCCACCGCAGGCCGAGATTAATCGTAAGATTCGGCAGCAGCTTGATATCGTCTTGCACAAATACTGCCGGAAGTTTCGACCGCATTCCCTCTGATCCCTGGTCCAGAGCCGACCACTGCTGCACATCCCCGAGCAAGAAATCCGAATAGCCGACATTGGAGTTGGGCGAGGTGTATTGGCCGCTGAACGTCAGGCTCGCCCCGTTGAGATTTCCCCAAGGGGTCGAATTATCCTGTTCCATCAGAAGATCAGCACCGAAGTGCAGGATGTGCTTGCCATGGATCATCGTCACCACGTCTGACAGATCAAAGGCGTTCTGGATATAGATTGCGTTTGTTTGCGGGTTGAGCGTGTTGTTATTGCCCCCGATTCCGTCAATGGTGATGTTGGGAAACATATCCACTTTGGAAAACTTCAGGCCCAGTTGCCCCGGATAGCCCTTGTTCAGGCTGCCCGGGAGATACCAATTGCCTCCCCTGACAAACGAATAGTGGGCCTCGTTTACTATCTTGGGGTTAAAGGTATACACATCGGTGACTTGTGCGGAAATTCCTTCGCCCGCGCCCACCTGTGTATCGATCGGGGCTACTGTATTCACGGTGTTGCTCGCTGGGCTCGCATGCACCAGGATGGTGAAGTTGATCCGATTCTTTTCGCTCAGGTTGTAGTCCAGGCGCCCCAGCGTAATGCGCGAAGGACCGCTGCCGGTTTGCAGGTAGCGATAGTTGTTAGCTACCAGCCCGGCGATGTTCGGCTCCTGATAGTACTTCTGAATTGCGACTGCCACCGGATCAAAGCGGTCGGCTGGAATCTGGTTGCCGGGAAACGGCAACCCGGTGAGTGGATCGTTGATGACGCCGAAGACTGCAGGATCGAAATACCCCGCCTTCATGGCATCGGTAGGAACCGTTGTCACTTGGGTCGATTGGTTGGGGTTGATGATCTGGTCGTAGTCGAAGTAGAAGAACATCTTGTCCTTCAACTTCGGCATCGGTCCGCTGAACGATCCGCCAAAGTTGTTAAACCGGACTCGCGCCTTGGGACCCGAGTTGAAGTAGTTTCTTGCGTCCAGGGCATCATTCTGGAAATACTCGTACGCCACACCGTGCCATTGATTTGAACCGGTTTTGCTGATCAGGTTGAAAACATTCCCACCGCTGCCGTACTGGGCTGAAAAGGAGGTAGCGACGATGCTGACTTCGGCAATGGATTCGGTGATTTGATTGTCAATATTGGCGCTGTGCGGCAGCCTTACCGTGCCGCCATCGATGAGGTAACTGGAATAGTAGGGCAAGGTCCCATTGATGGACATCGCCACGCCCGGATTCGATGATCCCGCATTGGATTTGGGCGCACCAGATGCCCCGGGGAGCATCTTCACGAAGTTCTGCCAGTTTGGCGTGACGTTGGGCAGGGATTCCAGTGCGGTGGTGTTGAAGGTATTTGCCACCTCAGGATTTTCGGTATGCATCGCCTGCACGTCGGAAGAAACCACAACCTGCTGCGTAGTCGAGCCCACGTTCAGTGAGGCGTCGACCGTGGCCGTCCCGACCTGCAGGACGACTGGGCCATGCACCAGCTTCTCAAAGCCTGCCTTGGAGAATGTAATCGTGTAGTTTCCGGGCAAACTCGAGACGGTATCGTAGATCCCTTCGCCGTTAGTTACGAAATCCTTGCTCGCTCCCGTGTCGTCGTTCGTGACTGTGACGGTCACGTCAGGCAAGAGAGCTTTGGATGCGTCCGTTACTGTGCCGCGAATGTCAACGGAGTTGGTATTTTGTGCGCTACCTATACCTGCCACACACAGCAGAAGACATAATGCGAGAACAACTTGAACTGGCTTTCTCATGACCGTCTCCGCGCACCAAACGAGCTTTTGAAGCCCTCAGGACGACACTCGGCCCGACGGCATGTGCTCTGCGCATGCCGTCGGGGCCTTTACCGGCTATTTGCCTCTTCTAAGCCTCTGCCACCTGTTGCAGAAGAATTCCAAAAGAATCCAACTTTGATCCAGATGGGGTTGGCAGGCGAAAAGGTAGTCCGCGCTTGCAGGCGTTGTCAAGTGGAAAGTTTGGGGGGCTCAATTAGACAAACGTTTGTTCTTTAATCCATTGCTTTGAATCCATTGCTTCACGCCTTCAGCTTCAGCATGCTATACCCATTCATGGGCGCAACTGGAATCTGCAAGATGAGCACCCGCTAAAGTGGATAACGTTTGGAAAGGACCCACCTCATGGGTAAGCCAACAGGGCTAAGTCGCTCGTTCTTTCTGCTAGGTGTTCTTTGCTTGCCTTCGGCCGCTTTCGGACAAATCAGCCAATACCAGGGCCAGCCGTTCCATGACAGCAAATATCAGGGCGGACCCCAACGAATTCCTGGCAAGGTATTCTGCGCTTACTACGATTTAGGCGGAGAAGGGATCGCATACCACGACACCGATGCGAAGAATAACGGCAGCGGTGGCTTGAACCCGGCAGATGGGAATTATTTAAACCAGTTCCGCATGAACGAAGGAGTGGACACCTCCTATACCAAGTTCCACGATCAGATCGACAACAATCCTTACAACCTGGTGCAACCGTCCGAGGGCCAACTTTATGTAGGCTGGACAGAGCCCGGCGAATGGTTCAACCTGACCGTGGAAGTCGAGCGCCCAGGTGGCTACACTATCGACCTTCTCTACACCTCAAATCGAGGTGGAGAAATATCGTTTGACCTGAACGGGCGAAAGCTTACCGGACCCCTCAGCATCGTATCCACCAACAACTCCGCCGACCCCATCGCCTGGCGACAGTGGCACCACTGGAACATTATGAAGAATTTGGCCGAGGTGAAGCTGCCCAAGGGAGTCAATGTACTGACCGTGCACGTGGTGTCCGGAGGTAATATGAATTTCGCTTATCTCGATTTTGAACCCAAGAAATAATAGTCGGTCCGCTCTTCAACTTCCGACTGTGCCCCTGGGATGAGGTCGAAGCATGATGCATATTCTGCTGGTTCTAAGCCTCCTGGGGCTCACTACCTCGACCATCTATACCCTATTGGTGGTGTCGGGAGCGTTGCATTTTGCCCAACGCCGGCGCACCCCCGAGTCCCCCGGATTCACACCTCCTGTCAGCCTCCTCAAGCCGTTGCACGGATCAGAGCCCGGTCTTGAGTTTCGCCTCGAAAGCTTCTTCCGCCAGGAATACCCAGAGTTCGAGATCCTTTTTTGCGCACGCAGCGATCGGGATCCGGCCCTATCCGTCGCCATGAGCGTGGCGGCGCGCTATCCGCATGTTCCAACAAAATTCCTTGCCTGCGGTGAGCCTCCTTATGCCAATGCCAAGGTCTGGTCACTCGAGCATATGCAGCGTGCCGCCGAGCACAGGATTCTTGTGATCAGCGACAGCGACGTGTCCGTGACCCCCGATTATCTGCGCGCAGTGGTCGCGCCGTTTGCCGACCACCGGATAGGCCTTGTCACCTGCCTCTATCGCGGGGTTGCCTTGCCATCTACGACAGGTGGGAACCGCAGCTTCTGGTCCTGCCTCGAAGCGGTGGGCATGTCGGTGGAGATGTCCTCTGGCGTGCTGCTAGCGGAAATGCTCGAGGGGATGAAATTTGCTCTCGGACCGACGATGGTGGTGCGCCGCGACTGCCTCGAGCATGCAGGGGGGTTCACGGCGATCGGGGAACATCACGGTGACGATTTCATACTCGGGAACCTCGTGGCAACGCATGGGTATAAGGTGCTTTTATCGACTCACTCCATCGAGCACCATATCTTGAATACATCCTTTGTCTCGTCGGCACGCCACCAGATTCGCTGGATGAGGGGCACGCGATTTTATCGTCCAAAGGGACATGCAGGAACCGTGCTGACGTTCAGCACACCCTACGGGCTGCTTGCGGCCGTCGTTGCCTTGAGCATTCATCGCCCGCTGTTAGCTGCTCTAGTTTTAGCTTGGAGTTGGGCAACCCGTGTAGCAATGGCAGCCCTGGTGGGGGGCTTGGTGGTTCGCGAGCCTGATCTCTGGCGTAGCGCCCTACTGTATCCTTTCCGGGACTTACTGGGTTTCTTCTTTTGGAGCGCAAGCTATCTTGGCAACCAGGTGGTCTGGAGGGGAGAAGTATACGACCTCCTGCGCGGGGGGATGATGCGCAATAAGACAAGCCCCACGCACCCCACATCACCCGCCTCAATTTCGCCACTTCCATCAGGTGGCTCATTAGGCACAGAGTCCTCCCAATCCTACGGGCTCCGCACCTAAACCTCCGCCATCATACCCCTCAGTTGTATAGTGGACCGGTGCACTTGGGAACCTCCGGACGACGAAGTACGCGACCGGTCGTGAGGTGAGATGGCAAACCAGGTCTTTGATGTGTGTATCGTTGGCTCAGGCGCAGGTGGAGGCACACTTGCCGGTCATCTGGCTCAACGCGGGGTGAAGGTCGCTTTGGTCGAGGGCGGTCCGCCCGTGAACACCCGCACCGACTTCAACACTCATGCTCTTCCGTTTGATTATCCAAACCGCCACATCCCAACCATGAAGCCGGGCAAGCCGGGTTTCGGCTCGGAGCGCGCTCGCGGCGTCGGGGGGAAGACGATGCTCTGGAACGCAGTGGCCCTGCGCCTCAGCCATCGAGACTTCAAGGGGTACACCATCGACGGTGCGGGGGCCGATTGGCCGATCGACTATGCCGACTTGGCTCCATACTATGACCGGATCGAACGGGAAGTCGGTGTCTGCGGAAACCGTGACGGCCTGGAAGATCTCCCCGACGGAATATACATGGAGCCTCCTCCACTGAAATTGGGAGACCTTCTGCTGCAGCGCGGCGCCAAGGAACTAGGCATACCCATCATCCAAACCCGCAAGGCAACGCTAACCAGGGCGACCCAGACACGGCCTGCCTGCCATTATTGCGGAAATTGCATGGCAGGCTGCGATGTCGCGGCAAAGTACAACTCTGCTGACGTCCACTTGGCCCCGGCCATGAAGACCGGCCACCTCACTGTCTTCCCGAACTCGGTTGTGCGCGAAGTTATGGTTTCCCATGAGAACCGCGCCACGGGAGTGCGTTATCTTCATCGGGTCACGGGCCAGGAAGGCGAAGTTCACGCGCGCGCCGTCGCCGTTGCTTGTGCCTGCATACAGAGCATTGGGCTGCTGCTGATGTCTGAGTCGCGACTCTATCCCCAAGGGCTGGGCAACTCCAGCGGCCAACTCGGCCGCAACTTTATTCCTCACTTCAACTCCGGGGTGGAAGGGTTTTTGACGGAGATGATCGGCCGGCCGGTGGTGAATGACGAAGGCTTCATTGATCATGCCTATCTGCCCTCCTACATGCACACCCAAAAAAGAGACTACGCACGCAGTTATGGGGTGCAGATTTACACCGGTATTCGCCGCACGACCGGATGGGCCAAAGAGGTCCCGGGCTTTGGCCCCTCCTACAAACAATCAGTCAAACAACGCTTTCCGGCTTACGCCAGTTTTCAGTGCTTTGGCGAGATGATTCCCAATGACCAGAGCTTTGTTCAGTTGGATAAGTCGGTTAAGGATGAGTACGGCCTGTACCCCGTGAAAGCGATTGCGGTGCAACAGGAAAACGAAAGAAAGATTTACGAGGCCATGACTAAGGCATCGGTAGACATCCTCGAACGAGCCGGTGGAGAAGTGCTCTCTGTTTCCAACTTTGAAGAGCCCACTTTTAATCACCAGCTAGGCGGCTGCCGCATGGGAAGTGATCCGCGCACCTCGGTGGTCGATGCGTTTTGCAGGAGTCATGATGTGCCTAATCTTTATGTGGTAGATGGCAGCGTCTTCCCTTCTTCTTCAGAAAAGAATCCGACATTGACCATCATGGCCCTGGCAGCGCGTTCCGCCGATCACATCAGCGATCGTTTTAAAAAAGGAGAGATCTGATGAAAAGCCGGCGTGAAGCCCTCAAAATTATCGGAGCCGTCGGTGTCACTTGCGCCTTCCCGTTTTCTGCCAACGAACTCTACGGCCAGCACGTCCACCCGTCTGGAGAAGCAGCCTTCCAGGAAGCCACCCCTCCCTCTACTCCGCGATTCTTCACCCCGGCGGAACTGCTGGTGGTCTCCCGCTTGACGGACCTCATCATTCCACCGACAGAAACCCCTGGCGCCGCGGCCGCCGGTGTTCCGCAATACATCGATCTGGTGGTGAACGAAGACCCGAAACTACAGGGCATCTTTCGCCAAGGGCTACCACGCTTAGACAAGATGAGCGAATCCAGGTTTTCCAGCGGCGCTTTTCTGCAGTTAACCGAAGCGCAGCAGGTTGAGATCCTTACCTCTCTGAGTGAAGCCGCCGAACAGAAAACGCCTGCCAAGCAAAACGTAGATGGAAGCGACGCCGCCTTCTTCAAGGCGATCAAAAGCCTGACCGCTGACGGATATTACACTTCCCGCATCGGATTACTGGAAGAGCTGGGATACAACGGCGACACTTACCTCGCAGCTTTTCCGGAATCCAAGATTCCGGAACACTGAAAGGCGCAAGCAAGAGGAGGACGCTCCTTACATTGTTGCTAGCGGAAGGATCGAGTGCCTATGTTTCGTAACTGCCATTTGACGTTTGCTTCGTGCGCACTGCTTTTTCTGTGTGCAACCGGCCGCTCTGCCAGCCGGCCCGACGAAATCCCTTTTGAAAAACACACCATCGATCTCGGAGCTTCAGAGACCGCGGTTTTTGCCGACATCAATCGCGACGGGAAGCTCGATCTGGTGTCGGGCGAGTATTGGTATGAGGCGCCAAACTGGACCAAGCACCGTTTTCGCGAGCTCCTATACACCAACAACTACGTCGACGATCTCTCGACGCTGCCCCTTGATGTGGACGGGGACGGCTACGTGGACCTCGTTACCTCAGGTTGGTTTAGCAAGAAACTATCGTGGTGGCGAAATCCCGGACGTACGGGAGAGATGTGGAAAGAGCATCCCATCGCGACTGGGTCCCCTATCGAGTTTTCCTTTCTGGTTGATCTTGATAACGACGGTAAGGCCGAGGAGATTCTGCCCCAGTTCGGAGACAAGCGTCCCCTTGCCTGGTACGAACGGGACAAACACGGCGGAATCGTGGAGCACATTGTCAGCGACCACAGCTACGGGCATGGGATCGGAGTCGGCGATGTCAACGGGGACGGCCGCAACGATATCCTCACTCCGCGGGGCTGGCTGGAGGCTCCCGTCGATCCGCGGCAAGGGAACTGGACCTTTCATCCGGATTGGAATTTCGAAGATGCCCTCGGCTTTATGTACGTACGCGACGTGAACGAAGATGGCCGGCCGGATATTGTGACCTCGATGGCGCACGGATACGGTATTTTCTGGCTGGAGCACACGAGTGACGGCAAGTGGGTCAAGCATGTGATTGACGACAGCTGGTCGCAGCCGCACGCCATGATGATTGTGGATTTTCGAAAAACCGGCAATATAGGCTTGTTGACCGGAAAGCGCTACATGGCGCATAACGGTCATGATCCTGGAGCGCGCGAGCCGCTGGGCGTCTACTGGTATGAGCGGCTACTCGATCCTGCTACCCACTCCGTCGATTGGGCCAAGCATGTGATCGATTACGGTGGCCGGACCGGCGGTGGCATCGAGATCGGAGTCGCAGACATTGACGGGGACGGAGATCTCGACTTCGCGGTGGGCGGCAAAAGCGGGCTTTTCTTATTCGAGAATAAGACGACTGCAAAGTAGCAGGCGACGCCACCGAGAACATCCTTAAGAACCTAAGGAGCCGGATTTGGCCGCGAGTCTAACAGTCTGGCAACCGCTGACTTCTCTGGGCCCATGACTCGATTGCTTCTGCGCGAGATCTACGCGGACGTGGCAGCTCTACAGCGGTCGAGGGCGATTCGCAACGCTGTCTCGAGCAAGGTTGGTGGACGCGGGTGGAATCGAACCACCAACCTGTCGATTAAGAGTCGAATGCTCTGCCAGTTGAGCTACGCGTCCGAAGAGTGGAAAGGCCGAATGTTGAGCAACATTCAGAAAGGCCGAAAGGGCGCGCCTAGACCACGCCTAAGGAAAAATATAGCATAAGTCCGAAACCCAGTCGTGCGCCGCAATGTTGCGAAATTCCTGATCGAGACTTAAAACGAGAAGGAAAGTCCACCCTGAATCGAGCGCGCGTCCTGTGCGAAGTAGAGCGTGCTGCCATCACGGGTAAGAAACGGCCGATACCCCTGCGCCAGCAGATTGCGGACATCCACTAACGCTTCGGTTCCGTTGGGTAGTAGACGGCCACAGTGGATCGGTTGGCGGATCAGAAGATTGAGGTAGGCGCTCTGTCCGAAGTTGTCGTACACCGCTACCGGGGTTACCGTATTCGACGGCTGCCAACGGTAGGAAGCACGCCAGCCAGTGCCTGTGCGCTGCACCTTGCCATCAAGACTCGCGGTAATGGCTTGCGTCCTGCGCTGTGTGAGGCCTTGCACAGCAGCGTCCAACGTGACCGCGGAATCGGGACTCTCGAAGGCCAGGGCTTTGCCGTTAGCGAAAGAAAGCGTTGCCCAAGTGGAAGCAGTGACCTTCTGTGCGAACACTGCCCTGAAGCCGCCACTGGTATAACCGGGACCCGTGACGCGAAACACCTGAGAAACAGGATCGAATAGCAGGTTTCCCGAGGCCAGCTCCTGCTGCTCCACAGAACCGCCTCCGCCGATAACAGGGCTCGATACCTGGTCCTCGTAGAAAGCCACCATCGCTCGACGGGATGCAGTATTGTCCTCAAACCGTAGTTCCTGATGGAGTCCGTGTTCAATCCTCACTCGGCCGTTCTCTTCAGAGAACATTGGCGCCAATGTGCTGCTGTCGGCGAGTTCACCGGCATTCTGCAATTCGGGTGAGGTGGCAAGCCGATACGACACCACGGCTCCGTCAGAGTGCCAGGAAGCATTGACGAAAGGCATGCTGGAAGTCACCTGATCCGGACCATGCACGGACTGAACCTCGTTGCCCACCTCCATCGAGGCATTGGGACCCAGGTTCACAGCCTCGGCGCTGCGCAGCCGCAAAGCGTATAAACCTTGGCTTCCTCCGGCGCCTTCCACAACGCTCATCTGCCGCACCGTGACTACGTTTCGAATTTGGCGCTCCGGACCCAGCGCCAGTTCATATCCGGCCAGGTACTCCGAGCTGTCCGCCGGTTGCGGGCTCAGATTGGCGCGCAAAATCAGATGGCCACCGGTAGCGCTGGAGCGCTCCAGCGCAAAGGCATGATGAGGACCACCTTCCCCAAAGTCGCGCGAGGAGCCGGCGACACTCACGCGGGCTGCTAATTGGGGAGCCGATCCATGATCATCAGGGGCGAGAACTACCAAGGGACCGTCTTCGAGATAACGCAAAAGCGGACGATTGGCCGAGGAACGCAACGTCCATTTCCAGTCGTCGGTTGGCTCGTTCGGCGCCCGAGGCTGGGCTGGAAGCCATTGCACGGCCTCAAAGAGTGTACTCAGAGTGAGGTTTACGACGAGTTTGCTGCGGACCCCCAGGTGTAGATCTTCACGCAAGGTGGGAAGGAAGGAATCTCCGGTCGCTTTTACCTGGTAGATGCCGGGCAAAACATGATCAAAGGCATAGCCTCCTCGCATGTTGGTGTAGACCCTGGAAACCACGGTGGCGTCGGCGGCCAGCAACTCGACCATAGCGCCCATCTGTGGAGTGCCCCGCGCATCGCTCACGACCCCGCTCAAAGTTGCAGGAAAAGGTGCACCTGAGGCAGGCAAAAGACCTGCTACGGTCACCACCACGAGAGCTGCGATTTGGCAATACTTTCTACGCACTCAGTTACGCTACTCACTCAAACGCAGTGCAGGAACCCAGTTCCTCGATCGCCGACCTTATATGCTCTACTCCGGCCACTAAAGTCACTCTTTGCAGCTTATCAGAGCGCTAGTCAACCGTAAACGGGGCCGATTGTGCCACCTGTTGCTTGGACACGTGGTCGTTTACCGTAATGGTCACCTGATACTTGCCCGGCTGCAGGCTGGCCAGGGAAACAGACCTCCGAACAGTCAACTGGTCCGAGTTGGCGCTGTTGTCTCCTACCGCCGCACTCGTCTCCGATGTATCTAGAATCGCCTTGTTGTTAGCCATGTCCATGATCTGATACTGGATCGTGGCTGCGTTCTGCTTGCTCTTGTCGTCGATCCCCAGGTTATAAACCTGCATCCAGAAATTGAGCTTCTGGCTGCGATGGAAAGAGACGGGAACCCCAGGCCCAGAGCTTACCCGCGGCCGAACATAGGTTCCAGCGATAATGAATTGCCCGGTGCCAATCTGTTTGGTCGGCACCTGCTCCATTTTGTCGGCCAATATCAGAGACGACGCCGAAAGCTTTTCGTCATCATATTTGGGCACCATGATGCCCTCTGCCCAAGTGCCGATGTGGTCGGGGTTGTTCACGTCCTTGATCGCAATATCCACGCGGTAGCGCCCCGGTTTCAACGGCAAAGCCCACCAGTGGACTGAGGCCTGGTCGAGTGCCTTGCCCAGCAACTCGCTGGGCTCTTCTACTTCCAGCGTCTGCTCGAAGGTCTGCACCACGTGGTCGGTAATGGTCGCAACCCGCCCCAGAACATTGACCTCGCCCTTGGAAACCCCATCCTTGGTATTGAAGGTGATGTCCCGGTTCTTTATCTGTAGGGTCAGGGGAACGAGGACCGTATCCTCTGTGACCTTCACGTAATCGGTGCGGACTTCGAATGGGAAGAAGGGCCCATTCAGTACCTTGTGATTTACCAGAAATGATTCCAGATCCTTGAACTTGACGACCGGCGGGGCTTGCAGCTTGGAGAACTGCTCCAGGCGATCAAACTCCTTGGCCTGATTCGACTGCGCCATGGGGCCGCCGCCCAGGCTTTCCAGGCCGCCGTTAAAGCGGTCAGTCCGCTTCGAGGTGCCCATCTGCTCGCCCAGGGTCGCGCCCGCACCCGGAACGTGCAGCAAAGCATCCTTCTCCGAGCGGTCTAGGGTCATGTGGTAGTCGCCGCACATGCAGGTATCGACGAACTCAATGTCGATGTTCTCACCGATGCCTTCGATGTAGCGGTAATGCCACACTTCGAAGGGAAAGGTCGAGGTCTCGCCGCCGCCCTCTTCCATGGGGCGTTCATAGGAACCGCCGCTGGGATGAGACTCAATGCTGTCCGGCTTGCCGTACGCGATATACATGTGCCCGCGGTCAGTCTTCCAACCCGGCTTGCCGGCGGCAAAATGCTCGTTGGCGTATGCAATCCGCCGGTAATTTTCTTCGCGGTATTCATTTTCGGGGGAATCGGGGTCGGGGTTGCGCCGCTGCCAGAATTGCTCGATGAAGTTGTCCCGCTCTTCATCATTCGACAGACTCTTGAAAGCCTTCAACTCCTGGTCGGTGATGATCCAGCGCACATCCTCATCGACCCACTTCTTGTAGGGCCCCTTTAACTCGTTTCTGAGTTCTTTCTGTTGCTTGAATTTATCTTTGTCACTCAATGGCCGCTTTAGCGGGTCCTGCGTACTCTGGGCATCCGGCGTGTTAGCAGACGCGTTCGGAGTGCTGGCCTGCGACGGCTGACTGGTCGCAGATTGAGCGATGAGCATGGGTGGCAACGACAGGAACAGAAAAAGGGCGGAACAAACCCCTCGAGTAGCCCTCAGCATAGGTGCGCGATACTCCCCGTACGGCAAATCAAGTTTAAGGTTCGGTAACACCGAATTCAAGCGGGGAATGTCATTTCTCCCTTTATCTTCCAGACGATGGCAGGTGCGGGTAACCGGTATTTGTGGTACCAGGTCGGATTTCCATGACCTGCCCCCTGGCAAGATCCGACCGCAGGGGTCGCCTGCCGCCCTGGGGCGCAAATGCCGGCACGCGCCGGGCCGTCAGCCGGGCCCGAAAACGAGGGGCAGGATCGTTTAACCTGGAACCCTAACGACCCGTTCCACGTATGATGTAGGCAAGGGCGGGGAACCCGTCTACCCATGAAACTCAAGAAGATATTCATCATCTCTGGTGTGATCCTGGTGGCAGCTGGCGTCACCACCTTTACCATCGTTCGCGCCCAGTCTGGCTACACCAAAGTACTCACTGCCAAGGTAGTGCGGGAAAATCTGGTCTCCATCGTCAGCGGCACAGGCCATATCCAGCCCAAGACTTACGTGAATATTGGAGCCACTTCCTTCGGCAGGATTACACACCTCTACGTCAAAGAAGGCGACCGGGTGAAGAAAGGTCAGGTCCTGGCTACGGTGGAGAGCGTTCAGGCCGAAGCCGGCGTGGTGGCCCAGCAGGCCAGCATTGAGTCGGCCAACACCGACATCGCTTCCTACCTGGCGGCGGAAAAGACAGCCGAAGCAACCGTGGACCATTCCGTCGCCGATCTAAATCAAAAGCGGCTGGATTGGCAACGGGCGCAAGCACTGTACAAGGCCGAGCTGATCGCCAAATCGGAATACGACTCCAAAAAGGCGGCCTACGACACTGATGTGGCCACTCTGGCTGAGAGCAAGGCGGCGCTGGCGCAAGCGCGGGCGCAAACAGCGTCAGCCCGGGGTAAACTAGGCACCGCCGTGGCTACGCTCACCAGCGATAAGGATCTCCTGAACAAGACGATCAGCATCGCCCCCTTCGATGGCATTGTGACCAATATGCCGGTGCGCGAGGGCGAAACTGTCGTGGTTGGCATTCAGAATGCCCAGGGCAGCACGCTGATGACATTGGCCGACCTTTCGGTCATTACGGCGGAAGTCAAGGTGGATGAGACCGATATCTTGAATGTCGCCATGGGGCAGCCGGTGGAAGTCTCAGTGGATGCCTTGCCCGGCAAGGTCTTTCCGGGAACGGTGACCGAGGTCGGCGACCAAGCCATTCTGCGCACTACCGGCATCGCCACCAGCCAAAGCACCACCGGCACGGAAGAGGCGAAGGATTTCAAGGTGGTGGTCACGCTCACCAGCCCACCCGCGGAGCTGCGTCCAGGGCTTTCGGCGACAGCCAAAATTACCACCGCGCGACGGCAGAATGTCTTGGCGATTCCCATCCAGGCGCTGGCCATGCGCACCGCGGCCTCCCTGAAGAACAACGCCTCGATGCAGACGGTAAACGCCGCGTCGACGGATGATGGGGGACTGCCGGCCGCCCAGGACCCTGGCACCCAAGGGGTCTTCGTGATGCGGTCTCACGGGGGCAAATTGGAATCGCAGTTTGTGCCGGTCACCACAGGCATCACCGGCGCCACAGACATCGAAGTGACAAGTGGCCTCAAAGCCGGAGATGAAATCGTGATCGGGCCTTACAAAGTGCTGCGAACCCTTAAGAACGACGTCAAACTGAAGCGGGATAATGCGGCCGCTACCCAGGAGACAGAGTCCTCTTAAGCGGGCCGGCTTGATAAGCTGGAGAAGCACACAAACGCAGCGTCTTACCAGGAACAAAACAGGAGCAACGATGGCACTCGAAACCAGCAGGGCAACGCCAGCTGGCACGGCCCAGGATGGCGCCCATGGTGAGGTCATCGTCGTCGAGGATCTGTGGAAGACGTACACCATGGGCTTGGACCAGCAGGTAAATGCCCTGTGTGGTATCACGTTGCGCATCCGGCACAATGAATACGTCGCCATCATGGGTCCCTCGGGTTCCGGCAAGTCCACGCTGATGAATCTGATCGGCTGCCTGGACACGCCGACCAAGGGAAAATATTGGCTAAACGGCCATCTGGTCAGCGAATTGAACGATGATGAGTTGGCTCGCATCCGCAATCGCGAGATCGGCTTTGTTTTCCAGACGTTCAATCTGCTGGCGCGCGCAACAGCTTTGCACAACGTGGAGCTGCCGCTGATCTACAACGGAACTCCTTCCGAGGAGAGAATCGAGCGGGCCAAGGCGGCCTTGCGCTCGGTCAATCTTGAAGAGCGCATGAATCATAAGCCCAACGAGTTGTCTGGTGGCCAGCGTCAGCGGGTCGCCATCGCGCGCGCACTGGTGAATCGGCCCTCGATCATCCTGGCGGATGAGCCGACAGGCAATCTGGACTCGAAGACCGGTGATGAGATTATGGCGCTCTTCGATGAGTTGCACGCACGAGGAAACACCATCATTCTGGTCACCCATGAACCGGATATCGCCGAGTACGCCCATCGCGTGGTCTACATTCGCGACGGAATGATCGCTTCCGATGCTGTCTCTACCCGGGGACACGGGGTCAAGGCGTAAGTAACTTGGCTAAGGGCTGGTCGAGCCGCAGATCCTTAGCTGCTTTCCCCTTCCTCATTACTTCCAAAATTCAACTCTTTTTCTGCACCGCCGATAAAGCGCCTAAGAGCCGTTTCGCAATTGGTATAGACCGAAGAGATAGGCCTTTTAGTGGTTTTCTCTCAAGGAAAACCACACCTCGCGATCTTTATCGGGACACAGTAGTTGCGAAACTGCGTTAAGAGCCACCAGGCAGCATCAGCAGGAATCCCTTGCTTGGGCTGACGATGCTGGGGCCATGGCAGGGAAGGGTGTGGACCGATGAATCAGACAATGCAAACGGGAATGCAACCGGGCCGGGAACCAAATCGTTGGGCGCCACCACGCCGGCCAGTAGCCGGCCCGTTACCCGAGTTGGTGTCACGATCGCTGGCCATGCGCCGCGTCTGTGAACAGCTCCAGCAGGTCGGCCCACGCGTCCGGCTGGCCCTGATTGAGGGCGAAGCCGGTACGGGAAAACACCTGCTCGCCAGGCACATCCAGGCGCGCCATTCTGCTCCGGGCATCATGGTTGCGGAAGAGGCGGCCGCTCTATTTTGCGCCGAGGTCAACCCGCATACCGAACTTCGCCCCGAACCCCTCCGCGCCGCCGTGCGCAGAGCAGCCGATGGCATACTGCTGCTGCGCAGCATCGACGAATTGGCACCCGAGCCCCAAGGACAACTCCTACGCTACATCCGCTCCTTTGAAACAGCACTCTCCGGGGAAAAGGCAGGCCTGCTACCCTCCCCCTCGCAGGTGATCTGCACCTCCCGCAAGCCGCTGCGAACCCAGGTGCTGGCAGGAGCATTTCTGCCCGAAATCTACTATCGGTTGAACGCCGTTTCCTTCTCGCTGCCCGCTCTGCGCGATCGCAAAGAAGACATTCCATCGCTGGCCCAGATGTTCATC
Organism: uncultured Acidobacteriaceae bacterium; assembly: GCA_963815175.1. Taxonomy (GTDB): domain Bacteria; phylum Acidobacteriota; class Terriglobia; order Terriglobales; family Acidobacteriaceae; genus PALSA-350. Next base: position 48,473 of record CAWFGM010000069.1, read on the forward strand.
GATGCGGTCTCACGAGAGCAACAGCGGCCTTTGCAAGGGCTGGGTCCGGGCTCACTCCAAATCCTCCTGCGCCACTTGTGGCCGGGGAACGTGCGTGAGTTGGAAAGCGTGATCCGGGCTGCGTGCTTGTCGGGCGAAGGCCAGTGGCTGCGGCCGATCGATCTGGTCATCCTGCCGCTCGAGCCTGCAGGCGCCAAAGACGGCGAACCCGCCATTCCCGAGAACTACACCCTCGATGGCGTGATCCGGCGGCATATCCTTCAGGTGCTCAAAGCATGCGATGGCAATAAAGCACGCGCCGCCTCCAAGCTCGGTATCAGCAGGTCGACGCTCTACCGCATGCTCGAAACTGACATCGCCATGCCTATGCAGGCCCCTGAAGCGAAGCACGACGAACTCCCTGCATAAAACCCGCTTTCCCTACTGAAAGCCGCACACGCCCTCGTGTAATAGGGCCGCTTACAGGAAATCCTGGTCCCCAGGATTTCCTGCGGAGATTGGTGGCGCTTCCGATTTCATGCGGCTTTCCCTACTGAAAGCCGCACACGCCCTCGTGTAATAGGACCGCTTACAGGAAATCCTGGTCCGGACCACCGGGCCTGTTCGCCCGCACGAAATGTCGATACACTGCGCTTAGACTTAACCAGTCCCCTTGGACGCTCAGGAATCCATTCGTTGCGAGTACCAAACCTTTTCACCCTTCGTCTTGTCTTGATCGCTCTCGCCCCCGGCATCCTCTTCGCCGCCCAAAGCGCGCCGAGTGCGACGCCGGCTCTTCCTCTCAACACCCGCGTGAAGACGCTGAATACCATCTTCTCCGACGCCTGGGAAGATCGCCTTAGGCACAACCCCGAATTCGCATCCTCAATCGGTGATAACCGCTACAACGATCAGCTCTCAGATTTTTCGGTGCAGGCCTATAACGATTCCCTCGCACGAGGGCGCGCCTTTCTGGCCCGACTAGCCGAGGTGGATGCAGCTGGAATGTCGGATCAGGAGCAGTTGAGTAAAGACTTGATGGTGCGCGACCTCATCGAAGATCAGCAGGAAGCCAGATTCAAGCCCTGGGAGTTGCCAGTCAACCAGTTCTATGGCTTGCAGGTAGATCTGCCGCAGCTTGTACCGCAACTCAGCTTCAAAACAGTAAAAGACTACGACGATTACATTGCTCGTCTTAAGAAGGTCCCGCTCGCCTTTCAACAGATCACCGACAACATGTCCATCGGCATGGACGACCATCGCGAGCCGCCCGCCTATCTCATGGAAAAGGCGCTGGGGGAAGTCACCGACATCGCCAACCAAAAACCGCAGGACAGCCCATTCGCGCTTCCGATACAGAAGTTCCCACCTTCGGTCTCTGCGACCGAGCAGGCGCGGATTAAAGAAGATGTACTCGCGGCAATTACCGGGCAGGTCTTTCCGGCTTATGTCCGTTTTGGCAAGTTTCTAAAGGCGCAATACATCCCCAGCGGCCGCAGCGATCCAGGGATATGGGCTCTGCCCGATGGCGATGCCTACTACCGATTTCTGGTGAAGCAGAGCACCACTACCGACATGACGCCGGATCAAATTCACCAGATCGGCATCGACCAGGTAAAGGAAGATGAAGAGCAGTTGCTGGCCATTGCCAAAAAGCTGGGGTTCGCCGACATCAAGGCGCTCCAGCACGCGGCCGAGAACAACCCGAAGCTTTATCCGACCAGCAAAGAGCAACTTCTTGACGCCTATCGTGGACACCTTGACCAGATGCGTCCGAAACTTCCCCAACTCTTCGGGCGTTTGCCGAAGGCGCCGCTGGTGGTCATGCCGGTGCCGGCTTATGCAGAAAAGGATCAAGCAGCGGCCTACTACGAGCATGGCACTCCCGACGGCTCGCGGCCGGGCACAGTCTTCGTCAACACTTATAAATTTGCTACGCGACCCCTCTACGCAACGGAGGCCATCGCGTATCACGAAGGCCTGCCCGGGCATCACCTGCAGATCTCGATCGCTCAGGAGCTGACCGGCCTTCCCGAGTTTCGCAAATACACCTACTACACCGCGTACACCGAGGGATGGGGACTCTACGCCGAGCGTCTGGGAAAAGAGGTCGGCTTCTACCAGGATCCCTACAACGACTATGGCCGCCTGGAAGCCGATATATGGCGGGCGGTCCGCCTGGTTGTCGATACCGGCGTCCACTCGAAGCACTGGACGCGCGACCAGATGGTCGACTACTTCCATCAGCACTCGGCGGTGCCCGAGACCGACGTTCAAGCCGAAGTGGATCGCTACATCGCCATGCCGGCGCAGGCACTGGGCTACAAGATAGGCCAACTCAAGTTTCTGGAGCTAAAGGCCAAGGCGCAGCAGGCGTTGGGGGACCGGTTTGACATCCGCGCCTTTCACGATCAGCTGCTTGATTCCGGTGCGCTGCCTCTGGATCTACTGGAGCAGCGCATCGATACCTGGATCGCGGCCCAGCAGAAAACACAAAAATAACAGGAGATTCGATGGGCGCACATACAGTCAGCCAACCGCTTGCCGGCCTCCGCGTCGCCATTCTCGGAGCGGGAAAAATGGGAGGGATTTTGCTTCAGGCCTTCCTTAAGTCCAAGGTGCTGGAGCCGGAACAGATTATGGCCACGGTGGAGCACGCGGAACGCGCTGGGCAGCTCTCCGCGCAGTGGGGGGTCGATGTATCCACCGACAATGTGGCCGCCGCCGAGGCCGCGGACCTGATCCTGATCGGGCTTAAGCCGGTCACGGTTCCCGAAGTTGTCAGGCAGATTCGTCCTGCGCTCACGCCGCAAAAGCTCTTGATCTCGATTGCCGCGTCGGTGCGGACGATGCAGATCGAGCATGCTGCAGACTTGGAGATCGGCGTTGTCCGAGCCATGCCCAACACTCCCTCCATGTTGGGAGCAGGCATCGCTGCCCTCAGCCGCGGTCGTTATGCCACCGAGCAGCAGTTGGACCTTGCCTCCTTGCTCTTCGCTACCGTCGGCCGGACCGTAATCGTGGAAGAAAAGCACCTGGACGCCGTGACCGGGCTATCTGGCTGCGGGCCGGCATTTATCTACATCATCCTGGAATCGTTGGCGGAAGCCGGCGTCAAGGTCGGTCTGCCGCGTGATATTGCCACCCTGCTGGCGGCTCAGACCACCTTCGGAGCAGCCAAGATGGTGCTCGAAACCGGCTATCATCCAGCACTCTTGAAGGACGCAGTCACCACGCCGGCGGGCTGCACCATCGATGGCATCCTGGAGCTGGAAGAGGGCGGCCTCCGCGTCACCCTGATCAAGGCCGTGATGCGCGCCACCCAACGCGCCAAGGAACTGGCCGGGTAAGATAATCAAGAGGTTCCCATGAGTTCCGCCCAGGCGTTTCCGGCTGCGGCCCCGACCGCAAAAAGTTCCAGCACCTCAAGTTCGCTGTCACGTTTTGCCTGGGCCGTACTGGTCTACAACGTGGTCGTGATTTTGTGGGGAGCCGTCGTCCGCGCCACCAGCTCAGGCGCCGGCTGCGGCGATCATTGGCCGCTTTGCAACGGTGTGGTTCTGCAAACCAATCCGCGACTGGCAACCATGATCGAGCTTGCTCATCGAGTCAGCAGCGGTCTGACGCTTCCGTTGGTTGTGCTGCTCCTGCTGTGGACATTTCGCTCCACCGTTTCGGGCCACCTTGCACGCATAGCCGGCATTGCCGCCGTCGTATTCACCTTCAACGAGGCGCTGCTGGGCGCTTTGCTGGTACTCTTGCGGCTCACGGCGGACAACCGTTCACCGGCGCGCGCGGTTTATCTTTCTCTCCATCTGGCCAATACTCTGCTGCTACTGGCCGCCCTCACGCTTGCGGCGCACTTCCTATCGCGCGGTGAAGCGTTTGCCCGGCGCACGATCCGCTTCGCGCAGCTGCCGCTCGCGGTCACCGGGATGACTGCTGTCCTTCTGGTAGGGGTGAGTGGAACCCTGGCCGCACTCAGCGATACGCTCTTTCCCGCGACGTCACTCACCGCTGCTTTCACCCAAGACTTCTCTGCCAGCGGTAGCTGGCTGCTGCGTTTGCGCATTCTTCATCCCGTCACCGCGGTGATTGCCGGTCTCTTCATCTGCTGGTTGCTGGTGCGGAGCTTCGGGCGTCCGTCGGAGCGCAAGCTGGCTCTCACGGTGTTCGGATTGTTGGTACTGCAGTTTGGGCTGGGCATCGCAGACGTAACCCTGCTGGCGCCGGTGTGGATGCAGATCGTCCATTTGCTGGGAGCCGACCTGCTCTGGATTGCCCTGGTCGTACTCGCCGCCAGGCTCTGTGTTCTGCCAAAGACTCAGGCCATTGCCTGAAGAGACCGCGGAAAAACCCTTAAAACACTCCCCTGTTCTCCTTTCTTTTTTCTGCAGGCCGGGAAACCACTTCTAGCGCAGTTGAGGCGGCCGTGCTAATCACGGGCGCATAATTCCCTACGAGGCCGTACGGTGCCCTTGCTCATGATCAAGATCCCTGCTTATTGCGCAATTTTCCTCTTGCTGGTGTTGCTGTCCAGCCGTTCCCCACTCTCAGGACAAGCCACACAATACCCCGGCGTATCGCCCGTGCTTTTGGGTGCGGCGTGGTATCCGGAGCAATGGCCAGAGTCGCAGTGGGACTCGGACCTGGACCGCATGGCAGCTTGCCACATTCACCTGGTGCGGATGGGCGAGTTCGCCTGGAGCACCATGGAGCCCCAGGAGGGCAAGTACGACTTCACCTGGCTCGACCATGCCATCGAGAAGGCCGCGAAACACCACATCGTCGTTGTTCTGGGTACCCCACCGCTGCTCCGCCCGCCTGGCTGACCAGTAAATATCCCGAGACCTTGCGCGTGGATGAGAACGGCCAGCGCGCCGAGCACGGGAACCGCGCGCAGTTCTCCTTTTCCGACGCCCAGTATCGCGTTCTGGCCCACGGCATTGCCGAGCAAATGGCGACGCGGTATGGGCACAACCCCAACGTCGTGGGCTGGCAACTGGATAATGAATACGGCAATGCTGATTTTGGACCTTCGGCGCAAACCCAGTTCCATGCTTGGCTCAAGAAGAAGTACGGAACCATTGCCGAGTTGAACCGGCTTTGGACGACGACGTATTGGAGTCAGACCTACGACAACTTCGATGAGATCCCGGTGCGGGCGAGCAAAGAGAATCCGGCGCTGGAGCTGGATTGGAAGCACTTCGTCAGTGACACCTGGAAGAGCTACTCGCAAAACCAGATCGACGCTATCCGGCCACATGCAGATCCGCGGCAGTTCATCACCACTAACACGATGGGATGGTTCGACGGTTTTGACCACTACACCGTCTACAGCAATCTCGACATCGCCTCGTGGGACGACTACGTTGCTCAACCCGCTTACAACCCGGCCCTCAATGGCGCTACCCACGACTTGGATCGCGGATTCAAACACAAGAACTTCTGGGTGATGGAGACTGAACCGGCATTCGTGAACTGGAGAGATACGAATAATCCTCTGGATCGCGGGCAGATTCGCGAGATGGCCTGGCAGGCAGTGGGTCACGGAGCCGATGCGGTCGAGTACTGGCAGTGGCGAGCCGCGCTCAATGGGCAGGAGCAGTACCACGGCACATTGGTCGGCAGCGACGGATTGCCCGTACCCGCCTACGCCGAGATCCAACAGGTCGGGGCGGAATTTGAGAAGGCTGGTCCAGCTCTTTCCGGAACCACTCCCCATTCGCAGGCGGCCATCCTGGAAAACTACGACAGCCGTTGGGCGATCGATTTCCAGCGACACTCTGCTGCCTTCGATCCGGTGAAGGAGTTGGTGAGCTTCTACAGGCCGCTGCGGCAGATGAGTCAGGCGGTCGACATCGTCGCACCCGACGCGCCGCTCGATGATTACAAGCTGGTGGAAGCGCCGGCGCTAAATCTCTTGCCGGAGGCGGTCGCGCAGCACCTGATCGATTATGTCAACCACGGCGGCAATCTTGTGCTCGGCCCCCGTAGCGGCATGAAAGACAGCTACAACGCGCTCTATCCTGGTCGTCAGCCGGGACCGTTGGCCGGGCTGCTGGGTGCGAACGTGGAGGAGTTCTATGCGCTGGAAAACCAAGTACCAGTCAACGGGCAGCTTGGATCAGGTTCTGCCAGTGTCTGGGCAGAGATACTTAACCCGACCAGTGCCGCGACCGAAGTGCTTATGCGCTATGGAGCCAGCAATGGTTGGCTCGACGGCCAACCCGCGGTAATTACCCATAAGGTGGGAAAGGGCAGCATCACTTATGTGGGCGCCTGGCTCGACGACACATTGATGAGCAAGCTTACGGCATCCTGGATTCAGATGAGCCAGATCCAGCCCATCATTTCCAATGTTCCCGAGGGGGTGGAGATCTGCCGCCGGAGCGGGAATGGAAAATCAATCGTGATCGTAATCAATCACACAACCAGCAGCCAATCAATCGCGCTGCCCTCTGCCATGAAGGACCTGCTGTCGAACGACGCAACTCCGTCTTCGCAACTGACTTTGCCTGCTCACGGAGTCGCAGTGCTGCAATGACCCTAAACCGCTGGACTCTGACCGATAGCGGGGTTTAAGCTTTTGAGAAACTGTAGTTGTTTCCAATGGACCGGCTTGGGCCGCCGTGAATCTGTCTAGCCGGTTTTGCGGCTGCGCGCGGGCTTGCTTTCTGCAACTGTAGCTGATTTCGATGCTTTCTTTTTGCCGGGTTCGACCAGAGTCGGAGCAGCGACTGGGACCGCGGCAGGTGCGCCACGCTCGGCGATGCTCTTCTTGAGCGCCTCCATCAGATCGATGACGGGCGCAAGTTTTTGCTTTTGCGGCTGCCCGGCCACAACCTGCCCGGCTCGCTTGGTCTCGACCAGCGCCAGCACCCGGTCCTGATATTCGTCTTTGTACTGCTCGGGAGCGAAGCCAGCAGTCAGCTGCGTGATGAACTGCTCGGCGAGTTCTACCTCAGGCTTCTGCAGGGTCATGTTTTCGATCTTGCCGTATTCGGCGACTTCCCGAACCTCAGAGGCAAAGTAGAGCGTGTGGAGCACGATGCCCTTGTGGTACGGGCGCATCAGGACGATCTGCTCCCGCTGGTTCAGCGTGACCTTGGCAATCGCGGCGACGTTGAGCTTTTCCATCGCCTGCAACAACAATGCATAAGCACGCCGGCCCGGATCCTCGGGGGCTGAGTAGTACGACGACTCGAAATAGATCGGATCAACCTCGCTGAGGCTGACAAACTGCGTAATGACCATGGACTCCGAGGACTCGGCCTGCAGGGTCTTGAGCTCTTCGTTGTTCACCAGAACATAGGCGTCGCGGTCAACCTGATACCCCTTGACTAGCTCGCTGCGCTCCACCACGCGGTCGCAGGTAGGGCAAAAGATCTGCTGCTTGATGCGCGAGCCGCAAGGTTCGTGGATCTGATTGAAACTGACATGCTCTTCCCGCGCGGCAGCGTAGAGCCGCACCGGCACCGAAACCAGGCCGAACGAGATGTAGCCCTTCCAGACTGTCGATGCCATGGCTCCTCCGAGGGGATAAGATACCTGTCCGGCGGCGGCGGGAGCAACGAAAAAAGTGCAATCGTGACTTCGAAGACAATAATGCTTAACGCACCATTTCCTGTGCAGTGCTTTTTTCCGTGGCCTTGTGAATCCGCCGCAAGATCGTGGAAGCTACGTAGGCCGCACCAAACCCATTATCGATATTGACCACGGTCACGTTGGGCGAGCAGGAATTCAACATGCCCAACAGTGCCGCGATGCCGCCGAAAGACGCGCCATAACCCACGCTCGTGGGCACGGCAATGACGGGCGCACCCACCATCCCCCCCACCACGCTGGGTAGCGCGCCCTCCATCCCGGCGCAGACAATCACCACCTCGGCCTCGCGCAGAACATCGCGGTGAGAAAGCAGCCGATGCAGCCCGGCGACTCCCACATCGTAGATCCGCCGCACCTCGGCCCCCATCACCTCGGCGGTCACAGCCGCTTCCTCAGCCACGGGAAGATCGCTGGTTCCGGCGCAGAGCACGGCCAGCGCGCCGGCAACGCCGCTCTCGCCCGACGGTGTCTGCCGCAGTGCGGCAATGCGGGCGACGGGGTGATACTGCGCTTCCGGCACCAGAGCCTTCACGGCGGCAAACGCAGCCTCATCGGCGCGGGTGGCCATCACGTCTCCGCCCATCGCAGCCATGCGGAAGAAGATTTCTCCCACCTGCGCCGGCGTCTTGCCGGCCGCGTAGATGACCTCCGGCAGGCCGGTCCGCAAGCGGCGGTGATGGTCGATCTTGGCAAAACCTGCCTCCTCGTAGGGCAGGTTGGCGAGGCGCTCCATGGCCTCCTCGGGACGTAGTTCTCCATTGCGCACGCACTGCAGCATTGCCAGGATGGTGTCTCCGGTCATGATCGCGCTCCCGCTGGCTGCCGCGTACGCCACGCCGCCATCGCCGCCTGCATGACGGTCTTGAGCGGCACATCGAAGGCGGCCGCGGCACGGCGGCAATCCTCAAACTCCGGCGCAGCGTTCCACTCTTCTCCCTGCCAGGATCCGGTCTTGACGTGGATCACCCCAAAATCCGTCTCCACCGGCGTGATTTCCCGATCCAGAATGACGCGATTCTCCTCCCGTACCCGGATGCCCAGAGTAGTTGTTTCGCGGAAGATCAGCTGCTGCAGGCCGGCCGCATCGCCCGGCTTGCAAAGTACGGTGAGCACCGTTCCCAACCTCCCCTTCTTCATGGCCACCGGACCGCTCATCACGTCCAGCGCGCCGCGCTCCAGTGCTAACTGTGTGGTGTGGGCCAGGACCTGTGGACTTAAATCGTCGACCGCACACTCCAGCACCGTAACTTTGTCCTCAGTGAAGGACTGCGCAGCCGTTGCAATCTCACCGATGTTCACCCGCAGGACGTTGGGAAAGCGCTCCGGATTCCGCGTGCCTGCTCCATAGCCGATGGCCTGGGTTCGCATCACCGGTGTGGCATCGAATCGGCAATCCAGGGCGCGCAGCAAAGCCGCCCCGGTAGGTGTGACCAGTTCCGCCTGTACGTGCGCTGAGTAGGTTGGCAGGTTCTTGAGCAACTCCGCAGTGGCAGGGGCCGGTACGGGAAAGCGTCCGTGGGCGCAGTTGACAAAACCACTCCCGACATTCACCGGCGAGCAGTACCAGGCATCCAGATCCAGGGCATCCGCCGCTGCGGCACAGCAGGCGATGTCAGCTATGGCGTCGATCCCGCCCACCTCGTGAAAGTGAACCTCGTCCGCAGGAATGCCGTGAATGCGACCCTCTGCCTCGGCCAGAAGCCCAAACGCAGTGAGGCTGAGGTCAAGGGCTCGTTTGGTCAGCTCCGCACGCATGAGCAGGCTGCGAATCTCAGGCAGACTACGCCCATGCTCGTGCTGGTGGCTCTCGTGGCTGTGAGCGTGGTCGTGATCGTGATGATGGTGGTGGTCATGAGGGTGCCCGTGCTTAATCTCCTCTTGAACTGGTCCACTAGGGGCCGCGGGTTCATGCACTTGCCCACTGACCGTGACGTCGATCTTGGTCGATTGAATGCCGCTCCGGTTCACCTTGGTCACGCGAAGTGCCGCGCCCAAAGCCAGCGAAGCTGCGGTTCGCTGCAACAATTCGACGGGTGCGCCGGCATCCACCAGCGCGCCCATCAGCATATCGCCGCTGATGCCGGCAAAGCATTCCAGATATCCAATCCGCATAAGTCTATTTTGCAAACCCGGTCAGCACCTCGATGGGCAGCACCTCGTTCATTGACCCGGACCGGTATCCCTCGCAATCGAGCGAGACGTAACGGAACCCGGCAGCGCGAACCACGGCGGCCATCGCCTTCATCTTCCCCACCTGGAGGATCGCGGCCATTTCCTCCTCCGCAATCTCGATGCGCGCGATTGAGCCGTGATGGCGCACGCGAAATCGCTTGAGCCCTAAAGCGCGCAGCGAATCTTCGGCCTGCTCGATCATGCGCAACGACTCCGGAGTCACCCGCCGTCCGTACTCCATCCGCGAGGACAGGCACGCCGAAGCGGGCTTGTCCCAAACCCGCAATTGCGCCCGTTGCGCCAGCTCACGGACATCAGCTTTGCTGAGGCCGGCCTCTGCCAACGGGGCCGCCACGCGGTGCTGCGCTGCTGCTTTATGGCCGGGACGGAAATCCTGCCCATCATCCAGGTTCAACCCGTAGGCCAAAGCGTTGAAGCCAGTGCGCTCCAGCTCCTGCTCCAGCACGCTGAAGAGTTCGTCCTTGCAGTGAAAGCAGCGATCGGGCCCATTCACCGCATATTCTTCCCGCTCCAACTCGTGGGTTTCGATCGAACGAAAAGGGATTCCGTGCTCCCGGGCAAAATCCTGGGCATCTTGGTACTGCGAGCGTGCCAGGCTGGCAGAGTCTGCGATCACCGCCAGCATCTGCTGCCCCAGCGCAACATGAGCCGCATACGCCAGGTAGGCAGAATCAACCCCTCCAGAGTAGGCAACGATGACGCTGCCCAACGAGCGCAATCGCGCCTGCAAAGCTCGCTCTTTGTCCTCGAGGCTGACGCTGATGCCCTGCCCGAGATTGTCTGTGGCGCCGGATTGCTGTTTCATTCCTGAACACACTCCCGATGACAAACGCACAACTCCACGGAGTAAGATGGTCAATAGCGGGCTCGTCGATTACGAAGCCTGGACATTATTTCCAAGTAAACTGGATGATGATGTCGTTCTTTGCTCTTAAGTCTCCACTGGCTGCCGTCGACCGTATCGAACGGCGCCGTCTGATCTTCGCCGATACTTTGTCCCTGGTCACCTTGTTCGCGATCACGGCGCTGCTGGCCGTGCTGACCAACTATCTCTACCAATCTTACGCCTCCCACCAGGTGGAACTGGCCAACCGATGGCTGGAACGTGGCGAACAGGCCATGCGCGATCACAAACCCCGGGCGGCGATTGACGCCCTTAGCTCCGCACTGGCTTTTGCGCCCGGTGACCGCAACACTGAAATAAAACTCGCCGAAGCACTCGCCTCCGCCGGACGCCTTCAGGAAGCGGCCGTTTATTTCAATGCGCTGCTCGAAAGCCAGCAGGGCAGCGGATTAATCAATCTGCAACTCGCCCGCCTGGCAGCGCGCCAGAATAACGTCAACCAGGCCATCGAGGACTATCAAAGGGCGATTTACGGCAATTGGGAAGGGGATGGCTACGTGCGCCGCCGCGACGTGCGCTTTGAGCTGATCAACTATCTCATCGACCATCAGCTTCTTGACCGGGCCCAAAGCGAGCTGCTGGTCGCCTCGGGGAACGCCCCGCAGGATGACATCAGCGTCCAGTTGGACATTGCCCGAATGATGGAGCGGGCGCAGTCCCCGAGCGACGCATTGCACCTCTACAAGACGATTCTTCACCGTCACCCTTCCTTGCGGGAGGCCCTTGAGGGCGCAGGTCGCACCGCCTTCCAAATAAGCCACTATTTGGAGGCAAAACGATATCTTACGCGCGCCCTGGAAGGACCCGGGGTCGACCAGGAACCGAAAGCCGTTCTCGATCAAAGCCGTGATCGCCTGGGCGAGGCAACCCGCTTGCTGCTTCTCTATCCGTCGTCGCGGTTAAGCCCGCATGAGCGTAGCGCCCGCATTTTCACCGACCGGCAACTTGCCATGGCGCGCCTGGCGGAATGTACGCAAGACAAACCCCCGGCGCCTGCAACGAACTCCGCCGTGATGAGCGCTCCGCCACCCGCCGCCACATCCAAGGGCTCCAATCCGCTACAAAGCTTGGAATCTCGTTTTACGAGCCATGCCGCCGCTCCCGCGCCAAGCCAGGCTGCCGCCCCTTCCTCAGACGATCTTCTGCGGGCGCTGGCCGAACGTTGGAAGCAGTTGCCCGCCAAAATTTCCCCAAGCGACCTCGAAAACGATCCCGATCTGGCGCAAAAGCAGATTCAACTCATCTATGACACTGAACTCACTACGCAGCAGGTCTGCGGAGCACCTGCGGGGGATGACGCCCTGCTACTGAGGATTGCCCAAGCGCCAAACCTGGTGGAGGAAGAATGAGCACGGCCACGGAAACGCCCGGTGCAAACCCGGCTCCAATCAATCCCGCTTCAGGAGTCGACCCGGGGGATGTTGCGGAGGAGAGGCGCTATCGGCCTAATTCGGCAGATGTTCACCGGTTGGCCCCTAATCGGGACGAGCGGCTCTTCCTGGTTCTTTCTATCTTCATCGGGGTCATCTCCGGCCTCCTGGTGGTGTGTTTCCGCGTCGCCATCAGCTGGATCCAAGTGCTTACGCTCGGGTCATCGCCGCACCCGGGGCAGCTGCGGCTGTTTTTTGTGCCCATGGGCGTGGGCCTTCTGGTGGCTGCTCTCGTTCAGCTGGTTTTTCCCGGCGCGCGAGGCAGCGGCATCAACCAGACCAAGGCAGCCCTCTACATTTACAACGGCTATATCTCCTTCAGAACGGTGATCGGGAAATTCATCACTTCGGCGCTCGCCATCGGTGGCGGATTCTCGCTCGGTCCCGAGGATCCTTCGCTGCAAATTGGAGCCGGCGTGGCCTCCATGGTCAGCCGCCGCCTCAACCTCTCGCGCGAGCGGCTGCGCATGTTTGCGCCCATCGGCGCGGCCGCGGGCCTGGCGGCTGCGTTCAACGCGCCCATCTCGGCCATTCTCTTTGTGGTCGAAGAGGTGATCGGACGGTGGAGCGCGGCCGTACTCGGATCCATCGTCCTGGCCGCCATCTCCAGTGTCGTCGTCGCGCGTGCGTTCTGGGGCGCAGAGCCGATGTTCCGCATTCCCTCTGTGACGCTGAAGGGTCCGCAGGAGCTTCTTGCCTACGCAGTTTTGGGAGTCGCGGGGGGCATCGCGTCGCTTATTTTCTCCAAGGCACTGGGCTACTGCCGGCCGCGGCTTCGCCAGCTTCCCCGCTGGACCGGCTACATCCAGCCACCCATCGCAGGCCTGATCGTGGGCGCTATCGCTTATTTTGGCGTTCCTCAGGTGATGGGACCTGGATATAACGTCATCGACCAGGCCATGCATGGCCAGTTCACCTGGAAGTTTCTTCTTGCCCTGGCGCTGTTCAAGATTGTCGCCACGACCATCTCGTTCTCCAGCGGCACCCCAGGCGGAATGTTCGCACCTACTCTTTTTATCGGAGCGATGCTGGGGGCATCGATCGGAACCTTCGAGAAAATATTCTTCCCCACATTTCCCATCTCGGTCGGTTCGTATGCGCTGGTGGGCATGGGGGTTCTGTTTGCCGCCTTCTTACGCGTGCCGCTGACCTCCGTCTTCATGGTTCTCGAAGTCAGCGGCAACTACTCGATTGTGCTTCCAGTGATTCTTGCCAACACCATTGCTTACCTGGTCTCGCGCAGTCTGCAGCCGTATCCAATCTTTGAGACATTTACCCATCAGGATGGACTCGATCTGCCATCCATGGAAGAACAGCGCGAGGAGAGCGTTCTGCATCTTGAGGATGCGTTGCGCCCGGTAAACTTCCCCATCTTTTCCGGAACCGACACCCTGCAGGAAGTCTCAGCTCAACTGGCTGTGGCCGACGCGGCTATCTTGCTGGTCAAGCTCCGGGATGGCTCGTGGTACTCCATGACTCGAAATGAGTACACCTCCGCCGCGGCAACACAAACCCCGGATACTCCGTTGGAACGCACCCTCAAAGCAGATCGGGCGCCGCTCTTGTTCCCTGACCTGCCGTTGGATAGCGCGATTCCCTACCTGTCCCGCTGGCCCGTTCTCCCCATTCAGAATCGAGCCAGCAAGGGCACCCTCGAGGGCATCGTGTCGCTTGAAGATGTGTTGGGTCGTTACCAGCGCCAATAGTGGGACAGTTGAACACCGGAGATCCCGACGCTCTGCCGAAAAACACTTCCAGGGAAGGTTCGCTGAACCGCAGGTCCCTCGACTTCGCTCCCACGGCACGCCGGGGCAGGCGGGATGACAAGGGGGAGGGTAGCGCTCACCTCAGCAGCCGTTATCCGGGATGGACAGAGCCGCATTTCCCTCACCGCCCCGCCGTTGCCATTGCCTTGCTCACGCCTGCGGTGCTTCTAGTCCACGGCTACCATCCGTTGGCGGATGACGGCGCAGTCTACGTAACCGGTATCAAAAAGCTGGCGGATCCAGGCCTCTACCAAAGTGATGCTGTTTTCGCCTTATCGCCCACGCATCTCTCCATTTTTGCCCACGTTCTCGCCTCGTTGCTTCGCTGGGGACACCTTCCCTTGCCCGTGCTCCTGCTGATCTGCCATGTGGCTTCGATCTTTCTCTTTCTTCTCGGCTCGTGGAAAGTGGCGGCAAAAATCTTTCCCCAACAAAACGCACGCTGGGGAGCGGTATTGCTCGCCGCCTGCTGCTTCACCCTGCCGGTCGCGGGGACATCGCTTTTCGTTATGGATCCCTACGTAACGGCGCGCTCCTTTTCCACTCCCTTCATGCTCTTCGCGCTGGCGGCTGTCCTCGAGGATGAGTGGGCGACTTGCGGAGTGTGGCTCGCCTTGGTTGCGCTACTGCACCCCTTGATGGTTTGCTATGCAACCTTCGCGGTGCTCACCCTGGGGCTTACCAAACGCAGGATGTGGCGCTCGCTTGGTCTGCTTGCCGTGCTCGGGTCGCTGATGTGCGCCGTCATTTTCGCGGTCACCCGTCATGCGGACCCCAGCGTTGCTTACAATCGCGCGGCGCTCAGCCGATCGTATTTTTTCCTCTCCAGCTGGCAATGGTATGAGTATCCGGGCTTGCTGATGCCGCTCATCCTGCTCGGCATAGCCGGCGCCAACAAGCGAGTGGCGTGGCCTGCACGCTCGCTGGCTATCGCCGCGACTATCCTCGGGGGTTGCGCGCTGCTGGTGTCCCTCTGTTTTGTGCACCGCAGCGGAAGCCTGCTGCTGGCGCGGCTGCAGGTATTGCGTACCTTTCACTTCGTTTACATCGCCGGCGTACTGTTGGGCGGAGGCATGCTGGCAACCCTGGCACAACGGCGGATTCGCGTCATTGCCGCGCTCTACCTGGCGCTTATCCTCATCATGTTCGCCGCCCAGAAGCTGACCTACCCCGCCTCCCGCCATGTGGAGTGGCCGGGGTTAACGCCACGCAATCCCTGGCGCCAAGCCTTCCTGTGGATTCGCGCCAACACCCCCCAGGACTCGATCTTCGCCCTGGATAATGACTACATTGAATGGCCTGGTGAAGATGCCCAGGGTTTTCGCGCAACCGCGGAGAGGAGCGCGGTCGCCGATTATTTCAAAGACGGGGGCATCGCCAGCAATTTTCGCCAAGCAGCCGTCCCCTGGTGGCAAGGCTCGCAGGCCACTGAGCAGCTCAACAGCGCCACCGATGACCAGCGGTGGACCCGTCTTTGGCCCCTTGGCGTCACCTGGATCGTGTTGCCGGCGCAGGCAAACACCCGCTTTCCGTGTCCATTCACCAATGCGAGTGTGCACGTCTGCCGGCTCCGCAAAACTTTGCTTCACCCTACAGAAGGCGCAAAATAGCTCCTGGAGCCGTCCACCGGAGGACCAGCAAGTCGATGTTGACGCTGTATCAGAGACTTATTTTCGGCTACGTGTTGCTGCTCTCTCTGCTGCTTGCCGTCGGCCTGCACGATTCCCTTTCGCTTCACCAGGCTGCCGCCCTTGATCACCAGCCGACAGCCTCTGCCTCGTCTGCAGTGGAGGCACGCGCGGTTCTGGCCCGCCAAGCCACCACCGTCGCCATCGCTTGCACCTTGGGCGGCGTCCTGATCTCCATCGGCTTTCTCATCTCCATCATCCGCCCGATCCGGCGCACCGCCGCCGCTGCTCGCCGCATCGGACAGGGGGAATTACAACAACGCATCGAGTGGCGAACCCGTGATGACCTGGGCACGATTGCTACCGAGCTCAACCGCATGGCAGTGCGGCTGCGCGACCTCCGGGATACTGAATATGGCCGCAAACAGATGGACCAGCAGCTTTCCGATGCGGTGGTGCAGTCTATCTTCGAACCGGTGATCGTCACTGACGCGAAAGGACATGTCCTCAAGCTCAATCAGGCGGCCAAGGAAGTGTTGGGCGAAGCTGCCGCCGATCGCATGGCCCTGACCAACACCCCGGGTGGAGAGAGAATTCTGCGCGCGGTGCGGGATGCGATCTCCATGCGCCAGTCCATCGCCACCGAGGGCGAAGCCGCCATGTTGCCCATGAAGCTCGGCGAGGGACAGCGAAGCTACCGCCTGCGCACCACTCCCATGCGCGATGCCGAGGGCAAGCTGTTGGGCGCTGTCAGCGTGCTCGAAGACATTACCGAGATGCAGGATATCGATCGCTTCAAGACCCGCTTTCTCAGTGTCGCCTCCAAAAAGCTCCGCCGGCCTCTGGAGCAGCTTCGGCTCAGCCTGTACACGCTCACCTCAGGTTTCGCCGGAGATTTGCGCCCCTTGCAGGCAGATGTGATTCATGGAGCGGAAGAGGAAGCAGAGCGTCTCAACGATCTCATGTCTGATCTGATCGAGGTGTCAGAGATCGATACCGGGCGGCGCGAGATCCGCATGGATCGGTTCCGTCCCATCGATATTCTGCGCGACGCTTTGTCACGGGTGCGCGATGAGGTCCGCGCCAAGAACATCGATGTGCAGATCCAGGCATTTGCCGACCTCTCCTATGTGAATGGAGATCGCCGCGCCCTGCGCAGCATTATGGACAACCTCATGAGCAACGCGGTGCGCTATACACCGGAGAATGGAACTATCCTGTTGCAGGCCCAGGAGCAGAAAGACAAGGTGCAGTTCTCCGTGCGCGATTCCGGCCGGGGCATCGAAGCCGAGCGGTTGGCCAACATCTTCGGCCGCTTCAACGCCGCCCATGACCAAGGGACCGGCTTGGGCCTTGCCCTGGTGCGTCGCCTGGTCGAATTGCTCGGCGGTCAAACCTCCGTGGAAAGCCGGCTCGGCCACGGTGCCACCTTCAGCTTCACTCTCCCGGTAGCCACTACCGTCGCCACCCGGCATCCCATCGAAATTGGTTGAGCTTTCACTTCTGGTGAATGTGAAGTGACGAAATCGATCGCGGCTTTCCTCAAGAAAAAACGCTCCTCGTTACACTTAACCATGAGGCTTAGAAGGAAAATGCTCCAGCCTCTCAAGGGATAATGACAGACCTCTCGACCGACATCACATCCGCCCTGCCTGAGCAGGCCAAGCTTCGCGTCTACATCGGAGCCGCTCCCGGGGTGGGCAAGACTTACCAGATGCTCGAAGATGCCCACCTGATGAAGAAGCAGGGCATTGACGTTGTCATTGGGCTGATCGAACCCCATGGACGCAAGGATACCCAGGACCAGATAAGAGATCTCGAGATCATTCCACGGCGGTCTATCCCTTACCGCTCGGTGGTCCTGGAGGAAATGGATCTCGATGCCATTCTTGCCCGGCATCCCCAAACCTGCCTGGTGGATGAGCTGGCGCACACCAACGTACCAGGATCGAGAAACCGCAAGCGTTACGAGGATGTGCTCGAGCTCTTGGACGCGGGCATCAACGTCTGGACCGCGGTCAATGTGCAGCACTTGGAAACCCTCAACGACTCCGTTTCCCGCTCCGCCGATGTCCAGATCCGGGAAACCATCCCGGATAGTTTCCTGAAGCGGGCCGATGAAGTTGTGAACGTAGACATCACCGTGGAGGAACTACGTTCACGCCTCAAGCAAGGCAAGATCTACGCCCAGGAGAAGATCGAGCAGTCGCTGGCCAACTTTTTCCGCAAAGGCAACCTCAGTATGTTGCGCGAGCTTGCGCTGCGCACCACGGCGGCGGAGGTTGGCTCCCGCGCGGCAGAGTATCGCCGCAGCGAGGGACTGGAACAAGCTCCGATTCCGGAGAAAGTGATGGTTTGTCTCTCCCCCCGGCCAGGTGCGGAGCGTCTTTTGCGGGTTGGAGCGCGTATCGCCGGCCGCCTGGCCACCAACTGGTACGCGGTCCGGGTTGAATCTCCGGACGAAGACTCGCGCCACGGAGACCCGGAAGAGTATCAGCGCATGGAAGAGTACCAGCGCCTGGCTCGGGATCTGGGCGCCCAGGTCATCGTGCTGAAAGACAAGAACATCGCCGATGCACTCATCGAATTTGCGCAGCAGGAAGGCATTTCGCACGTGGTTTTCGGACAATCGGCGCGCTCGCGGCTGGACATTCTTCTCCGCGGCTCGGTGATCAATCGCTTTCTAGCCGAGATTCGTGACGCCACGGTGCAGGTGGTCCCGATCGGCATGGGGAAACGCTAAACACAACCCAAAAACCCCGAGTCCGAGGAGTGGGGGTCCTGGGTGAGCCTGGACTTTGGAAAATGGTTTAAGGACGCCCAGGACGTGAGTCCAGGGTTATTTTCAGCCGTCCCTTCGGGACTGAGTTTGCCTGTTGAGTTCTGACCCATGGGCTTTTTCGCAAGCTGGCAAAGTCGTCGCTGATCAAAGCATGAGTTTTTCCGCAGCCTGTTGCGTCCGTGGTCTTCAATGGGCCGCGCATTCAGGGGCATTGTTGCGGTACAGGGGATTATGCGGATAGGCAACTGCCAGTTCGTGCAGCAAGCCACATCCCTGGGCATCGTTTTTATCCCGCAGCGCGGCTACCGCCAGCAGCAGCTTCGCGAAAGGTTTCAGGAGGTTCCCGTGAGCCGCGGTTTCCTGGAGTTCGCGAATGCCCTGCTCCTTGTCCGGCTTGATACCGCCCATGCGCAATATCCAACGCACGGGCGCGGGCTTGATGCCGGTCATGTAATTTTCAACGCCGACCGCCAGGAAAGCGTCGTAGGCGTCAGGCTTCTGCTGAAGTAACTGTTGCGCAAGAATGCGCCCTTGCTTCATGTAGCTCAATGCAGCCAAATCCTCCTTATCGATCATGGCTACATAGTCGGAGCGCAGGCCCATCGCCAGAACCTTGGCAAACAGTGCGTTGCTGTCATTGGCGTTAAGCTTAAGCGCCGCGTCGGCCAGCTGGTCACCGCGATCTACTGCGCCGAAGAACTGCTCGCGTACCTTGGGGTCCGGACGAACCTTGGACCGCGCCTCAAATTCTTTGTCGTTGGTGAAGAGCTGGCTTTCCAGGATGTTGAGCCGGGCGAACTCTCCAAACAGGTAGCCGGCAGCTTGGGAGACCGGACCCATCGGGTCTTCCGGGTGCATCCGCTCCCAGGTTGAGAAATCCTGGTGCGCCTTTTGAAAATCCAGGTTGTACATACTCTGGAAGCCCTGTTCGATCTCCGTCGGCGCCAGAGCATCCGCTGCTTGTGCGGATGCCATGGCAAACAAGAGCAACAGCACGAAAAACAAGTTCCGCGCCCGTTTCGGCCTTCCGTGACTGAGTCTGGCAAACCGGCTTCATTAACCCAAGGATAGAATGCGCACTCGGCGGAGTTGTCACAGAAAGGTCTCGGCCGATTCCATTCACCGATGTGGCTGCTGGCGGGGGACAAACTCAAGCGCCGCCCGGGCAGGGGGCACCTATAGCTCGCTCCAGCGCATACCCGGGTGGCCCGCCGCAGCCGGCGCAGAGAAGCTACGCAGCCAACCGGCCAGATGCATGTAATCTTCAGCCACTGCCGAACCGGGCGCGTAATCGATCACGGTCGTTCCTTCGGCCAGGGCCTCGCTCACTGCAGTGCTGCGGCGAAGCACCAGGGGCAGGAGGCGATCGCCCAGTTGCTGTTGCAAGGTCTCGCGCACGTCCAGGTGCAGCGGCGATGAGGCATCGAACTGGTTCAACAGGTAAAAGGCGGTTCCCGTTTCTTTATCCCGGTTGGACGGATTAGCCGGGTTGAACAGAAACGCCTCCAGCGACCGCACCGTTGCTACCGAGCTGATATCTGGAAGGATGGGTACCAGGATGGTTGGCCGCAACAGCAGCAGCCGCCTCGTCACCTGGCGGCTGGCGGTGCCTATGTCTACCAGGATGCGGCTCGCGTCGCGGCCGTCGCGCCCCAACTCTCCCAGCAGCGGGTCATGCTCATCGGCCCCGTCTCCGGGATAGCGCTCCGGCTCCAGGGTCAGAACCTGTACCGGTGCGTCTCTCTCCCCGCCGGGAGGAGAAAAGGTCCGGACCACGCCGGGCTTAAACTCGCGCGAGCCGAAATAGAGCGGCAACGGCCCATAGACCGCCGTATCGGCCAGCAAGACGTGTTCCCCGAGCGCTGCCAGAGCACGCCCCAGCGTGGCCACCAGGCAGGTCTTTCCTACTCCGCCAGCCAGGGAAAAAACAGCAACCATGGTGGCCTGTCGTCGAGGCCAGGTGTTGATATCACCTCAGGCGGAGCGAAAATCGAGTGCAGCGCAAACCAGCGTGTGGTCGCCGCATCCATGGGCTGCGGCCTCGGTTGGGACGGTTCCTCCGTCGCTTGGTGAGATGGGTGTTGGGAAATGACCGTGGGCTCCGCGACGCTGCCTGGTTCTCCTCGTTCCCGCGCGATCCGGTAGCGGAAGCGCCCCAGCACCTCCTTGCGCGACGCAGAAAAGTCCCAGTACGTGCTCCCGGGCGTGCGAGCGCGAGCGTAGAGCGCCGCGATGTCCTCTGGCGGTGAGCTCTGCTCCGGGTCCGGTGGTTTCTCTGTCATGCTGCTCCCTCAATTCTCCCTAATCAGAGCCCAAATCAGACGCAAAGGATGGGTCGGTCCTTCGGCGAACGGGGGAGAGTCTTATTGTCGTCTTTCGACATATTACCGGGGGAGCTTTAGTTCCTTAACATACTCCGGATTTGCTGTTGAGGTGAGTGGCGTTCTCAAAATTCATGCGCCTGTGCGGGCCCAACGGCTGGCTCTATCCATTGTGATATTTTTGAACTTGGAAACGAGCTCGTAGCTCAGTCGGTAGAGCAACGCACTTTTAATGCGTGGGTCGTGGGTTCGATTCCCACCGAGCTCACCACGTTTCGGAGCTACCGGGCAGCCGGAGGGCGTACCCTCACCGCTAGGGACGCTTCTTACCTGTTAACGCTCATGGCCACCACCCCGCTTTGCGTCGCGCCGCTCAACTCATTGCAGGTCACTGCGTTGCATGACCGTTGCACTGCGGCCTGGCACCACGAGGTTCCCGCCATAGCCCCCTCTGTGACCGGCTTCGAACGCACGTTGGCGGAGCAGCACCTGGCCAACTTCGAACTCTGGCACGCGGAGGATATGGCACGCGCTCCGGAAGCCAGCGATCATGACCTGGCTCGCATCAAGCGCTTCATTGACCGCGCCAATCAGCGTCGCAACGATCTAACCGAGCAGTGCGATATCTTTCTGCTGAACTTTCTCAGTCAGCAAAACCTCCCCGCGCCTGGCGCCGAACTGCACTCCGAGTCACCCGGCCTGATCCTCGACCGGCTGTCGATTCTCTCCCTCAAGCTTTTTCATACCCGGGAAGAGATTGACCGTCCCCAGGCACCTCTCGGCCACCGCGAACGCAATCTGCAGCGTCTGCGCATCCTGGTTGAGCAACGGGACGATCTAGCCGGGGCTCTCGATCGCCTGTGGCAGCTAGTCCTCGACCGGCAGCGAAGATTCAAGCTTTATCACCAGCTAAAGATGTATAACGACCCCGCGCTCAACCCGGCAGTTTACTCCCCGCAGTCCAAGTCATGAGTCAGTTCGACGGCCTCAACGGCACCTTATTTGGCGTCCATGCTACAGTCGTGCCAAGGATGCCGATCTACCTGCCGAGTTGACGTACGCCTGTTCTGTGCGTATAAAAACGAATCTAATAGCCGGTACGGCTCCGTATCCAATTTGTTTTGATCGAGTCGACTCCTGTTTAAAAAACGGAGAAGGAAGAGTGGGTTATGCAAAACACAGGTCAGGGTATCCCCGCTCGGCGCAATCCTCGCACCATAGAGGGCAAGGCTCGCCCTATGCCAAATGTGGGCACCAGAAGGCCCTGAACGAGTACCAGACCGCGCTGCAGTGGATGCACGAAGGCAAGTATGAGAAGGCCCGGCAGGTCTTTGAGAAGCTCAGCCAGGACGGCCCGGTTGAGATTCTGAAGCGGGTGCGGGTCTATCTCTCCGCGTGTCAACGGCACGCACAACAAAGGGGCCTTTCCTTCGACAGCACGGAGGAACAGTATGACTACGCCATCTCCCTGCTGAATACTGGATTTTACGAAGAGGCTC
This sequence comes from uncultured Acidobacteriaceae bacterium, assembly GCA_963815175.1. GTDB lineage: Bacteria > Acidobacteriota > Terriglobia > Terriglobales > Acidobacteriaceae > PALSA-350. The sequence goes on from CAWFGM010000069.1 coordinate 70,583, forward strand.
GCGACCAGTTCCAAGGCATTCTCAAGACCAACCCGAATGCCGACTATGCCTACTATGGTCTAGCGATCCTGGAAAGCATGACTGGACTGGCTGAGCCCTGCCTCGAACACCTGGCCAAGGCGATCGAGCTAAGCCCCCGTAACCGCATCCAGGCTCGCAGCGATTCGGACTTTCAGGACATGGCAGATGATCCCCGTTTCACCGAACTGCTCTACCTGAAGTTCCGTAAGCGAATGCACCAGGTTCTGTTCTTCGTGTTCTGTGCTAACGAGTGCCCCGTTCCTGCTTCCGCTTTCAGGGTGTCGCCGTGGTTCGCTTCCGGGCGTAGGCTAGCTGTGTGACGGCATTATGGTGAAATCCCTGTCCCGACCTTGGCCAAGCCAAGGCGAGCGAAAGCTATCCCTGCTCGACGGAGCACCGATCGTTCCAGCATTCGTGCCGTGGCCATCGGCGGAGGCACCGGCCTCTCCACCCTGTTGCGCGGGCTGCGGCACTTTCGTGGCGTCGCCTCATCAATCTTCCGGCG
>CAWFGM010000070.1:0-121938 GCA_963815175.1 uncultured Acidobacteriaceae bacterium
AAGCGCATTGCCCGCGAGGTGGATGCCATCGGCGGCAACCTGGACGCGTTCACCGGGAAAGAGACCATCTGCTTCAACCTCAAGGTTCTCGATCGAGCATGTTCCTACGGCGCTCGACGTTCTCTCTGACCTGGTGTTGAATCCGGTCTTCAACAACGAAGACATCATGCGCGAGCGGGGCGTCATCCTCGAAGAGATCAAGATGGATGAGGACAACCCCGATTACCTGGTGCACGAGATCTTCACCCAGAATTTCTGGAAGGACCATCCGCTAGGGAAACCCATCCTGGGGACCAAGGAGACGGTACGCCGCTTCGAGCAGGACACGTTGTTCGACTACTACGGCAAGCGCTTCTCCGGCAACAACATGGTGTTCTCCGCCGCCGGCAACCTGGAGCACGACGCTTTCGTGGATCTGGTGTCGCGCCGCTTCGACCACATCGGGCCCAGCCACGGCGACCTGGCGGAGACGGCGCCGCACACGGTTTCGAAGATCGTGCTGCGCAACAAGAAGGCCCTGGAACAGGTGCAGCTGTGCCTGGGCGTGCCTTCTCCGCCGATCGCGCACGAGCTCCGTTACGTAACCCTGCTGCTCAATACGGTTCTGGGCGGAGGCATGAGTTCGCGGCTGTTCCAGACGGTGCGCGAAGAGCATGGCCTGGCCTACTCCATCTTCAGCGACCTCAACCCTTATCGCGACACCGGCTCGCTGTGCGTGTATGCAGGCACATCTTCGGCTCACTGCCTGGAAGTGATCGAGTTGATCATGTGCGAGTTTCGCCGGCTCAAGATGCGAAGCTTTGCCGGAAGAAGAGCTGCGCCGCTCCAAGGATCAGCTCAAGGGCAACATCATTCTCGGCCTGGAGAGCTCCATGTCGCGCATGTCGAACCTGGCTCGCCAGGAAATGTATTTCGAGCACTTCTTCGGCGTGGACGAAATTATGGACAAGGTCGAAACCGTCACCAGCGAAGCAGGTCATGGCGATGGCCAACTCCCTCTTCGACCCGGACAAAGTTGCGGTGACACTGCTGGGCCGGCTCGACGGGCTCAAGATAAGCCGCGCACAGCTGGCCTGCTGAGGTCTGCGGTTGAGCGTTTTTGCCGCCGGCTGCGTCTCTTGATAGACTTGTAAGACGGGAACCGCCATGACTCAGACCAGAATACCATGAGATCCTCCCGCACACAACCGCCAGCGCGGCTTCACCCTGATGGAACTGCTGATCGTCATGTCCATCATGATCATTCTGATGTTGATCGCCATCCCGAATTTCATCAGCATGAAGGCGCAGGCGGACGAGACCTCGGCCATCCAATCGCTGCGTGCTATCTACCAGGCGCAGATCCAGTACCAGACAGATTTTCCGGCCAATGGCTTCGCCTGTCGTTGGCCGCGCTCGGCGGCAACGCCAGCGCGGGTCCACCCAGCCCGCAGGCGGCCCAGGTGCTGCAGGGGGATCTGGCCACCGGGCCAGAAATCGGGCTACACGTTCAACATCGTCAACTGCACCAAAGTCACGGTCAACAACCAGGACATGTACACCTCGTATGAGGCGACTGCGGTTCCGCAGTCGATTGGGAAGTCGGGTCACCGTGGCTTCTGCATCGACTCAGGCCGGGGAGATCAAGGCCGACCTTGCGGGAGGCACGAATTGCTCCCAGCCAATTCAGTAAGCGCCCGCTTGCTTCTGTTGTGCTGCTTGCTGTTGCTGCCAGAGCGCGTTTGGCTGCCGATACCGCGCAGCAGCTGGCGCAGCGGGTGGACAAGTACTACAACGGCCTCCATTCGCTGCGGACTGACTTCACCGAGAACTTTCACGGAATGGGCATCGACCGGGAAGAGAGCGGCACTCTGCTGCTGCGCAAGCCGGGAAAGATGCATTGGAGCTATACCAATCCGGCGGGAAAAGTATTTGTGCTCGATGGCAAATATGCCTGGTTCTATTCCCCCGGGGATGCCCAGGTGGAGCGGTGTCCGCGTCGCAACTGGACGATCTGCGTTCGCCGCTGCGCTTTCTTCTGGGCCACGCGCAACTGCAGAAGGAGCTCGAGGGGTTGACGCTTTCCACCACCCGACGGGCTGCAGCTCTCCGGAGTGCCCAAGGGCATGCAAAACCGGGTGGCGAAGATTGTGCTGGGGGTGAGCGCCGACGGGGTTATCCACTCCATGAGCATCGGCGAAACCGATGGCGCGCAAACGGCATTCACTTTTAAGGACAGCCAGGCGGATGCGCCGGCCCCGGACGCGGATTTCGTGTTTCATCCGCCGCCGGGGATTCCGGTGGTCGATGGTTTGCCTCCGGTGTAGGCGGCTAGTCCGAGATCCGGATCTTAGGGACTGACCCTGGAACTCAGTCTGAACGCTGGACGGCTGAGAAACTAGGATCGAGCCAAGCCTGAACAATTTTCAGCCGTCCCTGTCGGGACTCAATCGTTAGTTCAGTGGCTCTCACAGCACCAGTACTTTCAGCCTGCTTTGTGAATACCCCAGTCTATGCATCTCCTGAGACATGCCGCGAGGCTGTGGGAGTCTTAAAAGATTCTGGTTGAGCTGTGCCAAAAACAGAAAAAGGACGATCTCCCGGGCGAACATGGGGCTGCACGGTTCCGAGGTATCGCTTTAGTCTTCAAACCATGCGAATCACAGCCTTGCTGGCTTCAACGGTATGCCTGCTGGCACCTTGGTTGCCGGGGCGCAAACTGCATAGCGGTCCGTGGGAGCTCGAGGAGAGCGGGTCTACTGCCGGGCTGCGGGGAATCCATGCCGTCGGCGGCGGCGTGGTTTGGGCCAGCGGCACCGGCGGCACGGTGCTGCGCAGCGAGGATACCGGCTACCTCTGGCAGCAATGCGCTATGCCACCCGGCGCAAGCAAGCTGGACTTTCGCGGGATCTGGGCCTGGGACGCGCAGACATGTCCTGGTCTTGTCGAGCGGACCCGGCGACCAATCCCGCCTCTATCAGACCACCGATGGGTGCAGCAGCTGGAAGCTGCTGCTCACCAACCCCGATCCGGCCGGCTTTTGGGATGGCCTTCTCTTCCTCGACCGGGAGCACGGCGTCATCTACGGTGATCCAGTCGCAGGCGCCCGGACGTACTGATCATGTGGTTTGGTTTGCTGCGTGACCCACGACGGGGCAACACGTGGAGCCCGGCGCGCCGACCTGCAGCCGCTGCCCGGAGAGTCTGTTTTCGCCGCCAGCAACAGCGCCATGGCGGCGAGCGGAGGTTGGATCTGGCTGGGAACAAGCAAGGCCAGGGTTCTGCGGACCAGGGATCTGACCACTGGCAGAGCGCGCAAACCCCGCTGGCAAGCGGAAATGACTCTTCCGGCGTCTTTTCCTTAGCGTTTCGCGACCAGAAGCACGGAATCGCCGTCGGTGGGGACTATCGCAAGCCAGAGGACGCAACCGGCACTGCGGCTTATACCTCCGACGGCGGAGAACACTGGAGCGTTCCCCGCAAACCGCCCCACGGCTATCGTTCTGCCGTGGCCTGGGACGCAGAGCGATCAAGCCTGGATCACGGTGGGCAGCAATGGATCCGATATCTCCTATGACGATGGCAAGACCTGGCAATGGCTCGATAGTGGTAATTGGAACGCTCTCAGCTTGCCTTGGGCCGTCGGTCCCAATGGCCAGATTGGTAAGCTGGGAACGCTTCCGGCCAGCCAGCCGCAGGGCTGGAGTATCCCGGTAAACTGGTAAGGGGCCCATGGCAGAGTACGTAGTCAAGCTGGCGGATGAGCGCGGACGCATTCAGGAGCAGGTGCAGATCGCCGGCTCCGCCGAAGAACTGCGCAGCCGTTTCTCCCAGGCCGGCTACTACGTCTACTCGGTACGGCCGCGCGGCATGCGCGGCGTGGGAGGCAGCCGCAAGACGGCCAACCTGGAAGCCTTCATCATCTTCAACCAGCAGTTTCTGACCCTGATCCGCGCCGGCCTGCCGATTCTCGGCTCGCTCGATATGCTGGTCAAGGGGCAGAAGAACCCGACCTTCCGCGCGCAATTGGAAAATGTAGCCGCGCGGGTGCGCACCGGAGAGTCGCTCTCCGGCGCCTTTGAAGCCCAGGGCGGCTTTCCGCTGATCTACACCACCACCCTGCTGGCGGGAGAGCGAAGCGGCCAACTGGAAGACGTGTTGTCACGCTATCTTGCCTTCCAGCGTATTTCCCTCTCCTTCCGCAAGAAGCTGATGGCTTCCCTGCTCTACCCCTGCCTGCTGATCACCATGGTGGTCGCGCTGTTCATCTTCCTGATCAGCTTCGTGGTGCCGCGCTTCGCCATGCTTTACGACCAGTTGGGCACCAATCTGCCCGCGGCGACGCGCATGCTGCTGTCGGTGGGCAACAACTTTCAGCATTACATTCTTTGGGTGCTGGCCGGCATCGCGGTCATCGTCTACGCGCTCTTCCGCTATAGCCAGACCACGGCCGGCGCGGCGCGCATCGACCGCATGCGCATCGGTATGCCGGTCTTCGGCAATATCTGGCGCAAGTACCAGGTCGCGCTTTTTGTGCGCACGCTTTCCAGCCTGCTGACCGGCGGCCTGCCGCCCGTGCCTTCGCTCGAAACCGCGGCCCGCTCGATCTCCAGCAACACCATTGCCAAGGCCGTGATGGCCTCGGTGGGCACCGTGCGCGAAGGAAAAAGCCTGGCCCAGAGCCTGGAAAAAACCGGCGTCTTTCCCGACCTCGCGGTGGAAATGATCGACGTAGGCGAATCCACCGGCGCTTTGCCGCAGATGCTCAATTCGGTCGCCGAATTTTTCGAAGAAGACGTACAGACGGCGCTGACCGCCGCGCTGGCGCTGATTGAGCCCGCCATCCTGATCGTGATGGGCTCGGTGGTGGTGGTCATTCTGATCGCGCTTTATCTGCCCATCTTCTCGCTGGGGCAAGCGAGCACCATGGGAGGCCACTGAGGAGGCCCTGCCTCCGCTTTGTCCATTTTGCCGTTAGGAGTTTCGTATGGCTGACAGCACTGTACTTGTCACCACGGCTGTATCAGAATCGGACGAGAGCACGCGCGCCCAGACGCTGGCCCATCGCTATCGCTGCGAGTTCGTCGACCTGAAGAACTTCCGCATCCAGCACGAACTCTTCCGCAGCGTGCCGGTGGACATGATGTTTCGCTACAACTTCGTGCCCCTGGAGCAGATGGAAGACCGCCTGGTGATCGCGGTCAGCGATCCCAGCCGGCTCATGGTCCTGGACGAGATCAGCGGCCTGCTGGGACAACGCATCATCACCCGGGTCGCGACCCTCTCGCAGATCACCGACCTGCTCAAAAAGACGGAGCAGTCGCAGCGCGTGCTCGACGAGGCATCCGAGGGGCTCACGTTCGACGTCATCTCAGCCGAAGACAATCCCGATGAGAACATCTCGATCGAGAAGCTCACCTCGGAAGAGGACATCAGCCCCATCATCCGGCTGGTGGATACCACCATCTTCACCGCCCTGGAGCGCCGCGCCTCGGACATTCACCTGGAAACCTACGACGACTCGCTGGTGGTCAAGTACCGCATCGACGGCGTGCTGCAGGCAGCCATGGCGCCGATCGCGCGCGAGCATCACTCCACCATCCTTTCCCGCATCAAGGTCATGAGCGAACTGGACATCGCCGAGCGCCGCGTGCCCCAGGACGGCCGCTTCCGCGTCCGCTACAAAGGGCGCCTGATCGATTTCCGCGTCTCCATCATGCCCACCGTGCATGGCGAAAACGCCGTGCTGCGCGTGCTCGATAAGGAGTCGATGAGCGAGAAGTTCCGCAAGCTCACGCTCGACGTGGTGGGTTTCGGCGAGGAAGATCTGCGCCGCTTCCGGCGCTATATCCGCGAGCCCTACGGCATGGTGCTGGTGACCGGCCCGACCGGATCCGGCAAGACCACGACCCTCTATGCCGCGCTGAACGAGATCAAGAGCGACGAGGACAAGATCATCACCATCGAAGACCCGGTGGAGTACCAGATTCGCGGCATCACGCAGATCCCGGTGAACGAGAAGAAGGGACTTACCTTCGCCCGCGGCTTGCGCTCCATCCTGCGCCATGATCCGGACAAGATCCTGGTGGGCGAAATCCGCGACCAGGAGACGGCGCAGATCGCCATCAACTCCGCGCTGACCGGCCACCTGGTGTTCACTACCGTCCACGCCAACAACGTGGTCGACGTGCTGGGGCGTTTTCTCAACATGGGCGTGGAAGCGTACAACTTTGTCTCCGCGCTCAATTGCATCCTGGCCCAGCGGCTGGTGCGCACCATCTGCGAACACTGCACGCGCCCGGTGCGCTACGACGATGAATTCCTGCGCAACAGCGGACTGGACCCTGAGCTGTGGCGCAGCTTCGACTTTCATGAAGGCGCGGGCTGCATCGAGTGCGCCGGAACCGGCTATCGCGGCCGAACCGCCATTCACGAACTGCTGGAACTGAACGATCCCATCCGGGAAATCATTTTGGAGAAGAAGCCGGCCTCCGAGGTGCGCAAGCTGGCCCAGGCGCAGGGCATGCAGTTCCTGCGCGAATCGGCCGTGGACCGCGCCAGCCGCGGCTTGACGACACTCAAGGAAATCAACAAGGTCACCTTTATCGAGGCCTTCCGCTAGACATGCTTTCCAACATCGCCAATCGTATCTTTCCCTCCGAAGCCAACGCGCTGCGTCCTCGCCTGGCCTGCGAGATCACCAGCGCCGGCGTGGTTGCGGGCCGGCCGGGCGACGGCGGAACAGGAGATTGTTTCTTCGTTTGCTCCCTTGCGCCCGGGCGTGCTTGCTGCCGGCCTGAAACCACCCAACTTCACCGACCGTGCCGCCGTGGCCGCCGCATTGCGCCAGGCGCTGGACGAAATCAGCGTCAAAGAAAGCCAGATCACGGTCGTGATTCCCGACGCTGCCGTCCGCGTGCTGCTGCTGGACTTCGACCTGTTGCCCGCCAAAGGCGGTCGAAGCGCTGCCCATTATTCGCTTTCGCTTGCGCAAGCTGGTCCCGTTTGAGGTGGAAGATGCGGCGGTGAGCTACCAGATCATGCCCGGCAAGCCCGGGCTGGTGCGGGTGATTGTCGCCGTTTCCCCGGCCGCGGTCCTGGCGGAGTATGAAAGCGCCGTGCGCGAAGCCGGCTACGAGCCGGGAGTGGTCTTGCCCAGCACCCTGGCGGCGTTGGCCGCGGTCAGCTCGGAGGAACCGTCGCTGGTGATCAATCGCAACGGCAGCTCGGTCACCACCGCGATTACGCGGCAAGAACGAACTGCTGCTGCACCGTACGCTTGAGCTCACGGAAAAGGAATGGCTGCCCCAGGAAAACTCGCTTCATTCCGCCGAAGAGCTGCAGCAATCGGTAAGTGTTGCGGTGGCTTATTTTGAGGATACGCTGGAATCGCCACCGCGACAGTTGCTATCCTGCGGCCTTGGCGGCCCGGAAGAGCTTATCCGCCTGCTGGGCGAAGAAAGAATCCCGGTGCGCGACCTCGTTCCTACGCCCTACAAGAGCAAGGCGATGCCTGGCGGCATCCTGGCCGGGGTGGTGGGAGCGCTGGCCAACTAATGCGCATCCAACTCAATCTCGCTTCCCGTCCGTTCGTCGAGCTCGGGCCTCTTTACCTGCGGCTGCGGATCCTGATCGCCCTGCTGGCCTTGATCGCGGTGCCGCTTTGGTTATTGCTGGGCACGGAAAAGCGCAAGGCAGCCGAGGCCCATGCGCGGCTGGCAGCAGTGGAGCAGAAGATCCAGGCCATCGAGTCTCAGCGGCAGGCATTTCAGATACAGATGCGGGAGCCACAAAACGCCGCCGTGTTATCCCAATCGCAGTTTCTTAACCAGCAGTCTTCGCGCGAAAAGCCTTCTCCTGGACAGCGGTCATGATGGATCTGGAAAACGTGCTGCCCAGCGGGGTGCAGGTGCTGAACATCGACCCGGTGGTCACGCGCGACGGCAAAGTCACCATTCGCCTGCGCGTCAGCGGAGCCCATGACCGGGCCGTCGACCTGGTCCGCAACCTGGAGCATTCTCACCGTTTTCTGGCTCCCCGCCTGGCCCGGGAGACGGCGGAGAGCAACCAGAATGGGCGCCAGGTCGAACAGGTGAGCGCTCCGTCCAACGTGAACTTTGATCTGCTGGCGGAATACAATCCGCTGCCGGAGACCCCCGAGAAGCCGGCTGCGTCAGGGCAAAAGGGTAAGAGTCCAACCGGAACCAAACGGCATAAGGCCGTCCCCAGCGCTGCCGGGAAAGCCAGCCGCAAACCACGGGCTGGCAAGGTGGCCACACCATGAAGAAACTCAGCGGCAACCTGTTTAGCTTACTCAATCTGCATATCGCCGGGGTGGCGCTGCTGTTGATCCTCAACCTCGTTCTTGGCGTACGGCTCTTTCTCGCCTGGAGTACGTTGCGCGCCGCCGGACCCGAGCAACTGCAACAACGACAAACCGCCTATCGCGCGATGCAGCTGGAGATGAGCCCGCTGCGCGGATTGCCGCAAAAGGTGGACCTTTCGCGGACTCAGGCGGACGATTTCTACGCCGCGCGCTTTCCCGCTGCGTACTCCACCGTCTCCTCAGCGATCAACGACCTGGCGCTAAAAAATTCTGTGCGGCTTACCAACCTCGCCTACAGTCCCAGGCCAGCGATCCGGGGGCTGATTGAGCTTCGTCTCGACGCCAGCCTTAGCGGCGAATACGCACCGCTCATGCACTATATCAACGGGCTGGAGCGCAGCAAGACGTTCTTCCTGATCACCGGGCTTACCCTCACCGGGCAACAGGGCGGCCTGGTCAATCTGCGGCTGAAACTCAATACTTATCTTCGTGCCAGCGACCTGAAGGATCTTCCTCCGTCCAACCAAGGAGACGAGGGCCAACAGCCCGGAGAGGAGGAAGCCCGCTAATGGCCATCAAAGTCGGGACGGAAGACAAGAAAAAGGTATACCTGGCAACCGGCTTGGGCCTGGTCATGCTCATCCTGCTGGTGCGCTTCCTGTGGCAGAACTTCGGCCCTTCGCCGTCCCCAGCGCCAGCTCCTCCTCCAGTGGTCACGGTGCGTCCCGCAAGCACGCCTTCGGGCGGCGAGACGCCGCAAGAGAACACGACCGCGGCTGCTTATGGACACCAAGCGGCAAAGGTCGGCGGCTTAGCCTCACTTGACCCTACCCTGCACCCGGAGATCATGCGCCAGGCCGAGTCGCTCGAGTACACGGGCAAAGGTAGAAACATCTTTTCCATGTTCTCGGCGCCCTCGGAGATACCCAAGCCGATCGCTCCCATTCGCCAGGCGCACGTCGATACCGGGCCGCCGCCGCCCCCCCCGCCGCCTCCTATCAATCTCGGGTTCTATGGTTATGCAGCGGAGAAAACGGGGCAGAAGCAAGTCTTTCTGCTGCACGGCGACGATATCTTTATCGCCTCGGAAGGGGACGTTGTCGACCGCCGTTACCGGGTGGTGAAGATCGGCGCAGCCTCGGTCCAGGTCGAAGACATTCCCTACCACAACACACAAACGTTACCGCTACGCCAATGAAGAAGCGACTCCACGCAGCTCAATCCGGGCCTGGTCACAACTTTCGCAACGAGGAAGGATTTCTCCTGCTGGGCGTGCTTTTCATGGTCCTGCTGATCACCATCACATTGGCCGTAGCGGCGCCCAAGATAGCCGAGTCCATCCGCCGCGACAAAGAAGAAGAAACCATCCACCGCGGAAAGCAATATGCCCGGGCGATCCACATGTATTACGCAAAGTACGGGCGATATCCCAACAGCATCGACCAGCTGATGAAGACGAACAATGTGCGCTTCCTGCGCAAGCGCTATAAGGACCCTATGACCGGGAAGGACGACTGGCGCATCATCCACTTGGGTGAGGCCACGGTTCCTGCAGTGGGCTTGTTCGGGCAAACCATACAGAGCGGCATTACGCCTACCGGGATGACCAACGGCGCGGGCGGCGTTTCAACCAACTCGTTCGGCTCCTCTTCCTCCTTCGGTTCTACCGGATCTTCGCTCGGCGGTGGCAGTTCGGCTTTCGGGTCCCCGGGATCCTCCTTCGGTAACAATAACGGTTCATCGTTTGGCTCTTCGTCCTCGTCCTTCGGGAACTCAGGCTCGACTTTCGGCAACAGCGGGTCATCCACTGCGACCACCGGGGGCATCAACGCCAGCTCGGCCAGCGGCACCGATTCTGGTGGTGGCGCCAACTCCGGCAACGGTTTCGGATCGAACTCTGGCAGTGGTTTTGGATCCACCACTGGGAGCGGCGTCGGTTCCAGCACGGGCAGCGGCTTTGGTTCTTCTCCTGGAATCGGCGGTACGGTCACGACTGGCGGACTGGGCTCCACAAATGCCAACGGAACTACAGGGGGTGGCAGCGCCTTCGGTACACCTGGAGCTACATTCGGTGGTGCCCCGATCATGGGAGTCGGCCTGCTCAGCAAGAAAGAATCGATCAAGGTCTTCCGGAAGCAGAACCACTACAACAAATGGGAATTTGTCTACGACTACACCCAGAGTGCTCTTGAAGCCACGGCCGGCGCTCCCACCAACATCAACGGCAGCATGACCGGCACAAGTGCGACCGGGACAACCGGAACCGGCTTCGGATCCAGCAACAGCACGGGGTTTGGGTCGAGCAATGGATCCGGGTTCGGATCCAGTAACGGCTCTGGATTTGGTTCCAGTTCAGGTTCAGGATTTGGGTCGAGCAGCGGGTCCGGGTTTGGGTCGAGTTCAGGTTTCGGCTCCAACAATGGGACTGGCTCTGGCTCGAATAATGGCTCGGGTTTCGGTGGATCGCCAACCAGCCCTGTGAGCCCTACGGCACCTGTCAACAACTCGCCTCAGTAGGGCCTGCATTCCGCCGCAGGCCTCTGGGGTGCCGTCTTTTCAACCCACCTACGCTCCCACGGCAAGCCGGGGCAGGTGGACGTCGAGGGGCACCCGTCCAAAGCCACAGACTGTGGTTCTAGGACAAAATCCGTCAGATCCCCTGTGGGGGGCAACTGCGGCTACCGCTTCTGAAAATCCGGAGAGCCCAGCAACAATCCTGCGACTACCGCGGCTTGCTTGTCCGCAGGCGGTGGTATGGGTGTCGCCAGATCCATCACCTGAACGAATGCCGCCCGGACGGGAATGGCTCCTGCTTGCTTGGCGCGTGGCTTGGGTGGCTCTGACCCGGGCAGTGCGATCGGTCCTTGCGCAGCGAATTCGTCAGCCTGTTGCAAGACTGTTTGCCGCGCCTGCGGATTCAATTGCCCGTCAAGGAACAAGGACTCCAATTTGGTTTCCTTCTGCGCGGCAGTTGCGGCATCGGGCCCCTTGATCTTCATCAAGGCATCCAAATCGGTAGCCGTGCCCAGCTTATGGCCGGCGAGCGCCAGCGCAATATTGATGCGGGTTAACAGGTCACCGGAGTTTACCCACGCTCCCGCCGTCCATGAATAGCCATTCGGCGTCTGGCAGCCGTAGAAGGGCATGCCCAATTGATTCATCGCGTTGAGCACAATGGCCGGCCGCTCCACTTCGCCTTTAGTCGCCCGAACCGCCGAGAGAACAAACTCTTCCGGAGTCTTAACCTTGGCGCGATACGCCTCGCGGGACCAGAACTCCGGCGAGGTAAACATGGTACGCAGCACTTGGCGGATATCGCCGTCGGTGTGCAAGTAGGTCTTTGCCATGCGGTCCACCAGCGCCGGCGGTGGGGTGTCACTCACAAAGCGCTCCGCCAGCTGCTGCGATAAATGGTGCGCCGTCGCGGGGCTGCTTGCGAGCTGGTGCAGCACGGCAAGACCCTCCTGTTCGCCATTCTCCTGAATGGCGTGGCCCAGAACGTACTTAGGACCGGGCTCGTGGCGCCGCTCATTAAAAGTAAAGCCGCCTCCTTTGCGAGGCTCTTCGATCGTCCAGCCGGTAAAGACCTTGGCCACTTCGGTCACGTCTTTCTGCGTGTACCCGCCGTCGACGCCCAGAGTATGCAGCTCCATCAGCTCACGGGCATAGTTCTCGTTCAACCCGAGGTCTTTGCTCTTGGCCGCGGGATTGGCCCGGGCACGTTCCGCGGCCAGCGAATGCGGACCGATGCTGGAATGGTTATCAAGATAGAACAGCATCGCTGGACTCTTCGCCGTCGCCACCAGCAGGTCCTCAAACTTGCCCATAGCATGTGGCGCTATCACATTTTGCTGGTAATCCACTAAGTACCAGGGCGCAAACTGCCCCTTTTTCAAATAGACATTGAAGTGGTTCAGCCAGAAGTCCGTCATCACCGCCTGCAATTGCCGCTGACTGTAGATATCCGTGAGCAAACGGGTTTGCAGGAGTTCGCCCGCTACCAACGACGTGGGGTTAATCAGCGCAACCACTGTTTCTTTTTGCTGCGGCGTCATCCCGGCCGTCAGCTGGGCGCGCTCTTCGGGGACCAATCCCTTCATGAAACTGCGAAGCTGGCCCGGCTTCATACTCACCAACCGGTCTAATCGCTGGCCGGGAGATAGATTCACAATCTGGGTTGAAGCCAGATCCGCATAAAGCTTCTGCTCATGCACGGTGATCGACGGGGAACTGGCTACATCCTCGAGCGCCATCGCGTCGGCGATCACGCTTTCGTTTGCTGCGGCCTTCGCGTTCTCCTGACCCGACTCTGACATGACCGGCGGCACCGTCGCGCTTGTCCCCGATGTGGCGGTGGGCTCGGACCCGGGTTGCCGAGCTGCTTCCTGCGCCTGCTTCTGCCGTTTTTCTTCGTAAGCGAAGACTTGGTTCTGGTAGATTGCGTGCTCCACTCGATCGGTGGGCATCGTAACCTTTCCGTCAGCCACCGCGCGAATCAACGCCCCGGACGGAAACGCCTGCAATAGACCTTGTTCGCTCAGGTGCATCGCAGGAAAGCTCTGCAAGCGTGCTTCCAGCAAGCTATCGTCGATCTGCTCCGGGTTGAGTTGCATTTCCACCCATTTTTTGACCCCGATGGCCTGGACTCGTTCCACATCGCCCGGTCGCGGACCAAAGGTCAACCGGTTCAGCGCATGGGTTGCGCGTTCTTCGTCCGTAAGCGGCTGCGCGGCATGAGCCCGCTTGCCATGCCAGCTAGGGCTGGCTGCAGCCAGCAACGTCGCCGGTTCCTGAAGCAGGGAAAGGATCAGGCAGCCGGCCATGACACGAGTAAACAGTCCGGCGATCGAGCTCGAAGATGAGGGCATGGTCGAACTACTCCTCGAAACGCCAATCCAGGCGTTTCTAGGCATTCAGACCCCCAGAGGGACCCGAAGTCGCGTCCTCGGCATGGGATTTCAGTTTGGGCCTGCCGCCGCGTCGCTTCGGTTCGCAGCTGGGAAACTTCCAAACACCGGATTTTCTGTGCGTTAGCCGTCTTCAGGGCGAGGCTGGGCGGTAGCTCTCCATCGCAGGAAAGCGAACAGCGTAAGCCTCTAACTCTCTTGGCTGAGCCCTGCAACCCCTGGCCCGTATCCTGCACCCAAGCACACAGATCCATCTAAGGCTAACGATAAATTGCGTCAAGAACGAGGAGAAAGCAATGCCCACAGCCACCCCCACTGCCCGCACCGAAAAAGCCATCACCCGTGAACAACTGGTCGCCCTGCTCAACGAAAACCTGGCCCGGGAATACCAAGCGATTATTGCTTATGTGAATTATTCGCAGGTGCTGAAGGGCGCTGCCTACATGAACATCGCCGCTGAGTTGGAAGTGCATGCCGGCGAAGAACTACAGCACGCCATCATTCTTGCCAACCAAATCGACTACATGGGCGGAATGCCGGTGGTGGTGCCCAAGCCCGTGAAGACCTCAGAGAAAGCAGAAGAGATGCTGAGGTTCGACCTGGACAACGAAAATGAAACCATTCGCAATTACCGGCAGCGGATTCGCCAATGCGACCAGTTGGGCGAGTACGCGACGGCCGAGCATATCCGCACAATCCTGCTGCAGGAGCAGGATCACCAGATTTCGCTGGCCACTGCGCTGGGCATCGATGTTCCCAACCTGAGCGAGCCATCTGCTTCCTCCCAGGAATAAGCTGGCAGGCCGGGGACACCCCGTCCCCGGCCTCCCCGTCCTCCTCAGTTAGACTGTAATAACCACCATGTTTGAAAATCTGTCAGACAAGCTGCAGCGGGCCTTCAAGAATCTGCGGGGCCAAGGCACCATCACGGAAGAAAATATCGGCGAGGCATTGCGTGAGATTCGAGTTGCCCTGCTCGAGGCCGACGTCAACCTGAACGTGGTCAAGGAACTCGTCGACCACATCCGGGAGCAGGCTGTGGGCCAGCAGGTGATGACGGCTCTTTCCCCTACCGAGCAGGTGGTGAAGATCGTCCGTGACGAGCTGGTCGCCCTGTTGGGCAAGGATACGGCTCGATTCAACTTCGCTTCCCGCCCACCCACTGTGATCCTGATGGCAGGCCTGCAAGGTTCGGGGAAGACAACCACGTCGGGCAAGCTGGCTGCCTGGCTTAGGAAGGGCGGTCACCGGCCCCTACTGGTCTCGGTCGACGTTTACCGCCCTGCGGCCCGAGAGCAGCTGCGGGTAGTAGCCAACGCGATCAAGATCAACATCTACGAGGGCGACACCAAGGGCGAAGCGCCGGGGATTGCGTTGGTCGAGCGCTTGGCGAAGGAGGCTCGCCGTGAGGCCATCAATTCCGGCTGCGACACGCTCATTGTCGATACGGCGGGCCGGCTGGCTCTAGACCAGGAGCTGATGGACGAAATGCGGAGCCTGAAGAATTTGCTCAGCCCGCAGGAGATCCTCTTCGTTGCCGACGCGATGACTGGCCAGGACGCGGTCCATTCCGCAGGAGAATTTCATAAGCAACTTGCCCTGACCGGCACCGTGTTGACCAAAATGGATGGCGATGCCCGTGGCGGCGCCGCGCTCTCCATCCGCCATGTCACCGGCCAGCCGGTCAAGTTCATTGGAACGGGCGAAAAGCCGGAGGCCTTTGAGCCCTTCCATCCCGACCGGATCGTGAGCAGGATTCTGGGCATGGGTGACATGATGACGCTCATCGAGCGGGCGGAAGAGACCCTGGACAAGAAGAAGCAGGAGGAATTTGCCCGCAAAGCCCTCTCCGGCGATGGCTTCTCTCTGGAGGACTTCCGCGACCAGCTGCGCCAGATCCGCAAACTGGGGTCCATGCAGAGCATACTCAAGATGCTCCCGTCCGTCGGCCCGTTTCAGGGTATTCAGCAGATGGCCGGGCAGGTGGACGAATCTCAATTCACGCGCATCGAGGCCATCATCAACTCGATGACCAAGCAAGAGCGCGACAAGCACGAGATCATCTCCGGCAGCCGCCGCAAGCGGATTGCGCGCGGCTCGGGAACCAGCGTGCAGGAAGTGAACCAACTGCTGCGCCAGTATGTGCAGATGCGTAAGATGTTCAAAACTGTGGGCAAGGGCGGCGGCATGCAGCGGCGGATGATGGGCGCTTTGGGCGGCATGCGCGGCGCTGGGCGCTAGAGCATTTTTCACTTCAACGGGGACGGTCGAGTTCAGCGAGGTGCGGCTTTCTTGAGAAAAAGCCACATCGGGAGTGGCTGCTTTCAAGGCACCAGAAGTGAGAAGGTCAGAGTTGGGCGAAGAAAAGCTCAACTTTACTGAAGCCGTTCGGGTACCGAAATCGTCAAACCGCTTAAGGGACACTCCAAAATAACTTTGGTATGCGATGCGGCGGGTCTTTCGATCGTCCCGCTGGGGATTTTGGAGCATCCCCTTTGAGAACGCCTTATGTCGAAACTGCAAGACCAACTCGATCAGATCACCGCCAACACGCGGAACCTTGTCCAGCCAGAGCGCCTCGAGATTAGCGAGCGCGCAGTTGCGGAGCTCTATGCAGCGGGAGTAGAGGATCGAATTCTGCAGGTTGGCTGCCAAGCCCCGGAGTTTGCCCTGCCCGACGCCGCGGGCCGTATCGTCCACAGCGCAGATCTGCTGGCTCTTGGGCCGCTGGTCATCAATTTCTTCCGTGGTCGCTGGTGCCCGTACTGCGTCACCGAGTTGGAGTCTTGGGGGGATCTATACAGTGCCGTCCGCAAGCGCGGCGCGCTGCTTATTGGCATCTCTCCCCAAACTGTGCGTCAGAACGACTTCACTGCGGTACAACACGGGCTTCCCTTTCCAGTGCTCACCGATGCCGGATGCCGGCTGGCGGCCCAGTTCGGCTTGGCCTACGCAGTCGCGCCTTCCCAGCAGCAGTATTACCGTAGCATTCTGGTAAATATCCCCCTGGTAAATGGAGATGCAAGCTGGCGGCTGCCTCTGCCGGCAACCTACATTGTTGGCCAAGACGGCACGATCCTATTCGCCGGCGCACACGCCGACTTCCGCGTCCGCCCCGAACCGCGGGAAGTGCTGGACATCCTCTCGCCCTAGCGATGGTTCATTGTCCGGAGTCGCGGACGGGCTCGACCGGCTTGCTCATAGGTAGCTGAGCCAAACGCTTCTATTGCGTTGCTTCAATCTCGCGAACCACGCACAGAGCGGGTAAAGGGCAATCACGACAACGGCCCAAATCAAGTAGATCATCGGCAGGCCGAATCCCCATCCAGGCGGCGTGGTAATCGGATAGTCGCCCAGGCTGGATGATTCGAACATCCAGTGCATATGTCCATAACGGACGTAGCACACGACCACCGCAATCACATGGATCAACACCAAATGCATTACGTAATAAAACAAGGGTACCCGCCCCAGGATCAACACCGGACGCATGAATCGCGGGGACCCGCTGTTAAATGCCCATAGCAGAAGCATCGCCGGCCCGAGGGTCATCAAGAGGAAGAGGAGCGATGGCGGATACTTGACCGTGTTCAGAAATGACAGCGCTGTGAAGACAGCGGACTTCTGCCGTGTCCAAGCGGCCGGATCACCGTAGATATTGGCGGCGCGCAGAACGACGAATCCGGCTGTCAATCCGATGCCGAGGCGCAACAGGAATGCCTTGCGGCGCTCGGGAGGCCAGGCAAAAACCTGCCCCAGCCCAAATCCTGCCGCGGTGACTCCCACCCAGGGAATCAGAGGATAGGCAACGAAGACGAGGTGCTGAGGATTGGCCACGATCAGACCCGGCGCGTGAAGAACGTTCCATAGCGGCGCCAGCCGCCCCAAGGACTCTGCTTGTATAGGGTCGAGCAAATTGTGACCTGCAATCATCACCACGCCAAAGCCGGCGACCACTGCATTCGGCAGATAAACAAGAGCGGAAAGCAGGATCATGGCCCATCCGAGAGCCCAGATGACCACCAGCATCGTGAGGTGGTAATCAAAATTGAACTGCAAGGCAAGGCAGCGCAGCACAACCACTTCCAGAAAGATGAGCCAAAGCCCGCGCGTGAAAAGGAATCGAGAAAGCTCGGCTCTCGAATATCGCCGCAGCGAAAGATAGGCGCCCGTGCCGGTGAGGAGGAAGAAAACTGGCGCGCAGATGTTGGTGATCCAACGGGTGAAAAACAAAGCTACGCTGGCTTGGGCGAGATTCGTTGGACTGGCTCCAGGCGTGCCCATAAAGTCGCGAACGTGATCGAGCGCCATCAGGATCATGACTATCCCGCGCAACAAGTCAACCGATTCGAGACGAGCAGCCTTGGCACCAGGGGTATTCATCTGCGGGGATAGTCTAGCAACTATGGTTTGCGCGCAAGACGATTTGCGCCGGTATCTGAAGAACGAGCCGATCACGACCCGGCCCGACACTGTCGCCTACCTGGCGGCCAAGTTCGTGCGCCGCAACGTTACCGTGGGGCGGCAACCTCGGCAATTGTGCTCACGGCCTGGGTAGCGGCTACATGGATGCAGGCCAGGACGGCAGGCACGCGACTTCGCGCTGCGTGAGAGCTCGCACGCACAAGCAGCCTCGAATTCAATGAATTCCTGCTTTCCGAAGCGGGACCGGGCAGGTCTTGCCGGGTGTCGGAGTCGCAAGGCAGCAGGGGCAATTTTAAGACCAGGGCATCCTTCTTTTTTTGCGTGCTTCTAGTCCCTCGACGGGATGTCAATTGTCCGCAAGCGGCTTAAGATTGGTGTCTGTCAACGTCTGCCCGTACACTGGCTGACTGCGACTTTCGCCTTCCTAAAAAGGGGGAAAGAACTATGGCTTCATCAGCTTCCGTAGCATCGGAAAAAAAGCGGACCATCGATCCTGACAAGCTGAACGCCCTGCTGGGACAGGCAGTGGAGGACATGGGCGCGGCCATGCAGGCACCCTTGATTGTTATCGGAGACAAGCTGGGGCTTTACCGCGCCATGGGAGATGGCGTACCGGTGACCCCCGCGCAGCTCGCCGAGCGCACGGGCACCGCAGAGCGCTATATACGCGAGTGGTTGAATGCCAATGCAGCAGGAAACTATGTGGAGTATGACGCCGCAAACGGCACCTACTTCATGAGTCCGGAACAAGCGCTGGCGCTGGCACAGGACGACACACCGATCCACCTCCCGGGCTTTTATCACATGCTGGCGTCTCTGATGAAAGACGAAGAAAAGATCACCGAGATTTATCGCACAGGCAAAGGCATGGCCTGGCATGAGCATGAGAGGGGCTTGTTCGAAGGCTGCGAGCGGTTCTTCCGGCCAACCTATCTGGCAAACCTGGTTTCAGGCTGGATTCCGGCGCTGGAGGGAGTAGAGAAAAAGCTGCAAGCGGGAGCCCGGGTGGCTGATATTGGTTGCGGGCATGGCGCGTCGACACTACTGATGGCAAAGGCTTACCCCAAGTCGAAGTTCATTGGCTTTGACTACCATGCGCCGTCGATTGAAACTGCGCGCAAGAAGGCGAGGGCGGCCCAAGTAAACGATCGCGTGACATTCCAGGTGGCGCCATCAAAGGGGTTCCCGGGGACGGACTACGACCTGGTGGCGTTCTTCGACTGCCTGCACGATATGGGCGACCCGGCGGGTGCGGCACGGCATGTACTCGAGTCACTGGCGCCCGGCGGCACATGGATGATCGTCGAGCCGTTCGCGCATGATGAGGTCGCTCGAAATCTGAACCCCATTGGGCGCATCATGTACTCAGCGTCAGCGTCGGTGTGTGTTCCCTGTTCGCTCTCGCAGGAAGTGGCGCTTGGCCTCGGAGCGCAGGCCGGGCCCGCCAAAATAGAGAACGTGGTCCGCGCCGGCGGATTCACGCGGTTCCGCAAAGCAAGTGAGACGCCGTTCAATATGGTCTTTGAGGCTCGCGCGTAGTGTCCTTGTAGGTTCCAATGACGTTGTTGTGTGCTTACAGGTAGCTGACGCCTTGGCCCGTTCAGCAATACAAGTAAGCTACCCAACAGGCGGCGATTCTCTGCGCTACCCTTAAATCGATTCTTTCGGGGGGAAGGGCCGATCGAAGTGGAACGAGGAGAATCGCCGTTAAAGCAGTTCTGCAATTGCACGATCTGGATCAGGCCACAGTCATTGCGAAACTGCTGGAGTTATTTCGGCTTCGACGGGCCACGAACTGCGATTCGCAGGAGTAAAGTTGTCACATGCGCGCACGACTCTGGCCCGCGGTCGCCGTCTCGTTTGGCGCTCTGCTGCTGTTCTCGACACTCTTCGCGTGGCTGGTATCACGCGAGGCCGCCAGAATTCATGAACGCACGAAGATTGCTCACCTGATCTATCAGAGAGCGGACGACGCTATCTCGGATATCCAGGCGAATATCAATAAAGGCGCTCTGATAGAACAGAGCGATTTGAACAACCCCAATGTTGTTGAAACCGAAAACCGAATCTCTGAGCTACAGCGCAACACTGCAAATGACTGCGCAACCCTGTTTCAGCTCATCGGCGCAAACCAGAAGCCGCAAATCATTGCCCTGCAGCAGGGCCTGGATCAGTACTGGAACTCGATTCAGCAAAGCCTAAGTACCTCGCGAACACGCCAAGGGGAACAGACCCTCTTCAACGAGCTGGAGAACCAGCCGGGAAAAGTTCTCGATCTCGCCGCGCGCATCGATGCTCTCAATCAAGCAAGCCTGGCCCGCAAGGAGCAGGAAAGCGAATATCAGCAGACGAAACTGCGGCAACTCGCAATCGCAGCAACCCTAATGCTTCTCCTGCTGGAGTGTGCGATCGCGATATTCAGTACGGCATATATGTATCGGCTCGACCAGGTCTCAGAGGCAGAGAGGAAGCGCGCCGAGAAGGCGGAACAAGAGCTCCGGCGTTTATCGAACCAACTAGTCCGGGTACAGGAGGAAGAGAGGAAAACAATCTCTCGAGAACTTCACGACGAGGTGGGCCAACTATTGACAGGCTTGCGCATGGAATTGGGCACGTTGTCGCACTACGACCCCGATGACGAATTCAAGGAGCGACTCGAAAGCGTAAAGGGATTGGCGGAAGAAGCCCTCCGTTCGGTGCGGAATCTCGCTCTGTTGGTACGGCCTTCCATGCTCGATGATCTGGGGCTGGAACCGGCGCTGCACTGGCAGGCAAAAGAGTTCTCGCGCAGATGCGGTATCCCCGTTTCTGTGAATATCGAAGGCAAGCTCGACAAACTGCCGGAAGCGCTTCGACTCTGCTTGTACCGTGCGATTCAAGAGGCCATGACCAACTGCGGCAAACATGCCGAGGCTAGCCGCGTGACGGTTATCGTAAAGCAGGACGAGGCTCGAGTGACTGCTTCTGTCCAGGATGACGGGCGCGGATTCGATGCTCTGGTACAGACTCCCGGTCTCGGATTGATGGGTATGACCGAGCGGGTGCGAGCCTTGCAAGGACGTATGTCCGTAGCCTCGGGACCCGGTCGCGGAACGGTGATCAGCCTCGAATTGCCGGCCAAGCTCGACCCCGGCCCGTCCTAATCGCAGTTGGGCAATTACTGGAGCATGATAAAGATCGCAAAGTATGGTTTTCATTGGGAGAAAACCACGAAAAGGCGTTTCATTTCGCTCTACACTTATCGCGAAACTGCTTGAATGGCAGAGGCGTCCCATCCTGGGCCATCTCCTGTCATTTAGACTTGCCCATAGTGTCTCCAAGGGATTTGTTCCGGCGCTCCTTCCGCCTATCGTTGTTCTAGAAAGCAATTTGTTTCTGCGACGAGAAGGACCCGATGATAGACCTCTTGCCAAACATCCAGGACCACCCGTCAACACCTCGAAGAACCGATGGCTTACAGCGAGCAAGAGAAAACATGAAATACACGGTGCTCATCGCGGACGACCATGGAGTAGTGCGCAAGGGTCTACGGCTCCTTCTTGAGCAATATCCTGAACTTGCGGTCATCGGGGAAGCGGCCAATGGCCGCGAGGCGGTAACGATGGCCGTTGCCCTCGCTCCACAAATCGTGGTTCTGGATGTCGCCATGCCGATACTGAACGGCATCGAAGCCGCGGAACAGATATTAAGAGTGAATAGCAAAACGGGCATCATTATTCTCACCATGCACGCCGATGAGAGCTACCTGTTGAGGGCCCTCAACGTGGGCGTGAAGGGTTACCTATTGAAGGAGTCGGCCGAAGAAGACCTGCTACTGGCAATAAGAGCTGTGGCGAATGGAAAACCATTCTTCAGCCGGGCAATCAACGAGACGCTGCTTGAGGATTACGTGCGGATGCTTAAGCAACAGGGTCTCTCCGATACGTTCGACTTGCTGACCGCCCGGGAAAAAGAAGTGTTGCAACTGCTCGCCGAAGGAAAAACCAATAAAGAAGTGGCCCAACTGCTGGACGTAAGCCCGTACACAGTCGAGAGCCACCGAACGAATCTGATGCAGAAACTCGGTATCCACAATACAGCTGAGATCGTTCTCTACGCGGTCCGAAAAAGGCTGGTTAGCTGAGCTTGGTTCTCCATGAGTTCTTGTGTCCATCCAACCGGCTATAACAACGGCAACCGGGCTGGGCACGGATCAAACTACTGGGGCGCACGACCATCGTGCGCCCCGCTGGGGATATTTTTATGTTCAAACGGGGCGATGTATTTGACAATCCGATTACGGGCGAACGCGCAACCATCCGCCTGGGTACGCGTGAGACAAGAGGCGACCGCCTGGTCGTCGATCTGGAGTTGCGGGGAGCGGGGTTTGGTTCGTCTCTGCATTTGCATCCATCGATCCATGAGCGGCTGAGAGTGGTAAGCGGCACAGTCGGCGTATCGATCGACGGGACTGTTTCCATTGCCGATTTGGACAAGACAATTGACATCCCGCCCGGGGTACCTCACCGGTTTTGGAATGCCGGAATCATTGAAGCAAAGCTGATCATGGATGTTCGGCCGGCTAATCGATTCGAGGCCTTTACCCGAAATATGATTGGTCTGGCCCAAGATGGCAAAACTGATCCAAAGGGCATGCCGAACCTCTTACAGCTTTCACTCATCGCCAAGGAATTCGGCGACGTTATCGAATTCTTAAGCCCGCCTCGCTTTCTTCAGGGCGCATTATTTCCCATTCTTGCTCCCATAGCTCGAATGCGGGGCTACAGGGGCTCTTACAGCGAATATGTTTTTCGCTCGCCTTCGGAACGAGCCCAGAATGAAGCGAAGGCGCCGATGTTTGAGCATTCATAGAAATCGCGGTTTAGAAACAAGGCAGCGAATGATACTTTTCGCCTGAAGATTCTAGCCGAGGATGATCCGCGTCGGTGATCCAGCAGGATCATCAGGAGGCAACCATGCCAACCCATGAGCACACAAGTTCGACTGCCGGTAATTTGTACGCCAGCACTCTACTCTTTGTTACCAATCCCGCTAACGATAGCCAGCCAGTGCTTGAATTCGCTTGCGCATTGGCGCAGAGACACCGTGCGCGTCTGGAGTTGGTGCATGTCGTCGATCCGGGACATATTTCATCAATGCCTGATGCGCAGATGGGTATTCAGTACAAGCTCGAGGCGCTGGCTCGGAACTTGAGCAGCCTCAGCAAAAGCGCACGGGCCATTCTGCTATTCGGAAAGCCCGAGCATGTGCTTCAAGAGCGAGCGGAGGACGTCAAAGCAATACTCATCGCGATTGCGTTGAATGGCTCTGCAACAGACCGGATTCAGAAGAGGCTGGCTGGATACCTGGCCCGGAAATGCCATTGCCCGGTGTTGACGGTTCCTCATGATATTCGCGCAGCAGATTCACAAGCGCTCTCTATTCCAAGCCAGCCGGCACGAAGGTTGGTTAGCTGAACCAAATCGTCTGCTTTGGACCTGAAGGTTCATCGAGACTAGAACGATTGTTATGTCTACATTGAGAGTTAGCCGTAGCCCGGCGTGTCACATGTTTCTCGACGCTCGCGTTTTTTTCTCGGCTCTTTTACTTGGACTGATGATTGGGGTTTGCGGCTTCGGGCTCGATTGCCTGGTCCATCATGCGAGTCGGATCTATGCGTCGGATCTGTATACGTGTATCGTCGCGTCCGTGCTTTCGTATCTGGTGCTGATTTACGAAAAACGTCGACGTATGATTTTGGCGCGCAGGATGGAAATTGCGGCCGAGGTCAATCACCATATCCGAAATGCCCTGACCGCAATTGTGTTTTCGGCGTCGGTCGAGAACGATCCGTCGTTGCAGTTGATCCTCAAAGATGCGACTGAACGCATAGACTGGGTGCTGAACACCGTGCTACCGGACGGAGAGGAAGGTTTGAAGTGGCCGGTGCAGAAACCGGAATGGCGTCCGGTTGCGTGGCGCGCTCCGTAGGAGGATTCAAAGGCCTTTTTCGACGATCTGCAAAAGGCGACTGGAGGTGGCATGAATTTCCTTTTGCGAGGAGCGCCCCAGGGGACCCTCAATGATTAGGAAAGCAAGGCTGTAAACAGCAGAGCATGCGAGGTACTCCGCCCCGGCATCCGTTCCCGTGGAAGGGCGCCAACTCTACCCTCGAAGAATTTCCGCGTATTACACCCGCTCTGACTCGACAACGACGCGTAAGACGCGGTAAATTTCGACCTCTCGGTAGTGAAGAATTCCCGCCGACTCGAAGTGCAACGCAATACCGGCCGCACCCCTGGCCTCGCGGACATTCTTACCATCGCTTTCGAGCTTGACGGCCAGACCTCCACTGCGCCCAACGGCGGCCTGCTCTTCAAGTCAGCGAAGCGGTTTCCGTTGTCGTCCGTTGGGACTCACAAGGCAAGGCGGACGATTATTGGGCGTAACGAAAAGAAAGGACTAACCATGAGCACAGCAGCACAGCAGGTAGTGACTTCGCCAGTCAAAGCTGCCAAAGGCGACTTTGTCTGGCACGAGCTAAGAACCACGGACGCCAAGGGAGCCCAGGACTTCTACACCCACGTTGTCGGATGGCAAACGAAACCCTCTGGCGATCCCGGCGGCATGCCTTACACGCTGCTCACGGTGGGTGACCTTGGCACAGCCGGGCTGATGCAACTAACCCCGGATATGCTCGCCTACGGCATGAGAGCTGCCTGGGTCGGGTTCATCGGCGTCGATGACGTGGATGACTATGCCAAGCGAGTGGAACAGGCCGGGGGCAAACTGCACTGTGAGCCGATGGACATCCCAACCGTGGGCCGCTTTGTCTCCGCCCAGGATCCGCAGGGTGCGGTCTTCCTCATGTTCAAGGGTGCGGTTGACTACGCACCGCCGCGTCCCCCAATGGGCACCCCGGGCATGGTCGGTTGGAATGAACTTTCCGCCAACGACGGGGAGACCGCATGGTCCTTCTACTCCACCCTCTTCGGCTGGAAAGAAGAAGGACCATGGACATGGGCCCGTTGGGTACTTATAGACTTTTTAATAACGGCGGCGCTGCGGTTGGCGCGATGATGACGCGGGACCCTAATAATTCGCCTGCGCCGTTCTGGCTTTACTACTTCAACGTTGAGGATATTGACGCCGCGGCAACACGCATCAAGGAGAAGAATGGCCAGGTGCTGATGGGTCCCCATGAGGTACCCGGTGATCTTTGGATCATCCTTGGCATCGATCCGCAGGGAGCCATGTTCGCGCTCGTTGGCCCCAAAAAGCAGTAGCCTTCCGTGTGGCTGCACCTCTAGAGGAGAGGCGCAGCCACACACTTCTAATTGAGCTCTCTGACCCAGATATTCCGGAAGCTGATCGGCTCGCTCTTGTCGCCATGCGCCTGCAGCTTGATGGGCGCGGAGGTATACGCCTTGTAGAACGGCTTGCCGATATAAAGCGTCTGGCCCTTCAACTCGAAGTGGTTCTCCACCAGGACGCCGTTGAACAAGACCGTGACATAGGCCGGAGTCTTCAGCGAACCGTCGCTATTGAACGTCGGCGCGGTCCAAACCACGTCGTATGTCTGCCACTCTCCCGGCTTGCGAGTCGGATTCGCCAGCGGAATCGCTTGCTTGTAGATGCTGCCGGCCATGCCGTTCACGTAAGTCTTGTTCTGGTAGGAGTCGAGAACCTGCAACTCATATCCGTCATCGCCGGGCCCAGTGGAGGCCAGAAACACACCGCTGTTGCCGCGCGCCTGACCGCTGCCAGTGATGTTTGTGGGAACTTTCCACTCGAGGTGGAGCTGGTAGTTCTTGAAGCTGCGTTTGGTCTCGATATTTCCCTCGCCTTTGCTCACGGTCATCACGCCGCCGGCGACCGTCCATTTGGCGGGAGTCTTGTCTCGGTCCGAGACCCACTGGTCCAGATTCTTGCCATCGAAGAGCACGATCGCATCGGAGGGAGGCGCGCCGCAAGTGGCGCCGGGGGTCACAACTGCGGGGACCGGCTCCCAAACTTCCGTCTCCTCAGGTTTCGGTTTTTCTGGCGATTGGGCGAAAAGGGGGACGGCTACGGCGAGCAGAGCCGCGGACGCGAGGAGTCTCGAAAACTGAATGCGCATCATGAGACGAAAATATACTGAAATTGGGTCGATTTGGCCAAGACGCCGCCAAACAAGCGAGTCATTCCCTCATCGGCAGCCTTCTCCAGGGTTTCGCCGAGCCGGGCCGCTTGGGTCAGGAGGTAATTCCGCTCCGGGATACTCGTCGTGCGCCCAGCGGCAATCCGGTAATGTTTAACTGCGCCTCATGGTCGCCAGCCATTTCCAGCAGATGGGCGCGCACCGCGTCGAGGCGATGATGGCCGGCAAGCCGTAGGTCCGAGTCGAGTGCTTTCAGCAGCTTCAGTCCCTCGGAGGGGCCATGCACCATGGCCGCGGCAATCGCACGATTCAAGCAACACCATGGGATTGTCGGACATGCGTTGCAGAAGTTCATACAACGCCAGGATCTGCGGCCAGTCAGTATCCTCGGCTCGCGCCGCTTCGTCATGAACAGCAGCGACGGCAGCCTGTAGCTGGTAGGCGCCAACCGACCCCTTCGCCAGGGCCGCCGTGAGCAGAGCGACACCCTCGGAGATTTTCGACTGATCCCACAGAGTTCGGTCCTGCTTGGGGAGTGGGACAGTCTCGTCGGTCGGCTCCCATGCGTGCTGCGCTGCGGGCGTCGGTTAGCAGCATGAGCGCCAGCAGTCCGCCGACTTCCGCATCATCCGGAAGCAATGCGTGAACGGCACGCGTCAGGCGGATCGCCTCTCGGGATAGCTCCAGCCGCTGCAGGTGCGGGCCGACGCTGCTGCTATAGCCCTCATTGAAGATCAGATAGAGCACATGCAGCACGGCGCGGAGGCGTTGCGCTCGCTCCTCGCTGGTCGGCAATCCGGAACGGCACGCCCGATGCCTTGATGCTGCTCTTGGCGCGGCTGATCCGCTGTGCCATGGTCGCTTCGGGAACCAGGAATGCATTGGCGATTTCGGCCGTGGTCAGGCCGCCGACTGCCCGTAACGTCAGCGCGATGGCCGAGGACGAAGTGAGGGCGGGATGGCAGCACATAAAGAGCAGGATGAGCGTGTCGTCCTGATCGGTTTCACTCTCAGCGTCGACGGGCGGCGCCAGCTGGTCCATTTCCATGGCCACAGCGGTTTCGCGCTGGCGGCGGGCCACTTCGCTGCGAAAATGATCCGTCATGCGGCGAAAGGCGACCTGGATCAGCCAGGCCCGCGGATTGCCGGGCACGCCTTCGTTCGGCCATTGTGCGGCCGCCGCAATCAGGGCCTCCTGTACAGCGTCCTCGGCGGCGGCGAAGTCACGAAAACGGCGGATTATTGCGCCGAGCACCTGCGGCGCAAGATCGCGCAGCAGGTGCTCGGAAGCGGTATCCAGCGATTGGTCCGTCACGGCAGTTCTTCGGTCCTTCGGCTCATGATTTGCCGCACTTCGATCGCCATGCTCAACGGTACGCCGCCGGGGCCGGGACCGGCCGACAATCGGGAGGCAATCTCATAGGCTCGCTCCGGACTTTCGACGTCGACCATCCAATAACCGAGAAGAAACTCTTTTGCCTCGGGGAAGACTCCATCGGTGATTGGCGTACCGTCTTTGCCGGCTCGTACGACCTTGGCCTGTTCCAACGGCCCCAAGGCCTCATTGGCCACAAACTCTCCGGATTCTCTTAATTCTTTGTTAAGGCCCTGCAAATATGCGAAGTGCGCTCCGATATCCTTTTCGGACCATGCCTTGTACGCGTCGACGCCCGCTTTTGCGCCGGTCATCAGCAAAATGTATTTCATGTCTTCTGCTCCCTTGCTTCTTGGTGTTGGTTTCTGCGCTTTCACAGGTTAGTCGGAGCACGGCGCGCATTCTCGACATCCCGGACAACGATTTTAGTGCGCCGAAAGCGTGGCGCGGCTCGGACTGCTGATAGACAGCCCCAACAATGAGCCGCGCAAGGGACACTTACGGAAAATCTGGAAGAGGGATGAAAGCGTTCCTTCGCGGTTTGCCTCTGGTCCCCTGACCAAGGACGGGTGTTGCGTTCAGGAAAGGCGCACCGCAGGTCCCTCCACGGCACGCCGGGACAGGTCGGCTTCGGGATGACAAACGTGCAAGTGTGCCGCGCCTACGGCGCTCCGATCATCCTTGGACGTGAGCCCCAGCCCTACCGGGCTGGGCTCACGTTTGGCGGACGGCCCTCCGGGCCTCGCATCCATGGCGATTTTGCGGCGTCATTCTTTGTCGACTGCCGCAGGCAAGTTGGCTGCTCAGGATGACAAAGGGTGGGCTGGCGCTTCCATCGGGTATTAGCGGCTGCAAGAGTCGCCGTCCTTTTGCAACTCGCCATGGACGCGCTACCGCCCTTTGTCATCCTGAGCGAAGCCGACCTGTCCCGGCGTGCCGTGGAGGGACCTGCGGTTGCGCCTTTCCTAAACCTAACAATCGTCGTTGTTTAGTGCGCGGCCGATGAACCGCCAC
Organism: uncultured Acidobacteriaceae bacterium; assembly: GCA_963815175.1. GTDB lineage: Bacteria > Acidobacteriota > Terriglobia > Terriglobales > Acidobacteriaceae > PALSA-350. The sequence goes on from CAWFGM010000070.1 coordinate 28,146, forward strand.
CCACCTTGAAGTATTTCGTCAACAGCGCCAACGGAGCAACGACCAACGTGATCACTCCTAGAATGAAGAAGCAATCCATAAAACCCAGAAGCCTGGTCTGAGCGATAAGCTGGTTGTAATAGTGACTGTATGCAGCAGTCACGGCATCCGCGGGTGAATAGCCGCGTTGCTGCAAAAATGCCGCGGTCTGTTTCACCGCATTCTGCAGCTGCTCCGACGATGCGGTCAGGTTGTCTCCTACCCTTGTCTGGTGAAGGTCTTGCCGGCGCTCCGCCATGGTCGTGACCAGGGAAACACCGACGCTTCCTCCCCAGTTGCGGAAGAAGTTGGTCAGGGACGAAGCCTTGTTATTCTGCTGCGGCGTCAGTTGCGAATAGGCGATCACGGTCAGCGGGACAAAGAAGAAAGCATATCCGAAACCCTGCAGCCCGCGAGCCAGCGCATAGTGGATGTAATCCGTATCCAGGTTAAAGTGACTGTAATGCAGGAAGGAAATACCCACGACGACGACGGCTCCGAAGAGCAGTATGCGCGGGTGGACGATGCCACGTTGCACCAGCTGGGCTCCCACCGGCGCGAGAAATGTGATCACTAGCGCGCCGGGCCCGAGCACCAGACCTGCATCGATGGCTCGATAGCCATAGAGAGACTGCAATATCTGGGGAATCATGGTGGTGGAAGCGAACAGGCCCACGCCGAAGATGAAGTAGAAGACGTTGGCAATGGCGAAGTTGCGAACCTTGAGCATCTTCAGATCAATTACAGGATCGGGATGCCGAAGCTCCCAGAAGATAGCGGTCGTCGAGGCACGTGCCCGCAATCAAAGTCGCCCAGACGATGAGCCTTGAACCGAACCAGTCATCGATCTGGCCTCGATCAAGCAGAAACTCGAGAGCGGCCGAGCCCAGCCCAACCAGGCTGATGCCAATTCCATCGATCCTGAGTTTGCCGTCTGCCGATCGTGCGCTCTTTCTTTCCTCGGCGAACGTGGGCGGGTCGTGCACGAATCGGTTGGTGAGGAAGAGCGATAGGGCGCCGATGGGGATATTTATAAAAAATATCCATCGCCAGTTGTAATTGTCAGTGATCCACCCGCCCAGCACAGGCCCAATCGCAGGAGCAGTAACAATAGCAACCGTATACAGGGCGAAGGCCAAGGCCCGCTTATTCGCGGGAAAAGTATCCACCAGGATCGCCTGTTCAACCGGCGCCAACCCTCCTCCGCCCACGCCTTGAAAGACCCTGGCAGCGAGCATGATGCCGAGCGTAGGCGCCAAACCGCAGCACAGCGAGGCGACAGTAAAAAGGCCCACGCAGGCCATGTAGTAGTTCTTGCGCCCGAAGACGCGCGATAGCCACGCCGACATTGGCAGCACTACGGCATTGGCCACAAGATACGTGGTGAGTATCCAGGTCACCTCGTCGAACGATCGGCCCAGGCCACCGCCAATGTAGGGCAAAGAAACATTGGCGATTGACGTGTCCAGCAGTTCCATGAACGTCGCAAGGGTCACCGTGAGAGCCACCACCCACGGGTTGATCCCCGCTTGCCGTGGGGTTTGAGTTGGTGCCGCTACGGTGGTTGCCAAATTTTCCCCCCCCAAAATGCATTGATCGAGAAACAGGCAACGACTCCGAAGCGCGCCCGGCAATTGTGCTCCTACATTGATTCCCCAGAAAAGAGACCGATGCGTCTTTTTTTGCTAGTCTGGTAGGCAGCCATGGGCAAAGGATTGGCAACCAGGCAACGCATCATCGAACAGGCCGCACCCTTGTTTAACCAAAACGGCATGGCAGGATGTTCCATGCAGGACGTTTTGCATGTGACCGGCCTGACAAAGGGCGGCATCTACCGGCATTTTTCCAGCAAGGAGGCGTTAGCTGCGGAATGCCTGAAATATTCACTTGCGCTGGTCTTTCAAGCCCGGTCCGGTGACGCCAACCGCATTCCTAACGCGATCGACAAGCTTCGTTACCTGGTAGATCGATTTGTATCCACTCCTTCTCCAATGAAGGGTGGATGCCCCCTGATGAACGCTGCGGTAGATTCGGACGATGGTGACCCTGGACTCCGCAGGCTCTCTCTCCAGGGCCTGCGGGCATGGAAATCCAGACTTCTTCGAATTCTGAAAGAAGGAATCGAGCGGGGAGAGGTGGCGAGCGGAGCCGATCCCGTCCGCATTGTGAACACCGTGATAGCGACTCTGGAAGGGAGCCTGCTGATCAGCAGGCTCGAGCGAAATTCAACCGCTTTGGAGGATGCGAGGGTGCATCTCGAGACACTGTTTGACGGGCTCGTTCCCCTAGGCCAGCGGGATTCTCCTCGAAAGAGGGCGGTTGTATGATGCCGTGGTCCCGAACGCCCTGATGCCTATGCCATGAAGCATAGATCAGCTTCATGCCACCCTCGAATGCCTCCATGGGCATGGTCTCGGGCTTGGTAAGAGTAATCATGTAGACCGAGCTGGAAGTTGCGCACTGGGAGATGTAGTGCTGGCGTCAAACATCTCCCGCAGCACCACCCATTCGGCAACTGTCACGCCGCTTCCAACCAGCTTTCGGGAAAAGCTATGTGAGACGTGATTGGAAGCGAATCGCAGCAAGAAGCCGGTGCGACTTCTTGAATCACTTACGCCCGTCTGAGAAGCTCGCTCCCTCATGAAGAAATATTAGTTTCCATGGAAACAGTCGTCAAGAATTCTTTTCTGGGATCAATTCGGGCCTGCATGCCCATCAGTCTTAGGGGTAATCAGCTCGGACGTTCACAAGATGCTTTGTGCGACCGCAGGATAGCTTCACGATTCCGCGACCCGTCCGATGATCTCGCGAACCAGCGTGCCCAGCTCGGGGTCATTCTGCCGGGGCCCGGATGCATCCTATGGTTACGAGGTTTGCGCTTTACGAGGACACTTCCCATCGCAACACTCTCCTTAAGGTAAGTATGGCGCTTTTAAGCGCCTACTTCCCAACGGTTCGCGTCCATCATACGATCGATATCAGGAGAAGATCATGCGACTCACCGGCAATACAATTTTGATTACGGGTGGAGGCTCCGGCATTGGCCGCGCTCTTGCCGAAGCTTTCCACTCCGAGGGGAACGAGGTTGTCATCGCGGGCCGCCGTAAAGAACTGCTCGACGAAACAACGGCAGCGAATCCAGGGATGAAGTCAGTTGTCTTCGATATCGGAAACGAAGTACGATCCCGGGCTTTGCCAACAAACTCGAGGCCGACTTCCCCGCCCTCAACGTCGTCATACACAATGCGGGCATCATGCGGCCGGAGTCGCTGCGGGATGGCACAGTTGCGGATTGCGAGGCTACCATTGCGACAAATCTGCTGGGGCCGGTCCGCCTGACCGCGGCTCTGCTACCGTTGCTCTTGAAACAGCCACAGGCTACGATCATGACGGTTTCCTCTGGATTGGCGTTTGTTCCGATGGCTACGACCCCAGCTTACTGTGCGACCAAAGCGGCGATTCATTCGTATACACAATCGCTGCGCTACCAGCTAAGGGATACTTCCGTGCAAGTGCTGGAGCTCATCCCTCCGTACGTACAGACGGAACTGGCCGGGTCACGGCAGGCGAACGATCCCAATGCGATGCCGTTGAAAGACTTCATCGCCGAAACCATGAACATCCTCAAAACCTCGCCCGGCGCCAGCGAGATATGCGTCGAGCGGGTGAAGCGGTTGCGTTTTGCCGAGGCTAACGGAGGCTATGATGCATTCTTCAAGAACTTCAACGATGCAATAGCGGCTGCTATGGCAACGCACTAAGGAGCGGTGATGCGAGAACGGAAACCGATGGACCCGGCGCTGCGAAGCTTTCTGGACGCGCAAGCTGCCGCTGCAGGCCCAATGCCAACTTCCGATGCAGAGTTGGTAAGTGCACGGCGAATGCTCATCGCCCGCGCGCTGGAGAACCGCCCGTCCATCCCCGGTTTGCCCAACAAGGTCGAAACACGCGACGTCGCGATCTCGGGGCCGCTTTCCGGGCGCCTGTACACGCCGGCGGGCTTCGCCGAAAAGTTGCCAGTGTTGGTCTACTTACACGGCGGCGGCTGGGTAGCGGGCTCGGTGGCAACGCACGACCCGTTTTGCCGCCTTTTGAGTGAGGCAGCCGGTGTGATCATCGCCTCGGTCGAATATCGGCGGGCGCCGGAACATCCTCACCCCGCAGCGTTAGAGGACGCGTTCGCCGCGGTCCACTGGGCCGCCAATAATGCCGGGCAGTGGGGTGGGGACGCTGGTCGGCTGGCTCTGGGCGGCGACAGCTCAGGAGGCCACCTCGCCGCGGTAAGTGCCAACCGCCTTTGTGCCACGGGCGATGGGCCCTCGTTACACGCCCTGCTGTTGCTCTACCCTGTCACCGACCACCCCAGCGCAGACCATCTCTCCTACACCGAGAATGCGACTGGCTACGGGCTGGAAGCAAAGCTCATGCGCTGGTTCTGGGAGCAGTATGCGCGCGGATTTTCACCGGATGATCCCGATGTGTCACCTCTACGATTACATAAGGTACCGTCGCTGCCTCCCACGCTGGTGGCGACGGCAGAATACGATGTCTTGCGCGATGATGGGATCGCGTATGCTGACAAGCTCGCGGCGGCAGGCGTTGCTGTGACCCAAGTGCACGCGCCAGATATGCATCACAACTTCCCCGTACACCCCGCCACAGTGGCACGGTTCCCGCAGTCCGACGCCGCACTCAGCAGAATCGCGGGCTGGCTGCGGGCGACGCTTGCTGCCGCTTGAGAAGAGTTCCCCTAGTGCCTCTAGTTCCCTCACCAGAGGACGGGTGGGGGAACTAGAGGTGGCAGGAAATCCGCAGGCTAATTATTGGCGGAACCACGCCTGGGCGGCTTCGCCTTGCCGGACCGCCCTTTCCCCTTCAACTGGATGTTGTGGGCATTGACGATGGCCTTGATCAGTCCCGGAAAGCGATTTTCGATCTCCGCGCAACGAGAGCTATTTTGTATCTCAACGCCCCGGCGCTCGCTGTGGATCAGTCCTGCCTCCCTAAGCGCCTTGAAGTGCTGGGAAAGCGTCGATTTGGGTATCGTCTTGTTGCTAACGCTAAGAAAGGTTGAGCAATTTTGCGAGCAGTCTGAGCCCACGATGTCGGCATAGATGGCCACACGCACGGGGTCGGAGAGGGCGTGGAGAATCGCTTCCACCGTAACGTCTTCAACCGAAGGGTGGAAGAGGGGCCTCATAATTGTTCATCATATCTTCACATTGCGACTTGTTCAATAGTTCATATCTTCAGAACTATTGAATCCTTGCCGAACCGCCGCCCATCCTAACCTGCAGCAAAGGGTCGTTTCCACACCCTGCTATCGCAAAGAGGAACCGAATATGAGCAAACTCAAGGGTAAGGTAGCCGTGGTTACGGGCGCGTCCAAAGGCATCGGAGCCGCCATCGCCAAATCACTCGCCGCGGAAGGCGCATCTGTTGTGGTGAACTATGCGTCCAGTAAATCGGGCGCCAGAACCGTCGTCGACGCCATCACCGAAGCTGGTGGCAATGCTGTCGCCGTTAAGGGTGACGTTTCCAAGGCCTCCGAGGCGCAAGGGATTATCGACGCGGCCATCAAAAACTACGGCCGGCTCGACATTCTGGTCAACAATTCCGGGGTCTACGAGTTCTCGCCAATTGATGCGGTTACAGCAGAGGAGTTCCACCGGATCTTCAACATCAATGTCCTCGGCCTGCTGCTGACCACGCAAGCAGCCCTCAAGCACATCAGCGAGGGCGGCAGCATCATCAACATCGGATCCCTGGTCAGCCGCATCACACCCGCGGCCTCTTCCATCTACACCGGTACCAAAGGCGCTGTGGACGCCATCACGGGCGTGTTGGCCCGCGAACTCGGTCCCAAGAAGATCCGCGTGAACGGGATCAACCCCGGAATGGTCGAAACCGAAGGCACACACGCTGCCGGGTTTCACGAGTCCGACTTTGAGAAGTCGATTGTCGCCCAGACTCCTCTCGGTCGCGTGGGTCAGCCCGGCGACATCGCTTCGATAGCGGTTTTCCTCGCCTCCGACGACTCTGGTTGGCTGACCGGCGAGCAGATCCTAGCCGGCGGCGGCCTGCGCTAACAGGGAACATTTCTGACGAAAGGGAGTAGATGATGGGCAAACTGGATGGGAAAGTAGCGGTGATCACCGCAGCAACCTCAGGCATGGCACTCGCCACCGCCAAGCTATTTGTGGAAGAAGGCGCGTATGTCTTCATTACCGGGCGCCGGCAAGACAAGCTGGATGAAGCGGTGAAAGCCATTGGCCGCAATGTAACCGGTGTTCAAGGCGACGCTTCGAACCTGGACGATTTGGACCGGCTATACGAGACAGTCAGGAAGACCAAGGGAAAGATCGACGTTCTGTTCGCCAGCGCGGGCATGGGCGAGTTGGCAAAGCTGGGCGAGATTACGGCGGAACAATTCGACAACACTTTCAACCTGAATGTCCGGGGCACACTGTTCACGGTGCAGAAAGCACTGCCGTTGTTCAACGACGGAGGTTCGATCTTCATGAATGGATCGATCGCGACCATTAAGGGCTTTCCGGCATTTAGCGTCTACAGCGCGAGCAAAGCGGCGGTGCGTTCTTTTGCGCGCATCTGGCTGGTCGACTTGAAGGAACGCAAAATAAGGGTGAATGTACTCAGTCCGGGAACGATCGATACACCGATCCTGGATCCGCTGGGTCCGGACGCGAAGAAGTACTTCGAGTCGCTGATCCCGCGCGGAGAAATCGGACGCCCGGAGGAGATTGCGACCGCAGCACTCTTCCTGGCTTCGAGCGATTCCAGTTTCGTGAATGGCATCGAGCTGTTCGTGGATGGCGGCGTCTCACAGATTTGAACTTCCTTTATCGTCCGGCGCTCTGTTGGACACGACCCCATCCTTGACCTCGTTCTTCGGGCTCAAGGATGGGGTTCCATTTGAGCTGGAAGCGCTCCACACTCCGATGGCTGCATAATGGTTGCTGTAACCAGACACGGAGCGCCATGCATCGTCGTGAATTCGGCCAGTTGATGGTCGCGGCAACTTTGGGAGGGGTCCTCTCCCGCGGGTATGCCCAGACCCTACCTCCTCAAAGCAAATCCCGTTTCTCCGTGATGCTATGGACACTGGAGAAGCAGGCCCCATTCGATCGCTGTCTTGAAATCGTTGCCGAGGCCGGCTACCAGGGCGTGGAGTTGACTGGTCAATTTCAGAAATGGTCGAGCGACGAGACGCGGCGGGTGATGGCAAAGATGCGCTCGCTGGGATTGACGTTCGACATGTTAAGCGGAGTCAAGGCCGGCTTTGCGGACCCCGGCGGCGCGAGCGAGTTCCTGGCCCAGGCCACGGCGCAAATGAAAGCCGCAAAAGAGCTGGACAGCCCGCAAATTAATCTCAAATCAGGCAATCGGATAGACAACGTGTCCCGTAGCGTCCAGCACGCTGCATCGATTGAGAATCTTAAGCGTGCTGGCGATCTTGCCGCGGCAAATCAAGTGCAGATCGTGGTCGAACCGATCGATCCCCTGGAAAATCCAAATATGTATTTGACCTCGGTTATCGAGGCTTTCGATATGATTCGCGCGGTCAACAGCCCCCACGTCAGGGTGTTGTACGACTTCTACCACGAACAGCGCGCCTACGGGAATTTGATAGAGAAGTTGGAGCAAAACATCGATCTTGTTGGATTGGTGCACATTGCGGATGTGCCCGGACGCCACGAGCCCGGAACCGGGGAGATCAACTACCTGAACATCTATCGCAAGCTGGGCCAACTAAAATACGACAAGTTCATAACCATGGAGTTCTACCCGACAGGAGACCCGGTAACCACCCTAAAAAAGGCGCGACTGGATGCCAAGCTGGCCTTGAGTGCAGTGGCCGCCACATCGTAGGCTGGCCCCTGCCGCGTCCTGGCGGTAGAATCGAATACCATGCAACTCGGTTTTGTAAGCGCCATTCTCCCCGACCAAACGCTGGAAGAAGTATTCGCTATCGCCAAGGAGACGGGGTATAGCTGTGTGGAGGTGATGTGCTGGCCGGTGGGCAAAGCCGATCGCCGCTACGCGGGTGTGACCCATATCGACGTCAACAACTTCAAGCCCGCGGACGTCCCACGGATTTTGGGCCTTGAAGAAGTTCAAGGCATCGACATCAGCGGACTGGGTTACTATCCGAATTTGCTTACACCCGATCAGGAGACAGCGCGGGTGGCTGCCTCACATCTGAAACTGGTCATCAGCACGGCAAAGATGCTCAACCTCACGGTCGTCAGTACATTTGTCGGCCGCGACTGGACCCGGTCCGTAGAAGACAATTGGCCTCACTTTTTATCTGTCTGGCGCGATCTGATCGCTTATGCGGAAGACCAGGGAATTCGGATCGCGATCGAGAACTGCCCCATGATTTTTACCGCCGACGAGTGGCCCGGGGGAAGAATCTTGCGTCCAGCCCCGCGATCTGGCGGCGCATGTTCGAGGAGATCCCCAGCCCGAACTTCGGACTCAATTACGATCCATCGCACCAGGTCTGGCAGCAAATGGACCATATCGCGCCGCTTAAGGAATTTGCTTCGCGCATCTTCCGCGTTCATCTCAAGGACGTGGCCGTCGACCGGCAGCAGCTGGATCAGGTAGGCATCCTCGCCTATCCTCTCCAGTTTCATAGCCCGAAGCTGCCAGGACGCGGGGATATCGACTGGGCAAAGTTTCTGCGCGCGCTAAAAGATTCGGGTTATGACGGACCGGTCTGCGTGGAGGTCGAGGACCGGGCGTTCGAAGGCGACCTCGCGCATCGCAAACAGGCTCTTTCCTTCAGCTCCGATTATCTGCGACCATTCATCAATACATAATCCAACCGCCGTCGACGTTCAGCGTCTGGCCGGTCATCGCGTCGCTTAACTCGGTCGATAGAAACAAACACACGCGGGCCACGTCGAGCGGGCCGATACGCCGCTTGAGACTCTGCAGGTCAAGGAACTTATCGGATTCCTTTTTGGACATCAGCTTTCGCTCCCCTTCGGTCTCGATCGCGCCAGGGGTGATGCAGTTGACGCGAACGTTGTGGGGTCCCATCTCTCTGGCCAAAGAGCGGGTAAAGCCAATGATCGCTCCTTTCGAAGCGATGTAATGGGTCAGGTTCTCGAGGCCGGTAAAGAATGTGACCGAGGAGATGTTTACGATCGCACCCGATCGTTGCTTAACCATGTGGGGCATAACCAGTTTTGAGCAGTGAAAGACGCTCTTCAGGTTGATGTCCTGCATGGAATCCCAATGTTCTTCCGTCATCTCCAGGAAGGGCTGACGAGGATAAACTCCGGCGTTATTAATCAGGATGTCGACGCGTCCAAAACGGGAGATGGCATCGTCAACAACTTTCGCCATGTCGTGGCGCTTGCCGGCGTTAGCTTCAAAGGCGAACGCCGAGCCGCCTTTGGCCTTCAGATTCGCTGCGACCTTTTTCACCTGCGTTCCATCCAGGTCGGCAAGGAATACGTGGGCCCCATTCTCGGCAAATAGCGCGGCCACTCCGGCGCCGATGCCGGCGGCAGCTCCGGTGACAATCGCAACCCTATCTTTAATCAGCTCCATCAACCCTCCTGCATCACAAGGGCTGATCTTATCAAACGTGCGTCCTTTGCGATGCAGCGCTAATCTGCCCGCCCCACCTCCAGGCCAAAGTGCGCCAGTTGACGTTTCTGCATCATGTAGTCGATAAAAAAGCCCACCCCAATCGATAGGGGAATCAAGCCGAAGGCGCCTCCCGAAAGTACTTCGTGGTCGTTCACAACCCACGCCAGCACGATAAAAGAGAGCATGACCCCAACGCCAGTCGAGATCAGCACGATCGCGGTTCTGCGAGTGTTGGCGAGTCCCTGGATCGGGTCTTTCGCCGATTTGCCTTCAGCGCTCAATACTCTTTCGATATCAGCGGCACTCATTCCCCGCGCCAGCATGGCCAAACGCTGTTCGGTTTTTAGCCTCTGCTTGTAAGCCCCGCCAGCTACACCGGCAATGATGGCTATAATTCCAACCAAAAATGCCCCTAACGGGATCATGAACGGACTCCAATTCCAATTCATAAGGCTTTACCTTCCCTTCCGACCGCCTTAGACTGTCGGTTTCCCCGAGAGTTTCAATTCCGGCGTGAAACTTTCAGCCGGGTTCTCAGTCTGACTCTCCTTGCATGCCGCCCGACTCCAGCTTCGAGCAGGTCGTCCGGGATCATCAGGCGATGGTCTTTGGCACCCTCATTCGCCTTACCGGCAGCCGGGAACATATCGACGACCTGGCGCAGGAGGTCTTTCTTCGCCTCTACCGGGCGCTGCCGGCCTTTCGCGGCGAATCTTTGCTCAGCACCTATCTCTATCGCATCGTGGCCAACGTGGCCCAGGATGAGTGGAAGCGCCGGCGCCGGGAGGAGCGTCCGCTTGTGTCCTTTTCTGAGGAAGAATCGGACTGGGAAGACCGCCTCCCGCATCCCAGTCCCGATGCCGAGCAGCAGTTTGCCGAGAGGCAGTTCCGGTATTCTGTAGAGCAGCAGCTGCAAGAGCTCAGCCCGGTGGAGAGAACGGTACTGGTGCTCTATCATCAAGAGGAGCGGAGTTACGAGCAGATCGCGCAGTCGCTCAAACTGCCCATTGGCACCGTGCGGACGCACCTGCATCGTGGCCGCAAAAAGCTTCGCGAAGCCTTAGAACGACAGCAGGCAGTGGAAAGGGGAACAACATGGCAGAAGACAAGGTGAATCCTGCTTCGCACGTGCAGTCACTCGATGCCAGGATCCTTCGCGTCCTGGAAACCCCGCCTCGCCTGGAGATTCCCTATGATTTCGCCGCCAGGGTGGCGCGGCAACTCCCTCCGCGGGCTGCAGTGATCCTCTCCCCTGCACGTTACGGTTACCGCGCGGGGGTCGCGTGTCTGGTTGTTCTGCTTGCGCTCATTCTGGCATTTGCCCGCCGGGCTACAGGCGCATCCGTCTTCTGGTTTTCGATTGAGTCCCTCTTCTGCGCACAGTTTGCATTGGTGGCCGTCTGGCTCGCGGTACGCAACGCAGGCTATACTTTCGCTAGCCTGTTCTAGAGTTTTTTTACTTCCCGATGACGGGCTTTTTCTCAAGAAAACGCGCGAGTGGGATTGGTTTGCTTTGTAAACAAAAGTTAAAATACAGTAGCTGACCTGTTCACGTATTTCTTCGGAAGCAGCGGTCCGCAAAAACTCAGCCGGTTTAGATCGAACTCATCGATGGCCATCAAGATTACCCGCACCGATCCGCGCTACCCGACATTGCGCCGAAGCCGTAATCTTCGCTGGGATGGCAACGAGGCCGAGGCCGTCGCGGAAATTGAACTGTGCGAAACCGCGGAGCAGGCGGCCGAAGCATTGCAGCGCATCGTCAATGCCGGCATGCGACCCACCATCCGCAGCGGTGGTCACTGCTACGAAGACTTCGTGGTCAACAATCCGGGTGGAGCGATCCTGGATCTTAGCCTGTTGAAAACCGTGAGTTTGCCCGGCGATGGAACCCGATACCGCATCAGCCCAGGAATGGAGTTGGGCGAAGCCTACATCGACCTATATAAGCGCCAAGGAGTAACCATTCCCGGCGGCAGTTGCTACGAGGTGGGCGCGGGGGGCCACATTAGCGGAGGTGGCTATGGCGTGCTCTCGCGCCTGCACGGTCTCACCATCGACTGGCTTTCGGCGGTCGAGATCCTGACCGTCGACAACAAAGGCCATGTAGCGCTCAGGCGGATCGACAAGGACCATGATCCCGATCTTTTCCGAGCCTGTCGCGGTGGAGGCGGAGGAAACTTCGGCGTGATCACCGGCTTTCTCTTCGACAAGTTACCCGTTGCGCCCTCTGAGATCGTGAATGCCCACTTGTCCTTCGACTGGGCCACCATGACCGAGGACAACTTCGCCGGCATCCTGATGGCATACGGAGACTACCACGCCAAGCGTGGAAGCGAAAAAGATACCTGGGGTCTGTTTGCTGGACTCGGCCTCACGCACTCCTCCGCGGGGCGATTTGGCCTCTCCTTGCAGTTTTGCAATCCCGACGGAACCTGCGACGACTTGAAGCCGCTAAAGGAGTTCCTTGATCTCTTTCAGAGTTTCGGGCCGCTGGAGACGCGCGGACCCGTCGCCGGAGAAAAGCGCTTTGCCCAGCGGAGGCCGGCGGTGAACCAGACGCTGGGGCCATACGGCATCGATCGATTGCTCTGGCTGGAAGCGACCATTGGAGACAGTGGCAGCGGCCACAGCGGACGCGCCGCATACAAGTCCTGTTACATGAAACAGAACTTTACGCGCGCGGAAGCGAAGTGCATTTTCAAGCAGCTAACGCGCACAATTCCCGGTGTCGATCTGCGCGGATCAGTCATGGCCGTCGACTCATACGGCGGAGCAGTCAATGCGAAAGACCTGGCCGACGTCACTTCGGTTTGGCAGCGCTCGTCCATCATGAAGGTCCAGTTTCAGCAATATTGGGACAACCCGGATGAAGACGCGGGTCGCCTGCAGTGGATGCGCGAGTTCTACACCGACCTCTACTCGCAGCAGGTGGATCCAAAGTACGCCGGCACGCCCTACCCCAACGAGTACTACGAAGGCTGCTACATCAATTATCCCGACTGCGACATGCTCGCGTACACCTTCTGGCCCCAACTCTATTACGGCACGAAGGATCTTTACCCGTTTCTGCAACAGGTGAAGCGGCGCTACGACTCCAACAACATCTTTCACCACAAGATGTCGATCCGCGGCTAGGAGAACCGATGCAGAGTGATGATCGACGATCGGCGGCAAGATGGACCCGCAGAGAGTTTGTGCGCGGTGCCGCGGGTGTAGTCGCGCTTCCTCACCTGCCGCAGAATGTGACTGCTGCGCCTAAGTTTGCTTACGTGGCCTCCGGACAAGGCTCGTTGGAAGTTTTCAGCATGCGCGGCGAGCGCTGGGAGCGCACACAGCGTGTGCCTAGCCGTGCACCAGCCTGCGTTTTGCTTTCTGCAGCCCAGCGGACACTCTACGTGGCCAACGAGGTAGATGTACACGAGGGGTTGCCGCGCGGCACCGTCGAATCCTTCCACGTCGATCCTTTTGACGGCCGGCTGACGCTGTTGGGCCGCACGCAACTGTCTCTTTCCGCAACCCGCCCGCGGCATATGGCCCTCTCACCGGACGGAAAGTTGCTCGCTGTGGCCGCTTATGGGGGCGCCATATACAACCTCTTTCCCATTGCAGAGGACGGCAGCCTGGGCCAGGCAAGGGGCATTTTCAAACAGGCCGGTTGCGGACCCCATGCCCATTCGCAAGCGTCCGCGCATCCCCACACGATCCTATTCGACGCGAGCGGCCGTCATCTACTCTCATCCGATTTCGGCAGCGACCGGCTGAGCGTGTTCGCGGTCGAAGACGCCAGGCTCCAGCGGTGTTCGCAGCGCATCACCGGTGAGGGGAGTGGTCCAGGCGCGTGCGCGCTTCATCCCACGGGCTCTGTGTTCTACGCCTGGCATGCACTCGAATGCACACTCGCTTGCTACCGCTACGATGGGGTCTCTGGAACCATGGGTGATACGATCCAGCAGCTGTCAATGCCGATGGCATCACTGCATGCCCTTGCCCTGCACCCCACAGGCCGCATGCTCTTCACCACCCAGGGAAATCCGAGCGAGTTGAGGGCGTGGCACGTAGACGCGAAAGACGGTATGCTCACGTGCACGCAGGTTATCTCGCTGGACGAGGCGACACCGTCCGAGATCACAGCCGCGCCCGATGGAGAGAGCCTTTTCATCTTGGATAGCCTTAGAGGATCGATCTACAAGATGACAGCAGACCGTATAACTGGTGAGCTACACTGCAAAGCGGAAGTCGCGGTGGTGAACCAACCGAGAAGCATTGCTCTGAAGACGATTTAGTGTCGGAGCAGAGTTTTCCGAATACCTGAATGGGTTCGATCACCAATCCAACTGAGAAAGAAAAGGAGTCAGTCGATGGAAATGCAGTCCAGGAGAGGTCTTCTCAAGAACGCGGCCAAAGCCGCCGCAATCGCAACCGGCAGCGCCATGGTTGCCGGCAAATCCGAGGCCAAGACATCGGCAAAACTGGAAAAGAAGGCCTATTCGTGCGAGCCCGTTGCGGACAACGCACCCAGCGCTCTGCCTCTATTCTCCTCCGCGGTTTCCTACGGCAATCTGCTCTTCCTGGCCGGGGTCGGCGCACACTTCAAGGGCACGATTGAAGAGCATACCAAGCACGTGCTCGACGAACTGGAGAAGAACCTGCAGTGTGCCGGCTCCTCGATGGACAAGGTGCTCAAGGTCAACGTCTACCTGAACGACATCAACGACTGGGCCAAAATGAACACCGTCTATGCAGGCCGCTGGGGTAAGGTGCCACCCGTCCGCACCACCATCGCGCCGGCCGGAGGCATTCCTGGCAACTCGCTGGTAGAAATCGATCTCATCGCCTACATCTAGAACCATGTCACTACCATCTGCAGATGCGGCCGGCACGCCCGCGGGCCGCACCGCGCTTATGCGCGAGGGTACCGAGCACGACAACCTCTTTACCCGGATTGGGGTTCGTCCGCTGGTGAATGGCCGCGGCACATTCACCATCGTGAGTGGATCGCGTTCCCTGCCCGAGGTGAAGCAGGCGATGTACGATGCCTCTTTCTACTTCGTGCATCTCGACGAGCTGATGGAGGCCGTCGGCCAGGAGCTGGGTCAACTCACCGGCGCGGAGTGGGGCATCGCCACCACCGGATGTGAGGCTGCGATTGCGCTCGCGGTCGTTGCCTGCATCGCCGGTACCGACCCGGAGAAATCTCAGGCGCTGCCCTACGTCATGGGCCGCGATCAAGTCATCATCCCCAAACATTCCCGCAATCCCTATGACTTCGGGGTGCGCATGACTGGGGTCGAGGTGGTCGAAGTCGACTCCGCCGAAGAGCTGCGTAGCCAGCTGACCGCGCGTACGGCGATGATTTACATCCTGTCCAGCCCGGCGGCAGAGAATGGCCCGCTCAGCATCCCCAATATCTGCGCCATTGCCAAGGAGAAGGGCGTTCCAGTCTTCGTCGACGCCGCCGCCGAGGAGCCTCTTGTTCCCAACGTCCACCTTCAGCACGGCGCTACGCTGGTCGGCTACTCCGGCGGCAAGTGCCTGCGCGGACCCCAGTCCTCCGGCCTGCTAATCGGCCAAAAGGACCTGTGCCGCGCCGCCTATTTCCAATCTGCGCCCAACCACAACTACGGCCGCGCCTTCAAATGCAGCAAAGAAGAAACCATGGGCCTGCTCGCTGCGGTGCGCCAATGGTATAAGCGCGACCACGCGGCGGAGCAGCGGGCGTGGCTTTCATGGCTGCAGCACATTGAGTCGCGCGTGCAAGGCCTGCCTTCCCTGACGACCGAGTATCTGCAGCCTGTAGACCTGTCCAACCGATCGCCTCGTCTGCGTATTCACTGGGATGCCCGCACGCTCGGGATCACCGGAACCGAACTTGCCGCAAGGCTCGACGCCGGCACGCCGCGCATCGTCGTCCACGACAGCAGCGGGGTGCGCCCGTCTCAGATGGCCAGTTCGCTCATCATCATGCCGTACATGATGGAGGCGGGAGAAGAGCGCATCATCGCCGACGCCATTTACGAGGGGCTCACCAAGCCTGGACGCTATGAAGATCCGGTGCTCCCGTCCGGCGCGCCGGTGACGGTCCAGGGAACGTGGGCGGTTGCGATCCAGTACCTCCGCGGGCGTAGGAGAACAGCAATTCACGCTGCAGCAGAGCGGCAACGAACTCAGCGGGACGCAGCAGGGAGAGCTATACAGCGCCGCACTCAAGGGAGTGATCCATGGCGGCCAAATCGAGTTGCGCAGCACCATGGCGGTGCCTGGAAACTTTATTGAATGGACTTTCAAGGCAACGCGCAGGGAAACACTATGACAGGAACGGTTGATTTGGGAGAGTATGGTAAGGCGGCCTGGGAGGCCATTAGGAATCATGATTAGGGAATACACGGGGAAGAGGACCTTCCACGGCTGTATCGCGCTCGCACTTGCCACCGTCATCAGCGTCTTCGCCCAGCCGGCCGCGCCGTCGTACGATCTGCTGCTGCGCGGCGGACACGTGCTCGATGACAAGAACCACATCGATGGCGTCATGGACGTGGCCATCAAGGACGGAAAAATTGCCCGGGTGGCGGCGCACATTCCCTCTGACGCGGCGCTCAAGACAATCGATGTGAAAGGCCTGTACGTCACTCCGGGGCTGATCGACATTCACGTTCATGTGTATGCCGGCACGGGCGAGCGCAATTCCTATGCGGGCGACCTCAGCGTTCCTCCCGATGGCTTTACTTTCCGCGTTGGCGTTACCACCGTGGTCGATGCGGGCTGTTCCGGCTGGAGAAATTTTGAGGACTTCAAGGATCGCATCATCGATCGCTCGAAGACCCGCGTCTTTGCCATGCTCAACATCGTTGGCGCCGGCATGCGCGGCGGCAAGTACGAACAGAACACCGCGGATATGGATGGAGCAGCCACCGCGGCCATGGCCCTCAAATATCCGCAGACAATCGTGGGCATCAAGACCGCGCACTTTGCGGGGCCGGAATGGACTCCGGTAGAGCAGGCCGTCATCGCCGGAACCAAGGCCAATATTCCGGTCATGGTCGACTTCGGTGCAGACCGCCCCACTCGCCCAATCTACGACCTGCTGACCCAGAAGCTGCGACCGGGCGACATCTATACCCACATGTACTCGGGGCTTCGGCACGAACAGGATCCGGTCACGCTGGGGCCCAGCAAGGCCTTGATCGAAGGGCGCAAGCGCGGTATCTATTTCGACGTTGGCCACGGCGGCGGCAGCTTTAAGTGGTCTCTTGCAGTTCCCATGATCAAGGCGGGATTCATCCCCGATTCCATCTCGACCGATCTCCACGTCACCAGCATGAATGGCGCCATGAAAGATGAGCTCAATGTCGCGGACAAGATCATGGCGATGAATGTTCCGCTGAAGCAGGTAGTCGCCGAGATGACTTCGCACCCGGCCCATGAAATTCGACACGATGAACTGGGCAATCTCTCTCAGGGCGCGATCGCCGACGTTGCAGTGCTCCGCATCGAGAACGGTAATTTCGGCTTCACCGACATGGTCAACAGACGCCTGGACGGCAAACAGAAGCTGATCTGCGAACTGACGATCAAAGATGGAAAGATTGTCTACGACCTGAATGGGATCAGTGCTGACTTGTGGACGGCGCCACCCGGTCCCCACGATGCGGAAGCTTACCGCTGGACTACCTTCGCTCCGCAGCCACATCGCGCGCCCAGCACGGAGCTGCCCCACTAAGGGGGCGACACCGAGACCCGGGGGATGATTGATCTCCCCCCCGGGTTTTCGCAGACTTCATCCGTAGCACTCATCCTCCCACACAAGGCCCTAACCCCTGGACCATCCACTCATTGTGTTACCCTCTTAGGGTGACGTCAGTTCTCCATCGCTGTCCAAGCTGTTGCCGCGCCGCCATGGCGCAGGCCAGCTGTTGTTGTTTGCGCTAATTCGCAACGGACACGATAGCTGCTTTTCTCCCGGCAGCATCTTCTAAAACCAACTTTCTATCTAGGAAAATCTGCACGTGGGCATTGCTCTCCATCTAGCAGGATCTGTACCTGACGCCAGCTCCTCGCTGCGCTCCTCGCAGCCTTGTTGTAGCCGCTCGTAGTACTTCCTCCCTATGCTGTTTCCAGCCGTGCGCGGCAGATTCTTTTGGAGTTTACTTATGCGTGAATTGCAACTTCTACTTCGTCATAGCCTTTTCTCTACCCTGATTGCAGGGGCATTGTTTGCCCTGGGGGCAAACGCCCAGATGGTGGGAGGCACCATCTCCGGCGACGTAGTCGACCCCGCGGGCGCTGCTCTAGCACAAGCGGAAGTGCTTATCCGCAACGAGGAGACCGGGAGCGAACGCAAGTTCACTACCGCGGAGAGTGGTACATTCTCCGCTCCCTCGGTCGCGGTAGGCACTTACACCGTCTCTGTTTCAAGGGATGGCTTTGCCCCTCTCAGCCGCACGGGCATTGTGCTCACCGTCGGTCAGAATGTCCAGCTGCACCTTGCGCTCACCCTGGGCAGCGTGCAGCAGAGCGTTTCCGTAGTGGACACTCCCGCAGTGGTGGACACCTCCACCTTGCAAACACAGGGACTGGTCAATGAGCAGCAGGTCAAGCAAATGCCGCTCAATGGCCGCAGTTTCGACCAGTTGATTGAGCTGAACCCCGCATCCGTCAGCTACACGACCCAGCGCTCTGGAGGCGTGGGCACCTCGAACTCTTCTGTAGGCAACATGTACTCCGTCTCCGGACGGCGCCCGCAAGACAATCTCTTTCTGCTGAACGGAATCGAGTACACCGGGGCCTCGCTCATCAACGTAACCCCGGGCGGCACCAGCGGGCAGCTGCTGGGGGTAGACGCGGTCCGCGAATTCAATGTGGTCAGCGATACCTACGGCGCGAATTACGGCAAACGGACCGGCGCGCAGATATCGATCATCACGGCCTCGGGGGGAAACCAGCTGCACGGTTCCGTCTACGAGTTTCTAAGAAACAGTGCATTGGACGCGCGCAATTATTTCGACCAGGCGCAGATTCCCGAATTCCAACGTAACGACTTCGGCGCGGCCCTCGGCGGCCCAATCCGTCACGACAAGCTATTTGGCTTTGGCAACTATGAAGGTTACCGCCAGCATCTCGGTCTTAGCGCAGTCAGCTTCGTTCCCGACGACACCTCGCGCGCAGCTGCCGCAGCCATCGTCCGACCGCTGCTCGCACTTTGGCCGGTTGCCAACGGCCCCGAGCTGCTCAACCCGAATGGTTCGCCAAGCGGAATCGCGGAGGCCTTCGCCAACCCGCCACAACACGTCCGTGAGGATTTTGGCACCACGCGGATCGACACCAACCTGACCGCGAACGATCTGCTCTTCGGCGTCTATACCGTGGACGACAGTGACGCAAATACCCCTTCGCAAAACCCCTATTCCACCATCTACGAAAGGTTGCGGGAGCAGGTCTTGAGCGCACAAGAGCAGCACGTTTTCTCTCCCAACCTGCTCAATACCTTCCGTTTCGGGTATTCGCGGGCGGCCTATTACTTTACCGGTCAGGCTCCGGATTCAGTCCCTGGCTGGGTCGCGGGTGGGCCTGTCGGAGCCGTGGTGATCGCCGGCAGCACGGCATCGAACGGCGCCTCTCAGGTGACACTCGCGGGTGCAAACACCGGCAGTAACAACCAGGCTGTCCGTAATCTCTTCACCGTCGACGACCATATTTTCTGGACCCGTGGACGGCATCAGGTCGAGGTGGGCGTATGGCTGCAGCGGCTGCAATCCAATGACAACCTGGCACAGAACCAGTATGGACAAGCCTCCTTCTCCACTCTCAGCAGCTTTCTGAAGGGCAGCGTCGCTACGTTTACGGTGGTACCTGCGCCGACAGAACTCGGCTGGCGGTCACTCTTTGGAGCGGGCTTTATCGAGGACGCGTGGAAGGCAACGCCCCGCCTCGAGCTACGCGCGGGCTTCCGTTTCGAATCAAGCAATGGCTGGAATGAGGCCCACAACCGTGCCTCGAACTACGGCTTCACCAACGGCGTCATCAACACCAATCCCACCATCGGCGGCTCGGCCCTGGCGCAAAACCGCGCTACGTTCATGCCCGAGCCGCGCATCGGGGTGGCCTACGATCTCTTCGGCAATGGCAAGACTGCCCTGCGGGCAAGCTTCGGCGTGCATCGCGCGCTGCTCGATGCACTGGACTACCGCCTTGACCAGACTGCGCCGTTCAACACCACTCTGTCGTTTAGTAATACGACCGTAGACAAGCTCCCCGACCTCGCCACTGGTTCGAGCAAGGGCAGCGGACAGATCTCACCCAGCAATGTGCAGCCGGACATTGCTACCCCCACCGTGCTTGCCTGGACCTTCAAGATCGAGCAACAGATCGCCCAGGCCACTTCGCTCACCATCGGCTATGTCGGGTCGCACGGATACCACCAGATTCTCTCCGAAGATCAGAACACGCCCGCAACGGTGGTCTGCCCGGCCTCGCCGTGCCCTGCAACGCTTGCGCCAGGGACTGTCTTCTACGCGAGCTCAACCAAGGCCAACCCGAACGTAGCCAACACCACCTCCTGGGTCTCGCAGGGAATCAGCAACTATAACGGTCTCGAAGTGGATGTGCGCCGCCAGTTATCGCACGGGCTGCAGCTGCGCGGTGTTTACACCTTCGCCAGCAACCTGGACGATGGCTCGGCCTGGAATACCAGCGTCTCGGCCAACACCCCGGCGTATGTCATGTATCCGGGAAACCCTGGGCTCGACTACGGACCGGCGGCTACTAATATTCGCCATGCCGCTGCAATCAATGGCACCTGGGAGCTACCTTTCAGCGACGGGCTGCTCGCCAATCCCTTGGCAAAGGAGGCGTTAGGTGGCTGGGCGGTTAGCGGCATCGCCACGCTTCAGAGTGGCTTCCCCCTTTCGCCGCAGCTCGGCTACAACCCAACTGGAAATGGGGATACGCGCAACCCGGTGCGCCCTAATCTGGCTCCCGGTTTTCACGGTCCGCTCTATGCTAAGAGAGTGGCGCAGTGGTTCAATCCCGCTGCTTTTACCGCACCCCCTCCAGGCACATTTGGAAATGTCGGCCGCGATACACTCACTGGTCCCGGCCTGTCGGAACTGGATCTCGCCCTGGTCAAGAACACCACGATCCATGAGCGGCTTCGGGCACAATTTCGTGCGGAATTCTTCAACGTGCTAAACCACTCCAACTTCACCACGCCGAACCCGGTGGTCTTCAGCTCCGGCCCCACCCCAAAGACGCCAACGACAGAAGCGCAGCCTTCGCCGACTGCGGGTGTGGTGAGCGCGACGGCCACCACATCGCGGCAGATTCAGTTTGGCTTGAAGATCCTTTTCTAGCCGGGCTCGCCATCTAAACGCGGACGCGCAGCGGCGGAGCGACCTTGCCAAGGAGGCCGCCTCCAACCGCGACCAAAATTGTTCTTCGCCCGTTGGCTATTTAGGCTAATCTTTTCTGGTCAAGAGGGATGAGCCGAATGAAACTGGTAAGGCGACAAGCGATACTTTGGGCGTTGTTTTCCACCACCCTGTTTGCAAGCGCAGACATTATTGTTTTGCACGATGGCACCAGCTATTCCGGACACTACACGCCGGGCGGCAATGGCACCCTCTCATTTACCGATAATCAGGGCATCCACTATGACCTGCCGGTTGGCGATGTGCAGTCGATTGTCTTCTCGAATGCGGCTGACCACCTCACCTTACACAATGGGAAAACTTACTCGGGCCAGCTGAACGGGACCGAGATGATTTCTTTTGAAGGTAGCGGTGGCATCGATTATCAATTCCCTTTCCGCGACGTCAGCTCCCTCGTCCTCACCGGATCGGCGGCTCCCGCTGCGGCGCATCACATTCCTACGGTGGTTATTCCGGAAGGTACAGACATCGTGATCCTCACGTCGGACGCCATCCGGTCTGGTAAGGAATCCTCCGGCCAACTCTATCCCGCAACGATCCAGCAGGCCGTCTACGGAAGCGGCGGCAGCATTGCGATTCCCGCCGGCACGCGCGCCCAGTTGGTGGTTAGCAACGTCCGCAGCGGGGGAGCGGTCCACAGCCCGGAATTGGTGCTCGATCTCTACTCCATCGATGTTCACGGTGAGCAATACCGGATCGATACTTCTTCGGTGACGGAGAACAACCGGAGCGGTCTGGGAGCTAATCGCCGCACGGCGGAATACACCGGCGGCGGCGCGGGCATTGGCGCGCTGATGGGCGCAGTTTTTGGAGGCGGGAAAGGCGCCGGCATTGGCGCGCTTGCGGGGGCCGGAGGCGGTGCACTGACCCAGCTATTCACCCGGGGCAAAGAAATCAGCGTTCCGGCCGAGACGGCATTGACCTTCCGCCTGGAGCGAACGCTGGTGATGCACCCCTAGGACTGCCGCAAGATTGAGGGTTAGCGTGCACCCACCACCCCGGCGTCCTTAAGAGCATGCTTCTCCGCGTCCAGTGACGTGGTATGCAGTTGCACCACGCGTTGCATGGCCGCATCCGCTTCTTGCACGTGGCCCTCGGAGCGTAAGGCACGGGCGAGCAGATAGAACGATCCCGCGTCCTGCGGATTCATCTCGACCGCCTGGCGAAGTAAGCGCACAGCAGCCGCGGTATCGTGCTGCTGAAACTGCGCTTTCCCCATATAGAAATAGGTGGCCCACGAGTCGGGGGTCATGCGCTGCGCTTTCTCGAGATAGGACAGACCATCCCGATAACGCTGCGATTGGACCAGCAGCGCTCCCAGAAAATACAACGCGCTGGCGTCTTGTGGGTCAGCCTCGATCGCCTGTTTCAATTGCTTTACCGCATCAGCATTCTTGGTCAGGCTGATGTATACCTTGCCCAGCTCGCGATGAGCGCCGGGGAACGAAGGATCGGCCTGCAGCACTGCCTGGTAGGCCTGCTCCGCTTCGGCAAATTGCGCTGCGTCGTAGTATGCGTGGCCGAGCAGAAAATTGGCTTGTGCCGGAGTGGCGCTGCCGGCGAACAGCTTGCTAAATACCTCTTGCGCCGGTTGCGCCTGTCCGGCGCGCGCATAAGCAACCCCCAGCAGGTACAGTGCCGCCGGGTCCGGATCGTTCGCCTCTGTCAACGGCTTCAGTAAGCCCAGGCCCTGATCGGGATGTCCGCTAAATGTGAGGCACGTGGCCAGAAGCATGGTGGCCTGATGGTCAGCAGGCGATCGCTCATGCAATTGCCGGAAATATGGCAATGCATGGATGTAATCTTCCTGCTTGAGATAGGCTAGGCCAAGATCGAGCTGAATCTCACGCAGCTGGGGATCGATACGGAGAGCCCGTTGATATACGTCGATCGCCTTCCCATAGCGATGGGTCTTGGCATACAAGACACCCAGGTTAGCAAGCGCACTGACATTGCGTGGATCGAGTTTCAGCACTTGATTGAAACCCGCTTCCGCCGCCGGATAGTCGCCCGCGTTCAAAGCCTGGGTCGCAGATTCAAAGATTTGCTTGGCAGTATCCGCCCTCAGACCCCATATAGCGTTCGGGGAGAATAGCAGGGCTATCAAAACGGCGGACAAGAGAGGTTTCATGGAGAGGTTTGCTCTCCTCAGTTTAGACCACACGTTGCAAGGCGGCGGCAGTTCGGGTAAGTGTGACACCCTTCGTCAGTTGAGTTTGTCTATCCATCTCCACCCATGGAAATGTGCGAGAACTTTGGACAGCATCCCAAAAAATAGGCCGGACCCATGGCTCTGGGTCCGGCCTGTTTGTTCAAGGCAACCCTAGAAGTAGAACTTACCGCCGAGCTGCAGCAAACGGGGATCACGTGCTGAGGTGATTTGGCCGGACGAACCCGCATTTGCACCAGCGAAAGAAGTTCCTGGCGTAGGCGCCGACAAATCGTTGTTGATCGTTCCCCACTGAGTATGGTTGAAGACGTTATAAGCCTCGAACCGCAACTGAATTCGGGTATTTTCGGTAAAGTTGAAGTTCTTGAACAGTGACATGTTCCAGTTATCGATCCCCGGGCCATAGATCGTGTTGCGCCGGAAGTTGCCATAGCTGCCATTGGCAGGAACTGCAAAAGCAGCCGGGTTATACCACATGGGGAACTGACCCGCCGGCTGATTGTGACTGTGGGGCGTAATGATCGGACCGCCGATGTAATCGGGCCGAATGTGTCCGAACCCTCCATTTCCTAAGTTGCCACCCCCGGTGACATCTAGGTCGCAGGAATCATTCGTAGTGGCACCCGTAGCACCGCCGCTCAAGCAAGGAGTTCCACCCCAGAACTGGGTCACGCCTGACCACTCCCAGCCTCCCGCGGTAAGCTGAACCAGCTTGTTGGAACCTTTAAATTGGGGCAGGTTGTATACGTATTGAAAGTTGAAGACGTTCCGGCGGTCGAAGCCGGCAGGCGCGTAAAACGGTTTGAGGTTGGTGTATTCCGGAAAGACATTCTGATCGTTGTCAACGTCGTCCAAATCGATCGCCTTGGCCCAGGTATAGTCCGCGTTGATGGTGAGCTTGCTACTGAAGCGGCGAGAAACTTTCACCTGCAGGGCGTTATACGCGCTCTTAGCTCCGAAAACGTTGTATTGAATTGAGCTGTAGCCTTTGTAAGGCAGGATGGCCGCTTGCACATTGTTGACCGTAGAGAGGATATTTGTGCTCGTGGTCGTCCCTAGCGGTAACTGCTCCAGTTGCTGATTGTACATAAGGTGCCGGCTGGCGTTACCTATGTAACTGATGTCGAAGACCAGGTTGTACGGCAATTCACGTTGCAGGCCCAAGTTGTAGCCGTAAGTCGTGGGGATCTGGCCCGCTCGGTTGGTCCCCAGAACCCCGGATGCCGGAGTGAGAGGAGCACCGTTTGCCAATGCGGGAGAGATATTCCCGATGTTGCCGCCGTAGATGGTCGGTGTATATACGGTGGGAGGATTGCTGACTCCACCGAAGTTGAAGACATTCTGTTCATATCGCTCATAGAAGATGCCAAAGCCGCCGCGGAGCGCAGTTTTGCCATCTCCAAACACATCGTAGGCAAAGCCGAGGCGAGGCCCGAAGTTGTTCCAACGATAGTTCAAACCGCCCTTGGGAAACCCAGCCGTACCCTCCTGCACCATCCCGTTATACGGGTTTCCGGAGCCAGTAATGATGGAGCCCTGTGTTGGTACTTGTCCAGGAATATTGGGCGCAGTATTAATCGCCACGGCATCGGTCGGATTGTAGGCGGGCGGGCTGAAGTAATACGCGTGATATGGTGCAACCGTATAGGTCGGGCCGACAAACTCGTAACGAAGACCGTAGTCAAGCGTGAGCCTCGGGCTTACTTTCCAGGTGTCCTGCGCATAGCCCTCGTATTGGAAGAAGTGGAAGTGGCCGAAAGCGAAAAGGTTTGATTGGCTGACGGTGGTGTAGTTGCCCAGCAGAGTGTTCCCGATTCCTGAGTTGCTATTGGCAGGGTTCTGATTGCTGGCGCCGAAGTTGATATTGGGGTTTTCTGTCCAAGTTCCTTCCTGGCCATTCTCGTTCAGGTCGGCGAACAAACCGAACTTGAGCACGTGATTACCCCAGATCTTTCGTTACGTCATCCGTGGCCACCACCGTATTCCCGGTCGAAGTCCAACCGGAAGGAAATGGGCTGATATTGATATAGCCGTCGCCCGTGTTGATGTTCGGGGCGAGGTCGTGGGTGTTGGTCGCCGGATAGATATCTTCGAAGGTAAACCCGACATCTCCCTTGTTGTATAAGGCCGGAGAGGTGCCCTGAACAATATCCACCACCTGCGTCAAGTGGAGCCAACCAACCGTTGCTTCATTCGTCAGCGTCGGGGAGATCACGTTCACCAGGCTCCAGGCGTAGCTCTTGCCCGGCTTTTTCCGATATTGCGGCAGAACGGGGAAGCTATTCCCCGAAAAGATGCCGTATCCATCGCTTTCCTGCTGCCGGTCATCCACATAACGGAAGAAGGCATTCGCCTTGGGCCCGATATTAAAGTCGACACGTGCTACGTATTGGTTCTTGTAAAAAACGTATGTGTCCTGAAAGTTGATTTGTTGCTCGTCACCAAATCCGTTGTTGAAGGTGGGATGAACAAAAGTCCCCCGGTAGCCCGGAGTAAAGTACTTGATCATCGCGTTGTACTGGCTGTTGAACTGCGAAGCAGGAATAATGTTGCCGGGATAGATTGTGCCGCTCTGCACTTCGCCATACGAGTTGTACTTGATGCTTCCGGGGACGAAGACCTGGCCATTCTGTACCAGGTTACCCGCGCTATCGCGAATGGGTCGGTGCAGGTCGTGGTTCCGTTGAAGTCGCACATATTGCCCGAGCGGTAGACGGGTGAGAGATCGGCCTCGCCGTTCGGAGTACCTATGCCCAGCATCGACGGCTGCGGCATGGTGTAGTAGGTAGAGCCGTTGGGCCGGTTGGCCCGTGTTCCTTCATAGTTGAAGAAAAAGAAAGCCCTCTTGTTGCTTCTGGGTGAGATCTTCGGGATCGGGATATAGCCGCCGATATTACCGCCAAATTGATTGAACTTCAAATCGGCTCGCGGTGCACCGTCATGGTTGCTGAACCAGTCGTTGGCGTTGTAGTCCGTGTTGCGGTTGAACTCGTACGCCGTCCCATGGAAATGTTGGCCGCCGCTCTTGGTGTTAACCAGAATCATAACACCCGGGCTGCGTCCATATTCCGCATTGAAGTTCCCGGTGAGCGTCTTAAATTCGCCCACGGCGTCAATGCTCAGGTTTGTATATTCGCCGTCGTTGGCGCCCACGTCGGTGTTGATCACGCCATCGAGAAAGAAGTTGTTTGCTGTGCCGCGCATGCCGTTGACATAGAAAGTCATCGGTCTGGTTGAACACCAGGCGGAATTGCGAGTTGTTGTTCGTGACTACGCCGGGTAAGGTTGTCATCAACGACTCGAAGTCGCGCCCATTCAGCGGCTGCTCGAGGACTTGCCGTTGGTCGATGACTTGCGAATTATTCGAAGTGGCCGTGTCGATCAAAGGAGTTTGCGTACTGACAGTTACCGTCTGCGTGGCCTGCCCAAGGGTCAATGCCAACTGCCCTAAACCGAGACTCTGATCCTGGTCAAGCACTACCCCGTCACGATCGAGCTCCTCCATACCCGGAGCGCTCACCTTGATCCTGTAAGTAGCGGCAGGCACGTTCAGCGCGCGAAATGTGCCGCTTGCGTCGGCTGTCGCATCGCGCGTAAGGTCGCCAGTCGCCTGGTTGATGATCTGGACGTGCGCCCCGGGAATCGCGGCACCCGACGGATCCACCACCGTACCCGTAATCAGGCCGGTCTGCGCGTGAAGCCTCGTGCCGGGAAAGAATGCGGCGAGGAGTGCCAGCAAAGCGAGCTGAAAGAATAATCCTGGCTTCAGGAGAGGATTGGTAACGACCGATCGCTGCTTGTATTGGGTTCCGGCGCGATAACTTGTGGAATTTGAAAGCAGGATCTGGGTCGAGTAGGAGGCAGAGCTCTGCCGCAACGTCTCGCAAGACATATTTCCTCCAAAAGGCACACGAACGAATTTTTACTGTCTTGACTGCCTCACACCGCATCCGCGGCCGGCAGGTCTTTCGACGATCTGTCCCGTTCAGAACTTGCGAGAAGCGGATGATCGACCGAGGCCGAGATTATCGAACGCCGCATACAGCTGTCAAGGGCGCGATCGACAGAAGAATCGTTTCTTTAAAGGGAATTTCGTGTCGTCGAAGCCAGATGTCTGCTGGCTTGCGTCTTTTGTTTTGCCTTCAACGTCGCGCCTGATTCGCGCGACAGCATGTGCGACAGGAAATGAAACCGAGGTATCTGCATTTTGGCTCTGCAAGGGTAGTAACCGTAATAATCACATATGAGCGATGCTGATATTTCGCCACCGGACAACATCATTGCAGATGTTGATCAGCCGAAGCCCGATTGAATTCAGATGTTCTTGAATGCCGGCCCTTGGAGTGATGTATCGAAGTTGAGAATCTTGGGGTCATGTTACGTCGGCGGCATGCTCTGCCCTGGTCCGCTTGCAGCGGCCGCCCCCGTGGGAGAACAGACTCTGCTCTGTGAAGAGTGGTCTCCTGCCGGCCGGTCGCGGGAGTAGGCTCCGGATGCTGGCAGGCTGTCAAGAGTTTATTTTCAGTTTGTTGGAACCGGGTACCTAGCGAACACCGTAAGGGATAAGGAGGGTTAAGTGCAAATCGTTTTCATTTTGACAACGTACGACCAAGAATGCAACACTCCGTCTTGCCCTTGAAGAAAGCACCTGAAAAGGATGGACCGGTAACCCTACGCACCCTGGCGAGCCACCTTGGGCTCTCGCTGACGACAGTGTCCGTCGTCGTCAGCGATGCACCGGCTGCGCAGGCGATTCCGCTCGCCACCAGGAAGCGAATCCTGGCCGCGGCCCGTGAGCTGCAGTATCGACCGAATTACTTCGCCCGCTCGTTGCGCAAGAAGCGCAGCATGTCCGTAGGCGTTTTGGTGTCTGAGATGAGTGAGGGTTACTTCACGCTGGTAATGAACGGCGTCGAAGAGTACCTGATGGCCGCGAAATACTTCTACCTGATGGCCGCGCATTACTGGCAGCCGGAGCTGCTGGAGGAATATCCGCGGATGCTGCTCGAAAGGTCCGTGGACGGACTACTCCTGGTGAATACTCCGACTCCGCCGCAGGTCTCGGTGCCCATCGTGTCTATTTCCGGCCACCAGGATGTTGCTGGAGTAACTAATATCCAGCTGAACCATAGGCAGGCCGCTTATCTCGCACTCAAGCATCTCGCCGACCTGGGACACCGGAGAATAGCCTTCATGAGAGGGCAGGAACAGACGGTTGATACGGACTATCGCTGGCGGGAGATCATGGAAACAGCCTGCGCCTTCGGGCTGGAGGTGCACCAGGATCTGCTGATAAAGCTGACTGAGAACAGTTGGTCGCCGGCCCTGGGGTATGGCCCGGTAAAGGGGTTGCTGTCGCGTACCAGGAATTTCACCGCACTCTTCGCATTCAACGATATCGCTGCCTTCGGAGCTATTCGGGCACTTCACGAAGCTGGACTTCGGGTGCCACAAGATGTTTCTGTGATCGGCTTCGACGACGTGCTCAGCGCCCCCTTCGGCATTCCCAGCCTGACCACTATTCGCCAGCCCCTCCGTGCCATGGGTCAGGCAGGAGCGGAATCTCTGCTCAACCGGATCAATCATCCCGAAGCCCCCTACGCACCCCAGGTCATTATGGAACCGGAACTCGTCATCCGTGAATCCACCACTAGAGCCTCGTGCGACGCCCCGCCGCTCGCGAAAAAACGGCACAAACCCGCTTCGCGCACGCGAGATTGAGACCGTCCCTTGGCTTTTCTACCGCCTATTCGCAGTGATGCTTTCGAAGGCGGTATGGCATTCCTGCTCTAGAAATGCCAGCAGTTGGTCCATGTGTTCGATGCGCGTACGAAAGTTTACCGGGCTGATGCGAAAGTACGCCTTCCCTTTCAGTTCCGTGGTCGAGAACCAGAATTTCCCGCTCTGTTCCACTCGCCTGGCGACCGCCGCATGCAGTTCTTTGGATTGCGCCTCGTCCAGATCCGCGGCTCGATAACGAATGCAGATCGCCGACAGCGGCGGTTGACTTGCCGCCTCGAAGTCAGGGTGTTTTTCTATCAGCGAGTAAAGGTGCTTCGCCTGACGTACATTGTTGTCGATCCATTCCCCGATCTGGCGTGCTCCGTAGCGCTTGAAACTCATCCACACCTTAAGGCCGCGAAAGCGTCTCGACTGCTCGAAGCTGTGAACGTAATACTGGTAGCGCTCGTTCGCGCGATCGAACTCATCGGTAAGATATGCGGGCTTAAGGCCGAACGAGGCCGTCAATCGCCGATCATCCTTAACCAGGATTGCGCCCGCATCCAGCGGCGCGTAGAACCACTTGTGGGGATCGATGGTCACCGAATCCGCCAGTTCCAGTCCCTGGTCGCGCATGGGCCATGCGTGGGAGAGCAGCATGCCGCCGCCGTAGGCGGCATCGATGTGCAGCCACATTCCTTCGCGATCCGCGATCGCCCGCAGCGCGCGCACCGGATCGATCGCCCCGGTATTGGTAGTTCCGAAAATTCCCACGATGCACATCGGACGTATACCGGCTTTACGGTCCTCCGCGATGGCTGCCTCAAGCGCGTCCAACCGAATGCGGAATTCCGGGCCGGTGGGCAGCGCACGCAGCGCCAGACGTCCCAGCCCCACAGCATCCACCGCCTTATCCACCGAAACGTGCCGCTCTTCCGATGTATAGACTGCCCATCGTTCCTGGACCCCCTGCTGCTGAATCCGGTCACCCGAAACGGAGTCCCGGGCCAACTTGATCCCGGTGAAGTTGGCCATCATCCCCCCGCTAGTCAGGTGGCCGCCCGCATCCTCACCGTAGCCCACCAGGTCAGCGAGCCAGCGGACCGTGCGCCGTTCCATCGCGACCGCGCCGGGCCCAAGTGTATAGGCCCCAATGTTCTGATTGAGAGCGGAGCAAATGAAGTCCGCGATGATTCCAATGGGGCTCGGCGAAGGCGTAATCAGCCCCATATAGCCTGGGTGCCCGACATGGGTACAGTTAGGCAGAAGCTTCTGCTCCAGCTCAGCCAGAACCGATTCCGCAGAGCTGGGATCCTGTGGCAGCGCCTCGGCGAAGAGCTTGGTAAGGGTGGCCGGCTGTACATCGGGAAATACCGGTCGTTCCTCGATTGTCTCCAGGTACTCGGCCAGTAGATCCACCACGCGATGCCCGGCTTCGCGAAATTCGCCCGCTTTCATCAGTCCTCCCGCCTTTGCCTACACACAATTCAAAAGGTGAAAGATAATCCACCGCCGACGCGCTGTTGGCGCATGGCTCCGGCCAGCACCGGTCCGACGTAAGTCAGAGTGGCATTGTCCAACTCGATACCACTAAGAATACTGGCCTTTGACTTGGTCCAGAAATCGGGCTGCGACACGAGCGTATCGCGGTAGTCCAAGCGAAACATCCACCGCGGCGTCACGCGATAGCGAATGCCACCGCCGTAGTTGAAGCCAGGCTGAAAGATGCCGCCACCCTCCAGAGGAGGCGTGCTGCCAAAGTTATAGGCGGCACTCAGGAGCCCGATGTTACTAAGCCCCAGCTTAAAGTAGTTGGGCGCCTTCTTGATCGGGGCGTCGTCCAAGTGCATAAGCTGCAGAGCAGGCCCAACCGCAAAATAAGGCCGCAACCGCGCTGTCTTTGGACGCATATGGATAAGAAGGTTGTACGACACCTGGGAAGTCCGGAGCCCGGTGTCTGAAAAAGCAAATGCGCTCTGCACAGTAGGACTCGTGGAGTCGTTCTCCACCGCTGTCAATCCCATGCGAAACGTACTGAAACTGTAATTGTAGCTAAATTCCTGGGAGAAATACTTTTGCGAGTCAAGGGTGACGGAACCTCCAAGATTCCATCCGTTATGCATGGAGTTGCCGAGTGCAATGACGATCTGATCCCCGGGAGGATCGATGGAATCCAGGATGAAGCCGATGGCGCCGCCATTCCCGCCGCCGTAGGCTAACCAGGACGCTCGAAAGCCAATCTCAACCGAGGGTGGCCTCCAACGGTCGACCTGGTCAATCGTTTCGGGAGTGCTGCGCGCGATCGATGAGGACGAGAATGTGTAGTCGTCCTGGTGGCCATCGGTGCCCTTGATGGTGTATTTCTCCCCGTCGACATCCATACTTCTTGGGGCATGCGGAGTGTCTTTCTTCTTCATTTCCGAAATGCCGGTGCGAATCCCCGTATAGGCCATCACCCCCACGTTGTCGCGCAAGATGTTGTTCTTAAGCGTTAGCACGGTTTGCCGCGACACACGGTCCGCCCGATTGCCATGGACCGGCAGCGCATCACCGGCAGGCTCCGGTTTAGCCTGCGGTCCGAGACAATCGTTCAACTGGAGCACCGCGATTCGCCCGTCCGTGATCAGATCTTCCCCAGTCCCGTTCTTGGCGTCCTTGGGAATCCACGGCCGCGTAACCAATTGCACATGCGAAACGCACCCGGTGAAGATCAGATCGTTGACGACTTTAGCCCGTTCGTTGTCAATATGACTATCAATCAGGTGGATAAATGTTTTGTTTTTCTTGGAAAATCCGATGCCAGTGTCGTGCGTCGATGAGGAGGTCCAGACGTTCTGGTTATACCAGTCGAGAGAACTTCCCCATATGCGAAGGTGGTGCCGTTTGGAAAAGGTATTCAACGTCTTGGCGTAGGCATAAGCGGGAGCTTGGTCGCCCAGCAGCAAGGTCGACATCGGCGCGCTTTTGTAACCCTGGTTCTCGGCCACTGAGCGGATCGTGGCATAGGTTGACTCGGCTGTAAGCGAGTCCACTTGCACCCAGTCGCTGGCGGCGAACGCGCGCTCCACGGCGCCGGCGCTGCCGATAAATATCAGGTTAGTTATGTCGGACGGAATATGACCTTTCTCGGTGTAGGTCCGAAACGGCAATTGCTCCACCAGATGACTCAGCTCTTTCCTCATAGCATCCGTGGTCGCAATGGGAGGGACATGTGCTGCCTCTTCTTTCGGTAGGACAATCGGAGCGGTTAGCTCGGCGATCAATTCCGTGCCCGCGGGCAAAGAAATCTCGGGCTCTGAGAATCTCAGGACGGAAGCAGAAGCGGCGATAGTGAAGATGGCTGCGATCGGGTCGCCAAAAGCAAGGCTGCCGACCACGCCGGAAGCTCGATTGCTCAACGTGGCGGTGGAACGAATTCCCTGGATACGGCCTTCCTTATCCACGGCTTCCCGGGCATTCTCCACTTGCGTAATACGACATTGCAAAGGAAAGCTTTTTCCGTCGGAAAGAAGCACGCGATCAAACTGCAATTGGATCCGGGCCGTTTCATGGACCACCCCGATCCCCACCTTGCGCACGGATACAACCGAACCTTCCACGGTAGTCCCGAGAGGGAGCAGCATATCGCCGCCCTCCGTCACTGGAGCAATCAAGACGCCCGAGATCTTGGTTCCCTTTTTCGTTGCATACGAGCTGATCGGATCTTTTAGGCGAATCTCCAACTTGGTCCCGGTGGAAACCGGGTCGGCAAAGGCGTGCAATCCGGCAATCGCCAGAACCACAAAAAAGCACTTGATTAGCAGGATTTCGCCCCGCTTTGATCTTTGGGCTACGCCGGTGCTACGGGCAGAAAAGCTGGATTCCAGGCCATCTCTTGCACTGCCGATGGACAAAGTGCTCACCTCAGGAAGCCTTCAGGCAAAAAAATTCAGTTGTGCGGACCGGGTAACGCCTTCCAGTCTACAGGGGCACACGTCAGCTTGAGCTTTTCGGGGTAACAATGACTTTACAGCCACCTCAATATCGCCGCCAACCCTTTTTTCGCGGGCAGCGCCGTGGGGCCGGCCCGCAGCCCGTGAAGGTTGCTAAATTTCTGGAAATCCGGGGAAGTGATGGTACTCTATACCCCCTGCCGGCGAACAAATCACCCAGGCCCTGATGTATCGCTCGCGCGGAAACGATTGCGCGGGATAAAAATGGAGGATCCGAGAACATGATCTTTCCCGGTCGTTGGGGCTCTCTTTGCGCAGTTTTTCTGGCTGTTCTGTTGTGCCCTCACCGCGTCTTCGCCGTAGATAAACTGCTCATCGTCAACGGTACGAACCTGACCATGAAGCCCGGTCAGACGGAGCCGTTCGTTGGCTACATCCTGGTGGGCAACGACGGAAAGATCAAAGCAATCGGCAAGGGCAACCCTCCACCAGGCATGCAAGCGCTGACCACTTATGATGCCAAGGGAAAGTTCGTTCTCCCTGGTTTCATCTCTGCGCACAGCCATCTGTCGGAGAGCGCGTTTCGTGGATTGGCTACGGACCAATATGTCTACCAATACCCGGCCCTAACCGGCTGGGTGGAAGCACTGGAAACCCGGGAACTTGGGACCCGTCCGGAAGATTACTACTGGTTCACCCTGGAAGGCGCCCTCGATCACCTGGTTCACGGAATCACTTCCGTATACAACTTCGCCTATGCGCGCAAAGATAACGAGGCTTTCGAGGAATATCAGTGGCGAGCAGAACTCGATTCCGGAATGCGCTTCATTCATTCGTACGAACCGTCGGGCAGCTCAACCCCGCAAGTTCGCCGCGCGAACCTGGAGAAATTTCTAGCCTATGCCAAGAAGGATATGGGCCGTCCGACCGTGCTGAAGATGGCCTACTCCGGATGGATTACCACGCCACAGGCCCTTCAGCTCGATGCTTCATTTCTCCGCGATTACCATCTCTACTCGGAGATTCATTACCTGGAATCTCCGGTGAACCAGCAGGCGCAGCGCGACAATTTCAAATACATTACCGCAGTCAACATCCTGGGCCCGAACGTGAGCTTTGGGCACTTCATCCATACCGATGATGCCATCTTGAAGACAGTGGCTGCCGCCGGCTCAGGAATGGTATGGAACCCCATGTCAAATGGCCGGCTGGCGTCGGGCATCGCCGACATTCCCAAATATCGGAAGATGGGCGTCAAGGTGGGCATGGGGGTGGATGGCGAAGGAAGTTCGGACCTCCCGGATCCCTTCGAGAATATGCGCATGGGCCTCTATGTCATTCGCGCGAAATACGAAAGCGCCAAAATTCTGCAGCCCATTGACGTGCTGCGCTTCCATACCATGGGGAGCGCGGAGGTTCTCGGGGTCGCAGACAAGGTCGGTAGCCTCGAAGTAGGCAAGTTTGGCGACATCATCATTGTCGATCCCAAACTGGTCGAGCGGGGGCCTGTGGTCGACCCCTATGCCACCGTGGTGCTGGCCTGCAATGCCATGAATCTGGCCAAAGTGTATGTCGGCGGAGACTTACTGGTAGACACCTACCGCTTACAGAAAAATGACATGAGCAAGGTGGCCCGCGAAGTCAATCAACGAGTCGCGCGATTACACTAGGTCTGCTAATAGGAATGCCTCTTGGCGAATCGTGCGCGAGGTATCAATGGCCGGCAAGTATCGAATCG
Organism: uncultured Acidobacteriaceae bacterium; assembly: GCA_963815175.1. Lineage (GTDB taxonomy): Bacteria > Acidobacteriota > Terriglobia > Terriglobales > Acidobacteriaceae > PALSA-350. Next base: position 62,778 of record CAWFGM010000070.1, read on the forward strand.
GGCGTCGGGATTTCTTCAAACAGGCTGCGGGCGCTATCGGCGCCGCCACGCAAATTCCTCATTGGTCTCCGTTCGCAGAAGCGGAGACGGCTGCACCGCGCCCACACCAAGCCGCGGAAAAGATCGCCTTCCCGCGCGTCTTCACCGGCGAACAGCTCAAGATGCTTGCCTTTCCCCTGGGCGGCGTCGGCTCCGGAAGCCTAGCCCTTGGTGGGCGAGGTCAGCTGCGCGATTGGGAGATATTCAATCGGCCAAACAAAGGCTTTTCGCCGCCATATGCATTTCCTGCGATCTGGATCAAAGCCGGGGATGCGAAGCCCATCGCGCGCGTTCTGGAAGCACGCATTCTGCCCCCGTATGAGGGCCAGGACGGCCTGGGCTCGAACAATGCACCCGGTCTAAGTCGCATTGCCGGCGCCGAATTTACTGCGCAGTATCCGCTGGCGCATCTTCAATTCAAAGACCCAAGCGTGCCAGTCAAGATTGAGCTCGATGCTTTTTCCCCCTTCATACCGCATGATCCTGACGCCTCGGGTCTGCCGGTTGCGATCCTGCGCTATCGCGTGAGCAACCCGGGACGTTCAAGCGCAGCCGTGGCCATTTCGTTTTCCATCGACAACCCGGTGAAGGCCCCTTCCAGAAGCGACCAGGCGCGTGACCCCAAAGACGCGCGCGTAAATGAGCACCGCACCGCGGACCTGCTGGAAGGTCTCCTGATGACAAATCCTGGCGTGCCTGCAGGCGACCCGATGCAGGGCAGCTTTGCCTTGGCGGCTCTTTCCGGCCAAGGTGCAAGGACCACCTATTGGCGCGGCTGGCCGCGAGGGCGCTGGTGGAATTCGCCCATGTTGTTTTGGGATGCCTTCTCACGAGATGGGGAACTCCTGAATGAGCCTCCATCCCTGAGCGCGGTCGGGGCACTTTGCCAGCAGAGATCGGTCCCCGGCGGCGGGTCAGCGGAATTCACTTTTCTGTTGGCCTGGCACTTCCCCAACCGAACTCCAGATTGGTGCGGATGGGACGCTCCCCCGGGCGACGGCAACACCATCATCGGCAACTACTATGCCACGCGCTTCAAGGATGCGTGGGAGGTGGCCGAATACACAGCGGCCAATCTCGCGTCGCTGGAGTCCCGCACGCGCACCTTTGTCAACGCTCTGGCCAGCAGCACGCTGCCTGCGGCGGTAAAAGAGGCTGCGAGCGCTAACCTTTCCACGCTGGCGACGACCACCTGCTTTCGCTCCGCGGATGGCGAATTCCATGGCTTCGAGGGCTCCGATGATCATTTAGGCTGCTGCTTCGGGAATTGTACCCACGTGTGGAATTACGAGACCGCAACCACGTTCCTCTTTCCGTCGTATGCACGATCGCTACGTGAGGCTGCCTTTGGGTACAGCATGGACGATCAAGGCGGCATGCGTTTTCGCCAGCTGCTTCCAGACGGCAAGGAGAGATATCACATCGCAGCGGCAGACGGGCAGATGGGGCAGATCATCCACGCTTACCTGGATTGGAAACTTTCCGGAGACCAGGCATGGCTTAAGACCATGTGGCCGCGCGTGAAGAAGGCCATCGAGTTTGCCTGGATCCCCGGAGGCTGGGATGCGAACCGTGACGGTGTCCTGGATGGCGTTCAGCACAACACCTATGACGTGGAGTTCTACGGTCCGAATCCCCTCTGCGGTATCTACTACCTGGGAGCGTTGCGCGCGGCCGAAGAGATGGGGCGCACCGCAGGCGATGACGCCTCGGCAAATGAGTATCGAAGACTGTTCGAGATGGGAAGTCGCTGGATCGACGCCAACCTGTTTCGCAATGAGTTCTACATCCAGCAGATTCGCGGCTTTCGTCCGGACCAGATTTCTCCCCAATTGCGCAGCAGCATGGGGAGCGAGAATACGGAACAGCCAGAGTATCAAGTTGGCGAGGGATGCCTGATCGATCAGATGTTAGGGCAATATCTCGCTGACATAGCCGGGCTGGGACCATTGGTTTCGCCACAGCATGTGCGCACCGCACTGGAATCGATTTATCGATACAACTACAAAAGAAGTCTGGTGGACCATGACACCGTGCAACGTACCTATGCGCTGAATAACGAGGCTGCCGTAGTGGTCTGCGATTACGGGAAGGCGCCTCGACCTCATATTCCGTTTCCCTATTACGCAGAGGCATGGACTGGCCTGGAGCATTCGACCGCGGCGCTGATGTTCTACTCCGGCATGATTCCGCAAGGGGTAGAGTACGTTGAGAATCTGCGCGCCCGCTTCGACGGGGTCAAGCGCAACCCCTGGGATGAGGCGGAGTGCGGCCACCACTATGCCCGCGCTATGTCTTCGTGGTCGAGCGTCGTGGCTCTCAGCGGATTCCACTATGAAGGTGATCGTGCCCACGTAATGGCGCTGCCGAAGCTGCCGCACGACAACTTCCATTGTTTCTGGGCAACAGGCACGGGCTGGGGAACCTATTCTCTCCAGCGCACGCAGGCCGGTGGGGTCAGCTTCGCAATTCAAACTCTGGCCGGCACCTTGCCATGCCGTTCTTGCACGCTGGCCGCAACAGGCTCTAAAGCAACAGCATCGCTGGCCGGCAAAAAGATAACCACGCGACTGGAGAAGAACGAGGACCAAACCAGGATTTATCTGGCCGAACCGATTCAACTCCATGAAGGCGAGCAACTGGAAATCAACATCGCCGGGTAAACCGACAGAACCCGATAGGAAGGACGAGTGCCCCTATCTCGCTCGTTTTCGCGAGACGTTGGGATACCGCCACTGTTTTCCCTTAGACTCTCGATCCACCCGATGCACTTAACCTTCAACATCTGTGGTATCCCCTGTCTCGCGAAAACGAGCGAGATAGGGGGCACCCGTCATTGGTTGGAGAACCAGAGAAACTCGTCCTTTGGCTACGAAGCCATGCCGAGGCCGACAATATTGGCTGCCACAATAATAACTGCCATTCCCGCCCAAAGCAGGCGAACCGGCTTGTTGCCCACCCCGGCCCACTCCCCAAGCGCAAGCCCTACCAGTCCACCAAACAAAACATAGCCACTCATATGCAGCATCCAGTTCACATAAGCATAGCTCGCAGGAATGCTAGCTGCCCCCCACGCGTAGAAGAAGAACTGGAGATACCACATGATGCCGCCGGTAGCGGCCAGTGATCCGTTCTTGAGCAGCGTCGCCGAAGGCATACCGAGATCGGCTCTTAATGAAAGCTCCTTCTTGAAGAAGAGCCGGCTGAAACAATAAGCAAAATTGACCAGGCCTCCGCCACCCATGATGATGACGTAGCTGGGAAGCGCAGCATACAGTGGCTTAACCCCGAGTAAAATTGCCGAAGCCTGAATGGGCCTGGCCGCGTCGATAGCAAAGGACATGCCGGAGGAAAAGATACCGCACATAACAGCCAGCATCAGTCCCTTCCTCACATCAAACTCGCGAATTTCCGCGCCCAGCGCAATCTCCTTGCGATGCCCGGCTACAGACACAATGACAATACCGCAAAGTGCGACCGCGACTCCCAGTAGCGTGAGCAGGCCGCCACGGGTACTGATAAGCTCTCCACCCTGGCCATGGATGAACGGTGGAATCAGTGTTCCCACTACCAGGGTGACGCCGATGGCAACTCCGATACCCAGCGACATGCCAAGATAGCGCATAGTGAGGCCGTAGCTCACGTTGCCGACTCCCCACATGCAGCCAAACACGAAAGTCCTGAGAACGACGGACGTGTCCAGCGATCCATAGAAGGTGCGCATATCGGGTAGCAGGAAGGCGCTGACGCAAATAGGGAGTAATACCCAGGAGAAGATGCCGGCCACAGCCCAGGTCGATTCCCATGTCCACCGCTTCACCTTGCTGATCGGCGCGTAAAACGACGCGGCCGAAGCGGCGCCGACCATGTGCCATCCAATTCCCGTGATGATCCCCGTCACTCGAGTCTCCTTTGTCTGTCGAAGACAATACAGCAAGACTCGACAAATTGCAGTCCTTCTAAGAAAGGCAGCCGCGCAACGGTTCCTTCAGGCCGCCCCGGAGAGCGACTTTAGAATGACCAAGACTCCGGATGACACCGTAACCGTCAACCTAAAGGGCCGCGCGATCAGCTAGCTCTCAGCGGGGCAACTGGCCTATCGTGCGCTTGAGATCGGCCTGCGCAAGCGACAGGCCCAGCGTGGCTTGCAGATAAGAAGCCTTTGCCGAGGCCGCCTTTGCATGGGCCTCGGAGCGATTCGACGCCAACACCTCGCTCTGTTCGAGCTGCCGGTCTGATAACCGGGCAAGTTCCACCCTGACCTTCAATGCCTCCTCCGCGACTCCCACCATGTCTTGCAGTTGCTCTACCTTGTCGTATGCCGTCTCCACCTGCACGGCAACTTCGTCTTTTACCTTGGCGAGTTTCAGTTCGGCCTCTGAGAGGAGTGTGCGCGAATCCTTGATCTCGGCGATCCGGCGCCCGCCGTCAAACAGGTCGTAAGTGAGCGAGGCGCCGAAGCTGCCAAAGTTGTGTACCAGGAACGGAATCCCGCTTTGATAGCTATACCGCGCCAGCCCGGTGATGTCGGGGATATAGGCGTCTTTTGCTGCAGCAAGGCCGGCTTTGGCTTTTATTACTGCCTGCTCCGCTGAGCGGATCTCGGGACTGTGGTCCTGGGCGATCTGGATGCACTCTTCGCGGGTAGGGGTAGAAGACAACCCCAGCGATGGGTCGCTGTCGAGTTCCAGCTGCGTCTCCAGCGGGAGGCCGAGCAAATCGCTCAGCGTCAACGAGAGAGAGTGGATCTGCAAGCTTTGGGTGAGAACCTCCTGCCTCGCATCCAGAAGCCCCGCCCGTCCTTCAAGCGCAGCCACATCGAGGGCGCTCCCGTTGCGGACCGCATCCTGGGCTTCCTGTTCCTTGACCTGGTTTGCATCTACCTCTTCGACTGCGGCTTGTTTTTTGAGTTGAGCAATCAACAGCCCGTAATACACCTGCCGTACCTTGAGCACCACGTCATCTTCTGCCTGATCGACATGAATCTTTGCACTATTGATATCGGCAGTAGCTGCGCGGTTCGATTCGCGAATCTTGAACATTTGTGTCAGTGGTTGAGCCAGACCTGTGCCGCTTGTATATGTAGTGAGCAGGCCCTGATCGAGGAAAAGGGTCTCTCCCGGGATTGGTCCCGTCGAGGCATGATTGCCAAACGCTCCGGCCGGAATCTCCACTCCAGCAAATTCGGTAAGGTGCAGCACACTGGATTCGTTCTTGATGTGGGGAAAATAGTCGGAGCGGGCAATTTGTTTCTTGTGCTCACTGTCGGCAACACCCAGCCGTGCCAACCCGAGGCTTCGATTCTGTTTGAGGGCAAGATCGATAGCCTGGGGAAGTGTAAGGTGCATGGCAGTCGTCTGCTGCGCTCGGGCAGACAGGAAAGTTGCCGCCAGCCACACCATGCACGCCAGCATCCGCGGTAGTAATTGAGGTGAGCGGCGCTTCGTTATCTTTAGCCACATATCCATATCCTTCAGTGCCCAGCTTCCCGTCAAGCGGGTCCGGGGGCAACGCGCATTACCTGGCGATATTGAGTGGGCACAGCTTCCATGCAGGCCACGATGATCATGCAGAAGATAGCGGCCCACGCAATCAGATGGAAACTATCAGCGATGGCCAGCGTGAACGCCTGCTGCCTGACTTGCAGGCTGAGGATCTCGCCCGCTCGCCCAACGGCGGTCGTCGGTCCCGCGGATTGACTTGCCAACCCCGCTGTCAGGCCGAGTAACCGGTGATCCGTCGCCGTCTGTCCAAGACCGACTCCGAGACCCAGAATGTTGGAGTGGAATTGTTCGCGCGTGGGAATGAAATGCTGCATCAACGCGCTGCCGGATTCGCCACCGAAGAGCCGGATGGTCTGAAAAAAACCGGCGAAGGTAAGAACGTCAACCGGACGAGTGAGCGCTCCCGTATTGATGACTTCGAGAATGATAGATCCCACCATGCCGTTGAATGCGAACGCCAGGCCCACTGCCATGACCGCCTGCGATGGGCCAAAGTCCTCACCCGACCAGACCGGCGAAACTTGGGCATTCATGAGGCAGGCAATCGCCACCAGCGCGAAACCCACCGTCAGAATGAGCCGGGCATCGATGTACTTCAAGAGGTAGATGGCGAGCAGCCCGAGCAGGCATTGCGGCAACGCAACCCACAACAAGACAGGACCTGTCTGCAGTGGACGATAACCCTGAATCGAGCCAAGATAGCTGGGGATGGCGACCACCGACGCCAGCATCACGAAACGAAAGAGGAAGAGAACCACACTCAACAAAACGGTGTTCCGCCGGGCTAGAAACTTGAAGTTGATCAGCGGATTTGGGATGACGAAATGGCGCACAGCAGAGGCGCCCAGCAGGAAGACGCCGGAAGCCGTCAAAGCGACGATGACACCCGAGTTCATCCAATACAATCGCTGCCCCTGATCGAGTGCGATATACAGAAACGACAATCCAAGGCTGGCATAGAGGAAGCCTCTCCAATTCGGTTTAGGCTGCCCCTCCTTGGGCTTGGGCAAGGGCTGCCATGGGATACCGAAATACACCAGGACCATCATCACCGGGGTGAGCACGGCGCTGTTCCAAAAGATCCAGTGCCAGGACAAGTGGTCTACGTAGAACGCTTCCAACGAGGTTGCGAAGTTCGTAGTAAACAGAATGTCCACGGCATACATCGCGATGCCCAGAAGCACGTACTGCATGGGAAGATTGCGTAAGACGAAGGACAAAGTGAGAGGGTAAAAGGTTCCGGCTGTCAGGCCCGCGAGCACCAGCAAGACGAGCATTACAGGAAGGTTCGGGGCAAGGGGAAGCGCTACGCTGACCAGGGTAAACACAGCCGCGCAAGCCAACAGGACGCGCCGGGCCCCGAGCAGGCCACCGAGGTATACAGAAAAGGGCCCGATGAACATCAAGGATGCATTGAATGCCGTGTTAATCCATGAAGCCTCATCCACGCCCAGATGCAACGCGCCTCTCAGATCAGCCAGACCTACGCTCATCAAGCGCCCGGTACAGGTCGCGACGCTCGCGCCAAGCAATACGCCGGCAACGCCAAGCAACGGGTGCGTCGTAATGACCGATGGTGGAGTCTTGAGATTCGAAGACCCGGGTGTGGGTGCAGGGGTGCTCAAGGCTGGGAGCCCTCCGCCCGCTTGTTATTCCCCGAGGCATGCACAATAACCACCGCGGAGAAGCCCGGGCGTAGCACGTTCTGCAGGGGGTGAACTGGATCGAGTGCAATCTTCACCGGGATTCTTTGCACTACCTTGGTGAAGTTGCCGGTCGCGTTATCGGGAGGCAGCAGCGCAAATTGCGATCCACTAGCCGGGGAGATCTCAACCACCTTTCCGTGGAGGACGACTCCAGGGAAGGTATCGATCCTGATGTCTGCCTTGTCTCCTTGGCGCATGTTGGTAAGCTGGGTCTCTTTATAGTTGGCCTCGATCCACACATCGCCCCGGACCAGGTCAATGACCTCCTGCCCAGGCGAGACTAACTGGCCCTCCCGTACATGGCGTTCTCCGACTGCTCCCGCGGTGGGCGCAAGTATGCGGGTATAGCCGAGGTTCACTTCAGCAACGATGATTGCCGCCTCTTTGGCCTGGATATCGGCTCTGTAAACTTCGTCTTTGGTATCAAGCGCTGTACGCTGCCGTTTCTCTGCTTCGAGCAGAGCTTGGCTGCTGGCAAGCGCGGCTTCTGCGCTGGTCAAACCAGCCTGCTGACCGGCAAGGGTTCCTGAAAGTTGGTCTGCAGTGGCGTTTGTCTGCTCCAACGTTTGTTGAGTCGTTGCTTTTGCAGCGATCAGAGCCTGTTGGCGCTTGCGTTCAAGTTCTGCCCGCTCGACCTCGGGTTGTACGGCACTAATGGCCGCCTTGGCAGCGCTTACTGCTGCATTTGCCCGCGCTACACCAGTCTCGGCGTTCTGAATCTTGGCGTCCTGGATAAACTTTGCAGCCTGGTTGTCAGCTAGTTCCGCTTTTGCACCCGCCAATGCTGCTTTCGCCTCCTCCAGCCGGGCGCGATAGTCCTGATCATCGAGTTGGACCAGGAGTTGACCCAGCTTCACCGGTTGATAGTCGTCAACGTCCATGCTGCGCACCAGGCCCGAGACGCGCGTGCTGAGTGGAGTCATGTCCGCGCGCACGTAGGCATCATCCGTTTTCTGTTCCCCGGCCCGCCCCTCCCATGAATTCCAGCAGCCGTTGATGGTGACTAAAAGCAACGCCGCAATCCCTAGAGTTATCACCGGAACAATCATGTTTCGTTTCGACATTTTTTGTGACTCCCCATGACTTCGGGTTAGCAATGCTGGTGTTCTGAGTTAGTGAACTCCGAGAACACTGCACGGCGCTTCTTGTGCCAATTCATAGACAGTGCTCCATAGCCGCGAGATGTAGAAATCGCGCTGATGTAACCCGATGACGAGGAGATCCGCCTTTTGGGTACGTAAGAAATCGACGATGGCCTCCGGTCCATGCCCCTCGACCAGGTGGGTGTGAAGTTCGATGCCATGGGAGAGAGCCAGTGTGCGAGCCTTCTGTTGTAAATGCTCATAGAAGGCCGCGCGATCTTGTCTCAGCGCGTGCGGTAGGGAGGGATCTCCCACGCTAGCGAATGCAGTGTAAGCAGGTAGCTCAGCCATAACAGTGATGGCTTCCAATTCGCCGTTCATAATTTTTGTGAGCCTGATAGCTGAAATGAGAGCCCGGTCTGCTTCAGGAGACTCGTTGTAAGCAACTACGACTTTTTGAAACATCGTTGCCTTTCGCTCGCGATCCGACGATCACGAAGTTATTCGTTACCTATCTCGCTCTGGCGCCGCTCCTCAAAGCTGGCCGCTGCCCTGAGGACCGCGCCCTGAATCTCCCGATCGGTGAACGGCTCTACGATTACGTCATAGCCCCCGGCTTCGAGCACCCCGGACCATAGCTGAAAGTTCGCCGTGTGGGCGTACACCAAAAGGGCGGGCCGTGGGTTCAGTAAAGAAATACTCCCCCAAAGTGCCCACCAGTCCGCGTCCGGCAGCGCCGCAGGCAGAAGAGCCACGTGATAGAAGGCCTGCCCGCGAGTAATGTAGGAGAGTTCGGCTCCCCGTTCAATGAAGATCAGGGTCACACCCAGCGGAGCCAATTGGCGCCGCAGCTCTCGTTGCATTTCTGGGGACGCTAAAGCAAAGACCTGCACCGTCTCGCGTGTCTCTGTCACACCCCGCCTCTCGATCTATGGATTCGAGAATGACAGAATGGTCTTACGATTTTTGCGTGAGCAACGGTGAGATCACCGTTATGCCAAACGGCGCCCGGAATGCGCCGCGAATAAGATACGTCTTAACCCTTGGCTTATTCATCTTTAATCTCGGCAAACGTGGGATATTTGGATCAGGAGCCTGGAGCCTTAGCCGAGTGAACGAAGCGAACGAAATCGCGGTTTCGGAGCAAGCAGTTCGAGAAGAGCTTGAGCGCCTTCTGCAAAGCCCGATTTTTGCACAATCCGACCGGTTGGGCCGATTCCTGCGATTCACGGTCGAGCATGCCATCAGTGGCACACAGGATCTCCTTAAGGAGTATCTGATCGGCGCCGAGGTCTATGACCGTAAGCCTCCGTACCATCCGAGCCAGGACTCTATCGTGCGGACGGAGGCTCGCCGCCTGAGAAGTAAGCTCAAGGAGTATTACGAGGGCGAGGGTCGGGGCGACCCTCTCTTCATCTACTTCCGGCCCGGCAGTTACATCCCGGTATTTCGCTGGAGAGGAAACCTCGATAGCCATCCGTTAACCTCTGTGGCCGGCGAAAATGGTCTCTTCATGCCGGGCAATGGATCTCCCATAGCGGTCATTCCCTTTGTTGACATGTCGGGTAGCCCTTTATCTGCAGCTTGTGCCCATGGAATCACGGACGAGCTTGTCCACATACTGATGCGCACCGATGGCTGCCGTGTCATCGCGGCGAGCTCCATGATGCAGCTAGGCTCGCTGGCGAATGACATCCCCGCTTTGGCGGATAAGCTGGGCGTTCAGTTCGTCTTTGAAGGAACGGTAAGGGAGGAAGGGAACCGTATCCGCGTTACTTCGAGGCTGGTGAACGCCGATGGTTTTCAGCTATGGTCGCAAAGAATCGAAGCCGAGCCGGATGCGAACAGCCTATTCCGAATTGAAGAACAGATTGCCTCCGCGCTGGTTAGCCGGGTTGCACCGCGGCAGTCCGTGGTCCGCAAACTTCAAGCCTCGGCCGCTCCGTCCCTGCTCAAACTTTATCCGGCCATTCTCGCCGCCGAGGAATTGCTGGAACAGGGTAATGCCGCAGACCTGCCGGCGGCACTCGCCCGATTCCAGGCCGTGGCGCAGTCCGCACCGGACTATGCCCGGGCTCACTGTGGCATTGCCCAATGCTACTTTGGCATGGCTCAGCGGGGTGCTCCGGAGTCAGTCCAGCTTGTTACCCAGGCCAGAAAGGCCTCATTGCGTGCCCTGGAGCTTGACCCGGAGATGATCGAAGCTCATTCCGCCATGGCCTGCGCCCTGGCAATGGAGTGGAACTGGAACGAGGCCGAAGGTAGCTTCAGGCGTGCACTGGAGCTGGGATCGCACCATGGGACCTATCGTCAATTTTCAGCTTTCCTGGCTGCCCTGGGACGGTTTGAGGAAGCCTGGAGCTATCTCCAGGTTGCGCAACAGATCGATCCGTTCTCCTATCGCCAGAAGGCGTCCTACGCCCGATTCCTCTATTGGAGCCGCCGATACAGGGAAGCGGCAGAGCACTTCTCCAAGCCCCTGATGTACGGACCTCTTCCGCCGGAGGTGCTGATCTACCAGGCGCTGGTCCAGGTCCAACTTGATCACCGTGAGGAAGCGAAAAAGATAGCGCAAACATTGCAGCGCATTGCTGGGGCGCAAGCCCCGTTCCAGACACCTATCGCTGAAATATACGCCCTGTCCGGAGACAGATCCCTTGCCGCAGAAATCGTGGGCGAGTTTGGACTGCTTGACCCCGCACATCCCAACAGCAAATTCCGAAAGGCTGGGCTGTCGCTGGCCCTCGGCGATGCCAACAAAGCAATCTCTCTACTAAACGAATCCTTGGAGGAGAGAGAAGCTGAGCTGCCCTGGTTGGCTGTCGACGCTCGCTTTGATCCCATCCGCGAGCGGCCAAGGGTAAGCAAGATTCTCAGGAGTGTCAGATCAGGGGGATCTTCCGGGACAAACCTCACTACGGGCAGTTAGATTCGAGCGCTACGATATCCTTGGGAAGCTTGCAATCGACGCTAATTCCCGGCGGGCCCCTCCCTCTTTCGGCGGCCACCATTTCCGCCCGGCTCGACCGGCTCCCAGCCACGCGGACGATGTGGAAGTTCGTGATCCTGCTCAGCCTCGGATTTTTCTTTGAACTTTACGACCTGCTCTATTCCGGATATATCGCCCCGGGGCTGGTAAAGAGCGGCATCCTGACGACGACCACCACCAGCTTTTTTGGGATGAATGGCGTGGCGGCCTTTATTGCGTTTCTCTTCTCGGGTCTTTTCATAGGCACGATCTGTTGCGGATTCCTGGCTGACCGTTTTGGCCGACGTGCGATCTTTACGTACTCGCTGCTTTTCTATACCGCCGCGAACCTGACCATGGCCTTTCAGGTCACGGCTGCCGGGTTGAACTTCTGGCGTTTTATGGCGGGGCTCGGCATTGGAGTGGAACTGGTAACTATCGGCACGTACATCTCTGAACTGGTGCCGAAACATATCCGGGGACGCGCCTTTGCCTGCGAGCAAGCGGTGGGCTTCATGGCCGTCCCCGTGGTGGCTTTTCTGTCGTACCTGTTGGTGCCGAAGAACCCCTTCGGCCTCGATGGCTGGCGTTGGGTCGTGATCATTGGGGCGCACGGAGCTCTGTTCGTCTGGTTTATTCGTCGCGCATTGCCGGAAAGCCCGCGGTGGCTGGCGCAAAAGGGACGGCTCGCGGAAGCCGACCGTGTGGTGTCGAAGCTGGAAGAGATTGTTGCCCGGGAGTTCCCTCTTCCCCTCCCGGCCACGACACACCTCCAACCAGTCACCACAGGCCAGAGTTTCTCCGACATGTGGAGGGCGCCGTATGGCAAGCGCGCAGCGATGATGATCATTTTTAATGTCTGCCAAACTGTCGGCTTCTACGGCTTCGCCAACTGGGTGCCGACGCTGCTCGTCAAGCAGGGCATCACGCTCACGACCAGCCTGTTGTACTCCTCGATCATTGCCATTTCGGCGCCGATTGGCCCGCTGATTGGCTTATGGATCGCCGACAAATTTGAACGCAAGAGCGTGATCGTCGCCACCGCGGCTGGCATCGTCGTTTGCGGGCTGACCTTTAGTCAGGTTTCGCGCGGGATGCTCCTCGTTGCCATGGGCGTGGGGCTGACGCTGGCGAGCAATATCATGTCCTACAGCTTTCACGCCTACCAAACAGAACTTTTCCCAACCGGCATTCGGTCGACCGCGGTAGGCTTCGTCTACTCGTGGAGCCGCTTTTCGGCAATCTTTACCTCGTTTGCTATTGCTTGCGTGCTCAAAAACTTCGGTACAACCGGTGTCTTCGTTTTCATTGCCGCGGCGATGCTGATCGTGATGGCGGCGATTGGCTTGATGGGGCCGCGCACGCGCAATCTCGCCCTGGAAGAGATCTCCCGCTAACGCGGATGGCTTTCAAGAACTGAGATCCGAAGGATCTCATTGCCTATTTCAAACGCTGAATCGATCGGCGCGGAAGCTTCCTTGACCTTCCCGAGCCAAACTCCTATTGTTCCTGAGTTAACTCAATCGGGAGGCACGAGAACCCATGCCGGCATCGTATCGTTTCGTTCGTCCATCACTTTTTCGGGCACTTTTTCTGGCAGCCGCGCTGAATTTCATTTTCCCGGCGCTCACCGCCCAGTCTGTGCCGCCGGCGCTAGTGTCTCCGGCTGCTGGGCCGCCTGAGGCGGGTCCAAACGGCCAGAAGATTCCGGGGATGCCTAAGTTTCATGACCCTGCGCCGTATGACATTAACGACCATACGGGCTACAAACAGATCTTCGACGGTAAGAGTTTCACCGGATGGGACGCTGACCGCAGCATCTGGCGCATCGAAGACGGCGTCATGGTGGGAGAAACCTTGGAGGGCAAACCGAAGGGCAATAACTACATCGTTTATCGCGGCGACAAAACACGTGATTTCGACCTGAAGCTGCAGATGAAGATAGAAAAAGGAGGAGGAGGAGGCATTCAGTACCGTAGCGTCACGGGCGTGCCGTGGACTCGTCCGCAACCGGAAGGCCAGCCGCCGTATGACCTCAAATTTATGATGACCGGGCCGCAGGCTGACTTCTGGTTCCCAGTCACCGCGCGCACTGCGTCGTACACCGGCCAGTGGTACTCAGAAAACACGATGCAGGGCATCCTGGCGTATCGCGGACAGGTAACGCAGGCGCTCCCCGGCCAGACGAATCGTCTGGTTGCCAATATCGGTGACATACGGGCGCTGGGTGGCTATGTAAATGTCAACGACTGGAACGACTACGAGATCATCGCTCGCGGCGGCGTGATGATGCACATCATGAACGGCCAACTGATGGCAGTCTTCATCGATGACACCAAAGACTCGATAAATAACCAACCGGGACTCATCGGCTTTGAAATTGAGAGCCAGCCGTGCAAGATCTCCGTGCGCGATATCTGGCTGCGCAGTTTCGACTAGGGCCTGCTAAGGTTTTAGTACGTCGCGCTGGTCGACCCAGCCGCCGCGGAAGAAACGGTGCCGTACCATCTGTTGGCCAAGCAGAAAAATCATACCTATCAGGATAGCTAACAAAAGGAACTTGACAAATCCCAGCCACGGGGGCAGCCGTGGCAAGGGGTCCGGGGTGTTTGGAGTGGGTGTCATGTGGAACTACGCCTCCCCGCCGGTAAGAAGGAACGGGCTCGCCGGTGTTGTGCCGCTCTAAGACTCCCACCAACAGCGGCCGTCGGCAACACATTTTTTCAGAGGGTGCGGCTGGCGTGCTTTGGATCGACTCGCACGGTCGACAGAAAATCCGGAGAACCCTTAGCTAGGGTCACCTGTGCGGCACCATTGGTTCCGCTTTGACACAGGCTCCGGAACGGTCGAAGGTTGCCAGGAGGAGTGCCCAGCACCGCATCCTGGGTCAGGCAGCGCGTGCGAGCCAACTCTTCATCGTGGTCGCGTCCACCAGTCCTGCTTGCTGGAACTGGAGGCTACCGCGCGCAAATACTGCGAAGTTCGGAATCCCTTGCACGTTGTACCGTGAGGCCAGTTCCGGAAACCGCTCCGTATCGACCTTAAGTACGACGACCTGGCCTGCGAGGTCTTGTGCAACTTGGGCAACATGCGGCGCCGCCATCCGGCAAGGCCCGCACCACGACGCCCAGAAATCCACGAAGACCGGCACCTTGCTGTCGCGAATAATTTCGTCGAACTCCTCGGTGCCGACTTCAACGGGCTCAGCCATCGCGGGGAGCGGTGTCTTGCAGGCACCACACCTTCCTGTGTCGGCAAGGTGTTTTGCCGGAATTCGATTCGGCTTCCCGCAGGATGGGCAATTTCGGATGATGGCCATAGCGAACTCCTTTGTTGAACCGCCGCTTCCCCAGTATCTCGCAGGCGAGGCGGTGACGCCAACCGCGAACCAAAGGTCCGATGGCTGGATTTATTTATTGACTATAAAGTTTTTGTCACTATACTTAATTTCATGCCGGCAACCGGGCTCGGGGAACGCAATAAGCAAAAAACGAGAACCGCCATTCTTGGAAACAACCTACGGGGCTTCGACAATTTTCAGATTAAACTCGGCCCACAAACGCTTCAATACTTAAAAAAGGCCTTTAGTTGCCTTTATCTTCGAAAGTCGGTGATCCCCTTGAACTCTCGCGCCTCCCTTTGACCTCTAAGAAAAACCAGAATCTCCTGCGGAATCATTGTCCTTTTGGGCGCGGTGGCGCAGAGCCTTCCCTCAAGGCCCCCCGATCGCCGCGCCGAATATTGCACATTTCCTCGCCGAAGCCGTGGGCGATCGATTCCCGACCAAGGCCCACTTTCCTTCTCTCTTGATAGTGACTTGGCAACCCGCGCCATCCTACCCTCTGTCTCTATCGCGAACTCCCCTACCAACCCCCGCCCCCCTGCTTCGGCAATGACCATCTCCAGCGACTCCCCCTCTATGCGCTCCCGGTGGGCCATCGCTGGACGAACAGAAGGGGCATCACCCTTCTCGGAGATGCTGCGCACGTGATGTCGCCCTACGGTGGCAGTGGGGTAAACAACGCCATGCGTGATGCCGCTGAACTGGCGCGCTTGTTGCGCGAATCTCAAGACCGGGAACAAGGAATTAAAATTTACGAGTCTGAGATGTTTGAACGGGTTCTCGATTCGGCCAAAGACGCATGGACGGGCGCCTCTACGGCCCTCTCTCACATGGAACTCGAAATCATGTTGGAAGCGATGCAGCGTCTGCACGCTTAGCAGATCCTCTCCATTCGCATCGCCGGCATTCAGGCATGCAGCTTACGGTCACTTTTTGTGCCTTCCACCTTTTTTGGATTTGGGTGCCTTCCTTGCCGTTTGCATTCCTTCGGCGATGCTAAGCAACGCTTCGGTGAGGTCTCGCGCTGATAAAGCATGCTCCGGATCAATCAGCCACTGCATGATCAGGCCGGATAGCAATACATGGTTAAATTTTCCGATCGCCTGTGCTGTCCGCTCGCTGACGGCATTCTGCTCCTTACCCAGGAATAGAGAGGCTAACTCTGAACGGGCTACCTGCAGATTATTTCCCAGAGCGCTACGGATCTCCGGCATACGTGGTATCTGGGAAAAGAGCTCCATATTTGCCACCCATAAAGAACGATGGGTTTCAAATGTCTCGATCAAACGGGCCCAGGTAGATTCAATGCGCTCCCGAGGACTGGCATCGGTGGGAACACTGTCGTTCATTAGGCGGCGAAAGTCCTTGTCCCAATCGTCAAAGGCAAGTAACAACGCCTCGGTCAACAGAGCTTCTTTGGAACTGAAGTGATAGCCAATGGCAGCCAGGCTAACACCGGCCGTTGAGGCGATGTCGCGGGCGGTGGTCCGCGCATAGCCCTTTTCCAGCAGGCAATGCTTTGCGGCGATCAACAAGGCCTCTCGATTTCCCATGGAACACAGTTTATTTCAAGAATTGCACAAATGTCTCATACGACGGTATAGTACGAATGTGTGAGACATATGTACTATATTCCCTCAAAAAGAAGGAGAGGTATGAGGAACAAGAACATACTCATCTCGGGAGCAAGCGTGGCCGGCCCGGCACTTGCCTACTGGTTGAGCCGTTACGGTTTTAATCCCACCGTGGTGGAGCGTGCTCCCGCCGTTCGGCCGGGCGGCTATGCTGTCGATTTTCGTGGCGCTGCCATGAAAGCCCTGGAGCGCATGGGCATTATCGGTGAAATACGAAGGCTTGAAACTCGCACAGGCGCAATTACGATCGTGGACAAAACGAACAGAAAAATCGCGAGTATGCCGGATGGCTTCACCAGCGGCGAATTGGAGATCATGCGTGGCGATTTGGCTGGAGTTCTCCATGCCGCCACCCGGGATCATGCAGAGTACATATTCGAAGACTCGATCCTTGGCATCAGGGACAACCAACATGAAGCCGAGGTAACCTTCAACCGCGGCGCACCCCGGCGATTTGACGTAGTCGTAGGGGCGGACGGACTGCACTCCAATGTAAGGGCGCTCGCATTTGGCGAGGAGTCCCGCTTTATCCATCATCTCGGCTACTACGTTGCGATCTTCACCACGCCCAACTTCATGCATCTCGACCACAGCGGTCTCTACTACGGCACGCTAGGAAAAAAAGTGGGCATCTTCAGCGCCCGAGAGAATACAGAGGCGAAGGCGTCCTTCTTCTTCGGGTCTCACCCGTTGGAGTATGACCGCCGCGACACCGCCCGCCAGAAACAGATTCTGGCCGACAAATTCGCTGGCGAGCAGTGGCAGGTGCCCCGGCTTTTGCGGATGATGGAGGACGCCCCGGATTTCTACTTCGACTCCGTCAGTCAAATCAGGATGGAACGATGGTCGACAGGGCGGTCCGTTCTGCTCGGGGATGCAGCGCACTGTGCTTCCCCGCTGTCTGGAATGGGCACAAGTATGGCTATCGTGGGAGCCTACATTCTCGCCGGTGAACTGAAGGAAGCCAATGGCGACTATACCGTGGCTTTTGCCCGCTACGAAACACTTATGCGTGACTTCGTAACGCAATGCCAGAAGCTTGCTGAAGGTGCGGACTGGTTTGTTCCACGCACCCGTCTCAAACTATGGCTGAGTCAATTGATGTGGAAGGTTCTGCCTTACACGCCATGGAAAAACATGATGATCGAGGTTCCGGTCAAAATTGGAAACTCGATCACCCTCAAAGACTACTGACGGCGCCTACGCTGAGCTCGCGCAGCTCGGCGCAGATTCGGAGACCTATTCCATGCGCAACGCCTGCATCGGATCGATATGCGACGCCCTCCACGCCGGCACGAGGCAAGCCAGCGCCGCCACCAGCAGGAGAGTCGCAGCCACACCCGCAAAGATCGCTGGATCGAGCGGCCGGGTTCCGTAGAGCATCGACTCGATCAGACGCACTGCTCCGGCGCTGACTGCAAGGCCAAGCACCAGACCATAGATCGCCGGCCGCAAACCGTCGCCCAGCATCAGGCGCACAACCTGATCGCGTTGTGCGCCAAGGGCGAGGCGAACACCGATCTCCCAGGGCGGTTGCCCGGCTTACGCCCGGCTTCAAACGCGCCACGACGATCATGACTGCGTTTCCGTCCGGACGATCTTCGGTCTCGACAAAGGTGCGTCCAACGGCCGCAGGCACGCCCAGTAGCGGAAACAGGTTCCAGCTCCCGCCGCCGGCGCTCACCTGCTCGGGCAAGTCTCCGTGCTCCCCGGTGAGGTTGAATTGCGCCCAGCGCCACGCGGCCATGTCTTCGAAACCATGGGTTTGCGCGCGCCAGTCGTAGTAATCAGCGGGAGCAACGATGCTGTAATTGAACTGCTGGGCATTCATGCTGGGATCGCGAAAGTGCTCGTAGATCATCAGCAGCTGATCCGGATCGCGGAAAGGAAGCGGTCTGAGCAAGACCGACCGCGTCACCGTGAACAACGACGTCGCAGCGCCGATGCACAATGCCATCACCAGGATGGCGATGAGTGAAAAGCCAGGCGACCGGTAGAGTGTGCGGACACAAATCCTTAGATCTCGAAGAAGATTCTCGAGCCCATTCCAACTCCAGACATCATGGGTGTGCTCGCGAATGAGAGTCGGGTTGCCGAAAGCGCGCAGTGCTGCATGGCGAGCCTCTTCTGCTGACAAACCGCCTTCTCTCTGCTCTTCCTCTTCCAGTTCGAGGTCAGACCGTAGTTCCCGGTCCAGATCCGCATCCCGTTTCCTGATTTGCCACCATCGCATCTCAGCTCTCCTCGCCGGCGGGCTACCTTAGGAACGCCACAGAGGCCGCCATCTGCTTCCACTCGAGTCTTCCTAACATCGACAGAAGACGTTCGACCCTCGACCTGTAAGCGATGGTAGACACTCGACTATCGGCTGTCAAGTCGCACAGGTGAAGGGAAACTCTTGAGTTGGGTTTCAGGACGGTGTAGCCCGAGATACAGACTTGAGCTCACAGAGGGGACCGCGCGAGTCTCTGAAGGAAAGGCATTCTCCAACTTTAGGAAGCCGCGGCTAACAAACTACTCTTTCTCGGGATCTCTCAAAACGCGATATGCCCACACACTACCTGACCGCCGCCAGTAGCTTCCGCTCGGCGCCAATCTGCTTGATCCATACTTGGGCTATTCAGGAGCCCGCGCGGTTTTCCGGTCGCTGTGGCCAGGGATGACTAAGCCTGATGTGCCTTTGCCTAAAGCTGGCTGACTGTTCGCAATCGAAATAGAATCGACGACGGGTCCGAAGTCGCAGTCGGCAGAAAAATCAAGCAGATTCTCCGCACCCTTCCGGTCAAGCCTCGCTTGAATCCATACCATTCCGGGCTCACTTTTGCCGGTGGGAGGAAATGCAATGATTGTCGGGGACTGGGCATTGACGCGCAGCTTGGCATAACGTGCGACCCGATCCGGATTTGTGTAAATGATCTGAATCCGCGTCATCTCGCCGCGCCCCTCAAGATTTTCGAACCGCACTGGATGCTGGCGGAGCACCGCTCCCGCCTGCGTTCCGGCCGTACTGCCCTGGACGGGTAGCGGCTTATAGTGCCTCATGGGTCCTTCCGTTCCCGCAACTAGAAGCATTTTGGCGTCGCCTGCCGGAACGGTCGTTTCATAAGAAGCGTCCGTGCTCTTCAGCAGTTCTCCCGTCCACGCATCGGTGATGCGCGGGGTTGTACTTTGCAACTGGAGGTCAGTCCACAGTATTGCGATGGATTGATCGGAGCCTGTTCTGTTCAGCAACAAAACTGCGCGGAGACCAGCCTCAGCTAGCGGTTTGGACCACACCTGTAATCCTGGCATCGGTTCCGCTACCTTCACTGCCTGCAACGCGGCAGGATCCTGATCGACGGCAATCACTGACGATTTCGTCAGAAGCGAAAGTTCATCGGGGCTTAGTTTCGCCAGGTCAGCGCCGACGAGTAAGGGTGCCCCCGAGATTGCCCACAACGACATGTGTACGCGATTCTGCGCCTCCGTCAGACCCTGCATGCCCAGCACCATCATGTCAGGATCGTTGTAGTAGCCGGTGTGCTGAGCCTCGGGATGGATCCCTTGGTCGAAATTTGACAGCATTCCCACAAAGCTCGCCTTACGGTCGGCGTGTTCGTGGCCCGCAACTACAGGGGCGACTATGTCTCCGCTTGTCCGCCACATGGCCGCTGGTACACCGCCGGCACCGGGCGCCCAGCTCCAAGGACTGTTCTTGCCCCAATTACAAATTGAGTAAAAGAGGCGACGTCCCGTCATGGCTTCAGCTCGCAGGATCGCGCGCCCGATCTCGCCGTATTGAACTGCGGGATCAAGATTCTCTTGATTTCCGCCGCACCAATCCACCTTCACGAAGTCAAAGCCCCATTTTGCAAACTGTAAGAAGTCTTGCTGGTAATGACCCTCGCTTCCGGCGTGGAAGTATTTGGGGCCAAGATCCGGGAACATGCTGCAGCCACTTTCGCCGGCGTCCGTGTAGATTCCGGCCTTAAGCCCAAGACCATGAATGAAGCGAACAATGTTGCTCATGTCGCCAGGATGTTCGCCCGGCGCCAAGGCGGGCCAAGCTTTCGCATCGACTACGATGTTCCCTTGTGAATCACGCGTGCCCAGCCACCAGCCCTCATCGATGTTGACGTACTCATATCCAACTTTTTGCATTCCCGAGGAAACCATCGCACGCGCTTGATCCATTACGACCTGGGCGTCGACAGTATTCGAGAAACTGTTCCAGGACGACCAGCCCATGGGAGGTCGCGTCACAGGCATCAGCGGCGGTCCCGCCTGCGCGTCCAAACCGCGGCCGGATAGGACGACGGTACACGCCATGGCCAACGCCAGCATCATGCAATGCCCTTTCTTAACCCAGCCCGGCGAGGTTTTGTAATTTGCCCGCCCCTTCGGTTTCCTCACAGGTGCAGCGCGGAGGGTCTGGTGATTTGATGAGAGCATGGCGACCCCTTCGGATCCGATTCATGAAGACCTCCGAAGCATACGCTAGGGAAATAGGAACCGTCACGATATGAACAGTGTTCCACCGTATGCCGCCTGTGATCGACAACGCGATCAGATGCCGTCAGTGTTGGGGATCCAGCGCAGGTTCGTCAGTCGGTGATTGAGATGTTTGCTCCCTCCTGCAACGAGATCAGGCCGAGAAAGAACAACTTAGATCGATCGCCCCCCGTACTGCGGAAATTGGTGCACGGCATGCGTTCCGCCGGGCAGGGCATCGCAGACTGGATGAGGCCGTTGCGCTGACGGCCCCCAATCCATACTTCTCAACTGCGATTCGCATCTGCACCGGGGAATTACTGCCAGCCGCCTCCCAGTGCACTGTAGAGTTGGACAAGGCTGAGAGCTTCGCCCTGCTGAGCGGTTGCCAGGTTCAGCTGCGCGGAGTAGAGGTTGGTGTCGTTCGTGAGGACCTCGAGGTATGCCGTCGATCCACCCTCATAGCGGAGGCGGGCTAGACGAGCGGAGTCCTGGGCGGCCGCCACGAGCTTCTCTTGCTGCTCGCGGTACACGCGCTGCTTGTTGAGCGCGATCAAGGCGTTCGATACGTCGCGAAAAG
Organism: uncultured Acidobacteriaceae bacterium; assembly: GCA_963815175.1. Lineage (GTDB taxonomy): Bacteria > Acidobacteriota > Terriglobia > Terriglobales > Acidobacteriaceae > PALSA-350. The sequence goes on from CAWFGM010000070.1 coordinate 84,104, forward strand.
CCCCGGCGATGGTCTTCTGGTAAGTGATCACCATCTCCTGATCAGCGGCCTTGGCCTGATTCAATTGGCCTCGCAACTTGCCGCCTTCAAAAAGCGGCTGCGCCAATGAACCAATTCCATAAATGGTCCGTGCGTTGCTGTCGAAGATGTTGGAAAAGTTGTCTCCACCCACGCCGGCGGAAGCGCTGATCGATAGCTGGGGAAAGAACTGGGCACGCGCCACGCCAATGTTCGCATTAGCCGCTTTGAGCTGCGCCTCCGATTGCTGAATATCCGGGCGGCGTTCCAACAATTGTGAAGGGATGCCGGTCGGCAAATCCTGGGGCGGGGGCGCGAGCGCGTTTGGATCCGTGTGGGCCACCGGACCCGGATTCTCTCCCAGCAAGAGGCGGAGCGCGTTTTCCTGCTGCTGCACCTGCTGCTCCAGCTGCGGCAGCTGCGAGGATGCAGTATAAAGCAACTGCTCGGCCTGTCGTAGATCAGAGAGCGGGACGGAGCCGCCACTCTCCAGCCGCTTTGTCAGGTCGACCGAATCCTGCCTGGCCTTCAGTGTTTGCCGGGTAACCTCGACCTCACGATCGAGTGCACGCAGTTGAATGTAGGCGGTCGCCACTTCCTGCACCAAGGTCAGGCGCACCGCGCGCTGAGCCCAGGTTTGGGCCAGGAGCGTGGCCCGGGCAGCTTCTGTCTGCCTGCGATAAAGGCCCCAGAAGTCCGGGTTCCACGCAGCGGATAGGCTAAAGGATCCAACGACGATCGGGCTGCTGATCGAATTGGCTCCGCCGCCCGTGTAGCTGCTAATTCCGGGAATGTCCACGCCCGCGCCGGTACCTCCGACGCTAAGGGTAGGAAACTGCTGCGACCGGGTAATCTGTACCTGTGCCTGTTGCTCAAGTATGCGTTGAGCCGCGATGCGGAGATCGTAATTGTCGGCGAGCGCCTTACGAATCAGGTCCTGCAGCTCAGGCTCGCGGAATACCTGGGCCCATTGCTCGTCGCCGAGAGAGCCCTTGACATCGCTGATCACTGCGGCATCATCCGCCCCACGGAATGCCGGTGGGGTGGGGTAGGCAGGCTGCTTGTACTTCGGCCCAACTGTGCACCCGGCCGCAGCGGCTAACAGCACGGCTGTAAAGATGATCGTGTACGCGCGCTTGAACCAAACCGGAGAGCTGTTCATGCCTGACCTCCGCGGGTCGAACGGCCGCCGGCGGCTGCGCCCAGGGCGACCGGATCCAGATCACCCTTCGAGTCCATCGTCGTGCCTTTGCCGCCCCGCGCGTACCTGTGCGATAGGTACTCGACGACGGAGAAGGTCACGGGAATGAAGATGAGGCCGATGGCGGTCGAAAGGAACATGCCGCCCACCACCACAGTGCCGAGGATGCGGCGTGAGGCGCCGCCGGCGCCGGAGGCGACCCACAGCGGAAGGCAGCCAAAGATGAAGGCGAGCGCGGTCATTACGATGGGGCGGAAGCGCAACCGGGCAGCGCCGAGCGCGGCCTGCGCGATGCTCTGACCCGACTCGTAATTAGTCTTCGCGAATTCCACGATCAGGATGGCATTCTTGGCCGAGAGACCGATCAGCATCACCAGGCCGATGGTGGCGAAGATGTCATTCTCAAACGAGCGAATGTGCAGGGCCAGGTAGCCGCCGAGGATGGCGACCGGGGTGCTGAGCAGAACGCTGAATGGCAGCGTCCAGCTTTCATATAAAGCGGCCAGGATGAGAAAAACAAAGAGCAGCGAGAGGCCGAAGACCGCCCACGACGGCACACCCTTCTCCGCCTGCTGTTCCTGGTAAGACATACCTGAGTAGTCGAAGCCTGCACCTGCGGGCATGGTTTGCTTGAAAACGTCTTCAAGTGCGTGGCGCACTTGGCCGGAACTGTAACCAGGACTGCCTGTGATATTCAACTGGGCTGCGTTGTACTCGTTGAAGCGATAGATGAATTCCGGCCCCGCGGTTTGCGTCACCTTTACCAACGAGGAAAGCGGAACCTGGCCGCCGTTCGCACTGCGTACATAGAACTGACTGATGTTCGCAATATTCTCGCGCGAGGTGCCTTCGGCTTCGACGTAGGTTTGCCACTGGCGGCCGAAGCGATTGAAGTAGTTGACCAGATAGCCGCCCATGAAGGTCGACATGGTGGCGTAGATATCGGAGAGCTGCACCTGCTGTTGCAAAGCTTTTGCCTTATCGACATCGGCGTAGAGCTGAGGGACAGCGGGCTGATAGGACGGAATGACCGCCGCGATCTCAGGCCGCTTGCTCGCCGCTCCCAGGAAGGCAAAGACATTTTTGGCAAGGACCATGGGGTCGTCGCCGCCGGAACGATCTTCGAGAATCATGGTCACGCCGCCCGAGGTTCCGATACCAGGAATCGATGGCGGCGGAAAAGCAAACGCGATGCCGTCAGGATCGGCTGCCAGCTGCCTTTGCAGATGGCTTTGAATGTAGTCCAGCTGCTGCTGTTTGGTCTTGCGCTTGTCCCACGGTTTGAGGGCCACAAAGAAGAAGCCGGCGTTGGTGCTTTGCACCTGGGTGAGGAGGGAGAAATCGTTGACGGCGATAACGCCCTGCACGCCATCCGTTTTTAACAATGCATCGGTGATCTTTTGCTCGGCAAGATCAGTGCGTTGCGCAGATGCGGCGTCCGGCAGCTGCAGGGCGAGAAACATGTAGCCCTGGTCTTCCGTGGGGATGAAGCCGCCGGGAAGACTCGTGCCCAGGTAGACTCCAAGCACCGCAACCAGGGCGAGAGCGACCATGGCGATGGCGGACTTATGGATGAGCACATCCGACGTGTGAACAAAGCTGTCGGTGGTGCGGCCGAAGAATCTGTTGAAAAGCTTGAAGCCCTTGCCGAGAAGGCCGGTCTTCCGTTCTTCGTCCTTGGGCTTGAGTAGCAGAGCTGCGAGGGCGGGCGAAAGGGTCAGCGCGTTGAAGGCAGAGATCAGCACTGAGATCGCAATGGTGACGGCAAACTGCTGATACATGCGCCCGGTGATGCCGGGGATGAACGCTGTTGGGATGAACACAGCGGCAAGGATGAGGGCGATGGCGACCACCGGACCACCCACTTCTTCCATGGCTTTGATGGTCGCGGCGGTGGGATCCATGCCTTCTTCGATGTGATGCTCCACCGCCTCGACCACGATGATGGCGTCGTCGACCACCAGGCCGATGGCAAGAACCAGGCCGAAGAGTGAAAGGGTATTGATGGAGAAGCCTAGCGCCGGAAAGATGATGAAGGTTCCGATGAGCGAGACGGGAACGGCCAGCAAAGGTATCAACGTCGCGCGCCAGCCTTGGAGGAAGATAAAGACGACAAGGACGACCAGGCCGAGCGCTTCCAACAGTGTGAGCACGATCTCGTGGATACCGGCGGTGACGGCCTTGGTGGTGTCAAGAGGTACATCGTAGGAGATGCCGGCAGGAAAGGTCGCCGACAGTTCCTTCATGCGGGCGTTGACGGCGGCTGCGGTCTGAACAGCATTGGAGCCGGGTAGTTGATAGATGGCCATCACGCCGGAGGGCGCCTGGTTGTAGCGGGCGGAGATGGTGTAGGCCTGCTGGCCAAGTTCCACGCGGGCAATGTCTCTGAGGCGCACGATGGACCCATCGGGGTTGGCGCGGATGACGATGGCGCCAAATTCGTCTGCTTTGACGAGGCGGCCCTGCGTGCGCACGGTATAGGTAAATTTCTGGCCCTGCGGGATGGGCTCAGCACCGATCTGGCCGGCCGGGTTCACGTTGTTCTGGGTCTGGATAGCCTGGATAACTTCGGGCGCTGTGATACCCAGCTTGGCCATCTTGTCGGGCTGCACCCAAATGCGCATGGCGTACTGTCCGCCGAACACCTGCACGCGCGAGACGCCTTTTACGCGGGCAAGCTGGTCCTGCAGGTTGATGATGGCGTAGTTGGTCAGGAACTCCTGGCTAAGTTTCCCGCCGGGCGAGTTGATAGCCACGAGCATCAGCGGGGAAGTAAGCGCCTTCTGCACGGTCAGGCCGGCGGTGGTGACCTGTGCCGGCAACTGTGACTGTGCTTGATCGACACGCAGCTGGGCGAGGACCTGGTCGATGTTGGGATCAGTCTTGACGTCGAAGTCCACGAAGAGCTGGACCACGCCGTTGTTGGCGCTGACCGAGTCCATGTAGATCATGTTGTCGACGCCGTTCATCTGCTGCTCGATGGGCGTCGATACCGACTGGGAAACGGTCTTTGAATCTGCGCCTGGGTAGGTGGCGGTTACCAAAATCTCGGGCGGAACGATGTCAGGATATTGCGAAGTAGGCAGGCTTACCAGCGACACCACACCTAGGATCACGGTGACAATGGCGATAACGATGGCAACGATAGGGCGGCGAATAAAAAACTTCGACATCAAATTACCTCCCTGTCGCGTTGGTGGCCGAGGCAACGGTCGCCGGAGCCGGGTGCGGATTTACGGGAGCGCCCTCGCGCAGTTTCTGCAAGTTGTCGGTGATGACTCGCGCCCCGGGGGCAACCCCGCCTTCTACCAGCCAGTTGGTGCCGACTTGTGGACCGAGTTGGATGGTGGTGAGATGGGCTTTATTGTCGTTGCCGGCGACGTAGATCTGTTGCAATCCCTGCAGTTCCTGCACCGCAACCTGGGGGACGAGCAAGGCATTGTGACGCAGTTGCGTCTCGCCTTGGACACGGCCGTACTGGCCGGGACGGAGAATGTTGTTGGGATTGGGAAACGCCGCCGCTACGCGGATGGCGCCCGTCTGCGCGTTCATCTGACGATCGACAAATTCGATATGGCCTTTCTGAGGGTAGACCTCTCCGTTGGCGAGCGTCAGCGTGAGGGGGATGGCGCTTTCATTTTTAAGCAAGTCACCGCCTGCGCCGCGAGCCCGCTGGATCAGGGCCAGATATTCTGCATCGCTAATGGAGAAATAAACTTTAATGGGGTTGAGCTGGGAGACGGCGGTCAGCACCGATTGGGTGTTGACCAGATTGCCGACCTGCGTGGTGGCCTGGCCGGCAACGCCGGTAATCAACGATCGCACATGGGTGAAGCCAAGGTTCAGCTCAGCATTTTCGACGGCGGCTTGCGCGGCGGCCACAGACGCTTTGGCCGATTCTACCGAGGCCTCAGTCTGAGCCTTCTGCTGAACGTCGTTGTCCAGCTGGCTCTGGGCGATCGCACGGGCTTGGGCAAGCGGGGTATCGCGCTTGACATTGATCTCGGCCAAGCCGAGCTGCGCCTGGGCCTGCAGCACTTGGCCTTTGGCCTGGGCCAGCTGACCTTTGGCCTGATCGAGCGCCGCCTGGAAAGGACGCGGATCTATCTCAAACAGTATTTGGCCTTTGGCCACCTGGGCGCCTTCCCGATAATTCTGCTTGATCAAATAACCGTTAGCCTGCGGTTGGATCTGGGCATTGACGTAGCCGTCGAGCACACCAACCCACTCATTGGAAACGGGCACGTCGGAGGGCTCGACCTGAACGACCGAGACGGGCAGGGGCGGCGGTTGGCCTGTGCTGGCCGGGGCTTTTCCACAACCCGTAACCAGCGCCACCCCGATGAGCAGCATGCCTGCACCGGGAATACAATTCATTCGGTTGTGGCCAGTTGCTTCGGCCGTGAGTCTAAGCCACTGGATCATTAGGCGTTACCCTCCGATGCAGAAATGCATGGTGCAGAAACATTCGTGCATGTATGTTCTATGATCTGACTCAAGGAAGCATATGGCGGATGCAAAAAGAGACATTAAACATGAGAAAGGGCGAACACAGAGGCAGAGCCGCGGCATCGCCACCCGCGGCGACCTGATTCGCTCCGCGAGATATATTTTTGCGCGAGACGGCTTCGAACATGCGCGCATCGAAGACATTGCTTTGCGCGCACGGAAGACGCGGGGCGCCTTTTACGACAACTTCAAAGACAAAGAGGATGTGTTTCTCGCTATTTTTGAAGAGGATATGGCTCGCGATTTGACCGAGTTGGGACCGCTCTTGCTCGCGTTGCCGACGCTTAAGGAACGTATGGAAGCCATGGCCCTCTACCTTGTGCGTTTGAGCAAAGATCTTGAGCGCATGCTGTTAAATGTGGAATTCAAACTTTACGCGATACGGCATCCTCACAAGCGCAAGCGCCTGGCCGACTTGCTGCGGGCCATGCGCCTGCGCACGTCCATCCCGGAGATCAGCCGATTGCTCCCGCAATTGGATGGGCGAACGGCCAGCGCCAAACTTACTGACTGCCTTGCGATTTGCGGTGTCATGGACGGACTCGCGTTGGGTCATTTGTTTGATCCGGATGGTTTGGACAATCGCGCCCTGGTGCGGTATCTGCGGCTTTGCCTGCAAGAGACGATTCCGAAAAATGCCTTACCCTGAAGATCTCTTCCTCTCAGTTGCTCGGGATTCCAAAGAAAAACACTCCGTACGCCTGAAACAAATTCGGACCGGAGAGATTCAGCAACCTGTAATTCCCGTAATCCGGCTTCACCATAGTGGGAGGGATCTTGGCTAATACGATCGATCCACAGAATCAAATCGTGCGCTATTGTACCGAGGGAATGGAGAGAGAGCAGGAGGGCCAGCACAAGGAGGCATTGCGGCTCTTCATGCTTGCATGGGATCAGAGTAAGGACGCCTTTGAAAGAAGTATCGCGGCTCATTATGTCGCGAGGCATCAAGCCACGCCGGAAATGACACTTCATTGGAATCAGGAATCCCTAACGAATGCTGATTCAGTCGGGGACGACCGAGTCCAGGGATTTTATCCTTCGCTGTATCTGAATATGGGAAAGTCGCACGAAGATCTCGGCAACCTTAAGGATGCCAGAAGATTTTATGCATTGGCCGCCGATCGAATGGACTGTCTCCCGGAGAGTCCTTATGGCGATCTCGTTCGCCGTGGTGTTATGAATGGCATGCAGCGAACATCAAGCTGCGCAGAAAACGAACTGTAAAGCTACCCCCGGCTTGCGCTACGGGGCAAGAAGCCTGGGCAGGATTCCTGGTTAACGACAGTTCAGCGGTTGGGCGGTGGCTTGGCCGGAGACTGGCCTGCGCCTGGTACAACCTCAAATCCAGGAAGCATGCGGGCCTCCGACCCGAACTTGTGGTAATCCGTGTATACGATGTCGTTCAAGAGTGTCTCGTAGGGGGCGTAGACATCAAATGTCTGATCCCACAATGCCACCGTCCTTACTGTCCGGGCGCGCATAATGACGACACTGCGCAGCGGACAGTTATACTTCTTTCCGCCAATCTCAATCGGCCCGTATTCGATCATCACCGCCACTCGATTCACGGGTAGCACCGGATTCAAGTTCGGCTCAACAATCCATACCGGTTGCGCCTCTAAACTCAGGCGAAGAATCGCTCCCGTTCCTGGATCGATCGCTAATTCTCCGAAATATTTGGTCGACGTTCGAAAGGTCCGCCCATCGACAAGGCAGCAGTGCACGACGTTGTAATGAGGGTTTTCGCTCACGATGTAGCGAAAGACTGCTTCCCTTCCCTGTTCGCCCCGTATCCAATGGCTCCAAATCAACTTGTTGTTGCTCTGTGTAGCATCTGCCAGCACGGAACTAAGAATCGGACCAAAAACACCGACGAAATTGAGGTCTTTTTTCCTGGCGCTCGAGCTACCCTTCTTCTTCTCGGCATCCTGTTCCTCACGGCCGTTCCGATAGCGGAGGGTTGCTTTCTCGGTCACCGCCTCGCGTAAGGATTGATCGGCGAGGGCGGTCTTCCAAGTATCTCCTTCTTTGGGAGACGGCTGCTCGTACTCGGTGGTAGCGCGTGTTGCGAAAAAATCCGGCAGTTTAGGAAGTCCTTCCTGCAGATACTTCTGTGTTCGCGACAGTATTTGGCGCTGCGTGCCAAGATCGGGCGCTGGGTCTGAGAGAATTTCCGCTACGGGAGGGTCCAGAAAAGCTGATTCATCGGCCAGGGCTACCAGTGCCGCCCGCGAATTCTTGCCGTGCAAGCGATCCTTCCAGAGTGTGAGCTGGCCGCTGTTCAGTCGTTCGCTCAGTTGCAGACCGGTCAGTTGCTTTGCCAACTCGCCATCGCGCTTCTGGTTGGCGTCGTCCAGCATCTGCTGCAGTTCGTGGACAGTCACACGTTTGGCTGGGACGCGAGGCTGATCGTAGAAAGCCGGCTGATCGTAGTAGCCAGTGTTGGTGCGTGCTGATAATCCGATCGCTCCGATTTGTAGGTGGAGGTCGTGATACTCATCCGGCTGAGCCGCCCGCGGCGGATCAAAAGACACGGTGTAGAAGGCGCTTGCATCCTCCACACAGTGTTCAATACCGCGCATGGTACCGTGCGATGCGTCCCAGACAAGCCCGCCGCTCTGAACTGCCAGCACAGGAAGCGCAAAATGCGGAGGAATATCTTCCGGCTTTTTCAGGTCCGAGAGGGTGCGAACTCCCGCCAGGTAATGCCTGTAGTCGAAGTCGGAAACCATCGGATCAGTCCAGGCTGTGACCTGGGAAATAACCATTCGCGCCTCGCGGATACGCGTGGAAAGCTCCACTAGCGAAGTGAACGGCGTGCTGCTGGAAACCAGCCAGGATCCCATGAACGGGGCGTTGTCCTTGCGTTCCAGTGGTCCGCGAGCGGGCCACCCGAAGCCCATCCACACCAAAACCTTCCTGCCCGGCTTGTTTCTGCGCTCGATAGCGATGCAGTAAATTGTTTGGAGGGCTCGGTCCCATTGTTTGTATCTCTCTGATTCCGGGGTCACGTGCTGCTCACGATGGGGCGGGAGCTGCCAGAGCACGCGGTGTGAGCGGCCGTGAGCAACATCATCCGCTAAGAGGTTGCCGTCGGTAGTGGGTTGCGCCGATGCGTAGAGTCCGAAAGTCGTGAACCAGTAAATGGAAACCGGCTGAGCAAGATGTCCGCCATTCTGCCGCAGATACTCTATCGATTGACTCTTCACAAGTTCAAACTGGAACGGCGCCACGTTGACCTCATCGAGAACCAGCACCACTTCAGTAAGCCGCTCATTTTCATCCGTGGCTTGATTCGATGCTGCGAAGGAAACGATCTTGCGCGGCACGCCGTTATCCAATAGCGTGAAGTCCTTCATAGCAAGCCCCGAAAATGGCTTCCCCTCGCGGTCCGTTGCAGCGACATCGAAATGGATGAGGCCCGCCGGCGGAGCATTCGCCGGCATCACGGATGCTTCAGGCGGTACTGCGGCCGGCATGGGAGATTGCGAGGTTTCGGCTCGACCATCAGTACGAGGCACACAAATGAAAGCCAAAAAGCAGAGGAGGGAACGCAGTAGAATAGTTTTCTCCGTTCTCAAAGCTTCACCTCGTCCGGGTGGGCCCAAGTGGCCAACCATCAAGCATACCTTGGCACCGTCCCAGCTTGTACCAGGACGCCAATCAATCCGTCGGTATGGGCGGCCTCCCATTCGAATCGTCCACCAGCTGTATCCGTACGGTGCGCGGTGCGGATCAATTCCTGGCGCCGAACCAACTCTGCCTTGCGCTGCACCTTTGCGAATACAGAAGGGGGCCTGGGCATAATCTGAAGCTGGCCAATCTGAAGGGTGCGCGACTGGCGCTCGCAGAACTGCGCTTGGCCTAAACGCGCTGTTTGTCTTTTGTTCGCAGAAATGTGCGAAGTAGGCGAACTATGCGAACTAACTCCCGCCGACACATCGAAGGCTTGCCCATCGGTCGGGGTAATTTTCAGGCGATTGGCCTCGGCGTGCTGCGGGGTTGGACGTGGGGAAACTGGGTCGCCACGGCATGGCGCAATATGACGAGCCCCCTATCTCTCCGCGTAAGGTACCGTGGTATTTCAGCACGAGGAACGATGCCTTGTCCCGTGTACAACCGGCCCCGGGCAGCATAACAAGGCTTCGATAACCGTGTTCACCTGAACACAACCTTCAAAAAGGAGCCCAGGATGACGGTAGAAGAACTACGCAACAAGCTTGAGGGCGTCGACCCACAAACCAAAGTGGTCGTCCACTGGGAAATTGACCACGCATCCACCTACTTTGACGTGTCGGACCTGTCGTTGCGACAGGGTACTCCCTCAAGAGTTCAGGGCATCGCAGGGTTTACATTTGGCAAAGATGGATCACCCGCTTGGCTATTCATTCACGTGGAAGAAGCTTGACACTGTGCGCGCACCAGGCGCGCCATTGTCACCATGTCCGTCGCGTTCTGCGTCCCGAGCAGATCGCGATCTTCCACAGACGTTGGAGACACGGAGACTCCCACCGCCGGTCCGGCTTTGCTCATGTTGCTGCGCTCCCGCGGCTATTTAATGGCCAAAGAAATACAGGCCAAGCCGGAGGAGGAAGACGTTGTTGATCACGTGCATGAAAATGGTGTTGACCGTAGAGCCAGTCGTTCGGCGTACGCATCCAGTAGCGACCCCGAAAAGGAAGGTATAGGGTAGCGCAGACGGGTAGAGGTGCATCGCCGCAAACAGCACAGCCTGCGTGAGCAGCGCAAACGTAAAGCGCATGTGACGGTTCAGCCAGGAGAGCAGGAGCCCTCGAAATAGGACTTCCTCAAAGATCGGGGCAAGCAGACAACCGCGAAGAATCGCAATGATCCATGTGGGCGAACCCTGACCATGGAGACGTTTGGCGTCGGTCGCGACAGCGGTTAATTGTTGGAGCAGATGCAGAAAGCCTCCGCCCAAAAGGCCCAGAAATGCATACACAAGCGCACAGATCGCAATGAGGGCTATTGTGGCTCCGAGGGCGTACACGAGGTCCTTGACGCTCGTAAAGTGCAGCGCAATGGGGGGACGGCTCGGTGGCCGAAACGAGTGACAGAGTGCAGCCACAAGGGCTGCATACACCGCAAACGTCACGATCTGCGGCGTTGCCGATCTGAGCGAGCTGCCTATTGTCCTAATCAGGCCGTAGTAGGTGAAGATTCCGACGGCTGCAGCGACACAGATACTTGCGATAAGAGAAACGGCGAATCTGCGACCGCTGACCAGGACTTCGGGCTCTGGAAGTGATCGCGTTTTCATCATCTCCATTCCTTCCGCTTCTCAACGGGTTCAACTCCCTGGCATCCCGTAAGCCAATCCAAAAGGTTGTGATGAGATGAGGTGATATACAGAGTCGCCTTATTAGCTAGCGTTATTTCTACACGGAGAATCGCCGTTATGCTCAGGCTGCGCTCCTCTGCGATTTTTTCGTCAGTGCTACAGCGACCGAAACCATCCAGATCAAGCCCAGGTACCTGGTAACAGGAATGAAAAAGTTTGCCGGATACGCGATAAGGCTGAACGAGGACAGTTCTCCCGTAATGGCCAGCAGGATTCCAAGAACCACCATCCATCGCGGAAGAAGCCGCATGAAGTAGCTTGTGACGGATACTCCCGCAGCCAGCAGACCAAATCCGACCGAGTAAACGGCTCCGCCCAAGCAGGAAGCATAGGAAAAAAATCGCCTTCACGAGTTGCGCTGAAGCCGATACTTCAGGCACCGACAGCACCCAACCCGTGATCCCGGAAAGAATCAACGCGATCGTGGCGATCAAGCCGCCAAGAAGAGCGATGTTCGTACCGGCTGCACGGACGCCCATGAATCGCAGCCGGCTGACGGTGGTCACTGCGAAGATTCCAAAAGGCACTGCAGAGGCAAACAGGAAGAAGTTGCTCACACGTACCGCCGTTGGGCTTTGCGCAAAGAACAGGCGCATCTCCTCGGCTGGCGCAAAGGGGGTTACATATGGCGCCCCGTGCCGGAGCGTCGCTGCTGCTACAAGACCGGCCACGAAGACCAGTATGTGAACGGTCGCGAGCAGAATCAGGGAGGGACCACGGAATCTAGGAATCGCTTTCATAATGAAATCATTTATTACATAAATCGAATTTAATATGCAATAATTATTCCTCAAGATGAATCACAACGAGATGGAAAAAGGACAGCCGGCTTTCCTGCTGGCCCAGCTGGGAGCGCATGCCGCGTCGCAATTTGCTGAAAGATTGGGAGTTCTCGAACTCACACCGCCAGATGCAGGGATCCTGCGACTGCTGCGGGTCGCGGCCGGACTGAGCCAGCAGGAGCTTGCAGCGAAGCTACAGATTCATCCCAGCCGGTTGGTGGCGATACTGGACAACCTGGAGAAACGAGGGTTCGTCGAGCGTAGAGCAAACCCGGATGACCGGCGCTTGTATTCCCTTCATCTGACAAAAGATGGCGGGGAATTGCTGGAGAGGATCGGCAAGGTGGCGCGGGAGCATCAGGATGCTCTACTCACCGCTCTTAGCCGGGAGGAGCGCAACGACGCTTACCACTCTATTGCTCAGAATCGCTGACCAGCAGGGACTTGTTCGCGGGGTTCACCCCGGATATCAGCGATTGGGAAGCCCAGGGCGTTCCGAAGCCAATGGGCGCAGGTCTGGAAAGCTCTAAGGTCGCTAAGCCTCCAATCGCCCCGGTATTCATTGTGACCAGCAACGAATACCGGGGCTTGACCTGGATGGCTCATTTGCATATTAATTAATACATTAGTTAATTTATGCATAAGAGCGAGAGAAATCTAGTGGAAGTCCTGGCCGGCCCGCTGCAAGCCTCGAACGCGATGCGCGCGAGTTGCTGCTGGCGGCAGCCACGGATCTGTTTGCCGAGCACGGCGTCGCGGCAACAACGTTTGCAATGATCGCAAACCGGGCCGGGCTTACACCCGCCATGCTGCATTACTACTTCAAGAACCGCGAGCAATTGCTTGACGTCGTCGTGGAAGAGCGGCTTGCTCCTCTTATTGCGTCGGTGTGGAGTCCGGTCGAAGCGGACGCGGCTCCGGAAGAATTAATTTGCGGAATCGTGGAACGGATGCTGGCGGGAATTGAGCGCATGCCCTGGATCCCGTCGACCTGGATGAGAGAGGTTTTGAATGAGGGCGGCCTACTGCGAAGCAGGATATTGCGCCAGTTGCCGTTCGAAAAGTTAAAGATCTTGAGCGAGGCAGTCGCGCGCGGCCAGGCGAATCAAATAATCAACCCGAGTCTCGACTCCGGGGCTGATTGTCTTCTCAATGATCGGGCTGGTGATGCTGCACATGGCCACGATACGTTTCTGGTCAGATGCTTTCGCGCGCAAAACGCCAACCAACGAGGCGATGTGCCGCCACATTACCGGGCTACTGCTTCATGGTTTGCAGCCGGTATCCCTCACTCGGACGGGCAAGATGCCGAGAAAGAAATAGAACGGAGGAGATCATGGTCGCCCCGATACTTAGGAGTTTCAGACCCTTGGCTTTCGCTGCTGCAGCTGCGTTGGTGGTGACGGGCTGTTCCCGCAAGCAGGCAGATACCTATCAGGGCTACATCGAAGGAAGGTTCGTCTATGTCGCTTCGCCCCAGAGCGGCCGGCTGGACCGTCTTTCGGTCACGCGCGGCGAAACCATTGAGGCTGGGCATCCGCTGTTTGAGTTTGACAACGAGCCTGAGGCAGATGAGGTAACGCAGGCAGCAACATCTGCTGCGAACTTCTCAGTGGCGGCTGGCGGATCTGCAAAAGGGAAAACGTCCTGCCGAAGTCGATGTTACGCGGGCACAATTGATGCAGGCGCTGGCTGAAAAGAAACAGGCCGACCAAATCCTGGCGAGCGATCAGGCCCAGTATCGTGCCGGCGGCATCCCGCAAACGGACCTGATCAATGCCCAGGCCGCGGCGGAATCGAGCACGGCCAAGGTGCGAGAGCTGGAAGCCTCGCTGGCAGTGGACGCTCTTCCCGCGCGCGAACAACAGATCAAGGCGCAGCAGAGCCAGGTTGCCGCCGATCGCGCCTCGCTGGCGGATGCAACATGGAAATTGCAACAGAAAGAGATCGCTTCCCCGCGGCGCGGCCTGGTATTCGACACTCTCTATCGCGTGGGCGAGTGGGTTGCCGCGGGCAATCCCGTTGTCCAGCTGCTGCCGCCGGAAAACCTGGAGATTCGCTTCTTTGTCCCGGAAACGGTTATGGGCAAGCTTCGGGTGGGACAAAGCATCCGTGTGAACTGTGACGGCTGCTCCGCCGATATTGGATCGACGATCACCTTCATTTCCCCGCAAAACGAATACACGCCGCCGGTCATCTACAGCAACGAAAATCGCTCGAAGCTCGTGTTCATGGTGATTGCCAAGCCGTCCGCTGCAAAGCGCATCCGAGCTGCATCCCGGACAGCCTGTGGAGGTCACGCTTCCATGATGGCTACATCCAGCCCGGAGTACGCCATCGATGTGCAGCGCCTGAACAAGCACTTCGGCGACAAGCACGTGGTGAAAGATGTTTCGCTGCGCGTGCGCCGAGGCGAAATCTTCGGCTTCCTGGGACCAAACGGCAGCGGCAAGACGACCACCATCCGCATGATGTGCGGGCTTCTGAAGCCCGACTCCGGAACCGGAACCTGCCTGGGATACGACATTCTCCGCGACAGTGCAGAGATCAAGCGCAATGTCGGCTATATGACGCAGAGGTTCTCCTTCTGGGAGGATCTCACCATCACGGAGAATCTCGATTTCGTCGCGCGCATGTACGAGATTCCATCGCGCAAGGAGGTTGTGCGGAAGTCCCTGGAAGACCTTGGCCTGACAGCTCGTGCCCATCAACTTGCCGGCGAGTTATCCGGCGGATGGAAGCAGCGCATGGCGCTGGCGGCCTGCATGCTGCACGCGCCCGAGCTGCTGCTGCTCGACGAGCCGACCGCGGGGGTCGATCCTCGGGCCAGGCGCGATTTCTGGGACGAAATACAGGCTCTCGCGGCGAAGGGCATCTCGGTGCTGGTGAGCACGCACTACATGGACGAGGCGGTGCGCTGCCACAAGCTGGCCTACATCGCCTCTGGAACTCTGCTGGCGCAGGGATCGGCCGATGAGGTGATTGCCGGCCAGCACCTGACCACATGGGCGATCCACGGTGAGCATCTCTCGGAATTGCAGGAAAAATTGCGGCAGCAGCCGGGAGTCGAGCAGACGGTTACGTTCGGGGATGTTCTGCACGTGAGCGGAACAGACGCCGGCCAGTTGCGGCGCAGCGTGGAGACGGCCGTCGGTTCCAGCGGCCGGCGTGCCGAGCAGATCGATACCAGCCTCGAAGACGTCTTCATTCACCTGATGAGTCAGGCGGAGCAGAACTCCGGAGGCAAGCGATGAGCCGGCGCCATGGCTTTTCGCTGGCGCGCTGGTGGAGCATCGTGCTCAAGGAGTTCACTCAGCTCAAGCGCGACCGGCTCACCTTCGCGATGATCGTGGGAATACCGATCCTGCAGATGGCGCTTTTCGGCTACGCCATCAACACCAATCCCAAACATCTGGACACCGCCATCATCAGCGCCGATGACAGCGACATCACACGAAGCTTCATCGCGGCAATGCAGAACTCCTCCTACTTCAAGGTCGTCGAAGAACTGCCCAATGAAGCAGCCGGCCGGGAGGCGCTGGCTCGGGGGCAGTTGCTGTTCGTGGTGAATATTCCGGCGGGATTCACGCGGCAGCTACTGCGGCATGAACGGCCTTCGCTGCTGATCGAAGCAGATGCCACCGATCCCACGGCGACAGCGAGCGCGCTCGCCGCAGTCAACGGTATTGTCCAGTCGGTGATCCAGAGGGAGATGACGGGACCGCTGGCCGCGCTCCAGGGCAGCCCGGCGCCGTTTGACGTGAACGTGCACCAGCTCTACAACCCCGACAATATTACGCAGTACAACGTGGTACCGGGATTGATGGGCGTGGTCCTGACGCTCACGATGGTGATGATGACCGGACTGGCGATCACGCGCGAGCGCGAGCGGGGCACCATGGAGAATCTGCTGGCCATGCCGTCCACGCCGATGGAGGTGATGACGGGAAAGCTGATTCCTTACATCGGCATCGGATTGATTCAGGCTTCCATCATCCTGCTGGCTGCGCGCTTCATATTTCAAGTTCCCTTTTTCGGAAATATCGGCGCCGTATACCTGTCGGCGCTGCTGTTCATCGCCGCCAACCTGACGGTGGGCATTACATTTTCGTCGTTGGCGCAGAATCAGCTGCAGGCGGTGCAGCTCGCTATCTTTTACTTTCTCCCCAACATTCTGCTCTCCGGATTCATGTTTCCATTCAAGGGCATGCCGGCCTGGGCGCAGGTGATCGGGAACCTGCTGCCGCTCACCTACTTCAATCGCCTGATTCGCGGCATCCTGCTCAAGGGCAACGGGTGGTCGGATTCCTGGCCCAGCGTGTGGCCGATGATGGTGTTCACGCTTGGCGCTCATGGGTGTTGCCGTGGCGACTTATCGCCGAACTCTGGATTGAGGATTGCCGGCCATGCATGTATCGATGACTTCCAAGCAGGCGGCCGCAGCACCTGGCCGCGGTTCTTGATCGGACTTTCCGCAGGGTGTACGGTTGGCCCACATTACCATTCGCCCGCGGCGCCGGCGGTGGCTTCGTACACTCCCCAACCGCAACCGAAAGAAACGGTGAGTAGCTCAGGACCGGCTGGGAATATGCAGCATTTGAACCCGTCTGCCGAGATTCCGGCGCAGTGGTGGACGATGTTCGGCTCGCCGGAACTGAATGGCATGGTGAGCAAGGCGCTACGAAACAGCCCCACCCTGGTGCAGGCTACTGCCCGCCTCAAACAGGCAGAGGAGGAACTGACCGCTCGCACCGGCGCGACGAAGTATCCCTCGGTGAGCGGCACCGCCTCGGTACAGGGGGAGCAAGTCAATCTTTCTGCCTATGGCATTCCCTTTCCAAACCCCTCACCCTTCGCGTTGCTCAATGGCTCAGTGGCCGTTTCCTATGCTCTGGACCTGTTCGGCGCCAATCGCCGGCTCATCGAAGGCCTGCGGGCGGAGCGGGAATATCAGCAGTGGCAGTTGGACGGGGCGCGTCTGATGCTGGCGGGCAACGTGGTATCGGCTGCCATCCGGGAGGCGCAGTTGCAGACGCAGATTGAAATCACTCGGCAGCTGCTTGGGGTGCAGCAACAGGAACTGACAATTACCGAGCAGCGACATCGCGCCGGTGGAGTTTCAGATTACGACCTTCGTAGCCAGAGAACGGCTGTCGCACAGATCGAGGCGATGCTCCCGCCATTGAACCTGGAGGCGGACGTGGTCCGCGATCAGCTTGCCTTGCTGATGGGGACGTCTCCGGCCAATAGCAGGGTTGCGAGCATTTCGTTAGCGAGCTTGCGCCTTCCGGAAGAACTGCCGGTAAGTCTCCCATCTGCCCTGGTCAGCCAACGCCCTGACATTCGCGCTGCGGAGGCTCTTCTTCATCAGGCGAGCGCGAATGTCGGAGTGGCGACGGCAAATCTCTACCCACAAATTCTGCTTTCAGCCAGTGGAGGGGGCCTGGGAACGAACTTCACCACCGGAGGGGATATCTGGAACGTCGGAACGTCACTGACGCAGCCCATCTTCAACGGCGGTGCTTTGCAAGCGGAAAGGCGCAAGGCCCAGGCAGCGTACGGCGAAGCGGATGGCGTCTACCGGCAGACTGTGCTTGAGGCCTTCAAAGAGGTCGCCGACGCTCTCTATGCAATTGAGCAAGACGCTGAGACCTTGCGGTCGCGGACCGAGGCTGCCGGTGAAGCACAGGCGGCCTACGACATTGCGTCGCAGCGCTACCAGGCTGGCGGCATCAGTCAGCTCACTTTGCTCGATGCGCAACGCCAGCAGTTGCAAACGGCGCTTGATCAGGCGACGTCGTCGGCAAGCCGTTATACAGACTCGGCAACGCTGGTGCAGGCGCTCGGCGGCGGATGGTGGAACCAGACCCACTCGTCCGCGCCTGGCGGTCAGCCGGCCGCCGCGTCTCGGCAGACGTCGGTCTCGAATTCGTCTCACTGAACCCTGATCTCGCGCGCTCAGTAAACTCGGAGCGCATGGCGCTGCTCGCGCCAGTTGAGATTCTGCGCCCAGAGGCCGTGCCATGGCATACCGGCCGCGCTCATTTCCTTAATGATCAAAGTGGCCATGCAGTCCGTAGCCATCATGTGAGTCTTCTGAGTTGCCGGCGGGAATTTCCCATTGCCCGGGAGAGCGGCCAATTGCTACTTGCGTGCGGCGCATCACACCGCTTTCACGGGAAGGGTCCTATGATAGCGCAGCTTAACTGACAGGAGACGGCGCGTGAACAGAACGGTGTTTTGGGTCGTTGTGTTGGGGGCGGTTCTGTGCGGCGCGCTCCATGCGCAGGACGTCACCGGAAACTGGCAGGGGACGATGCAAGCCGATTCCGGCCTGCGAGTCGTCCTTCACATCTCAAAGGCTCAATGCAACGGTCTGAGCGGCACGTTATACGCACTCGGCGAGGATCCCCATCCCATCCGTATCACCTCTCTCACTCTCCTCAACCGAGTCCTCCGCTTTTCCATTGAATCGGTCGGGGCCACGTACGAAGGCAACCTCAGAGCCGACGGCTCCTCGATCCACGGTACATTCTCACAGGGTCGGGCTATTTCGCTCGACTTCGCCCGCGCCGCCCCCGAAACCGCTTGGCCGCTCGATAACACGCCGCACAAGGTGCAGTTTGTCGAAGTCGAAAAGGACGTCCGGGTGGAAGTTGTCGACTGGGGAGGGTCGAAGCGTCCGCTGATTCTGCTTGCCGGACTAGGCAACACTGCGCATGTCTTTGACAGCTTCGCGCAGAAGCTCACTCCCTCCTATCATGTCTACGGAATCACCAGGCGTGGCTTTGGCGCGTCCAGCGCTCCAGTACCTTGGAACGGGAACTATAAAGCCGGCCGCCTCGGCGACGATGTGGTGACGGTGATCGACGCCCTCAAGATCGATCGTCCTATCCTCGTGGGCCACTCCATCGCCGGTGAGGAGTTAAGCTTCGTCGGGAGCCGCCATCCTGAAAAGGTTGGAGGAGTGGTCTACCTTGAAGCGGGTTACGGGTATGCCTTTTACGATAACGTCCACGGCGAGTTCCCGCTCGACGCCCTGGATTTGAGAAGAAAGCTGGCCGGGCTAGCGTCCACACACGAGCCGCAGGGACAGAAGGCCATCGAACAGCAAATGCTGGACGCCGATCTGCCTCGCATTGAGAAGGACATACGCGAGGAGTTGAAGTACACGCAAAAGATAGAAGGCCGGCTTCCTTCATCAGCCATGCCCGATCTTGCCCAAGCGCCCGACATCAGCCGAGCAGTCATGGAGGGAGAGCAAAAGTATTCGGAAATCCGCTGCCCTGTGCTTGCGATCTTCGCTCTTCCGGGAGGCGCCGCATCGGAAGTCCATGACAGGGAGGAAACCACAGAGCAGGCGCAAGCCATGCGAGCAGGTATTGCCGGCGCGCGCGTGATACTTTTGGCTAATGCCAGCCACTACATCTTCCAGAGCAACGAGGCAGACGTGTTGCGCGAAATAAACTCGTTTATCGCCGCGCTGCACTAACGGTCTCCTGGCAGTGGCTGCTAATCAGGCGCTAGCCGATTCCTCTGATAACGGCCGTGCAGTCTTGGCTAGGCAAGTCAAGCTATCTCCCGACCGCCGCAAGAACTTGCCGGGAAGTGTCAAAATCTCCGCTCTCGTGACGCCCCAAACCTGACCGGCCCTGTACGCAGCGCTGTGCTTACGGGTGTTTCAGAAATCTCAAGTAGAACGCTACGAACACCAGGACGATCCCTGAATTTGCCATCAGCCGTTCCCAGAACCGGTTCCGGAAGAACAGCAAATCCACGCCGACCACGGCGGCTACCAACAGCACTATATAAATTACGACCGTTGCCTGTCTCGCCATTTCAGTACCCCTCTTAATCGTGTGAACTCTTGTCGGAACTACGAATGGAATGGTCCAAGTCGATCATAGGAGCACTTGCATATTAGGAACGGAATCTCTGGCGCCATTTCAGCCAGGCGTCTGCCTTCTGCGAAGCGACTCTTTACATTCTACTGCTCCGATGAGATCGGACACATCTGGCAAATCGACGCCTCCTGGTGCGAATGCCGGCATGACCCTGTGACGCCGGTCAGGGACAGATAGAAACATTCAACGTTACATTCTGTTTCAAAGAAAGCTTCGACGCCAAACTCGCATCGCTTTGAATGAGAGGCCCGCCCGTCTGACCCTGGTCGGCCTTTTGGTACGGAGTGGGCGCCTCGAGCAACGTCATGTCTCGCCTCCTGTATTTTGGCGGTCTGCTTTTGTAAATCGTTGACAGGTGAAATGATCGAATTCGGACTGCTGCAGGTCATCACTGAAGTTCGTGCTGCTGATGTTTGCTTTTTCTCTACCTTCTGGTCGGCCGGAGCCTCGAACAAATTCCAAACCGGCAACGTGACAAACCCACCGATACCGGCGCCGTATTGACGATTGGCCGGTCTGAAATCATGAAGACATTTTCCTCGTAGCCGCCATGCAACATGACTTAGATCGTGGGTTCAAGATGTACTTCCCGCCTGTGATGAAGTGAGGCCGGTGAAAATGCAGCAGAAACTGATGCGTCACGCGTCGATTCAGACGACGATGAATGTCTACGTACAGGCCATGACTTCATCGAAGCAGCAAGCGAATAGCAAGGTCGTGGAGATGGTGCTCAAGCCGATTACCGGCGAGCGCCTGAAACCATGATTTTTTCTTATTAGGAGTTTTTGGGAGTTTGTCGGAGCGGCCATCAGATCGTAAGTTGTTGATCTTATTGGTTGCGGGGGCTGGATTTGAACCAGCGACCTTTGGGTTATGAGCCCAACGAGCTACCGGACTGCTCCACCCCGCACCTTGATAGTAACAACCGCAGAGCACAGGGTCAAACCACACACAGGCGCCCCGGGCTCCCACCCTGCGAACGGAATCGCAAGGACTTTTCCCGCGGAATGCACGGGTCGTGATTCGGCGGCGCTGCGCGTACAGTGGAAAGGGCGAGTGCCGCGCGGCGGCACCCAATGACCGCTCCCTCCGCATGACTCACGCAAATCACAGCGCGGCCATGACTCTTCGCAATCATTTGCTGGAGCCGCTGCTCCATCTTGGCGTAGCTCTCACTGGCGTCGGTACGGTGCTACTGGGCTCGATTCTGCCGCAGCTTTCCGGGCAATGGCATCTGCGGGATAAGGACGCAGGCCTACTGTTGTTGGTGCAGTTCACAGCCTCCGCTTCAGGAGCCCTGCTGGTCCGGCGTAATCTCTGGAAGGCTCTGGCGTGCGGCTTCGGGCTTTTTGGCGCAGGAGGAATCAGTATTTTTCTGCTGCAACAAAGATCCCTCCCGCTATTTGCCATCTATGGTCTGGGCCTCGGATTGGCCATGACGTCGAATAATATGCTCGCCGGACGGCGTCACCCAACCCGCATGGGAGCAGCGCTCGCCATACAAAATTTCGCGTGGAGCGCCGGCGCAGTGGCTTGCCCAATTCTGGTTGCACAGTTTCTGCACCATTCCCCAAGCGCCTCCGCCTTCGGCCTGATCGGACTGGTGGTCATTCCGTTCGCCTTCTTACCTTTACTTGCAGATCGGCGTGAACTTGCTGCGTCCATGGCATTCGGTCCGGTGCCGGCCGGAACCAAGGAGGCGGCGACCATCGTTTACTTTGCGCTGCTGGCCTTTCTTTATGTGGGAATGGAAGCCTCCGTGGGGAACTGGATGAGCACGTACGCAACTCGGGCCACTGCCTGGAACTTCGCCGGCGGCAGCCTGGCGCTGGCCGTCTTCTGGGCGGCACTGTTGCTGGGGCGGGCAACGACGCCGCTGATGTTGCGCTTCCTGACAGAACACCGCCTTTATCGAGCCTCGGTCATCGCGACCATAGCGGGAATCTCATTGCTGCTGGTGGCGCATAGCCCACAAATACTCCTGGCAGGGTCGGCCCTTACCGGCCTTGCTCTGGCGCCGCTGTTCCCGCTTATCCTCTCGCTGTTTCTCGGGGAAATAGGACGGTCGCGCAACGCAGGCTGGGTTTTTGCCACCGCCGGCCTGGGAGGAGCTGTCCTCTCCTGGCTGACGGGGACCGTTTCCAGCGCTACCGGCTCACTGCGCGTCGGCCTGATGGTGCCCGGCGCCGCTGCCCTGCTGATGATGGCCTTGATCACCTGGCGCCGAACCAGTCAGGATGCACGAACGACAGCTGCTCAACAGGAATCCCTCCTTCAGCCCACAAGCACTGGAGAGGCTTGATCCTCGTTGCAAGCGCAAACCACCGGGTACCTTTAGTGATCAGGCAACCGTCGCCCAAAGATCTTCCGTGCAGGCTACCGCGGGCAGCTGGCAAGGCTCTTGCGCGTGAGCGCGGCGACATCCTCGCGCTCAGCTCCTGTTAGTTCGAGCCTGGGAGGCCTCACGCGCGCAGAAGGACCGCCGCACTCCTCCTGAACCTGTTTGATCAGTTGCACAAACTTGGGCACGGTATCCAAACGCAGCAAAGGAAGGAACCAGGCGTAATGAGATGCCAATTCCGGCGACGGACCACCTTGCGCCAGCTTGAACAGACGCACCGTTTCTTCGGGAAAGGCATTAACCAGTCCGGCAATCCAGCCAGTCGCGCCTGCGGCTACACTCTCGACCACCGCGTCGTCCATGCCCACGAAGATCTCCAACGAGTCACCGGCCAGATGCTTGAGCGAAGTAATGCGCCGGATCTCCCCGCTCGATTCCTTCACCGCGTGAAAGTTCAGATGCGCCGCACGCAGTTCGATGATCTGCTCCGGAAGCACGTCCGTTCCGTAGGCGACCGGATTGTTATAGAGCATGGCAGAGAGCGGCGTCGCTTGAAAGACCGCGCCCAGGTGCGCTCGCGTTTCGCGCCAGTCACCGCGGTACACCAGAGGGGGCAAAATCATCAGGCCATCCACACCCACCCGATGTGCTTCTTTGGCAAGCCAAACAGCTTCGGCGGTATTGAGCGCGGAGATGCCGGCTATCACCGGCGCTTTGCCGTCCAATGACCGCTTGGCCTGCTTCAGAAGCTCAAGCTTTTCTTCTCTTGTCAGCGCGGGCGCTTCTCCCAGAGAGCCCAGGGCGACAATTCCGTTGCAGCCGCACTCGACCAGCCACCGAGCCTGGGCTCCAAATGTTTCATAGTCAACCGATAAATCAGCCTGGAATGGGGTTGTGATGGCCGGAAATACTCCAGCCCAATCTTTCTGGTCCAATGTTCGATCTCCTTCTTGCATCATAAGCGGCTTCGCAGGATGAGTTTTGTCTGAGTTTCCCGCGCCGTATGGTTTTGCACGAGGAGCCCTCTTGTCTTGCTTTGGCGTGACCGGGCCGGTGCAAGGCTCTGGCCTATCGTTACGGGAAAATTTTGCTCTGCAGCAGAGCCGCAAATCGTCCCTGGTGACCGACCAGGCGCCGCGACCTCTGCCCTCAAGTGCTCGTACATCATCTTCTTCGGGGACGGAGCGGTAGAATTTACAGGAACGCCCATCCGAATCCTGTCCTGTTATAAATACCGCCCTATCGCGGCATTGCTTGCCGAGTCGCACCAGATCGCCGCTCCTCTCCGCAAGATCAGCAAACTCAAAGCAATTTCAATCAAGCTATCTTCCACTCCCCAAGCTACTTTTGTTTAGGTCCTGAGTAGCTTATTCCCAAATCTGCCCCCGAGGTTGCTTCTATGAGTGCATGCAGCGTGGTAAGTAGCAACATTGCCCATCATCTTGAACCCAACGCTATCGGAGACGATCTGTTGGTTGCGGCGGCGCAAGCCGGCCAGGAGTGGGCTTTCGTCGAACTGTGCACACGTAACTCCAAACGTGTCTTTAACACCATTTACGGTGTGACAAAGAATCGTGAGGATGCGGAAGATGCGCTCCAGGACTCGATGATGAGAGCCTTTCTGCATTTGAAACAGTTTGACGGAAGGTCCAGCTTCGCCACTTGGTTTACCCGCATCGGCATCAATTCGGCTCTGATGATTTTACGTAAGAGACGTATTCGCCTGGAGACTTCCATGGATGCGACCGCTGACGGGGAGACATGGCAAGCGTGGCAAATTGCCGACTATTCCGCAAACCCCGAGCAACATTATGTGGGACGCGAGAAGTCCGTGCGCCTGAAGCGCGCCATCTGCCGTCTGCCAACCACTCTGCGGTCTGTGGTCGAGTTGGGACAGATGGAAGGTCATTCGATGAAACAGATTGCCCGCAATATGGGGATTTCTGTCCCCGCGACCAAGTCCCGGCTGGCGCGCGCCAAAGTGGCTCTGCGCAAGTCGATGATATAGGCCTGTCTGGAAAAAGAGGAGCTGATCGCTCTCAGGAAGGGGTGACGTGGTGATTCGGCGAGGCGAAGTGGCAAATGGACTCGTCGTCAAGCCCGGCGTCACCCAACCGGTCCAGGTGAACAAGGAATTCGCAGACTTCTTGATTAGCGGGCTGCTTTTACTAATAGCGCTGGGCGGCTTAGTGATGTGACCCCGATGCTCCTGCCATGCTGCACCCACAAAGGCCCGCACGGTGCGGTTTTCTCTTACGGAAACCGCATACTATCTATCAGAGCCGCTGGCTTCAACAGGAGCCAGGGGTTGCACAGACTCTGATTATTTGATGGCAGGCACCCTGGACAAGAGGGCTACGATTCCCTCCGCAAGAGTGGGATGAGTAATCGTCATGTCGCGCAAGACGGTATACGGAATGCCCGCTCTCATCGCGAGCTGAACGGTAGCCATGGTTTCACCGGCGCCCTCGCCAAAACCGGTGAAGCCGAGGATCTGATCATCCGTTGCAGCGACCAGCACTTTAAGAAATCCTCTGGTCTCCGACATCGCCCGGGCTCTCAGCACGGCCGTCATGGGAATCTTGGCCAGACGGTACCGAATGCCCTGCTCCTTGGCCTGGGATTCATCAAGCCCTACGTGGGCAAGTTCCGGGTCGGTATAGAGGCAGGATGGTACCTGCCTTCCAGTAGTTGTGCGGTTAGCGCCTTGCAGATTGTCGCGGACGATGCGAAAGTCGTCGAACGATATGTGGGTGAACAAAGGACTACCGGCGCAGTCGCCGAGCGCCCAGACACCTGGAGCGGTTGTCTCCAGCCGCTCATTCACATCGACATAACCTTGTTTCGTTGTTTTCACGCCGGCGAGGTTGAGTCCGATACCGTCAGTGTTGGGGAGGCGTCCCGTCGCGACCAGAAGGTGAGATCCTTCGACGATGATCTGAGATTGCCGCCTGGAACCATACAGCCGAACCCCCTGGCCCGATTTTCCTTCCACGTGCCCCAGGTTGGTATTTGCCACAGTGACGATGCCTTCGTCCTGGAAGAGCTGGGCGATCGCCTCGGAAACATCCTGATCTTCATGGTGGAGCAACCGGTCATTCCTCTCCATGATGGTTACGCGGCTACCTAGACGACGCATAGCCTGGGCAAATTCCAGACCGACATAACCCCCACCAAGAATCAGCAAATGTTCGGGGACGATGTCGAGCTCCAGCGCCTCGATATGAGTGAGCGGAGACGCCTCGGCAAGACCGGGTGTGTTAGCAATCGCTGCCCTGGTCCCGGTGTTGATAAAGACCTGGTCGCCATGCAGAATGCGTTCTCCTCCCCCATGCAGTGAGACCTTCAGGGTTTTGTCGCCGATAAAGCGGCCCTCCCCCATCACGATCTCTGCTTTGCTCCGGGCAAAGTTCTCCATGTGCATCTGGTGAAGACCATCTACCATCTGCCGCTTGCGCGCACGCACGCCGGGCATGGAAACAGTCCACGTATCCGTCAACATGCCGAATTCTTCGCCTCTCTGGAAGTAGGAGGCCACCTTGGCTGACTGAATCACGTTTTTGCTGGGAAGGCAGGCGATATTTGGACAGGAACCTCCGATGTACTTACGCTCGATGACCGCAGTACGTTTCCCGCTTGAACCCAAATGCCAGGCCATGTACTTTCCCGCTTCTCCGCTGCCCAGCACGATGGCATCGTAACGCTCAATCTCAGGCATACATACACTTCCTCGTCCTCACGCGCGGTGGCAGCAGCACCCCATTCTTCCCGCTCTTGGGCGAAGGGTCCTTCGCTGTAAGAGTAGCCAAGCCAGTCTTTTGACATCTTGTTCCTGCTTGCTCATAATTTGCTCTTATTGCTGCACATGGACCTGCCTGGCAGGCTTGGCACCGCAGAGCAAAAATTTAAAAACGTCTTTCGTGCACGGCGCATCTTAAGCCTAGGGTCTGCGACGCGGACCTGATCCTTCTCGCAGCCGGACAAAAGGAGACGATGATGGCAACAGTAGAAAAGGTTGAAACAAGAAACGAGAAAGCGACGACGAGCAAGAGCGTTGGACTGCTGGATCACACAGCGGTCGAGGAAATATCGGGCGAACTCCGTCACTTGCTGGCGGATCTCTTCGCGCTCTACCTCAAGACAAAAAACTTCCATTGGCATATGACCGGCAAGCACTTCCGCGACTACCATTTGCTGCTTGACGAGCAGGCGGATCAAATCTTTGCCATGACCGACCCGGTGGCAGAACGGGCTCGGAAGTTGGGTGGTATCACTCTTCATTCCATCGGCGAGGTCGCGAGCCATCAACGGCTTAAGGACAACAACGGCCATCACCTTCCAGCCAAGACAATGCTCAGCGAACTGTACGCCGATAACCGGCAGCTCACAGCATCGCTGCGTTCCACCCACGAAGTATGTGATCGCCACAACGACGTGGCAACTGCCAGCCTCATTGAAGTCTGGATCGACGAGACAGAACGCAGATCCTGGTTCCTGGGTGAGATTATCGACAGCGTCGACTGACTCGTCTGCGCCCTGAATACAACTGTGCAGGATACGCGGCTATTGCATGTGTATCCTGCGCCACTCCCCGGGCGTAGTGTCGAGCAATTTCCGGAACGCGCGTATGAGACATGCCTGGTCCGCAAAGCCACACTTTAGTGCGATCTCTACCATAGGCAGCCCGGAGTGCAAAAGAAGCTCTTTGGCGGCGTCGATGCGCTGCTGCAGCAGCCAGCGATACGGCGGCTCCCCAACCGTCTGCTTAAACGCGCGGACAAAGTGGCTGACAGACAGCTTGCACTCGCCCGCGACCTGCGAGAGCGCGATCTGTCCATCCAGGTTGGCCTTCAGCATCTCGGTGGCGCGGTGCAGCTGCCATGGGGCCAGCCCACCACGCACAATTGATGGAGCAATTCTGATCCCACCGTAGGTGCGGGCTATGTACGCGTGCGCGGCGAAGACCAGGTGGTCGACGTAAAGCTCGCTCGCGAGTTCCGGCCTTTCCAGCGCGGGCAATAAGCACAATGCCAAACTCTTCAGCCTGGAATCCACTTTGCCGGAGGGCCAACTGAGCGTCTCGCAGCGACTGCCAGCGTTCTCATCCGCGAACTCGTTCAGGGCGACGCGAGGCACATAAAATTGCACCATATCGAAGGCACTCCCAAGGTACATGGAGGGCTCATGCTCCAGGTGCATGATGCTGACGCTGCCTTCTTGCAGGGTTTCGACCGAGACCGGCCGGTTGTGTTGCCAGAAGTTGACTGGTGACACTGGACTCAGATGCAATTGGACCGCGAACGCCCGCTCGCAGGCGAACGGTGTCGTCTTGTCAACGAGGCCCGTTTCCGAACGCAGCCAGGTGACCGCAAGGTGCGCCTTACGCCGGGTTCTTACGCTGATCATCGGGGCGGTCGCCATATGCAAATGCTTTGCCATGCGGTTTCCGTAAGTTCCGGCTTCCATCAGACTGAGTGTCTGGGGCGGGCAAGGAATGGCTTTGCCGAGGGGCATCTTCCGTGAAACGACCCCCGGAAACAGGCTGACGGAATCGACTGCAAGGCTGGTATTCAGCATCGGCGGACCACCTTTCGAGCAAACTATGAAGGAAGCGTGCAACGATGATCCCAAGTTAAAGATCTATGCGTCTCACCGAAACCCTCATTCGGGCCGATCTCAACCAACCATTTGGGATCGAGCAAGTTACCTGCAGACCAAGATCATGAGGCCGGTTCTAGCCGCAAAAAACGCATGAACATTGGTGAAACGATCGCTCCGGAGGCGAGGCGCGCCGAAAGCAGCAAAAATTAAGTGCCAGAGACTGATCCTTTCGAGGGGGGCGAACACCCCTTCGAAGAAGTACCTTGAGGACCGGCCTGATTGTTAAGATTGGGCGAATCCGGTCTGCCCCGAGGGCACGGACGACGATGATGATGGCACGAGGGAGACGAAAGATGAACAAGACTCTACTTGCAGTACTTCTCTGCCTGCTTGCGGTCAGGCTGGCCGATGCGCAGGCTCCCGGCACCTCGAGTCAGGCTGACCAGGTGCTCGACCCCGCCCTCGACATCTCCACACTACAACTGTGGCCAAGCGGAGCACCCCAGGTAGAGGGCACCCCTCCCGCCGATCTGCCTACGCTCACCGTCTTCCTTCCGCAGAAAGGAAAGGGCACGGGGTCGGCAGTGATCGTCGCCCCGGGGGGAGCGTACATCGGCCTTGCCAGCAACCTCGAAGGCCGCCAGGTTGCCGATTGGTTCACCTCCCAGGGGATGACTGCTTTTGTGCTTAAGTACCGGCTGGGGGCGAAGTACCTTTATCCGATTCCTTTACAGGATGCGCAGCGCGCGATCCGGCTGGTGCGATCTTTGGCCGGCACCTACGGATTTCTTCCCGACCGTATTGGCATCATCGGCTTCTCCGCCGGGGGCCATTTGGCAGCGGCCACGGGCACGCTCTTCGATGCGGGCAATCCGGCGGCGAGCGACCCGCTGGAGCGGCTTAGCAGCCGGCCTGATTTCCTGATGCTCGGCTATCCGTGGCTAAATGCTATGCAGCCAAGCGGTCACTACATCACCTACTGCTCGGTAATCAAGAACATTCCACCGGAAACCTGCAAGCTGGATGAGCAGAAATACACGCCGAGCCTCCACGTAACTGCCCGGACGCCCACCACCTTCATCTACAGCACGTCAGACGATCGTACCGTGCCGATCAGCGCCAGTGTGGATTTCTACAACGCCCTGATTGCCGCCGGCGTGCCCGCGGAGATGCATATTTTCCGCCACGGAGAACACGGCAGCGGCATGGGCGCGGGAAGCGCAGCACTGGATCAATGGCCGGCTCTGCTCGCGCAGTGGCTGCGGGATCAGGGTCTGCTCACCCCCGTTCCAAAACCGTAGCGTTCTGATACTTTGATGGGGCTGAAAGAACTCCGCCAGCTTGGCGAAAGCGGGTAAACTCAACCAGCTAAAACGTCCGAATCCGCATCTACCGAACGGACACCAGCAAACACCAGAGGACTTACATCACATGGCTACAACGATCGTGCCGGAGACGCTTACCGGCCCCCTTACGGAAGGCCTCCCCCACCCACGCGGCGCCTGCTGGGACGGAAAGGGCACCAACTTTGCGATCTTCTCCGCCCACGCTACCAAGGTGGAGGTATGCCTGTTCGACGAAAGCGGCGAAAAGGAACTGGAGCGGATTGAGCTGCCCGAGTATACCAACCAGATCTGGCACGGCTATCTACCGGGCGTGAACCCCGGGGCGGTTTACGGATACCGGGTTCACGGGCCCTACGAGCCTGAAGCCGGACACCGTTTCAACCCCAACAAGCTACTGCTCGATCCGTATGCGGTGGCTCACATCGGCGAACTCAAATGGGATCCGGCCGTATTTGGATACAAGATGGAGTCGGGGGATGACACTACCTTCGACGAGCGGGACAGCGCGCCATTCATGCCCAAGTGTGTAGTAGTCGATCCCAACTTCGATTGGCATGGTCAAGGTGTGCTGAGCGAAGTCCGCGTGCCGTTTGACGACACCATTATTTATGAGCTCCACGTCAAAGGCTTCACCAAGCGATTTCCAGGCCTCGATGAGCAGCTGCGCGGCACTTATGCGGGCTTGGGCGCTGAGCCGGTCATCAAGTACATCAAGGAGTTGGGCATTACCTCGGTGGAGTTTCTGCCGGTCCATTTCTTCATCAATGACAGCAACCTGCTGGAGAAGGGCCTGACCAATTACTGGGGCTACAACACGATCGGTTTTTTTGCGCCCGACGCGCGGTATGCCAACGACCGTCACCACGCATTGCGCGAGTTCAAGGAGATGGTCGCCCGCTTCCACGATGCTGGGATTGAAGTCATTATGGACGTGGTTTACAACCACACCGCGGAAGGAAACGAACGCGGCCCTACTTTATCCTTCAAGGGAATCGACAACGCAAGTTACTACCGCTTGCTCCCTGACAAGCCGCGTTACTACATCAATGACACGGGCACCGGGAACACACTGAACCTGAGTCATGCGCGAGTCATTCAGATGGTGACCGACAGCCTGCGCTACTGGGCAGAGCAGACACGTGTCGATGGCTTCCGGTTTGACCTGGGAACCATCCTGGCTCGGGAGCCAAACGGATTCGACAACCAGAGCGGATTTCTCAAGGCCTGCAGCCAGGATCCATGCTTGTCCAGGATCAAGCTGATCGCCGAACCGTGGGATTGCGGTCCGGGCGGCTACCAGGTGGGCGCTTTCCCTCCCGGCTGGGCAGAGTGGAATGACAAATTCCGCGATACGACGCGCAAGTTCTGGACCGGCAATGCGCCGGCAGCCGCGCTGACTGAGATCCTCTGTGCTTCCGCTTCGATCTTCAATCACCAGGGACGCAGACCCTGGGCATCGATCAACTTCGTCACCGCCCACGACGGGTTCACGCTGAATGATGTCTACAGCTACAACGAAAAACACAACGAAGCGAACGGCGAGGATAACAAGGATGGAAGTTCCGACAATAACTCCTGGAATTGCGGAGTAGAGGGCCCTACCGACAATCCGGATATCGTTGCTCTACGCAAGCGCATGATACGGAATGCCCTGGCTACACTGCTCCTGGCCCAGGGAACCCCCATGTTGCTGGCCGGTGACGAGTTCGGCCGCACTCAGGATGGCAATAACAACGCTTATTGCCAGGATGACGAAATCAGCTGGCTCAATTGGGAGTTGCAGGAAAAAGGCGAGTCGTTAGTTGCTTTCACCCGCCGCCTGACGAACCTGCGCCACAAGTATCCCATTTTGCGCCGCAACCTCTTTCTCACCGGAAAGTACGACGAAGAGCTCGGGGTCAAGGACCTGACCTGGATTAATGCGAACGGATCGGAGATGCAGCAGGAGCACTGGGGTGATACCGGCATGCGCTGCTTCGGCATGCTGCTGGATGGGCGCGCACAGGTAACGGGAATAAAGCAACGGGGACGGGAAGCGACAATTTTGATCGTGATCAATGACCATCACGATCTGGTCGAATTCACCTTACCTGAGTGCCCAGGCGGAGACACCTGGTGGCTGCAGATCGACACCAATATCACCGACAACAGCGAGCAAGGAAGCTTCAAGGTCGGCGAAACTTATGGCGTTACGGCAAGATCTTTGCTGGTCTTCGTCTTGAAGGCGGAAAAACCATAGCCCTCTTGGGTGAGCCCATCCTTGAACCCAACCAGCGGGTTCAAGGATGAGGCACCTGGTTTACTTCGACACCTGCCACTCGCTACCGTTCATCACCAGCGAATCCTGAGCTGTCTGGCTGTGCGCAAGTGCGGCACCCAGGGATGGGAATGCCGTTTTTACCTCCTCTGATTGCGCCCATGTTGGAACATCGGCCAAGCTGTAGTGGTAGTTCACCTCTGCCGTCTTCAAGCCAGAACCATTGACGCCGGCGGTAAAGCTATCAATCGAATCAACAACGCGGTGGCCATAACAGAAATTACCGTATCCCGGTTGGGTCGTATCGGGCGTCCAGGCAGAACGCCCTTGCGCTGACAAGTCGTAATTGTTCACCTGCTTGGAAGCAACGATGAAGACCTTTTTCTCAGCCGTGGTGCGGGCAAGGAGGCCGGCGTCAGTCAGGGCGTCAAAGCCTTCTGTCTTGGCGTCATCCGAAGTCGCGGCTTGCACGGGAAACTTCTTTGCGTCCTGCCAGAGACAGAGGGGATGAGCCTTGTAATAATTGTTGATCGCAGTTTGATAGTTCGCCTTGGAGTTGTCCTGCTTATTACACCCCGCGAACAAAAGCGTAACACCGCAGATGAATGCCACCCTGTAATGATTTCTTGTCATAGAATTCCTTTCTACCGCTTGTGCAGGCTTTCGGCCGAGCAGGCGATAGGATGCTTTTGCGAGCGTTGCTGTTGCAGGTCGAATGGGCTTAGCCCGAGACAACTCCTGGCGTGCCGTCTGCACCTAACTTAAGCAGCTATCGGGCCAGCGGTGAGAACTATGCTCAGCTGGCGCGGGGCAGGACCAACCTGAGTCAATGTTCGAGGAAGGCAACTGCGTTGCTCTCCCGTGCGGCACGATCGCAGGCGGCGACGATCTATATAAAACAATTACAGTTTTATACCTAGGTTCAACTGGGACACATGATCCCACCGGCACCCGCAGATTTGATGGTCTTCGACCACAGAGAGACAGACGAAGAAGCTCCTGTAGCCATCCCCAGCCAGGCGGCGAAGGTGTTCGTTGAAGAATACGTAGAACCCGCGTTTACGCTGAACGCCATGATGTTGGTTTGGCATGGAATGGGACTGACCATGCCGTTGGTGACAATGCCGTAGGAAGCGACAAAGTTGAGATAGCCGGCGATGGGAGCGGCCGCCGGTGGCCAGCCCAACGTCAGTTCCAATCGCGGAGCCTCCGTTGCTGCGGTGAAGCCCACCGGCCCCACCGCTAACACCCGGTTATCGTGCGTGGTGGCGCTTCCCTGAACATCTAGAGAGCCGGATGGAGTTGTCCTGCCATTCGCAAGATTAAAGCCACCGCTGCCACTGTACTTGATGAGCTTGCTGCCCTCCACCACGCTGTTCTTAGAAGTGAAAACGGGAATAAAGCTAAACCCAAGCGATATCCTCAGGTCGAAGGGCACCGCGCCCACGAGGATGGGAACATGATAAGCCGCTTTAGAGAGCATGGCGCTCTTCAACAGCTCCGCCGGCCAGGAAGTAATTTTGGCCATGGCCCCGGATTTCATATCGCCGGTCGTGACCGCGTACCACTTCAACTCGATCTGGCCGGCGAGGTTGGCGTTGGTGAAGTTCAGGCTGGTTAGCTGGCCATCTTTGATCTGCATCCTGATGGTGGAAACAAAGTTGCTAATGTAACCGACGCCTTCATACGCCAGCTTGCCCTGGCTTCCCCCAAATTTAATCGTCGCCTGCACATCGATGCGATCTTTTCCAGGCGTAAATTTGACGTGGTAGTTGTAACCGGAAAAGTCCACATCGAACTCAGCCACGCCGGACGCAACAGCTGTCTCAGGACCGGCGGCATACACCGTACCCAACGGAGAAAACCGGGACGGAAGCCACTCCTGCGCGGAGGATGATCTCCTGGCCTGCATCCTGCTGAAGTCGATCTTATAAGTACCCTCCAGCCGTCCGTCTTTGATGGCATCGGTGATCATGGCAGGCGCCGTCTTGAGCAAGTAGCCGGCGGAGGTCTTCTGCACATCGACCACGGTGCGCAGTGCCAGGCCAGAGAGCAACAGGATGCTCCCACTGCTTACCTTGGCAATCTGGTTAGCTGAGGAGTCAAAGACGTAATTCCCATCTCGATCGATGTTGACCAAGTGACGCATCGTGTCGTCTTTGCTGACCACCGTGACGCCGTCCTGATAAGTCACGCCATAGGCGGTGGTGCCATCTTCCATCGGAGAAGACCTGGGAATGTATAGCGGCCCGATGAAATGCTTGCCGTGATATCCGGCTGCGCTGACGTTCAATTCGGGATCCCGGGGTCCTGCCGGGCTCGCCGCGGGCGGCTCGCTGCGAGCCCCCTGCTTTCTGCAAGAGGACAACAGGAAGAGCAGAGTGAGCGAGCTGACGAATATTCTCTTGAGAACCAATTTCCGGTCTGCGGTTCGCATCTCTTCCTCGGCGGCCACTGCTGTACGCGGAATGACTCGAATGGTACAGCCTAGGAATGGATCGGGAAAGATGCCGAGAGATGTTCGGTCGTGATCGGTTGACGGGCATCCGCGCGCAAAGCTGTTTCCACGCTCATTGGCCGGCAACGGCTTCAAGGATTTTGGAGCTTGGGAGGAATGACCGGTGACCGGTTTTTCGAGTTTGCTCTTAATTCAGCATGCACTGGAGTCCACGCAGACCGCTAGAGCTAGGCGATAACAAACCGCTTAGGAGCGAAGCAGGAATTGTGCCGCGATCGTGCGCGGGCCGCGCTCTAATCGCTTTGAATTTGGCTATCTACCCAGCTTGCCACCAGCGAGGACGATGGGGTATCGTTGGGCTGCTTCTTTCCTTGTGATGGCCTGTTCTATGTATCGCAGCTGCCTGTTCCCGCTCGATCCCGCCGATTTCCTTGCCGTGAGCTGGGGGCGGCCGGAGCCGCTTAACCTGAAGACGATGTACTCGCGCCCGGAATCGGAAAAGGATGTGTACCGTAAGGCCATCTGGTTTCCGCACCAGCTTCTTCGGTCCACGGGCCGAAATTGACGCCATGGTGGAGACGATGCAGAAGGTGCTCAAAAATATCGAGAGCCTGCGCGACCTGGAGCACAAGTCAATCCGCAACCAGCGGTTGTCCCGCGCAGACCGCGAGAGCTAATGCCTCCCGTAGGATTTGCCGTGCTCGGCCTGGGCACCCTTGCACAGACGGCGATCCTTCCTGCCTTCCGTAATGTGCAAACGGCCAAGCTCGTGGGTTTGGTCAGCCGCGATCTCGAAAAGGCCCGTCGCCTGGGCAAAGTACACGGAGCAGCTTTCTCCTACGACAGCCTGGATGAATGCCTTGACAATCCTCAGGTCGAGGCAGTGTACATTGCGACTCCTCCGGGCAATCACTTACAGGAAGTGAAAACTGTGGCGCGCGCGGGGCGGCACGTGCTTTGTGAGAAGCCGCTGGCAGTAACGGCGCCGGAGGCCGCAGAGATGGTAGCCACATGCGCCCGGCAGTCGGTCTTGTTGATGACCGCCTACCGCAAGTGTTTTGAGCCTTCGACGCTCTTTATTCGCGACCTGATCGTCTCCGGCCGAATGGGCGCCCTCAAGATATTGCACACCTCGTTCAGCGAGCGTCACGCCGGTCCCCAGACCTCGCCCCCGTGGATTCTTAATCGGCAGCTTGCCGGCGGAGGGCCTCTTATGGACCTGGGAATCTATTGCATTCACGCCGCGCGCTGGCTGGCCGGAGAAATCCCCACCAGCGTCTCGGCTTTCCAGTGGACCCACGATCCCTCCCTCTTCCGCGAGGTGGAAGAAGGCATTGCTTTCTCTATGTATTTTCCCAGTGGGTTGGTCGCACAGGCGAGCACCTGCTACAGCGCTGCCCTCGCCTCCATGCTCTATCTGGAAGGAACACTGGGCTCAGTCTCGCTCAACCCGGCGTTCCCCTACGAACACGTTCGCGTGCTCAACGCGCGCTTCGGAGATGAGCTGGTGCATAAGGAATTCCCGGTGGTGGATGAATTCGGCCCGCAGATCGACGCGTTTTCCCAGGCGGTTCGGGGCGGACCTCGTCCGCCGTCCTGTGGCAGGGACGGCTATGTCGATATGGCGATCATTGAAGCTATTTACGACGCCGCCCAAACAGGGATCCCTCAGGCAGTGAAACTCCAGCGCGACACTAGAATTTGACCGGATCTATTCCTTGGTTTTCAGTAAATGGGCGTTATTTTGCAGGAAAGCTTCGATTTCATCCTTCATGCCCAGAATCTTCGCCCACTGTTCTTTGTAGAGGGTCACTGGGAATCGGCCGACGCCGTAAAGCGATACTGCTCCCTTTTCACTCACTTTCAAACTCAGTCCACGAACACTCTTGGTTTTGAGCTGATCATTTTCCGCACGCAGCTTCTCAATCTCTGCCCTCAGATCTTCGTCGGACATGGTGCAACCTCCTGATGTGAAACACGTCTGGATCAGTCTAGACTGATTTCTCTCCTGCTGAGAAGGATGGTGTATACCGGAATAGGAATGGTGCACTATGCCTGATTTTGACAGCCTTATCCGAAATGTGAACGTAGTGGACGGTAGCGGCCGCGACCCTTACCAGGCCGATGTTGCCATCGACGCCGGCTTCATCCGCGCGCTCGGGGATCTGTCTGCGTCCAGCGCGCGGCAGGTGATAGAGGGAAACGGGCGAGCGCTTTCTCCCGGCTTTATCGATGTTCACACGCATGACGATACCAGCGTGATACGCAATCCGCAGATGCTGGCCAAACTGTCTCAGGGCGTCACCACGGTGATCGTCGGCAACTGCGGCATCAGTGCAGCTCCCGTGAAGTTGGTGGGGGAACCACCCGATCCGATGAATTTACTGGGGGACGCCAATGCTTTCCGTTACCCCACCTTCGCGGAGTATGTCGCGGCGGTGAATACGGCCAGGCCGGCAGTCAATGTGGCTGCTCTGGCCGGCCATACAGCGCTGCGCAACAACCATATGGATCGCCTGGACCGCGCCGCCACCGCGATCGAGATCCAAGCCATGCGCCAGCAGCTCATCGAGGCCCTTGACGCCGGGGCGTTGGGATTGAGCACCGGCCTTGCCTACCTGTCGGCCAATTCCGCTCCTCCGCAAGAGGTCTTATCCCTGGCTGAACCGCTCGCGGCCGCTGGAGCTGTCTACGCCACGCACATGCGCACGGAAGCTGAAGCAATCGTCGAGGCCATGCGCGAGGCGTTCCAGGTCGGCCGCCAATGCCAGGTGCCGGTCGTTATCTCCCATCTAAAGTGCGCCGGCGTCGCAAACTGGGGCCGGAGCACAGAGATCCTCAACACCTTGGATACGGCCCGGGCCGATCAGCCCGTGCAGTGCGACTGCTATCCCTATGCGGCCTCGTCCAGCACGCTCGACATTCGCCAGGTAGACGAGCGCGTTCGTATCGTCATCACGTGGTCCAAACCTCATCCGGAAATTGCCGGTCAGACGCTGGAGCAGATCGCCCTTGCGTGGGGAGTTCCGCAGCGCCAGGCCGCCGAGCGTTTACAGCCCGCCGGAGCCATCTACCACTGTATGTCTGAAGAGGATGTGCGCCGCATTTTGCAACATCCGGCGACCATGATCGGGTCGGATGGATTACCACACGACCCGCTCCCCCATCCTCGCTTGTGGGGCACATTTCCGCGCGTGCTGGGCTATTACTGCCGCGAACAAGGCCTTTTCCCGCTGGCCCATGCGGTGCACAAAATGACTGGTCTGCCCGCTCAGCGCTTCGGGCTGGATGGCCGGGGAAGGATCAGCGAAGGCGCGCACGCCGACTTGGTGCTCTTCGATCCCGAGACCATCAAAGACACGGCCACTTTCAGCGACCCGATCCGCTGTGCCGAGGGGATCGCCGCGGTATGGGTCAACGGCGAGCTTTCCTATCAGGATGGGGATAGCACGGGGCAGCGAGGCGGACGCTTTGTGCCCCGCCCGCGCAGGAGACAATGAACCCAGCTAATCCGGATCCCTTCCACCCATGATCGACAGCCACGGCCTTTACCTGCTGATCGCTGCCGCCACTTCTGTGGTGGTGCTGATCCTGTTCATCGCGGTAGTCAAGCTCAACCCCTTCCTCTCGCTACTGACGGTTTCGCTGGCACTCGCCGTTGCGACCGGGATGCGGCTCGAAACCATCGTCAGCTCCTTCGAAACAGGGACAGGCAATACGCTGGGGCATATCGCGATCGTGGTCGGCCTGGGCACCATGCTGGGCAAGATGATGGCGGAGTCCGGAGCCTCGGAGCGTATCGCGGAGACGTTGGTCGACCTTTTCGGTGAGCGCCACGTTCCCTGGTCCATGCTGTGCGCGGCGCTGATCGTGGGCTTGCCCGTCTTCTTTGAGGTCGGCTTCGTTCTGCTGGTACCAATTGCCTTTACCGTGGCCCGCCGCACTCGCACTTCCCTGGTGCTGGTCGGGCTGCCCATGCTTGCCGGCCTCTCTGTGGACCACGCGCTGGTTCCACCGCATCCTGCAGCCATGCTGGCGGTCACCATCTTCCAT
>CAWFGM010000071.1:0-43980 GCA_963815175.1 uncultured Acidobacteriaceae bacterium
CTACAGCCCGCAATGGCTCTTTTTCTACCCTGGCTTGCTGCTGATGGCGTTGGGGTTGGGCGCCAGTTTGTGGCTGCTGCCGCACCGGCGTTATATCGATGGAGTCTCTTTTGACGTGGACACCCTGGTTTACACCCTCGGCGCCATTTTGATCGGCTTTCAGGCGATCGTCTTTGCCTGTTTCGCCAAGTTATACGGCATGATGGCCGGCTTGCTCCCGCACCGCCCTTGGATTGAAAAATGGCTGCGCTACGTAAGCCTCGAGCGAGGCTTGGTGGTGGGGGCGTTGCTGACTTTGGCCGGCCTTGGCGCGACACTCTACGGCGTGCATCTTTGGCGCCTCACTGGCTTTGGGGAGTTGAATACCAGTGGGATGTTGCGCATTACTCTGCCCTCCGCGTGCGCAATGATGATGGGCGTCGAAGTCGCCTTCGCCAGCTGCTTTCTAAGCATCCTGCGCCTGGGTGAGACGGAGAGCCGCACCAGGAGAGACCATCTGCACGACGAAGGCTAAACCCATTGCAGGTAAGTGCGCATTCGCTCTATGTGCTCGAGTTCGCCGTCACGCTGCTTAGCCTGCTGCTGGCTTTCCAAGTGCCCCGCGTCAGTGTGCTGTTCTATGCCCGTATCGTGCCCCGCTTGCGGCGCATAGCCAAGCATCCTTACCTCTCTGCTCTGCTGGTAGCGGCCCTTCCCTTGCTGCTGCGCTTCGCCCTGCTGCCCTGGATCCCGGTGCCCCAACCGCAGATCCAGGAAGAGTTCAGCTACCTCTTGGGTGCGGACACCTTCGCCCATGGCCGTTTGGCCAATCCCACGCATCCAATGGCGGTCTTTTTCGACAACATCCAGTTGATACAGACACCCCACTACGCCTCCGTGCGGCCGCCGGGCCAAGCTGTCTTCCTGTGCCTGGGCGAAGTGCTTTTCGGGATGCCCTGGCTGGGCATTTGTCTAAGCGTGGGGCTAATGTGCGGGGCTTTCTATTGGATGCTGCGCGGGTGGACCCGGCCTGCCTGGGCTCTCCTGGCCGCCGTCATTTTCGCAATTCGATTCGGCGTTTTTACCTACTGGACCAACTCCTATTGGGGAGGATCGGTGATTGCTCTGGGCAGCGCCCTGGTGGTGGGCGCTTTTCCTCGCTTGCTGAGCAGGCAGAGAATACGCGACGCATGGTGGTTTGGCGCGGGATGCTGTCTGCTTGCTTCCACCCGGCCCTTTGAAGGCCTCGCGCTGGTATTGCCGGCGGCGATCGTGCTGCTGGCCTGGTGGATCAGGTCAGAGGATTGGAGGGAGCGCCGCTTCCGCCTGGTGCGCACCTTGCTGCCTATCAGCGCCGTGCTGTTTGCCTTTTTTGCCTGGCTTGCTTACGACAATTTCGCCAATACCGGGCACGCTGCCATCTCCGCCTACCAGTTGTGGCGGCAACAGCAATCGGTAGTTCCCTCTTTTTGGTGGCAACCGCTCCGCAAGACGGTGCCCGTCTACTACTCTCTGCAAACCCGGCAGTTCAATACCGTCTGGGAGATGTCCTACTGGAACCAACTGCACCAGAACATTGCCCTTGGAATCCTGCACGTGGCTGAGAGGCCAATTCAATTTCTTCAGATCTTCCTGCGGCCGCTGCTGCTGGTGCCGTTCCTCGTCCCGTTGCTTATTGCGCGAGGCCAACCTGCCACGGAGCGGCGCCTCCTAACAGATGGGCTCTTTGTGGCGCTTGGTCTGCTTGCCATTCTGCTCGGCCACTCGTTTCCAGTGACCTTGATCTGGTATGCCTGGGCAACATGGCTCCTCGCCCACGCGCGCTTAAAGCCAGGTCTTCGTCTGATTATCGTTATGCTCCTGTGCGGAGCGTTCAGCTCCCTGCTCACCACCTTCCACATGCCAACGTACGAGGCCCCATTTGTAGCCCCGGCCTTTGTTCTGGTAGCCGTGGGAATGCGCTCCCTAACCACGTGGCGCCGGAAAGCGGGCACGGGCAGAGCGATCGTGGTGAACCTTTCAATGGGGTGCGGCTTACTCTTCCTGGTGTACACGCTATTGGCCGTATTTCACCTCCATGTCGACGGAGAGTCGCCTTTCAACTGGTCCTCCTACGAGAATCGCCTGCAGGCGCGGGCTGTCGCGGAAAGATTTCTGGAACAACAGCCCGGCAAACAACTGGCCATCGTCCGCTACGGACCGGAGCATGATGTCCTTTACGAATGGGTGTGGAATCTGGCCGAAATAGACCATGAGAAAGTGATCTGGGCGCGCGAGCTTAAGCCGGCTTGGAATGTGCAGCTCATTCGCCATTATCCGGACCGAAGGGTTTGGCTCATCGAACCAGACGCAACGCCCAGTGCGGAGCCGGGCGCAGCTGCGATGCCCGCACGCATCAGCCCCTATCCCGTCGCCACCTTGCCCATGCAAGGCGAACCGCTACCGAATATGGCGGATAACAAGTGATCGGGAGTCTCTCCCCGGCGCAAGGACGGTACCTCCACTAAAGGTTGTAGATGGAAGAGGAGCGAATTTCCGCCGAATCCGTCGATAATCTCAGAACGGAAAGAGGTTTGCATGGTTCCCCCCGCCCCTGCCAATCCGCAAAACGAGCATTCCAACGAATCGCCAGCGGATCTACTCGGCGGCGTCAAAGCCACTAGCCGTTTCCTGCGCACCTTTGGTTTTCACGTGCTTGCCGTGCTCTTGGGTATAGCGCTGGCCTTTATGTAGGAAGTCCAATAAGGATTCACACCACAGCGGGTGCCGGGCAACCGTCCAGGATTTTGCCAACTGTGGACCGCAACCCGCCCGGGTTATTCAGCTCCACCTGGTACGTCGGCAATCCCAAGTGCCGCTCTTCTGCTGAGTGGACGGTCAATATTCTGCATCCGGGATGCAATTGCCGTGCCTGGTCGATCAGGCTTCTTCCCACCATCTCCTGCACGGTTTGACAGAGGATCAATAAGTCGTAGGGTCGCGCCAGGATGGCTTCTGCGGCCTCTCGTGAATTCGCAGCCACTATGTGCCAATCCCGCAGCAGCTCGGCGCGTGTGTGCAAGAGAACCGGGTCTTCCCCAACAATCAAGATTGATGCTTTCACGTGCGACCTCCTGCTCGAGGTGTCAATGCCGCGAACCAAACCAAAGACTGGAAGTATAAGAATGGACGCAGACGAAGCCTCGAACGTTCGCGGGCAGCGAACCTCGGAATACAGGAAATCGCCGTCGGGCGCAGTGAAAATTGCGTATATTTTCCTTCCAGCCCTACAGGCTCGTTCTACACTCGTAGCACTCTATGCGTTGGACACCTGGTGGTCTTAGCGGCGACGTTGAGGATCGGCGAGGCCAGTCAGGCGGCGGCTTCGGCGGGGGCGGGCTCGGAATCGTGGGCTTCCTCATCCTGTTGGTCGTCAGCCTGGTTACCGGCCGAAACTACATTGGCGCTTATTTTTCGAGCGGTGGTGCGACCCACGTGCAGCAGGGCGCGCCCAGGGCTGCCTCGCCGCAAGAAGACCGTTCTGCGCAGCTGGCTTCTTTTGTGCTGGGTGATACTCAGGACACGTGGACGCGGATTCTTGCCCGGGAGAACATCCGCTATCCGCGGGCGAAGCTGGTGCTTTTTCGCGACTACACGCAGTCGGGTTGCGGGGCAGCGCAATCAGCGACCGGCCCTTTCTACTGCCCGGCAGACCAGAAGGTTTATCTCGATCTCGGTTTTTGGGATCAGCTGAAGCAGTACGGTGCTTCGGGCGAGTTTGCTCAAGCTTACGTCATTGCACATGAAATTGGGCACCACGTGCAGAATGTGCTGGGCATCGAGAGCAAAGTGCGTGCCATGCAGCAGCAAAACCCGCGGGCTCGCAATCAGTTATCCGTAGCCATGGAGTTACAGGCGGACTGCTTTGCCGGAGTGTGGGCGCGCTCCACCGCTGAACGGCAAATCCTCGAACAAGGGGACGTGCCGGCCGCCCTGCAAGCCGCCGCCGCGGTGGGCGATGACCGCATGCAGAAGATGGCCCGGGGGTACGTGACCCCCGACTCATTTACTCATGGTTCGTCGCAGCAGCGCGTGGGATGGTTCAACCGCGGCCTCAACAGCGGCCAAGTCAGCGCCTGTAATACCTTCTCCGCCGCTGGACAGCAACCGTAGCTCCCTCAGAGCCGGGCAGCTACCGCCTTGGTTTCGGTGTAGTGCTCCATGACTTCCTTGCCCATCTCGCGGCCCCAGCCGGACTGCTTATAGCCGCCGAACGGCCACGCAGGATCGCCATAGTTGTGGGTATTGATGCAGACGGTGCCCGACCGGATCTTGCGCGCCATCATGTGGGCAGCCTTCAGGTTCTGCGTCCAGATGCTTGAGGACAAGCCATATTCGGTGTCATTGGCGAATTTGGCTACTGCGTCCAGGTCAGCATCGTCGAAGGATTGAACGCATACCACCGGCCCAAATATCTCTTCGCGCACCACCTTCATGTTGCGATCGGTCCGGGCCAGCACCGTTGGCTCGACAAAGTAACCCTGGTTGCCCCTTGCCTTGCCGCCGGTAACGACTTCCGCGCCCTCTTTCCGTCCCGAGTCAAGGAAGCCGGTTACGCGGTTGTGCTGCTCCTTCGAGACCAGCGGTCCGAGGTTGACCGAAGGATCGAGACCATGTCCGATCTTGAGCTTGCCCGCTTCCTTGGTAACGCCTTCGACGATCTTGTCGAAGATCGACTTGTGGGCGAACAAGCGAGAGCCTGCGGTGCAGCACTGCCCCTGGTTGTAGAAGATCGCGCTGGCTGTTCCGGCGATGGCCAGTTCGAGATCCGCATCGGGGAAGACGATGGCCGGCGATTTGCCGCCCAGTTCAAGCGAGACCCGCTTCAGGTTGCCGGCGGCTGCCTTAACGATCAGCTTGCCGACTTCCGTTGAGCCGGTGAACGCGACCTTGTCGACATCGGGATGCTCGGCAAGGGCGGCCCCGGCCGTCTCCCCGTACCCGGTGACGATGTTCACGACGCCGTTGGGAAAACCGGCCTCGGTAACCAGTTCGCCCAGTCGAATCGCGGACAGCGGAGTCTGCTCCGCGGGCTTGAGAACGATGGTGCATCCCGCGGCCAGTGCCGGCGCCAGCTTCCATGCCGCCATCATCAGGGGAAAATTCCAGGGGATAATCTGGCCGACGACCCCGACCGGTTCGCGCATCGTGTAAACATGCCAATTGCCGGGCGAAGAGACAGGGATCTGCTCGCCGTTCAGGCGCGTCGCCCATCCCGCCATATAGCGAAACATCTCGATCGAGCCGCCGACATCGTCGCGGCGTGCGTTGGTGACCGGCTTGCCATTATCGAGCGCTTCCAATTCGGCCAGCTCGTCGGCGTGGCGCTCGAGCAGGTCGCCCATCGACCAGACCAGCCGCTGTCTTGCTGCGGGTGACATTTTCGACCACGGTCCGGTCTCAAAGGCTCGGCGCGCGGCTGCAACCGCAAGATCGATATCCGCCTTATCTCCTGCCGGGACGTGAGCAATAATTTCTTCGGTCGCGGGATCTTCGACCGCAAAGGTTTGGCCGCTGCGTGCGTCCACCCATTTGCCGTCGATCAGCATTTGATGTTTCTTGGCCATGAATGCGGCCGCGGCTGCGCCGAGTGCAGGCTTATGGATCGCGGTCGTCATCGCTTCATCAGTTGTGGGCATGGACAACTCCTTGCAGTGGCAATTCTCTTGCGGATAATGGTGCCCCCGCTTGCCGAGGGATGTCAATGAAGCGGGGACCGGCGTCGCGGTGACGATCGAACTAATGCTTCATTTTCAAGGCAGCGGCATCGAAGGTCGTGACCTGGGCCGCCATCAGGCCATCCTTAGTCTCATAGGCATCAGCTCCGCGGTAGGGCTCTGCGAGAAAGGGAGCATCCGCCCGCCACTGAACATTGATCACGTCGCCGACCACGAAGGTGTGCTCCGTGGTGATCTTCAATCCGCAGGTCCCCCCCTGAGCCGGCGGCTTCACGACCTTGGCAAACATCTCGCCGAGCGCCTTGCGGCCGCGCACCGTCATTCCATTGGGAGCAAAGAACTCCACGTTGTCGGGAAATTGAGCCATGAGGCGCT
This sequence comes from uncultured Acidobacteriaceae bacterium, assembly GCA_963815175.1. Taxonomy (GTDB): domain Bacteria; phylum Acidobacteriota; class Terriglobia; order Terriglobales; family Acidobacteriaceae; genus PALSA-350. Next base: position 6,072 of record CAWFGM010000071.1, read on the forward strand.
TCCAGTCACAGGAACTGAACGCCGCCATGTGCTCGGCCACAACTTTGGCCGGCGTCGGTTGACGAACCCGCGCGGGCAGTTGTTCGGACTGCGCCATTGCCCCAGGCATAACTACCATGGACGCCGCGAACACGGCAGCAGCGGCAATCGACTTTATTTTGACGTGACGATCGGGAAAATTCATTTTGCGATTATTGCATCCCGCAGGGACGATTCGTAATTGCGCTTTTCGAGAGTCACTGCACTTACTGTTTTGCATCCAACGGGTGCTGTAAAACCTCGAACAACCGCTGACCTCACCAGGAAATCGCCGTAGCCACGGTACTGCATTCCGCCGGGGTTCACTCCACACGGGGGCTGAGGTCGCTTGACGCTGTGCAGATTTCGATTGATTGGTGGAGCTAAGCGGGATCGAACCGCTGACCTCCTCGTTGCGAACGAGGCGCTCTCCCAGCTGAGCTATAGCCCCACAAAGATGGGAACAACCAGCATCAGTTTAAAGCATTTTGCCAATTAATGTGATGTGAGACGGCCTTCGAGGCCGCTGAAGAGCGCGTCCAGATGAGCAAGGGGAATCTGGCCCTGCGCCATTCCAGGGGATCCGCCTCCCCGTAGGCCATAAACCGCAAGCGCCTCGCGCAGCAGGGTACCGCAATCGACTTTTGCATCAGCGCTGGCCGCCATGATCACCCGGGCCGGTTCCTCCTGGGTGGAGGCCAGCAGCACGCAGGTTCCTCCAGCCGAGGCCACCAGCCGCGACGCCAGCAGCTTGAGATAGTTGGCGTCATGGTCGCTAAAAGTTCTGCGCAGCACTCGACGGCCCAGATCCGAAGGATATTCGAGCAGCAGCGTCGAGGCGTGGTAACCGGCCATCTCCTCGGTAAGTTTCTGGCGTGCCTTGTGGGCGGCCTTGCCCTCCGCCAATAGCCGCTCCACCGCCTCCGCAACCTCCAGACGGCCCACTGAAAGGGCGGTAGCCGCTCGCGTAAGCGTCGCCAGATCACGACGGGCGGTCACCGCTGCGCGCATACCGCAGACGAATTCGACGCGAATCCCCTGCCGCATGCGTTCAGTCCCGCGGATCAGTAGACCGCCTATCTGGCCCGTGGAACGAACGTGTGTGCCGCCGCAGGCGTTGAGGTCGACCTCATCGATCTCGATGAGCCGGATGTCTCCTTCCCTTTCCGGCAATTTATGCAAAGTGCCGGCCGCCAGCAGCATCTCCGCTTCGGCCCGTGGGATGGTTCGCATGGTGACCGCGCGATCTTCGGCGATGATCTCGTTGGCCGCATCCTCGACCCGCTCCAATTCCTCCGGCGTGATCGCTTCGCGGGCGAGATCAATAGTCGAGGTCATCTCGCCCAGGTGGAAAGAAACGGTCGCCGCGCCCAGCTGGCGATGGGCCAGCGCGGATAGCAAATGCTGACCTGAGTGCTGCTGCATGTGGTCGCGGCGACGGCTCCAGTCGACGTATCCCTGCACCGCGGTTCCAGCCAGAAGCGGCTTCGGCGTGGTGTGCCACACCTCTCCCTGCCCATCCTCCTCTACAGCGAGGATGGGCGCTTCCAGCACAGCGCCGCCCGAGGAGGTCGCCGTGAGCATGCCGGTGTCATGAGGTTGGCCGCCGCTCGTAGGGTAAAAAGCGCTACGGTCCAGGGCGATTTGCCACAGCGACCGCCCCTGGTTCCGGGAAACCTCGCGAATGTCGGTAACGCGAGCCTCGAAGGAGGCCAATGATGGGTCAGCGTAGTAGAGCCGGTCAGACATGCTGCACGTTATTCTATCGGGGAGCACCGCGTGCCCCCCGGATTTCCTGTGCAGCTGGTTGGCGTTGGTGCACTTCATGCGGTCGTGGCTAGCGCAGCGAACAGGAAATCCGGGTTTGCAGCGGCCGCGCCCCCGGGGAGATTTAGGTTGTCATTTAGCAAAGCGGGAACTTTTTTATCGAGTGCAGCGTTTCTCTTTGGCCTCCCGGCTGCGGCTGCGCAGGTAGCCGGGTCTGCCTGCACGGAGCTGTTGCAGGCGCAGGACACGAAAGCTGTCACGGCTTGCAAGGCGCAAGTCGATGAGGCCGAAAGTGGCCCCGCCACCGAACGTATGGCGCGCATCGTGGCCTACGACGAATATGGCGTTGCCCTACTTGCCATTGCGCACCAGCCAAGACAGGCGCTGGACGCTTTTGACGAAGGGATCGCGCTCTTGCCGGTAAGCACTGTCAAGCCCGACAGCTTGCAATGGGCGGTCGCCTTCTGGCACCGCGCCACCGCCTATCAGCAATTGGGGCAGTGGGAAAAAGCGGCTGGCGATCTGGGGACAGCCGAGGATACGTTGACCAAGGCTATCGCAGGTGCAGTTGGAAATGCGCCGCGGGCCCAGCATCTCACGCAACTACGCCAGCAAGTCCGGGTGCAGCGCGCGGATGTGCTGGACCGACAAGGTAAACACCGCGAAGCGCAAAGCCTACGGGCTACACAATAGTGCTATTAACCGGGGGCTAGGTAAACCCCACTCCGGTTTGCCCATCCGGCATAATCAATATGTGGTTTATGCCCGGGATGAAGGTTAATATGCGCGTTTGCATCTGCTGCTGCGTGGCCCTGCTCATGATTGGAAGCCAACCCCAAATTCCGCTCCATGCACAGGCGTCAGGCCGACAAAAGACGGCAGAACCAAGCTCGCCGCCCCCCTCCCCACTGAGCAGCGACGACAAGGTCAATGAGTTGAGTGACCAGGTGGGCAAATTGATGGTGAAATGCGTGAACCTGCTCACCGCCCAGGATCCTCTCTCGCTGGATTACTGCAAGCAGCAGCGTGATCTCGCCGACCAATATCCTCCCCGCCAGCGCATGGTGGATAAAATGTTGGCGCACGACGAATACGGGATCGCCCTGGCGGCCTTTGACCATAAGCAGGAGGCGCTGGAGGAGTTCGACCAGGAGGTCGAGCTCGTGCCCAAAGCCGTAAAGCCGGGGTCCCCGGAGTGGAGCACGGCTTACTGGCATCGGGCGATGATCTACATCCAGCTGGGTGAAATGGATAAGGCCGACCGCGATTATCGCGCCGCGGAAGCGAACTTCCGCAAGGCGTCTTTTGACTCTGGGGAACCCTCGGCGGAGAAAAAGCGGCGCGCCATTCTGCGCCAGCATGCCGCCCTGTTGCAGAAGGAAGGCAAGACCGAAGCGGCGCACCAGTTGCTGGAAGAGGCGGCGAAGTAGGCAGAATGACGGAAGAAACTTCCCCCACAGAAAAGCCGCGGATGAAGAATATCCCTCGTGATGTAGAGCCCTACTTCATTGCATTTTTGCTCAAGGGCGAGCGCTGGAATGATACCCAGGGCGCGGACGTGGCCGACCTGGTACCTCGGCAGTTGGCATTCATCCGCGAACAGGTGCAAGCCGGGCGCTACCTGCTGGCAGGTCCGATTACCGATGACGGGCCGCTGGTAGGGATTTCGATCATCGCCGCCGGCACCGCCGCAGAGGCGTTGGCGATCGCCAACGCCGATCCTGGAGTGCAGGCAGGACGATTGAGGGCGGAGGTGCATCCGGCCTTCCTGCCTTCGCTGAAGGAATTGAAGATCAATTATTCCTAAAGACAGCAACCACCGTAGTTCGGGCTGAAGGCCGTACTCGTCAGGAAAACACTTTAGATCAAGGGTACGGCCTCAGAGGCTGCCGAAAGACTCGTGCTTTGTGTCAGGGCGCGACTTTAGTCAGGCCGTAAACGATTGAGAATACGTCGGGCTTTAGAGTCCGCGCGAGAACTGGAAGAGATATTTCAGTTCCTCCCATCGCCCGAACGAGGAGCACCCGTCCAGCTAATCGACGTCTGTCCGAGGGATAGAATGGCGCCGGCTTAAGTTGCTTTTTCTTTTTCGAGGCGCCGCACAGCCGCAGCCACCGCCTCCTGGTATCGCTTCGGCTTTTGCGGCAACAGCGAGTGCTCGATAGCCTTCCTGTATCCGCCGGAATAGATCGCATAAAAGACCGCAAGGGCGCACCCAACCCCCAGGGCAAAGCCGAAGAAATACCCCAGCATGATGTTGTAAAACACATCCATCGTCAGAGTCCGCCTTGCACGGTTGTCTTCGGCCGCGCACGGTGTAGAACAGGCGGGCCACCCCGGCCCCACTCACTGGGATCCCATCGAATCGGGCTGAGCTCGTGGTCGCGATGGCGAAAGGTGATCGGGCGGGGCGGCTGGTGCGGCCCCATCGGGTCAAAAGTGAGCACGATCTGGCTGCCGCTCTGCATCCAGCGGCCATGCTGGGTCACGCTGTCTTTGCCAACGTAAAGCGTGTCGAAAACGGCGGTGCCATCCGAAGCCAGGTTGAGGGTGAAGACCCGTTTCGCCGCATCTGCCGCCGGCGCGTGGCCCTGGTAAGTACCAGCAAGATCAGCCTCCTGCCGCCAGACAACGAGGACGGTAGCCTTCCCGGCCGAGCTCGTCACTTGTGCTCCGGCGCAAGCGGCCAAAATGAGCCAGCAAAGCGTCACCAGGGTTCCCGAAAGCCGGGGAACGGACGCGAAGAAGTCTTGAAGCACGCGGCGTGCATGACGAATGATCATAGATGCCGTCTGCACACCCGGTCAGCAAGAAATCGACAGTAGATGTCAATCGGGCGGGACGGAAGCGGGTGGCGAGCGGAAAGGGCGTATGATGCGTCTCTATATGCGACAGTCTCTCCGTTCAACACACGGCACCAACAACCGCTATGGGAACCGTTGAAGGACAATTCGTCGGATGGCTGGAGGCCGAGGCAGTGGCCAAACCAGAGCAGGATACGCACGGCCAGGTGACCGCGCTGGTAGAAGAGTATTCCACCACCCTTTACCGCGTGGCCTATTCGGTCACGCGCAACGCCGCCGATGCGGAAGATGTGGTGCAGGAGACTTTTCTGCGCGTTCTGCGCCACCGCAATAAGCTGGCTGAGGTGCGCGACTATCGCGTCTGGCTGGTTCGCATCGCATGGAACCTTGTCCTCGACCGCAAACGGCGCGCCAAAACACGGCCGCAGGCGGACGATTTTGAAGACCTGGCGCGGGTTCTGCCGGCGGGCGAGCTGAGTGCGGAAAAGATGGTGATTACCGCCCAGCGTCACGCGCGGATTCTTCATCTCATCGATACGCTGCCGGCACGAGAGCGCGAAGTATTGCTGCTTTCCGCGGTGAAGGAACTTTCGACCGTAGAGATAGCCCTGGTACTTAAGACAACCGAATCGACCATCCGCTCCCGGCTTTACCGTGCGCGACACGCGCTCGCGGCCTTGCTGGAGCAGGAAGGGACATTGCAATGAGCATGCATTCAGAAATCGACGAGACGCTGCGGTCGGCTAGGTAGTGTTGAGCCCCCACCAGGTTTGGAGCGGCGCGTCAACCTACGGCTACGAACTCCACGCAAAGGCTTTTCCGTTTCGATGATCCAGGCCATCTCCGCCTGCGCCGTGGCGGCGGGCGTTGCCCTATCCGCTGTAGCGCTGAATCCTGGTCTGCGCAACCTGGTGCTTCACCACCATGCCACCCAGCAAAGCGTCCCGATGGCCGGCAGCGCCCCGCGTGGTTGCCCCAGCGGCCGGAGGATTCGGGACTGCCTCGGCGGTGCATGTGCCCGTGGAGCCGGTTCCGGTACAGCCCACACCCGTTAACCAGGGACGCGGGCGGTCCAGGTCGGGCCGGGCAGTGCTTCCAAACGGTGCCCCGACGCCGCTGCCGCGCGGCGTTGCGGCGCCCCACGCTCCCGTCCCCATTGCCGGCGCTGCTTCGGCTCACTAATTCGCGCGTCTCATCAACGCGATCATAGAGCGAGTCAAAGCACTGCCTCGATCACAACGTGAACCACCGCCAGCACCACGGCTCCAATAAAGGCGGCGCCGAAGCTCGCGATTTGCAGCCCCGGAGTGATCTTGCTCGCCAGGATGAGCATGAGCGCATTGATCACTAAAAACAGCAAACCCAGAGTGAGAATGGCGAAGGGAAAGGTGATTATTTTCAACAGCAGACCCAGCGTCATATTCAGAAAGCCGATCACCAGGACTGCTACCAGGGCTGAGGGCAGGCTCACTACCCGGAAGCCGGGAACGATATACGTTACCGCTAACAGGGCCAAGGCGCCTATGACCCACTTCAAAAGCAAATTCACCATCGTGTTGATTTCCTTTCGCACCAGAAACCCGTGATCCTGTCGAGTGACCCGATGGATTCAGGGAAGCTTTTCGTTGTAACAGCCTACGCTAAGATGAGCGGTAAGGGGCAAGATATGCGCTCGAGCCCATGGCTCGCAACGAGTGCTTTGGTGGCCGCGTTGGCAGCGTTCGGCGGGCGGGGAGTTGTGCTGCCTCCGCAGAGCCTCGGCCGCAAGCGAACAGACGGCGATACCCGATGCCGCCACCATGCTGCGAGAGGTGGAGGCTCATCAAAAGCAGCTGGACAAAATTAGGGAGAACTATACGTTCCGAGCGGTGCAGACGACCCGGCAACTCGACAGCAGCGGGAACACGAAAAAGGTCGAAACCGAAGAGCATGAGGTCTTCTTTGTAAACGGACACCGGGTGGAGAAGCTGGTGCGCAAGGATGGCAAGGATCTCACCCCGGACCAGGCGCGCAAAGAACAGGACCGGGTCAATAAGGAAGTGGTAAAGATCTCGCAACCGGGCTATCGGGACAACACGGAAAAAGATGACATCACGGTCGCGCGGCTGCTGCAGATCGTTTCCTTTTCCAGGCCGCGCCGCGTGAGCCTAAATGGGCGAGACACCATCGCCTTTGACTTCGCCGGCGATGAACATGCCAAAACGCACGGCCGGGACGAAGATGCACTCAAGAAAGTGAGCGGTACGGTGTGGATCGATGAAGCGGACCGCGAGGTCTCGCGCATGAGCGCGACGCTGGACGAAAATTACCATGTCGGCTTCGGACTGCTGGCGTCAGTCGCCAAGGGCAGCAACATGGTTTTCGATCAGGCGCTGATCCGCAACGAAGCGTGGCTGCCTACGGCGATCACCTTGCATCTACAGGCGAGGGCCTTGCTGGTAGCGGGCATCCGGGCCGACGTCAATATTCGCTTCGACCAATATAAAAAGTTTCAAACCGACGCCGAACAGCAGCCGGGAGCTACGGTCACTGCGCCTCCGGCGCACTGATGGGCTTTTGCTACTTCTGCTGTAGCTTTTGCGCGGCGATCTGACCCGCAGCCGATTTCGAACTCTTAAGCTGGGCGTAAAGTTTATTGGCTTCGGCGGGATTAGTCTTTTCGTAAAGCGCCGCCAATTGCAACTTGGCAGCATCGGCGGGCACAGTGTTGGTGGGTTTCGCGATGAGCTGTTGCAGAAGGACCACGGCTTGGCTACTGCGGTTGGTCTGCTGGTACAGGTTGGCCAAGGCCAGTTTGGCCAGCGACGCTAACGCGGCATCGTGCCCATCGGCGACCTTCTGCAGGGAGGTTTCCGCAGGTCCGGTCTGGCCCAGGTCGATCGCCGTGATTCCCGTGAAGTACCGGGCGGTCTTGCCCGCTTCAAATAAGCCATACTGGTCGGCGACCTGTGCAAACTGCTGGTTAGCCAGCTTCGCCCGCTCGGCCGCGGTGGCAAAGGTCTTTTGCCCGGGGGTCGGAGGCTGGCCCGGTTGCGCCAGACGGCGCGTTGTAGGTGTCCATCGCCTCGCCAAAAGCCAGTTCGGCCGCTGCCGAGCGCTTGCCATAAAGCACGAATCCAGCCACCACGATGGCCAGGCAGATAACCGCGGCAATGCTGGCGGTAATTACCCTGGATCGATTCTCTTGGAACCAGTCAACACTGGTCTTGGTGGCTTCGACTAAACGGTCTTGTTTGAGCGCGTGACGTGTCTGGGTGTCCACTAATTTCCTTCAGAAGCCGGTCTTAGGCGGGTCGCAGTTCAGCAGCTGTGACTTTTTGCCGTCTGCGAGGGCTTCTAAAGTTTAGCAGCGCCGAAGTTTGCGGGTCAAACCGGCAAACCGCGGCGCGTGCTCAGAGGCGGCCGGCCAAATTAGGCAGCGGCAACCGGATCTTCGATCTCGCCGTTTTCGATCTTCTCCCGGCAATCAATGCAGTAAGGGGTCCAGGGAAGAGCTTCCAGCCGTTTCAGACCGATGGTCTTGCCGCAGTGAATGCATTCTCCGTAGCTACCCTCGTCGATTCGCTTAAGGGCCAGGCGAACCAGGGCCAATTGCTCATGTCCGCTGGTGCTCTGGCTGAAAAGCATCTCTTTCTGGTAGGACTGCACGGCTTGGTCGGCAGCATCCAGAGCGCTGTCTGCTGCAACTTCACGGCCCTGCTCCACCGCTGAGATCATGGAGTGCTCCAACTGCTTTTCCTGCCGACGAAGCGTCTGTTCGAATCGCTGTATGATTTCGGGATTATGCACCACTTTTTTAGTTGCTCCTCAACACGGTCAAAAGTTCGTACTAGTGTCGCCTAATTGGACGCAGATTTTAGGGTAAATTCTCTTTCTTTTTTAATTTTTTCTCGTTTGGTTCCTGTACCAGGCGAAGAACCTGCCTCCGGCACCCGCCGCGGCCGGATAAGGACATAGGATACGCCTTGAAATGCTAGGCTATTAGCCATGTACGAAGACTTCCATGTAACCGATCACTGGACCCGGGAAGACCTGCACTGCCGGTGGACGGCGAACGTGGTCGCCATCGCCACCCGCCACGCGGATGCGGTCGACATCCGGTTCGAGGTAAATGGCCGCCCGGTCTGGATCGCGATGCCCGCGGAAGCCTGGGTGGTGCAAAAAGAGCGCTCTGGCCATGTCATCACTGACCGGCTGGCAGCCCAGGTAGCTGGCCGCTACTTGAAGCAGGCCGCGGAGAGCGGATACGACAACGGGCGCGAGATGTACACCATGAGCGTGGATGAAGTGCTGGAGCAGGTTACAGCCGTAATGGAAGAAGTTGGCCACTCCTCCCTGCTGCCCGAATTGCCAGTAATGCCTACCTCGTAATCGCGAGGCCAGCCGCAGCCGCTGGCTTGTCTGGTCCCCTCCGGGCCATTGCAATCAAGACAACAGTCATTGGGTAGTACGCTCAAAATCGTTGCCGCTACGGTTGCACACGGGTAAACTCACTTACCTGAGTAGTTGCCAACCAGCTACCCGGATTTCCTGTACGCGGCACCAAGGAACGTCCACGTGTGCGCCTTTCATTGAGGAAAGCCGCAAGCAGATCATCAACGTCAACAAACCTCACAGAAAATCCGGGGACATCGAGTGGATTCGGTCAAGGCAGCCACATTGACAGCAAAGCTGGTGGAAGGCGCCCACGTCCACAGGAACCTATCGACCCCTCAACTGGTTGAGGCGGCGATTGCCCGGGGCGAGGCCAGCCTGGCGGATAATGGCGCACTGGTGGCGCTGACCGGTGCGCGAACCGGACGTTCTCCGCGAGATAAGTTCATCGTGCGGGATGCCATCACCACCGGCACCGTCGATTGGGGCAAGGTGAACCAGCCCTTCGATTCGGCAAGATTCGAAGCCTTGCTGGCGCGGGTCGCAGCTCATATGCGGGAACGCGATCTTTACGTTCAGGATTTGTATGCCGGTGCTGACAACCACTACCGCCTTCCCGTGCAGATTATCGCCGAGTATGCCTGGCACGCCCTGTTCGTAAAGCAGTTGTTCGTGCGCGTGCCGGCAGAGGAACTGGCCGGCCATAAACCTGAATTTACTGTGATTGCCGCTCCCGAGTTCGAGGCCGTATCGGAGCGCGACGGTACCCATTCGAGCACCTTCATCATTACGGATTTCACCCGCCATATCATTCTCATCGGCGGCACCAAGTATGCCGGAGAGATGAAAAAATCGATCTTCGGTGTGATGAATTTCCTTTCGCCCGCTCGCGACGTTTTTCCAATGCACTGCTCGGCCAACCTGGGAAAAGACGGAGACACCGCGCTGTTCTTCGGACTCTCCGGAACAGGAAAAACCACGCTGTCCGCGGATCCGCAAAGGCGGCTTATCGGAGATGACGAGCACGGCTGGAGTGAGGCAGGCATTTTCAACATGGAAGGCGGCTGCTACGCCAAATGTGTCGACCTATCCCCGGAAAAAGAACCACAGATCTACCATGCAATCCGCTTTGGCGCAGTGCTCGAAAATGTAGTGATCGATAGCAAAACCGGGGCTCCGGACTACAGTGATATCCGCTATACCGAAAATACCCGGGCTGCCTATCCGATAGAGTTTATCGCTAACGCAGTCATCCCTGGCTTGGGTGGTCACCCCAATCATGTCCTCTTCCTCACTGCCGATGCGTTCGGTGTGCTGCCGCCGATCGCCAGGCTCAACCCGGCGCAGGCCATGTATCACTTTCTTTCGGGATATACAGCCAAGCTGGCGGGAACGGAAGCAGGACTGGGCAGCGAACCGGTGCCGGAGTTCTCCACCTGCTTTGCCTCACCCTTTATTCCCCTGGCTCCCGCGGTCTACGCGAAGATGCTGGGGCAACGGCTGCAGCAGCACAATGCGCAGTGCTGGCTGGTAAATACCGGCTGGACCGGCGGCGCCTTCGGCGCCGGTGAGCGCATGAGCCTGAAGTACACCCGCGCCATGGTAAACGCTGCGTTGGATGGCCGCCTTGACCATGTCGAGTTCATCACCGAACCGGCGTTCGGCTTAAGCATCCCGCTCAGTTGCCCTGACGTGCCGGCGGAGTTGTTGAATCCGCGCAATGCCTGGAAAGACCCGCACGCTTATGACCAGCAGGCGGTGATGCTGGCGGAAAAATTCGAGAAAAATTTCGCCAAGTTCGATGCCCCCGCCGGGGTGCGCGAAGCGGGTCCTGCTCCCAGACAATGAACTCCTTCCCGCGATGAATGACGGGTCATTCGTTTGGAGGAAAGGGTCCGAGGTATGTCTACTTAGCCATCACTACTGCACTACTGGAACCCGTGGCGCAACAGTGCGCCCATCGTGGAAGATGGTCACAATCGACCGCGTGTTGGTGATGTCGTCGAGAGGATTAGCAGCCAGTACGATCAGGTCGGCACGCTTGCCCGGTCGCAGCGTTCCGCGCCTAGCCTCAATGCCTAGTAAGGTAGCGTTCTTGCTGGTAGCACAGACGATTGCCTGCATGGGCGTGAGTCCAGCGTTCACCATGTCTTCCAGTTCCCTATGCTCTGAGAACCCTGGAATGCGGGTAGGCATAGCGCCTGAGTCGGTTCCAAAACCGACAAGAACCCCAGCGTCGTAGAGAGTTTTGAGGTTCTGCTGATCCATGGCGAAGTCCGCTTTGTGTTGTGCGGTCTTCGGATCCTCATTGACCTTCTTGCTGTATGCGTCGCTGGTCAGCATGTTCAGCAGCACAGGCGAAACGGCTTCCTTGAAAAAATTAAGCTGCATAAAACCAGGATGCTCGGCGTAGATGTAGAACGATTCATCGACAGTGAAGGTGGGGATGTACCAGACACCTCGCCGCTTCATCGCGGAAATAAGCTCCTGGTCGACCGGCTTGTCACGCACGCTGTGGGCCAGTACGTCCACGCCATCGTTGACCAGCGACTTGGCGTCCGCGAGGTAGTAGACATGCGCCGCCACCCGCAGATGGTGTTTGTGCGCTTCCTCGATGACCGCACGGTAGATCTCAGGGGACATAGAGGGCTTGGTTCCTCCCAGGCTGTCGACCCAGATCTTGACTATGTCTGCATGCCGCTTGGCCATCGCGTCCACCGCGGCACGAGCTTCTTCCGCTGTCGCCGGGCGGTAGATCTGATCAGGAGCAGCGGGCAACGGGGGAGCCGCGTCCGGGACGCCTATGCCGCGGTCTGCTGTAAGGACCGTGGCGCCATCCAGCTTGCCTTGCCTTTGTTGCTGGCGGATCGTGTAGAGCAGGTCTCGGTTCAACCCCAGCGATAACATCGTGGTCACGCCGTAGCTCTCGTACTGCCGTAGCTCCGCGATTACATTTTCCGCTGTGTAAGCCGTGGCCGAGTTTTGACCATCCTGAACCAACGCCAGATGACCATGGGCGTTGATCAGCCCCGGCATCACTGTATCGCCGTGTAAATCGAGTACCTTTGCCCCCGAAGGGAGCGCGCCGGCCCCCACATGAATGGCCACGATGTGATCACCCTGGATCACCACCGTCGCGTCTTCCAGCGGAGCATGGCCGGTGCCGTCGATCACCCGCACATGGGTCAGAGCCGTGACGCCCAGAGAATGATTGGGAACTGCCCCGGGCGCCGCTATCGGTCCCAACGCCAACAACGCGGCACCCGAAAAGATGGCGCCTGAAAACATCACGAATGACGCGTGCAGAAGCATGACTGTGGTCGCTCCTCTCGGCGGACGGGCACGGTCCGCTGCCTTGACATCTTACGTGCGGAAATCACCGGTTGTTTCCAGGCTGACGCTTACCCCTAGAGCATTTTCACTTCTACGCTGAACTGGTCGGGTTAAGCGAAGTGCGGCTTCTCTTGAGGAAAAGCCGCGTCCGGAGCGGTTGCCTTGCATACACCATAAGTGAAAATGCTGTAGGCAGTGGCTCGCTGGAATGAGATACTCTCCGCAAGGTGCACCGCAAATGTGGCTCGCGCTGGCGATCATTCTCATCCTGCTCTGGGTAGGCGGCTTCCTGCTCTTCCACCTTGCTGCCTTTGCCCTGCATATTCTGCTCATTGTCGCAGCCGTGGCGCTGATTGTTCACCTGGTGAGCGGCGGCCGCCGAGTGGTATAGCTACTCGCTGTAATGCAACAGGCTGAAGACGTCATACTCCTTGAACCGGTCACGTCCATTGAGAAAATCGAGTTCGATGGCGAAGGCTAGTCCAACGATCCTGGCCCCCAGTTGACGAACCAGCTTTACCGTGGCTTCCATCGTTCCTCCGGTAGCCAGCAGGTCATCCACGATCAGCACGTTCTGCCCTGGCTCGATGGCGTCGAGATGGATTTCCAGCGCATCGGTTCCATACTCCAGGTCATAAGTCACGCGTGCGGTTTCCGCGGGCAGCTTGTTCGGCTTGCGTACCGGCACGAAGCCGGCATTCAGACGATAGGCGAGCGCGGGCCCGAAGATAAATCCCCGCGCCTCGATGCCCAGAACTAGATCCACATCCTCGACGCCAATGTAGTGCGCTGCCAGCGCGTCCACCAGGGTCGCGTAACCCTTCTTGTCCTTGAGTAGGGTGGTGATGTCGTAGAACAGAATTCCTGGTTTGGGAAAATCCGGGATGGTCCGGATGAGAGATTTGAGAGGCTCACAGTTGATTGGGGGATGAGGCATGCGTACTTACCAGGCTCCTTCAATTCGAAACGATTCGAGGCCTTCGGCCAAGGCCTCGTCCATGTCACGCTCCTGCACCGCATCCACGCGGCTGCCACGGGAGCCGCGTTGCAGCACGGAGCGAAGCTCGGCCAGCTTCTCCTCACTGCCGGCCACCATGATCTCCACTTCGCCGCTTTCAGTATTGCGAACCCATCCCTTCAATCCACGAGCTCCCGCTTCCTGATGGACCAGCCAGCGAAAGCCCACTCCTTGCACACGGCCTTTGACGACGTAGTAGCGGACCATAGATTTGAGCCTGTAATTGAGTGTGATGAGAAGACCGCCCGCGGCTTGATGCTCGGAGCGCCTGCAGCCTTATGCCCGGGAAAGATAGGTGCCCTCTGCGGTGTCGACGCGGATCTTTTCCCCTTCGTTGATGAACGGGGGCACTTGTACCACCAGGCCGGTCTCGAGCTTGGCTGGTTTGGTGACCGAAGACGCAGTCGCCGATTTGAGACCAGGCTCGGTTTCAACGACAGTCATCTCCACCGTCCCTGGCAGGTCAATGCCTACGGGCACGCCATCGAAAAACGAGACCTTGATCTGGAGATTAGGGATGAGGTACTCGATGGCGTCACCCAGGGTCGCACCCTTGAGGTTGGTCTGTTCATAATTCTCGGTGTTCATGAAGTAGTAGTCGTCGCCGTCCGAGTAAAGAAAATCCATGGGGACTTCGTCGACGATGACCCGCTCAATGGGGTCCGGGGAGCGGAAGCGGTGCTCGAACATGGCGCCGGTGCGCAGGTTGCGAAGCTTGGCCTGGATGAATGCGCGCAGGTTTCCGGGGGTTCGATGCTCAACGCTGAAGACAGTGTGCAGCTCGTTATTGTGCTTGATAATCATGCCCGGACGCATCTGTGTGGCGGGAATCGCCATAAAAGAAAAACTCCTTCATCTATTGCTGGAATGGGCGTGAACCCGGATTCCTGCTTCGTCACACTGGACGCCGTCGCGTGTGCGGTTTTCATTAAGGAAAGCCGCATGGAGTTCGCCAGCGCCACCAATATCATCAGGAACCCGGAGATCGCCTCAATAGTCGATTGTAGCTCCTGCCTGGGAGGAACGGCGGCTTGGCCACCTCTCCCCCTATTGGCCGAAGATTTTGGAAAAGAAATGGCCGATGCGATGGAAGAAGCCGCCTTGCTTGTCGGCTGGGGCCACGGGTGCAGTGGCGACCTCCGGCTGCGCTGCTTGAGGGCTGGAGGTTGCCTGGGCGGAGGAAGCTGCCGGGGCGGAAGCAGGGGGTGCGGGGGGCGCGGGAGCCGGATTCTCTCCGTTGTAAGTAAGCGGAACGGTCACTTGGGCATGCGTTTCTCCAGGAGGAACCACCGGCGTGGAGCGGGGAGCTGGAGGTGCAGCTAATCCCTCGCTTTCTGCGATAGGAAAAGCAGTATCCGCGGCCGTAGAGGAGGGGCCACCGACGGGCCGTCCTGGCGGTGCGGGGCTGGCTGTCGTGGTCCCAGTACTGGCCAAAGAAGTGACGGGAACCGCTGGGCAACCGCAAGGCTCCGGCTCGTGATCCACCACTTCAAGCAGGCTGCCGTGCTGGAAGTTGACGCGTTGATCCGGCAGCACCCGGTAGGCTCCGCCCTCAAGCTGGCTGGTGACCGTGACGTACGGCGCATTGGCGCCGTGATTATCCACACAGGTATCTCCCTTGGGATTAACCCGGATGCGCAGGTCAGCCTCTCCCGGGCCGGATATGAGGATACGCAGGTCGGGAGTGAGCAGCACATCGGAATATATGCCCACTGCGTAGTTTGCCTCGATGGCCCCGCGGTCCAGCGCCATCATGAGCGCGCTGCTCGCCGGATCAGCGATGGAGCGGTCCTTCGAAAGGTGCACGCTGCTGGTGGAGCACAGTCGTAGCGAGCCGCCCCGCTCGAGCGTAATCTTCACCGCCTGATCTCCTGCGGTAATCTCGCTGCCATTGCCCAGCTGCATTTCGCCTTGAGAGATGTCAACCGCGCCGGAGACTTGCACCTCGGTGGCCGACGTTCGACCGATCGGCTGTTGGGCCTCAAGCAGCTGGGCGCCGGCGATGAGAAAGCCGATTAGGAGGAACCGGCCTGGAGCGAGTGGCTTTAGCTTTTCAAGCAGCATTGTTAGAGAGTGAGGAAATTCCGGATCAGGCTCTTGCCGTCTACGGTGAGCACGCTCTCGGGGTGAAACTGGACGCCTTCGATGGGAAAACGGCGATGCCGCAAGCCCATGATGGTCCCATTGCTGTGGCCGTTTTGTACGCGTGCGGTGACTTCCAGTTCTTCCGGTAGATCTTCTTCTGCAACGATCAGAGAGTGATAGCGAGTGCAGGTCATGGGGCTTGAAAGGCCGGCGAAGAGATTGCGGCCGTCGTGCTCCACCGGGCTGGTTTTGCCATGCATCAACTGCGGTGCGCGCACTACATTTGCACCAAACGCGGCGCCGATTGCCTGGTGGCCCAGGCAAACGCCTAGTATCGGAACTTTGCCGGCAAAGTGTTGAACCAGAGGAATGCTGATGCCGGCTTCCTGCGGGGTGCAAGGTCCGGGAGAAAGAACGATGCGCTCCGGCCTGAGTTCCTCTATCTGTTCCACCGTCAATTCGTCGTTCCGGCGGATGACCATCTCGGCCCCCAACTCACCCATATACTGCACCAGGTTGTAGGTAAACGAGTCGTAGTTGTCGAGAACGAAGACCATACCAGCCACTTACCCCAGTGTAGCCCCAGCGGTGATTTCGTTGCAGGCGGAGTGAAACTGCAGATCCCGTAGCTGCGGGATGACAAAGGGGCGGGGGTCGCGACCCTTGGCTCCTGTGAATTGGATGGGAAGGCCCAAACTATCATCCGGACGGATCTCCACATCCGGCTCGCGGGCGGTATAGGTAAGCAACTGCCCTCAACTTTGTCATCCCATCAAGCGCAGCCGAGGGACCTGCGGTTCCCCACCGGCAACAAACCTATTTGTTGCCCCGGCCAGCCACGGCCCGCGCTCTTTCCACCGCCCGGACCACGGCTTTAGCCTTGTTTACCGACTCCTCGTACTCCTCTTCAGGCACGGAATCTGCGACGATGCCGCCACCCGCTTGAATGTATCCTTGCTCTCCTTTTAGGAGCATGCTGCGGATAGCAATACACGAGTCGAAATTTCCCGAGAAATCTGCGTAGAACACACTACCGCCGTAAATGCCGCGCCGCGTCGGCTCCAGTTCTTCGATGATCTCCATCGCGCGAATCTTAGGCGCCCCACTCAGCGTGCCCGCCGGGAAGCACGCGCAAAAGGCATCGACCGCAGAAAGGCCCTCCTTCATTTGTCCCTCAAGCGCGCTGACTAGGTGCATCACGTGGGAATAACGCTCCACATGCATCAGGCTCTTGACCCGGACGGTCCCGAACTCGCATACCCTGCCAATATCGTTGCGTCCCAGATCGACCAGCATTACATGCTCGGCCCGTTCCTTCTCATTGGCCAGCAACTCCTGCTCGATGCGCAGATCTTCTTCCTCGTTAGCCGACCGCGGGCGCGTGCCCGCAATGGGACGGTACTCAACGTGGCGCCCCTGCACGCGCACCAGTAATTCAGGAGACGACCCCACCAGGAAGGTCGGCGACTTGTCCGGCTTGCCCTGATTCTCTAAACCAAAACGCAGGAAATACAGGTACGGAGAAGGATTAACGATGCGAAGCGCGCGGTAGATGGAGAAGGGATCGACTCCCGGCTTCAATTCAAAACGTTGCGAAAGCACCGCCTGGAAGATATCGCCCGCCGCGATGTACTCCTTGATTTTTGCGACGGAGGTCAGGAAATCCTTCTTCTGGGTGTGGCTGGTAACCGAAAGTTTGCCTTTGGGCGCCGCATGCCGCCGCTTGGGTAGAGGCCGGGCCAAGCGCCTTTCCAGACGGTCCAACCGCTGTTTCGCGTCCTTATAAGCGGCCGCCGGCTTCGAGCGGGAAAGGTCCGCGGTCACAATGAGCTGGATCTGCTTGCGCACATGGTCGAACGCCAAAACCTCATCGAAAAACATGAGGCAGGCATCCGGGACACCCAGATCATCCACCGCCAGTTCCGGCAACCGTTCGATCTGGCGCACTACGTCATAAGCAAAGAATCCCACCGCGCCCGAGGTGAACGGCGGCAGCCCAGCGATATGCGCCGGCTTCTGCCCGGCCAGCATTTCTTTGAACAGAGCGAAGACATCTCCCTGCAGGGATCGGATCTTGCCCCGCTCGTTGATGGAAATCGAACTCCCGCGGGACAGGATGGTGCGATAGGGCCGGATGCCGATAAAGGTATAGCGACCCACCTTTTCGCCGCCTTCCACAGATTCGAGAAGAAAGGACCGAGGTTCGTCGGAGGCCAGGCGCAAAAAAGCGGAAACCGGGGTTTCGAGGTCCGCCGTGAGCGTGCGGTAGACCGGAACCAGGCTATGTGTAGCCGCCAGTTGAAGGAATTCCGCACGCGAGGGTGAAATGGTAGTGTCTGCCGGCATCCCTGCTCATACTAAATGGCCATAGCCGCGAGCACCTCAAGAGTAGAGGATTTCTCCTGAACAGGGGGGCTGAAGCAGAGCATCTTAAGCATGTGAAGCACCGGTACGCGGCTTGCCCGAGCCTCTTCGGGACGCCTATACTCGGTAGGTTTGGGGTAGTGCGAGAAACAGGTCCCGGCCAAGTGGGCGCGAAACGCGCGTAGGGCTCGCCGGGAGCGGAAATCCTGATTTTCTGTGGAGGTTGGTCACGCCGATGAGCTTCATGCGCCTTTCTTTACGGAAAGGCGCACAAACGTCTCTGTCGCGGGCTGCGTGGCAGGAAATCCGGAAAATCGTGCTGAATTCGACGCTCGATTTCGCCCCGTCGATGTGCCTGCGCCGTCCCGCCCGGGCGCAAACGGCTCAACTGTGGTGGGACATGAAGGACTGCCAAATGCAGTCCATATCTGGAGATTGGTATGCAAACCGTAACGCTCGAGCAGGAGATTAATCCCTGGGAAGCCCAGGCTGCCCGATTTGATTTTGCCGCACGAAGACTCAACCTGGACGAGGGCCTGTGGAAGGTACTGCGCTACCCTGCACGCGAAGTGATCGTGCACATCCCGGTGATGATGGACAACGGAAGCATTGACGTATTCACCGGCTTCCGGGTGCAACACTCGATTGCCCGTGGACCGGGCAAGGGCGGAATCCGTTACTCCCCCGACGTAACCCTGGATGAGGTGCGTGCGCTGGCCAGTTGGATGACCTGGAAGTGCGCTGTGGTCAACATCCCATTTGGTGGGGCCAAGGGGGGCGTGATCTGCGACCCCAAGAAGATGTCCATTGGCGAGCTGGAACGCATGACACGCCGCTACACCTCGGAGCTGATCGAGTTTATCGGGCCGGAAAAGGACGTTCCCGCCCCGGACATCAACACCAACGAGCAGACCATGGCCTGGATCATGGACACCTACTCCATGCACATGCGGCAGACGGTGACCGCTGTGGTTACAGGAAAGCCGCTCAACATCGGCGGCTCGCGGGGACGGCGCGAAGCTACCGGCCGCGGCATCGCCGTAGTCTGTGACGAGGCCCTGCGCTATTTGAATATGCAGCGTGAAGGCTGCCGCGTGATCATCCAAGGCTTCGGCAACGTGGGCTCGAACGCCGCCAAGCTGATGATGGAAAAGGGTTACAAGATCATTGGCATCGCCGAATACGACGGCGGGCTCTACAACAGCAACGGCATCGATATCCACTTGCTGCTGGAATATCGCCAGCGCAACGGCACGGTACTGGGCTTCAAGGGAGCGGAAGCTGTGGATACCGCAGGCCTGCTGGTCTCTGATTGTGAGATCCTGATCCCCGCCGCCACAGAAAACGTCATCACCAGCCGCAATGCGGACCGCATCAAAGCACGCATCGTTTGCGAAGGCGCAAACGGTCCCACCACTGCCGTTGCCGACGAGATCCTGGCCGACAAGAAGATTTTCATCATTCCCGACATCCTGGCCAATGCCGGCGGGGTTACGGCCTCCTATTTCGAGTGGGTGCAGGACCGCCAAGGCTATTTCTGGAAGGAAGCCGTGGTCAATGAGCAGTTGGAAAGCATCCTGGCGGAAAGTTTCGGCGATGTCGTTCGCTACGCGGAAGCGCACGCGGTGAACAATCGCATCGCCGCCTATATGCTGGCCATCGACCGGGTTGCCTTCACCATCAAGCAGCGCGGCATATACGCCTGATTTCTGGCCAATCGGGGGCTCCAGGCTGAGGGCCCCCGCCAACCAGTACAGAAGTAACACGCGCTGACTGGTGCATAATGATGAGAAGGGCAAACGGGCCTTTCCTCAACCAGCCGAGTCTATCGTGAACCTGCCAAACTCCATCACGATGAGCCGCATCTGTTGCATTCCCTTGCTCATCTGGATGCTCTCCAGTTACTACCCGTTTCGTAGCGTCCATGGGGAGCAGGAGATTGCTGCGTCTCTGCTATTCATCCTGGCCTCCATAACCGACGGGGTTGACGGTTATTTGGCGCGCAAGCGCGGTCAAATCACGACGATGGGCATGCTGCTGGATCCGTTGGCCGACAAGCTGATGATCACCGCCGCCTATGTTTGCCTGGTGCAATTCAACCCTCACCTCATGAAGGCCTGGGTGGCGGTACTGGTGATTGGGCGAGAGTTTCTGGTGAGTGGCCTGCGTTCGATAGCCAGTTCGGAAGGCTTCACGATCGAGGCCAGCGATCTGGCCAAGCTGAAGACGGTGATCCAGATTGTGTCCGTGGTGGCAGTCATCCTGGCTCACGCCTGGTATGCATGGCATTTTGGCTGGTTTATTTTGCCGGTGGAATGGATTGCCATCGCGGCTATCTACTTCATGGTGCTGGTATCGATTATTTCCGCGGTGGATTATTTCGTCGCCTTTTGGCGCAAAATCGATCACGCCTCGGCCGACCGCCGTTCCCGGACCAGTTTCGTCCTCAGCCGCAGGAAAGATATACCGGCTGCAAACAAGGTTAGTTAGGCAGCAAAGATACCCAGGACGTCATCCTGGGATATTCTCAGCCGTCCCTGCGGGACTGGTCCTGCCCTCATGTGGACCCAGGACGTCAGTCCTGGGTGAACCTGGACAGCATGTGAATGCGGATCATGGCATCAGTTCCTGGCTCTCATGTCTTACCCCCTGCGTCGGGACTACAGTCAGCCGTTCCCACGGGACTTAGGTCTGTAAGTGCTGTGACGCTTTCATCTCTGACTACGAGCCCGCATCCACTTATCAAGCACAAACGCAAAGACCCCGGCCAACTGGCCGGGGTCTTTGCGTTCCAAATAACAATCGTCTTATGCAGGTACCGCATGTACATGCACCGGACGAGTCAGCCGCTGCACGAAGTGATAGGGAGGCCAGGGTCCGGAGAGTTGCATATGGCAATCCTTCAGCTGCTGGCTGGCGCTTGAATACTTGTTCTGATAGCGCTCGATGCACTTGTGATCGATCAGGTGAGCGATGTCGAGCAGCATTTTGCCGGAATCCATCCTGCGGCAGCTGATCTCTTCATCGAGCGGGCTGAACATGCGGTGCATCTGCACCGAAACTGCCCGCGCCTTGGTCTGTCGTTCGCGTTGCCGAGTGGCGCTCTCCCGCAGGCTTGACAGGTATTCCTTGCCTACCCTGTCCATGGGAACTGGAGCACCCTGTTCGCGGCAGCAATCATCAAGAAGCACCTTAAGATGCATCTCGGCTTTGCCGCGCAAACGGTCGACGTTGGCAAGAAACTGCCGTTGATTGGAGCGAATCGATTTCCTCAGGGCCTCGTCATCCGCAAACACCGTACCAAAGCGGAAAGGAAGAACTGTGGATAGTTTGAAACAGTCGCTGATCACACGTGCATGTTCGACGGCTGCCTTTTGGTCTAAGTTTTCTGAAGGGTGGTGTTCACTGACGATAACGGCTAAGTCGCTGGCTGGATAGAGGAAGATCTGATTTCCTGAGATTCCCATCACCGATTCCATTGGTATGGGTTTTCGGTGCCGGCTGAGTTCAGGAAACGCCTGCTTTTCACTAATACAATAGGCATACCATGCCATAGAGAGTCACTCCACACACGCTGACGAGTAAGTCGCCAGCTTTTCTTTGCTATCGTGAGGCCTGGAACGACTTCGTAGGGGAGATCTGGCACGTCCGAAGAAGAGGACTGCACCGAACTATCGCGTATCCTAGTCCCGCGTTAGAACAACTGGCAACAGGAAGGCGTAAGGGTTCCGCGGGAAATTAGTGTTGTCGCGAAGTCGGATTTGTATCGTGATAATAAATATTGATAATATAAACAACTAGGTAAAAGTTTCCTATGAAGGGCTGACTCCCCTACGAATGAATTGCAAGGAAGGCAAGCAGCCCGACCGAAACCAGCAAAAGCACAACCAATAGGATCGCCACGGCAAACAGCGAGCTACGAAGCGACCGAATCTCGGAGACAAGCTTGCGGCTTTCCTCCATGTTGTTCTCCTGAATCACACGCAGGCGGGCCATCTGCTGCTCAATCCGTTCCAGTTGCAGCGCCTGGTTCCTGGCCTGTACCTCTAAATCCCGGCTGCCGTCCCGCATCTCGCCAATTCCCTTGGAAAGTTCGGTAATTTCCGAGGATCCCTTGAGCAAACCCCTATCAAGCAGGGGAACGATCCGAGCCAGGTAGGGCAGAAGTACACGCAATTGGAGTAGAAGTTCCCACATAGAGCGGTGCGAGCCTTTCTCCGCTTTTTCCAGCGAAAGTGGGGGGAGATTGAGTTCGGCGACGGGGTCGTCAGGCGGGCGATTTTTCGTCATGGCGGGCCGGTAGGGCTGGTGGCGCTGCCCACATGGTACGCAGTTGCCCAAAACTTGCCTAGGGTAGTCAGATATTCCATTTTTGGGAATCAACCGAGTAATTTCTATGAAAAAAAGTGTTGACCCTCCCTTTCGATCGAGTTAACTTCTACATGGCTTGATGAGAACGCGCCTTTCGGGCATGAATCAGAGCTACCTGGCACGTTCCTGCGGTTATTCAGCTTCAGTAAAGTGCATCGAGCGCCCGAAAAACAGAACTCCTTAGGCACAGAGGTCACAGCAGCGCGACATGCTGGCTAATTGCAAGCATGCGCAACCTGAGACGGAGGCCACGCCTTTGAAAAGCGCCTCTGCATAAAGGTTCCGCGCGAGGGAAATTCCGCCGGAAGCGCCCGTTTTTAGGGCCAGGGAATCATTACCAGTAACTCCGGTTGGACAACTAGCAACCCAGACGAAAAAATTGTTCCCGCAAGAGAGCATTCGCGTCTAACAAATAGAAAATCGACCGACGGCCGCGCGAGGCAAGTTCTTTGCCGTCTTAAATGCGCACATGGACGGTCAAAGGATGAAGGAGAATAAAGATGCGCTCTGATCTTATCTTTGGGGCACTTGCCCACGTTACGAATCGCTATACACTGTGTCAGCTGGCTTCAAAGGCCACCCGTAAGCTGCACAAGCCCAATACCCGTCTTCAGGACACCACCAATGAGGTTCTAGTCCGCTTCCACCATGAGAGCCCGGCGGCATCCTCCGCCGTTACACCGGAAGCAACCCAGCTCCAGCAGCGCCGCGCAGCGTAAGCGCGGCCCTGTTCTGGGCCTTCGCCACCCCTTTCCCGAGACATTCGAACCCGCTAACGCCAGCAAGATTCCTGCCCGGTAAACCCCTCCACAACTTCCCCCCGTAGGTGAAAATGACCATTTCCGAGTTGAAAGAAAAAAATATAACGGAGCTCAGCCGCATCGCCCGAACGCTCGAAATCCCAGGCGCCAGCGGCCTCCGTAAACAGGATCTTATCTTTAAGATTCTTCAGGCCCAGAGTGAAAAAGAAGGCCATATCTTTGCCGAAGGCGTGCTGGAAATACTCCCCGACGGCTACGGCTTTCTCCGTTCCCCTGATTACAATTACCTCCCCGGCCCCGACGACATCTACGTCTCCCCCTCCCAGATCCGGAAATTCGACCTCAAAACCGGTGACACCATCAGTGGCAATGTGCGCCCGCCCCACGAAGGGGAGAAATATTTTGCCCTGGTCAAAATCGAGGCTATCAACTTTGAGTCGCCCGAAGAGACCCGAAACAAGATCCTTTTCGACAATCTGACCCCTCTCTATCCCCAGGAACGGATCAAGATGGAGACGGTCCACGAAAATACCAGCGGGCGCGTCACCGATCTGCTGACGCCTGTGGGTAAGGGCCAGCGCGGATTGATTGTCGCTCCTCCACGAACCGGCAAAACGATGCTGTTGCAGTCGATTGCCAATTCCGTGACCACCAATCATCCTGAGGTCGCCCTCATCGTTCTCTTAATCGATGAACGCCCTGAGGAAGTAACCGATATGCAGCGGTCGGTCAAAGGGGAAGTCATCAGCTCCACCTTTGACGAGCCTGCGGCGCGCCATGTGCAAGTGGCCGAGATGGTTATCGAAAAGGCCAAGCGGCTGGTCGAACACAAGCGCGATGTCGTCATTCTTCTGGATTCCATTACCCGCCTGGCGCGTGCTTACAACACCATCGTTCCGCCGTCGGGGAAGGTGCTATCCGGCGGTGTTGACTCCAATGCCTTGCAACGCCCGAAGCGGTTTTTTGGGGCCGCGCGCAACATCGAAGAAGGTGGTTCGCTCACCATCATCGCCACAGCCCTGGTGGATACCGGCTCGCGCATGGATGAGGTCATCTTCGAAGAGTTCAAAGGCACCGGCAACATGGAAGTCATTCTGGACCGCAAGCTGGTCGACAAGCGGGTTTTTCCCGCCATCGACATCCAGCGCTCCGGTACGCGTAAGGAAGAGTTGCTCATCCCCAAGGAAGATCTGCAGCGTATTTGGGTCCTGCGCAAGGTCCTCAATCCGCTTTCGCCGGTGGAAGCCATGGAGTTGCTGGTCGACCGTCTGGGCAAGACCCGCAACAACGCCGAATTTCTGCTCAAGATGAACTCCCTGTAGACTTCTTCCCGTCCGGATTTCCATCACAAACGAGCCCCCAGGCGAGATGGCAGTGGGAACGCAGGAGCATCCTTGCGCGCTCGATGCCGGTTCGATGGATCGTATGCGGGGCTGTGTCCGGGGTTGTAATCTGTAGATAACAGGGGGAATCGCATGGGAACAGAATCCCAGCACCGCCGCAATGCAGTGGCAGCGCTCGGAGGAGGCATGTTCCTGCTGTTGCTGGCGCTGGCTGCGCTGAATGCGTTCAACCCTCTTCCCCCATTTCTGCGCCCGCACGGGACTGGCCAGATCCTCCTGTTCACCGCGCTTTCGGTGATCGCGTTTCTGCTGCTGCTCACCTTGCTCATCCTGCTCTTCCGTAACATTGTGAAGCTGCTGGCCGACCAGCGCAGCCGAGTACTGGGCTCGAGAATTCGCAGCCGCATGCTGGTGGGTGCTCTGCTGCTCTCCTTCGCTCCCGCAGTGTTCATGTTCCTATTCAGCTTCGGGTTGCTTAATCGGGCTATGGAGCGCTGGTTTTCGCAGCCCTCTTCGCAAATGCGCCAGGATTCGACCCTCGTTGCCCTGGAACTCTCTCAATACGCAGCCGCAAACGCTAGGGCTGAGGCGGAGTCGCTGGCCAGCTCCCCTAGCTTGACTCACTCCCTGCAAACCGGAAATTCCGAAGCCCTGCTGCGGGAAATCGCAACCCACCGCATCACCCTCGAGGGCGGTTTTGCTGTCGTCTACCGCAACGGTGCCGCTGTCAGCCAATATCAGCTGCCCCAGGACAATGGCCAGGCGATCATTCGTTCCTGGATGAATGGGACGGAAACTGATACCCCACAGCGACAAGACTCACTCATCACCACCGTTTTGCATGCCGCCCAGCGCAGCGATGTGCCGATGCTGGTAAGCGGAACAAATGAATATGTGCTGGGAGCTGCAAGCACCGTAGACGGGTGCATAGTAGTTGCGGGTCTACCTCTCCCTGCAGGGCTGAGCGCAACCGTGCAGGACATTCGCTCCGGCGCACGGGACTACGAAGTCTTGTATCGCGCGCGCAGACGGATCCGCACCACCTACCTGCTTTTGATGTTCCTGTTGACGACGCTAGTCTTCTTCGCCAGCAGCTGGCTGGCGCTCTTTCTTTCCAAGCAGGTAACCCGGCCGGTGGAGGCTCTGGCGGATGCCATGGACGCCGTTGCCGCCGGCCATTATGCTCACCGGGTCAGGGTGGCGGCGACGGAAGAGCTGGGGGAATTGGTGCGATCGTTCAATCGCATGGCGGAGGATCTGGAGGAAAGCCGCGCCTTGGCGGAGACCTCCACCACCCAGCTGTCGGCTGCCAATCGGGCGCTCGAGGAACGCCGCAGTGAGTTGGAAACGGTCCTGGAGACCATCCCCAGTGCGGTGGTCACGCTCGACCCCCAGATGTGCGTTTTGCAGGCGAATCGCGCCTCGCGCAACCTGCTCAGCCCGCGCGAGCATCGCGACCTTGCAGGCATGCCGTTGGAGTCGATTTTGCCGCGCGAGATCGCCGATGAGTTGATTGTGCTCTTGCGCCGCAGCAAACGCATGGGCTTGGCGGCCACGGAAATCGAGTTGCCCGGGCCGCGCGGCGCACTGAACGTAACCGCCACCATCGCCCGGCTGGAGCTGGGCAAAGATCGCGAGGGATGCATCCTGGTGCTGGAGGACGTCACCGACTTCCTGCACGCCCAGCGTCAGGTCGCCTGGAAGGAAGTAGCCCAACGGGTGGCCCACGAAATAAAAAATCCGTTGACGCCGATTGCGCTTTCCGCGGAGCGCATCCGAAAGCATGTCGACCGTCCCTTGCCGGAATCCGACTCGGTGATTCGCAAGTGCAGCGAAGTGATCCTGGGATCCGTTCAAACCATGCGCAGGTTGGTGGATCAATTTGCCTCGTTGGCGCAGTTCCCTACCTCGCGGCCCAAAGTCTGTGACCTCAATTCGATCGTAGAAAGCGCTCTGGCCTTGTTCGCCGGAAGGCTGCATCACATTCGCATTGTGCAGCGCCTGGGCGGCGGCATTCCCCCGGTGCTGGCGGATCCGGAGGCGTTGAAGCGCGCCTTAGCCAATCTCATCGACAACGCAGCCGAAGCAATGCAAAGCAGCCTGCTGCGCGAATTGACCATAGAAACCGGGCTGATCGAGGGGCACACCACCGCCGAGATCGTGGTCGCCGATACCGGTCATGGCCTGAACGACGAGATGCGCGAGCGTCTTTTTCTTCCCTACTTTTCGACCAAACAACGCGGCACCGGCCTGGGCTTGGCGATCGCCTCAAAAATCATTCAGGAACATAGCGGGGCCATTCGCGCGGAACAGAACAGCCCTACCGGCGCGCGATTCATCATCGAACTGCCGCTGGCCGATGCCAAGAGCGCGCATGAAGCAGCTCTGGTTGGGGTTAACGGCAGGGCGCAGGCATGAACCACATCCTCATCGTCGACGATGAAGCGGAGATCCGCGAATCTCTGGGCGAGATCCTCAAGGAAGATGGGTACGCCGTCACCAGCACGGCCAGCGCTTCCGAGGCCATGGTGCTGCTGCGGGACGCGTCCTATGACGTGTTGCTGCTCGACATCTGGCTGCCCGACCGGGATGGCCTGGAAGTGCTGACGGAGATCCGTTCGCTGGAGATCGAGAGCCTGCCTGAAGTGATCATCATCTCCGGTCACGGCACCATCGAAACCGCGGTCCGCGCGACCAAGCTGGGTGCATTCGACTTTCTGGAGAAGCCGCTCTCCATCGATCGCACTCTGATTCTGCTCAAGAATGCGGTGGAAGCACGGCGGCTGCGCAGCGAGAACCAGGAGTTCAAGCGCCAGCTGCTGATGCATGTGCCGATTACCGGCGAGAGCGTCTCCATCAAGGCGCTGCGCCAGCAGATCAAGCTGATGGCGCCCACCAATGGACGGGTGCTCATCTATGGCGAATCCGGCTCCGGCAAGGAGCTGATCGCTCGCGCCATCCACAGCGAGAGCCTGCGCAGCGACCGGGTGTTTGTGGAGTTGAACTGCGCCGCCATTCCTGAGGATTACATCGAGAGCGAGATCTTCGGCTATCGCCACAGCGCAATCCCCAATGGCCCGGTCGAAAAGCGCGGCACGTTTGAACGAGCGGATAACGGAACCCTCTTTCTCGATGAAGTGGGCGACATGAGCCTCAAGATGCAGGCCAAGGTTTTGCGCGCGCTGGATGAGCAGCGATTCACCCCGGTTGGCGCCACGCAGGCTATCCAGGTGGATGTCCGGGTGATTGCGGCCACCAACAAGGACCTCGAAGAGGAGATCGCCAAGGGAAACTTCCGCGAAGATTTTTTCTACCGCTTGAATGTCATTCCTTTTTATGTGCCGCCCTTGCGCGACAGGAAAGAGGATATTCCGCTACTGGTGCGCGAGTTTCTGCTGGAGTTTGGGCGCCAGTATGGCCGTCCGCGGATTGAGATGAGTGATGAGGCGGTTGCGGTGCTGAAGCAATACCATTGGCCGGGTAATGTGCGCGAGCTGCGAAACGTGATCGAGCGGGTGATGATCCTGAACCCGCTAACGGTACGCATCGAACGCAAGCACCTGCCTATGCTGGTCTTCCGCGGGAATAGCCGCAAGGGAGAGGAATTCAGCACTCTGCACCAGGCCCGGGAAGCTTACGAACGGGATTACATCCTGAAGAAGATCGATGAATGCCACGGGAATGTGAGCCGCGCGGCGGAAGCGTTGGGATTGGAACGCAGTCACTTGTATCGGAAGATGAAGAGCCTCGGCATCAGCGTCCGCGAATAGCGTTTCCACCGTGAACGCGGACCATCGGCGGCTTCTCCTCATATCTCGCGAAAAACGAGCGAGATATGGGGCACCCGCGTTGTAGTCAGGACAGAGTTATCAAGGCAATGGTGGGGCTTCGCCCTTCTTCTTCGGCCCAGGTACGCTCGGCGAACCTGGGGCACCCGTCCAGTTTCCTGTCAGCTTCTGCTGGAGAATGCGTTGGCTTGCGCCAGGTCTTCCAGTTGTTTGCGCCAATCCAGAGAGTCGACAAAGTACCTTGACTCACGCCAGTTCTCTTCGACGATCACGTGCAGCTCAAGATAGACCCTCGTGCCCAGCAGCGACTCTATCTCTTTGCGCGCAGCCGCACCTATGCTCTTGAGTTTGCTGCCGCCTTTGCCGATCAGGATCGCCTTCTGCCCCGCGCGCTCACAATAGATCACCGCAGAGATGCGTGTCAGAGGCAGCTTTGGGCCGGTTACTGGCTCAGGCTCTTCAAAGCGCTCCACCACCACCGCGGAGGCATAGGGAACTTCCTCTCCGGTCTCCAGCAGGATCCGCTCGCGGATGAGCTCAGCGACCAGGAAGCGCTCGGGCTGATCGGTGAACTGATCCTTGGGAAAGTATCGTTGGCCCTGAGGCAGATACTCGACCAGTTTCGCCAACAGGACGTCCAGGCCATCTTTCTTGCGCGCGGAAATCGGGATCACTTCGGCAAACGGATACAAGGCAGTGAATCGCTCGATAAGCGGCAGAAGCTTGGAGCGCAATACCAGGTCGATCTTGTTGATCACCAGAAAGACCGGGCAGTCGAGCTTCTGGATAAGCTGCATGACAAACGCGTCTTCACTGCTTTCGCGTTCCGCACGGCGCGACGGTTTCTTGCCCTCTTCGGGCACTTCACTGTGGCGGGCCGCATCGACCATCAGGATGACGATGTCCCGGCTCTCCAGGGCCTCATACACTTCCTGCATCATGCGCCGGTCGAGCTGGGAGCCGGGCCGGTGGACACCGGGAGTGTCGACAAAAACAATCTGTGCCGCACTCTTGCCCTTGCGCGCAGGCACTTCCACGATTCCTTGAATTCGGTTCCGTGTGGTCTGCGGCTTGTTGGAAACAATCGCGATCTTCTCGCCGATAAGCGCATTCAGCAGCGTCGACTTGCCTGCGTTGGGACGGCCGAGGATGGAGACGAAACCAGATCGCACACCTTAGTGTAGACCCCGCTCACGGTCGTCGCTCTCGATGGCCGATACACGAACCCGTTCAACGCGGCGGTCGGTCGATGCCACCACTTCAAAGCGTAGTGAGTCGGCAACGATCACTTCGCCCGGCAAAGGGATCCGTCCGGCAATCTCGCTTACCAGGCCTGCGACCGTCGCAGCCTGATATTCCTGCGCTACCTGGTAGCCGCCAGCTGAGCAGGTCTTCAAGGCGGGCTACCTCCAGAGTGCCGGGAACCAGCCACGTGCCGCCGGCCTCGTGCAGCGGCACATCCTGCTCACTGTCGTATTCGTGCTCATCGCTGATGCGGCCGACGATCTCCTCCAGCAGATCTTCGATGGTGACCAGGCCGGCCACGCCGCCGTACTCGTCAATCACGATGCGCATGTGCTGCTTCTCACGCTGCATCTCGCGCAGAAGTTCATTCACCCGCTTGGTTTCCGGAACCAGCGCGGCCGGCCGCTGAATGCTGGCCACCGTCTGCGTGCTGGCGGCAGCATCGGCGATATGAAGCAGATCGTGGGCAAAGGCAATCCCGGTAACGTGATCGAGCGAGCCGCGAAAGACCGGGACACGCGAGTACGGATGCTCCTTCAATCCGGAGATAAAGTCTTCCAGCGTCATGTCGCCGGGAACCGCAAAGACATGCGGGCGCGGTGTCATGACTTCCCGCACTACCTTGTCGCCAAATTCAACCGCGGAGCGGACCAGGTCACGATCGCCCTCCTCGATGATTCCCTCTTCCTCTCCGGCTTCGATCAGCGCCTCCACCGCCGCCTCGCTTGGATCTTCCTCCGTGTTGCCGGGAAGGGGTTCCGCCAGGGCTGCGATCGAAAGCAGAAATGCCAGCAACAGGGTCACTGGCAGAACGAGGTAAAAGAGCACACGGATGAGGGGCGTCAGGCGCACCACCCAAAGTCCGGTGGTGCGGGTGAAAAAGACAAAGGGCAGGAATTGATTGAAGAGCACGATGACCAGGACCGCGCCCAGCACCGCCTGCGCCGCCTCGGCCACGCTGGGACGAACCCCCCCGTTCCCGGCAAAGAGCAGCACCCCAAAGAAGAGAGCCAGCGAGGCCAGGGAGAATTGGGTCAGCACGGCCGCGGAAAGCGCGATCCGCTCCCGGCTGAGACCTAGCTTGGGCTCAACCTTCAGCTCCCAAACATCGATGTTCTCCTGGAACTCGCCGGAAAGAAACTTGCCCGTCTCCGCGTACAGCCGGGCGATGTACGAGGAGAGAGTCAGGATGAAGAGCAGAAGGGCGATCGCCAATCCACAGAGGAGGCTCATGGCTTGCCGCCCCTTGGCGCGCGCCGACGGCTTGCGGACCGGCGGCGCTCCTTCAAGGTGCGCTCGACCAGCCCGGCAGGCAAAGCGAACTGCTTGCGCAGCAGGGTTTCGCGGCGCCGCATCTGCCCTTGATCGCGCTCATGATCGTAACCGGCCAGATGCAGCAGACCATGCAGGATCAATATCTTAACTTCCATCTGTAATGTGTGCCCATGGTCCGCCGCCTGGATGGCGGCGGTGTCGAGAGAGATGGCCAGGTCACCCCCCTGACCGCAGTTCGCGGCCTCTGGTAATGCCGGGAACGAGAGCACATCGGTAGGCTTGTCCATGCCCCGAAACTGAAGATTCATCGCGCGTAGTTGTTCATCTCCGGTCAGAAGGACGGAGAAATCACCGGTCAGACCAAGTGCTTCTGTAGCTTTGACCAGGAACCGGTTCAGGTCACGCTTACCGAGAGCAGAGGCTGCCGGCAACTTCTTCGCTCGGGCAGCTTCGATAACGATCATCTTGCCATGAGACTACGTTGCCGCGTGGCTTTGAGGATAAATATCAGGCATCCGGCCGGCTATTTTCCCAAAAAGCCGAGAAGCCTACTGCGGTTTGGGCGCCGATTTGGCTGGAGCGCTTTCTCGCAGGTTGAGCGGCAGTTCCCTCTGCGCCCGGCCAAAGCTATCGTACGCCCGGATGACCCGTTGTACGAGGTGATGACGGACCACATCGCCGTCTTCGAAATGGCAGAAACGGATGCCATCCACACCGCGCAGAATCTCAATGGCCTCCACCAGCCCGCTCTTCTTGGGATTGGGCAAATCGATCTGGGTTACATCGCCGGTGATGACGGCTTTGGAATTGCTGCCCAGGCGGGTGAGGAACATCTTCATCTGCTCGCTGGTCGTGTTCTGGGCCTCGTCCATGATGATGAAGGCATCGTTGAGCGTTCGCCCGCGCATAAACGCCAGCGGGGCCACCTCGATCACATTGCGCTCCAGCATCTTGTCCACGCGATCCTGCTCCAGCAGATCATAGAGCGCGTCGTAGAGCGGACGGAGATAGGGATCTACCTTTTCCTGCAGCGTTCCGGGCAGAAAGCCCAGGCGTTCGCCTGCTTCCACCGCGGGCCTTACCAGGATGATGCGGCTCACCTTCTTGGCCAGCAGCGCGGAAGCTGCCATGGCGACTGCCAGGTAGGTCTTGCCGGTGCCGGCCGGGCCCACGCCGAAGACCATATCGCACTCCTCGATGGCTTCGAAGTAGCGCCTCTGGTTGATGGAACGGGGCTGAACCATGCGCTTGATGCCGGCCGAGCGTTGCTTGCCGCTCTCCACCAACCCGCGCAGGGTCACCGCCGGATCGGCGGTCACCAACTTGAGCATGCCATGCAACTCGCCGTTGCACAGCAGCGTACCGTTTCGCCGCAAATACTCATAATCGGCAAAAACCCTTTCAAACCGGGCGATCGCCTCCGGGGAGCCCTCCACATGCAGGGCATCGGAACGCAAGTCAATGCGGACGTGCAGATTTTGCTCGAGTAGTCTGAGATTCTCATCGCGAGTCCCGAAGAGGGGCTCCAGGTTGGGCGTGATTTCCAGCGCTTTTTTCATCAAGCGGAGAAATGACCTCCTATCAGATCCCTAGGGACTGACATGATTGTTGGGGTGGTTTCAGAACAAAATCGGTAGGAAGGCAGAGGCACAGGAAACTGCGCATGCATCGGATGGTTAGCCGGGTTGGCGATAATCACCAGATATTTCCCGAGGATGGGCACAGAGTAGCGTTTGCCGGATCATGGCGTCAACGCCTAATCCGTGAATTCTTTGTCCCATTGGATGCACGACGGTGCCGCCGGGACGCCTTCTGCCCGGTCAGGAGATTGGGCATTCGATTGACCCGGGCCGGCAAAGACCGTAAAATTGAGGTTTGCGGGCGCCTTGACTCTTCTCTGCTGCCTGCTTCCAGTTTCAAGAAAGTTAAGGGTTTACCATGGCAAATCATGTGTCGGCGCTGAAGCGCGCCCGTCAGACAGTCAAGCGCACCGCGGTTAACCGCGCCAATAAGAGTCACGTTCGCAGGTCACTTCGCGCCCTCCGCGAGGCCATTACCAAAGGCGATTCCCCGGCGGTAGCCGAACAGTATGGCAAGACCGTTTCCGCGCTCGACAAGAGCGTGCAAAAGGGTGTGCTCCACAAGAATACCGCCTCCCGCTACAAAGCCCGCTTGCATGCGCGCGTGAAGGCGCTCACCCACAAGACTGCTTAACAAGAGATCACTTCTTCTTCGGCGGCGCCGGCGTATCGGTTTTTTCCGCTGCCGCGGGGGAAGGCACATTGTAGATCTCGATCGCTCCCTCGCGCAGCACTGCCAGACGCTCCCCATCATCCGAGAGGGCGAAGTTCTGGCCCGCGGTCAGGATGGGCGACGCATTGGTCGCCATCAGCAGAGCACCCGTTGCCGAATCGAAGACCTGTACCACCTGCTCACGCACATCCTCGTCGTTGAGTGAGTCCAGCAGGTCAATGAGGTGGGTGACGTGCAGCATACTCACGGCAAAGCGGTCGCCCTTTCGCGAATAAGCGAAGGTAGGCCACACCAGATGGCCGTCGCGGCGGCCGCTCCATAGCTTTTTTCCATCCGTGGTCCACGCGTCGAGAAAGATATCCCCCTGACTTGGGGCCGCAGCTCTCGATCACCAGGGCTTTCTGGTTCAGGAAATTCTCGTGGGGAGTGCACGCGGATGCCACCCTGCCCAATATCACCGAATCGCCCGCAAAGGGAATGAAGCGAACCAGGAACTGGTCATCGAACTCGCCTCGGTCCCTTACTCTTTGGCCACGCCTTGGGCTTCGCCGGCTACGCCTTGAGCTTCGCCTTGCTTATCACCTTAACACCGGCCACGCCTTGGGCTTCGTCCTTATCTCTGGCTACGCCCACGTATCCGGTTGAGGTGATGGGCACGTTGATCGGCGACTCTGTTCGCAGCGCAGCCAGTACCTCTCGTGAAGCTATATTCACCACCGTAATCTGGGTGTCCTCAGGGGGAGGCGGTTCCCCGTATTGCTGCGCCTGCGCCTCCAGCTTGCGGTGCTGCTCGGGAGTATGCCGTTCGTATTGGTGCTCGATCACCAGGACGCGGCCATCCGGCGACACTTCCGTGGAGAGGACTGGCGTAGGGACATCGATGTAGGGATGCAGCTTCAACGATGCGTCGGTGAGCGAGTAAGAATTCTTCTGGCGGACCAGAAACTTGCCGCCGCCGAGTGCCCACAAATACCTCGAGCGGTCATGCATCCGCCATTCCGAGGAAGCCTGAACTGTCCCGCCGGGCAGGCTGAGAACCACAGCCTGGATGATCTGGTCGTCATCGAACCGGTCTGGATTTGGCTCGCGCCGCATCAGCCGCGGCTGATGGAAGGTGAACAACAGGTGATGGGCATCGATAAAGTCCAGGGAGCTGAACGCCCTTCCCGACAGCATGTAGAGCGACCCCGGTGGACGATACCCCAAGGGCCCAACCGGAATGCGTTCCTCGGGCTGCCCGGCGGGGTGGTGGATCTTTGCGATGGGATGACCCGGAGAGAGGCGCCCCGCCCAGCCAGAAGACCAGCACGATCACGGCGGGCGAAAAGAGGTGTTTGGGCATTCGATACACGCTTGCTTTGAGTGTAGAAGAAATTCGGCAAGCTGCTTAGCGACGCCGCGGCAAAGGCTCTTTGCGGCCCCAAGAAAATGCAGCTGTGGTGGGGCAGTTAAGGCTCGTGGAGTAGCATTTGTGGACAGATTTAGAGTCCATCACGTATTGGCCGTATTGGGCTCCAGCTAGGCGGAGGCCCGGGGACGCGGTTCGCTGGCCAGCTCCATCACCAGGCGCTCCAGCACCAGGCGCTTGTCCGGCGGCGAGGAGCGCAATTCGAGATCGGCGTGGGCAATCAGGCGAAGCATTTGCGTGAGCTCCCGCCGCGAGCCGTAGCGGCGGGCCTGGCGAATCAGGTCCTCGGCGGCAAACGGAGGCATGCGGAAACCTTGCCATAGCGCCTGCCAGATGGCGCGCGAGTCGCGCACGTTTTTCTCCAGGATGACGATCATCTGGCGGAAGGTCCGCGCCAGCATGTAGAGATGCCCGATGGCCGAGTCCTCACCGCCGTCGGAGGCATTCAGCAGGCCATGCAGCAGGGCGAGGGCCCGTGGTTTGTCCCGCGCGGTAATGGCGTCGGTCAGCTCATAAAGCGAGCGCTGCTTGGCCGCCAGCACCATGGTCTCCACGTCGCCCAGCGTGATGCGCTTACGGTCAAACGCGTACAGCATAAGCTTTTCCAGCTCACTCGCAATGAGCATCATATCCGCGCCCAGGGCATCGGCGAGCTCGCGCGCCGCGTCCGCATCGAACTTCATCCCACGGCTCTCCGCGGTCGCGATCAGCCAGCGCACCGCATCCGCTTCGTCCACCCGGGCCAGCTCCACCAGGCCACAATCATCGCCCAGCGTCTCGCGGATTCGCTCATAGCGGTCTTTGTCCTGCAGATCCATTCGTCTCAGGTCGGCGGGAAGACGCAGGTGGTCGGCGACAAAGATGAGCACCGCCTGGGGATTGGGCGAGCGGAAGTAGTCTTTGAGCGCCGCGAACTCTTCCTTCTTCGCACCGCGGGTATAGAGGGTTTTCAGGTTTCTGACGAAGATGACCTGAAAGGGCGCCATCAGGGAGGGCGTGCGGGCCAGGTCGAGCACATGAAAAATGCTGGTCTCGGCCAGATCGAGTTCGCTGAGCGAAAACTCACGCAGCGTGGGGTCGATCAGCGAGTCCACGACCGCCCGGCGGCAGCGCTCGTAGAGGAAGACCTCGTCGCCGGCGAAGACATAGCCGGCCCGCAACGGCGCTCTCGAGGCGGCAGCGGCTTTCACTTCGGCCACAAAGCGATCCGAAGAGGAGAAGCTGCGGAGTTTGCTGGCGTCATCCGTAGGCATGTTTCCCCTTAGAAGGATTCCAGAATATCGCTCACCAGAGCTTGGGCAAAGTCCCGCGAGAGCCGTTGCACGGCGGGAGAATCTTCTTCGATAAAGCTGGCCAGATCCGTGGTGGTTTCAAACTGCTCATGAAATACATAGTTGGTGTGCTGGTAGAGAACGCGGTGGTCGCGATCGGTCACCAGCACGTTCACGTTGATGGTGATCAGGAAGCTGGAGGTGACGCTGGTTGTCTGCCCTGTTGCCGCGGCAGTGGTCTGGGTGCGATAGGTCAGCGGCTGCACCGATTCGGAGATGATGGTCCCATTGACGGTGGCGTCGGCGTCATCGCCTGCGTCCGGCGCGACGGCGAGGCGGGTGCGATCCGTAAACTCGCGGACGACCGCCTGGGTCATGGGAACTTCCGTGTGATAGAACTGCGTCTTGTTTTTGAAGATGGGGACAGCCAGCGTATGGACCGTGTCCGGCAGATGAGCGGCGGATCCGAGGGTGTGATATCCGCAACCGGAGACGCCAGGCAAAGCAAGTGCAACCAGCAGAAGTAAGGAACCGCGCATGCTGTGCCTATTGTCGCATCCGGGGTCGGGGATCTCCTTCCGTTGGGCGCGAAAGGTGCCTCTAGGGGCTTCTCGTGAGAACCTCAGGGGTCAGAACTGACAATCCCAGAGGCACGGCCGAAAGAGGCATGTTCTGGAATTTTCTGAAATCTCTCGCATCGTGGACAAGGGATGCCCAGGACTGCATCCTGGGATATTCTCAGCCGTCCCTGACGGGACTGTTCCCGGCTTGTTACAGTCTGCCCAGGACTGCGTCCTGGGCTACTTTGAGCCGTGCCCTTCGGGACTGATATTTGTAAGCTGTTGTTTCGCACGCAGATTCTTTTAGCTCCTGAGGTGTTGCGTTCCTGTAAAGCTTCGGCGCGCAAAAGAAAAGCCCCATTTCCGAAGAAATGGGGCTTTCGTTTGTGGATGCTGATTGCGGCTAGGCGGGTGACGGCTGGCTTTCGCCGCCGAAACCAGGTGCGCGGCCGGGCTCCGGCTTGATCACATGCTGCACGTCGCCGGTTGGATTGCCGGGCGGCGGTCCGAGCGGAGGCAGCGGAGGCAGTTCCTCGCCTTCGATGATCATGCGAATGTCATTCGCATCCAGGGTCTCACGATCCAGCAGGGCTTGCGCCATGCGGTGCATCGTGTCCTTGTGGTCGCCAAGGATGGAGTAGGCCGACTTGTAAGCCTCGTCCACCAGGCTGCGCACTTCAGCATCGATCTGACGCGCCGTCTCCTCGGAGAAGTCGCGGTGCTGCGCGATCTCGCGGCCAAGGAAGATCTGCTCTTCCTTCTTGCCGAAGGTCAACGGACCCATGCGGCTCATGCCGTACTCGCAAACCATCTTGCGCGCCAGATCCGTCGCCCGTTCGATGTCATTGCCGGCGCCGGTGGTCTTGCGGTTCATGAAGATCTCCTCGGCACAACGGCCGCCCATCAGAATGGCGAGCTGGGTTTCGAGGTAATCCTTGGTAACGGTGTGCTTGTCTTCTTCAGGCAACTGCATGGTCACGCCCAGAGCCATGCCGCGCGGGATGATGGTGACCTTATGCAGCGGGTCCGCATGATCGCGCATGGCAGCCACCAGAACGTGGCCTGCTTCGTGGTAAGCCGTATCGCGCTTGTCATCCTCGGAAAGGAGCATGGACTTGCGCTCGGCACCCATCATGACCTTATCTTTGGCCAGCTCGAAGTCGAACTGATGCACTGCCTTGCGGTTGGCGCGGGCTGCATTGAGCGCGGCCTCGTTCACCATGTTGGCCAGGTCGGCGCCGGAAAACCCAGGAGTGCCGCGAGCCAGGATGCGCAGGTCGACATCTTCCGCCAAAGGAACCTTCTTGGCGTGCACGCGGAGCACTTCCTCGCGTCCACGAACATCCGGCCGGCCTACCACGACGCGGCGGTCAAAACGACCGGGACGCAGCAGGGCAGGATCGAGCACATCGGGGCGGTTGGTGGCGGCGATCAAAATGACACCGTCGTTGGACTCAAAGCCGTCCATCTCAACCAGCAACTGATTCAGTGTCTGCTCACGTTCATCGTGTCCGCCGCCCAGGCCGGCGCCGCGGTGACGTCCAACAGCATCGATTTCGTCGATGAAGATGATGCAGGGCGCATTTTTCTTTCCCTGCTCAAACAGGTCGCGCACGCGGCTTGCGCCGACGCCGACAAACATCTCCACAAAGTCGGAACCGGAAATTGAGAAGAACGGTACGTTGGCCTCGCCGGCAACCGCCCGGGCCAACAAGGTTTTACCGGTGCCTGGAGGTCCGACGAGCAGCACACCCTTCAGCAATTGGTTATTGCCCTGGAGGCGGCGGCGGCGGCTTCGTTCAGTTGGTGTTGCTGACCACGATGAGGCAACCGGGGGATGAGACCGCACAGTGTTTCCAAGAGCCAGCCCA
>CAWFGM010000072.1:0-92286 GCA_963815175.1 uncultured Acidobacteriaceae bacterium
ACAGCAATGAGGGAGTTCACTGCCGCAGCACCACAGGGACCTCACAGCTGATCAGTCCCGAAGGGCCCTATGTCACCGTGAGGTCAGAAGGAACTGGACGTGTGGCGCAGATTTGCCCAGGCGTACCTGGGCGGAAATGGATACTTTTGTATTGCTTTCCTGTCCCCGCTCTGGATTTACTGGTCGCTAGAAAAAACTGTCCTGGGGCTTCGCCCGTCTTTTTCGGCCCAGGTACGCCATGGCGAGGGGCCCCCGTCAGTTCGTCTGGGGCTCTGCGGTGATACAGACTCCGCTCCACAGGGGCGACTGAGAATACCCAAGGCTGGCACGCTATAATGACGCATAAATTCAAAGTCGCCCAGGCATTCAAAAAGTAATCATTTGCCGGCCTTCGAGTTGTTTGAGTACTGCGGGTTGGCGTCTGCATGACAAATGAAGAACTCATCCTTGTCACCGGCGCGACCGGCTTTCTCGGAATGCGGCTGGTGCAGGAGTTGCTGGAACGGCACCCGGACGCCGTGCTGGCGCTGCTGATCCGCGACAAAGTCGGCCAATCGGGTGAGCAACGCGCCGACGCGATTGTCCCTCAGCCGAGCGGTCACGTGTCCAGGTCTATTCCGGAGACGTCGGCCAGCCCAACTGCGGGTTGGACGCCGCCGCCTGGAGCCGGCTTTCCGCAGAGGCGACGCGCGTGATTCACTGCGCCGCGACCGTGCGCTTCGATCATTCGCTGGACGAAGCACGCCGCATCAACGTCGAGGGGACGCGCCGTGTGCTGGACTTCGCAGCCGGCGCACGGCAACTGCGGAGCCTGGCCTACGTCGGGACCGCATACGTGGCCGGTGAGCGCGCGGACCTGGTGCGTGAGAACGAGCTTGCCGTAGGCCAGAGCTACCGCAATACCTACGAACAGACCAAAGCGGAGGCCGAGGCACTGGTCCAGTCCTACCTCGGCTCCTTGCCAGGCGTGATTCTCCGTCCCAGCATCATCGTCGGTGATTCCCGCACTGGCGTGACCTCAAGCTTCAAGATGTTGTATTGGCCGCTTAAAATCTACGCGCGCCGCCTGTGGCGCACGGTGCCTGGCTATCCCGATGCCGTGCTGGACATCGTGCCAGTCGATTTTGTCGCCACCTCAGTTGCACAGCTTCTCTTCAATGCGGCAGCCCTGGGCAGCACCGTCCACCTCTGCGCAGGGCCACGCGGCAGCGCGACCATTCAGCAGGTCGCCCGGCGCGCAGCGGATTACTTCCACGTGCCCGAACCGCGTTACATCGACCCGAAATTCTTCTTCGCCGCACTGCGGCCACTGCTGTTTCTAGCTTTATGGGGACGTAAGCGCCGGGTCCTGCGCGACGGCCGCGCTTACCGCGACTACTTCACCATGCGCATGCAGTTCGATACCACCAATGCCGACCGGCTGCTGCAGGCTGCCGGAGTATGCCCGCCACCGGTGCTGGACTATCTGGACCGCCTCTTCCAGTACTGTGTCGCCAGCGACTGGGGACGCAAGCCTGTCGCATCCCAATGAACATTTTCAAGCAGCTTCAACTCTCGCGTGACAAGAACGTCACGGTGGCCAATTTCCTGGACGAGTTGGTTCGACGCAAAGGAGATTGCGAAGTCGCAGTTGGGGAGGACGGCCATTATCGACTCGCTGATCTGCATGCCGACGTGTGCTCCATGGACGCCTTTCTCCGCCGTTCGATCGCACTGCGTCCAGGCCAGCTCGTCGGCATCTATCGCAGCAATAACCGACAATGTTTTCATTGGTTCCTGGCCATCATCCGCGCCGGAGGCGTCGCAGTTCCACTGAATCCGCTTCTCTCCCTCACCGAAGTGCGCCGCATTCTGGCCGATAGCGGCACGGAAATACTGGTGACCGACAAAGCAGTCTTTGAACGCAACATCGCGGACCGCCAGGCGCTGGCGGTGCGCACCTGGATACAAGCGGACGACGAGCCAGAGACACTCGACGGATTTATACGCGCCGGCAACACCGGGGACGTCTTTTCCGCCGGCTGCCATCGATCCGGCCGCGACCGTGGCGATATTCCATACCTCAGGCACAAGCGGTTTTCCCAAGGGAGCTGCGCTCTCCAGCAACGCACTGCTGGGGGCGCGCGCGTCTACGGTGCTGGCCGGACTCATTCTCGGGCCCAGGGACCTCGCGCTCATCGCGCTGCCTTGGTCCCACATTATGGCGGTAAGCATTGCGCTCTACGGCTTGATGGCGGGCATTCGCGGCTGCTTCCTCGATCGTTTCGACGTTGCGGGCGCGCTGGATCTTGTCGAGCGCTTTGCCATCACCACCTTCGTCGGCGTGCCCGAGATGTTTATCCGGCTGGTCGAAAGCAATCCGCAACCTGCCCGCTTGCGGAGCGTGCGCGCGTGGCTCTCCGCCAGTGATCATCTGCCCTCCGAAGTCCGCAAACGCCTGCGGAAGTTTGGCGCGCTCTTCCGGTTGCCCTTTGGCCGGCGCGTTCCGCCGGTACTCTTGAACGGATACGGCATGGTGGAACTGGGCGGCCTCGCCATGATGGGTGTGGACTTGTCGCTGTTGCCTGGCAGCGGAGACCTCTGTTTCCCCGTGCCTCCATTCCGCGTTCGCGTGGTCGATGAAAATGGCAAGCCGGTGCGAGCCGGCGTGACTGGCGAATGCCAGATCCGCCGCCGCGGACTTACTCCGCACTACTGGGGCGACAAAGGAGATAGCAAGGGCTTGCTCACGCCTGATGGCTGGCTGCGCACGGGTGACTTGGCCACCCGCAACCACCTCGGGCTAATCCGGCTCGTGGGACGCATGAAAGATGTGATCAAGTCGGGCGGTTATTCGGTTTACGTCCGCGAACTGGAAGAAGCCGTGCTTGCTCATCCAACAGTGGCCCGCGCGGTCGCCTTCGGCTTGCCCCACAAAGAGAAGAGCGAGATTCCTGTCGCGGCGGTCGAACTGCACCTGGGCTGCGTGGCCAGCGAAAAGGACCTGCTGGACTGGTGCCGGCAGAATCTCGCGGCCTACAAAGCGCCGCGCCGCATCTGGATCCTCGAGGCAGGCGGCTTGCCGCAGAATCACAACGGAAAAATGCTGCGGCGGGCTCTGCGCGAGCGGTTTTCAGCAGAGATGGATTGATGTCCTGCCAGTACGCGCGATTCAACTGGTGGCGACCATCGCCTCCGGAGCAGCGGCCGTCACCCTCTCCAGGATGGCATTAATCACCAGTCCCGGTTCGTCGAGATGAATCCAATGCGCGCTCGCAGGTGCGATCACTTGCTGCACGTTGTCGCCGATCCGCCTTAGGCAATCTTCTGAGAGTGGCTTCGAGTTTCCCGGCGTTAACACCATCACAGGAATCCCACGGATGGGCTCAGAGTCGCGCATTTCCTGCACTGTATCCGGCACGGCCGCCACATGGCTGCGCATGCCCGCGTAGTAACCCGGCCGCGACCAGTGGGCGGCCACGATGGGCCAAACTTCCCGCGGCATTTTACCCACCTCGCTCTTGATTCGCCCCAGCACATGCTTGCCCCCATCGCCGGCAGTGCGAGCCAATCGCCCGGCGATGCGCCCGGAGCGGCACAACAGCGATGTCACCGCCAGCCGAGCCAATCCCAGTCGTGCAATCGGAATCGCATAACTCGAGAGTTTCAGGCCGCGGTCGATCATCGCCTGTTTTGTCGGGTCCAGACGGAGGCCATTCGTCGCAGCGCATTGGATCCACCAGCACGACGCTGGCCACTTCTTCCGGGTATAGTTGCGCAAACCTGCGCACTACCAGCCCGCCGAACGAGTGTCCCACCAGAATGTACGGTGGCTTGATCCCGGCCCGATCGAGCAGTTGATGCAGTTCCCCGGCGATGTTTCTCGGTGTGCGCGCGGTCCGGCACGGGCTACTCCAACCCAGGCCGGCGCGATCGTAGGAGGCCGTGGTGGCGATCCGCGAGACCTGTTCCTGGATGTGGAACCAGTTCAAATTGGTGGCTGCAATCCCCGATTCAAACAGCACAGTGACGTCGCCCGATCCCTTTTCCAGCAGGTAGAGCCTGCGTCCGTCTCCGATATCGATCCACCGTCCTCTGCTGGCATAGCGCAACCGGTCATAATGCGCGCCGATCCACTGATACAGAAATCCGGTCGTCGCCAAGGCCGCTAACAAGCTAGTGGTAGAGAGAAAGTAGTGCATACACCATCCTAGAAATGCGTTAGTTGTGCGGAATCAAAATCCTTCATATCGAGGTGCGCCTTTGCCGCGCCGTGATCGATGATAAGCAGGGTTGAACCGGCGCGGCCGCGGATTTTCGCTTCCACCTGGGTCGCCGACCAAACGCCCTCCGTCCGTCGCAGCCCGAAGTAGGTGAACTCTTTCACCGTCCCCGAGCCTTTCAGGGTCTTTTCCACGTACACCGGAAAGGCGCTTCCCAGGTCCAACCAGCTCTTTACCTCCGCGTAGTGGGTCTTGTCTCCTGCCCCCGGCGTGCTCTTCAGCAGCTCGCAATTGCGCGCCCCGATAC
This sequence comes from uncultured Acidobacteriaceae bacterium, assembly GCA_963815175.1. GTDB lineage: Bacteria > Acidobacteriota > Terriglobia > Terriglobales > Acidobacteriaceae > PALSA-350. The sequence continues at coordinate 4,510 of CAWFGM010000072.1, forward strand.
TTTGCTTCTCCCATATCCGTCTGTCCCGGCCAAAAGTAAGACGAGTCGATGAAATCTTCGTAGCTGAATCCCTCTCCCAACGGGCCGGCGGTCCACTTGTCAAAAGGCAAGAGCAGTCGCCGCCGTGTCACCCGGATGAGCAATCTGTATGGTGGTGATTCCCCCGGGATGCATCTCCAGCAGCACGTGAACCCGCGCTGTGGCCGGAGAACTGACCTCGAAGAGCACTCGAAGTATGCCCGGGAACCAGTGCGCCTTGATATTGACGCCATAACTGGTCCGGGCCGCGCTCTCATCCACACGCACCAGGTGTCCGCTCAGGCGATAGTCGGCTGTCATGATTTGCTGCCGCGCCGCCGCCAGCGTCTTTGGAACATCTGCAGTCTGGGCAGGCGCCGGAAAGAACATGGCTGCGGCCAGCGCAAGAGTGTCGAATCTCATGCCTGGACCTTTCCGTCCCGCATGCAAATCAGCCGGGGCGCGGCGGCCGCGATCTCTCGCTCATGCGTCACCACGATCAGGGTCATCCCCCGCCGCTTTTGAATCCCGATAAGGATCTCCATGATTCGTGCCGAGTTCACGCTGTCCAGGTTGCCGGTGGGCTCATCGGCCAGCAATATCTCCGGATCATTCGCCAGCGCGCGCGCGACCGCGACACGCTGCCGCTCTCCGGCCGAGAGTTGGTTGGGATACTGGCCTGCCCGTTTTTTCAGATCCATTTCCCCGAGCAACTCCTCGGCCCGTGCGGCGCGGTCGGCTCCGCTGACGGTTCAACGACAGCATCGGCACCTGCACGTTCTCGATCGCCCGCAGGGTCGGCATCAGGTGAAATGCCTGGAAGATGAATCCCACGTTCCGGGCCCGGTAGGTGTCCAGGTCGATGCCCGAGCCGAGCTTAGCGTCCCTGAACAGAACCTCGCCGCTGGTCGGGCTGTCCAAACCGCCTAGCATGTGCAGCAGCGTTGACTTGCCGCTCCCGCTGCATCCGGTGATGGCGACGTACTCGCCGGCAGCGAACGAGAGGTCCACACCGCGCAAGGCCTCAATGCGGCCTTCGTCGTAGCTCTTGTGGAGATCGCGCACTTCCAGAGCAGGACTAGTCATGCCGCAGCGCCTCCACCGGAGAAAGTCTGGCGCCGCGCCACGCGGGAAGCGCCCCGGCCGTCAGCCCCGCCAGAACGGCGATACCCATCGCCTCCGCGGAAAGCTCCCAGGGAAACGACGATGAGACAATGCTCGCGGTTTGCGGCAGCAGAGCCAGCACCTGCAGGGCGCACCATCCAAGGGCGACGCCAACAAGTCCCCCGCCCAAACCAAGCACCACCGCCTCCAGCTGGATGAGAACCAATACCTGGCGTTGCTTCCAGCCCAGCGCACGCAAGATGCCGATCTCCCGGGTGCGCTCAAAGACCGACATAGCCATGGTGTTGGCGATTCCTAAAATACCGATCAGCAAGGCAATTAAAGAGGTGCCCCAGGCAGAAGCCTGCGCCATGCGCACAAACTGGTTGTTATTGGCGCGCTCAGCAGCGGGCACTGCTCGCAGTCCCGGAAGGGCAGCCTGGATTTGTGCCTGTGCGCGCTTCATATATTCGGCTGCTGTTTCTCCCGGAGGCGCGGGGCGCAGCCGCACATGAAACGTCGAAACTTTGCCCTGCATGCTGCTGAGCTGCTGTAACTGGTCGAGTGGCATGATGACCGCGCCCGCCTCGAGTCCGGAGCCGCCATGGTAGATCGCGACCACCTTGAAGGGCGTGCCTTGAATCTCCAGCGTATCGCCCGGTTTCTTCTTCAGATCCTCGGCCAGCAGATCACCCAGCATCACCTCAGCCTGACCGTCATGGAAAGGCTGTCCGGAGAGCAACTTCAATGATTGGAATTCGAAGGAGTCCGCCTTCCACCCATAGACCAGCGCATTGACCTCCGGCGTCAGATCCATCACGTTGTAGATCATGGGCGCGGCCTGGGCCACCACAGGGACCGCCTTCAGCTTTGCTCCCACCGACTCATCCATCGAGGTATTCAGAAAAGTCTGCTGGATGACGGCAATGTCGATGCCACTGCTCGAGTAGATGCGCTGCCACCCTTCTTCAAACGCACGGGAAAAGCCCACCAGGCCGACAAATGCGCCGATGGCCATTCCAATCCCGAAAAGTGTCAGTAGGGTCCTTAGACGTCGGCGCTTGAGATTCTTCCACACAAATCCTGGTGAATGACAGTGAAGATGCCATGAAGTCGGGGTGAATCCTCACGTTTCCGGATTTGGGATGTGCAGACTAACAGTTTATCTAGCAGCAATCGCCCCGTCCATCCATGATTGATTTCAGGGTTGTTAAGGAGAATTTCGCATTTTTAACCAAAGCAAATGAAGCAACAACACTCGTCGTCCTTCTCAGGAAACAACAAGTAGCGAGGATGGACACTCGGTGAAGACGAATCAGCTATCAGTGTGAATCGCGACGAGTCCCGCGGGGGTGACTGCAAGTAGATCCTAATGCCCTCTGCCCCCCGGCGTGCCGAATAAAAAATTCGATCCCCGCGAGCACTCCATCATCCAATCAGCCGGCTGTTAAAGTATTGGTAAGGCCTACCTAACAAATTAAGTCATCCGGCGGAGTCCAGCACCCATGGAGAGTCCAGAAGCGAGCGTGCATCCTGATCCCTTCACTGGTGCTTCGCCCGTCGGCAGACGCAAACGTCGCCCCTGGCTGGGCATCCTCCTCATCGCTCTGCTGGTACTCTGCGTCGTGCTGCTGGTTGCCCACAAACCCCAGCCCAAACCTGACGAGAGCGCACTCAATCAGCCCGCCGTCGTCACCATCAAGGCGGCCACCGTCCGCGAGGGCGACATCGGCGTCCACGTCGACGCCCTCGGCACCGTTACTCCCATCTCTACCGTCAGCATCTACAGCCAGGTCACGGGAAAGGTCATCGCCGTCAACTATCGCGAAGGCCAGATGGTCCGCAAAGGCCAGTCGCTGATCGAGATCGATCCCCGGCCCTACGAAGCCCAGCTCAAACAGGCGGAAGGAACCCTGGAGCACGACCAGGGCCTGCTAAAGCAGGCGGAGATCGATCTGGCCCGCTATCAGAAGGCCTCGGCACTGAACGCCATAGCCCGCCAGACCCTGGAAGACCAGGAGCAGGTTGTCGAGCAATACAAAGGTACGGTCAAAAACGATGAAGGGCAGGTCGACTACCAGCGGGTTCAACTCAGCTACTGCCATCTCACTGCACCGGCTTCTGGCCGCGTAGGCTTACGGCTGGTAGATCCCGGCAACACCATCTTCGCCGGCAACTCGAATGCACTCGTCGTGGTCACACAATTGCAGCCGATCACCGTTGTCTTTAACGTAGCGGAAGATAACCTTTCTCAGCTTCGATCCCAAATTCTGCACCGAACCGACCTACCCGTCGACGCCTTCGACCGCTCCCAACTGAACAAAATCGCCACCGGGCGGCTGCTCACCATCGACAACCAGGTGGACACCACCACGGGCACCATCCGCTTCCGCGCCCAGTTCGACAACCACGATCTCGCCCTCTATCCCAACCAGTTCGTCAACGCCCGCCTGCTGGTAAGCACATTGCGTAACACGATGTTGATCCCCAGTGCCGCCGTCCAGCGTAATGGCGTGCAAGCGTTTGTCTACAAGGTCAGCAACAACACTGCCCACATCCAGAACATTGTCGAGCGGACCACCGATGGCAACATCTCCGCCGTCCAAGGCCTCCACCCAGGCGACGTTGTTTCGCTCACCGGCTTCGACAAACTGCAGGATGGCACCAAGGTGGAGATCCAGGAGTCTCCGCAAGCAACGGTGACCGGCAATGGCGATGCCGCTGGCACTTTGGCCGGAAAGCGTGACGCCGGGCAAACCCGTTGAATCCGTCCCGCACCTTCGTACTCCGGCCGGTCGCAACCTCACTTCTGATGGTGGCGGTCCTGGTAATTGGACTCGCCTCTTACACCACCCTTCCCGTCTCCGCGCTGCCTGAGGCTGACTACCCCACCATCCAAGTGCAGACCTTTTATCCTGGCGCCAGCCCGCAGGTCATGTCGTCCGCCGTTACTGCGCCGCTCGAGCGCCAGTTCGGCCAGGTAGCCGGGCTCACGCAAATGACCTCCACCAGCTCAGACGGCAGCTCGGTCATCGTGCTGCAATTTAATCTCAACCTAAACATCGACGTTGCCGAGCAGGAAGTGCAGGCTGCTATCAACGCTGCGCAGGGTTACCTACCCACTGACCTTCCCGTCCCGCCCGTCTACAGCAAGTCCAATCCCGCGGACGCACCCGTCCTTACCCTCGCCCTCACTTCCACTGTCATGCCGCTCTCACGCGTAGAAGACCTGGTCGATACCCGGCTCGCTCCGAAGATTTCCCAGCTTAGCGGGGTCGGTCTGGTCACCATCAGCGGCGGACAGAAACCAGCTGTCCGCGTTCAGGTCAACCCCACGGCTCTGGCTTCCTACGGGGTGAATCTCGAAGACGTGCGCAATGCGCTCACCGCCGAAAGCGTGAACTCCGCCAAGGGCAGCTTTGATGGCCCGGCACAGAATTTTCAAATCAACGCCGATGATCAGCTGCTCTCGAGCGCCGGCTACCGGGACCTCGTCGTCGCCTATAAGAACGGCGCCCCGGTCATGCTCACTGACGTAGCCAGGGTTAGCGATGGTATCGAAAACACCAAGCTGGCCGCCTGGATGAACGAAACCCCCGCGGTCATTGTCAACATCCAGCGCCAACCCGGCGCCAATACCATTCAAGTAGTCACCAGCATCGAAGATCTGCTACCCAAGCTTCAGGCCACACTTCCTGTCGCAGTAAAACTCACCGTCCTCACCGACCGCACCAACACCATTCGCGCTTCCGTCCGCGATGTCGAGTTCGAGCTCATGCTCACCATCGCATTGGTCGTCATGGTGATCTTTCTCTTCTTACGCAGCCTTTCCGCAACCATCATCCCCAGCGTTGCTGTGCCGCTCTCGCTGATCGGCACCTTCGCCGTCATGCAAGCCCTGGGCTACAGCCTCAACAACCTCACACTCATGGCCTTCACCATTTCCACCGGCTTCGTCGTCGACGACGCCATTGTGATGCTGGAGAACATCTCCCGTTTCCTGGAGGAAGGCCTGTCGCCCATGCAAGCCGCCCTTGAGGGCGCACAGCAAATCGGCTTCACCATCATCTCGCTCACCATCTCGCTGATTGCCGTCCTCATCCCGCTGCTCTTTATGGGCGACATTGTCGGCCGCCTCTTTCGCGAGTTTGCCGTTACGCTCAGCGTCACCATCCTGATCTCTGCCTTCGTGTCGCTCACGCTGACGCCCATGATGGCCGCGCGCATCCTGCGCCACACCCCGGAATCCCAGCAGACCCGCTTCTACCACTACACTGAAGGCCTCTTCAAACGCATCATCGCCGCTTACGGGCGCAGCCTTCGCTGGGTCTTTCGCTTCGAAATACCCATGCTGATCATCGCGTTCGCCATGCTCGTCCTCACGGTCGTCCTGTACATAGAAATCCCCAAAGGCTTCTTTCCTACCCAGGACACGGGCATCATTCAGGGCATCTCGCAAGCCCCCGAATCCATTTCCTTCACCGCCATGGCGCGCAAGCAGCAACAACTGGCCCACGAAATCCTGAAGGACCCAGCCGTCCAAAGCCTCTCCTCCTTCATTGGAGCCGATGGCGTCAATACCACGCTCAATAGCGGCCGGATCCAGATCAACTTGAAAGACCCTTCCATTCGCGGCCTCACCTCCAGCGAAGTCATCCGCCGTCTCGACCGTAATCTCAGGAGCGTCCCCGGCATTCAGCTCTATATGCAGCCAGTGCAGGACCTCACTGTCGACGACCGCGCGAGCCGCACCGAATACCAGTACACCCTGGAAGATCCCGACCCGGCCGAACTAGGTATCTGGACAGGAAAGCTGGTCGACGCCATGCACCGGCTTCCGCAGCTCCGCGACGTGGCTACGGATGATCAGCCCAACGGCATCACCGCGCAGCTCGCCATCGATCGTGCTACTGCCTCGCGCATGAATATTACTGCCGATACCATCGACTCCACCCTTTACGATGCCTTCGGCCAGCGCCAGATCAGTACCCTCTACACCCAGTCAAACCAGTACCACGTCATCCTCGAAACTCTTCCTGAATTCCAGAAAGATCCAAAGAAGCTCGACAGTCTCTATGTCCAGGGTTCTGCCACCAGCACGGTGGCAAGCGCAGCAGCTTCCACTTCCGGCCGAAGCACTTCCGCCGCCAGTTCGGTGAATACCCTCACAGCTTCCTCAACCCCCAACTCTTCCACCACCCAGGGCACGCAACTTTCCTCTGCCTCCAGCAGTAGCTCGTCCTCTTCCTTAACCGCTCAGAACAACACCGTCAACAACGCGTCGAGCAGCGCCTTGCCCACCGGCTCCAATCTGTCGACGGGTACCCCCACCAACGCTCTATCGTCAACCTCGAGCAGCTCGTCCTCTTCGTCCCAACCAGCGAGCCAAACCTCGGGTCAGGTCTCGGGCGGAGGGGCCGCGTCGACTAGCACGATGCCTACGCCCGTGCCGCTCTCCGCCTTCACCCACTTTGAAATGAAGCCATCACCGCTGACCATTTCGCACCAGGGTCAGTTTCCCGTGGTAACCGTCTCCTTCAACGTTGCAGAAGGCTCCTCGCTTGGGCAGGCGGTCGATGCGGTCAAGCGTGCACAGGAACGGCTTCATATGCCGGCCAGCGTAATTGTCGGCTTTCAGGGAACAGCCGCGGCCTATACCGCTATTGGCAGCAATGAAGCGCTGCTTATCATCGCCGCACTGCTTGCGGTTTATATCGTGCTGGGCGTGCTTTACGAGAGCTTCATCCACCCGCTCACCATCCTCTCCACGCTGCCCTCCGCCGGGGTAGGCGCACTGCTCGCCTTGCGCCTCTTCGGCCAGTCACTCGACATCATCGCCGTCATCGGCATCATCCTGCTCATCGGTATCGTGAAGAAAAACGGCATCATGATTGTCGACTTCGCCCTCGAAGCCGAGCGGGTGCACGGTAAAGACCCCGTCGAAGCGATCTTTGAAGCCTCGCTCCTTCGCTTCCGCCCCATCCTCATGACCACCCTGGCTGCGCTCTTCGCCGGCATCCCGTTGGCCTTCGGCACCGGCATCGGCTCTGAATTGCGCCGCCCACTCGGCATTGCCATGGTCGGCGGCCTGCTCGTCAGCCAGGTCCTCACCCTCTACACCACGCCGATCATCTACATCTTCTTTGGCCGAATTGCCGCCCGTTTTTCGCATAAGCCGCACGCAACCACGGGCGGCACAGATCTAAACGCGGGCCCCGGAGCTGCGGGCGCATGAACATTTCCGCTCCCTTCATCCGCCGGCCCGTGGCCACCACGCTGCTCACCATCGCCGTTACGCTCGCAGGCCTGCTTGCTTTTTTCAACCTGCCTGTCTCTTCGCTTCCCCAGATCGATTTCGCTACCATCACGGTGGCTACTACACTCCCCGGCGCCAGTCCTGAAGTGATGGCCTCTTCTGTGGCCACTCCGCTGGAGCGCCAATTCGGCCACATCGCCGGTGTAAGCCAGATGACCTCCTCCAGCACACTCGGCATCTGCTCGGTGACTCTACAATTCGACCTCAGTCGCGATGTCGATGGCGCCGCCCGCGATGTGGAAGCTGCCATCAACGCAGCACGCACCTACCTGCCTGCGAACCTGCCCGCCAATCCGCAATACAGAAAGATCAACTCCGCCCTGGCCCCCGTCATGGTGCTCGACCTCACCTCGCCTATCCGTGGCAAAGGCGATCTTTATGACACCGCATCCTCCGTCATTGCGCAGAAGCTTTCGCAGGTCGAAGGCGTGGGGCAGGTCCAGGTTGCCGGCAGCTCTCTGCCTGCGGTGCGGGTGGACGCCAATCCGCAGCAGCTCAACAACTATGGCCTGGGGCTGCAAGATGTGGCCCGGGTCATCAGCGAGCAAAACACCAATCGTCCCAAGGGCCAGATCTCCGACGACGCCACCACCGCCGACATCACCGCCAACGACCAGATCTCGAAGGCCGCGGATTACGCGCCGCTCGTCATCGGCTCAAACGGCAAAGGCGGTGTTGTCCGCTTGCGCGATGTCGCCAATGTCTACGACTCCGTCCAGACGCTTCGCTCCGCAGGTTTCGTCAATCAAAAGCCCGCCATCATTTTGCTCATCTTCCGCCTTCCTGGCGCCAACGTAATTGCCACCGTGGATCGCATCAAGGCCGCTTTGCCTTCGGTGCGCGCCTCCATTCCTGCCGGCGACAACCTCGACGTCCTGGTCGACCTCACCACCACCATTCGCGCTTCGGTCAACGACGTCGAGCGCAGTCTCTTCATCTCCGTCATCCTGGTCATCGCCGTGGTCTTTGCTTTCCTGCGCAGTCCGCGCGGGACTTTGATCCCCGGCGTGGCCGTCGGTGTCTCGCTGATTGGTACCTTCGGCGTCATGTACCTGGTGGGCTATAGCCTCGACAACCTTTCGCTGATGGCGCTCACCATCTCGACCGGCTTCGTGGTCGACGATGCGATCGTGGTCATGGAGAACATCACCCGGCTCATTGAACTAGGCATGCCCCCCATGGAAGCCTCCCTGCAGGGCGCGCAGGAGGTCGGCTTTACCGTCCTCTCCATGAGCCTTTCGCTGATCGCGGTCTTCGTCCCCATCCTCTTCATGGGTGGCATCGTCGGCCGCATCTTCCACGAGTTCGCCTTTGTTCTGACCACCTCGATCGCCGTCTCGATGCTGGTTTCGCTCACCGTGACGCCGATGATGTGTTCGCGGCTGCTCAAACCGCAGGCCGCCGAAAAACACAACCGCATCTACCGTGCCTTTGAGCACGGCTTTGACCTGCTGCTCGCGGGCTATCGCCGCACCCTATCCTTGTCGCTCAATCATCCGGTCCTGGTAATCGTAACCTTGTTTGCGACATTGGCCTTAAACGTCGTCCTGATCGGCCGTGTGCCCAAGGGATTTTTTCCCTTGCAGGACACCGGGGGCCTCCAGGGTGGGCTCCAGGGAGCGCAGGACGCCTCCTTTCAGTCCATGCGCGACTCTGTTCTGGATGTGGAGAAGGTGATTGAGGCTGATCCGGCGGTGGACAACGTGATCGGTTTCACCGGAGGCCAGGGCGGACCGGGCGGGGGCGCCAGCAACACCGGTTTCACCTTTGTTCACCTGAAGCCCCTCGACCAACGCCGCATCAGTGCCGCTGACGTGGTCGATCGGCTGCGCCCTAAACTGGAAAAGCTGACCGGCGCCTCGACCTTCCTGCAGGCGTCGCAGGATCTTGGCGTGGGCGGTCGCCAGAGCAACGCGGCCTACCAGTACCAGCTCTCCGCCGACACAGTCGAAGACCTTAGCATCTGGGGTCCGCGCCTCTACAACGAAATGCTCAAGATGCCGCAGCTCAAGGATGTGACCACCGACCAGCAGAATCGCGGCTTGCAGATGCTGCTGGCCTACGATCGGCAATCGGCCGCGCGCTATGGCATCACTCCGCAGCTCATTGATAATTCGCTGTACTTCGGTTTTGGCGAGTCGCAGGTCTCTACCATTTACACTTCGCTCAACCAGTACTACGTGGTTCTGCAGGCCGCCCCGCAATTTTTGCTCAACCCAACCACCCTCAGGTCCACTTACGTGCACTCCAACACGGGCGGCGTCGTCCCACTCAATGCGTTCACCCACTCCACCGCGTCCACTTCACCCCTGGCCATCAATCACTCTTCGTTCTTTCCCTCGGTAACCGTTGCCTTCAATCTCGCGCCGGGAGTCTCGCTCGGACAGGCGACCGTTTTGATCGACCAGATGGAACGGCGCATCGGTGTTCCAGCGTCCGTACGCGGCACCTTTGCCGGCACCGCCGAGGCCTTCCAGAAATCTCTTTCCACCGAGCCGGTGCTCATCCTCACCGCACTGCTCGCCATCTATATCGTGCTCGGCATGCTCTACGAGAGCCTCGTGCACCCCATCACCATCCTCACTACGCTGCCATCGGCGAGCGTGGGAGCCATCATCGCCCTCATCCTGTTCCACAGCGAACTCGATGTGATCTCCATCATCGGTATCTTTCTGCTCATCGGCATCGTAAAAAAGAATGCCATCATGATGATCGACTTCGCGCTGATCGCCGAGCGCGAACACGGAAAGAACACGCGCGACGCCATTTTCGAGGCCTGTATGCTGCGCTTTCGTCCTATCCTCATGACCACCATGGCCGCCCTGTTTGGCGCACTGCCGTTGGCCTTCGGTACTGGCATGGGTTCAGAACTGCGCAGGCCCCTCGGCGTTGCCATCGCCGGCGGCTTGATCTTCAGCCAGGTACTCACGCTTTACACCACGCCCATCATCTATCTCTATTTCGATCGCCTCAGCAATCGTTTCAAACGCCGTCGCCCCGATGCACCGCTCGCTTCCTCCGCTCCCGCCGGCGATTAAAACGCAACAGCGTTCCGGTTCCTCAGAGGCCAAAGCCGGACCTGTTTTGCGAACCCCTTCCCGTAGTGACTGAAGTCTCTGCGCGAGAAGCACCCCTGCAAAATCGCAGGGTGGCTTCCAAGGGAAACTCAATAGAATAGGGCCGGTGCCGCCACGTTCGCCCGAGCGTACGTGGGCCGAAAACGACTGGGAGAGCCCAACCAGAGCCTTTGCGAAATCCACCAACAAATCCGACCTTGACGCCTGCCTCTCCCGAAATGGAAAGAAGCCGCGTTTTTTCACAACTAATTTTCACGGTTTAAGCGTCCTCACGAGTGCCAAGGAGATCTGTTTACCTGGGAAAGAAAACAGCAGCCGCTCTTGGCTCCCTGAGGTCTGGAGAAAACAACAGGAGGAAGACATGGCAGTTAGCGGTCGTGCTCACTTCCACCTTGGGTATGAGAGCCGGGACAAAGGAGAAGGCAATGGAACAGCAGGTGTTTTATCGCACAGTGAAAGTCGATGGGCTCTCCATCTTCTACCGGGAAGCAGGGCCGAAGGACGCTCCTACCATTCTTTTGCTGCACGGTCTTCCGTCATCCTCGCGGATGTTTCAGCCGCTGCTGACGTGGCTGGCTGACACCTACCATTTGGTTGCACCCGACTATCCTGGCTTCGGGCATAGCGATTGGCCCGACCCGAAGCAGTTCGCTTACACCTTCGACCACACGGCTTCCGTGATGGACGGCTTCACGCAAGCCCTCGGTTTATCGCGCTACACGCTTTATATGCAGGACTACGGTGGGCCGGTTGGCTTCCGCATGGCATTGGCACACCCGGAGCGGGTGCAGGCCCTCATCGTGCAGGATGCGGTCGCTCACAACGAAGGCCTCGGAGCGAACTGGGCAACACGGCGAGCATTTTGGGCGGATCGGTCCGCTCATGAAGAGGCATTACGCAAAAACCTGCTATCGCTTGCCACCACGAAGACACGCCATGTCGGAGATGATCCGAAGATTGAACTCTATGACCCGGATCTTTGGACGGATGAGTACGCATTTCTGAATGCGCCCGGGCAGGCCCAAATTCAAAGCGACCTCTTCTATGACTACCGCACGAATGTCGAGGCCTATCCAACGTGGCAGGCATGGCTACAAAAGACGCAGCCGAAGCTTTTGGTTCTCTGGGGCAAGCACGATCTCTCATTCGATCTTGGCGAGCCGGAACGCTACCGCAAGGATGTACCGAGTGCGCAGGTTCACGTACTCGACGCAGGACATTTCGCGCTGGATACCAAAGCAGACGAGATTGCGTCACTGGTGCGTCAGTTTATGAAGATGCAGTAGAGAAGGTCGCTTGCTCTCTATGCGCAGCTAGGGCTCGTAGATCGTTCCGTTGATTCGAATTTTGGAACACCAGTGACAAAACCGCACCTCCTTGCCTTGCGGTACGAATTGCTGGATATTGAGTTGGCGCCACCGATGTATGCGGCAAAGGCAAAAAAAGGCTTTCACGCAATTTGACTCGTGTTCTCTGTGCGGCCACAACTTCTTCAACGCGGTAGCGAGTACCGCGTCGGAATCGATTGCTGGGGGTTCGTGGGATGGCGTAGACATATTTCTCACTTCAAATACCTGGAACCAGGGGAAGGTTCGTGCACTTCCACCGAGTATTGCACGGACCTCTTTGGCAGTCCTAGTGATGGCCGCCACCACCACCTCCGGCCCCACCGCCGCAGAAGCTTCCACCAATCCTGTCCAAAGCGCAGCGCACCGCAATCCAGTAGATCCATGTGCCGAAATCCGACCGGGACTGGAAACTCTCCAGCTTTCGATAACCTCGCAGCAACGCCTCCTGGACCACATCTTCCGCGTTAGCCTCTTTCCCGTGATGCGAAACGCCACCCGAAAAAGCCTTCCGCTATGACGCACGACCAATGCGGCGTAGGCCTCCTTGTCTCCGGCAAGAACTGCCTGAATAGCCGCCTGGTCGTTCATGTCCATGCGCAACATTACACCGCACTCTGGCGAAGCCGGTTAGGAGAAATTTTTCGCGATGGTAGGGGTGCTGGGGCAAAGACAGGGCGAGAACGACCGGGCACGCTCTTCCGCAAGCTTAATCCGGGCGGTGTGTTTCAATTATGTTGGCGAAGCCCTACCACCCACCCTGAGGAAACGAATGCATGGCAACCGTACAGGAATTTAGATGTGAAGTCTGTGGACTGGTGACCAGTAACCCCATTCACTGGTTCGTGATTCGGTGCGGAGAATCCGAACTTACGGTTCACCGGTGGAACACTGAAATCGCCAACGCGGCAGAAGCTCGCCATTACTGCGGTGAAGCTCATGCACAGGTCTACATCAGCCGTTGGTTTGAGTCAGTGTGTTCTCCGCCCAAACCAACCTTTAGGTAGCCTTTCGCCATCTTGGCGGTTGCCTGCGCCGTACGCCCGCCTCCGGTTCTCTCGATCAGCAACAAAGCTGAATCTGCGGTCGCGCCGACCTAAGTGCCGCAGAAAGTTTGTAGGACACATTCCTCGGGCCGGGCCGGCGTGGAGTACTTCTCCAGCCCGGGCCTGTCTTCGTAGGGGCGTGACACCACGTCGAGTAGCTCCTCAAATGGACCGAAGTCCTGCCGCCGCATTGCTGCATCGAGCGCAGCTTCCACCAAATGGTTGCGCGGGATGAACGCCGGATTTGCCATCCGCATGGCAGCGCGCGCCTCCTCCTGTCGCGATCCGAAGGCAGGTTCTTGTTTGAGGCGCGGGCGCCACTCGACAGCCCACGAGTCATACGCGCTGGGGTCGGTGAACAGCCCGCGCACACCCTCATCGCCCTCCGGTCCGGCCGCGGCATTGCACAGCCTGCGGAAGGTCAAGGTGAAGTCGGCTCGATTCGCAGCCATGCGTGTGAGCAGATCCTGGCTTAGCTCCGCATCACCCTCGCGTTCCGTGAAGAGCCCAAGCTTGCGCCGCAGACCGGCGCCGTAAGCCGCCTGGAAGTGCGGCCCGAACGCGCCAAGTGCCTCCTTGGCCGAAGCCAGTCCAGCCTCTTCGTTTCCCGCCTCCTGCTCCAGAACAGGCAGCAACGCCTCCGCCAAACGTGTCAGGTTCCAAAGCATGGCGCGGGGTTGATTACCATAGGCGTAGCGGCCGTTATGGTCGATGGAGCTGAATACCTTGACCGGGTCGTAGGCCTCCATGAAGGCGCAAGGGCCGTAATCGATGGTTTCGCCAGAGATGGATGTGTTGTCGGTGTTCATCACGCCATGGATGAAGCCGAGCAGCAGCCACTGTGCGACCAGACGCGCCTGCCGGGCGATTACCCCATCCAATAACGCCCGGTACGGCTGCTTCGCCTGGGCTGCCTCGGGGTAGTGCCGTGCGATCGCATAGTCCGCCAGCTTGCGCGTCACCATCCGTGTCCACCTGGGCCGCGAAGTATTGGAAAGTGCCCACGCGCAGATGGCTGGCTGCTACCCGGGTCAGCACCGCTCCAGGCAGGGCTGTTTCGCGCAGCACCCGTTCTCCCGTGGTCACAGCGGCAAGGGCCCGGGTGGTTGGCACGCCCAGCGCCGCCATGGCCTCGCTCACGATGTACTCGCGTAACACCGGACCGAGCGCGGCTCTGCCGTCGCCTCCGCGGGAAAACGGGGTTGGGCCGGATCCCTTGAGCTGGATGTCATAGCGCCGCCCGTCGCGTCCCAACACCTCGCCCAGCAGGTTGGTGCGGCCGTCGCCGAGCTGCGGCACAAAGTGCCCAAACTGGTGCCCGGCATAGGCCTGCGCCAATGGCTCGGCTCCCTCTGCTACCCGGTTGCCGGACAGGATCTCCACTCCTCGGGCGCTCGCCAGCGCGTTTGGATCCAGGCCCAGCTCCCGCGCCAGATCCACATTCAACTTCACCAGCCGCGGGGCTGCTACGGGTGTCGGATTCAGCCGAGCGTAGAAGTGCTCCGGCAATCGCGCATAGGTGTTTTCGAAACCAAAACGGACGGCACTGGGTCAACTCCTAAGCTGGCCGAGGTGATCAAAGGAGCATCCGGTGAACTCATATTGGATTGGATGTCGCCATGTCGTTTTTGCTCCAACTCATCTCCGAGCTATTGCTAAGAAGACTTTTGTGGCTGCATCTTAGCCATCCGGCCATAAAGCTCCTGCAGCACAGTCACGGCCTCCTCCGCTGTCGCGCGGTCCGGTACTTCGGTGCTGTCATTCCAGCCCGCATCCTCTCCGGGCTTGTTCAGCATCAGAACAATTCCGTCACGCCTTGCGAGCACATTCAAACCGTTGTAGTACAGCCCATACGTGACGCCGTCCTGCGGAATCAGCCACGCGATCTGCCCGCGCACCGGCACAATGCTCTCGTCCGACCAAAGCTGCCGCGCGGCATACCCGGTGCAGTTAATGATGGCGCGCTGCGGCAAAGCCGTAAGCTCCTGCGGGGTATGAAACTCCCGCGTCTCGATCGTCCCGCCTGCAATGAGAAAATCAGTCATCAACTGCCGTGCATAATCCGCCACGTTGAAGGTTAGCGACGTGGAACGCCGCACATACTTGGTCGGAAATGGAGTCGTCCCCGGCGGCAGATCATGGGATCCGGGAGTAAGATCCGCAATACGTCCCAGTACTCCACATAGTCACGTCCTTCGCCAGCATGACATTATGGTGCTGCCCATCAGAAAGGGAGTACCGATCCGTCCACTCAACCGGGGTACCTGCGACCCCGATATAGCTCATATACATCGCAAACGAAGTCCGCGCCATCGCTTCCCACCGCGCGGGAAAATCCGGAGCTGCCGCCGAAGCAAGGGCAATCCGCGAATCTGGCGTCCACGAGCCCGTTGCTCGCACTGACCTCACGTAGGGCGATCTTTCCCGGGCATAGATCGTCACCTTCAATCCCGCCCGCTGCGCCGTCAGCGCTGCCGTCAGTCCCAGCGCACCAGCGCCAATCACCGCCACTTCGCGCTGCGCGCTTCCATCCGCCAGCACCTTCCGCACCACCACATCCGCCGAGCCCCAGGAAAGCGACCAGCCGCTCCCCCATGGCCGTAGTTGTGCACGACAACCTTATCTCCGACCCGTTCCACATCCTGCCGCGGGCCCGCCGGCCGAAACGGCCTGGTGCAAACGGTTATGCGGAAGATGCGGTCCATATCGGCCCGGATGGGGATGATCGGTCCGACCGCGTCATAGAACGGCAACGCCGGCGCGCCCGCCGTGGTGGTCGTGGTCGGAGCCACCACACGCCGCGCGCACCCTGACAAACCCATCGCGCTCAAGCCGGCAACAGCCCCGGAACCCTGGAGGAAACTTCGACGATTGATCATGTGTGTCTTCCAGCGATCGGTCACAGAAAACTAGGACGATTGCGGCGATAGGATACCCTATTTCGTCGAACAAAGCGGCTTGCCCTGAAAATGAACCTCGACGTTTAACATCCTACATTTGCGAAACGATGCAGTTACATTCCGCTGGAATCCAGTTCTTATTAGGTTTTGCTGTTAGACAGGCTCCGCAGGGACGGCTGAGAGTAGCCTGGAACTTAGTCCTGGGTCTCACCTCTGGATGCTAAGCTACAGCCACCATGGGCGAGACCTTCCAAGAGCAATTTGCGCGAGGTTATAAGGCGCGAAGAGAAAACCGAATCGCAGATTCTCGGGCGATCTTCATCAAAGGAGTACGCAGCGCCGCGGAAGAGGGAGATCGGCCATCCTTGGCCGAGGCGCTTTGCGGTCTGGGGCAGGCTGAGCGTGATATTGGAAACCTTGAGGCTGCGCGTCTCCACTACGCCGGCGCTGCGACGCTTTATCGGGAGATCGGGCCGCCGGCGAGGCTGGCATACGCGATTCGGCACGAGGCGGACATCTTTCGCGAAGAGTGCCGTCCCGCGGATGCCGAACCACTCTACCGGGAAGCTGAGAAAATCTACCGCCAGCAAGGCGATGAGGCCGCGCTTGACCTGGCAAACACCCTGCGAGGATTAGCTTCCGTGACCGAATCATTAGGCCAAACTGGAGGCATCCAGATCGCTCTGGCAGGAAGCGCGCCAGTTGTATGCGAAATGCAATGTAGAGGCCGGCGTCGCCGAGTGTGACAAGAAGCTTTCTGAATAGCGATGCCGCGCTCGGGGATGTCCCGCGATATCTACTGCACGGCCGGAAGCAACGCCGGCATCGCGAATTCATGCGGAGGCGTGGCCTGCATGAGTTCCGTGATGAAGTAGTCCCATCGCCGCCGCATCATGTAAGCACTCGCGGTGTTGCCGTATCCATGATGCCCCTCGGGGAAGATCACCAGGTCGAAATCTTTATTGGCCTTTTCCAGCGCATCGATCAGCAGCATGGTGGTCGATACCGGCACATTGTCGTCCAACATACCGTGGGCCAGCATCAGCTTTCCCTTCAGATTCGCGGCGTAGCGCGCATTCGCTTGCGAATCGTAGTTAGTGGTTCCATCCGCTTTGGTTTGTAGCAGGCCGACCCACTTCTCATCCCAGTCGTCCTCATAATTCCGGTTCTCGTGGTTGCCGCTCTCTGCGATGCCGACCTTGACGAAGTCCGGGTAGCGGAGCATCGTGGCCACCGTAGCGTTGCCTCCGCCCGAGTGCCCCCACATGCCAACACGGTCCAGGTCGATCCACGAATAGCGCTGGGCTAGCTCTCGTATGCCGCTGATCTGATCCGGGATGGCATTGATGCCAATGTCGTTGAGGTACTCGTCCTGAAAGGCCTTGGACCGCTTGGGGTTCCCCATGCCTTCAATCTGAACCACGGCGAAGCCAAGCTGCGCGAGCGAATTGCAATCCTGCCGCGAGGCTTGAAATCCGTGCGTTCCGAAGGAGCCGCCCTGCGGCCCGGGATAGATGAAATCGATGATCGGGTACTTCAGCGAGGGGTTAAGGTCGGCGGGCCGGAAGAGAAGCCCATAGACATCGGTCTTGCCGTCGTGTCCTTTTACGTGAAAGGTTTCGGGTGCGATCCATCCCGCGGCTTTCAGGCGTGTGATATCGCCGTGTGCCAACTCTTCGATCATCTGACCGGAGCCATCGCGCAACAACATGACCTGCGGCTTCTGCGGCGTGGAGTAGATATCGACGATAAATTTTCCGTCGCTGGAAACGGTTGCCACGTGGTCGGCGTCTTCCGCCGTTAGCAGCTTCAGGTGCTTGCCGTCCAGGTTCGCGCTATAGATGCGCCGGTAGTAGGGATCTTCCGATGGCTCCCGGCCCGTGCCCGTCAGGATCATCTCGCCCGTCTCCTGGTCCACGTGGAGGACCTCATCGACGTTCCAGTCGCCCTCGGTAACCGCATGCTTCAACTTTCCCGTGCCTGCGTCGTATAGATACAGGTTTCCCCAGTTCTTGCGTTGCGAGAACCAGAGAATTTCATTTCGCTTCGAGAGGTAGCGCCAGTTCACATGCTCATAGCCGCTATCGAAGAAGGTTGGCACCGTCTCTGTGAACACGTCGCGCACCGCGCCGGTGGCCGCATCCGCTATGCGCACGGTTTCCACTTTGTGATCGCGCGAGGTAGAAACAAACGCCAGCGTCTTCCCATCGGCGGCCCACTGCACGTCCTCCCATCCGTCGTGGCAAACCAGGTTATCGCACAGAGTCGAGCGATGCTGGTCCGGCGGCATCTTCAGCCGCGTTACCTTGGCCGTGTCCACGTCGATGATTACGCGCTCGATCATGGTCACGTCCTTGTCGCCAACCAGCGGGTACTTCCACGTTTCCAGGTGAGGATGGCCAATGCGGGAAGTGACCGTGTACATCTCGCCGGTCTTGCGCTGATCCTGCTGGAAGGTCGCGAGCATCTTCGAATCCGGCGACCACACTACGATCGCGTGTTCGCTATGGATCCAACCAGCATTGTCGGTGGCGTATCCGTAATCTTTCACGCCATCCGTGGTGAGTTGCTTTTCCGCCCCGGTAGCGATCTCGCGCACCCACAGGTTCCAATCGCGCAGGAAAACTGCCCGCTTTCCATCTGGAGAGAAATCGGCCAGGGAGGCGTCCTTTAAGGCTCGGCTTCGGCGTGCCGGCGGGGCCGGACAACTCCAGGGAACATCGATACTCGACGCCAAGCGCACATCTATAGCGGATTCCACTTACCGTGATCATGGCGATCTGGTCATTGTCGAGCAGCTCAAACTTCTCCGGCCGGATGCGCTTCGCGTCCGTCTCTTTGAGCCCGGCCGCGTGCAGTGCCGCGGCCATGCGCAGCGGATCGTACGCCGGGTGCCTTGGTTCGCCGCGTCGCATCGGCGACCATGAGAGTCGCCAACCCGTTCTCGCTGTCCAGGTACCAGAAGCGATCGCCACCAATAAAGGTGGCGTGTTTTACCGCGTGATCGACCAGAGAAATCGTGCCCGCATTCAGCAGATTGGCGGCCCGGCTGTAATCATCGGACGTATAGATGCGGCCGGTTTGCGCCTGCGAGGAGAGGCTGATCCCTACCCATGCGAGATCGGGCGACCGGAACAACATTTGAGACCAGGCAGGAAAATAACTTCAAGTTCATCAAAGAGTGCTCCCTTCGAGAGGATCGGGCCGTTCCCGTGTAAACACATCGTACTGGCGGACCTGGAGAGAGGTATCCGCACAACGAATGGAACTAAGCCCCAGAACACAAGCCCTGGGGCTCAGTCACATCAAGGATTGCGGGTTCTCACGCGCATTCTTCGGCCTGGGGGAATTGCAGTGGCAACTCCTCACGGGATTCGGAGCGTGTTTCCCTCTTTGACCGTGGAGGTTCGCTCTCGTCCCTGAAAGCGATAGATGACGGTGAGTACTTTGTCTGCGCCTCTGGCAGGATCGCCGCCCATGGTGTTATTGTTCACCGGCATCACGAGCGTTCCGCCCCGCACCTGGCTCTGTAGATCCGGGTAACGTCCATGGTCCGATTGTTTAAGCCATAGTAAGCGCGGGTGATTTGCAGACTGCCGTTACCGCCGCCGGGATACCCGGGATTCCCGCCTGGATATCCGGGACCCGGCCCATATCCGGGATTCGGTCGATACCCCGGACCCTGAGCATAGTTGTAGAACTGGCGGGAATCGATCGTATCGCCTTCCTTATAGGTGAATTGTCGCGACTGACGGTTGGAATTCACCGCCCGAATGCGCAGGATCTTATCCGCTCCTACAGCCGGATCGCCTCCCATGTTCGCGTTGTTCACTTTGACTGGACCGTTGCCTGAAAGCAGCCTGCGGAGCTGATTCGTGACGTCCATCCATCGGTTGCCCGCGCCCCAGTCCGCTTTTGTCACTTGCCACCCGGGTCCCGGCAGAACGTTCTGTGCCCAGGCGGATGCTGAGAACAAAAGGGAGCCTGCAAGAAGGCAAAACAAAGAAAGGTACTTCATACGGTGCTTCATCGGAATCTCCTTTTCCTATCCATCGAGAGATCAACCAACCCACAAGCAGGCCCGATACAGCGACAAGGATACCTATCCCATTCCCGATTTGGAACAACTCAGTTCCAGCTTCTCCCTGTACACTTCCCGTGGCCAGGAATACCCAAAAAGTCGACCCTGGTAATTTACGGAGGATGAAAGAACCATGAACGGGAAAATGTGGAAAGTTGTCACAGGCCTGTGCGCACTCGGGATGTCCGCCGTTTGGGCCGGGCAGGCAGGCGCACAGACGTCTGAGGTGAAAGAAAAACCCGCCTTGTACACGTACGTCGCGGAATGGAATATTCCCGCGGGCACAGTGGGCAGACATGGAGAAGTCCTACGCCGCGACCCAGAAGCTAATGGACAAGGCCATCAGCGACGGAACCATGGTGGGCTATGGCAGCGATGTGACGTTGGTTCACCAGGGCGACGGCGTCACGCACGACGATTGGTGGTCGGCCATGTCCACTGGCCGGTGTACTCAACGTGCTGGACCAGTTGGAGAAAGGCGGCGGTTCCAGCACTTCCGTCCTGGACAGCGCCACCAATCACTTCGATAACGTCTACGTCAGCCGGTATTACAACGTGCACTCAGGATCGGTGAAGGATGGCTATACCTATGAGGCCTCTTACCGGTTAAAGCCGGATGCGCCGGACGACGCGGTGGCGACGCTCAGCAAGAAACTGATCGTGCCGCTGATGGAGAAACTCTTCGCCGACGGCACGGTGCGTGAGTACGAAGTAGATACCCAGGCGATCCACACCGAAGCACCGGGCATGTTTTCGATTGTTTACCTTGTAGCTAACTCCGAAGCGCTGGACAAGGTCAACGCCGCGCTGGACGAGGCAATGAAGGCCGACCCGCTGGGCGGAGTGGCCTTTGCTTCCATGGTGGACGTCAGCGCGCACCACGATGACCTGGGTCGCTCCCAGGCAACCTACAAATAGTGAACCGCATCCGCCCCGGATTTCCCGTGAAGCCTTGATGGCTGGCTTTCCTCGATGAAAGCCGCACACGTGGGCGTTTCTTAGGCTTGCGTACAGGAAATCCGGGGAGCGAGCGGCCCCGCTTTGGGCACCCCTCGCGGATGGTGGAAAATTTTCCTTCACTTTCGCTGGACTTGTACTTCCTATCGGAGACAAACTTGACTGTGAGGAGCACTGAAGATGGAAACGGAAATTTCAGAGAAGATTGAACGCCTGACACGCATTCTCTCCGAAGAGGCCGGCAAGTTCCCCAAGATCACCGTCGACCAGTATTCAACCGGCACCTACGGGTATAACTGGAAAGTTTACCTGGATAACGAACGACAGCTTGGTACCATCGCTTTTACCACCGAAGTGCCTCTCTCCGAGCAGGAACTCCGCGTGGCATTTCGGCACGAGCTAAAGCGCTCGTACGGAGTCAGGTGTCTCCCCCTGTTTCAGCACTGTCTGCCGCTCCCCAGTAGCAGAACTTTAGACAATTAAGGGCCCGGACGGGGACGACCCGAAAGGGCGATGACCCACCGAAAGGGCGATGCTCGAATCAACCGCATGGCCGAACTCCTGCTATGTCCTCATCCCCAGCCCCAAGGACCCTCCTTCGCTTCTCTCCTGGGAAATTCTCGTTATCGGCCTCGGCTTCGCTCCAAAATGACAGCGTGGCGGGCGGCGCCAGACGCTGTTAGACTTCCGTCAATCTCTATCGCTTCTTATTGTCCTTGTTTGTCCAGGGCGCATGACGATACCGCAAGGCACACAGTTCGGGCCGTACCGGATCCTGGAACCGATCGGCTCCGGGGGCATGGGTGAGGTTTACCGCGCGCTGGACACGCGGTTGGGGCGGGAAGTGGCAATCAAGCTGGTCTCTAGCCGCTATCTGGCCGAGGCCTTTGGCAGCGGAAGCCAGGTACCGGTAACCGCGACCCCGGCAGCGGCTACGCCGGCGACCCCGGGAGCACTGTCGCACCGGCGCTTTCTGCGCGAGGCCCAATCGGCCAGTGTGCTGAACCACGCCAACATCTGCACCATCCATGACATCGGGGAACAAGACGGGCGGCCCTACCTGGTAATGGAGCTGCTGCGCGGTGAGACGCTGAAGGAGGCTCTGCGGCGGGGTCCGCTTTCTGTAACCGATGTGATTACATTCTCGCGGCAGGCTGCGGCAGCGCTGGCCGCAGCGCATGCCCAGGGAATCGTTCACCGTGACATCAAGCCGGCTAACATTTTTGTCAGCCAGGCAGCGCGGGGACCGAAGCAGATCAAGATCCTCGACTTCGGCCTGGCCAAGCAGCAGGGCGTGGGCGATCTGCAGAACTCCGGCGAGGCCACGGCGACCTTTGGGGCGCTGGCAACATCGGCGGGAACCGACACCGGAAAGGCAAATCCGGACCTCACTTCTCCGGGCTCGACCCTCGGCACCGTCGCCTATATGTCTCCGGAACAGGCCAAGGGAGAGCCGCTCGACGCGCGCACAGACCTGTTTTCTCTGGGAGCCGTGATCTATGAGATGGCGACTGGGAGCAAGCCGTTTGCAGGACAGAGCACGGCGGAGGTATTTGTCGCGCTGCTGACCAAGGATCCGGCGCCTGTGACCGCAATGAATCCAGCCATGCCGTCGCGATCTGGATGGCATCATCGCCAAGCTGCTGGCCAAGGAGAAGGAGCAGCGATATCAAAGCGCGGAGGAGGTGTCGCAGGACCTGGAGGATGCTGGATGCGCATGCCTCCCTCGGGTCCAGCGGGAAGGTGACGGCGGCGAGTGGAACCCATGCGCGGCAGTCGAAGCACATCCTGCGGCGCAGGATGTAGCCAGCCCGGAAAAACCGCGGAGTCGCCGAATGCCGCTGCTGGTGGGCGCGGCGCTGGTCGTGTTGCTACTGGCCGGAGCATTTGTGTGGTGGAAGCACCGCACCGCAGATACTTCGGGAACGGGCAGATACGCCGACAACCGCATCGTCCTCGGCGGCGGCGACGAAGAACGCCATCATTGTCGCCGACTTTGTGAACAACACGGGCGACCCGGTCTTTCAGACCACGCTGAACCAGGCGCTGGGGGTGCAGCTGGGGCAATCTCCGGTACTGGACATTGTGAGCCAGCAGCACCTGCGGCAAAGCCTGCAGTATCTGGGTAAGAAGCCGGATGATGCCATCACCCCGGCAATTGCGCGGGAGATCGGGGAGCGCGAGGGCATCAAGGCCATCCTTACCGGGACGATTGCCAATCTGGGGAGCGATTACATCATCACCCTGTCGGCGCAGAACACAGCCACCGGAGACCAGATTGCCAGCGTGCAGACCCAGGCGGCTAGCAAGGAGAAGGTGCTTGACGCACTGAACGAGGCCGCGGCCCAGATGCGGGCCAAGCTGGGGGAGAGCCTGGCCAGCATTCAAAAGCTGAACACCCCGTTTGGGCAGGCGACGACGCCGTCACTGGAGGCGTTTCGCGCTTATGCGCTGGGTGATGAAGCGCATTCCAAGGGCAACGACATTCCCGAGGCAGAGGACCACTACAAGCGGGCCCTGGCGCTCGACCCAAAGCTGGCAATGGCGTGGGCGCGGCTGGGCGTGCTCTATCTGAACAGCGGGCAAACGGGCAAAGCCATGGAGTATTTCACCAGGGCGCACGAGTTGAGTGGGGACGTGAGCGAGCGGGAGCGGCTCTACGTCGAGGGCCACTACTATGCCGAGGTGACAGGGGACCTGGACAAGGCCGTCGAGACACTGCAGGTCGCCCTGCAGGAGTATCCGCTGCAGATAGACAATTACGTCAACCTGGGCGCTACGTATTCGACAGAAGGAAAGCCGGACAAGGCGCAGGAAGTTCTGCTGAAGGGACTGGACCTGCAACCGGACGAATCGGCGCTGATGTCCGATGTGATTGCCGGCTATACGGTACTGGACCAGTACGACGAAGCGCGAAAGTACTGTGGCGAAGGCAGCACAGCTGGGCTTGGGCGGAACGGACCTGTTGGCCTACGAGTTGTCGCTGTATGGGGTGACCCGGGATACGGCGGCCGTACAAAGAATTCTTGCGGAGGGGGCTGGACGCCCGGATCAGTTTTTGCTGACCGGAGGACTGGGAAACATCCAGTCGCAGTGGGGACAGTTCCACGCGGCTGCGGCAACGCTGCAGGAGGCGGCGAGGCAGGCTGGGGAGGCCAAGGCGCCGGACGCGCAGGCAGGCTTCTTGTTGAACGCGGCTTTTGTGGGCTGGCCGGTGGGGCCGTGCCAAAACCCTGAGGCCGCCGTGAAGCAGGCGCTGGCGGTGGACAAGAGCAAGCCGACACAGATTGCCGTGGCCGCGACGCAGGCATTCTGCGGAGAGGCAAAGCCGGCGCTGGTGGCGCTGGATGAGTTGGAGAAGAAGTATCCCGACGACACGATGGTGCAGCAGGTATACGTGCCCCAGGGGCGGGCGTATGTGGCGCTCCAGGCGGGAGACGCGCGCAAGGCGCTCGACTTGCTGGCGAAGAGCCAGGCCTTTGACCTGGTATCGCCGGGACCCTATCTGCGCGGGCTGGCCTATCTGCAACTGCACGATGCGGGGAATGCCGCGGCCGCTTTCAGGATAGCGACGAAGTACAAGGGCGCAAGCTACGCCTACTCAACCAGCATCGTTCCCCACAAATAACTATGCGCTAGGGCTGCTGGGACTGGGACGGGCGTATGCGATGGCCGGAGACAAGACAGAAGCGAAGGTAGCGTATGAGCGCTTCTTCACTGAGTGGAAGAACGCCGACTCCGGATTAGCGGTGATGGCGCAGGCGAAGAAAGAGTATGCAGCGCTATAAACCTGAATCAATCTAACCCGAAGCAACTCCCCCTTACAATCTGCTCAGAGGGCAAAGGAGGAGCGTCTCCCTGAAGCAAGTCCAGGTTATCGATTCACACACCGGGGGTGAGCCTACCCGGACCGTCATTGGGGGAGGGCCCGATTTAGGCAACGGCGACCTGCAGGCCAGGCGGGATCTCTTTCAGAGGGACCACGAAGCATTCCGCCGCGCCCTGGTGACCGAGCCGCGCAGCTCAGACGCGATGGTAGGTGCATTGCTCTGTGAGCCCAGCCACGCGGACTGCATCACCGGAGTCATTTTCTTCAACAACAGCGGATGCCTGGGCATGTGTGGCCACGGCACCATCGGCGTGGTCGTCACCCTCGCTTATCTGGGCAGGATCAAGCCTGGACACCATCGTATCGAGACCCCGGTAGGCATCGTGGGAGCCACGCTGAACGAAGACGGCACGGTGACCATCGAGAACGTACCCAGCTACCGATGGGCCGCCGCGGTGGACGTGGAAGTACCTGGATACGGCCAAGTGACGGGAGACGTCGCCTAGGGCGGCAACTGGTTTTTTCTGGTCAAGCATCATCCCTACACCATCGACCGCAAAAATCTGGACCAGCTCATCGCGTTCACCTGGGCCATTCGCCAGGCGCTCACCGCCAACAAGATTCAAGGCGCGGAGGGCGCGGAGATCGATCACATCGAGCTCCACAGCCCCTCTCCGACCCCGGGCATAGACAGCCGGAACTTCGTGCTCTGTCCAGGCAAGGAGTACGACCGCTCGCCCTGCGGTACCGGCACCAGCGCCAAGTTGGCCTGCCTGTATGCGGAAGGGCAGATGGCTCCCGGCCAGGTGTGGCGCCAGGAAAGCATGATCGGAAGCGTCTTCGAAGGCCGCATCGCCGTTCGTGATGGCGAAGCTGTTCCCCAGCATCACCGGCGCGGCTTTCATTACCGCGGAATCGACTCTCATCCTTGATCCTCGGGATGCTTTCTGTTGGGGCATTGGAGCTCTATGACATTTGACGCAGTCATTGTTGGCGGTGGGATTGTCGGCACCGCCTGTGCCCTGGCCTTTTCTCGAGCTGGCATGCGTGTCGCCCTGGTGGAGCGATCGGAGATCGGAGCCGGCGCCACCGCTGCAGCGATGGGGCACGTCGTCGTTCTCGACGACTCGCCCGCCCAGTTGGCGTTGACCCGCTACTCGCAGAAGCTCTGGCAGCAGTTGGCGAGCGAGCTGCCGCCCGATGTGGAATACACCCAGCGCGGCACCCTCTGGGTGGCCGCGGACGATGAGGAGATGCAGGAGATCTGTCGCAAACACAGTGTCTATAAGGAGCAAGGCATTCCTTCCGAGGTGCTCGATGCGCCGACAGTCGCGCAGGCTGAGCCCGCCCTGCGCTCCGGGCTCGCCGGAGGCCTGTTGATGCATGAGGATGTGGTCGTCTCTCCTCAGGTAGCCGCCCGCTTTCTTCTTGAGCAGGCCGGCACAGTCACCCTGCTGCGAGAGACGGTTGCCGCCATGGGATCGGGCAGAGTCTTGTTCAGCAACGGCGACCAGCTGCACGCGCCGATTCTCGTCAATGCGGCCGGGGAGTGGGCTTCGGAGTTGACGCCCGGGCTTCCCGTGGCCAAGCGAAAGGGCCATCTGGCGATCACCGATCCTTATCCTGGCTTTTTGCGCTACCAGGTAGTCGAACTCGGATATCTGAAGAGCGCTCACGTCACAACCACTGATACCGTAGCCTGCAACGTGCAGCCCAAGGCGAACGGCCAGCTTCTCATCGGTTCTTCGCGCCAGTATGGTGTCGAGGGCAGGGAAGTGGAGGACAAGATACTAGCCCGCATCTTCGAGCGCGCCGCCGAATATCTGCCCGCGCTGCCCGTCACTCACCATCCAGCGCACCTGGACGGGTTTTCGCTCCGCAACACCCGACAAGCTGCCCTTGATCGGCCCCTCGGCAGAAGACGAGACCGTCTTTCTAGCCACCGGACACGAGGGCCTCGGCATCACCACCTCGCTCGCAACCGCCCAACTGCTGGCGGACTTCATCGCCGGCAGAACACCGGCCATCCCAATCGAGCCCTACTTGCCATCCCGCCTGTCCGGCCTGCCGCGGAGCATGCCGCGAGCTCCATGACTTAGACTGAAGTGACAGGAGCACACCATGGAGCTTGCACTGGAACTGAAACCCGTATCCCTGATCGGCTTTGGCGATGGCGCGGAGGCAGCCGCCTTTACCGCGATGAACCCGGCAACCGGCTCACCGCTGGAGCCAAAATTTTTCGCCGCAAGTGCTGAAGATCTGGAGCGGGCAGCAGCGCTGGCGCAAAGCGCCTTTCCCATTTACAGCAAGCTTTCGGGCAAGAAAAAGGAGCCTTTCTGCGCCAGATCGCCGCAGCCATCGAGGCCGCCGCGCCGGCAATCATCAAGCGGGCCAACCTGGAAACAGCATTACCCGAGGCGCGCCTGACCGGCGAGGTGGGCCGAACCTGCGGCCAGCTGAGGCTCTTTGCCGAAGTGGTGGAAGAAGGTTCCTGGCTAGACGCGCGCATCGACAACGCCGACCCCAACCGCAAGCCGCTGCCCAAGCCTTCCATCCGCTCCATGCATAAGCCGCTCGGCCCGGTCGCGGTTTTCGGCGCCAGCAATTTTCCCCTGGCCTTTTCCGTCGCCGGGGGAGATACCGCTTCGGCCCTCGCCGCAGGCAATCCCGTCATCGTGAAGGCCCATCCCGCGCATCCGGGTACCAGCGCGCTGGTCGGCCAGGCCATCCGCGAGAGCGTCAAGGCCTGCGGCCTGCCGGAAGGCGTATTTTCCATGCTCTTCGATGCCGGTGTGGATGTAGGCGTCCAGCTGGTGAAACACCCGGCCATCAAAGCCGTAGCGTTTACCGGATCCTTTGCCGGCGGTACCGCCCTGATGAAGCTGGCGGCCGCCCGTCCGGAGCCGATCCCGTGCTACTCCGAAATGGGAAGCGTAAATCCCGTATTCGTTCTGCCCGGGGCCTTGAAGCAACGGGGAAGCGCCGTCGCCACCGGCCTGCAGGCCTCCTTCACCCTGGGCGCCGGCCAATTCTGCACCAAGCCAGGCCTGGTGCTGGTCCCGCAGCAAGACGGTACACCTGCTTTTATGAAGGAACTGGGCGACAAGGTCACCGCCACCCCGACGCAAACTCTGCTCACCAAAGCCATCGCTGACCGCTACACCTCGGCGGTCAAGGGTCGCATGTCGATGCCAACGTTCTGGCCGAAGGCGCGAAAGTGGATGGCAGCACCGATGCCGCGACCGTGCAGGCCTCGCTCTTTGTCGCCGATTACAAAGACCTGATGGAACACGAGGAGCTGGCGCAGGAGATCTTCGGTCCCACGACCGTCGTCGTCGGTTACCAGGATCGGAAGCAATTACTGGCCGTTGCCGAGCAACTGGAAGGCCACCTGACCGCGACCCTGCAAGCGGAAGAGAGTGAACTGGCCGACTACGGCGACCTGATCGACATTCTCACCCGCAAGGTGGGCCGCCTGATCCTGAACGCCTATCCCACCGGGGTAGAGGTCTGCCACGCCATGGTGCACGGGGGTCCTTTCCCCGCCACCAGCGATGGCCGCTCCACTTCCGTAGGCACGCAGGCCATCTTCCGCTTCACCCGGCTGGTCTGCTATCAATCCTTTCCCGATGCCGCGCTGCCCGATGAGCTGAAGAGCACTAACCCGCTGGGAATCATGCGCATGGTCGACGGGGAGAGAACCCGTAAACCCTCCGCCTAGAGTAGCCGTGTCACCCACCGGTTGGTTACACAATTCGTCGTCCTGGGTGAACCTGGATTGTACGCGTGTGCCGGCCGCGAAAGTTGACCCGATCTTCTCCCACCCACGTCTCGCTATCCGGTCCATCCGGATGACGGCCCTTGGGCCATCCCTGTAAACTCTCTGCGACGGCGAGAGGAAGGTTTGGCCATGATATCGAGGACAAGAACCGCAGGGATTTCCTGAAGATGGGCAGCGCCGCGCTCGCCGGCACCGTCGTTCCCTGGACCGCGAACAGCTACGCCGCCATCGTGGGCGCCAACGACCGCGTCCGGGTAGCTTTGATCGGCGCCGGTGATCGAGCCAAGGGCGCCCTGGTGCCGGCCTTCCAGGAGCACGCCAAGGAGCTCAACTTCGAGTTTGTCGCCGTCTCCGATATCTGGAACCGTCGCCGCGATGAAGGCGCGGCCTTTATCCAGAAGCAGTGCGGCAGCCCCATCGCCAGCGTGCGCAACAACGACGAGCTCTATGCCCGCAAAGATGTCGATGCGGTCATCATCGCCACCGCCGATTTTCAGCATGCCCTGCATGGCGTCGAAGCAGTGCAGGCGGGACGCGATGCCTACGTGGAGAAGCCAACCGCCCATACCATGGAGGACGCGCGGGCCTTCCGCGCCGCGGTGAAGCAGACCGGGAAAATCGTCCAGGTCGGTACCCAGCGCCGCAGCACGCCCAGCTATCAGAAGGCCTACGAGTACATCCAGTCGGGAAAATTCGGCGACATCGTCGCCGTCGAGATGACCTGGAACGTCAACCAGCCAGGCCGCTGGCGCCGTCCCGGCGTTGTGCCTCTATTGAAGGAGCAGGATACGGACTGGAAGCGCTACCTGCTCAACCGGCCCTATGAAGCCTTCGACGCCCGCAAGTATCTCGAGTTCCGTCTCTTCTGGCCCTATTCCTCCGGAATCCCCGATCAATGGCTGGTGCACCAGATCGACACCGTGCACTGGTTCACCGGCTATCCTCACCCGCGCAGCGTGGTGGCCAATGGCGGGGTCTATCTGTGGAAGGACGGCCGCAAGAACTGGGACACCATGACCGCGGTCTTCGACTACGGTCCGCTCGATGATCCCACCAAGGGCTTCCAGGTCATCTATTCCTCGCGCATGACCAACTCCGCCGGAGGGGTGAAAGAGATCTACTACTCCAACGGCGGAATGCTCGATATGGATAAGCAGTGCGTCACCTCCGAAGGCGGCATGACCGCGAAAGCAGCCGCGGAGATGGGCATGAAGCCGAACCTGCTGGGCGACTATTCTCTCAGCGATACGGTGATGAAGGCGGAAACCTCGGCCAACACCGGCAACGATCCCATGACGTCCGCCAATATGCGCAACTGGATGGAGTGTGTCCGTTCGCGCAAGCAGCCCAACGCCAGCATCGAGGCCGGATACAGCCATTCGGTGGCGTTGTGCATGAACATCGCCGCCATTCAGACCGGTCAGCGCGTCACCTTTGACGACAAGTCACAGCAGGTGATGGCCGGAGACAAGGTCTATGAATAGGTTGTTCGTCGGCTGTCTGCTGGCAGCCTGTACTCTGCAGGCGATGGCTGAGAAAGGCGTGCAGGTAATTGCGGACGAGGCGCACCAGCGGGTCGACATCACCATCGACGGCAAGCCCTTTACCTCGTACGTCTGGCCGAGTTCGCTCAAGAAGCCGGTGCTGTATCCGCTGATCACCGCGGATGGCATCGACGTGGTCCGTGGATTTCCTCTCGCGCCGCGTCCCGGCGAGCGAGTCGATCATCCCCACCACGCGGGAATTTGGTTCAATTACGGTAACGTAAACGGATTCGACTTCTGGAACAACTCCGACGCCATCAAGCCCGCGGACCGCGAAAAGATGGGGACCATCCATCAGCAGAAAATTGTCTCCACCAAAAGCGGGCGTGACAGCGGGGAACTGGTTGTCGACTCGGTATGGACCACCGGCACCGGCCAGAACATTCTCGAGCAGAAGACGCGCTACGTCTTTTCACAGAAGGGAAATCAGCGGATGATCGACATGGTCACCACGCTGCACGCGCTCGACCGGGTCGTTTTTCACGACGACAAAGAAGGTTTGCTGGGCATACGCGTAGCTCGTTGGCTGGAGTCGGCCAACGAGAAAGGGGGCACCTTCACCGACGCGAATGGCCGGCCGACGGAGGTGCCGGCTTCCAATCTGCCCGGCGCCACGGGTGTCTATCTCACCAGTGAGGGCAAGCAAGGAGATCAGGCCTGGGGCACGCGCGGCCGCTGGTGCGCCTTGACCGGCAACACGGAAGGCCACGAAGTCACCATCGCAATTTTCGACCATCCGGGAAATCCCAATTATCCAACCTACTGGCATGCGCGAGGCTATGGGTTATTTGCCGCAAATCCGCTAGGGCAGCACATCTTCGATCCCAAGGCGCCAGAATTGGACTACACCGTCGAGAAGAATCAAAACGTAACCTTCACGTACCGGATTCTGCTGTTGCCGCGCGCTCCGCTGCCGGGAGAAATGAACCGCGACGCCGACGCATTCGCCGCAGACTACCGCTAACCGTCTGCCCCGGCGAGCCGTTAGAGCGAATCCGAGGGACCTGCAGTCCCCGCAACCGAGCTATCTCGCGCCCTTGCGCCGGATTAACCAATACACAGGCAGCCCGGAGATGACCAACGCCAATCCAGGCCAAGTCGTCGCCGGCCGGTTGATGAACAGACAGAGTACGACTGCGCTAGCGCCCAGAACATAGATCGCCGGAATCACCGGATAGCCCGGGGTGCGGTACAAGCGCTCCGCATCCGGCCGCTTGTATCGCAGAACCACCACCGCGGCGATGGTCAAAATATAAAACAGCAGCGCCGCCGAAATAATGTAGTCGAGCAGGTCGCTATAGAGATTGCCATAGCCCTTGACTGGGGAATACGTGGTAAGCAGCACCAGCAGCGCCGACCACACACCCTGCATAAGTAGAGACCAGCCAGGCACTCTCGCCGAATTCAACCGTCCCGCCGCCGGAATGAAGAGCCTATCCCGCGCCATGGCATAGTAAGCGCGGGGTCCCGCCAGCACCAGGCTGTTGATACAACCAAAGGTCGAGACCATGATGAGCACAGCCAAGCCCTTTCCTCCCCACGCAGGAAAAATCTGCTCCAGCATCGCAGTGGCTACACGGTCATGAGAAGCATGTTGGATGGCGGAGAAGTTCAATACAGCCAGGTAAGCGATGTTCGCAGCCAGGTACACCAGCATCACGATCACCACTCCCATGGCCAACGCGCGGGGCAGTGTGGTCCTGGGCTCCTTCACTTCTTCTGACGCAAACGTGATGTCGTGCCACGAATCGGCTGCGAAGAGCGACCCCGACTGGGAAACGCAGAAGACCACCAACAGGCTCAAGATGGCTCCCACGGATGATACCGGATGGGGCGTTGCCGGCCGCTGCCAAAAAGCGGCCAGGTTTGCGTGCACGGCCGAGGCATTCCACCCCACAGTCAGACCCAGGACAATCAGCGCCCCGAGAGCGCCCAGCTTAGCTACCGTAAAGGAATTTTGTATGATCTTGCCGTACTCGATCCCCAGTGTATTGGTCGCGGTCAGGACGGCAATCACCAGCACAGCGACCAATTGAGCAGAGGACAAGGTGACCGCGTAATGAGCGGACAGATGTATCGGGGTGATCAAGTAGCGGGATTCGGAAATCGAAGGCGCCAGCACGCCGAGAAATCGGGCAAACGCCACCGCGACTGCGGCAATTGTCCCGGTCTGGATCACGGTAAAGAGTGTCCATCCATACAGGAAGCCCCACAGGGGTGAGTAGGCTTCGCGCAGGTAGAGGTACATTCCACCGCCGCCCGGCATCATCGATGCCAGCTCACCAAAGGAGAACGCGGCCGCAATGGTCAGGACCGCTGCGAAGACCCACGCCGCCAGAAACCATCCCGGGCCCCCCAGGATGCGAGCCATATCGGCGGGAACAATGAAGATTCCGGAGCCGATCATGACCCCGATCACCACCATGGTGGAGTCGAAGAGACCGAGAGCCCGTTTGGGCTTTCGGCTGGCTTGAATCTCTTCCTGCTCTGCCCCGGATTTCCTGTGGAGTTTGGTGGCATTGGCGAAGTTCATGCGGCTTTCCTTACTGAAAGCCGCACACGCGGTCGTGTCCAGTGCTGCGTACAGGAAATCCGGGCTGCGCGAGTAGGTTTTGCGATAGGGCTCATAGGGTCTCGGGACTGCCAAGATGCTATCACTGCGGGAAAGGGAGTAGCCTAGCTGGTGAGATGATCAGAACCAAGGCTGAAGCTTTCTGCGATCGCGAACTGGACGGTGTCTACCGCGCTATTCGCGAGCGGCGCGATGTTCGCTCAGGTTTTCTGCCCGAAGCGCTGGCCGATGATGTGCTGCTTCGCCTGCTGGGCGCCGCGCATAATGCGCCGTCGGTCGGCCTGATGCAGCCCTGGCGATTCATTGTCATTCGCAGCCTGCGCGTTCGTGGGGCCGTGCGCGACCTGTTTTTCCAGGCACACAGGATGGCTGCCGATTCCTATGAAGGCGAACGAGGGGAACTCTATCGCAGCCTAAAGCTGGAGGGCATTCTCGAGGCCCCGCAGAATCTATGCATTGCCTGCGATCCGGTCAGCGAGCGAGGCCATAGCCTGGGCCGCCAGTCGATGCCTGAAACCGCAATCTACTCTGCCGTCTGTGCAGTACAAAATCTCTGGCTGGCCGCGCGGGCGGAAGGCATCGGCGTGGGCTGGGTGAGCATTCTGGATCCCGAGGCGTTGAAAACCTTGCTCGGCATCCCTGCCCACATGGTCCTGGTCGCCTACCTATGCCTCGGCTACGTCGATGGCTTCGAAGCCAGTCCGCAACTGGAACGGTTGGGCTGGGAACAGCGTGTTCCTCTTGCCGACGTGATCCGCCTGGAACACTACAACGGAAGCCACCTCCTTGCAGACCAATCGGTCTAATCGACCAGACACGAAGCACTCATTCACTGAACAGTATGGAGTTCAGTGTCTGGTCTGAACTATGTCGCTGCAGCACCTGTGTCCTGGCAAACCCAATAGGCACGAGATGGGCGCCCCAATGTAAGGATTAGTCGGAGCCAGAATACGCTTACTTGCGCGAGCGGCGAATTTCCTCTGTGAGGATAATAGCTTCGGCAATCTCGCGGATGGCCTTCCGCTTTTGCCGGCTCTGTTTTTGCAAGGCCAGGTAAGCGCCTTCTTCATCCAGATGCAATTCGCGCTGTAGAATGCCCTTTGCGCGATCCATCAGCTTTCTCACCTCGAGGCGGTCGGCAAGCATGAGCCGCTCGCTCTCCAGGCGCGCCATCTCCAGCTCGGCTCCTACCAGAAAACCCACAGTTGAGATCAGGCGCACCTGCCGCCGGCTGTGGTGGTGCGGCTTGCGGTGTTGCACATTGATCACTCCCACAACCTTGCCGCGGCAAAGAATGGGCACGGAAAGAAACGCTTCGAAATGATCTTCCGGCAGATCATTGAACATCTTGAAACGGGGATCGCTCCACGCCTGGGAGGCGATGGCCACAGGCTGTTGGTGCATCGCCACCCATCCCGTAATTCCCTGGCCCAGTTGCAGGTCGAGCTCATCCACCAGGTCGGCATGCGGATTCTTGGAAGCGCGCAGAACCAGTTTGTCGTGTTCCAGCACATAGACGAAACATGAATCGCACATCACCACCGTGGAGACAAATTCCACTACCCGTTCGAGCACAGCATGAAACGGGTCGGCGGCTGCCATGCGGCTGCCGATCTCATGCAGAAACTCGATGTCCAAAATCTCTTCGGCCCTTGAGCCTTCTTCGGTCA
The DNA here is from genome assembly GCA_963815175.1 of uncultured Acidobacteriaceae bacterium. GTDB lineage: Bacteria > Acidobacteriota > Terriglobia > Terriglobales > Acidobacteriaceae > PALSA-350. Next base: position 38,751 of record CAWFGM010000072.1, read on the forward strand.
TTACCCAACACCCATAAACAATAAGGACGTAACTTTTGAGTTGCTTTCGTGCGCCGCTACCGTTACCCTGAAATTCGTTTCCCTTCCCGAGCACTAGGTTGCAGGGTACGTTTGGTGTACGTTCTCCCCGTTGAAACGTAAACCTTCACCACAGATAGGCCTTCCTCGTCGCACTTCTTTTGCTTCCAAGTTGAAGACTGAGCGTTCAATGTTCTCTCCGCCCCGCTTTTCCGGGGCAAGGTGTTTTTCTGGGGTGTAGATTGCGAGCGCGGGCACGAAATATCCGGCGGCGCCAAGAGTGGTACCGTGGCCAGTCGTCCCCGCACTACGGTTGCGGAGCCTATGCTCGCACATCGACAGCCATCCCGAAAGTGTTCATTCTACCATCTCCCCAAACAGTAGCCCGACCACGTTGATTCAGACCTAAAGTCGCGGTCAAATATTGGCGAGGTCGAGAGAGGTTTCAAATATGGGATTGAGCAGACGTGATTTTCTCATGAGGGTGGGGCAAGCTGGCGGGTACGGCGCCGCCTTTACGATGATGCAGTCCCTGGGCTTGCTACCCATTGCCTCGTCAGCAGCGGCCACGGTGGAGCAGGCTGCCGGATCCGGCAAAGGGACCAGCGTGGTCATCCTGGGCGCCGGCATCGCCGGGTTGTCTTCCGCTTATGAGCTGGGCAAGCTTGGCTACACCTGCACCCTGCTCGAAGCCCGGGAGCGTGTAGGGGGCAGAAACTGGACTGTCCGCAATGGAACCAAGGTCGAGTTCACCACCGGCTTCACGCAAAAATGTGCCTTTGCTGACGGCCTATACCAGAATGTAGGGCCAGCAAGGCTGCCCTCGGTGCACAAGACGATGCTGGGTTATTGCCGCGAGTTAGGGGTCCCGCTGGAAGTGGAAGTCAACACCACGCGCAGCGCCTTCCTGGAGGCGAACCATCTCAACGGCGGCAAGGCGGTGCAAAACCGCCAGGTCGAATACGATACCCGCGGCCACGTCTCCGAACTGCTGGCCAAGTGTATCCAGCGCGGCGCGCTCGATAAGGAACTGACCGCCGGCGACAAAGAACAGATGGTCGAGTTTCTGAAGCAATACGGCGACCTCTCGCCCGATCTTTTCTACAAGGGATCGGCTCGCTCCGGATTCAAAGTCAGTCCTGGAGCGGGCGACACGGTAGGCGTTCCCAACGATCCCCTGGATATGCATGCCTTGCTCTCGGCACACCTCTGGCGAGAGTTGATGGAAGAGGACGAGATCGACTGGCAGGCAACTATGTTTCAGCCGGTTGGTGGTATGGATCAGATTCCCATGGCCTTTAAGAAAAAGCTGGGAAGCGTGATTCGGTCGCGTGCGGAAGTGGTCCAGATCCGCCACAATGAGTCCGGCGTGAAGGTTGTCTACCGCGATCTGGCATCCGGCAAAAACGAGACCGTAAGCGCCGACTACTGCATCTGCGCCTTACCGCTCACCATCCTTAAGACCATGGACACCGACTTCTCTCCGCCGCTTAAAGCAGCCATCGATGGCTGCACCTATGACTCCGCTTACAAGATTGCCTGGGAGTCACGGCGCTTTTGGGAGCAGGAGGCCAACATCTATGGCGGCATTTCCTTCCTCCGCCAGCCCGTGGACACGGTCTGGTATCCCAGCGCCTCTCTCTTCTCAGAAACCGGCATTATTCTGGGCGGGTACGGTATTGAGAACGGCTCAGAATTCGGCAAATTGCCGGATACGGAAGCGAAGCTCGCTGCCTCCCGCCACTCGATCGAACTCTTGCATCCCGGCTGTTCGCAGGAGCTGAAGAATCCCATCTACGTCAGCTGGGGACACATCCCCTACAACCTGGGATCGTGGGTGAGCCAGAACTACTCAGTGCCGGACTACAACAGCTCTCCGGCCGGCTATGAGGTATGGATCCAGCCGCAAGGCCGCATCTTTATGGCCGGGGACCACACCAGCCATATCGTCGGTTGGCAGGAGGGTGCAGCGCTTTCTGCCCACCGCGCCGTGAACATGATTGCCGCCCGCGTAGCAAGGCCGTAGCGAAGGTTAGTGCGATGCCGATTTCAGGAAACTGGTGAGCGCGGCCACCTTTGCATCGGTAACCGGTCCCGTAACGCGCCATAGGACCCGCCCCGTCTTGTCGGTGAGCAGGAGTACAACCTCCCGCTCCGAGTTGACCTGTAAGGATCGCAGAAATTGCACCTTGTTCACATACAAGGGAACTGTATAGCGACGCGGCTGCGATTCCGGCAGGCTGCTACGTAAGGAGGCGTTCAACCACCAGCGATACAGGCCGTTTTCCGGCGCAGAGACCGGCAGCAGCCAGGTTTGCACGCTGGGAGTTGACGCTCGCAGTCAGCTGCGGCAGCCAGCCGTCAACCACAGATTGCTGGTCCCGCTGAAAAGAGAGGATCAGCAGGTTGAGCGGGTCCGCGAAATCCGTGGGCAGCGTCACCTTCGCCCTGTCCAGCGCATACGCGGTGACCCGTGGAAGAACTGCCGGTGAGGAAACCGGGGAATTTTGCGGGGCCGCCAGCGCGCAGGGAACTGCAAAGAGAGATAAAGCCCAGAGTTCGAAGCAGTCGCATTCTGTATGGGTGGCCAGCCACCACCAGACCACTATCTACCAAATCTTAACCCAGAGCATCCCAGGACGCCGCCCTTGGAATCGTTGCAGTAATCTTTTAATGGAGCGCCACGAAACACCCGGGCTACTAGCGTGGTCGCGTATCATAAAGGAGTGAGCAGCCCCATGTCCTTCGCGCCTGCGCGGCACAGCTTTCAAACCGACGACGTCCGCCTGCGGCCGATTGCGGAAAAGGTTTTAGCTGACGAGCGTCTCGATTTCAACGACGGGGTCGCGCTCTACCGGTCGGGAGACGTTCTGGCCGTGGGCTGGTTGGCCAACCACGTGCGCGAGCGCCTGCACGGCAACATCGCTTATTTCAACGTCAACCGGCACATCAATCCCACCAATGTCTGTGTGGCCGCCTGCCGGCTCTGCGCCTTTGGCCGCAGAAAAGGCAGCGAAGGGTCCTACACCATGGCCCTTGAGGAAGCGTGGCAGGTTGCGGCCTCCGGTTACAGCGAAGCGGTCACGGAGTTTCACATCGTCGGTGGCCTGCATCCCGATCTTCCGTTCGAGTATTTCCTCGACCTGGTAGCGGGTCTGAAGCAGCGCTTTCCGCAGGTGCACATCAAGGCCTTCACCATGGTCGAGGTGGCCTACCTGGCGCGGCGCGCCAAGCTGACGATTGCGGAAACGCTGACCAGGATGAAGGATGCCGGCGTGGATTCCTTGCCTGGCGGCGGGGCCGAGATTTTCTCCGATCGCGTGCGCCACATTATTTGCGATCACAAGATCGACGGCGACGAATGGCTGGAGACCGCGCGCACGGCGCACAAGCTGGGTCTTCGCTCCAATGCCACCATGCTTTACGGGCACGTCGAGAACGATGAGGACCGGGTCGATCACATGCTCCGCCTGCGCGCTGTGCAGGACGACACCGGCGGCTTTCAGACCTTTATTCCTTTGGCCTTCCATCCGGCTAATACTGCGCTCGATCATCTGCCGACCACCACCGGTCTCACGGATATCCGGCAGATCGCGGTGAGCCGTTTATTGCTGGACAACTTTTCCCATATCAAGGCCTACTGGCAGATGATGACGGCCAAGATCGCGCAGATCGCTTTGCGCTTCGGCGCCGATGATATCGATGGCACGGTCGTGGAAGAAAAGATCTACCATGATGCCGGAGCCACCACTCCGCAGGGCATGCGGCGCTCTGACCTGGTGCGGCTGATCCGCGAGGCGGGTCGCGAACCAGTAGAGCGGGACACGCTTTACCGCAACGTCGTCCGCCACGAAGATACCTTTACCGTCGCCGTCTAGGCAGTTTCAACCATGGGTGCGGACCGAAGCGACAAGCCTTTTCGGGGTTTTCTTTCAACGAAAACCACATCTCGCGATCTTCACCAGGCCACATTCATTGCGAAACGGCCCTTAACTTTCTACCCTTCCGCCCTGCCTTCCACGGTGGGAGGGTTCAAGCCCGATACCAAGCGGGAAGACTCCGCAGCGTCCTGTTTCACGACCCATTTCGCTCCCGCGGTCAGGGGAAGAATGGCGCGCCTTTTGCTTGCGCCGAACCTCGCGCACAGCCACCAGGATCAGCGCGCTGAAGGTAATCGTTAACAGGATGACGGCGTAGCGGCCATGCAGTTCCGTCACTTCGCCGTAGAGCAGTGCAAGCCCCACAAACACAAAGAAGACATGGGCGCAAAAGACTTCGAGCGAAGCTTTGCCCAGGGTCAAAAGCGGTTCCACCAGTACCAGGCGGGTGAGGTATTTTCGCGCCCAATAGATCACGCAGGAAAAGGCGATCAGGTTCAGCACGCGCAATGGACCAATCTGCCATTTATCCAACGCCAGGCCGAGGTGCTCTTGGGTGAGGCGGGTGCCCAGCCAGTCATGGCGCACACCCAGAAAGAAGAAGCAGACGGCCAGGCTTAAGGGAAATACGTAACCGGGCAGCTTGCTCAAGGGGTTTTCGCCCTGTGCCGATTTGGCGCCCAGCCACAAAGCCAGAACCCAGATGGCTTGCCACGCAAAAAGATTGAACGCTCCCGTTTCCTGCAGCGGTATGTGCAGGCCGGTGGCATGCACTACCAGGTTATGCATCCAGCTCCGCAAGCCAAACTGAGCGAGAAGCCAAATCAGCCCGCTGATAATGAGAATACGGTTCCACCCCCTGCGCACGGCGTATCGAGCACGTACGGCGTCAGCAGCAGAAACGTTACGTACATGGGGAGGATGTCCAGCAGCGGCGGACAGTAGATCAGGAGCAACGATCCGATGATCGCGGTGAACGGGTGGGCCAGGTAGAAATTCAGCAGGTTGTAAATGGCCGCGCGATGCGTATGGGCGGCGAATGCTGCCACGATGGTGAATACCATGGCGAGCATGATCAGGTGATAGCCGTAGATTCTGAGCGCACGCTTCCAGAGTTTCGAGCGGACACCTTGGCTGTCTTCGGCTGCCTGGTGAATGTAAAGAGTGGCCACCAGCATGGCAGACAAAAACACAAAGCCCTCGGCTGAGGAGACAAATCCAAAGGGCTGATTCACCACATCGCTGAGACGCGTGGGCAGGTGGGTCAGCGTCATCCAGACCAGGAAAAGTCCGCGCAGGGCGTCCAGCTCCGGACGCCGCTGTATCTTTCCCAGGAGCAGAACTTTTCTTGACGCTGACTTTACATCCATGCGCGCGTACCTATAGTGCTCAATCGGTTCAACTACTACCCTTTAGAGACGCAGTTTGCAGCCAGAGGTTGCGGAATAGCGAGGAAAGGGTTGTGCTCAACTGCAACCCCCTAATCTGATTCTACCGAATGGCGGAAACCGGGACTGCTGTTGAAAAACCAGGGGTTCCCCAGAGTAAACCTACGCCATCTTTACTCTGTCGTAGACAAGCAACTGCTTGCGACGCATCCGTCTCCCGAGCCCAACTGGGCATAGCAGCAGGGAAAATGCTCAATAGGCAGGGATTCCGGTGACGCTCTGACCAATGATCAGCGCGTGGATATCGTGGGTACCTTCATAGGTCTTCACCGATTCGAGATTCATCATGTGCCGCATGACCGGATAATCGTCCGTAATGCCATTACCGCCGAGGATGTCCCGTGCCATTCGCGCACACTCCAGGGCCATCCAGACGTTATTCCGCTTGGCCATGGAGATATGTTCGAAACCCACCTTGCCGGTGTCTTTCAGCCGACCTACCTGGAGTGCGAGCAGCTGCCCCTTGGTAATTTCGGAGATCATCCAGGTCAGCTTTTCCTGCACCAGTTGATGGCTGGCAATCGGTTCTTCGCGGAATTGCTTGCGCAACAACGAGTACTGCAGCGCAGTGTCATAGCAGGACATAGCGGCGCCCAGGGCTCCCCAACTGATGCCATAGCGCGCCTGGTTGAGGCACATGAGCGGCGACTTGAGCCCTCCTGAGCCCGGCAGCAGGTTGCATGCCGGGATGCGCACATCCTGTAGCGAAAGGCCGGAGGTGACGGAGGCGCGCAGCGACCACTTGCCGTGCACGTCGTAGGCGGAGAAACCGGGCCGATTGGTTTCCACCAGAAAGCCGCGGACTTTGCCGTCTTCGTCGTCCACCTTGGCCCAGATCACGGCGACGTCGGCGATGGAGCCCGAGGTGATCCACATCTTCTCCCCGTTAAGAATGTATTCGTCGCCGTCTTTGCGGGCGCGCGTGCGCATGCCACCAGGGTTCGATCCGAAATCGGGCTCCGTGAGCCCGAAGCATCCCAGTTTTTCTCCCGTCGCCAGCAGGGGCAGCCATGCCTCCTTCTGCGCGTCGCTGCCGAAGGTATAAATGGGATACATAACCAGGGCGGACTGCACGCTGACAAAGCTGCGCAGGCCGGAATCGCCTCGCTCCAGCTCCTGCATCACCAGGCCATACTCCACGTTGGACATGCCGGCGCATCCATAGCCCTCCAGGCTGGCGCCGAAGAAACCGAGCTGGCCCATGGGCTTGATCAGCTCGCGGGGAAAGCGTCCATCGCGATTGCACTGCTCGATGATGGGGATGACATTGTCTTCGACAAACTGCCGGGTGGTATCGCGCGAGAGTAGCTCGTCCCCCGAGAGCAGCCCGTCAAACTGGATAAAATCAACGCCTTTGAATTTGAACGCCATGCCGGTAGGCACCTCGGAAAGCTGGTAGCAAACCTTTAAGACTAGCAGAGATTGGGCAGCTTACACATGTCTGTCCTGGCCAAGTCCGTCCTGGCCACGGATCGACGGGTGCCCCATATCTGAGCGCGTACTTTGCGCCAGATGTTGGATTCCACTGCTCCTATCCCCGCAGCTTCTGACCCTCGAATCGTCCGTGGAGGTGGATTTGTGGTATCTGAAAGCAGGGGGAAATGTAACAGCGGCTGACTACGACAAGATATTCCTTCAAAAACGGATCGTCACTGTGCACCAGGTCATGCGTGGAGCCATCGAAAACAATGTGACCGTCATGCAGCACGAGAAAGTTGGTTTTGGGATCCAGTTTGCCGTCGGGGATGGGAACCATATGGTTTTCCGCGCGGTCGAAGGTGTGGGTCGCCAGCGTGAACGCATCTTGCAGGCGATGGGTGACCAGCAACGAGCTGGTGCGGTAAACATCGCGCTGCTTCATGACCAGCTCAATGATGGTGGTGGAAGTGATCGGGTCCAGCCCACCCGGTGGGGGAGTCGTAAAGGAGCAGATCGGGCCGGTTAACCACCGCCCGGGCAATCGCAACCCGGCGACGCATGCCCCCGGAGAGTTGGGAAGGATACTTGTCCAGGGTCTGCTCCAGCTCCACGAAGCGCAGGGCCTCGGTCACGCGCTGGGTCACTTCCGCTTCCGGCACCTTCTGCTCCATCAACCGGTAAGCCACGTTGTCGCGCACGGTAAGCGAATCGAAGAGGGCCCCCTCCTGAAAAACCATGCCGATGCGTCCCCGCAATTTGAAGAGCTCTTCCTCCGGCATGTCGTTGATCTCTTCGCCGAAGACGGTGATGGTTCCGGAATCAGGCCGCATCAGGCCATTCGCGAGTTTGAGCAGCACGCTCTTGCCACTGCCGGCGGGGCCCAGCAGAATGCGGGTTTCCCCCGGGGAGACGGTCAGCGAAATATCTTCCAGAACCTGCTTGCCTTCAAATCCGATCGAGACGTGATCGAAGACAACGACCGGCTGCGCCGGATCTTCCAGGGTTGCTGAGGCGGTGGACTGGGGCGCGGTGCTCATCCGGTCAGCGGCCAAAAATACCGATCATGAATCGGCTGATGACGAAGTCGACAGAGATGATGAGCACCGACGACCAAACCACCGCTTGGGTGGTGGAGCGGCCAACACCCTGGGTGCCTCCGCGCGTGTTCATGCCATAGAAGCAGCCGATGCTGGCAATGATGAAACCAAAAACAACCGGCTTCACCAGCCCCTGAAGAATATCGGGATAGCGCAAAGTCTGGTAAGCAGTATGGAAGTACTGGGAGCCATCCTGCCCCAGCATGACGACCGACACGAAAGCACCCCCCATGGTGCCCACGGTGTCAGAGATGATGGTGAGGAAAAACAGCATGATCACGGTCGCGAAAAGGCGCGGGGTCACCAGCTTCTTGAGCGGATCGGTGCCCAGCGCACGCATGGCATCGATCTGTTCCGTCACCATCATTGATCCCAGCTCGCTGGCCATTCCCGATGCGTTACGGCCGGAGACCATGAGGCTGGTGAGCACCGGGCCCAGCTCCTTGATCATGGAAAGGCTAACCAGCTCCCCGGTGATGGCGGTGGCGCCGAACTGGGCCAGGGAAGACGCGGACTGCAGCGCTAGTACGCCCCCGGTAAAGAAGCCGGTCAGGATGACGATGGGCAGTGAGCCTATCCCGATCGAGTCTGCCTGGACAATGAGATCGGCGAAGTAGTGGGGGCGCTGAAAGATGTTCCCGATGGCCCGTCCGGCGAGCAGGGCATAATTCTGCACCGCGACGACGCCCTTCTTTGCCCAGCTTTCAATCGTGTCGATTGGCATATTTCAAATCGTTGGGACGCAAGCCGAGGGTACCACAGGCCGATCTTCTCTAAAGGGTACGGTCTGTAGTCCCGTACCTACATGCTATGCAAGAATTCGCACCGAGTGGTAAAGCGATACCAGTTGCGAAACCTCAATTTCCCTCTACGTGGATGCTGGATAGGTCCGTGTGTGCGGTTTTCTCTCAAGGAAAACCGCATGAAGTGCCATGCCTCATTAGGCCTATACAGGAAAGTGAGGTCAGCCCGTCGTAAATGGCAAGTATGATGAGGGCTAAAGCCCCATCAGCCGCTCCAGTGCGGCCCGACTAAAGTCGTGTTCTGACACAAAACATGCGTTTGTTCGCTAACACGGGCGTTAAGGGCTCAACAACGATGGGTCACTGTGAAAACGCCCTTATCCAATGCAGGAGCCTCAAATCTGCTTGTAGCCCAGGCTCTAAGGCTTTGTGTCAGGGTACGACGCTCCATAGCCCCATCCCCCCAGCCCGTTAGTCCTTAAGGCGTTTCTTGATCTCGATCGAAAGGCGCTTGATCTTCTGGTTCAGCGTGGAAAGCGGGATGCGGAATTGCTCCGCCGCGTCCGTCTGGTTCCACTTGCAGCGCTCCAGTTTGTCGATGATGATGCGCCGCTCGATATCTTCCAGAATGTCGAATAAGGAGGCGTCAGGGTTGTGCTCCAGCAGGCTGGAGGAGTAGCTGCGGCCCGTGAGGTGGCCGGGAAGGAGGTCAAAACCAATGGTGGGGGTGGAAGAGAGAACCACTCCGCGCTCGATCACGTTTTCCAGTTCGCGCACATTGCCTGGCCAATCGTAATCCATAAGCACGCGCATGGCTTCCGGCGCGAGCGTGCGTGCGGGCCAGGTCGTTCTCCTCCGCGTAGCGCTTGAGAAAGCTCGCCGCCAGCAGCGGAATATCTTCCCGCCGGGTGCGCAGCGGGGGCAGATCGATGGTGATGACGTTGAGCCGGTAGTAAAGATCCTCGCGAAACTTGCCTTCACGCACCGCTTGCCGCAGGTCGACGTTGGTGGCCGCCAGAATGCGCACATCCACCTGGATCTCGTGCACTCCGCCCAGGTGCATGAAGCGGCGATCCTGCAGCACGCGCAGCACCTTGGCTTGCGTATCCATCCCCATGGTGCCGATCTCGTCCAGGAAGAGGGTTCCGAAATTAGCCACCTCAAAAAGGCCCTTCTTGGCCGAGACTGCGGAGGTGAACGCCCCCTTGACGTGGCCGAACAGGGTGGACTCGAGCAGATCGCTGGGCATAGCGCCCGTATTCACGGGCACAAAGGGTTTGTCGCGGCGGGGCGAATTGGCATGGATCGCCTTGGCGATCAGTTCCTTGCCGGTTCCGCTTTCGCCCTGGATCAGGATGGTGGAGCGAGTGGGAGCCACCTGCGCCACCAGGTCGAAGATGCGCAACATCGGCTCGCTCTTGCCGACGATATTTTCAAAGTTGTAGCGCTGTTTCAGCGCCCGCTTGAGCTGGACATTCTCTTCTTCCGCGCGTTGCCGGGCGGTGGCGGCGCGGATATCCGCCAAAAGCTTTTCGTTGTCCCAGGGCTTCTGGACGAAGTTCTGGGCCCCGCCATTCATGGCGTCGACCACGTTGCCCACGGTTCCATAGGCGGTGATCATGATCACCGGCAGGTTGGGTTGGCGCTCCCGTATGCGGGCCAGAATCTCCAGCCCGTTTTGTCCGGGCAGCGCCAGGTCCAGCAGAACCAGGTCGTAGCTCCGGGTATCGATGGCTTTGAGCCCGGCCTGACCCTCCGGGCGCCAGGTCTACCAGATAGCCTTCGAGCACCAGCAGCGTTTCCAGGGATTCGCGAATCGCCGCTTCATCGTCAATGATCAAAATCCGGGGTGCCGGTTCGGTCGAAACGTTGGCCTTACTTTGCGGGGCGAGAATTCCGGCCTCAGACATGGGCGGGCTTCCTTGCCATAGGAAATTCCAGGTGGAACGTGGTTCCGCTTCCCACCTGGCTCTCTACCTGGATCTTGCCGGCGTGCTCCTGGATAATGCCGTAGCTCACTGCCAGTCCCAGTCCTGTGCCGCGCCGCTGGCCCTCGCTGACCGTCGTCTTGGTGGTAAAGAACGGGTCGTAGATGCGCTGCACGTGTTCGAGCGCGATGCCCGATCCGGTGTCGGAGACATCGACCGCCACATGCCCGTTCGCCAGGGTGGCCACCCGCAGCGTTCCACCGGCCGCCATCGCGTCCTTCGCGTTCAGGAACAGGTTGAGAAAGACCTGCTGCAGTTTGCCGGAGTTACCAAGAATTGGGGGCAAGTCATCCTCGAGTGAAGTTTCCAAAAGAACCTGGGATGCACGGAACTGGTGTTCCAGCAGCTTCAGCGTTTCCATGATGATGTGGTTCAGATCGATAGCCGTGAACTCCGCCGCGCCGGTACGGGAAAAGTTGAGCAACCCGTTGACGATTTCCGACGCGCGGAAGGTCTGCTGCGTGATCTTGTCCAGCAGCGGAGCCACTCGCTGATCTCCCCGAACCTGTTTGGCCAGCATCTGCGTGTAGGAGGAGATCACCGCCAGCGGAGTGTTCACCTCATGGGCCACGCCGGCCGCCAGCAGTCCGATCGAAGAGAGCTTATCAGCCTGCGCCAGCTGCGCTTCGAGCTCCATGCGTTCCGTAATGTCATCCACGATAATGATACGGCCGACCACCTCGAAGTTGCGCGAGACCAGGGGAGCAATAGCCACGTTGGCGCAGCGGTTCTCGCCGCTGCGCGTATGCAGCCGGAAGCGGTAGAGGTTGTGCACCCCCGGCTCATCTTTCAAGCGTAGGAATTCGCTGACAAACTCCGCCGGCAAGACGTCGCGCAGATACCGCCCCACCGCCTCCTGGCGCGACATGGCATACATCACTTCCATCTGCGCGTTCCAGCTTTCGATGCGCTCTTCCAGGTCGACGGCAAAGACTCCGACATTGATCGACTCGACGATGTTCTCGTTGAACTCCTTCAGCCGTTCGTACTCGGTAATCTTCTGCTCCAGGCTGGCGTACAAGCGCGCATTCTGGATCGCGATACCAATGTAGCTGGCCATGGATTCGAGCAACTCGACATCTTCGCTGGAGAGGAAGTCTCCATGGGTAGTGCGTCCCAGCCCGATGATGGCGATGGTCTTCTGCTGCAGGCGGCAAGGAAGGTAATAGTTCAGGTCGAGCAGCGCAGCCGCATGCCGCTCCTCGCCGGAGAAGTGCAGCACCTGTTGCGGGTTCTCGAGGAAGAGGTGAGTGCCCGGCGCCGGGCTGATCGAAATCGAGAAAGTCCAGGGCAGGGCGGCTTTCCGGGGCGAGCAGCTGCGCGGGCAGGCCATGCCCGGCCTTCAAGGTATAGCTGCCGTCGGCGTTGGGAAAGAAGATGGCGACGCGCGCCACCAACAGCGTCTCTGACAGCCGGTCCACGATCGAGTGGAGCAGTCTGTCCAGATCAGTCTGCGAGCTCAGGCCGCGGCCGAAGGTGATCAGGGTCTGGCGATAGTCGTAGCGCTTACGGTCGAAGACCCGGTCCACCCGGTCTTGAATGGCGCGTTTCAGCGGTTCGAAAAGCTGCGCCGTGATAATGATGGCGGCGATCAGGCCCCACGCTCCCGCGCTGGGCAGCCGGGTGTGAACCACCTCTGCCGCAAAGGCAACCGCACCAAAATAAAGGCCGACCAGGGAAGCCGTCGCCAGGGTGTAGGTGACCCCGCGCTTGAAGATCAAGTCGACGTCCATCAGGCGGTAACGGACAATGGCCCAGCTAAAGGTCAAGGGCAGGAAGATCAGGCAAATGCCACCCAGCCTGACCAGAACGCTGGGAACCTGAATGCCGGTGAGAATCGGAATGACGTCCAGCACCGTGAAGGGAATGACGGTGAGCAAAGTTCCCCGGGTCAGCCACTTCAACTGCTGGCGGCGAAGCGGGTTCTTCTGCCGCAGCGTAGTTGCGGTAGAAGACCACGGCAGCCACGACAAAGTAGAGCGCCAGGTAGCCCATGGCGAGCTGGTTAAGACGGGTGTGCCAGCAGTTCCGTGGCCTGCCACTGCCGCATCGCCACCACTTGCAGCACGATCACGGCCAAGCCCGGAAGGTAAATAAGGGAGTAGATCCAGTGCCGCCGTGAGGCCGTCTTTTCTTCCGGAAACGCTAACGCGAAATGCAAAAACAGCGCGGGTTGCAGCGCCCCGGCCAGGATCTTGCCCCAGTAGATGGTCCAGTCAAAAGTATTGAACTTGCCGGTGTAGTTGAACGAATACAGGACAAACGAGGCCAGGCAAAAGACGTAAAAGTGAGTCGCCCGCGGAGCCGTCCACCGCCGGAAGAGGACATAGAGGCCGATGGAAAGGTAAACCAGTGCGATGAGCCGCAGGCCCTGGTCCTGGCTGCGGTCCGTGGGCTCAAGCAAAACAGATGCGTGGATGGGAACGCCCGACCGAACCAGAAGATAGTCGATGTTCCGCCAGGTGCCTACGGCAAACCACTGGTGGGTCAGGAACGATATGCGAGGCGTGGCCACTTGATTGGCCGAAACCAGCAGATCCCCAGCCTTGATTCCCGGCCCGCTCGCCCGGGCCATCTTTCAGTACCCGCTGGGCCTTGAGCCCGCCCGGCGCCTCTAGCCAGGAAATCTGGTCGGTGGGCAGGGAAAAGGAGCCTTCTTTAGCGAAATTCAGCGAAGCAAGAATCGCAGCCGCCAACGTGAACCCGGCGAGAAGAACCACCGCTACCCGAATTTGAAACGGCTTAAGCATCGCGTCGGTGCGAGAACGAAGAGGAGGCCCCCGATAGCCACAGAGCACGCTGCGGACCAACAGGAAAGTTTCCTGCCTGGCCGCTGCCCGCGGCATCGCCCAATTGCAGCCACAGTATACTCTTGATTCAAGAAGAGATATAAGCCGCCCGATTACGCCGCTATCCGCTTAGTCACTCCCCCGATGCGAGCCTGCTGTTTTCCACCAGACAGATATGACGGGACATATCGAATAATCCTGTTTTTGGGAAATTGTCGTTCCAGGACGAGGAAAGCATTGCTTCCGATATGGTGCAGAAAACATCCGTGAAACAATCCCATAGATGCGGGTATTCGCGGGCTCCATCTTTTGGGTTCCGTTGTGTTCTTAGTCAATTTGAATAGAATGTGAATCTCGTACGTGTATTCGCCAACGCTTGGTGTGCCTTTCTCTTGCTGTAATTAGCGTAGCGAAGAGAAGATGCTGGATCGCGCTGGAGTTAAGAGGACACGATGGCATTGGCGCGGTGGATGTTGGACGCCTTCGGGCGCGTCCAGATTGAGAAGCATTGGGTCCAGGTAGAAGGGCACCAGATGCACTGCCTCAAGGCGGGGGCAGGGCCCGAGCTTATTCTGCTCCACGGCCTTTTGGGTACCGCTTCCACGTGGGAGCTGACCATCCCGAGCCTCGCCGCAGAAATCCACGATCTATGCCGTGGATGCCCTGGGCATAGGCGAGTCGGAACGGGTGCCCGGCATCGATGCGACGCTGGAGGCCCAGGCTTCCCGGATCGTTAAGTTCATGGATGCATCGGCCATCCGCTGTGCGGACTTTTTGGCCACTTCTCACGGCGGAGCCGTGGCTCTGACGCTGGCAGCCAAATATCCCGCCCGGGTAAGAAACCTTCTGCTGCACGCGCCGGCGAATCCCTTCTCTCACCTCGCTGACCCCCTCGTCCGCTTTTACCTGTCGGGGTTGGGGACCTGGTTTGCGCACCGCGTCGCCAGCCTGCCGGAACCTATGCAGGCGCTTGCCTTGGGCCGCATGTACGGCGATCCCACGCAGTTACGGGACGGCTCCCTGGGAAAGTACATCAACTCCCTGCGCGTTCCGGGTACTGTCGCGTACGTGCTTAGCATCCTGAAAACATGGTTTGACGACATGGGCAAGCTGGAGTTGGCGCTTGAGCACGTGCGCCAATTCCCAACCTTGCTCCTCTGGGGAGACCGGGACCGGGCCGTGTCTCTGGAATCTGCCCAGGCCTGCGGCGCTGCTTTGATCGGGTGGAGTTGGTGGAGCTGCCCGGAACGGGGCACCTGCCCTACGAAGAATGCCCGGAGACGCTTACCCGCCTGGTGAACTCCTTTTTGGTGCGGATGCGCGGGCAGGGCGAGGCCGGTCCCCAGCTGGTACAAAGCAGGGCGCGTTTGGGGTAGTGAAACACTTTTGATTTTCGGTCGAAATGTCAGGCCCACGGCTAGCAAAAGCGCGCATACTAGGTCTAATAGCTGTAGCGTGTCCTGGATTTTCCGTGAATCTCGTAGCGTTGGCTGCACTTCATGCGGTTTTCCTTACTGGAACCGCACATGTGAAATCTGGTGGGTGCCGCGCACGGGGAAGTCCGGGTGGTGTGCCTACGGTTATAAGACAGAGGTTCTGTGATGAGCAAAATGCTGCGTAAGAGGCTGATACCGGCGGAATTCCTGGTCGCGAGTAGCTTGCTACTGGCGCCCGGCTTGGCGCTTACGGGATACGGACAGAACAGTCCGCCGAGCACCGCGCAAACCACCCCAACCACTGCGACTCCAGCCCAGCCACGCCGCCACGCCTTCGGATACTCCTCCCGCGGAGTCGACTCCGCCAGGCCCGGCGACTGACCCGAAGATGCCGGGGGTAAAAGCAGGCAGCATTGACGACGTGAATGCCGTAGGCACCCGCGACATTGGCGGCCGCGGCATGGGCAATTGGTACTCCACCGAAACCGAGATTCGCATGGGCAAGTCCTATGCCATGCAGTTGGAGAAGAGCGTCAAGTTCATCAACGACCCGGTCGTGAATGAGTACGTGAACCGGATCGCGCAAAACCTGGTCAAGAACTCTGATGCCAAGGTTCCCTTTACCATCAAGGTCATCGATTCCGATGAAGTCAACGCCATGGCATTGCCAGGCGGCTTCATGTACGTGAATAGCGGCCTGATCCTGACCGCGGACGATGAAGCGGAAATGGCGGGAGTGATTGCGCATGAGATATCGCACGTGGCCGCCCATCATGCGGTGCGCGAGCAGACGCGGATGAACTACGCGCAGCTGGGCACGATCCCGCTGATTTTCATTGGCGGCTGGACCGGCTACGGCATTTATGAAGCGGCGCAGATCGGCATACCGCTGACTTTTCTGTCGTTCTCAAGAGGCTTCGAGGCCCAGGCTGACTTTCTCGGCGTGCAATATATGTACCGCGCGGGCTATGATCCGCAGGCCTTCGTAACCATCTTTGAAAAGCTCGAAAATCTGGAGAAAACCAAGCCCCACCTGATTGCCAAAGCATTTTCCAGCCACCCACAAACCCCGGACCGAATTGAGGCGACGCAAAAAGAGATTGCGACCATCCTGCCCCCGCGGGCGGAGTACGTGGTCACGACCTCGGAGTTTGACGACGTCAAGGCTCGTTTGGCGCGCATCGAGAACAAGCGCAAGTTGAACGACGGCGGCAAGGGCAATCAGCCCACGTTGCGCCGTGCCAGCTCCACAAGCAGCGACCCCAATGCCTCGCCCGACTCGTCGCAAGGCACGGCAACGACCGGCCAACCCTGCAGCGCCGGGACGACAACAACTAGCTATGGCTCTAAGCCTCGCCTAAAGGCTTCGATCGCGGTGCCCGCAGTCTCGCTGAGCTTGCGAATGGGGACCCCGAGTGCTCAGACGGTCAGAACTGCCTGAAGCACGTAGGAAATCTAAAGGAAATGGACGGGTGGCTCCAACTTGCCCGGCGCGTGACACACCAGGCCGAAAGAAGACCTGGGCGAAGCCCGCCAATCGCTTTGGCTGTCTGGTATCGCCAAAGACTCTTCGGAAAGCAAAACGAACCGCCAAACCCGCTCAGCAGCACCCTTCTTACACTTAGCCAGAATCGCCGCCTGCAGCCGCTCCCTTAATCCAGCGGGCAACTCATAAATCTCGTGGTTGCGGTAAATCTCGATGGTCTTTTGCGTCGTATGCATGGTGATCACGCAGTGCTCGCATCCCTCGAGGTGGACCTGCAAATCGGCGACCAAGCCAGTAGGAACCTGGTTATCGAGAAAATCACCGAGTTGCGCCAGAAACTCTGAGCAGTTCATTTGGTCCCATCCTCATTCTTGCGGAAGTAGCGGCTCAACCGCTCCCGCAACTGCAGCCGCGCCCGTAATAGCCGCGACTTGACCGCAGGCACGCTTAATCCCAGCGTTTCCGCAGTTTCTTCCGTGGAAAGTCCTTCCACGTCGCGCAAAACAAAAACTACCCGAAATCCAGGGGGCAAGCCTTGGATCGTCTTACGCAGTATCTCCGCCAGCTCCGACTGCCCGTACATCATCTCCGGGTCGGGCCGCCATTCGGCGAGATCCCGAGGCATCGAGCCCTCTTCGGTCTCCACGTCCTCGTCGATCGATACCATGCGTCCGGTGCGGCGCTTGCGCAGCCGCATCAACGACTCATTGACTGCGATGCGGACCAGCCAGGTATAAAACTTGGAATTACCCTGAAACTGATCCAGCTTCTCGTAGGCCTTTAGAAATGCATCCTGAACCACATCCTCTGCATCCTCCCGGTTCTGGGTGATGTGCTGAGCGATGCGGAACACCTGCCGATCGTACTGCTTTACCAGTTGTTCGAAGGCCTGCACATCGCCTTCGCGCGCCCGGTTGACCAGTAAGATGTCCGGATGAACTTCTTCGGTCCCTTGTGCTTGGATGATAGGCATGTCAGTCGGGTTCAGAAATTCGACCTTTCCAGATCATTCTCCGGTTGTTGCACCTTGCGGATGCGGGGGGGAGAAGGGATATCGATGCGAGAGCGCATGGGATGGGCCGCCCGCGGGCGCTGCGCGTCTACCTCATACTAAATGGGCATGGCGGCGCTCGGCAAAATGGGTAATCTGCGAAGTAGGCTTAAGTGTCAATGGGGAGCAGAGCCTGGTAGCGGCCTGATTGACCTGATTTGCGCCATGTGCATGGCCACTCCCGATGTGGGCTGACAGCGGTGTTTGATTGGGTTCCTGTCGGGGTTGGGCGGGAGGGAAAGCATCACTGCAACCAAAGTTTCCGCTTAGAGTCTTTATATAGGAGCAGATTTGCCTGTGGCCCACCGGGCAGCAGGTCAAACCGCGCATTTGGCCGGTGATTTTGGCATCCGTTGATAGCAAATCCGCTGCAGGCAGGGAAGTGAACAAGTTGGCGGAAATCATCCATCGCAAGGCGTCGCTACGCACCCTTCTGCCCTGGGCATTGCTGCTCGTCGTGAATGGGACCATAGCCCAAACCACGCCCGCGGCTAAACCCAAGCCTGCGACTCATCATCACGCCACTTCGACCAGGCATGCCAAGACGGCGACCACGCGGATGCAAAGGCGCGTGTTCGCCACGTCAAGACGCACCGCAAGCCGCGTTCCGCCAAAAGCATCGCCCGCAGCCGCAAGCTTCAAATGGCCTTTGTCGCTTCCTCGCAACTGCGGCCAATGGCCCAGGAACTGACCACGATGCGGTCCCCGGCGGCCTACGCCGGAGTCACCGCCTATGCCCACGCGCACACCGGGGAAGCAGCCTCCGCGGCCTACCTGGCCTTAGGCCACGCCTATCTGTTGGATCATCGCTATCCCGACGCAGCCAGCAGTTTCCAAAAAGCCAATGCCGCGGGGAAGACCCTGGACGATTACGCCGATTTTCTGGCTGCCCAGGCGTTTATGGAAGCGGGCAAGCTCCCGGATGCCGAGGCGCTGCTGACCGGCTTTGCCGCCAAATATCCGGAAAGCATTTTTGTCGGCCGCTTGCCGGTGATGATTGCCAATCTCTCGCTCGATCAAAATGATCCGCAAACTGCTTTGCGCGTTCTTCACCAACATGCCGAGGACGCAATCTCCACCCACGCGGACTTTCAGTTGGCGCTGGCGCGGGCCAACCAGATGACGGGAAACACCGACGAGGCGGCCAAGCTCTATCGCCACATTTTCCTCGGCTTTCCTCTGAGCAACGAAGGGGCGCAAGCCAAGGCACAACTCGCCGTGGTGGGCGCCGCGGCGCCGCTGACCATGGGTGAGCGCAGGGCTCATGCGGACGCGCTCTATGCGGGTGGCCGCTTCGCCGAGGCGGGCGAGGAGTATCGCGCACTGGCCAATGACTCCGCACAAGATCCCACGGCAAAGAATGCGCTGCTCGTGGCTGCCGCGGAGTGCGACCTGAAGACCAAGCGGCTGAGCAAGGAACAAGTCGATGCGTTGCCGGATACGCAGGATGAGAGCGGCGCGCGCCGCATGTATCTGGCCGTGGAACTGGCGCGCAACAAGGACGATAGCAGCACGCAGCAGAGCCTGGTGAGTCAGATGGAACAACGATTCCCGGACAGCCCGTGGTTGGCGGAAGCGCTCTACACTTCGGGAAACATGTATCTGCTGCGCAAAGACTATCCCCAGGCGATTGTCTACTACGGTGAGCTGGCCAAGCGATTTCCCGGCCATCGCTATGCGCCCAGCAGCCACTGGAAAGCCGCATGGCTGAACTATCGTTTGGGAAACTACTCCGAAGCAGCGATGCTCTTCGACAAGCAGATTGCGCTCTATGAAGGCGGTAAGGAGATCCCCGCGGCTCTGTACTGGCGCGGGCGTCTGTACTCCGACCAGGAGCATCAGCCCGCGATGGCCGCGGCTTACTACCAGACCGTCTCTCGAGCCTTCGAGCATTATTACTACGCCCAGATGGCGCGCGAACGGTTGGCCGAACTGGGCCAGGTCACGCCCGCCGATGTGGCCATGCTGAGTAACATTCATCGCGAGGAGATTCCCGCGCTTACCGACGATGTTCCCGAAGATGACGAGCACGTGATCAAGGCGCGCCTGCTGGCCAACGCGGGATTGAACGAGTACATCCCGGCGGAGATTCAGGCCGCCGACGGCAGCGACCAGTGGGGAGCATTTGCGGAGGCGGACATCTACGCCTCGGACGGCGAAACCTTTCGTGCCATGCGCGTATTGAAGCGCGCTCTGCCCTTCTACACCTCGGCGCCCATCGAAACCATTCCCATGGCCTACTGGAAGATTCTCTTTCCCCAACAGTACTGGAGTTCGATTGAGCAGGAGGCGTCCAAGAACGGTTTGGATCCGTACATGGTGGCCTCGCTCATCCGCCAGGAATCGGAGTTCAACCCCGGGGCAATTAGTGGCGCCAATGCCTGGGGGCTGATGCAGTTGCTGCCTTCGGTGGGTCGTTCGATGGCCAAGGAAGAGGGCATCCGCCATTTCAACGAGGTCGAGCTGCTCAATCCGGAGACCAATATCCGCCTCGGCTCGCGCTACCTCAAGCAGACATTGGACAAGTTTGACGGCCAGGCTCCCTACGCCTTTGCCGCCTACAACGCGGGCGACAGCCGGGTAACGGATTGGCAGTCGATCGGCAAGTATCACGGCATGGATGAGTTTGTGGAATCGATTCCCTTTACTGAGACGCGCGAGTATGTGCAGGCCATTGTGCGCAACGAGTCGATCTATCGTGAGTTGAATGCGGCGCGTGAGGTGAGCGCAAAGACGCCGCCGGCGCAGCAGGCCAGCGCAGCGGCTCAGCAGAAGACGACTGCCACGCAGCAATAAGCGCTATGTGCATCTTTGGTGCATGCGCCCGGAGAATTGATCTGGCGAACGAATCGTGGATTGACGAAAACCAGACTCGCGGAAAGAATGAGGTCAATGTTCCGCTGGTGGAATCCGGAATAAGAAACAACTTCACCTCGGTAGGTGACTCGGCCAATGAATAAGCATCAGCACGACAGATTCCCCCGGCTTGCGATTGTGGGCCCGACTGATAGAAAGCCGCGACAGCAGCCTGCTGGCCTGCCGTGGTGGGGCCCGCAGCGCTCGCGAAACCTTAGTCTGAAGCAGGCAACACAAACCAGCCCAGGTACCGTGCCATGAGATCCGGATGGCCGTCATGCCTACGCTGTCGCGTAACTTGTTGTTTGCCGCGATTGCCTGGATCTGGAATTTTCTGCGCGGCTATCTTTTCCGGGGCCGGAGCGCCGGCGTGGTGCGGACGTTCTATCGTTCCGTCGCCCTGCTGGCGCCGGGCTTCCGTCGCGTGATGGTTGAAGAGAGCTTCGCGAGCAAAAAACCTAACGGCAATGTCCGTTGGCATAGCGAATGTGAAGTAGCACCGCAGGAGGGAGGAAGAAGATAGCGACGGCGTCTTTGCAGGCACAGAGCAAGAGAGCAGGCCTGCACGCTACATAAGTGTGGTGGAGCACAGGTAACAGGATCGCACAGGAGGAATGGCATGTTGACAGAGCTTGAATTGCTTGGAGAGTGGATTCCAGAGCAGATGGAACCTGGAACCCTGTTTGTGCTGGAAAACACGGGAACGATGGGTGAGGCGAACAACCCGTACGTAGCCGTGCTGGCTTGTCCTCATTGCGGCGCGTTAGGCCTGATCACGAAAACGCAATATGTTGGCATGGAATCGATGATCTGCGGCTCGGATTACTGCTCCTCGGAGTACTACCTGAACGATGAAGGAATTGAATACCGAAAACCCCACTAGAGATTAGAAAAGCAGCAAAGCCAAGGGGGCGCGCTCTAAAAACGGGCGGCCCCTTTTGTCGTTGAAGCACCATCGTGATCGACCATCAACGATTCGGGCGTACAATTGCCCACCCCGCGCACGGCAGTTAAAAGCGGGGTGAAAGAGGAAGTGAATTCATGCTCGGAGAACTGATCGGCGAAACCAAAGGCAGGAGAATCGTAAGACGGGTCATTTCCACTGACCCCACAACCGTAGAAGTCTCATTCGAAGACAGCGGTCACTTGTTCGGTGTTCCCACCACCGGCATAGGGACGTACACATCGGTCGTCCGTCCGGATGGTTCCATTTATGGCGAAGGTCAAGGAATCAACATGACGCAGGATGGCGAAGGCATTAGTTGGACGGGAACGGGCTTGGGCAAATTCGGGCCCGGTGGCGCCATCAGCTACCGCGGCATGCTGTTTTTCCGAACCAATTCCCAGAAGATTTCGCTCGGCTCCGCTTGCGGAGCTTTCGAATACGAAGTAGATCCCGCCGGCAGCACAACTTCCAAAGTCTGGGAGTGGAAATAGGAATGAACTGAGATCCGGGCTGGCAGGCCAGGGTTTTAAGTCATATCGCCTGCCAGCCGGGACCAGCTTACGAACCGATGTAACATGGTGCTTTGATCGAGGTTCATTTTCATGGATGATCCCGTCAAGAGTGCCCGCTCAGCCCTCACCCGCGCCGAACTTCCCGGCATGAGCCTCATAGAACACCTGGAAGAACTGCGCAAGCGCGTCATCCATTCGGCGGTCTATCTCGTGATCGGATTTGCAATCGCTTATGCCTTCCACGAGCGGCTATATGGATTCATCCAGGCGCCTCTTGACCAGCTTCATATTCCGCTGAACTTCACTCATCCTACAGACGGCCTGACTCTTTATCTGAAGACCTCTTTTGTTGGTGGCGCGATCCTGGCCAGTCCTTTTGTGCTGTTTCAGATTTGGCTCTTCATCTCGCCCGGTATGTATGCGCATGAGAAGCGCTACGTTTGGCCCTTCATGTCTGCCACCATCGGCCTCTTCCTTGCCGGCGCGTATTTCGGCTACCGTTGGGTTTTGCCGGGTGCGATCAAGGTATTGGTCCTCGACTACGGCCATCGCTTCCACCCGATTCTTACCATCGAAGACTACACCGGCTTCTTCCTGACCATCATCCTTGGTCTCGGCGTTGCCTTTGAACTCCCGATCCTCATGTTCTTTCTGGCGCTCTTCGGTATCGTGGACGCCAGGTTTCTCCTCCGCAACTTCAAATACGGAATCCTGATCACCTTCATCATTGCAGGCGTGATTTGCCCGTTGCCCGACCCCTTGAGCATGTGCCTCTTTGCTTGTCCCCTCCTGGTTCTCTATTTGCTCGGAGTCGGCGTGGCCTTCCTGGCTCACCCATCGCGCAGAAACTCGAAAGTGAAGTCACGGAACCCGGGACTTGGCCTCCTTGTTCTCGCGCTGGTCCGGTTATCTGCGCTGTTGAACGGCCAACGTCAAGCCAATCGACCATTGCGAACATCCCCTCTCTGGTAGTCCGAGCGGTTGTCGGTCCAACATAACAACCGCACAGGAAGGCAACGACCTTCCACTTTTGTCATCCCGCCTGCCCCGGGATGCCATCGAGCGGCCGACTTGCCTGTGGCAGTTGAGAAAGAAATGACACCGCAAAATCGCCACGGATGCGAGGCCTGGAGGGCCTGCCCTGAGCTTGTCGAAGGGGCCGTCCGCCAAACGTGTTCCCAGCCCGGAAGGGCTGGGAACACATTCCGAAGATGATCTGAGCGCCGTAGGCGCGGCACTAAACCTGAACTGCTCGCACCTGTGTCATTAGGAGCGCACTCGGGATTTTCTAACACATAGCTTTCCAACTACGACAGTAATCGTTGACATACGATCAAGATCGTACTAGCTTGATAACCATGAAACTGCGGCGTCAAACGAAGCGCTCTGCGCCCCTTCCCACGGAAGCAGAATTAGAAATCTTGAACACCCTATGGACGATAGGGCCAAGCACCGTGCGCGAGGTCCACCAAGCGTTAAGCAGCAAGCGAACCGGCTACACCACGGTCCTGAAGCAAATGCAGGTAATGGCGGAAAAAGGTCTGCTCCTACGCAACGAGCGCTATCGTTCTCACGTATACGAAGCTCGCTTTCCGAAAGAGCAAACCCAGCAGCAGTTGGCCAACAATCTTCTGCACCGGGCCTTCAATGGCTCAGCGAAGAATCTCGTTCTAGGAGCCCTCTCATCGCAGCGGGTTTCCTCTTCCGAGTTAGCGGAAATCCGCCGGATGCTGGACGACTTCGAGAAAGGATCAGCATGACACAGCCACTGATACATGCTATCGGCTGGAGCTTACTGCACTTCCTATGGGAAGGCGCGATCATCGCTCTTCTGCTTGCTTCCGCTCTGGGTCTGCTCAGCAACCGTTCAGCCCAACTCCGCTACATGGCTGCTTGCTGCGCCCTGGTGCTGATGGCAGTTTCTCCCCTGGTCACATTTGGGTTGCTCGCAGTCGATTCCGGTGCTGCGGACCCGGCCTTCCCACGTGCCATCGCAGAAAGTAATCAGCTCCTGATTGCAACCGGCCTGAGTGCGCCAACGATGCCATGGGTCAACCGATTAGCGGAGTCGTTGGATCGCTCGTTGCCCTGGGTACTAGCCGCCTGGTTCACAGGTGCGACCCTCCTCTTATGTCGTCTGAACATAGGACTGATCGTCGCCCGGAGAATGAAATCAATCGCCACCCATCCACCATCAATCGAGTTGCAAACAGCATTTCATGATCTGAGCGGCCGGCTTGGAATCCCGCGCACGGTCAGCCTGGTGAATTCTGCGCTCGTTCAAGTACCCACGGTCATTGGCTGGCTGCGCCCAGCTGTGTTGCTTCCCGTGGGCTGCCTCACGGGGCTATCGCCCATCCAGATAGAGGCCATATTCGCCCACGAGCTGGCGCATATACGGCGGCACGATTATCTGGTCTCGGTGTTTCAGTCCATCGTGGAGGCCGTGCTTTTTTATCATCCTGCGGTCTGGTGGGTCTCCAAACAAGTCCGCGGAGAGCGCGAAAACTGCTGTGATGACCTGGCAGTCAAGATCAGTGGAGACTCCCTGGCCTACGCGAAAGCATTGTCGTTTCTGGAAGAGCGGCGTGGGTCCTTGGCCGCGGCGGCTTTGTGTGCGAATGGAGGTGTGCTGGCGATGCGCATTAAACGGCTTCTCGGATACAAAGAACCATCCGCCTACTCATCGTTGACGGCCACTGCGCTATTGGCGGTTGTGGTTGTCGCGGCCGCACTGTGCATTGGTACATTTGCCGGCGCCCAGATCAGTCCAGACAACCAGTCCTCCACAAAAAGCAATGGATCCTCGCATTCCACAAATGAGCAATATCAGCACTGGCTGGATGAGGACGTACTCTGGATCATTGCCCCGGAGGAGCGCGCAGCGTTTCTGAAGCTCTCAACCAACGAGGAGCGGGATGAGTTTATCCGCCAGTTCTGGCAGCGCCGGAATGCGGAAGCACCAGCCGGAATAAACGTGAGAGCGGAGCACTATCGACGCGTGGCCTATGCAAACCAGCACTTTGCCTCCGGCGTTCCAGGTTGGAAGTCCGATCGCGGCCGAATATACATCACGTATGGGCCGCCGAACTCGATGGAAGCGCACACCGTCGGCGCAGCGCAGCCATACGAACTCTGGCACTATCGTGAGATCAAGGAATTCGGACCCACCGGGCGAGAGCAGGGCACTCCGATTGAAAAAACAAGGATCGTGACCAGAAAAGACGTCGATATGAAGTTCGTTGACGCCTGCCATTGCGGTGAGTATCAGTTGCAGCCCGCCCGAGACTGATGACCTTGCAGCGCAAGATCCGGCGCAAACGCACTTCGGCTCCCTCGCTGCAAAGTGAACGTTCTCTTGCGCCGTCGAATTATCTTTGTACAAGACTCCACGGAACGGCCATTACGTCCCGGCTAACGTAGCATCGATTGCAGTGTTTGCCCGAGTATCGAACGGCACACTCTGGGCAGAGTCGGTTAGAGCAGCCTTCCTTGCTGCATTTGACAAGGTCTTCGCTTGCCAGCCCACAGTCCGCGCATCTGGTCGACGTCGTCTTCATGTCTCACCTGCTCCGTCGGTAACTGATTACAGTCGCTTTGGGCAAGACTGTGAAGTAGCTCTGATAACTATTCGGATTCCGCACCGTGGAAAACTGGTACAAAATCAGGCCCTTGTAGCCTTTGAGCAATCGGGAGCCCACGTCTTTCGCAGGCGGATTGTCGATCCTGAAGAGTGGCGGAAAGATGCGCAGTCTCCCAGGAGTCCAACACCGCCCCATACTAGTTGTCATGGAGGCACCTCACGGCGCAGATGCCCAAGGTGTGTACAACGCGATTAGTCCCGAAGGGACGGCTGAGAGTAGCCCGGGACGTAGTCCTGGGTGTAGATGGCCTGCGCGACCAGTCCCGGCAGGGACGGCTGAGAATGCCCCAGGACGGTAGTCCTGGGTGAACCCGGACCGCACGCAAGCGCCGACAAGCGATCACCTAGCCCAACCCGATTCTGTTTCAACGGATTACCTGCACACGAAACCCAATTTACTCGCTAAACGGAACAGCTCTGTTGTGGGATAGGAACGTGTTCATCTTCCTCCGGAACACCAGTTGGAGGCACTCCGGCGGCTGTGCAATACTGACTCAACGTGGAGAGGGCAGCTGACGCCATGCCCCCTGATTTGTTAGGCTCAGCTGGGAAAAGGCCGGATCAAGTCCTGTGGCGCTCAGCTAACTAACCCGTGATGCCCGGATGGCGAAATCGGCAGACGCAGCGGACTTAAAATCCGCAGGCCGCAAGGCCGTGGGGGTTCAAGTCCCCCTCTGGGCACCAGTAGAATCAAGCATATAACTTGATTTTAGGCGGATGGGTCGATTCGCTCCTAACTGACGTCTCGGTTCGTGCCCTGGATCACCTCATCGCAGGCAAGCGCGTGTTGATTCACCTCAGCAATTAAAATGCGCCGCCATCGTCGATGTTTGTTAACGCTGAGAACAGTTCGGGGCAGGTTGCATAAACCAACCGGAACCGAATTTCGCGCGAGAATTCCTTCTGTCTGCGAACCGCGGCCCAGGAGTGCGCCCAGTGGGTTGCGAAGCGAGATTCTTTACCACTTTCGCGCCATAGATGGTGGCTCTTTCAGCCTGAGACTGTGGACTGGAGGTGATGAATCGATGGCAAAATTTGGATTGATAGAGGGCGGTAACATCCTAGAGATTTTCGAAGCCGATACCGTAGTTGTCTACGCACCTCACACCACGGCGATCTTCTATGCGGGGTCGGATGATTGGCAGGAGACGGCGAGAATTAATTTGAAGCCCGGACAAACCATCGAAACAGATCAATCGAGGTTACCTCAGTTAAACGGTTGTTGACGATTGTTGCCAATACCATGCCAACGGCTACCGCACCGTCATCACCCATGCCATTGGCCTTCCGAAATCAGGGTGAAGGGAATCCCCGCGCGTTTTGGATCGGAGAGCCGCGGATTCTTGGGGTTGTAGTAGGTTCAAATGGACAGCTCGCGGATCGGTGTTTTTGGTTTCAGTCAACTCATCGTCTTCCGGTCGAGATGACCTGCTTCCACTTCACACCCTTTCATGCGCTCAATCTCATCCCAACATGGACGCTGATGATGAACTCCGCGAGATGCTTTGGAAATTGCAGGAGATATTCTCAAGCAGCCGGTGATACTCTGCACGACTCAGGAATCTCTGTTGACCCTTCGGCTGCTTCCGATGCCCGACCGACCGAACCGGATTCGTCGTCACCTTGCCATTCGCGATGCCTTCCCGATAGCACAGACCCAGAAAAGAATTGATAAGTGAATCCTCGCCGAAATATCGCCGGCGCCAAGCCCGCGGGAGGATTGCTGGAAAACAGAATCTCATCATTCGATCGGCTACCTCATTTCGCAATTGCGGGATCGCGTGTCATCAGCCGAACGAGGACCAGTCACGGAGATAAAATAGGGTATGACCTCGAATGTTCCTACGCTCTACGAATGGCTGGGCGGCTCTGAAGTTCTATCTGCGCTCATAGCACGCTTCTACGAGAAGGTCCCGGCTGATCCGATCCTTGCACCTCTGTTCCGGAATATGGACCCCGCTCACTTTGAGCATGTCGCTAAATTCATCGGCGAGGTACTCGGCGGTCCGGAAGAATATTCGTCACAACATGGCGGACACGCCGCTATGATTCGCCACCACCTCGGAAAAGGCATCACGGAGCAACACCGCCAGCACTGGGTAGGGCTCCTCCTCGAAACTGCCGATGAGCTAAGTCTCCCCTCCGACCCTGAGTTCCGCTCCGCACTGGTCGCATACCTGGAATGGGGTTCTCGCCTGGCCGTTATCAATTCCGCGCTTTCCTCGGATACCCAGGTTGAACAGGCCCCCATGCCCAAGTGGGGCTGGGGTGTCCCTGGAGGACCTTACCAGCCCGAATCTGAAAAGTCCGGTTCGACTCAGTAAGGCGGGAAGCAAATTTTACGTTACCCCGGTCTCGCGGTCGCCCAGGACATCCCTTCGCCGTAAATAAACTCTCCTACCCGTTTTTTCACTTCATCGCGTATAGCACGAACCTCCTCAATGGGGCGGCCTTTCGGGTCAAGAAGTGGCCAATCGTTCCGGCGCGATCCGGGCAGGTGGGGGCACTTGTCACCGCAGCCCATGGTGATTGGAAACTGGGCGTCCTTTGCCAGTTCTTCCGTGAGCTTCTGAGGTTTCGCGCTGCTGAGGTCTATTCCAACCTCGTGCATGGCGGCAGACGCTCGACTCCCTGAAAGAAGAAACGACCATGCAGGCAGATCGTGCGCGCCTTGCAAAGGCGCTTGCTGCTCACCTGCGAAGTACGCCCTTGATGGTGCTCTGCTGCCGGCCGTTGTCCGTGAGCAGTGCTGTGCGGCTTGCTGACCTGGTCAAAGCTCCCGGACCACACCGCATCCCCAATGACATCTTGTCAGTGTTCGATATCGTTTATGCGATCTTGGTGGAAGGGAGGTATTTTCTGACAAATGGAATTCCCGGCGGTTTTAACCTTGGTCTTCCTGTCCTCTGCCTGGGTGGGAGAGGCGATTTGTCAAAAGGACAAAAGACGCACAACTCCAACCCTTACATTGATGGCTTGCGTCCTGCTCACCATGTGCCTCATTGCGCAGTTACGATTCCCACAGCTCCTAATCCTTCTGGAAAGAAACACGGTAAAAATCGTTGATGGCGAATGGTGGCGCCTTATAACCGCCTTGTTCTTTCAAGATGGGTGGATCATTGGAGGCCTTACCAATATCGTCGCGCTATTTTTCATTGGCAACCTTGCTGAGCAGATTCGGAACCGGCGGGATTGGCTCCTGATCAGTATCGTGGGGGCACTCGTAGCTGAATGCGTTGCGTTACGGTGGCAGCCAATCGGTGCAGGCAATTCGATTGCGACCTGCTCGTTAGCTGGTTCCCTCATCTCGTTCCGGCCGCCTTCACAGATGCCGCCCCGGTCAAAGATTCTGCGGATCGTTTGCAAGCACATCCTGCCTTGTGCTCGTGGCCACTGGTGACGTGCATGGCGTTGCCGGCATGGCTGGCATTTTGCTCGGCGTTCTGATACCGGACCGCAAATGGATCGCCTGAAATTTCCGCACATATCGGCTACCGGGTCAGAGTCCGGTAAGCCGGCGCACTTCTGAGTCCATGAGCCGGTTCTCCTGGTTTCCTCAATTGCGAAAGCCAACCCATCCTAACGCCACGATCGAAGTCCATGATTTTTCCTGCTTGATCGTGTTTCGCCAGTTTTGCAAATCCCGTGCATCGCTCGCTGGACTTGCCTTGAGCTCTACCCGTCTTTAGAGACTCTTTCAATTCTTCAGAATCGACCAGGCTTCGAACGAAATAAATTCGACCTGCCGAATGCCCCCGGCCGACTTCCTCGGGGAAAGTTATCACAATGTCAACGTCGGCGCAGGACGGGAAGCCTAACGTCCGCGAGAAATGCGCTCAAGCGGTGCCCAACTGTAGCTGACTGCTTCGCACTGCCGCTCCTCCGTGAGCAAGCCACTCAGCCTCGGTGACCGGATATTCGCCGCGACGGTCGATGAGGATGTAGGTCGGCAGTTTTGGAATAGAGTTTGTAGCCGAATTCATCGGCAAGCTCGCGAAGCAGTGTTTCCTTTTCCGTGTTCGACACGATGGCAGAGTCAAGAAAAGCAGTAGAAGACATTCCATGCGCTCCAAGCCGGCTTAGGTGTTTGCCGGACTGATCCTTTTATAGCTTCCCCATCGGCAACATTCCATGTTTCTCTGCCGTTCCAGGAAGCGAAAGTCACCCGGGATTACCATGCAAGTACCGCAAAATCAGGCGTTGCGCTTTCGGTCATTCCCGTTGCGAATCTATTCCCTGCTAACGTAACCTCAATAGGTTACCTCGGTGGTTCTCCGCGAAGTGGTTCGTTCGTCAGCAGTCTACCCGGCAAGGAGATTCCGGTAAAGCGAACATGGGGATAGTGAAAAGTAGATGCCACCCGCCAACAGAGACCCTGAGAAAGGGGAGATAACCGGCGCTCGCCAGACGAAACTTCACCGGAACCGAATTGTCAACAGTGGCGCAATTTGTCGCTCGCACTTTTTGCTCGTTCGAGCCAATCCTTTGAGGATCTCAAACCGGAGTGAGCAGGCACTATGGCGTGTCCAGAGAGACTCAGACTGCAACAACTTTATGAGGTTTCAGTTCGACGGTGGGCGCAAGTTGCGGCCTCCTCTCAATTATTTGGTGAACCAACGCTCCATACCGACGATGTTCGCCTAAGAGTCTTGGCTGACCGGAACGCTGCCAAGAATCGGCTCCTTGTCCACCAGCAAAAATGCAAAAGATGTCTTCGTAATCGAATGCCCGGTTTCCCACCAACCGGCACGGCTTAGGTATCGCGCCGCCCTCTTTGTCTTAAAGTCGGGAAATGTTATGGAAGTAAGTCATCCGGTTCAGGGCCGATATGAGCACCCAAGTAGCGCCGGCGGCAGCAATCTTGCCTGACTCGCTCGGGGACCGGGCATGCCGGGGAATGAAGAAGCAGAAGCTGTCTCAGCTCAGTTTCAATATCGCCCGACGCACTAAGCTTCGAGACTTCGTCTTCGGTGATATTGGGCAGCGCATCAGGAAATGGCAGGCGCATGGGCTACCGAACCATCGAAAGCGTGGGTCCGATAATCAACCCCAGCGTCAGATAACACGGAATTGCGCCCGACGGCGTTTCGAAAGCGTTACCGAAAAATGCAGTAAACAGGGTAGATGCCCAGATCACAACGCCAAAGGACTGGCCAGTGAATTTGTAAACGCGCCATACCAATGCGCCGCAGGCAGCCTGTAACGAGAAGAAGAACAAAACCCCAAGCCAGCCGCTGTAGCCCAGCGCGTAATAGAAAATGTTATGTGGTGTTCGCAGGTCGCCGAAATCTCTGAGGTAGCTCACCAGGTTTTTCAGCAAGTACCCGTAGCCGGGACCGATCAGCAAGTTGGTGTAATTCGCCTGCGAATTAGCCCAGATGGCGCGCCACCAGTTCTCTCTCCAAGTGATGGTGCCGTTGTAAAAACCCAAATGTGTGGAACCCGTGAGGTCCTCGGCAAGCGCGGGATCGATAGCGGCAAGGCCTCGGGCGACAATCTCGCGAGAGGATATATTACCCCCGCGTTCGCGGTGGCGCTGGGATTTCGATATCTAACAGAGAACCGATCGCCAGGAGAATCGCGATACCTACGCCGATCAAGGCGACATGGGTCATCTTTTTTGACAAAATACCCCAAATCATCAGCGCCAGGACCATGCCCACCCATTCCGCGCGGACTTGCCCGGCAAGTAACATCGCCGCGGCTATCGTCATGGGGGCCCAGAAGCGACCCGGTTTGGGATCCAGGCAGAGCAGCGCCAGGATAATGACGCCGCCGCCCGACGGCTGGCCAAAGATGGGGACTCCATCCGATCCCGGCATCGTGAACGTCAACTTGTTAAGGTAGAACATGTAGGCCGGAGCGTATACGCAGAAGCAAAGGGAGAAGACCTGGACAAATCGCAATAAGAGTTCCGGCTGCCGGCGTCCCAACCATATCCCCAGGAACAGGTAGATGGGATAGATGTTGAAAACCAGATTCTCCGTGGCGATCAGGGGAGTGAAACCCAGCAGGATTCCGCGAATCACTTCGAAGATGCCGTAAGCGAGCGATGCCAGCAGCAGCCAGGCAACAGGGCCGAGAGGTCCGCCCTTGGTGAGTGCAACGATCCACGGGTCGAAGATCTTACGCGGGTGCAGGACAACGAATGCGGCCAATGTCAGGTCGCCGACGAATAGTTTCGCCGGGGGGATTCCGAGGTACGCGAAGCTGCGTCCTGTAAGGGAAAGGCCCAACAATAGGAACAGAACCCATTTCGCCCAATTGTCCCACTTCTGGAGCTCTGCATGTTCGGGCTCCCACTCGGCTGCATACATTGTTAATTCTCCAGTCGCGGCAAGCCATTTCCAGCCGCAGTCATAGCCGGTCGTTGTTATCGACGTTCAACCGCTCGGTGTCCCCACTAAATGTTGCCGGTTGATATTGCTGATGCGGACGGTTGTACATCGACGCCCCGCCTGCGGGTCTCCAGCCAGGTCGAAAAACGTGGACGCAAACGCAGAAAGGGAACTTCTATCCAACGGTAAGAAAACATAGCTGCGGCGCAGACCAGCAGAAGATTGAGCGGCAAACGGTTTAAAACCGAAGCAGACGTGGGGTTCAAGAAGACTTGCTGCCAGACATAAACCGAATAACTAAGCACTCCGATCTTCACCAGGGGCTTGGTATTGAGAAAGCGGAACGCGGTATCACGAACATGCATCACTTTCCAAAGGGTGGCCGCAATACAGAGCGAGAGCGATGGACTTACCCCCGGCAAAATAAAACGCAGGAAAGAACTTGAGCGCGGTATACATGATCACGGAAAGCATGGGTATCACGAAGAAGCAGCGCAGGTGGATGATGCGGCTCACGATTGGACTGTTTTCCAGTTCCTTGGAGAGAAGAGCTAATAGGCAACCGATGGCGATCGCATCTCCCATGAATAGCAGGCTAAACCGCATCGCCCGGTGAACCGCCGGCTCATATAGGTAGGCGAGTGTTCGCAGCAAAGGCGCCACGAAGAGAATTAGGCAGCAGCAAATCAAGCGTCCGCGTCTCGCGGTGAAGAGAAAAACAATAGGCCATAGAACATAAAACTGTTCTTCAATTGCCAGACGACCAAAAGTGCCCCGTAAACCAGTTCGTCTCCTGAACATGATTCATGAGGAATGCGCCGGCATAAAAGAAATGATGCGGGGCTACGGAGATCACATGACTCCACGCGAGAACAGCCACAACGAGCAAATAAGCATAGGCGACCGGCCAGATTCTGAAGGCGCGCCGGATATAAAACTTTCTGATGGAAACGCTGCCATTCCTGCGCTCTTCGTTGAGCAGAAGAGTCGTGATAATGAAGCCGGAGATAACGAAAAAGACTTCTACCCCATATGGGCCGAAGTGGAACATCAAGCGTGCGTATGGATCGAAAGCCTGGAATGCGGGCGTTTCGCAAAGATGAGCAACGACCACCAGCAAGATGGAGATAGCCCGGCAACCGTCCAGAGAAGGAATGCGATGAGGGCAGTTCCCCTGGGCCTTATCGACGGCTTCTTGTGCAAACATCAATCACTCTCCTCACAAGCAGCGTGATTGATCTGTGTAGTGTGGCAATCAACGCACCCTATTCAGCGTGGACGCGCAACGTGGTCACCTGCGCGAACCGACGATCAAAGGCAGTCTCTCAACAAACATTGACTCCTGGGCGTGAAAAACACAGTGTGCGGGAAGACAAGATTCCATTCCGGTACTCGATCAGGGGCACAGACCAATCTGGATCTTTCGAGATCCTCGAACCCGCCCCACGCCCGCGAACAATCAGATACTCGGGAATTCAAGAGCAAGAAGCGGAGTGTCCTCTTCGCTGCATCTCAATAAAGTTCACGTAGTCTTTCCGGCTATCGTCGGAAAGCGGAACCCAGGTGCGCATTTACTTGGTGGGGAGCCAGAGCCATGAGCGGCTTTTTCGCGGATGACATCGTTAGGAGCAACGCTGACGCTATCGACTCCATTCCCGCTGATGATGCGATTGCCCGAATCAACCGGCTCGATTGGCTGCGAATCGTCAAGGAATTGGATGAGCAGGGAAGTTGTCTGCTTCCAGCCGTCCTCTCTTGCGCTGAGTGCCAGGCGCTTGCCGCTATGTATGAGCGGAAATCCATCTTCCGCAGCCGAGTTGTCATGGGAAGGCACGGGTTCGGACGCGGAGAGTACAAGTACTTCAACTATCCGCTGCCTGAACTCGTTCAAGCTCTTCGCACCACTTTCTATCCTCGGCTGGCGCCTGTTGCAAATCGTTGGAATACCGCCATGGGGATCGATGTTCGCTACCCGGAACGACACGACGAGTTCATCCAGCGATGTCACGATGCGGGGCAAAAGAGACCAACGCCTCTACTTCTCCAGTATGGAGAGGGAGACTTTAACTGCCTGCATCAGGATCTCTACGGTGAACATGTCTTCCCGATACAGGTGGCGATTCTGCTCTCTGAGCCTCAGAGAGATTTCAGCGGAGGCGAATTCGTGCTCACCGAACAGCGGCCTCGCATGCAATCGCGGCCCGAGGTGATTCCGCTTCACCAAGGCGACGCGGTGGCATTCGCAGTACATCATCGTCCGGTTCAAGGAACGCGTGGTGTCTATCGCGTCAATCTCCGGCATGGCGTAAGCCGTCTCCGGTCCGGGCAACGGCACACGGTTGGAATTATTTTTCACGATGCAAACTAGCGGGCGGAACCCCGGCGCGGGTCACAACCAGACCATGATTCTTAGCGGCCGGCCGCTAGCCCATGACGATATTATGACGTTATAATGTCACATGGCGTCGAAACTTGTCCCTCTGCTTTATTCGAAGGTCGAAGCCGTGCTTGCTGCCGAGATCACCGACGGATCTCTAAAGCCAGGCGACCAGCTTCCCACAGAAGACAGTCTCATCGCCCGATTCGAGGTCAGCCGCATTACCGTGCGCAGGGCTATTCAGAACCTTGTGGGCCGCGGTCTGGTCGAGATTCGGCGCGGGAGGGGCACATTCGTCTCCGCACCTAAGATCACCCAGGAACTCACAGAACTGACCGGGTTTGTGGAGGACATGCAAACGCTCGGACGCAAGCCAACCGCGCGCTTGCTCGGCAACAAGATTTTGGCTGCGGATGAAACTACAGCCCGTGAGCTCGGCCTCACCAGAGGAGAGCGGGTAGTCAGGATTCATCGCGTTCGGTTGGCCGATGGCGTTCCAATTTCCTTGGATGAAACCTATCTCCCCCTGGGAATCGGCAAAAAAATCATCGCCAACAATCTAAAGACCGAGCCCATCTTTTCCCTCCTCGAACGGAAGTACAACATTCCTCTGGTCGAGGCGGAATACAAACTGGAGGCCGTGGCGGCTACGGCCGATGTCTCTGCGGCGTTGCGTGTGCCGATAGGAAACCCGATCTTCCTCATCGAACGAACTTCATATTCAACAGGTGGCCGGCCGGTGGATTACGAGAGGTTGTACTACCGAGGTGATCTCATCCGCTTTGTCACGCGGCTGGCACGGAAACCTTCTCGATGAGCCCTGTTACCACGGCGCAGAAACCTCTATTTCGCGAAGCCCTCAAATTCTGGTGGAAGCTGGGATGGATTAGCTTCGGTGGCACGGCCGCCCACATCGCGATCATGCACGACGACCTGGTGGAAAGGAAGAGATGGATCAGCAACGAAAGCTTCCTTCATGCGCTCAGCCACTGCATGATCCTGCCCGGACCTGAGGCGCAACAACTGGCCATCTACATCGGCTGGCGGCTGCATGGCAGGAAAGGGGGCCTGGTGGCGGGCACGCTATTCGTGTTGCCCTCCATGTTTGTGCTGTTGGCGCTGAGCGTGATCTATGTACGCTTCGGCAATCAGCCGTGGATGGTCGCGTTGTTCAATGGGCTGAAACCGGCTGTGATCGCTCTGGTCATTCTCGCTTTGCAAAGGGTGGCGAGCAGGGCGTTGCACGGGGTCGTGCCCTGGCTCGTCGCCGCGGTCGCGTTTGCCGGCATGTTCTTTTTCAACGTGTCGATGCCGCTGGTCATGCTCGCTTCGATTGCTGCCGGTGTCGCCCTTAGTCTGCTGCGGCCACAATGGTTTCATCCGTCAAGGGAAGCACAGGACGATGATTTTACCGGCCGCAAAATGACGCGACAGCAGCACCGCCCCGTCGTGAAACCGCTGCTGCAGCTGACTGCCATCGCTCTACTGCTGTGGCTGATGCCGTTGCCGCTCTTCTACTTCTTTGGCCACGACTTCCACTTCTGGAAGACACTGGCCCTCTTCTTTACCAAGACCGCCTTTGTGACGATCGGTGGATCTTACACGGTGATTCCTTATGTGGCACAGGTCACAGTATCGAAGCTGCACTGGCTGTCGAGGCTGCAGATGGTGGATGGTTTCGCGCTCGCGGAGACTACACCTGGGCCTCTGATCATTGTGGTTGCTTTCGTGGGCTTTATGGCCGGATATAACCATTTTCACGGCTCGTTGTGGATGGGCACGGTGGGCCTTTTGGCAACAACTTTTTATACGTTCTTGCCCTGCTTCCTCTTTGTCTTTGCCGGGGCCCCAATAGTGGAGCGAACGCAGAATATGCCGGCAATCAAGGGCGTCTTAGTATTGATTACCGCAGTCGTAGTTGGCGCAATCCTTGACTTGGCGTTCTTTCTTGGAAAAGCCGTCATCTTCCCTTCGGGCGTCGTAACCGTGCAAAGCCTTGACGCCATTTCCGCGGCCTGGGTGATTCTCTCCCTCTTGCTCCTAAAGCGCGGCAAGTTGAATGTGCTCTATCTGATTCTGCTGAGCGTAGCTTTCGGGCTCGCCCGCTATGAGTTGGGGCTCCACTGGAGTTAACCGCTGGGTCATTGAGCTCGTCGTCCGTGAGAACCCACGCAAGCCGCACAAGACCTTAATCCTTGGACGGGTGCCCCATGTACGGCGAGGCGACCCGGATTTCCTGCACGTGGCCCATCCTACGACTGCGTGTGCGGCTTTCATTTGTCGGAGAACTGCGCTGAGGACGCTGTCTTTGGCGAAGTACCGGTCAGGCCGCTCATGTGATGGAGTAGCGAGCCGATTTACCTGGAAGGCCCGAAAATTTCCCCCTGACCTAGTAGGCATCCAAAGTGGAAGGTCAGTCGGGGCATATGTGTTACCGGACCAACGCTCACCCGAGGAGCGATGCGCGATGAATGAGCGGTTGATGTTGAGCAATGGCCTCGCGGGTTTCGCAGTAGGCCTTTTCCTGCATGCGATCCCCGCATCGTGGTGGCCGCGATGGTTGCGCAATCTGGTGGGGAAGAAGGAATGACCGATTCGTCGTCGAGGGCTTTCCCGCCGCCTCTCCATCGACTAGTTCTCCGAAGGCATCTCAGCGTGATCGATGACAAGAACCTGGACTGGCGCTTTCGCCGATTCCAGCTTCAACCCGAGCTGTTCCTGAAGTGCGGTGAAGATGGAGGGACCGGAATCGGCTGAGGATGCTGTGTTATCGGGGGCAGCCCCGGCGTCCGGGGTCCACTTGAGCGTGAGGTCGTATCTTCCTTTGATTTCGGTTTTGTCGATGATGTCGCGCCCCAGCTCTCTAGCCAACTCCTGCGTCAATGCCTCGGCAAGTTCTGGAAGGGTGACACCCTTGGCAGTAAATTCCGAGCCCGACCCGGAGTTGTGCGACGATGTGCCGGAACCCTCAGTGACTTCCTTAGTCGGCTGTAGCTTGGGACCCCTCTTAGCCACTGTGAGGGCATAGACGGGAAGTTCTCGCGTCTCCCAGTGGACGGCCAACTTGAAGCGGTCGGCCAGTAGCTGTTGAAACATCGCCTGCGTCTCGAGTCTTCGCGGGCCGTGGGCGAGCATTCGCAGATGAGCGGCTACCGAGTCATCCATCTTTGCGTCTATATCGAATCGTGTCGTATCCAACCACTTGGGACCGTCAAGGATCCGATTCCCAGGAAGACCATACGCCGAATATTCCATGAGATTTTTCAAGGAGACGTTGGTTGCGGTGAAGCGGCCGTTGTTGGTGTCGGAATGAGAGCTTCCACTGCCAGACTGATTTAGCTTGATCGCCGCTACCTCGAAGGCCGGACGCGCGATAGGGGTTGTGGCAGCAGCCGGCTGTGAGGAGGCAGACTGCGGCGCGGAAGTCTGGGCTAAGGTGACGGCGAACGATGTAGCAGCGATGATTAGCAGCTTTCCGAGGAAACGCAGTTCGACAGCGGTACGTGCGGTTGCCATGGATGGGTATCTCTGTGCGACATGGTGCTACGAGTTTCAGATATACGCGTGAGGGCACTCTCAAGCCGAGCAATCCTGGCTGAACAGACGAAAACCTGGCCAAAGTCGCTCATGTACATCGTAGCTGCGATTCTGATTTGTGGTCATTCGAGATTTCGTGGCGCGTCTGATAGCGGGTCGGAAACCATCTTGGACAAGTCCGGTTTCGGCCGTACCATGGTGTGCATGAAAAAGGGAGCGTCCAGCAATCGAGCGGCAGCTGTCTTGGCCTCGAGCGAGGCTGTCGATGCCTACATTGCCGCAGTCCCCGAGCCTACTCAAACCACTCTGGTTCAACTTCGTGAAATTATCCGCTCGGCCGTTCCCAAGGAGGCCGTCGAGGTCATCTCCTACGGCATCCCGGCTTTTAAATTATCTAAGCCGTTTTTTGGCTTTGCTGCCTTCAAGAATCATTTAAGTGTGCTGCCATTCAGTGGCTCGCTGTTCAACGACTTCACTGAAGAATTGAAGGCGTATAGCCGCACCAAGAGCAGCCTTCATTTACCATTCGACAAACCGCTACCGGCAACGCTCATCCGCAAGCTGGTCCGCGCTCGCGTCGCGGCCATACCCAGCTCTGCGCGGCGCAGTTCGCAGAAATCAGCGGCTCGTATCCGGCGTCCCGTTTAGTCTTCGACGGAAATGAACGCTGAGCACTGCTCCCAGCCCTTTTTGCAGGGCAGCCACTTGAACGACGGCCGGGATTCCTGTTTTCGGGTTACTCGTCTCGCAAGGCCACCAGCGGATCCACACGTGCTGCCTTCCGCGCGGGAACGTAGCACGCGACCAGTGCAGTTCCAGTGAGAAGGCCCACCGCCGTCATGAATGTCACGAGGTCAGTCGGCTTTACGTCGTACAAAAAACCGGACAGGAAATGCGTTAAGCACACTGAGCCGACGATCCCGGTCCCTAAACCGATGGCAGCAACGGCCATTCCGCCCACCGCAAGCGAGAGTATGTCTCCGGGTTTCGCTCCCATGGCGACACGAACGCCAATCTCGTGCGTACGCCGGCTCACAGAATAGGCCATCACGCCGAAAACGCCGATCGCTGCAAGCACCAGGGCAAGCAACGCGAAGAGTCCGAGAACCAGCATTCTGAACCACTGAGGCGCACTGGAAGCCGCAATCACTTCATCCAGCGTCTGAATATCAGAAACCGACTGATTCCGAAAGGCGGAAAGCGCGGCATGGCGAGATAGTCGACCGGTCGTGGACGTGCTTTGCCGAGTCACGGCACTCATTGACTCATTATTCGCATCTCAGCGCGACCATTGGATCGACACGCATGGCGCGGCGGGCAGGGATGCAGCTTGCGATAAGGGCTACTGCCAATAGAAATATAGGGGCACAGATGAACGCGATCGGGTCATGCGCGCTGAGCCCGAACAGCATGCTTGAGAGCACCTGGGAGACGCCGGCGCACAAGACGATGCCGGCAAGGGCGCCGATCAGCACGGGACGCATAGCTTGCCGAAGGACAAGGCGTACAACGTCGGCTGCATTTGCGCCCACAGCCATGCGGATGCCGATCTCGCGTACACAGCGGCTCACACTGTAAGAGACCATGCCATAGACCCCAATCGAGGCGAGCAGCAGGGCCAGTGCGCCCAGCGCTCCTGAGAGTGCCGCCACGATGCGCGACGGGGCGCGCCAGATCTCGAGATTATCCTCGAGCTTTGTCACATCGACAGAGACCTCAGGATCGAGCGACCTCGCCGCTTGACGAATACCGCTGGAGACATCCTTGAAGCCTGTTGCGTAGCGAACCAGCACATAACTCCGGGAGTCGTCTTGAGGTCCGGCAGGAAAGTAGAGGTAGCTCGTATCGAGCTTACCAAGATGCGACACCTGCGCGTCTTTCGCTACTCCGATCACCGAATAATCGCCTCCCGTGGACCCGCGTAATGTTTTCTCCAATGGATCTTGCCCGGGCCAAAGCCGCTGCGCAGTGGATTCTGTGACGATGACATCTGACGGATTGCGCGTTTCCGTGGCCGTAAAGCCGCGACCCCGCACAATCGGAATGCCCAAGAGAGAGAAATAATTTGGCGAAACGTGGTTATATTCGATGACAACTTTGTCGGCCCGGCCGGGGATCGTGAAGTGGTCACCACTTATGTCGTGGCTTAGCGGCGCACACTCTGCTTGCGCAACCTCGACCACGCCAGGAAGGGCTCTAATGCGTTCAAGCAACCGCCCAATAAAGCCACTCGCACGCTGCTCGTCATAGCCTTGTGCCGTTAGATTCAAAAACATTTGGGCAACATTTTTCTCCTCAAATCCGGGGTCGACGGTCTGTGCATAGTAGAGCCCACGCATTAACAATCCAGCCGCCAACAACAGAACCATGCATACGGCCACTTGAGCGCCGACCAAGGCATCTAGTAAAAATCTTCCGCTCTTTTTGCCCGCGACCCCAGTGGTTCCGTCTGCCTTCATGGCGGTGTTGAGGTCAAGCCGCGAGCTCTGCAAGGCCGGGATCAAACCAAAAGCGATACCCGTGAGGAGGGTGAGCAAGAGCGAGAAGGCAAGCACTCGCGTGTCGGGTGCAAGGTTCAGTGTGACACCCGATGGCACGTCATGAGGCAAATGAGACATGAGAAGCCGCATGATGGTGCGGGAAGACCAGAACGCAATCAACGATCCCAACAGGCCGCCAGCTAAGGAGAGCAGAAGGCTCTCGGTTAGCAGCTGTCTCACCAGGCGCCACCTGCTGGCCCCGATGGACAACCGAAGAGCGATTTCCTTGTTTCGCACGGAAGCTCGAGCCAGCAGGAGATTGGCCACATTCGCACAGGCAATCAGCAGCACCAGGGCGAAGGCTGCCAGCACAACAGAAGCGACAGGGATTAGAAATTCGCGCTCTTCCGGGCTGGAGAAAAATGTAGCCTTTCCGATCGCCAGCGACGTGGTGCGCCCGGGATGGCGCTGGTCGCGGCGTCCAGCAATCACATCGAGGTCCGCGCGCACTTGTTGCATAGTAACGCCCGGCTGCGTGCGCCCGAGCAAGGCCAGCCAGCTCAAATTGTCGTCTGCCAACCGATCCAGCCCCGGCTCCAGCGTCTTTTGCATGGTGATCGGTACCCAGAATGCGCTCGCGATTGGCTCGGTGCCGGTGAATCCCGGAGGCGCGATGCCCACCACGGTATACACGTTTCGATTGAGCGTGATTCTCTTGCCTACAAACGAAGGATCCGCGGCAAAGCTCCCTCGCCAGAAGTCGTTGCTCACCACCACGACCGCGTTCTCGCCGCGCACAGCGCAGTCGGAATCGACAAAGCCGCGTCCCTGCGCGGGATGCTCCCTCAAAACGTCGAAGTAGTTGCAGGAGGCAGCGGTTCCCAGCACCTGCCTCGCAGTGCCGCCCGCGAGCGTTGCTTGGATAGAATCGTCATAGGCCACAAGGCCTTTAAAGATATGGTTGTGATCGCGATAGTCGAGGTATTCCGCGTACGAGAACCGATTCGCTCCGTTATGCGTGTTGCGCCTGAAGCGGCCGTGAAAGATCTGGTTGACGCTTACGAGCTGTTCCGCGTGAGGAATTGGGAGCAGACGCAAAGCGAGGCCATTTAGCACCGAAAAGACGCCAACGTTGACCCCAATACCCAAGGCGATCGCCAGAACCGCGGCGATCGTGAGTCCCGGACTTCGCCACAAAGTCCGAAGCCCGAAGCGGACGTCCTGCAGTAGCTGCTCCAGCCAGACCGGGTTCCATACCTCCCAGGTTTGTTCCTTCACCCGCGTCACGTTGCCGAACTTGCGCAAAGCCGCGTGCCGCGCTTCTTCCGGCGACATCCCACGCTCGATGTTGTCTTGCGTCTCCCGCTCGAGATGGTCGCGAATATCCATATCGAGATCGTCGAGCATGCGTTTGCGCAGCCTCATGATTCACCCTCCCGTTCCGCCGGCCGCAGAATTCGCGCGATCGCTCCCGCCAGTGCGTCCCACTTATTCGTCTCAATGGCAAGTTGCTTTCGGCCCCTGGCCGTCAGCGCGTAGAACTTGGCTCGTCGATTATTCTCCGAAGTTCCGTCTTCGACCGAAATCCACCGCCGTTTGATCAGCCGATGCAGCGCCGGATAGAGCGATCCCTGCTCCACCTGAAGCACATCATCGGACCTGTATTCGATGGCCTTGGCGATGGCGTGACCGTGCATGGGACCGAGAAGCAGCGTGCGGAGAATCAAGAGGTCCAGCGTGCCCTGGAGTAATTCGATGCGCTCTTTTTGTTCTCTAGTAGACATTCTAGGCGATCGTATTCCCTCTTCCGGTAGAATGTCAAAGGGAGAAACCATACGCTGCTTCCTGGCTGTCCAGGAGAGTTGGTCAACAAGCGATCTCACTCCTCCCTCTTCATCCGGATGGTCAGCCGTTCGACTTGCTCGCCTCGTCGGATACGGCGAAGTTGGCGTTCAAAGTGCATCGCTGGATCAGCCGGGTCATCATTGCCGTCGTCCTCGGATGGCTCCTCCAGCCTTTCTGCAATCACGTACCGTACGCCAGGATCGACAAATACGTGGACGGCCTGAAGAGCATTCCCGATTGCCACGCCTGTGAAGCGAAAGCGGCGATGATTGCGTTGATAGGGCTGGTTTTGAGGAGATTTGCGCCTAAGGTGGAGATGAAGTGCTGCGAGCACGAACAGTATGGCAAGCACGAAAATCGCATGCGCGCCATTCCAAGACAAATGGATATGCATAGACGCCCTTGTTGCGGCCGTGGACGGCCTCCCGGCAAATTGCGGAAAGACAGAGCAATCCCGATCGAGTGGAAGCTCAGGTTATGGAAAGGGAATCAGGACAGCCGGAAGGGTGGGGGTCGTTGGAAGGACGCGGTGAGAGCCGGTGCGTCTTGCGCACGGTCGGCATCTAGCAGATCCCATCGTGCAAACAGGACCGGAATTGGAATCAGGCCGATGAAAAAAAATGGGAGCAGGACAACGCAGGCGGCAACGGCCACATCGTGCAGCCGCAACAGGAAAAAGGACAAGACAAGTGCGAGCGCCGCAATCGCTTTCAATGCCCGCCAGTGCCGATGAGAGATCATGAAGCCTTGCGGAGAGTATAACCTTTCGGCGCCAAGTGAAGGAAGGCCTACCGAAGCTCGGGCAATGACTTCGGATGTCGTGACTCAACAAAAATCGATGCGGGGCTCAAACTGTCGGCCGTCGCCCTCAGCTTGATTTTGCCTGTCATGCGTGAAGTCCGCAACACGACCAGAGCACGCCCGTGGAAGAGGCGGTATGTGTCACCTGAGTATGGGGCCGTTGATTGTCCATCGCCGTTTCCGGCCGCAGCAAGCACTCCTGCACCGCTGACGGCGAAATGAACCTTCTGATCAGCGTTCGTTTGCAGGCGGCCTTTTTCGTCCACCGCCTCGACGGTCACGAACGCGAGATCCTGCCCGTCTGCACTCAGCACCGTCCGATCGGCAGTGAGCTTGAGCCGAACCGGATCTCCGGTTGTTGCCAGAGTGCTTTCGGCCACTACTTTCTCGCCGCGAATACCCTCCGCCCTGAGGATTCCCGGTGTATAGGGAATTTCAAACTCCGCCTTGAATGCCTGATCACGGCCAGTGAGTTTTTCTCCGACCAGTTTGTCGTTAAGAAAAAGCCGTACGCGGTCTGTGCCGGAATAAACCTCCACGGTGAGCGTCTTGCCTTCCTGTTCTGGCCACGTCCAACTCGGCAGAGTGGGATAGACGCTCCAACCAGCGGCAAGGATTTTCTTGCCGTCGGTTTCCGGCAAGCGTACGGTCAAGAAAACTCGATCGCCGCCGTTCCAAAGAATGTCCCGGTAATAGGAAGAAGGCTTGCGCCATCCCGTCAGGTCCAGGTCACCGCAGTAGGATGCGTGCCAAGGGAACCCGGGAGCAATCGGGCTTGGCGGTTGCCCGTCCTGAAATGCCGCCATCGGGTTCTTGCCATCAGCACCCATCTTGGCCAGATAAACCCGCAAGAAATTCTTCATCTGGCTTATCTGCGTTGCCTCCTTCGCCGAACCATAGCTCCAGGCGCCTATGCCGGACTCTCCAAGGTAGTCCATGGCCGTCCATACGAACTCACCAACGATATATGGATGATCGTGGACTAGCTCCCATTGTTCGAAAGCATCCGCGGGGAAGGACTCCGTCGTCATCATGATGCGATTCGGCACTCGCTGATGATCTTGCGATTGGTTTTGCGCCAGATTGTAGTTGTAGCCGCCAATGTCGACCTGAGAAAACACTGAGTCCGGATTGGGGCCGTAGGTCGCGCCGGGAAATGCTTCGGTAAGCGGCCTGGTCGAATCCAGCGACCGTATACGAGCCGCGAGCTCCTTGGCTATCGGCGCTCCTTCCGCCGTC
This sequence comes from uncultured Acidobacteriaceae bacterium, assembly GCA_963815175.1. Classification (GTDB taxonomy): domain Bacteria; phylum Acidobacteriota; class Terriglobia; order Terriglobales; family Acidobacteriaceae; genus PALSA-350. The sequence continues at coordinate 82,678 of CAWFGM010000072.1, forward strand.
CACGCCTCCGGAATCTCATTGCCGATCCCCCACATAATGACGGAAGGGTGATTCCGATCCCGCTCTACCATCGCGTCGATGTCCCGTTGCCACCAATCATGGAAAAAACGGGCATAGTCGAACCTGCGCTTGCTTATCGTCCAGACGTCGAATGGCTCGTCAATCACTAGAAGCCCCAGGCGGTCGCATGCGTCGAGAAACGCAGGCGAAGGTGGGTTGTGTGCTGTACGTACTGCGTTGAACCCGGCCGCCTTGAGCAGTTGCACCTTCCTCTCCTCGGCGCGATCGAACGCCGCAGCTCCGAGCGGCCCATTGTCGTGATGAACACTGCCTCCGGCAAGCTTGATGGGGTTGCCGTTGAGCAACAATCCTTTCTCCGCCGACCATGCCAGCGACCGAATGCCGAAGGGAGTCTCAACCTGGTCGAGCACTTTACCATTCCTCACAACCTGTGTGATCGCCCGATATAGGTGGGGGCTCGCGGGAGTCCACAATGTGGGCTGGTCAAGCGTTGTCTCCTGTGTTGTTTCGGTTGACTGGCCTGCGCGAAGTTCGACCGTTCTGCTCATCTCGCTAGATTTTGTTCCCGGTGGACCCACCAGTATGGTTCTAACCGTGACGCCGGCAGTTTCTGTTGTGTCATTCTGCATCTGGGTCTTGACCACGACTCTCGCCGACGCCGCAGAAACCTCAGGTGTGCTGACAAAGACGCCCCAGGGGGCAACATGAATCGGCTCCGTGACCACGACCCGAACATGCCGATAGATGCCCGACCCGCTGTACCAACGGCTGTTTGGCTGGAGAGAGTTGTCAACCCGTACAGCCACAACATTCCTTGTCGAAAAGTTTAGACGGGATGTGATGTCGAAGCGAAAGCTGGTGTACGCATACGGGTGATTGCCGATCTTTTGGCCGTTCAGATATACAGTTGCGTCCAACGAGACGCCGTCAAACTCAAGGCTTACTTGCTTGCCTTTCCAGTTCGCCGGGGCCGCGAACGCCTTCCTGTACCAGCCGATGCCCGCGGGGAAGTATCCCTCCCCGGATCCAGTGGAGTTCTTCTGGTTCGGGGGGCCCTCAATGCTCCAGTCGTGCGGAACAGTGACTGTCCGCCATGAATCGTCGTTGAAGGTAGGTGACTCGGCTCCAGCGGGGTCTCCAAGAAAAAATTTCCAATCTGCATCCGCAGAGAGAACTGTGCGCGGTTGCGAGGTCGCCTTTGCTGAGAGTTGCAAAGCCGGCATCACCATCACTGCAAGCATGAGCAGTGTTGAGACGTTAACAAATTCATTTCTGAAACCGGCCATAACTAACTCCTGCTGCAGCCCAACCCGGCGCAGCGGCCGCCGCCTTGGCAGACTTCGATCCGAGTTCCCAAGGTTGTGCCCGTTCTTACTTGGATACTGCAGCCGTAAAGTCTCCATCGACCCCAAATTGCTCCACGCTTACAGCGCCGGAGAGCTTGGCCGCTGCCGAATCGATCGTTCCGCTGTACTTCACGGTGAGCGGAGTGCCTTCGTACTCGGAGTCGTAGGACCAGGTAATCTTTGTTCCATCCACTTTGCCGGTGAGCGGCCTGTCCCCATGGTCGGTAGCGCAGTTGCCGCCCAAGTCATTGTCTTTCTGAATGAATGTGCATTCCACATCGCTTTCATTGCCCGCCACATTGCTGTGGACCTCCCATTTGCCGCTAAGGGATACGTTGTCGGCCCGGACCGCCAAAACGGACGCGGACGCCATCAGGATGGACACCAACAGAGTTCTCATGCGATCGCTCCTTTATATGGATATGGCACTCAGTGCCACTGTGTCCACAGTATATGCGGCACTGAGTGCCAAAGTAAACACTAAATGTTAACGATTGGATGGTGTAGCGGATTTTGTGCCCGGCCTATGTGTCCCAACCCCGCTCCGGCCGGAGCGCGGCTCATTTGTCACACAGTGCTATGGATGGCACGTTAAGGTATTCTGGGCAGGGAGCCGCCGTGACCGAAGATACCCTGCAGGCCCGTAAGCAGCAGCTGGTGCGCGACGCCATCTATGACGCCGCAATCGACTTGTTCGCGGTGAAGGGGTTCGACGAGACGACTGTTGAAGAGGTCGCTCAGGCCGCCGGCGTATCCCGGCGCTCTTTCTTCCGCTACTTTGCCAGCAAAGATGATCTGCTGGCGCAGAACGTTGTGAATTTTGGATCTGTGCTTGCCGCCACCATCACCGCGTGTTCGCCCGCACTTACCCCTCTTGAAACCGTGCGCGAGACCGTTCTCTCCGTGCTAAAACAATCCGTAGCCCGGCCGCGTACGCGCCAGATCATCGAGATCTCTCAGCGAAGTGCTTCGGCCAGGCAAGCGCACCATTCGCGCATGATGGACGTTGAAGATATGGTGGCAGCCGCGTTCGCCGGCCGCCTCAAGAGCTCGTCAAAGGATGATATGAAACCGCGCCTGCTCGCCGGCCTGACCGTGGCGGTCATGAATGTCGCGATTATCTCCTGGTTCAGGGGTGAGTATCAGGATCTCTCCACCGCGGCAAGGCAGGTGTTCGCCCATCTAGCGCGCATATTTTTTGATCCCACGGGCTCAACCCAATCCAGAGACGATGACGTCACTGCGCTGAAAGTCGCCCGTCGAACATCCGGCCACACGAAGAGCTAAAGCGAGGGTGCCGTCTGTTCAGTTCCGCTCCGCCCTATTCCGGTGCACATAGGCCGAGATCCGTTCCTTCTTTGGAAGGTGGATCGCTGTACGGGTGCCTCGGCCAAAACTTGCGTTGACTTTCGGCCAGCCAATTCTTACAGTCAAATCACCTAGGGAAGATCAGTCATGCAAAAGCCACCTTGATTTATCAAAAAAGGGGTCTCATATTATGAAGCGCACGATCGTTGGCAATAAGTGTCCAAAATCGGTGGAAGGCCAGGCCGATATAAAGTTTCGTCAAAGACTGCTTCTCGTGGTTTTCAGCGTGCTCACGCTGGTGATCTGTCCGGCCATGCATGGCCAGGCCACCGGAAGTTTCTCCGGCAACGTCCTCGACAAATCCGGGTCAGGTATTGCTGGAGCGACGGTCATCGCTACCTCTCAGACGACCGGCCTGACGCGCGACACCAAGACCGATAGTGCCGGGCACTACCTGCTCCCTTTACTCCCGGTCGCGACCTACACCGTGCACGTCGATGCGACGGGCTTTCAAAGTGCTGAATCCAAAGACCTGCATCTGCAGATTGAAGAAGCCCGCGAACTAGACTTTGCGCTCGTGCCCGCAACCGTCGTCACCACCGTGGCCGTCTCCGGTGAGGCCGTAGCCGTCGAGTCAGCCAATCCATCGCTCGGCCAGGTCATTACTTCGCAGGAGGTCTCCCAGCTCCCCTTGAACGGCCGGGATTTCGTGCAACTAGCCACCCTGACCGCGGGGGCGACGGCAGAGACTAACCCCAACAGCTTTTTCACCTCCGCCGCCAGCAGTGAGGTGGCCGCACGCGGGCCCTGCTCGCTATCGGTTGGTGGCTCCCGCCCCAACGCCTCCGACTGGCTGCTGGATGGCGTCGACAATAACGAGCTGACGGCAGGCTGTATCTCGATTTTCTCCTCCATCGACGACATTCAGGAATTCAAGGTTTTGACCTACAGCTATTCCGCCGAATACGGTACCCGGGCCGGCCCAACCGTGATCGTCACTACAAAATCCGGGTCTAACGACTTTCACGGGACCCTCTATGAATTTCTGCGCAATACCGATCTCGATGCCAAAAGCTACTTCGCCACCACCGCGCAAAAGTTCAACCTGAACGACTTTGGCGGCTCCGTTGGCGGTCCCATCAAGAAGAACAAGACCTTTTTCTTCGTCGATGGTGAACAAAAATTTCAGCTCCAGGATATTCCCTTCACCGGCCTGGTGCCTTCGCTAGCCATGCGCGCGGGCGATTTCACCAACGATCCTTTCGGCAATCCGGCTCCCCTTATCGTGAACCCGAACATGGTTGGGGCCTACACCAACCCGCTGCTTTTTCCCAATGTTTATTTCCACTGCGATGGCGCCGGGAATGCTCTCCCTGCCAATCCCGATGGAACCCAAGCCAATGGCACCGCCTGTAACAAGCTTCCAGCCAACCTGATCAATCCCATTGGCCAGGCCATGATTAACCTGTACCCCAATCCCAACGCCAGCAATGCCAATGCGGGCATCAACTACGTCAGTCAACCCGTGCGCGAGTTGGACGATACCAGGTTCGATATCCGGCTGGACCAGACGTTTACCGAAAAAGACAACGCCTTTGGCCGTTTCAGCTATGACCAGGCGTACTCCTTTGTCCCCGGCGGTTCACCGGGATTTGCCGAAGCGAACGCTTTCGGCAGCAACCAGCGAATCAGAAACCACGCCCGCAATATCGCCCTGGGCGAAACCCATGTGTTCAACGCCAACATGGTCAACCAGGCCACCTTCGGTTACAACCGCGTCTTTGATTACATCGCCTCGCAAGGTACCGGAACCTGCATCTCCTCCACGATTGGCGGCGGCATTCCCAACGCCAACCTGGGATGTGCAGCCGGCAGCACTACCTGTACTAACTTTTACAGCTGCGGCCTGGTTTCGACTGAGTTTCAGGGCGGCTATTGGTCTCTTGGCGATCGCGGCTACTCTCCGTTCCAGGGTGGAACCAACATCTTCTCTTTCCGTGACTCGCTCGATTACATCCACAATAAACACGACTTCCGGTTCGGGATCGACTATCGCGCGAATCAAATGAACATTGGCACTGAGGCTTTCCAGGACGGCTTCTGGATCGTCGGCGTCGCCGGTAACTTTACCGGCAATAGCGCCCTAAACCTGGCGGGCAATTCAGAGGCCGATTTCCTGCTCGGGATCACAGGTCTGGCCATTCACGACCAGACGTACGAGGGCCCGGTGACCGGGCGCCGCTGGAAAATGTATCGCCCTTTCGTGGAAGATAACTGGCGGGTCACTCCCACCGTAGTGCTCAACATCGGCTTCGCGTATGACATGACGACGCCCATCACAGACAATCATGGACGCCAGGCTGACTACATTCCCACCACTGGGCAGCTTCTGATTTCCAACCAGAATGGTGTGAATAACGCGGGAGGCATCAAGATGGATTGGACCGGCCTCGAACCCCGCATCGGCGGCACCTGGAAGGTCTTCGGCAGCGATAAGACCGTGCTGCGCGCCGGCTACTCCATCTTCCACGACTCCGCTTGGAGCCAGGGGGCCCAGGGGCTATGGCAGAACCCACCCTTTCTGGGTGAGTACGATGGTTTCGGTGCCCAGGGCTGCGCTTTTGCTACCTCCTACTGCGCTGCTACCCTCGCACAAACGCCCTCTGCCGTTAGTCTCTCTGCCGGGTTTCAGCCCGTTCCCACGCCGCCCACCGCCGCGAACTTTCAGGGAACGTTCGCTTACGAGCCCACGAATGCCAAGCATGGCATGGTGCAGCAATACAACGTGAACGTCGAGCGACAGTTGATCGGGAACATCGTGCTGACCGCCGGCTACGCAGGTTCGCAGGGCACGCATATCCTGATCGTCGGCAATAGTCTCACTCCTTCCAGTCCGACTGCTTGCGGCACCGTACAAAACTACACCCTCGGTTGCAACTTCAATGGCTCGCCTTACACGTCCCCGTATATCGCGCCCAACTTCAACCAGATCCTTCTCTACGGGGATTTAGGAAAGACGGGCTATAACTCGCTGCAGATCAAAGCAGAGACCAAGACGCCCAAGTACGGCCTCTACGCTCTGTTTGCTTATACCTATTCTCGTACCTATGACAACGGGTTAACCGACGGCTTGGGTTCCGAGGTCAGCGCCCCCTTCTTCCCGCTCCCGAACTGGGAGAACCTGGATTGGGGCTTGTCGCAGATCAACCTCGATAACAGCTTCACCGGAAGTGTGATTTACGATTTGCCCTTCGGCCGCGGAAAGCAGTTCGGGGGCGATTGGAATCCCGTGACCAACGCCATCCTTGGCAACTTCCAGGTGACTCTTATCCAAAGAATCTCTTCCGGATTCCCTGTGCCCTTGATCGACAGTATTAACAACTCCGGCACCACGTTCTCGAGCGGAGGCAATTCCTACAATTGGAACCGGCCCAACCGGGTCGCCGGTTGCGACCCCGGCAATGCAGCCCATGGCAAGCTGCAGTGGATCAACTCGTCCTGCTTTGTTGCGCCTCTCGCAGGCGAGTTGGGTAACGCGGGGCGGGTCCCCGCCACCGGGCCCGATTTCGTCAACACCGACTTCTCGGTCATCAAGCAGATCGGACTGCCCAGAGAGATGGGTTTGAATTTCCGCGCCGAGTTCTTCAACCTCTTCAATCACCCGCAGTTCGGTTCGCCGGTGGCCGATGTGAGCTCGCCTGGATTCGGCTTTGTCCAGTCCACCGTGAACAATGGTCGCCTGATACAGCTGGCCCTCAAACTAACATTCTGAAGCGCACCGGCAGAGGTTGCCAACTTCTGCTGGTGCACTAGAAACCTACCGGCGAAGACCGATGGATGGCTTAAGTTCGTAAGCTGGAACTCATCTTGCGCCGCCATCGTTTGGTTGGGTTTGCTCGAGATATTCGATGTATCCCAGCAGCGCCCCCCAGTGATAAAACCGGTCGCTGCTGGTTACATCGTCTCCCGTGCCTGTAATGGCATTGTAGTTTTCATGAACATGTCCCTTTTCTGTCCACTCCTTCAGGAAGAGGGCGAATGATTTCTGTGCGAACTCCTGGCGAGTCTTGGGGTCGTCGTAATTGCGCAGTCCCAGGTAGACGAGATAATTCATCGGACCCCAGATGCGGCCTCGCCAGTAGTTCTGGTCATGAATGCGGGATCATTCCGCGCGATCGATGGGATCACCCACTCACCCCAAAATTCATCGGGGTTCAAGAGATGCTTTTGGATCATAAGCGTGGCTTGGGCCGGGGTGGCAGCCTTTGCCAGCATAGGATAGAAGTTGGTAGGTGAAAGTCGATGGCTGAACTTGCCCGTCTTGAGGTCTCGATTGAGAAATATGCCGTCCTCTGCGCTCCATAGAGTCGCAAGCTTCGCCCGGTAGCGGGCACTTCGCTCGCGCAACTCGCGGGCCTCGTCTGGTTTGTTTAATGCATCGGCCATCGTTGCCAGGGCATCGCAATCGGCGATGTACATGCTCATCAGACCTACATCGGCATACTCAAGAACGTGCAACTTTGAGTTGTAGGTTGTGTCGTCGTACATCGGACTATTATCGAGACCCGACTCCAGGATTGCTCCGGCCCGGGTTCCTCGCGTCTTGTCGTCCAGGTTCTCCGGCTGATTTTCTCCATCACTGCCCCACGCCAGATATCCTTGAATATCCCGATGAGCCGCCCACCAGCGGTTCCATTGAAGCAAAGGCTGGAATGCGTCCTGCAGGAACCAGCGGTCGTGGAACTTCTGGTATATGCCAAGTACCGTTATCGACCCAACCGGAGGCTCTGACCTATCCGAGCTTTTCCAGCCGCCCGTCCGCGCGTAATTGGGTACAAACCCTTGTCCCGTGGATTCGCGGAGGGTCTCAATTGCATCGGCGTAGGCTAAATCCCGGCTTCCGATCGACGCCATGGTAGCGGCGAAGAACGTATCCCAATCGAAGATGACATAGCCCGCCCACCGAACGCTCCAGACCCGGCTAACTGGAGAAACGACGCGGCGCCTTTTGCGGTTCGAAGATGGTATCCCAGCCGAGAGTGGTTTCGATCGCATCTACAATCGGACCAGACTTGCCGGCTGCCGCCACGGACTGTTGGTACAAGCGATGTTGCCGGTCGATGACCGACTCGATCTCTGCAAGTGTGCGAGGTTTACCGCTGCTGATACCGACCGGCTGCGTGAAGTCGGTGGCAAAGTAAGGGCCATCTACGGGCAGATTGAGATGTTCCATGTCCTGATCGGCGCCACGACTGCCGGCACTCGAAAACTGCTTTGTGCAAGTACAGTAGATCGGCACAGCGCCGGACGCTCCCCGCGTCTCGATGTAGTCCGGATGCTTAAGGGCGGTCCCAGGTCGATTCCAAAGGAAGTCCACAGAAAAGACAATCGTTGGAGGTAACGCGGAGATTGTCTTGGACGGCAGGGGAGTGGCAAGGAGGACCAGGTCGTCTCCGTCCCGGGCACTCTGGATTCGCCAACTATGCCCCTTCCAGGAAACGCGCAGGTCAGTAGAGCTGCCATCCCAGGAGTGCTCTCCAGGAAATACCTGCTCCGCACCGGCATTAAGTCTGCCGATGAGGGCATCAGGCAAGAAATGCGTCTCCTCCTTCGGTTGAGTTGTGCTCAAGGCCGATGTGAATTGCGAGACCCTCAGGCAAAAGAACATGCGTTATAACGCTGTGGACATCCCATGTATTCCAACCCCTCGCCAAATGCCGCTGTACTTGCGCATATTGTGGGGAAATGGGCGGGATATTGATATGTTCTTTCGCTGAGCTTGAATCCGCGACCGCCGTGCTCCCCTCATCCGTCTGAGCCACTGCGACGACCGCCTGGCTGAGAGACAGTATGCCCGAGAGTAAATAAGCGATCGCAAACAGGTGGGGCTTTTTGGCTGTTTTTACGAAGATCCTTCTCATCATGGGCCAGCTTTCGTGAAAAAGCGATGATTCTGATTATCGCCGGTCATCTCAGCGAGTACCGGTCCACGTTTCTGCAACGGAGTGTTCCCCGGCGGGAACCGTAAACGACACGCTCCCATGGTCCACCGCAATGGTTTGGCCGGGCTGATCATCGATCTTTAAAGAGATCGCTCCAGAGGGTCGTTCACGCGTCGTAATGGTGACAGTGCGCGCCGTTCTTATGGAGAATGAGAGGCCGCCCGCTTCAAGTGTGTACTTCCGTATCACCACGCCGGCTGTCGCTTCCAGACGAACCTCCTGGTCCCGCGTCATCGCGGTGTGATCGGGTCCGATCGCGATATCGTAGCGATGATGGTTCCAGTTGACATTCGACAGCACCCCATTTTCGGGAGCGTTGAGTGAGCCGAAGCGAAGACCATCCCAAGGCGTCTCATCGATATACTGCTCGGTCGCAATCAGACAAAGCAACGCACCCCACGTGTAGTGCTTGTCTCCGCCGGCGCTCCCACCCCATGCGTAATATTGCTCGTTTGTATGTTGATTAGCGTTCCAGTCACTCATGAAGAGATCGTAGCTCTTCTCGGCGAATGACAGTGCGACTTCGTCTTCGCCATAACGATTAGTCCCTCGTAGACCAGGTAATTTGTAGGACCCCATATGTCGCCGCGCCAGTAAAATTGGTCAGGGAAAGCCGAGTCGCCGCGCGAGATGGTAGGATTACGTATCTGTGCCCCAAAACTCCTTGGGATTCAGAAGATGCTCCTGGATCATCCTCTTGGCCTGATCAGCCGTGGCCACGCCGGCCAGCATAGGGTAGAAGTTTGTCGGCGAGAGGCGGGGTGAGAAGTGGCCATCCCAATAAAGATTCTCGTAGATCCCGTCCTTCTCATTCCAAAGTTTCTCCCGCATGGCCGCTTTGATCCGCTCATAATCCGCGGTGAACCGGTGACTGTCCTCGTCCTTCCCGAGAATACTTGCGATCTTTGCCATGCATTCCGAGTCGAGGGCAT
>CAWFGM010000073.1:0-29738 GCA_963815175.1 uncultured Acidobacteriaceae bacterium
CAGCGGCTCCTGCATCGGGGCCTGGTAAAGCGCGGAATAGACGGCGTAGGCCTCGGCTGAGACAACGCCACCGCCGGGCTGGTTCAACGGCATCGTCGCTCCCAGGTCAGTGGCCGGCGCGCTGACGGGCGTCTTTGCGTGGTGCAGGGAAACGATACCCACCCACAACAGTGCTGCTGCAACCAGCAAAAGTAACCCCAACCAGGTCGGCCTGGCCATATCGATTCCGCCACCTCGTTTTTACTCGCCGCGACCGGGCCAACAGCAATTTACGGAACAACCTTAACCTGGGTCTGCCAAAAGGCAGCCTTCTGCCCGGTCGGATTCAGTACGGAGATCTGGCAGTCATACTCGCCCGGGGGAAGCTGGCTAAGAGGAATGCTGAAGCTGAAAGGCATCGTTTGCAGCCGGTTATTCAGCCCGCTCGTTATTTCCATCGGTTGGGTTTCGAACGCTTTTGTTTGCTCATGATAAAAACTCACAAACGCCACCAACGGCTGAACAGCAGGAACCCCCTGCTCGTACGCCTGCAAATAGACATACATGTTCTGGTTCTGGCGAAAGACGCGGGTTACGCTGGGAATCAGTTTCTGGCCGTTCTGAACCAGCGGGTTTACATCCGCTTCTTTCACCCTGTCCTTGCTCTTCTCCGCGTTGAAGAGGGCATCTTTAAGGTCTACCCGCTGGCTGCTAAGCACCACGGAGCTGATCGGGATATGCGCCACTTCCTTGTTCAAATTTGGGATGACGAAGTTCGTCTGGTAGGTGCCGATTCTCCCCGTTTCATCGTCGCGCGCCAGGAATTTGATCATGTACTTGCCGGGCAGGAGAGTGAAGCCGGTGTCGTACTCGATGGGACGCCGGGCGAGCTCGGCGGCGGTTGTGTCGCTGAGCTTGATATTGACGTTGTCGCGGACATTCGTGACTGTGGTGCCGCCGACCAGGTCTTTGATTTCGCCGACGAAGTCGATGAGCGTGTGCTCGGCGCCTCCCCGTTTGGCCAGCGCGAGCTCGCGGCCGGGAATCTTGATGATGATGGGCACGAAATATTCGGCCCGATTGAGCTGGAAGTGATCGATTTCCATGGCAATCGAAAGCTCGGTGATCGGGTCTTCCAGCATTAACGCATCTTCCAACTGACGCTCTTTGTCGACCGTGGTAAAGCGGCTGAACTCCTTGTCAGCATAGTAGCCCTGCCGGTAATCGAGCTTGGCGGTCTCGTTCTGGTTGAGGGTGATCTTTACCCGGCGGAAGTGGCCGTTCCTGGCCGTGTTGCTGGTGTAGTAGCCAATCACATAGTAGTCGGAGACGGATTCCTGAGCCTGCACGATGCCGCGCGTCAAGTCGTTGTTATCGAAAAGGGCTTTGCCTCCAGTGTCACCGGCGAGGGCGTAGAGGGTGTCCTGCGACTGTTGGAAGTTGGTGGTGTTGGCAATGGCCGCCGTGCCGGAGTACATGCCGGAATTGCCTGGCGACCCCTGGGTAGCGTCTCCAAGCGGGGCTTCGGCGACGAGGCCGCGCGCATCCACCGGCCAGAAGGAGACGCCGGCGCGGATAGCGGCATCGACAGTGGCATGCAGCTGGGCCTGGTTATCAATGCCGTTGAGGCGAAGTCCACTGGCGAAGTAGATCAGAGATTTCTTCTCGTTCAACTGGCTGAGCATCTTGGCCGCGGTCTGCAGCGCGGAGAGCTGACGATCGGTGTTGAAGACGTTGAACTCGCTGTCGTCCTGGCCGAACGCGGCCCCCGTATCGGCACTGCTGGCGTCGTCGATGGTCTCGGCGGAACCCTGGCCTTCACCGACAATCATGGTCTCGAGAATGCTGAGCAGTTTATTGCGATCGGCCGTGAAGTCCTGCAGTATGTCGACCGAGCCGCCCTGGTAGCGGAGAATAGCGACCAGGTCGACGGTCGTCATTTGCGTACGCAAGAATTTCTCCGCGGCCGAAAGCGCGCGCAACTGGTCGGCCGGGCGCATAGCGGTCATATCAAAGTAGAGCGCGAGCAGGCGGCGGTTCTTATAGCGGCTATTTTCAGGTGCTTCAGGAGCAATCTGCGTTCGCGTGAGTTGCTTGTACAGTTTGATCTGTTCGGTACCGGGCGCTGCGGGTGCTACCGGTGCTTGCTCCGAGGCGAGATCCTGGTGCTCGCAGAAGCGGATTGTCTGTGGAGCACCGTCCTCAGTGACGGTAAAGTCTTTGGCGCTAAGTCCGGGAATGAATTTCCCCTGCTTATCTTTGACCACAACCGTCTCGACGACCAATTGCGCTTTAGCGGTGAGGGTATAGGTTCCCGAGGCAGTGCCGGATGTATTCTGGCCAATCTGCTGCGCGGTCGCGTGTGCCGCGGCAATGAGGAGAAGGAGAGCGATCAGCATTTGCCACGATTTGTCAGAAGCTACTTTCAGAAGCAGTTGCGTGTGGGAAGGGCGCACAGCAGGTCCCTCCACGGCACGCCGGGACAGGTCGGCTGCGCTCCCGCGGCACGCTCCACGGCAGGCCGGGACAGGCGGGGCAGGCGGGATGACAAAGAGGAGGGCGGCTCTTACCTCGGCAGCCGTTACGGAAGGATGGACGGAGCCGCAGAACTCCCACGATTTGCAATCCCTTGGGGCCGGGGTGGTGAGTGGAGGATGAAATGAATTTCGTTTCATCTCAGAACCTCAGGCGCAGCTGAGTTTCCACACTGCGCATCGCATTGGGACTTAGCGGGAGACCGAATTGCGTACTGTTGACGGTCGTGTTCCAGCCAGTAAATACCGGATGATTCAACAGGTTGGTTGCTGACACTTTCAAATCCAAGAAAAACCGTGCGTTAGGGCGGAAGGTTCGGTTGATTGAGCTGTCAAGACTGAACTGGCTTGGGCCTGTGATCGAGTTCCTGCCCGCAGTTCCCCACTGGCCGGTCAGAGGTGAAATGTACGCTGCGGGGTTGAGATGCAAGCCGGCAGGTGCGGCGTAGATGGGTGCGCCGGTAGGATTAGGGCGGATTGTGCCCGTGACGCCGGTGCCGGGAACGGCAGCTAAGTAGACCGGCGTATCTGGCAAGCCAGTGCCGACCACGGCTGTGCCAACGATCGTCCATTCCTTGAGCAGCCTCCCGGGCCAGCCGCCCATCAGGGTTCCACCGCTGAGGCCTTCACCGGTGGTGTATTGAGCCTGCAGGTTGAGCAGATGGCGTTGATCGAAACTGGAAAGGGAACGCTCCGCATGCAGGTTGAGCCAGTTCTGCGCGACGGTCGGTGTGGTCGATGCGCTTTGCGTCGTGGTGGTCGTGCTTCCGGATGATCCTTGTCCGGAGCCCCCGCCCGATCCTTGTCCCGGGCCTTGCCCTCCCGCGGGCGCCGCGCTCTGGTTGCCGGCGAGCACATGGCCCTGGCCACCCAGGTAGGCGTCATCGTCAATGGACTTGGAATACGTATAGAGCAGCGACGCGGTAAAGCCACTGCGCAATCTGCGCCGCAGCTGGAGCTGCCCAGCTTGCCGCGTAGAATCACCGTCCGAAGCTTGATACGTAAAACCCGAGGGACAACTGGTGCAAGGGCTGGCTGCTCCGATCGGGTACGTGTTGGGCAGGAACTGTTGCACCCCTCGCGTGCCCTTGACGCCGAGGTAACTCGCCGTGAGCTGCAAGGCCCCTGGCATGTCGCGTTGGATCGACAATTGCCAGGTTTGTGCATAGCCAACTCTGAAATTGGGATCGACGGCGAAGGTGTTGGTGGTGATCGAGGGGCATGTCTGAAAGCCATTCGCCAGCGTAAGCCGGCAGTCGGGGCTGTTCGCAACGCTCAGGCTTGTTGAAATCGGGGACTGCTGCGCGAGTTGAAGTACAGACGTCAGGTACACCGATGTATCGTCATAGATCCCATAGCCGGCGCGCACCACGACGGTGGAAGCAGGAATGGGCCGCCAGGAGATTCCGATGCGCGGCTCGAAACCCAGCTTGTCCGGGCGGATGAGCGAACTGGGATAATGGTTCCCGGTGAGGGGGCCGATCGGATCGCTGCCCAGCACGGCCTGAGCGGCGGTGTAGCCCGGAAGCACGTCAAGATTTACCAGCCTGCCCTGAGTCTCTGTGATTGGCGAGCCGTAATCCCAGCGTAGGCCGGCATTGATAGTGAGGTTGGGCAGAATGCGCCAGTCGTCGGTGCCGTATAGGTCGTAGACGGGCTGGCGAAAATACTTATCCGCATTGCCGAAGGCGACCTGGCTGGTATCCGGCACACCAATCAGGAAGTCGGCCAGGTCAGAGCCGCCAGTCGTAACACCGTTGGATATGCCTTGGGTGGCGGCGCTGGTAAAGGTGAAGATGCCTCGCGGGTTCTGCTGGTAGAAGTCGTTGTACTGTTGCTTGCGCAGGTCGCCACCAAGGGTAAAGTTGTGGCGGCCGCGATAGATGCCTACCGATCCGGAAAAGCTATCGGTACGGTTACGATTGAATGCGCTGTCCTGGTCTGCGAGTTGAGTTATACCGCTGGAGAAGGTGAGCGCGGGAGGTCCCCAGTTAGACGGGTCCTGGTTATTGCCGGAAATGCCGGCTTCTCCGGAAATGTTTTGCCTGTTTTCAAAATAAGGCACGATGGTTGTTCTCAGCCGGCTGAAGCGATAGCCTGCAAAGAGGAAGAACCGCTGGTTGAAGCGATGTGACCAGTTGATGTTGGTATTGATGCCCAGCGTGTCAGTCTTATCGACGAAGCCGAAGAGATTGGTAACGCTGCCCCTGGTGCTTTGAAAGTTGAAGGTGCCGTAGAGTTCGTCTCTGCGGCCAAGTGTCTTGTCCAGGCGCGACAGCAGCAGGTCCTGATGAGTGCTGTTGAGAACGGGCACCTGGTAGTTATAGAGCGGGTTTCCACTAAAATTCGGCAACGGGTAAAGCTGCAACAGAGACTGGGCCTGGGGGCTGACGGGGACGGCATTGCCGGGAAACGGCAGGCCAGTTTCGGGATCGTAGACGATGACCGGTTGGCCAAGCGGGTTGACCAGGTTGGAAAGATCACCTGCCCGTTCTGCCTCTGTCGGGACAAGTCCGGGGTCGGTCTCGGCTGTATGGTTGCGGGTCCATTCGTAGGCCACGAAGAAGGTGGGCCCGCGCGGCAACAGATGTGGAATCTTCAACGGTCCGCCCAAGGTAAAGATGCCGGTGATGCGATTGTAGTCGGGTTTGGGGGTGTTGAGTCCGGTGAGCGAGTAGGGGCGCGCATCCAGGACGGAGTTATCGTAGACGGCAGCAAGTCCGCCGTTGTAGAGGCTCCTGCTGTTCGTTCTACGGTTGCCAAAAGCCTGGTCGAGTGAGAATCGGGACGTGGCCGCATTGTTGACGCTGCCGTTAACCAAAAAACCGTCATTGGATGCCTCCTCCGCCGGCTTTGGTAATTCCGCAGCGTTCTCATTCGGGGCGCCCTGCGTAGCGGGTGATTTAGGCTTGACGCTGAGCGAAGGGGCGGGCGCAGGCGGAAGCTTGGTTAGCTTTGTGATCTGGTCTAGTGGCAGCAAATTCAACTCCCACTTACCCGCGGCCGTCGCCGGTGAAATTGTTACATCAGCATGAACGGTCGAGAAGCACTGCATTTCGATCTCGATTTTCGCCGGTCCGTTCGCCAAGTTAGGAATGGTGTAAAGGCCGCCTTGGTCGGTGACCGCGCTGATCGTGGTTGCTCCTTGAGTAACTGTGAC
Source organism: uncultured Acidobacteriaceae bacterium (assembly GCA_963815175.1). GTDB lineage: Bacteria > Acidobacteriota > Terriglobia > Terriglobales > Acidobacteriaceae > PALSA-350. Next base: position 5,674 of record CAWFGM010000073.1, read on the forward strand.
TGTAGCTCCGGGCAGGGGCAAACCGCCAAACGTGACTTGGCCGTGATACTCCGAAGCCGCGGCGATGTGGGGAAAGGCAATCGCCGCCAGCAGGCAAAGCAGGTAGAAGAGTTTTTGCGCTCGCCGCCAGATCATTTCGGTTCCCCGAGGCCAAGATGAAGTAGAAAGCCGGATATAAGACGTGCGACCCTCCCAAATTTGCTCGGTGGCGAACTATATGTGTTACTACGCTGCTCTGTCGTGCCGGTTCCCGTTCGCCTGGCATTAATTCTCCGATGGCTTCTCGGCATGATCGATGACGATCACATCATCGGGTACCTTTGCCGGTCCCATCTTCAACCCGAGTTGTTCCTGAATCGCGGTATACAGGCTCGGCGGGGCATTAGGGTCATCGGTCGGCGGCGGGATCTTCGCGCCGGTCCCTCTGAATTGGGCGAATTGGGAATCGTCCGGAGTCCATTTCAACTGAAAATCGTATCTGTCCTTAAGCCCCGTCTGATCTACCACTGGCTTGTCCATGACACCAGACTGCATCCAGGTGGCAAAATCGGCCATGTTCAGGTTTCTCACCATCAAATCCCCAAGTCCCCTGAAACTGAAACCTGAGGGGTCATTCGGCGCGGCGGTGCTCTTGGTCATTTTGGGTCCGCCGCTGGCGACGCTGATCACATAAACGGAAAGCTCCCTCTTGTCGTGATGAAAGGTCAGCTTGAAGCGGTCCGCGAGCAACTTTTGCACCATGATGCCCATCTGCTTGATATTCGGGCGCCCTTCCGTGTCGGGCTTGCCCTCGATGTCGTAGAGATCGGTGCCAAACCAGGGTGGCGCATCGATGATCTGCTTGGAGTGAAGGCCGTACGCGAACGCGATGAGATCATTCACATTAGTATTCATGGTTACAAAATGACCGCCCCTGAAACCAAATCCCTTGCCGGGCTTGTTGGGAGCACTCGGCTTGATGGTGGCGACCTCGAAGCTGGGATTGGCGTTCGCGTCCATCGGCGGCAGCTTGGGTTCGGGCGGGGGAATCGTCCATTCCGTCTCGGGTGTGGCGCGGGTCAGGTTTAGCGGGAGGGGATTTGGTCCCTGGGTCCAGGTGCCGGTGATTGTCTTGCCATCTGCGCTTAACTTGCCCTCATAGGTCCCACCGATCATCGTGAGCGACATCTTCACCGTGCTGCCGTCCAGCGTAATCTTGGTCACTGGAAGGCCGTCGCCACCTTGGTCGATGCTGTAGAAGACCGCCTTGTAACCGCCGTCATCCGCCTTCGAAATTTTGACTACGGTGCGCAGGTCTCGGCCCGCATGCAGTGTGCCTTGCCACGTGTCGGCAATGTTTTGCCCCGGGTTTTCTGCCTTAGCTTGCGCTCGGACATGGGTGATGTGCATTGCGGCCATGATGCCCATGCACAGGAGGAGGCTTAGTAGGAAATGCAGTTTGCGTGCGCCACGGTCGCTCATGGTTCGGGAACCCTTTCTTGAGATCGGACCCGGTACTTCGAAACACAAGCCAGCAATAATGGAGAGGAAAGCCTTATATAAGACGTTCCGAAGCGGCAAATTTGTTCGACCGCGCGAATTTTATTTGTCGGCGCCCGCTTCGCCTACCCTCTGTAGCGCCCTACCTAGCCTACCATTCGTCAGCCGGGAGTACAGGAAGGCGACGCGCGTTTTCCGGAACCCTAGTCCCCGCAGCGATACGGGGGAATGGTGCGCCTTAAGCACCGTTCTCTCACTTCAATCTCCGATTAGTTCTCCGAGGGTTTCTCGACATGATCGATGACCAGAACCGCGGCGAGCGCCTTGGTAGCCTCCAGCTTAAGCCCGATCTGCTCCGTGATCGCGGTATACAAATTGGGTGGCGCGTTAGCGCTATCTGCTGTCGGAGAAGCCTTGGCTCCCATGCCCACGAACTGCGAGTCATCGGGCGTCCAGTTGAGGTTAAAGTCGTACCGTCCCGCGAGCCCGGTTTGATCGACGCCCAACGATCCGCTCATACTGAGCGCTAGCTTTCTACAGAAATCCAATTGACGAGCGAAGCTGTCAGTCATGAGGCCATTAATTCTCCGATGGCGGCTCGACGTGATCGATGACCAGCATCTCTACGGGGATTTTCCGGGACTCGAGTTTTAGCCCAAGCTGCTCCTGAATCGCGGTGAAGATCGAAGGTCCGGAAGAATCAGGGGGCGGTGCATCGTCAGACCTTGAGCCACCGCCTTGGGTCGCAGCAGACATCGGACCTGCGCGATCATCCGGCGTCCATTGCAAGGTGAAGTCGTAGTTGCCCGTAAGCCCTGTTTCATCCAGAACGGTGCGGCCCAGTTGCTGCGACAGTAACCGTGCCAGGTTCTCGATGCTAATCCCTTGACCTGTGACCGGTCCCCCATTGCCTCCCATGATCATCAGGCCTGTTCCAGGCTGGCCATCGGGGCCTTTAATTCCGTTGGGGTAAGTATCGCCTGGCTTTGCATCGTGCAGCTTGGAACCATTCTTCGCAATAACGAGCGCATAGCCCGGAAGTTCTTTCGTTTCGCGGTGGACCACCAGCTGGAAACGGTTCGCCAAAAGCGCCTGAAGCATACGCTTCGACTCCAGCCGGCTCTCATCTGGGCTAAGCGTCTTTAACCTTTCAATTTGAGAGCTGTCCATTTTCGCCTCGATATCGTATCTGTCAGAGCTAACCCATTTGGGTGCTCCTACGATCTGGAAGTCCTGGATCTCGTATGCATTTTGAATGAGCATTTGCAGTGTGCCGCCCATTGCCGATAGCCCATCGGGTCTGATCATCATCCTGACCATATTGCCGCCGGATTTGTTTGGTTTGATCGAAGCAACATCGTACCCATGCGTATCGGCTGCCGTGCTTTTGGCTTCCGGAGCCGCCGGGCTGGGCGTTGTGTTTTGCAGGCCAAACACGATCGGTGCGGCGACGGTCAGCAATGCAGCAGCAACGAACAACAGTTTCTTACCGAAATCCAGTTCGCGCGCCACACGCTCGGTCATGATACGAACGATCCGGCTCTTGAGATCGGCGCCCGTAACTCCGGATACGGAAACCGGCAGTGATCCCACGCAGAATTCGCAGGTCTTCAGAATGCTTTCAGCGTAGACCTGCGGTGGATTGCCCAGCCGCAATACTTCTTCATCGCAGGCTCGTTCGCGTTCCTCTACCAGCCGTGTTCCCAACCACCAAACCAGGGGGTGAAACCAGAAGATGGCTTCTACCACCATATGCATCGCCGCAGCTAGATTGTCGCGACGGCGCACATGCCATACCTCATGAGCGATAATCGCCTCGAGGTGCGCATCCGTAAGCTGCGCGGAGATTCCGGCCGGCCATATCAGCGCTGGCCGAACGATGCCCAGGATGCCTGGTTCCAGTGAGGCCTGTGAGAACACCAACGCTACGGCCTTCGCACTCCGGCGATCTGTTCCAGGCGCCGCAGCGCATCTACTTCGCGCCCTTGCGTTATGGTCACCGCGCCGCGCATCGCTCGAGAAAAGCGCCGCCAGCGCCACCACCATAGACTGAGCACCGCGACAAAACCGCACAGCCAAACGGCCACGAGAGCCTCTTGGAACAGGGGACGCAGATCGGCGCTCGCCGCCCGTGCAACTGGTACAACGCTGGGACCGGCGGTTCCAGTAAAGGGCTGACCGATCTCTTGCGCCACCGAATAGAAATCGCTCTGTACGCTTGTCGAATGGCGCGGTGTGGCCAGATGGCCACCGAGGCTGATCAGCAGCGAAAAGGGGATGAGAAACTTGAGCGACGCTGCCAGCCACAGGCGATAACGAATCCGTGCCTGGTTCTTTCGCAAAGCTAACGTCATCATTGCGGCCACGGCCGCGAACAGCGTCGACTGCCAAAGGTGGTTGCCCACCGCGGGTGCGATTGCCGCCCATACTCCAGACAAGTACTCCATGACTTGTCCTTTCTCTGTAACTACAAATGCGTTTAATAGAGTCTGAAGTTCACCTCGATGTTCACTTCCACCGCGACAGGTTCGCCGTTGTGCATCGCCGGCTCGAATTTATACTGCTTCACCGCCTCGACCGCTTTCTGGTCCAAACCCTTTCCCAGGTGACGCACCACCTGCACGCGCTGCGGGTTACCTTGCGCATCCACGATCAACGACACAACGCAAACACCTTGATACTTCGCCCGCCTGGCCTCCTCAGAGTATTCCGGGTCAGGTGCGAAGATGAGGGTGGGTGCAGAAACACCTGGTCCCACGTGGTAGATTTGCTGCGCGGTTGCGGCCTGGGAGGAGCGCTGGATTGGGGCGTCCAGGATCGGGCTGCGAAATCTACCGCCGCTTGCGGGTCGCTCGCCCGGGGCGATTGCGCGCGGACCAGCGGGGTGTTCCATAGACCGAAGAGGACAGGTCCAACGACGGCCGCAACTCCCACCGAAGCCAACAGGAGTTTTCTGCCTGCACTAAGCTTCTCCGACAGGGCCGGAGTCATGATGCGCACAATGCGTTTCTTCAGCTCGGCGCCCGTAACGCCGGAGACGCAAGCCAGCGGCGAGCCCACGCAGAATTCGCAGGTCTTCAAAATGCTCTCCGCGTAGATCGAGGGTGGATTGCCCAGCCGCAACACTTCTTCGTCGCACGCCAGTTCGCGCTCCTCCACCAGGCGCGCTCCCAGCCACCAAACCATGGGGTGAAACCAGAAGATGGCTTCCACCGTCATGTGCATAGCGGCGGTCAGGTTGTCGCGACGCCGCGCATGCGATACCTCGTGCGCAAGGATCGCCTTGAGGTGCGAGTCCTGAAGATGTTCGGAGATCTTTGCCGGCCATAGCAAGACCGGCCGAACGATGCCGAAGATCCCGGGCTCCAGAGCAGAGTCCCGGGATAACAAGAACGCGATCGGCCTGCGCACTCCGCCAATCTTTTCCAGCTGCCGTAGCGCATCCACTTCGCGTCCTTGCTCGATAGGCGTCGAGCGGTGTACCGCCGCGGCAACGCGACGCCAGCGCACCGACCAAAGGACAACCACGGTGACAAAACCGCACAGCCACACTGCTGCGATCAACCCCGGCAGCAGGGCAAGCAGGGAAGCAGCGTTTGTCGCATGGTTAACCGGCGCGACAACGACAAAGGTGAAAGGCTGGCTAAAGCCTTCCACCGCCGAAAACAGTCCGCTCCGCCCGTTCAGTGAAAACCGCGGACTGGCCAGACGCCTGCCGAGGCCGATCAATAGTGAGAGAGGGACGAGAAACTTCAGCGAAGCTGCCAGCCAAAGATGATGGCGAATCCGCGCCTGGTTTTTCTTGAACGCCAACGTCAGGATCGCGGCCAGCGCTGCGAATAGAGTCGACTGCCAGAGGTGGTTAGCCATCGCTGGTGCAATCGCCGCCGGCATTTCGAGAGAGGTATTTCGGAATCACGACTTATCCTTCCTTTCCAGCTGGCGCAGCGCCTTCTCTGCCTCCTTTACGTCCTCGAGCGTGAGCTTGCCGGATTCAATCAGGTGCGCCATCACCGGCTGGGTGCGGCCGCCGAACAATGCCAGCAGGTCATCGATCAATCTCCGTTGTGCGGCGCTGCGTGAAACCGCTGCCGCGAAGATGTGAAAGTTTCCAACCTTCTTCACCCGGCGAACGATATTCTTCGCTTCCAGGCGATAAACAGTGGTCTGGATGGTCGTATAGGCGGGCCTGCGCTTTGCCGGAAATGTCTCTTGAATCTCGCGGATGGAGGCCTCGCCTTGCGTCCAGAGCGCCTCCATGATCTGAAACTCGAGCTTGGATAATTTGGGTTCAGCCACGTTTGCTCCTACAGGTGTATTATGGTTTACTACACCTGTTTGTTATCGTCAAGAGAAAGCGCGGCGCTCTTGAGGGTTCGCACACGCCATGGAGTATAGTTCTCAAAAAAGGGCCGGAAACCGGTGAGTGTTCTGCGAACCAGGATGGGGCATGGAAGCCGAAGGTTACCCTTTGCCCATTGGCGAGGAGAGGCAACCCGGAATCGCAAGTCGGTCTTCGCGCACCTTCTGCTGGCGCTGATATGCGGTCGAAGCCTTGCGCAAGAGAATGGGAAGCCTCTTTCTCCCTCGGAAGCTTATAAGGCGGCGTTTGCACCATTCCAGGCGTCGCGGACGCAGCCCGACGATCTAACCGATGCCGACAGGTTTGCCCTGCAAATTGGCATTGCCCGCGCCTCCCGTGACTGCCGCGCACTCTCATCGGATACGTCGTCGCTGGATGCTGATGAAAAAGAACTGATCGCTCTAGGCAACTTGTGCCTATTCGGTCAGGAGTACGGGCCTGCCCGCGCCGCGCTCACGAAGTACCTTGCCCTCCCTCAGCCGCCTGAGAGAAAGCGGGCAATGGTCTTGCTGGTCCAAGCTTTACTTGGCCTGAACGACCCGGGCTCTGCAGAGTTGGTAGTGCGTTCACTGCTAAGAGATTTTCCCTATGATGCGGAAATCCACTTTGCCATCGATCAGGTCATCGATGCATCAGAGGGACTAAGTGATGGGCTCAATAAAATGGCTTTTAACCTATGCGCGACGCAGAATGCCGTCACCCTGCCGCTGCTTACCAGTGGAAAGGCACTTGAGGGAAAAGAAGCAAATGCATCTGCAAGTGTTTTGTTCAGCGATGCCGTGCGCTGCGTTTCCCTGGCAAAAGGGCGAGATGAACCGTCCGGGCAGGAAGCGATGCATCAATTGGCGAGCCATCGCACAGATGCAGAGCTGGCAAGGTACAGCAGATTATTCACCCATGCAGGCGTCGTTGCAAAGGCAGCAAATGGTAGGGACGCAAGTCCCTCTGAGCTCGTTGCACGGGTTCACGCTCACGAATGGCCAAATCGGCGCCGCGCCTGATCGCATTGAAGCGAGGCACAGTGATTTTGCTTCCCTTTGTTCTTTGGTCACCGAACGCCTCAGAGGAGGCAAGCCGTCTAGCCAGACTCGCACCGCAACAGACCATTTACGCAATCACCAGCTGGAGTGCCAACACCGGCCGGGACGATGTCCCGTCCAGTCAAATTTCGATCGGCTTTACGCGAGTGGCAGCGGAATTTGCCGGCCAACGTTCATATGGTCATCGTGCCCAACGCAGAGCTGAGCGTCTTCCATGTCGATTCGTTTCCTGCCGGCATTGTGATCCGCGAAGGAACCCTGCTCTGGAATGGTGTTTTGTCGAGCCAGGGGGCAGAGCGCATGCTTCTTAGCACTCTCTCCGACCGGGCCTTCGTCCATCAGGGCTCCAATCATCACAAATGAATCTCATGCCTGCTCGCCGTGATGGCAATCTCTATCGTGCCGTCTTATGTATGGTCGTTGATTTTGTCGTCGAGCTTGACAGCGTAAAAGTCAGACTCCAATCAAATCAAGGCCGCTGCCCATTGGCACTCTCGTAGACGTGGGCGGTTATCGCGTGCATCTTTATTGTCTTGGCCAGGGAAGCCCAACGGTCATGATCGTCGGCGCGTTTTCTTTCGACTGGGCGCTGGTTCAACCCGAGGTGGCGAAATTCACCCGCGTTTGCACCTTCGATCCATCTGGAACCGCGTGGAGCGATCCATTCAAGGGGGCGACAGCACCCACTTGCAACCAACGAGTCAATGAAATCCATCAAGTGATGGTGAGAGCACCTGTCGATGGTCCTTATGTCCTCGTCGGATTCTCAGTGGGAGCTCAGTGGGCGCGGCTCTACGCGGCCAGGTATCCCAACAACATAGTTGGCATGGTCATTGTCGACCATGCGTTCATTCCCGCTCAGGTTCGTCCCGCGGCAAGCTACACGCTCGCATAATTTGCCGCAGAGCTACACTCCGCCTACGCTGATTTCTCAACCGCCAATCGCTCTCGACTTCCAGGACGATGTGAATTTCAGCAAGTTGCCGAAACGACGATCAGGAACTGCACACCTGGGCCCTCTCTGAAAATCCCGTTCGCCCGGATTACGAAATGGCCAAGGACTGCTTTTCGGATCTTGCAACGGTTACAGGCAAATCTCTCGTTTCCGCTTGGCGACATGCCGCTCATCGTGATTAGCACTGCCAAACGAAACTCCGGGCTATCCGAAATTACAAGCAGAACTATTGGCGTTGTCACGAAACAGCAAACACATCATTGCTTGGAACAGCACTCACATGGTTCTCATTGACGAGCCCGAAGTGATAACAGAGTCCATCCTTAAGATGGTGACGGCCGCACGGCAGCAGCCTATCAAATCCGCGATTCCCTGAGTGCCACGAAGAACCTCCGGTTTGAGTGGGGAGTACAGCCTATTAAGAGATCCCGAGTTTGCTCCTAGTAACACCGAGGTGAGCGGGTGAAGGTTTAGTGCCGCGCCTACGGCGCTCCCACTGCGGGCCGGGGCAGGCAGATCATCGTCTGGATTGATACCCAGCTTCCGGACTGGGCTCACATTTGGCGGTCGGCCCTCCGGGCCTCTCATTCGTGGTGAGTGTCATTTCCTCCTCAACTTGCAACAGGCAAGCCGGCGGCTTGTCGTGTCGGGGCTGGCGTTCTCACCGTGACTGTGCTTTGATGATCCGCAGCTTCAGCGGACCCTTAACTCAAACGTGGGTACCGGTTCATGGAGGTTTCATGAAGTCCACCATGATGTCAGTCGCCCCTGCTGGTCAATAGCATTCTGGAGCGTGCGGGCACCCTTTTCCCCGATGTCTCAATCGTCTCCATGCGGCCTGACGGTTCCCGCCACAGCTACACCTATCGAGAGTCTTCGCAGACGTTCCAGGCAATTGGCAGCTGCTCTCGAAGCTGCGGGTGTTGCCCAAGGAGATCGCGTCGCCACCCTCATGTGGAACGGGCATGCCCATCTGGAAGCGTACTTCGGTATTCCCATCACTGGCGCCGTACTGCACACCCTTAACCTGCGGCTGCATCCCGGACGAACTTGCTTACATCGTCAATCACGCCCGGGACCGCTTTCTGATAGTGGATGATGTGCTGCTCGACCTCTTCGAGCAGATCCGGCCTAAGGTCGACTTCGAACGCGTCTTTGTTGTCGATCACGGTAGCGGCAGGCTCCCCGACGGAGGCGAATCGTATGAGGACTTCCTGGCGGAAGCGAGTGCAGAGCCAAACGAAGTCGAGCTCGCCGAAGAGGATGCAGCAGCCCTGTGCTACACCTCGGGAACCACCGGCTGCCCCAAGGGAGTGCTTTATTCTCACCGGGCCATCGCCCTGCATTCCCTGGCCATCTCTCTCCCCGACCAGCTGAATTTTAGCCACAACGATACGGTTCTCCCGATCGTGCCCATGTTCCACGTAAATTCGTGGGGCTTTCCGTATGCCGCTGCCATGAATGGAAGCAAGCTGGTCTTGCCTGGATGCAACCTCAAGCCGGAGGCCCTACTCGACCTGTTGCAAAACGAACAGGTGACGCTCGCCGGTGGAGTTCCTACCATTTGGATGGGCGTGCTGAATGCGCTCGAAAGCCATCCCGGCCGCTGGAAGTTGGCGGATGGAGTACGTTTCATCGTGGGCGGCTCGGCTGCGCCGGAGTCTCTGTTCCGCCGCTTAGACAAGCTCGGCGTACACCTCGTGCAAGCGTGGGGTATGACCGAAACGACGCCCGTTGGTACGGCTGCGAAACTGAAGCCGCACATGCACAGTTGGACCGAAGAGCAAAGGTACGCCCAGCGCGCCAAGCAGGGATTGCCGCTGCCCTTCATCGAGATCCGTACCGTCGGCGATCAGGGCGAAGCAGCCAGAGACGGTATAACCGCAGGCGAATTGCAGGTTCGCGGGCCGTGGATAGCCGGTAGCTATTACAACCTCGATCAGGCTGACAAGTGGACAGACGACGGCTGGTTTCGCACGGGAGACGTAGGCACGATTGACTCCGAAGGCTACTTGAAAATCACCGATCGCCTGAAGGACCTGATCAAGTCGGGCGGCGAGTGGATCAGCTCGGTCGATCTGGAAAATGCCCTGGTGGCACACGAGGGGGTGAGGGAAGCTGCGGTCATCGCCGTGCCCCACAGCAAATGGCAAGAGCGGCCGCTAGCCCTTGTCATATTGAAAGAGGGTTTCGTCGTCGATGAGTCCGAGCTGCGTACGTTCCTGGAGCGGCGGTTTCCGCGCTGGCACGTACCTGACAATTTTGTGTTCGTGAACGAGCTTGCCCACACCTCGACCGGGAAGCTATTGAAGAGCAAGCTGCGCCAGGACTTTGGGCATTGCCTCGAGGAGAAACCCTAACCAGGATTTACCTATGGGTTGGGCGAGCGCGCCGATCGTTGGCTGAACTCCTCCACCTGTTTTTGCATTCTTCGCCACGCGAGCCAACTCCTCGGCGCTGATCTGCCGGGTATCTACCATCGCCATGAGCAATGCTTCGCTGGATCCGCCAAACATCCGCTTCACCAGATCGCTCAAGGCGTTGGCGTTTCTAAGCTAGTCTTTTAGTAGTGCGTAATTGCTCAGCCCTGGCAGGCCAGTTTTTCCCCCTGACCGGCCAGCGCCAGGGGCCAGTCGGCGGGCGACTCGACCAGGCAGTCTGGAGGCTCCGTGACCAGCGTATGCGGCGCCAGTCCGTATGCGCAGCCCATACTCCACACTCCGGCGTTGTGCGCGGTTCGGATGTCCACGTCGGAATCTCCGATCATCAGCGTCTCTTGCGGGCGAACTCCCGCCTCTTTCATCAAGGCAAGCAGCCCTTCCGGATCGGGCTTCTTGGTGGCGAAGCTGTTGCCGCCGTAGATGCGAAAGAAATAAGGGCTGAGGCCAAGAGCATCGCAGATCGCCTGCGACGGTCCGATCGGTTTGTTGGTCAGCACTGCCATGGACCTGGCAACGCCCGCAGGTTCGAAGCGCAGGCTGTCGAGCGATGCAAACACTCCCGGGTAAACGTAGGTCTTGTCCAGCTTGTGTTCGCGATAGTAATCGAGGAAGTAGGCGAGAGCAGAATCAAGAAAGGCTTGATCTGCCGGCTCGCCAAGCGAGCGGCTCACCAGCCGCGCCGCGCCATCGCCGATATAAGTGGCGATTATGGCGTCCGGGAGCGGCGGGCGGCCGAAGTGTTGCAGCATCGCATTGACCGAGGCACAAAGGTCGGCTCCGGAGTCGATCAGTGTGCCATCAAGGTCAAATACCAGCAGCCGGAGAGATCCGGCCGGGATGGGGCGAAAGGTCCTGTACATCTTTCTACTTTAGTCGATGCACTTCGTGAGTGGTCTCACGGCCTACTCGGGAACACGCCAGCCGTTCATGGTCAGGACCAGCGTGGCTTGGCCCTGGGCGTCTCCTGAAGTCGCCTTGGCAAACGCAGGAAAGGCCGCTCGTATCTTGTCGGAGTTGGCCCAGCCGGGAACGTCCATCATCTTGTAGTGATAGTCCACCTTAGTCGTTTGCTGCCCGTTGACGGTTGCCGGTGGGGTAAAACTGTCGATGCTGGTGACGACCCGATGTCCGTAGCAGAATCTCGGCGGCACGCGTTTGCCATAGGTGGTCAGCTCGTAGCGCTTCACGTGGATGTCTCTGTCCTCCAGAGACCTGAGCAGCCCTGCATCGGCCAGCGCGTCGAGGCCTTTTTTCCTGGGATCGACATCCCCGCTGCCGGTTGCGGCTTCGTAAGGAAAACGGATCGCGCTCGGGAAAAGGCAATCGTCGTTGTTACCATAGTATGCATTCAGGGTGCGCATGAAGTTTTTCGGGGTGGCCGCCTTGAAGCCGTTGCATCCTGCCAGTAAAAGCCCCAGCGTGAGTGTGATCCCGGCCCGGTAGATCCATCGTTGTCTTGCCATGTGGTGCCCTCGCGGTAATAGGGAAAACAACCCTGTTGGATGCTTAATGATAGGGTGAAGGGCAATATGAGAAAAGAAAATCCGCGGGTTGTTCTGGTCACGGGCGCCTCTTCCGGCATTGGTCTGGCTTGCGCCGCCCATTTGGCTGGACGTGGCTTTCGTGTCTATGGTACTTCGCGGCGAGCGGTCGCCGGAAGCACAGCCCCGGGTAACCCCACGATGCTCACTGTCGACGTGACCGACGATGGTTCAGTGGAGCAGGCAGTGGCGACGGTGCTCGAACGGGAGGGGCGGCTGGATATCGTGGTGAATAACGCCGGGATGGGAATTGCCGGGCCGGTCGAAAACACTTCGACCGAACAAGCCAAGAGGCAATTCGAAGTTAATTTTTTCGGAGCCCTCCGGGTCTGCCGCGCGGTGTTGCCGGCGATGCGCAGGCAGCGCAGCGGCTACATCATCAACATCGGCTCCATTGGCGGCATCCTCGCCATCCCATATCAGTCGATGTACAGTGCTTCCAAGTTTGCCCTGGAAGGGCTAAGCGAAGCCCTGCGCATGGAGGTAAGGCCATTTGGTATTCGGGTGGTGATCATCGAGCCGGGCGATCACAAGACGGCCCTCACTGAAAATAGGCAGTTCACGGCACTGCCGGGCGCCGCAGAGGCCTATAGTCCGTCCCTTGAGGCAGCGCTGTTGAAGACAGCCCACGACGAGCAAAGCGGTCCCAGGCCGGAGCAGATTGCGCGCCTGCTCTGTCGCATAGTGAACCGAAGCCATCCGCGGCTGCGCTACACGATTGGTCCCGCCCCGCAGCGCGCCGCTGTATGGCTCAAGCGCCTCATGCCCTACAGCGTTCTCGAATACAGCATGCGCACCTACTACGGCCTGCGAAGCTAGATCCACGGCCTACTGAATCCGAATATCCCCAGAACCTGTTTCCGCCTTGATCGTAGGGCCGCCGCCATTGACGGTTCCGTTCACGTGGTGCTTGTCGAGGGAACCCCGCATGGTGAGGGGAAGGTCGGTCTTAACCGAGCCCGAGCCGGTCTGCGCATCCAGCGTGAAGCGAGCGTTGCTGCCAACCTGCAGTGCGATGTCCCCCGAACCCGTTTCCAGCTTCCATGGGGAAGTAGGCTGGCCGCTGATCTCGAGGGTGCCGGAGCCGGTTTCGGCCTTCACAGCTCCATGAACATCGTTCAACTTAATGGAACCGGAACCGGTACCTGCGACCACGTCGCCCGCCGATCCTAGCTGTGCCTGCACATCGCCTGACCCGGTCTGTAGCGTTGTGGAACCCATCAGGTTCGTTGCTTCAATGCTACCCGAGCCGGTTTCGAGCTTGGAACCCGCGCCCAGCTTGTCGGCGCGGATAGAGCCCGAGCCGGTGTGTGCCTGGACGGTTCCGTTCAAATTGGAGAGTTGCAGGTCGCCCGAGCCGCTTTCGGCCGCAAGCATGGTATTTGCCGGGGTTGTGATGTCATAGTCGATGGCTACATGGCGCATGAAGTCCTCGCCGCCCTCACCGACGCGAATGATATTGCCGGCCTGGTTAATGGGCGGGTTGTTGGCAACTCGCGAAACTGCATCGTCGGAGCTGCCGCCCCACCAGTTATTACTGCTTTTCACATGGCCAACGATATGGACTTGACTATCCGACCCGGGCGAGACATGGATGTATCCGGAACCCGTAGAGACGTGGAGCGTGACCGGACCGTTTACGGTAAGCGTACGGTCGAACGACCTTTCCGCGGCCAATGCAGTTACCGGGAGATACATCAACATGGCAACCAAAATGCCGGCCGCCGCTTTGCGGGATGGGTTCCATCGAGTTTGCATCGTTGCCCTCCTTGGGCTCTAAAGACGCTGTTCTAGGGTTGCAAATAAAACAATGATCCTTGTATTGCCCCCTTGCAATAAATGACCCTTCTCATGTCCCTTGCAACACTTGATACGCAGGCGGAGCCGGGATGGTTCCCTTTGCCGAGCTCTGTCCCCCCAGGAATTCCCGGTGGCGCCATGTTGGAACGCGCTTTCGGCGCCAAATCCAGGATCCCACAGTATTCGAATCAACACTTTCGGCGGCATACCCGGGCGCCACCTCACCAGTATCATGGCGTAATGAGCTCCGACCTCCTTCCTCCCATCAGCGGCCGGCTGCCTGGTTCCTGCGCGCAATGGTTGAACTGATGCTCTTTCGGATGGTTTCCGTCGCCCTGCTGATCCTGGCGAACGGCTTCTTCGTGGCGGCGGAGTTCGCCTTGGTGAGCGTGCGCGAGACGCGCATCGAGCGATTGATTGCCCTGGGGCGGCCCGGAGCCCGGGCAGTACGCCGCCTGCAGGAAAACATGGAAGACTTTCTGCCCGCGGTGCAACTGGGCGTGACCCTGTGCAGCCTTGCCCTTGGCTGGATCGGCGAGCCAGCGGTAGCGACCCTATTCGAGCACTGGTTCAACGGCATGCCGCACGCCAGGATCTACGCCCACCTGATGGCCGTGCCCGTCGCTTTCGCGCTCATTACCTACTTCCACGTCCTTCTGGGGGAACTAGTCCCAAAATCCCTGGCCTTGCGTAAGGCAGAGATTTTGGCGGTTGCCGTGGCCGGTCCCATGGACGTCTTTATCCGTGTGACCCGTCCTGCCGTGCGGCTGATGAAGTTTTCGGCCCGGGTGGTCATGCGCCTCTTCGGCATGGAAATGATGCAGGGGGGCGAAGTGCATTCGCCGGAAGAACTGAAGCTGATCGCTACCGCAGCGCGCCGCATGGGCATGCTTCCCGCTTTTCAGGAGTCGCTGATTCACCGCGCCGTCGAGCTCAACAGCGTGCCCACACGGGAGATCATGACTCCCCGGCAACGCATCTTTTCCTTGCCCCAGGACATGCTTCTTGAGGACGCGAACGCGCGCGTAGTGGAAGAGCAGCACTCCCGCGTGCCGGTCTACGACCCGGCGCACGGGCCCGAGCATATTGTTGGCGTGGTCTACTCAAAAGACCTGTCGCGTTTGATGCACTTCCGCATGAGCGCCCAAACCCGCTTTGCCCGCGCGCCGTTCACCGAATTGCGACTGGGCCAGGTGATGCATGATGTGCTGGTCGTGCCGGAAACCAAGCCCGTGCTGGACCTGCTGAGCGAATTTCAGCAGCGCAGACGGCACATCGCGATCGTTGTCGATGAGTATGGATCGACGGTCGGGCTGGTCACCGTAGAAGACGCCATCGAGCAGATCATCGGTGAGGTAGAAGACGAATTTGACATCGGTCCCCGGGCCGCTCTGCAGACCACCTCCGGTGCGGTGGTGCTGGATGGCGGCGTGAACCTGCGCGATCTGGAGACGCAGATGGACTGGCATCTGCCGCGCAGCGGCGGGGTGGAAACACTGGCCGGGTTCCTGCTGACCCGGCTGGGAAAGATCCCGACCGGCGAAGAGACTGTAGATTTTGAGGGACGAAGGTTTACGGTATTGGAAATGAGCGATCATCGCATCAGCAGGGTGCGTGTGGAACGGTTGGAGAACCAGGCGGAAGATGCAGAACAGGGCGGCACAAAAGTGGACGCGGTGAGGACGGGCGTGGCAGCGCGAGTTCAGAGTCACCGCGAAGCGGGCAAGAAAGAGGGTTAGAGCATTTTCACTTCTACTCTTTTAGGCAGGTTGCATTGGTAGCGCTGCTCAAGCGATTGCTGTATATCCTGCCGGTCATCTGGCTGGTGGTGTCGATGGTCTTCTTGCTCATCCACCTGGTGCCGGGCGATCCGGTGCAGCAGATGCTGGGCGAGGGCGCGACTGCCTCCGATCTCTCGGCGCTGCGCCATCAATATGGACTTGACGCGCCCCTGGGCCTGCAATATCTCCACTATTGGCGTGGCGTCATGCATGGCGACCTGGGCAGGTCCCTGCGGCTCAACGATTCCGTCTCCCACCTTGTATTAACCCGCTACCCTTACACGTTGGAGCTGACTGTGGCCGCGCTACTGCTGGCCCTGGCCCTGGCCATTCCCGCCGGAGTGCTGGCCGCGCTACGCCGGGCCCGCTGGCAAGACAGTGCGGTTGGCGTGGTGAGCCTGCTGGGGCTTTCCTTTCCCAGCTTCGCGCTGGGGCCGATCCTGATCTTGCTGTTCTCGATCAAGCTGGGATGGCTGCCGGTCTCCGGCGCGGGTTCGTTCGCCCACCTGGTGCTGCCCGCCATCACCATGGGCGGCAGCCTGGCCGCTATTCTTACCCGCATGGTGCGCACTGCCATGCTGGAGGAGTTAAACCAGGACTACATTCGCACCGCGCGCGCCAAAGGAGTGCCTGAGCACATAGTGGTCTACCGCCACGCGCTGCGCAACGCCATCATCCCCGTGATGACGCTGGTGGGCCTGCAATTTGGCGCCCTTTTGGCAGGCGCCATCGTGACCGAGACCATTTTTTCCTGGCCTGGGATTGGCCGGCTCACGGTCTCGGCGATCTCCAACCGCGACTACGCGCTGGTGCAGGGCTGCATCCTGGCCGTTGGGCTAACCTACGTGCTGGTCAACCTGCTGACCGATCTGCTTTACACAGTGGCGAACCCCAGAATTCGCAGCTGATTAGGACGCTGCTGTAGCCCTGGGCGTCCTTGGACCTTTCTCCAAGGTCCAGGTTCACCCAGGACTGCCGTCCTGGGACATTCTCAGTCGTCCCTGCGGGACTGGTCTCGGTGGCAATTACACCCAGGACTGACGTCCTGGGCTAACACACTCAGCCGTCCCTTCGGGACTGAGTTAGTCAGTTGAGTTCTCAGCCAGGACTCGGACGGACTGGGCTGAAGTCTAGGGGTCCACGCCTCCGGGCCTTAGCGATTGGAGGAACTGAAATACCTCTTCTAGCTCTCACGCAGACTCTTAATGCCCGTCGCATTCTCGGTCGTTTACGGCCCGACTTTTAGTCGGCTTTCCTGCCGGGCGCTGAGTTCTAGTTGATCTCCACCTTCTGCGCGAAAATGCCGGCGAACGCCCGTCGCACCCCAAAAAAGACGATGAACCATAAAACGACGGTGAGCAGGCCAGGCGGCAAACCGGCAGGCTGCAGGGAGATGTGGAAGAGCAGGATGTTGACGATAACCGGCCCGAGCAGGATGAGCGCCAGCGGGATGAACTGGCCGGAAAGGAGCAAAACCCCTCCGACAATCTGCACCAGGCAGACGAATTTCATGTAAAACGTGGGGCCGAGCAGGGCGAGGTATTGGCCGGCGGGGCCAGGAGGCATGGGGGCGTGCAGAAAGTTGAGAAACCCGTTCAATCCAAAGAACAGGAAAATGAGGCCCAGCAAAATACGCGCGATCAGAACCGCAATTTTCATGACTTTCTCCTTGAAATTGGCCTACTCGCAAACTGCGTTAGACGGCGATGCTTCTCACCTGCTCCAGGTGGGGTTGGAGGAACTGACCACGATCGACGGTTCCAGTTCTTAACTGCGCTGTGCCGCCGGCGGTAATGAACTTTACCTCGGTAATCCCGATCCACCCAAGGATAGTGCGAAGATACGGATCAATAAAGTTGAGTGCCGCGTAAGGACTTCCCGCGTCATACATTCCGCCCGTCGCCACCAGAACGGTGGCCTTCTTGCCCAGAAGCAGGCCTTTAGGGCCGTCCGGCTCGCCGTAAGAAAAGGTGCGTCCGCTGCGGACAATCTGGTCGATCCACAGCTTGAGGACCGAGGGAATGCTGAAGTTATGCATGGCCACGCCAATCACGTACTCGTCTGCCTGCTGTAGTTCGACGATGCTCTCTTCGGAGTAGGCAAGCAACGCCTTTTGCTCAGGCTGCCGTGCTGCTTCCGGGGTAAAGGCTGCATAGATCCACGCTTGATCCACTGGCTTTGGGGGATTGGCGGCGAGATCGCGATTGATCACCTTGCCTGTAGGATGGCTAGCCATCCAATTGCTGACGAATTCGCGGGTCAGTTCGCGGCTGACAGAGCTTGCGAGCGGGCTGGTATCCAGATGTAATAGCGTTGCCATTTAGGAATCTCCTTAACGACATGCGTTGCCTACACATCGTCTGTCGTTGAGTATAAGACGACAGTCGTCGTTTTGGCGATTCTTTTTAATACCGGATAGGCTCTAATAAGCGTGAGCATGCCAATTTCCGACTGCCAAGTTCGCGATCCGCGGATTCGCCGCACCCGGAAGCTTCTGCAGGGAGCCTTAGGCACCCTTATGCATACCAAGAGCTTCGACGAGATTTCGGTGCAGGACATCACCGATGCAGCTACCGTGAACCGGGCCACCTTCTACGACCACTACACGGACAAGTACGCCCTGCTGGACGCGATGATCGCGGGTGGTTTTCATGAATTGCTCTTTGAACGCCAGCTGCGCTATGAGACCGGTTGTCCGGGCGCGCTCGCGGCCATTATTCGTGCCACTTGCGATTTCCTGACCCAGGCGCACTCCGAGGGGGACTGCGAGCGGCAGACAGCCTTTGAACCGCTGATGGACGCGGCCATCGTGGCCGCGATCCGGCGCCTTCTGTTGGAGGGCCTTGAACGAAAGCCACGGCTGGCGCCGGAGGAACCGCTCGCACCTGAACCTGGATTGGTTGCGTCCGCGGCCAGTTGGGCAATCGCCGGCGGGGTGAAACAGTGGCTCTCCAGGCCTGATCGTCCGCTGGTCGAGACTTTCGTGCCGCAGCTCCTGCAGCTCGTTCTTCCTATCCTTGATGTGTCCGTTAGAGAAGATTCACCAATTGCGGTCGAAGCGAATCTGCATCAATCGTCACCAGCGCCAGCGAAATAGGCAGTGAGAAACGGCGGGGTCCGGCGCTTCCGGGGTTCAGGTAGAGAACGCCCTTGCGCCGCTCGAGCAGCGGCCGGTGGGAGTGCCCGCTGATTACCGCGGAGAACCCCGCGGCAGCGGGATCGAGGTCGAGCGCGTTCCTGTCGTGCAGCATATAAAACGTGTGGCCATGCAAGGTGACCACCTCGGTTGCCGGCAGGTAGGAGCAAGGTCCGTGCACGTCGATATTGCCGCTGATGGCGGTGACCGGGGCCAGCTCGCGCAGCTTGTCCAGAATCAGCGGATCGCCCACGTCGCCGGCGTGGAGGATATGCTCAACTCCGCGCAGAGCCGCGAGAGCCTCCGGTCGGAGAAGGCCGTGCGTATCTGAAATAACCCCGATCATCCGCATTTTTGCTAATACCGTGGTCCCAGCTATGCGCGGGCCGTTCTTTCCACGCCATTAGCAAAAATGCTATAGCCCGATCAACAGCCGGGTGCGTGGATCTAGGTAATCGCGCAGGGCGTCGCCGATGAAGTTGAACGACAACACGCAGAGCATGACCGCGATGGCGGGAAAGACGACCATGTGCGGCGAATCGAACAGATGGGAGCGCGCGTCGTTGAGCATTCCGCCCCAGCTGGCCGCGGGTGGTGGCAGCCCCAAACCAAGAAAGCTGAGCGTAGCCTCGGCCAGAACCGCTCCCGCCATCCCGATCGCGGCCTGCACGATGATGGGTTGCAGGATGTTGGGCAGGATGTGGCGAGTGAAGATGCGCAGGTCGGAGGCGCCGAGGGCGCGGGCGGCCTCCACAAACTCCCGCTCTTTGACTGCCAGCACCTGGGCCCGAACCAGGCGTGCGTATCCCACCCAACCGCCAATGGCCAGGGCAAGGACCAGGTTAAGCAGCCCGGGGCCAAGAAAAGCCACGAAGGCGATGGCCAGAAGAATACCGGGGAAGGAAAGAAAGGCATTCATCACAAAGACGTTGAGCAACGTATCCACGCGGCCGCCGTAAAAGCCGGCCAGGCCGCCTAGAACCAGCCCCAGGGAAAGAGAGAGGCCGACGACGCTGACGGCAACCATCAGGGACAGCCGCGCGCCAGAGAGGATGCGGGAGAAGATGTCGCGCCCCAGTTCGTCGGTGCCAAACCAGTGGGCATGCGAAGGTGAGGCGAGCCGGTGATAGAGATCGATGGCAGCCGGGTCGTAGGGCGAGATGGAAGGCGCCAGCACCGCAATAGCGACGAAGAGCACCAGGAGGGACAGGCCGATCACTCCGAGCGGCTGGTGGCGAAGGGTGCGAGCGAAGGCCATCGTTGGTCATGATCGCATATCGGAGCAGTGACCATGGTGTAATCAGCGCGCATACTATCCGGCTTTCGGTGGGTTGAATAGGATGGGAGAGAACGCGATGGGCAAAAAACACTGGCTTTCGACGATGGTACTGGCGGGAACGATGGCGGCGCTGCCGGTTCTGGCGCAACAACCGGCCGAGCGGCAGGTAATGGACCTGGCCAACGCGGATCGGGCCCAGCAAGGATTGCCTCCCTTGAAGTGGGACCCCGCGCTGGCCCAGGCCGCAGCCCAACACGCGCAGCTGATGGCGGAGCAGCCCGCGCTTTCCCACCAATATCCCGGCGAGCCGGACCTGGACGCGCGTGCCGGCGCTGCAGGCGCCCATTTCCGCGCCATTGCCGAGAATGTCGCCTTGGCGCCCAGCCCGCAGGCGCTCGACCAGGAGTGGATGCACTCGCCGCTTCATCGGGCCAACATCCTTGATCCGCGCATGGACACTATCGGCGTCGGGCTCGTGAGGCGGGAAGGGAACTATTATGCGGTGGAGGACTTTGCCTCCACGGTAGCGAACCTGGGACCGCAACAGGTTGAGCAGAAGATCGGGCAATTGCTGCAGCAGCGGGGATTGCAGCCGGCGGGGCTGACTCAGCAAGCTCGTCAGACCTGCGAGATGGAAAGCGGCTCTGCCGGAGGTACGAAGCCCTGGTTCATCATGCGCTGGGAGGGAACGGATCTAAACCGCTTACCGGACGTATTGGAACAGAAAATCTCCACCGGCAAGTACCACAAAGCCGCTGTGGGTGCCTGCGGCAAACCCGGGCAGGGCTTCACGACATACAAAATCGCGGTATTGCTCTACCAGTAGTCAAGGGCAACAGGTCAGCAGTTTGCCATTCTACAATCGGACCCCTCGGAACAGGACGGGTGGCCCCCCTCTGCTGAATGCCTTCAATCCATCAGCTAACCTTTATTTCATCCTTGTCAACACTCATTGCGCACCGCTGTGGCTGCAAAACGGAAAGCGTTTTAACCTCGCCAATGAGTGTATCTTTCGAGCGTGTAACCCAAGCTGAGCGCGCTCCCTACGGGAGCGTGCCGTCGAAAGCAGGAAAGCGATGACCGATGTAGCCATCATCGGAGCGGGCTTGGCGGGTCTCAGTTGTGCCTGGTCGCTCGAGGCGGCGGGTCTTTCCGTAACCGTGCTGGAGGCGAGTGACGCGCCAGGGGGGCGGGTGCGCACTGACCTGGTGGACGGCTTTCGGCTTGATCGCGGATTCCAGGTAATGCTGACGGCCTATCCGGATGCGAGGCGGTTGCTGGATTACCGCGCCTTGCAGCTGAAACCATTCCAACCCGGTGCGCTGGTGTGGCACGGCGGCAGGTTCCATCGCTTTGCCGATCCCTTTCGCAATCCCATGGGGGCGGCCAGATTCCTGTTCGATCCGATCGTGCCGCTGGCAGACAAACTGGGTGTCGCGAGGTTGCGCAGACGCGTGCAACGAGGCACTCCTGAGGAGATCTTCGCCCGTACCGAGAGGACCACGCGCGACTATCTCCAGGCGGTCCCATTCAGTGCGAACATCATCGAGAAGTTTTTTGAGCCCTTCTTTG
Organism: uncultured Acidobacteriaceae bacterium; assembly: GCA_963815175.1. Classification (GTDB taxonomy): domain Bacteria; phylum Acidobacteriota; class Terriglobia; order Terriglobales; family Acidobacteriaceae; genus PALSA-350. The sequence goes on from CAWFGM010000073.1 coordinate 27,061, forward strand.
CCGGCGTCTTTCTGGAGCGTGAGCTGGTGACGTCAAGCCGCTTCTTCGAATTTCTCTTTCGCCTCTTCTCTCTCGGGGAGGCCGTAGTTCCGGCGGCTGGTATGCAACAGATACCATTGCAATTGGCTGCGAAGCTGCGTTCGGGCACGCTGCTCACGGGTGCGCGCGTGAGCAAGCTAACGCGCAACACGCGATCGTTTCAAATAGAGATTGTGGGCCAGGACCAGCAGGAGGCGCGTGCCGTGGTGCTCGCAGTCCCGGGCAACGACGGCAACCGGCTGCTCGGGGGAGTGGGCGGCTGGAGCGTCCCCGAGGTGCGGGCTTGGAACAAGACCACGGCGTTTTACTATGCTGCGCAGCAGGTGCCGATGGCTGAGCCCATCATCATGCTGAATGGGGAGGGGCGCGCAGCGGGGCCGGTGAATCATGTTGCGGTGATGAGCGCCGTTTCGCCTCAATATGCGCCCCCGGGCATGCATCTGGTAGCCGCAAATGTAGTAGGCGAAGCGCCGGCGGAGGACGCGGCACTGATGCGGCTGGACCGGGCCGTTCGCCTGCATCTGAGAAAGTGGTTTGGTGCCTCCGTGGATTCATGGAAGATGCTCGGGGCCTATACTCTGGCCCGCGCGCTGCCCCAACAGCGGCATGCCGAGTGGGAGCAAGCTCCGGTGCGTGTGGGCGGAACAGGCGGCGTCTACATGTGTGGGGACTACCGCGAAACGGCTTCCATCCAGGGCGCGTTGGCCTCCGGAAGGCGTGCCGCAGAGGCAGTGATCAAAGATTTGGATAGGATTTAGGTGCGCGGACACAGCTCGTTTTGACGCGGGCGATGGAGTTTGCGGTAAAATCAACTACAGTTGTGAAGTTGCCCGCCTGGACACTCCTCAGTAGCTCAATGGCAGAGCATTCGGCTGTTAACCGAAGGGTTGTAGGTTCGAGTCCTACCTGAGGAGCCAAAAAATCAACAACTTGTGATTGTTACCGCCGAATCGCTCCTTTTGGTGTCGAGTGGAACCAGATTGGAGACCCCAACTCCCGCCTGACACCCTTCCACATCATTCTCTAGCGTCGTCCTTCCTGCTTGGTCGCGTTCACGTGTACTTCCGGCGCTCCTTCGTCACGCCTTTGCCTTCTCCTGAGCTAAGCGGTCGATTTCTCCTCGAAGAGTTTTTAGCCTGGTCTGTTCGGCACCACCGGATAGGTGCGGCTCCACCGCGTCCAGCACACGGCGAAGCCCAGCCATGACGAAGCGATCGGCAGCCGCATAAATGGCGATGTGACCGACTGTGCTATCGAGGATTTCGTCGAGTGTTGGCCTGGGAACGATGAGCCGCAGCCTCCCGCTATCATCAGATCTCCTTTCCGCTGCGCGACGCCGTCGCGCGAATTGCGACAGGCTGGTGGCGAGTTCGTCAATTCCGTTGATGGCGGTAAAAGGGTCATTGATTCCAGGGAAAGGGCCCGCACCACCACATCGGTCAACTGCTGAAACTGATAGCGGATATCCTGCGTAGGCGTTCGCTCACCGCCCAGCAGGAATGCACCCATTATTTCCTTTAAATCTGATTCAGAAAGAAAAGTAGTTCCCCAGACGCGAGCCACTACTTCACCACAAATGAGATGATCACCCGGCTTGACGGTGAGCTCGATGACAACCTGCTTGCTCTTTGCTTCTTGAAACAGGCCGTCCAAATCGAGCGATTGTAGATAACCGCTATCGGCCAAAGCAACGGATGCGCTTCCGCGTTCGCAGCAGTCGTCATGCCCAGCCGGCTCGTTAATCGGGGAGCCGATTCTCGACGGATACAGTTTGAGAGTCGCGCCCCGCAGGTCTTCCGCGATCACGAGGACGATATGAGAGGCCTGGATTGACGTTGAAACATGATGGACGAAGAAAACCAGCAAAACAAGACTAACCAGCGAAAGCGCGATTGCCATAGTCACAGCAATCGCTGGAACAAAGCCTCCAGAGACGTCCGAACCGCGGATAGCGCGAACGATCAGCACACTGTAGATAAAAGTGGCAATAAATGTTCCCAGAAGGATCTGGGTGATGCGATCGCGCATGAAATTGCGCAGCACACGAGAGCCGTATTGCTGCGACGCAATGGACAACGCAACCGATGCCAGTGAGAAGGTGACACTGGCGGCGGTAATCATTGATCCAGCAATCGTACTTAGTAAGGATCTCGCACCTTCCGGCCCACCGGAATACGCCCAAGCTATCGAGCGCGACATACCTGGATCGAATCTCTGATCGATATAGAGCATTGTGATGGCGAAAACCGAAGCCAACGCCAACATCACAGTGGGAATAAACCAAAATCCAGTTCGCAGCATATGGAGCCATCGGTCGAACCGAGCGTGCATGTAGGCCTTTCTCCAGGAAAGCTGGGCCGATCTCACGTCTCTTGTCTCGTCACAACAGGGAGCGGCGATTCAGACGAATGCTTACCGCTTTTGACGAATATTCGACCGAGTGTTGTGATGCTTTGCATTCTGAAAGGGAGCTTGCGACGAATGAGTCGTGGCTGGTGGGCTGCGTAGATATTCTCAAACACCGACCTCCAAAAGAACCCGGATGTTGAAGATCAAGCGAGGCGTGCCAAATAAACGTGCTCGGAAGCCGCGGGGGAAAAAGGGGGGCTTGCCGTGATACGTATGAGTTTAGATAATAG
>CAWFGM010000074.1:0-29369 GCA_963815175.1 uncultured Acidobacteriaceae bacterium
TCGCAATGACTTGGCCTGATATTAGGTCGCGAGGTGTGGTTTTCCTTGGAAGAAAACCACGATGAGCGGTTTCGCTTCGGTCTACACCAATTGCGAAACCGCGAAGCGGTTCACGATTGCCGCCTGTGATCCCACTGTTGTCAACCGACAGCCCTCCAGGGAGACGTGATGCAGCAATTTTTCGTTGGATTGGATGTCGGCTCCACCACGGTCAAGGCGATCGTGGTGGATGCCGCCACTGATAAGACCATCTGGCAGGATTACCAGCGCCACGAAACACGGCAGCCGGAAAAGTGTCTCGAGTTTCTGCGCCGCATGGAAGCGGAGGCTGGGATAGCCCCGGGAACACGCGGATCTTTATTACTGGATCGGGTGGCGGCACCATCGCGGAGATGGTCGGCGCGAAATTCGTCCAGGAAGTGCACGCGGTCTCGCTCGCCGTTGAGAAGCTCCATCCCGAGGTCTACTCAGTCATCGAGTTGGGTGGCCAGGATGCGAAGATCATCATTTTTAAAGATGACGAAGAGACCGGGCGCAAGAAAAAAATCCCCTCCATGAACGACAAGTGCGCCGGCGGTACGGGCGCGGTCATCGACAAGATCAACGCCAAGCTGAAAATCCCCGCGGCAGAGCTGGCCAACCAGGCCTACCACGGCGTCAAGCTGCACAAAGTTGCCGGCAAGTGCGGCGTCTTCGCCGAAACAGACATAAACGGCCTGCAGAAAACCGGCACGCCTTCGCACGAGCTGATGGCGTCGCTCTTTGAAGCCATCGTCCTGCAAAACTTGAGCGTGTTAACCCGCGGACATACGCTGCGTCCTCATGTTCTGCTGCTCGGTGGGCCGAACGGGTTCATTCAGGGCATGCGCGAAGCATGGCAAGTCAACATCCCTCGCATGTGGAAGGAGCGGAAGGTTGAAATCCCGGAGGGAGTGAAGCCGGAGGAACTGATCAAGGTCCCGGAAAATGCACAGTACTTTGCTGCTCTCGGCGCAGTGGAGTTCGGCAAAGACGAAGAAGTAGAAGTGGGCCAATACCAGGGGATAGAGAAGCTTCTCTACTACATCGATTATGGCCGCGCCGAAGAAAAGGCGCAGTCCGGTGGCAAGGGCCTGGTCGCAGATAAGTCCGAGCTTGAACTCTTTCGCGAGGAGTATCGCAGGAAGAAGTTCATCCCCGCGGAATTTCTGCCCGGCCAGACGATCTCTGGTTTTATCGGTATCGACGGCGGGTCTACGTCCACCAAGGCTGTCCTGCTCGGCAAGGGGGGCGAAATCCTTTGCAAAACCTACCAGCTTTCCAATGGCAATCCAATTCAGGATGGCATTGAGATGTTTGAGAAGCTGCGGGAGCAAATCGAGACCAAAGGCGCCAAGCTGGAGGTTCTGGGGGTAGGAACCACCGGATACGCGAAGGACATCCTTAAGGATGTTCTGAACGCAGACGTAGCGCTGGTCGAGACCGTCGCGCACACAGAGTCAGCGCTCAAGTTCTACGAGGATCCCCACGTCATCATCGATGTCGGTGGCCAGGACATCAAACTCATCGTCCTCAAGGACGGCCGGGTTAAAGATTTCAAGCTGAATACGCAGTGCTCGGCTGGAAACGGGTACTTCCTGCAATCGACGGCCGAGGGATTCGGCAAGAAGGTGGAAGAATTCGCGGATATCGCCTTCTCCGCCACATCCATGCCCTCCTTTGGATATGGCTGCGCCGTCTTCATGCAGTCCGATATTGTAAATTTCCAGCGCCAGGGCTGGCGGGCTGAGGAGATTCTCGCCGGCTTGGCCGATGTGCTGCCGAAGAATGTATTTCTTTACGTCGCCAGTATTCCCAACCTGGCTTCGCTGGGGTCGCGCTTTGTTTTGCAAGGCGGCACGCAGAACAACCTCGCGGTGGTGAAAGCCGAAGTGGATTTCATCAAGTCGAGCTTCCGCGCCAAGGGCAAAGTGCCGGAGATTATCGTGCACGAGCACTGCGGCGAGTCGGGCGCCATCGGCGCCGCGCAAGAAGCCTTGCGCTTGTGGACCAACGGCAAGGAGACCACGTTCATCGGCCTGGAAGCTGTGGCCAACATTCGCTATCGCACCACGCGTAATGAAGACACACGCTGCTACTTCTGCAAAAACAATTGCCTGCGTACCTTTATCGACGTCGATGTGACTGCTGCCCAGCATAGTCATAATCATGACCACGCATCGGCGCCGGCACTGGCGGTTGCAGAGGATCACTCGGCTAAGGTTGTCAATCAGCTGCCGAGTCTGGAACAAATCCAGGCGAATGCGGACGGCGGATCTTCCTGCAGCACCGGCAGCAGCAAAGGGTCATTCAAGGCGAAGGTGGAACCGCTGATCCAGATCCAGATTTCTCCCGGATCGAGCAAGGTAATTGAGCTTCCCAAACCGGTCGACTTCCAGCCGCGCAAGACAAAGGTGCCGCTGCGCGTTGGAGAACAACGGCTGATCATTGCCACCTGCGAAAAGGGTACGGTGGAAGATCTTGCCGACATGAAGGACATCAAGGCGGACATCGACAAGATAAAGGATGCGAATCCAAACTTTGTCGATATCGCGGCGCGCGACGTCTTCCGTCATCGCCAGGTGGAGATTGTCGCCGATGCTGTTCCCAGCACCAAGGGATTATTCATTGGCAAGGCAGTGAAGGAACGCGCAGCGTTGATGCAGAAGCGCAGCGAGTTTCGTATCGGCATGCCTCGGCTGCTCAACACCTACACCTACGCGCCGTTGTTCAATGCCTACTTCGCCAGCTTAGGGCTCAAGGCGGAGAATCTCATTTACTCCGATTACACGACGCCGGAGCTTTACCGCGCCGGGGCGAGTCGGGGCGCCATCGACCCCTGCTATCCGTCAAAGATCGGCATCGCGCATGTCTATAACCTGATCACAACCAAGCACAGCAAGAAGCCGTTAAACGCCATCTGGTTCCCCATGTACGATCGGCTGCATACGCCGTTGGTCAACCTGACTGGCTCGAATGCATGCCCCACCGTGACCGCTACACCTGAGGTGGTGAAGGCCGCTTTCACCAAGGAGAGTGAGATCTTCGCCGAGAACGGCATCAGCTACATCGATCCGATTCTGGACTTGCAAGATAAGAAGATTTGCGCCGATCAGATGTTCAAGGCGTGGGGACCGGTGCTGGGTCTCTCTCGCGAGGAAAATGAGCGGGCCATCGAAGCCGGATTCAAAGCCCTGCTCGACTGCGAGGCGGAGATTCGCCGGCAGGCGCGGGAGACGCTTGATCAGCTAGAGCGTGAAGACCGGATTGGCATCGTGATGCTGGGCCGCGTTTACCACCATGATCCGGGTTTGAACCACGAGATCATGGAAGAGTTCCAGAAGCTGGGCTACCCTGTGTTCTCGCAAAGTACACTTCCGATCGATGAGGATATCCTCGATCGGCTGTTTGGTGAGGAAGTGCGGGCCGGGCTCATCACGCATCCTCTGGACATTCAGGATGTCTGGAAGAACCGGTATTCAACCAGCACGAATCACAAGGTCTGGGCAGCGAAGTTCACGGCTCGCCATCCGAATCTCGTGGCTTTGGAAGTTTCCAGCTTCAAGTGCGGCCACGATGCGCCGATCTATGGCGTGATCGAAGGCATCATCGAGCAATCGGGAACGCCGTATTTCTCATTCAAGGATCTGGATGAGAATAAGCCGTCGGGGTCGATTCGCATCCGCGTCGAGACCATCGACTATTTCCTGCGCCGCTATCGTGAGGACATCGTCAAGCGTCGCGGCCTGGAAGTTGATATCGAAGCGCAGCTTGCTGCATTCGAGCAGACCATCAGGAACCAGTCGGCTGAGACGTTGGAAGCCGTAGCAGGAGACTAACGGGCTCCATAAAAACTTATTTTCCTGAAGGGTACGGCCTTCAGGCCGTACGTAAATGCTTTGCAATGAAATTCGGCTTCAGCCGCTGAGGGATGCCTTTCGCTCTGCGTATTTTCACCATCGGTCACTCGACGCGACCGATCGCCGAATTCATCGCGATGCTTAAAGCGCATGCAGTCGAGCGACTTGTCGATGTGCGCACCGTACCCCATTCACGCCACAACCCGCAGTACGAGCGCGAGGCGCTTTCCGAGGCGCTTTTGCGCGAACACCTGGGTTACACACATATGCGTGGGCTTGGCGGGCTTCGGCATCCCCGCAAAGGCGCGATGACGAATCTGGGCTGGCGCAATCCGAGCTTTCGAGGATACGCCGATTACATGCAGACTCCAGAGTTTGCAGGCCACCTGGAGGAGCTGATCAAGATGGCGCGGCTGGAGCAAGTCGCGGTGATGTGCGCGGAGGCTGTCCCTTGGCGATGCCATCGGTCGCTCATCGCCGATGCCCTGCTGGCGCGCCATCTTGAGGTAGCAGAGATTGCAAGCGCATCCCAGATCAAACCGCTCAGCTTGCATCCGTGGGCACAAGTGAATGGAACACAGGTGAGCTATCCTGGGTTGCCGCTGGAGCCCTTTGAACTTGAGCGGTAAACCGTTGCTTGACTCTGTCCATCCGCCTCCATTCCTGCCAAAGTGGGCCACCGTCCACTTTGGCAGGAGTGGAGGTGGATGGACAGAGTCGAAAAAAGCTAATTTGGACAAGACTGGCTGAAAATGGCCCAGGACGTTAGCCCTGAGTGAACCCGAGCGAACGCAAATGCCGATAAGCGATCATCAAAAAGCCACCCCGATTCCCTTTGACGGCCGAATCGCGACCCTGACCGCCATGTCTCCAATCAACCAAGGTAGCCTCCGATGCCCCCTGTTCGCGGCTGTTCCAGACCGATTAGTTCCTTCTCGTATAAGGATGCAACCCTTTGTTCACCCCCGCTGAGCTGCCCTACGGTCCATGGTTCACTGCGAGTTTTAAGTCGGCGTGATGACCGCTTCCTTCTTGGCAATCTTGTCGAGGAATTCCTCACCGGTGAAGAGGTGCTGGTTCACCAGGCGCGCTGGGGTGTGGGCCAGCCACTCCGCCGCGGAGATGTCCTGATAGGTCCCGATGGGGAAGACTTCGAGAAATAGCAGGTCTTCCGTCCCCGTATTCTCGATGTAATGCGGACGGGACATCTTGATATAGCCCACGTCACCCGCCTGGAAGTCGAAGGTGCGAGCTTTGCCGCCTGCCTGGAAGACCGTCATGCGGGCCTTGCCTCTTACGTAGTACTGCCATTCATCCGAGAGCGGGTGCCAGTGCATTTCGCGCATGCCGCCGGGCTTCACACGAACAATTGCCGCGGTGATATCCGTTGCCGGGAATTCCTTTTTCGACACAATGCGCACTTCGCCGCCCGCCATCACTTTGGTCGGCGCCATAGTGCTCGCCCTGAAGACGTAGTCGCCGTCGATGGCGCCGGTACCTTCCGCCGCCGCCTTTTGCTCTTCCTCCAGAGGACGGGGCAAATCGGCGGCGAAGATAAAGAGCTCCTTCTTGGGAACTTTGTCGAAGGTCGAAGCAGGCACAGAAAAGTTCTTAGCCAAAACCTCCTTGGGCGTGTGCTTGAACCAATCCGTAAGCAGGAAGGTCTCAAACTCGTTGAAGCTTCCGTCGTTGAAGACCAGCAGGAACATGGCTCCATCGGGTCCCAGCCCCTGGATGGAGTGCGGGATTCCGCCGGGGAACAGCCACAGATCACCCTTGGCCACATCATTGACGAAACTACGCCCCTGCGCGTCGACCGCCGTGATGCGCGCGTTGCCATAGATCATGAAAGCCCATTCAGCGCTGGTGTGCCAATGCAGCTCCCGCACGCCACCGGAAACCAGCCGCATTTCCACCCCGGCCAAGGTCTTCGATATGGGCAGCTCCCGCTCCGTTACCTGCCGCGTCCAGCCGCCATCCTCAATGCGTTTGTGCGCCAGCGCAAAGGAATACTTGAAGGGCTCGACCGTCCCGTTATCCGTCTCCGGCGACCACACAGAGCTTGGATTCTCTTGATCAAGCGGGGTATTGTTTTCTCCCGGCTGCTCCTCGTTTGGTTTACTGTGATCGTCCGACCGCACCTGCTGCGCATTTGCCAACGGCGCCATCGCCGCCGTAGCCAATGCGGCTCCCAAAAACTTGCGCCTCGAAACCTCATCAGACATAGCAGGATCCCCTCACTTCAAGTCTAGCGGATGGCCCCATCACCAATGAAAGAGCGTTCCGTCTTCCTTACGGTTGACCGGCAAATAGGCCCGTTGATACGGAAGGCCCGCAGCCACATCTTCCCTGATGTCTACCCCAAGACCAGGCCCATCCCCGGGATACATCGAGCCTTCGCGAAAAGTATACGCATGAGGAAACGTCTCCTCCGTCTGGGCGTTGTGCAGCATGTGTTCCTGAATGCCGAAATTATTGATCGCGATATCGAGATGCAGCGCTGCGGCCATGCACACCGGGGACATGTCACTCGCTCCATGGCAACCCGTTCGCACGTGGTAGATCGCAGCGAAGTCCGCAATCTTCTTCATCGCGGTGAGGCCGCCGCCATGCACGACGCTCATACGCAAATAGTCGATCAACTGCTCGCGCATCAGTTGTTCCGCGTCCCAAATGGTGTTGAAGACCTCCCCGACAGCCAGCGGTGTGGTGGTGTGGCGGCGGATGAGGCCGAAGCCATCCTGCAGCTCGGCCGCAACTGGATCCTCCAGCCAGAAAAGATGATAGGGCTCCAGCTCCTTGCCGAGGCGAGCTGCCTCTATGGGAGTGAGGCGGTGGTGAACATCGTGCAGCAGATCCAGATCGTCGCCGAGCGTTTTGCGCAGAGCCTCAAAGAGCTTGGGAACATGGCGCAGATACTTTTCCGTCGACCATAAGCTCTCGGAGGGCAAGCCGCGCTCGGCCGGCTCATAGTACTTGTCATCTTTCGACACGCCATAGGTCGACTTAAGTCCAGGTACTCCACTCTGGGCGCGAATGGCGGTATAGCCCATCTGCCGGTAGCGCTCGACCTCGTCCACGGTCTCTGCGATATCGCGCCCGGTGGCGTGGGCATAGACCAGAACCTGGTTGCGGCTCTTGCCTCCCAGCAAGTTGTAAACGGGGACACCAAGCGCCTTGCCTTTGATGTCCCACAGCGCCATGTCGATGGCTGAGATGGCGGTCATGGTCACCGGGCCTCGCCGCCAATAGGCACCGCGATAGAAGTAATGCCAGATATCCTCGGTCTGAAAAGGATCGCGCCCAATCAGGCAAGGAATGAGGTGATCTTGCAAATAGCTGACGACGGCCAACTCGCGTCCATTCAGAGTGGCGTCACCCAGACCGTAGATGCCCTGATCGGTTTCGATCTTCAAGGTCACGAAATTGCGGCCTGGACTGCAGACAATCACCTTCGCGCTGAGAATTTTCATCTATTGGTTCACTCCGCTGGCGAGAAATCCGCCATCGATGACCAGGATCTCTCCGGTCACAAAGGAGGCTGCGTCGGAGACCAGGTAGATGGCCCCCCCAACAAGCTCATCCGCCTCTCCAAAACGCTTCATGGGTGTGCGCATCTTCAATTCGCGCCCGCGGGCCGTATGCTGAATCAGCTCGCGGTTCAGGGCCGTGGGAAAGACTCCGGGAGCAATTGCATTCACGCAGATGTTGTGCGGAGCAAGTTCGATCGCCAGCGACTTGGTCAGCGCGCCCACTCCCGCTTTGCTCACCCCGTAAGCGGCCACCTGGTTGAAGGCAACGAAGTTGGTGAGCGACGCGATGTTCAGGATCTTGCCGAAGCCCTGAGTGACCATCGTCTTGCCGAAAATCTGGCAGGCCCTCCAGGTGCCGTTCAGGTTTATGTCGATGACCTTGTTCCAGCCTTCTTCAGAGCATTCGAGGGTGGGCGTCTTGTGGGTGATTCCGGCGGCATTGACCAGGATGTCGACCTTCCTGAAACGCTCCACCACCTTCTGGTGCAGAGACTCGATGGAAGAGCGGTCGCGAATATCGACCGTCGCGCGCATCGAGCGGCGTCCTAAAGCCTCAATCTCGCCCGCAACCTGTTCTGTCTCTTCCTGGCGGCGGGAGGTAGCCACCACATCCGCTCCAGCTTCTGCAATTCCCAGGGCGATCGCCTTTCCCAAACCCGACGTACCGCCAATCACCACCGCGCACTTACCGCTCAGATCAAACCGGCCAGGACCCAATGTTTACTCCAGGATGCGAACAAAGTAGGATGATCCCGCAGCTTATCATGACGAGCCGTACCGAGGAGCGGGACAAGTGCAGGATGAGCATGTGGATCGGCGTTCTTTTCTAAAGGTTATGGGCGCCGCCGGCATGTCATCCAGCCTGCTGCCGGAGGTGGCGTTCGGGTTGCATCCCGCGAGCGGACATATCGTGGAGCAGGCTGCCGGAGCGGGCCCCGAAGCGGCCACAAAACCAAAGTACTCAATCAAGTTTGGGGTGATCGGCCTCGATCACTACCACATCATGGGGATGACCGCGGCAGTGATCCGTGGAGGCGGCGAGCTGGTCTCTTTTTATTCCAACCTGCCCAAGGCGATCGCCGATTTCCAGAAGCTGTATCCCAATGCCAAGCTGGCAAAAAGCGAAGACGAGATCCTGGACGACCCTTCGCTGAAGCTGATCGCGGGCGCGCCGATTCCCCGGCTACGCGCCCCGTTGGGCATCCGCGCCATGAAGCAAGGCAAGGATTTTCTCAGCGACAAGCCTGCAGTAACAACATTAGATCAACTGGCGGAGGTACGCCGAGTATCCGCGGAGACGGGCAAGATGTTTGCCATCATGTACTCCGAGCGGTTGGAAGTGCGGGCGGCCGTGCAAGCCGGTGACCTGATCAAGGCCGGCGCCATCGGCAAGGTAGTGCAGACGGTCAATATCGCTCCCCATAAAGTGAACGACATTACTCGCCCCGATTGGTTTTGGGATCCGGCAGAGTACGGCGGCATCCTCTGCGATATCGGCTCCCACCAGGCAGACCAGTTTGTCTACTACACCGGATCGACTACGGCCGAGGTGACGGCATCGCAGATCGCAAATGTGAATCATCCCACGCACCCAAAGTTTCAGGATTTTGGCGACATGATGATGCATGGCAATGGCGGAGCGGGTTATGTTCGCGTGGATTGGTTCACGCCCAATGGGCTTAGCGTTTGGGGCGATGGGCGTCTCTTCATTCTGGGAACCGAAGGCTACATTGAGCTGCGCAAGTACATCGATATTTCCGGCAAGCCCGGCGGTAATCATCTGTACATGGTGGACCAGAAACAGGTGACCTACATGGACTGCACCAAGGTGGAACTACCGTTCGGTCCCCAGTTTGTCTCCGATATCGTCAACCGGACGCATACCGGACAGAACCAGGAACAGGCACTGCTGGCTGCGGAGCTGGTGCTGAAGGCGCAGAAGAATGCCAAGATCTTGACCTTCACCAACAGCAACACATCTTACGGCAGCGTGTAACACCCTGGCATGAGTTCACCCGTGAACAAATCGAATCTGCGTTGGGTGGTTTGCGGCTTGTTGTTTCTGGCCACCACCATCAACTATATGGATCGCACAGCGCTGGGCCTGGTTGAGCCTATGCTGAAGCACATCCTCGGAGGCGATCAGAATATAGCGCTCTACAACCGGCGTTACAGCGACATCGTTAACTGCTTCATCTTTGCCTATGGCCTGGGGTTTCTGGTGGCCGGGCGCGTGGTCGATCGCGTCGGCGTGAAGAAGGGATATGCGCTGTCCATCACGGTGTGGGCGCTCGCCTCGCTAAGCCACGTGTTTGCGCGGACCCCGGTTGGCTTCGGGATGGCTCGTTTTGCGCTGGGGATCGGAGAGTCCGGCAACTTCCCTTCGGCCCTCAAGGCGACGGCCGATTGGTTTCCGGCCGAGGAACGGGCGCTGGCCACTGGCATCTTCAATTCAGGAACCAGCGCCGGGGCGCTGATCGCTCCCATGATGATTCCCTTGGTGGCAGTGCGCTACGGGTGGCAAGCGGCGTTCTACACCACAAGCAGCCTGGGACTGCTCTGGCTCATCGGATGGCTGTTGTTTCCCTACAACCGGTTGCAGTCCAAGTATGGCAGTACGACAAAGCCTGTGGCCGTGGCCCCACCGGCCGCATACAAAACTCTTTTGGTTAGCCCGAATACTTGGAGGTTCGCGCTATCCAAGGGAACGACGGACGCGATCTGGTGGTTCTATCTCTTCTGGCTGCCCAAATACTTCAACGAGCGCTTCCATGTGGATATGCAGCACCTGGGGCTGCCGCTGATCATTGTGTACATCGGCGCTACTTGCGGCAGCATTTTTGGGGGTTGGCTGGCGGGCTTTTATATACGACGCGGACACTCAGTCCGGATGGGCAGAAGATTTGCCATGTTGGTGTGCGCGCTCTGCGTCATGCCGGTGGCACTGGTTCCCTTTGTTCATCCACTATGGCAGGCGATCGCGCTGCTCTGCCTGGCGACAGCGGCGCACCAGGGATGGTCTTCCAATCTGCTTTCCACGCCGTCGGATATGTTTCCATCGAGCTCCGTGGGCACGGTGGTGGGAATCGGAGGAGCCGTTGGCGCCGCGGGCAGCGTGTTGTTCACATTTTTGGTGGGGCTCTTGTGGACGAACTATGCGCTGCTGATTTTCTTTGCGTGCGGGTCGGTTTACGTGCTCACGCTGTTCGCGTTTCAATGGCGGGCTCCGGCGCCGCTTGCCTTGGAACAGGTTTCTGCAGATTAACGCTTCGTTCCCTAACCGATGACGGGTGCCCCACATCTCGCGAAAAAAGAGCGAGATGTGGGGCACCCGTCCTTTTTTGTGGGGAAAGAGTCAGGAGGGCGGTGCGAGTTGCTCTTCAGCCAGCTCGCAGATGGTATGCAGCAAGAACTTATGACCTTCCTGGATGCGCGCGGTCACTTTACCCCTGACCAACAACTCCACATCGGCCAGGCCCGCACATTTGCCGCCATCCCGGCCCAGGAATGCAATCGTCTTTACGCTCAAATCTTTTGCTGCGACCAGTGCACGGAAAACATTCTCGCTGTTGCCGGTGGTAGTAAACACCGCCAGCACGTCGCCTGGCCTTCCGTACGCTTGTACCTGCCGAACAAAGAGATCGGCGAAAGAATAGTCGTTGCCGATCGCTGTTAGATCTCCGCCGTGGGTGGCCAAGGAGATCGCTGGGTAGGCGCGGCGTTCGCGGTCGAAGCGGGCCACGAACTCTGTGGTTAGATGCGAGGCATCCGCGGCGCTGCCACCGTTGCCGCAGGCCAGCAGCTTATGGCCCGAAAGCAAAGCAGCCGCGATCATCTCCGCGGCTGCTTCTATAGTTGACTCCAGGGCCGCCAGTTGCTCCAACAATGCCCTGGCATCGGCAATGTTCGTGCTTACCACCTGGCGGGCGCGACCCTTCACGCTAGACCCCGATCACGGCGCACAGCTCTTTCACCGCGTCGGCGCTCTTCTTGAGCGCTGCGGCCTCTTCCTTGGTGAGCTTGATCTCGATGATCTGTTCCAGCCCGCGCTCGCCCAGCTTGCAGGGAACACCCACGTAAAGTCCATGAATGCCGTACTCGCCTTCAAGATAAGCGGCGCAGGGCACAATCTTCTTCTTGTCTTTGAGGATGGCCTCGACCATCTCCACCGCGGCCGCGGAAGGAGCATAGTAGGCACTCCCCGTCTTCAAATGCTTGACGATCTCAGCTCCGCCATCGCGCGTCCTCTGCACCAGGCGCTCGACTGTGGCCGCGTCCATCAGCTCGGTGATCGGGATACCGGCCACCGTGGAATAGCGGGGCAGCGGCACCATCGTATCTCCGTGGCCACCGAGCACAAACGCAGTTACATTCTCCACCGAGACCTTCAGCTCTTCTGCAATAAAGGTGCGGAAGCGGGCAGAATCGAGGATCCCAGCCATCCCGATAACCCGCTCGCGGTTGAACTTTGAGAGCTTAAAGGCCGCCTGGGCCATGGCGTCGAGCGGATTGGAGACAATGATCAAAATGGCATTCGGCGAGGCAGCCACTACCTTGCCCACCACCTCCGACATGATCTTGTAATTGGTGTGCAGCAGGTCATCCCGGCTCATCCCGGGCTTGCGGGGAATACCGGCGGTGATGACCACGATGTCGGAATTTACCGTGTCTGCGTAGTCATTCGTCCCGATTACGTGCACGTCGCGCTTCTCGATAGGCAGCGCTTCCAGCAGATCGAGACCTTTGCCCTGGGGCACGCCCTCGACTACGTCAACCAGCACGATATCAGCTAATTCCTTGGCCGCGATCCAGTGGGCCGATGTCGCACCCACATTCCCTGCTCCCACGATGGTTACTTTCTTTCGCATATCTCTCCCTAACCCATGTTCTCGATCATTCGCGCGGCAAATTCGCTGGTCTTCGCCTTAGTCGATCCAGGCATCTGCCGCTCAAAATCGTAGGTGACATACTTCTGCAGGATGGTCTTCTCCAGAGCATTCTCGATTAACTTGGCCGCCTCCTTCCAGCCCAGGAACTCGAACATCATCACGCCCGAGAGCATCACCGAGCCGGGATTGATGACGTCCTTGTCTGCATACTTGGGCGCCGTGCCATGGGTAGCTTCGAAGACCGCGTAGCCATCGCCAATATTGGCCCCCGGCGCAATACCCAGGCCGCCCACCTGCGCCGCGCAGGCGTCAGAGATGTAGTCGCCATTCAGATTCGGGCACGCTAGTACGCTGTACTCCTCGGGCCGGATGATCACCTGCTGAAAGATGGAATCGGCGATCCGGTCGTTGATCAACAGCTTTTTCTTCCATTGCCCGTTGCCGTGGGTTTTACCGATGGAATCGATCACATCCTTCACGCTTTTGTAGAGGCCGGCGCGGAAGTCATCGGATCCGAAGGCTATGCCTGGTTCGATCAGCGCGGCGTTTTCTTCGACGGTCAGCTTGGGATTAGCTTCGAGGTTGCCCAGGATCCAGCTCTCCGTCTCGGTCACGGTCTGTTGGCGAAACTCCTGGGTTGCCACCTCGTAGCCCCACTCACGAAAGGCTCCTTCGGTGAATTTCTGGATGTTGCCTTTGTGCACCAGGGTTACGGATTTGCGTCCATTTTCGAGCGCGTACTTGATCGCGTAGCGCACCAGCCGCTTGGTGCCGAAGATGGAGATCGGCTTGATCCCAACGCCGGAGTCCTCGCGCACTTTCTTCTTGCCGCCCTTGAGCATGTCGTTGTTGAGGAAGTCGATCAGCCGCTTGGCATCCGGCGTGCCCTCTTTGAACTCGATGCCCGCGTAGACATCTTCCGTATTCTCACGGAAGATCACGACGTCGAGCTTCTCCGGGTGTTTTACCGGGCTGGGAACGCCCTGGTAGTACTTCACCGGCCGCACGCAGGAATACAGATCGAGGATTTGCCGCAAGGCAACGTTCAGCGAACGGATGCCGCCGCCTACTGGAGTGGTCAGAGGGCCCTTGATGGAAATGCGCAGATCCCGCGCCGCGCTCACAGAATCGTCCGGCAGCCAGGTGGAAAACTGCGAAAATGCCTTCTCGCCGGCGAAGATCTCAAACCACTTCACCGACCGGCGGCCGCCATAGGCCTTTTCCACCGCGGCATCGAAAACCCGCTGGGAGGCGCGCCAGATATCCCGCCCGGTGCCATCGCCTTCAATGAACGGGATGATGGGATGGTCGGGAATCTTGTATTTGCCATCGGCATATTGAATCGCCTCGCCCCCGTTGGGCAAGGAAAGACCGTTATAGCTTTTTTGCATGGATGCGTTTCTCTCCGCAGACGGATAAGTGGAAGCCAGGACGAATAGTCAGGCTACCACCATGCGAATTGCAGTGGCAATCGGCGGCGGCCGGCGGCGGAGCCATTTTCCGCGCCCGAGGAGTAATCTATACATATGCGTCGTTGGACCTTGCCCGGTGTTGCGTTAGCTCTTACTTTACTGGCGCCCGCCTGGGCGCAGCAGTATTCAGCGGACAAACCCATGGGCGCCATGGCGCAATCGACCCCTGCATTCCTCAAAAAGGCCAACATCAATCAGAACCTTAACCAGCAGCTCCCGCTGAACGATCGTTTTGTCGACTCCAGCGGTACTGAAGTACCTCTGGCCACCTACTATCAGCACCGGCCTGTCGTAATGGCGCTGGTTTATTACAAATGCCGCATGCTTTGCCCGCAGGTTCTCAGTGGCATGGCCAGGACCCTGCGCGAGGTGGAGTTCACGCCGGGCAAGGATTACGACGTTGTTGTGGCCAGCATCGATCCTGCGGATACATCTTCCGACGCGGCCGTCGAAAAGGCACGCTTTCTTCAGTCGCTTGGAAGGCCCGATGCAGGATCGAGTGTGCATTTCCTGACCGGGCCGGAAGCCTCGATCACCGATGTCGCCCACGCCACCGGCTTCAACTACGTGCGCGTTCCCGGGCCGGATGGGAAGATGGATCAGTTTGCCCACTCCAGTGTCATCATGATCGCCACGCCGGATGGCCGCATGTCAAAGTATCTTTTCGGCATCGACTACCAGCCGCGCGATGTACGGTTGGCGGTGATTGAGGCCGGCAATCACCACATCGGTTCGATTAGCGACCTGATCCTGCTTTATTGCTGCAATTACAGTCCCAGCGCCGGCAAATACACGGTGTCGATCCTGCGGGTGATGGGGTTGGCCGCCATGGGCTCGCTCTTTATGCTGGTGGCGCTGCTCTACGCGCTCTCCCGCAAGCCCAAAACCACCCCCACCCACGCGTAACCGCCCTCGCAACTTCCGTGTTCTCATCCACTTGCCACGGATGGACGGGTGCCCCACATCTCGCGAAAACGAGCGAGATGTGGGGCACCCGTCGGGCCGTGGCGAAAAGAATCCGGACCGCTAGTCGGCGACCATCAGTTGGCCGGGAACGATGGGCCGGGTGCGGGGCAGCATCCCGAAGGCGGCTGCCGCGCTCACCACGCACAAGCTCAGCACAAAGGCCGCCAGCTTGATCTGGTTCGTGGCCGGTCGATCTGGGCAAGGTCTTCCACAGCAGCAGCAGAATGGTCTGCGAAATCGCCGCGGCCCAGACCGCTCCGTAGAAATACCGGCGCTCGATGCCCTCTCCCTTGGTCGAACGCCCCACCCTTGGCAGCAGGCCAAAAAGGCCCAGCAGCAGCACGATGGCGCAGAGCGGGAAATATGCCTCCAGGTAGAGCTGCTTCATCAGCCACTTCCCCGTCGCGGCGGCGATCACCAGCCCTGCCAGATTCAACAGGGTAAAGGTGATGACCGCGTTCCACGCGAAGGTATAGCAGACTTTGCGGTAGAGCGGATTGGGCTTGTCTTCGGTAAAGCGAAGAATGTACGGCCGCGGCTCGACGCCGGGAAGCTGGCCGAAATAGCCCGCAACCGCGGTTCCCAGGATCACCAACAACAGCCACGCCAGGTTGCTTCGGCTTCCGCCGTGGGCAAACAGGTCGAAGGTGAGCGGTCCGGGAGCAAGGAAAAACACCCAGATCCAGATCGGCAAGTGGGCAATGCGATAGCGCGTGGTGTTGCGCTGGCGCATGTTGCGGTTTTCCGCGTATTCCACTTTGATTGAGTAAGCCATCTCTCTGCTATTGTGCCTCAACGCGCATCTTTTTCAATCAATGACAGGCCCAGCCGCATCCATTCATAGGTTTGTGTTAGGTTCGTTTTGGAGGATTCGAGCATTGGGTAAAAGCATGGTCCCGAAGCGTCTGTTTTTGACCAAGGGCGTCGGGAAGCACAAAGAACGGTTAACCTCTTTTGAATTGGCTTTGCGCGACGCCGGCATCGCGGCGCAGAACCTGGTTCGGGTTTCTTCTATCTTTCCGCCGCAGTGCAAGCTCATTACCCGCAAGGAAGGGCTGAAATACCTCTCGCCCGGCGAGGTCGTCTTTGCCGTGGTGGCGGAAAATTCCACGCGCGAGCCGCATCGACTGGTTGTTTCCAGCATCGGTGTTGCGATTCCGACAGATCGCAACACCTACGGTTACCTGAGCGAGCACCACAGCTTCGGCGAAGCGGAAGAACAAGCCGGCGAGTATGCCGAAGAGCTGGCGGCGGAGATGCTCGCTACCACGCTCGACGTGGACTTCGATCCCGACAAAAGCTGGGACGAGAAGAAAGAGATGTACCGCATCTCCAATAAGATCGTGCGCACGGCAAACATTACTCAGTCTGCCGTCGGCGATAAGCGCGGCCTGTGGACTACGGTCATTGCCGCGGCAATCCTGATCTTCGAGTAGTCCAATAGAGAAGTGAATATGGCAAGCAAAACAAAATACCGCGTGGGCGCGGTGCAGATGTCCTGTTCGCCCGACCCCGACGCCAATCTCGACAAAGCCGCTGACCGGGTGCGTGAAGCTGCGCGCGGCGGCGCAAATATCGTCTGCCTCCCAGAGCTCTTCCGCGCTCAGTATTTCTGCCAGCGCGAAGATGTCGAGCTCTTCGATCTGGCGGAGCCCATTCCCGGCCCTTCCACAGAACGGCTCTCCGCCGTCGCGCGGGAGGAAAACGTAGTGGTCGTCGCTTCCCTCTTCGAGCGCCGGGCGGCCGGGCTCTATCACAATACGGTGGCGATGCTGGAGAGCGATGGTTCGCTGGGCGGGATCTATCGCAAGATGCACATCCCCGACGATCCCCTGTACTACGAGAAGTTTTATTTCACACCCGGCGACCTGGGTTTCAAGTCCTTCGATACCTCGGTGGGCCAGGTGGGTGCGCTCATTTGTTGGGACCAGTGGTATCCGGAAGCGGCCCGCATCACCGCCTTGCGCGGAGCCAACGTGCTGTTTTATCCCACCGCCATCGGCTGGCATCCGGCGGAAAAGGAAGCTTTCGGCGTGGCGCAGTATGAGGCGTGGCAGACCATCCAGCGCGCCCACGCCATCGCTAACGGTGTCTACGTCGCTGCCGTCAACCGCGTCGGGCACGAACAGGGAGATGTCCGCGGCAAACGCGCTCCTGGCGTCGGGCTCGAATTTTGGGGTGGGTCCTTTATTGCCGATCCCTTTGGCCGCGTGCTGGCCCAGGCGCCGCATGACAGCGAAGCCATCCTGATTGAGGAAGTCGACCTCACGCACCTCGAGGATACGCGGCGCAATTGGCCCTTCCTTCGTGACCGGCGGATCGATTTCTATCCTCCGATCACGGCTCGTTTTCTCGACGAGCCCACCCAGGAGCGGAAAAAGACGCTCGGCCATGGCCACTGAATCTCCAACCCCGCGCAGCCAGGGCTATCGCATGCCGGCGGAGTGGGAGCCCCATGCCGCAACCTGGCTGGCGTGGCCGCACAATGCGAATGACTGGCCGGGCAGGTTTCACCCCATTCCCTGGGTGTACTGCGACATAATCCGCCATCTCTCCCGGGTGGAGGACGTGCACCTGCTGGTGCAGGATGCTGCCGCCGAGCAACGCGCGCGCGGAATGCTCGCCCGGGTGGGCGCACACCTTGATCGCGTGCACTTTCACCAGTGGCCTACCAATCGCGTGTGGATGCGCGACTCCGGCCCGATTTTTGTTACCCAAACCAAGCCTGAAGCGCCGGTCGCTATCACCAACTGGCACTTCAATGCCTGGGCCAAATACCCGGACTGGCAGCTGGATGACCAGCTTCCTTTGAAAGCCGCAGAACTGCTTCGGCTGCCAAGCTGGACTCCGGTGTTTCCGCCCGACCACCGTGTGGTTCTGGAAGGTGGAAGCATCGACGTCAACGGCCGCGGGACCCTGATCACCACCGAGGAATGCCTGCTGAGCCCAGTGCAGCAGCGCAATCCTGGCCTTACCCGCGAGGATCTGGAGCGCGTCTTCCACGACTATCTCGGCATAGACCAGGTGCTGTGGATGGGTCGCGGCATCGCCGGCGATGATACGCATGGCCACGTAGACGACATCACTCGTTTCGTCAGTCCCGTTACCATCGTCACCGTCACGGAGCCAAATTCCGCCGACGAAAATCACCTGCCCTTAGCCGAAAACCTGGAGCGGCTCCGCGCGGCTCGCAACTCGGAGGGCCGGCCATTCACTATCGTTGAGTTACCCATGCCGTCACCGGTCGTTTTTCAAGGCCAGCGGTTGCCCGCAAGCTATGCCAATTTCTATATAGCGAACGGGCTGGTGCTGGTACCGACGTTCAACGACGCCAACGACCGCATGGCGCTCAATCTGCTGGCCGACCTGTTTCCCGGCCGCCAAGTGATTGGGATTCACTGCGGCGATCTGGTATGGGGTCTGGGGACGCTGCACTGCATGACTCAGCAGCAGCCAGCCGGGTAATGACAGACACGGAAGCACTCACGCTGGCCCTGGACGAAGCGCGTGCTGCGGGCGCGGCCGGCGAAGTGCCAGTGGGCGCGGTTGTGGTTGAAAACGGCATTGTGGTCGGGCGGGGACAAAATCGGGTTCTGCGCGATGTGGATCCGACCGCGCATGCAGAGATTGTCGCCCTCCGTGAAGCGGCACGCGCCGTGGGCAACTATCGCCTGGGGAATTGCGAGCTTTTTGTCACGCTTGAACCCTGCGCCATGTGCGCCGGAGCCATGATCCACGCCAGGCTCAGCCGCCTCATCTATGCCGCGGCCGACCCTAAGGCAGGTGCGGCGGGTTCGGTGCTCGAGGTCCTGAATCACCCCAAGCTTAACCATCAAATGCCGGTAACGAGCGGCGAATTGGCGGAAGAAAGCGCAGAACTTCTGCGCGAGTTTTTTCGCCAACGCCGGATGTAACGTTACCGAAGTGAACGTTCCGTCCAAGGTATGATTAAGGGATGCATGTGTTGGTTTATTCCGCTACATGGTGCCGCGACTGCCGCGAGGCCAAACGATTTCTCGACAAGCACCAGATCTCCTATAGCGAGATCGATATCGAGTCCACCCCCGGGGCCGCAGAAGAGGTCATCCAGCACGTCGGCAAGCGAGCCATCCCGCAATTCGTAATCGACGGCAAATGGATTCAGCCCTACCGTCCCGGCCAAGGCTTCCTGCACCAGGAGATGAGTGAGCTATTCGGGGTGGGGGGCGCTGCCCCACAAACTTCGCTACACCCCCGTTAAATATCCCCTTACGAGACGGATTCAACCTCGCCGTCCGGGGGTCCAGGATCATTCAGGATGCTGCGCGCATCCACTTCATCCTTAGGGCTCACCTGTAGTTGCAAGCCCCCCCAGCCCGGTTCCGTAAAGCATGGCAGTATTCTCTCCTACCAGAAAGCTGGTAATTCCGGCAGAATCCAGGCGAGTCTTGGCCAAGTCTGCTTCCAAAGCATCGCGATAGAGTTCAATTGTGACCAGTTCTGGTTCTTCTTCCATAAATCGTGTTCTCCCTACTGGTGAGATGCACCAACGATAGAATAGTACGTTGAGAGCATCTCCACTTCTACGCTGCACCGGGAAGCGCCGCGTAGAGCGGCTTTTGTCGGCAAAAGCCACTCCGGGAGGGGTCGCTTTGTGAAGACTAGAAGTGAGTTTGCTCATCTTGGAGGCGTTGGTTGATCACTCGTTACACCCGCCCGGCCATGGGCCGGATCTGGAGTGAGGAAAACAAATACCGCATGTGGCTGGAAGTCGAAGCCACCGCCTCCGAGACGCTGGCCGAGGCCGGCATCGTGCCCCACTCTGCCGCCCGTGCCATCCGCGCCTACGGAGATGTCGACGTCGAACGTATCCAGGAGATCGAGGCGGAGGTGAAGCACGACGTCATCGCCTTCACCACCGCCATGGCGGAAAAGATCGGTCCGGAATCCCGTTGGCTGCACTACGGGCTCACTTCGAACGACGTGGTCGACACTGCCCAGGCGCTGCAGATCAAAGCCGCCTCAGGGCTCATTCGCCAGGGCATTCTGGCCCTCGCCGCCGTGCTCCGGCTGCGCGCCCTGGAGTTCAAGCACACGCCCACCATCGGCCGCACCCACGGCATCCATGCCGAGCCCACAACCTTCGGCCTCAAGCTGCTCAACTGGTATGCCGAAGTCATGCGCGACCTGGTCCGCTTCGATGCCAGCGCGGAGGACATGCGCGTAGGCAAGCTTTCCGGCGCCGTGGGCACCTTCGGGCACCTCAAGCCGGAGCACGAAGACAGCATCTGCGCCAAGCTCGGGCTGCGCGCCGCACCCGTCGCTACCCAGGTAATCCAACGCGACCGCCACGCCGCCTACATCGCCACCCTGGCCGTGCTGGCTTCCACGCTGGATAAGATTGCGGTCGAGATTCGCCATCTGCAACGCACCGAGGTCCGCGAAGCGGAGGAGTTCTTCTCTGAAAAGCAAAAGGGCTCGTCCGCCATGCCGCACAAGCGAAATCCCATCACCTCAGAGCAGATCAGCGGGCTGGCACGCGTGATGCGCTCCAATGCCCAGGCCGCTCTGGAAAATGTGGCGTTATGGCATGAGCGGGACATCTCCCATTCATCCGTCGAGCGCATCATCTTTCCCGACTCCACGATCCTGGCCGACTACCTGCTGGCCAAGACAACTTCTCTGATCGAGAAGCTGTTGGTTTATCCCCGGCGCATGCTCAAGAACCTGGAGAGCACGGGCGGACTCATCTTCTCCGGCCAGCTTCTGCTCGATCTGACCGAGGCCGGCATGTCTCGCGAAGAGGCGTACCGCCTGGTGCAGAAGCACGCCATGAATGCCTGGAAAGAAGACCTGGTCTTCCGCGACCTGGTGGCGCGCGATCCGGCGATCAGCAGCCGGCTTCCCGACCTGGAGAGGACCTTTCATCTCCAGCGCCAGCTATCCAACGTGGATGCGATCTTCGATCGGGTTCTGGCGTAAGAACCTGACGGTCGCCCTCACCGGAGCCAGCGGATCGATCTTCGGTCAGTATCTGCTGCGTGCGCTGGAGCGTGACGCGCGTATCGCCCACATCAACTTCATCGCGTCGGAAAACTCGCTGCGGGTGATGGCGGAGGAGCTGCAGCTCAGCGGCCGCAGTGAACTGGTGGCGAAACTCCTGGGTAAGCCTTCGGGGAAGGTGCAGCAACTCGCGGAGAACGACATCGGCGCCGGGCCGGCCAGCGGCAGTTATCCCTCGGATGGCATGATCATCCTGCCTTGCAGCATGGGCACGCTGGCGGGAATTGCGAATGGACTAGCCTCGAACCTGATCGAACGCGCCGCCGACGTAAGCCTGAAAGAGCGCCGCCCGCTCATTCTCTGCGTCCGCGAGACGCCATTCAACAAGATCCACCTGCGCAACATGAACCTGGCGGCGGACGCAGGCGCGGTGATCTTTCCCGTCATCCCCGCTTTTTACAACCGGCCCATGGATGCAACCGAGATGGCGGAGCAATTCGTCTGCCGGGTGCTGGCGCACATTGGATTGCCACAACCAGATGCCTATGTCTGGAAGGGCGATCACTGACCGGGAAATACGCTGTCGTTGGTGGCGGTACCCGGGATGTGCCGAACCATCGCCATCCGCGCCGGCTGGGCATTCAGAAAATCCACCACACTCGGGCGCTACCTGGCCGACACACTGCCCCGGCGCCAGATGTCCGCAGTTGGCATACACATCCAGCTCCGACTGCAGTATCTCGGCGTGGAGTCGATAGCCGACCGAGAGCGGGATCAGCCGGTCTTCCTCGCCCCAGCCAATCAGCACCGGCATGGTCAACGCCCCCAGTTTTCCATCCACCAGGTCCTCTCCGGTCATCATGGATTGCACGCTGCGACGGACCACCCACCCGATGTCATCGCCCCGGCGCAGCATCGCCATGGCCAGAAAACCAGGCAGCGGCCGCGGATGCGGCACCAGCAACTCTTCCAGCGCCGCCAAATCCGTTGGCGATTCCGGCTGAAACAGAGCGGGATCAAAACCCAGCTTAAAGCGCAGGCCCGCGCTATCCAGCAGCACCAACCGGCGGATGCGCTCGGGATGCTGCAGCGCGACCTGCATCGCGATCCATCCGCCCATGGACCAACCCGCCATGTCCACCTGCTGCAGGTGCTGGCTATCCAGAAACCCCTCGACCATGACTGCCTGCGTCCGAGATGGAGTAGCGCGCATCCTTGGGCTGCGCGGAGCGTCCGTATCCCAACAAATCCACGGCATATACACGATGGCCGCCCTCGATGAGCTGCGGAATCAGGTTGGCCCAGTCCAGGCCCGGCTGCCCAGCCCGTGCACCAGCACCAGCGGCCGGCCCGATCCACCCACCAGGTAATGCATTTTGTAGCCATTGACGGTGACGAATTCGCTATGCACGCCCTGCAACCGCAGCCTGGCGTCGACCTGCCGGTCCACCAGCCACAGCGGATTTCGCCAAGCCAGGATGCCGAAAGCCCAACGCCAGCAGAAGCAGAACAGACACCAGGCCGCGCCAACCGAGCCCCGCCGTGCGGCTCTGCTTGTAGATTCCGATCAACACTCATGCTTCATTTTCCTTATCATCGGATCGATCGCTCCCAGGCTCAGCCTGAAAGCCTTCTCAATCACCTGCACGGTCACTGGCGCCAGCCGATACACCCTGTTCCTGCAATTCCTCTCGCTCCACCCAGCGCGCCTCTTCCGCATCGCTGCCGCCGCGCAGCGTGCCGCCGGCCACGTGGCATAGAAAGTCGACCAGCACATAGTGGTAGCGAACCCGCCCCGAAGGTCGTCTTGCGTGATCCGGTCGAGGACTTCGACAATCCCGCCCGGCACGACGGTCAGGCCGGTCTCCTCGAGCACTTCTCGAACCACGCCCTGCTGCAACGTCTCCCCCAACTCCAGGGCGCCGCCGGGGAGTGACCACTCCCCTTTGAGCGGCTCCTGGCCGCGACGCACCAGCAGTACCTTCCCACCGTCGATCACCACGGCGCCCACGCCTATGATCGGCGCCTCTGGATACTCTCGACGCAAGGAAGTGCTCCTGCTGACGGCGTTTGCCGTGGAAAACCCGTCCTTTATTTACCGGGGAGAAGAGGTTTGTTACAGCCTGGTTAATATTACTCTGAAAACTTGATCGGTTTGCCGTATTCTTCGGCAAAAACGGTGCGCGCCATATTAAAGCGTTCGCCGTAAAACTTGTCCGGGCCCTTCAAGTGCCCGATGCCCAGCAGCGCTACCACGGAGTAGCTGAGAGGAAGCTTGAGCACCTCGCGCACCTTGTCCTCTTCAAAGCCCTCCATGGGCGCGGTGTCGTAGCCCAGCACCTCCGCCATCAGCAACATGTGGGTAAAGGCCAGCATCACCTGGCGATTGAGCCACAAGGGCATGTTGGGATGGTTGGACAGGATAGTTGGGGATGGTGGCCTTGGCCTGCTCGGCGTAGTTTTCCGGCATGCCGCCCTGGCGGCCCAGGCGCAGCATTTCGTCCAGATCTCCGCTGCGCCATCCGTCGGCATCGCCGCAGGCCACAATCATGACCGAGGCCTCTTCCACTTTGGCCTGGTTGAAGCAGGCCGCGCGCAGCTTCTTTTTCTGATCCGGATTGCGCACCACGATGAAGCGCCACGGTTGCAGGTTGTAGCCACTGGGCGCCTGCAATCCGGCCTGCAGAATCCCCTTCAGATCCGCAATCCGGGATCGGGCTCCCATCAAAACTGGGCGATGCCCTTCTCTCGGCAATCGCCCGGGACAACGTCTTTTCTCTCTGTATTCCATACAGCAACGTATCCTCGTCAAGCCTGCATTTCAGATGTTCTTCTCGGAAAGTGCAGCAGATATGCGGGTGGCCCGTCTCACGTGGTTCTTGGCTAGGATGCAAACCTGTCTAGTGAATCTCGCTCATCGCCAGCTCATTAGCGAAGGGCCGTCCCGGCGGGGCTTCGGCGAAGACCCACAACCCGTGGAATCCATCTCGCAGCTCCGGATGCGCTGCAAGCATAGCCTTCATCACTTCCAGGTTCTGCGCTCGGGTGGCCACCGGATCGCTACATCCGTGGCGGCGTAGCGGATCACCAGATCCAGGCCGCCCAGGGAGCCATCCGTATGCAGGTCGCTGACGGAGTAGGTCTTGTTGCCGGCGGTAATCTCCATGGGCTGGGCGCCGGGCAGGCCGTCGGGCCTGGCATCGGCTGTCTCCTGATTCAATTTATCCAGGTTGGTGCTGGTCAGGAAATCGGCCGGAGCTCGCCAGGTAGGCAGCGGTGGTGTAGTAGAAGTAGGCGTTCCATTTCTGGTTTTTCTGGTTAAAGGCGCGCGCCTTGGTCCAATACCAGACGCTGTCGTGCCCCGCCACCAGGAGCGGCTTCACAAACAAGCCGGCCAGCTGCCAATCTCCGTTCTTTTGCAGCAGAAAGGCCATCTGCTGGGGCTGACTCACTCCCGTGGCATGCACCAGAGCCAGGGCATATCGGCCCTGGGGAAGCTGGGGAATGGTGACGTCCACATGCAGCGGCGAACCGGGGACCCCGCAGAAAAACTGCGTGTCCTCCGCCGACGCCTTCAAATCGGAAGCGTCCAGGCCATACAGTGCGTCTATGGTTACGGTGGCGCCGGCCAGCAGCGGAGCGGTCTGCTCGATGGTGTTTGCGATGGAATCAAATTGAGTTTTTACCTTGGGAATGGTCAGCGCCTGCACCGCGGCCACGTTTCCGCTCTGCACCGCGGAGGCGAGGTGGTGGCGGCCTGCACCAGGGTAGCGCGTTCGGCTTCGGTCATCTGCGCCTGGGTGGTGCACGACACAGCAAAGATCCGGCCGGGCGCCAACAGCGTAAACAGAGAGATCACGAGTGCAAAGCGAGGGTGCGGGCGGGAAGCAGAGACATACAGGTTAGACCGTTTGATCGAAGCACCAGGGAGAAGGCGCAGTAACGCGGCTCGCTCTCCGGTGCAACCACTGCTAGTCTAGTACACAGGAGCTCCAATCTTCGCAGGGGATGGCGTTTCATCCCAGCGAGCTGAAGTTCGCGGGTAATTCAGAGGTATGGGCATGGCGTGCTTGAATCGGCAGTTTGCTCGCATCACGAGCGGCGGATGACACTCCTGGTCTCGGTCCTCGTCTGGCGGCAACGCAGGTCTTCGCGCAGACGTCCTGCTCGCCTGCGCGGCGCCTGACCGGATCAGCCTGAGCCAGCTGCCACATCGCAACCGGCCCCTATCAACCAGCTGCGGCACAACCAGCCGCAGCGCAGCAGCCGCAGTCCCCTGCGCCCGTGCCCCAGGTTGCACCCTCCATGCTGCAGCAGCCGGCGGCCGAAGCTCAGATCGTCTTCTCCGGCGACACTCTATCGATTCGCGCCGATAATTCCAGCCTGACCGCCATTCTGCACCAGGTGGCCGGCAAAAGTGGGATGCAGATCGAAGGACTGGGCGGAGACGAGCGCGTCTTTGGCACCTTCGGCCCCGGAGCACCCCGCGATGTGCTGGCCGATCTGCTCAACGGAACTGCATACAACGTGGTTCTGCTGGGAGACCTGAGCAACGGGGCTCCGCGACAACTCATACTCACTCCTGCTACGCATGGCGGAGCCGCGCTCCCGCGCCTGCTCCTCAAGCCGAATACGGATGAGGCGAGCAATGAACCGGAACGCCACGGAGGTGCCGCCTCCGCCGCCGGAGCCTCCGCCAGCGGGGACACGCCGCCCCCCACGCCCGGGGTGAAGACTCCGCAGCAATTGTTCGAGCAGCTGCAGCGCATGCGCGCGGCCCAGCAGCAACAGGTGACTACGGCGCAAGACCCAGCAAGCGCCGCAGTAGAGGATGCAGCCTCAGGTGCGATGCGCAAGCTAGCTGGCTCTCGCCTAAACGGCCGGAGCTCTCATTAAGGCGGAAAAGGAAGGGGGAGAAAATCTCAGGATGAAGGCCGATGAGCTTGGCCTTGCACGGTTCGATCAGTCCAAGCGACAGAAGCAAGATCTCCGCATGACTGCGGATTCCACTTCAAACCTGGCAACACCTGGGCCTCGGCTTTCGCGCCATTTGCCGGAGACAATCGGGCATGAAACGCAAAACATCGAACAAGGTCTTGCAGCACATGTAGCCCAGCATCACACCAAGCGCGAGGGCGGCAATCGCCGCACAAAACACCATCAGCATACTTACATCGATTCCCATAATGGCCCTTCAAACCAGAGTTTTCGCTCACCCATCGTGCGTCGTTCGCGCACTTCGTTCTCGACAAGCGTGTATTCGCTCGTATCAACCAGTGTGTCATTGTCACAGACAGCAGCGTTGCGTTGACCCTCGTTTCTATTGCCGAATAAGATACATGTAGCGTTACTCGTGCCATGCGCCTTTCGTATTCCTTGCCCGTGGCCCATATCCATCGTTGCTGCACTTTGCTTCTAAAGTTCTAGCTGAGCCTCATGCCCATTACTCATATCACCGTGCGGGGAGCGCGTCAGCATAATCTCCGCGACATCAATATCCGAATTCCCCGTAATACGCTTACCGTAGTCACCGGCCTCTCGGGATCCGGCAAGTCTTCGTTGGCCTTCGACACCATTTATGCCGAGGGCCAGCGCCGCTACGTGGAAACGCTTTCCGCCTACGCCCGCCAGTTTCTTGACCAGATCGAGCGCCCCGATGTCGATTCCATCGAAGGTCTCAGCCCTGCCATCTCCATCGAGCAAAAAACCACCAGCCGAAGTCCCCGATCCACTGTCGGCACCATTACCGAAATCTACGACTACCTGCGGCTGCTCTACGCATCGATCGGAGTGCCTCACTGCCCCAAGTGCGGCAAACCGATTTCGCGCCAATCCGCCGAACAAATCGTGGAGCGTATTCTTTCGCTCGCTCCCGGAGAACGCGTCATCATCTATGCGCCCATCGTGCGCGGCCGTAAAGGCGAGTTCAAGGACCTGCTCGACGAACTGGATCAGCAAGGCTTTCGCGCTCGCATCGACGGTGAGATGCGCGATCTTGCCGACTCCATACGTCTCGAACGTAACAAAAAACACACCATTGAAGCCGTCATCGATCGCGTCGTTCTGAAACCCGGCGTTGAAAAGCGCCTGGAAACCTCCGTCGCCAAAGCTCTGCAGATGGCCAATGGCCTGGTTCTTACTGCAGTTGCCGGTGAAGAGGAGCAGCTTTATTCCTCTTCCATGGCTTGCCCGGATTGCGGACTCGACATCCCTAAGTTGGAGCCTCGAAGCTTTTCGTTCAATAGCACTTACGGCGCATGCGCCGAGTGCCATGGGTTGGGCAGCATCTATGACTTCGACGCGGCTAAAGTGATTACCGATTGGTCAAAGCCGCTGACCGACGGCGCGCTCGGCCCGGGCGGCGGGTCGCAGTATCTTAACCGCCTGCTGCAGTTGGCTGCGCAACGCTACAAGATCGACCTGAGCAAGCCGTTCGAGGAGCTGAGTGAGCGGCACCAGAAACTGCTGCTGCACGGGCCGGGACGTGACGAGGCGCCGCGCACCGGCTTCCACGGCATCCTGGCCTACTTGCGCGACTCGCTGGAAGAGTCCAAGTCAGAAAGTTATCGCGATTGGCTGCTGAACTACATGTCGGCAACCATCTGCCCCGCCTGCCAGGGTAAGCGTTTGCGGCCTGAATCGCTGGCCGTTAAAGTGGGCTCTTTGTCTATTGCCGACTTCACGGCGCTGCCCTGCGCAGGGCCCTGGATGCGGCGCGCAGCTTCGAATTTCCCACCGCGAGGCTCTCATTGCCGAGCGGCTTCGCCGCGAGGTGGTGGAGCGGCTGGAGTTTCTCAATTCCGTCGGCCTTAGCTATCTCTCGCTGGATCGCAATGCGGCTAGCCTCTCCGGTGGCGAAGGACAGCGCATTCGCCTGGCCACGCAGATCGGTTCGCGTCTGCGCGGAGTGCTCTACGTGCTCGATGAACCTTCGATCGGCTTGCACCAGCGGGACAATCAAAGGCTCATTGAAGCCCTCAAATCTCTGCGTGACCTCGGTAATACCGTTCTAGTGGTGGAACACGATGAAGACACCATCCGCCATGCGGACTACGTCGTTGACCTGGGCCCCGGCGCGGGAAAACTAGGGGGCCATGTCGTCGCTGCCGGGACCCCGCAGCAGATCATGGAGACGGACATTTCCCTGACCGGGCGCTATCTCTCCGGCGAACTGCAAACCATCAGCCGCGACGCGCCGCGCCCGCTCAAAGGCAACTGGATCACGGTGGAAGGGCGCCACCGGCCACAACCTCAAGAACCTGACCGCGACTTTCCCCTGAATGTCATGACGGTAGTAACGGGAGTCTCCGGCTCTGGCAAGAGCACCCTGGTCAACGACACGCTCTATCGTGCCCTGGCCCAGGAACTCTACGGCTCGCGCGAAGTGCCGAAAGCATACAAGAGCATCCAGGGCTTCAAGAACATCGATAAGGCGGTGCGGATCGACCAATCCCCTATCGGGCGGACTCCGCGCTCCAACCCGGCCACCTATCCCGGAGTCTTTACTGCCATTCGCGACCTCTTCGCGCGACTGCCGGAGTCGCGGGAACGGGAAGATCAAGCGGGGCGGTTTTTCGTTCAATGTCTCCGGAAGCCGCTGCGAGGCCTGCCAGGGCGAAGGACAGCGCCGCATCGAGATGAATTTCCTGCCCGATGTCTACGTGCTGTGCGAGGTATCCAACGGCCGCCGTTACAATCAGGAAACCCTGGCGGTCAAGTTCAACGGCTACTCCATCGCTGACCTGCTCGAGCTCGCCATCGAGGACGCGCTCCCAGTGCTGGTTGACATCCCCCTGGTGCGGCAGAAGCTGGAGACGCTGGTGGATGACGATCTCAGGCCGGCCGCCCCAGCAATTCGGGATGCTCGGCATAGCCGAAGGTGAACGCCTTCCGGCCGTCACCGCGATGCGCGGAGCGGGAAGAAGCACGTCTTGTTGTTCTGATGAAAGGTCTGGAATAGGAGTTGCCGTCCTGGCGAGCTGGACGATGCCGGGCAGGTCTACGCTCGCGGCGACAACCTCGATGAGCGCGGTAACCGCATCCCGTGCCTGGTCGCCGAGTTCGGCTGCGGATGAGGCCCAGGTGGCGGGCGGGACGGTGAGCTGTTCCTGGCGCCGGATGACGCCGAGGACGGGTACGCCAGCGGAGTCGGCTGCCTCGCGGAGGAGTTTCTCGTGCCGGTCGGTGCCGACCTTGTTGAAGACCACGCCGCCGAGCCGGGTCGCCGGGTCGAAGGTCGCGAAGCCGTGCAGCAGGGCAGCGGCTGACAGGCCGGTGCCGGACGCGTCAACGACGAGCACGACGGGGGCGGCGAGCAGGCGCGCCACGTGCGCGGTGGAGGCGAAGTCACAGCGCCGGCCTTACCGTCAAACAGGCCCATCACGCCCTCGATGACCGCGATGTCGGGGGGACGGGGGTGGTCGCGCCGTGGCTGAACATCGGCACGATCCGGTCTCGCCGACCACCACGGGTCCAGGTTGCGGCGGGCAGCCCGGCCGCCAGCGCGTGATAGCCAGGGTCGATGTAGTCCGGGCCCACCTTGTGCGGCGAGACCGTCAGGCCTGCCTTGCGCAGGGCGCCGAGCAGGCCGGTGGTGACGGACGTCTTGCCGTGGCCACTGGCCGGGGCCGCGATGACCACGCGGGGGAT
>CAWFGM010000075.1:0-5077 GCA_963815175.1 uncultured Acidobacteriaceae bacterium
TCAGCGTTTTACTCGCGGGGGCGGGTTTAGCGGGATTTTTCAGCAGACGGGCGGCGCGCGGTATTTTGCGCCTGGTCTCGGCAGTGACGTTGGTCGACGCCGGAGTGGGCTTTTACTTTCACATACGCGGTATCCACCGAAAGCCTGGCGGCTGGCGCTTGCCCATGACAAACATGATTATGGGGCCTCCGATTTTTGCCCCTCTCCTGTTTGGGACCAGCGCGTACCTGGGACTCATCGCTTCTTATCTGCAGCGTGAAGAGAGGATGGGCGCTGCGTCCACTTCGGGCAAGGACACGTTCTTTGCCCAACTTTTGCCTTCCCGCGCGGGTCGCGCACTGCTGTCCGCGGAACAGGATATGCGCGAAGGCCGCTTCCAGCGCCAGGTGGCGTTGGTGACCGGAATAAGTGCCTTACTGAGCGGGTTTGAAGCTTATTACTCACACTATAAAAACAACTTTCGCTATTGGGTGCAATGGACCCCCGTAGTTTTAGCGCCCGTACTTGCGGGCACGGCATTTACTTCGATTAAAAGCCGCAGGGTCGCCACGCTTGCGTTGCCTGCCGCATCCGCTGTCGCGGGTGCGGATGCTGCCGTGGGCTTCTACTATCACGCGCGCGGGGTGCTTCGCCGGCCCGGCGGAAGCAAACGCCTGTTCTACAACATCATGTACGGTCCGCCGATCTTTGCTCCGCTGCTCTTCGGGGCAGCAGGGATGCTCGGTGTGCTCGCCAGCCTGCTGCGGCGGAGGCGCACATGAGAAATGTTTATCCAGCAGTCGATACAGCCTTGTGTCCGCGCGATCCAAAAACAGGTGAGGCGCTGGCGCCAAGCCATCAGCCGGGTTACTACGCCGGCTTCAGCACGCTCTCGCAAAGCCCTTTCTGGGATGACGCGACACGCACCGTGGTCGAGAGGCGTGTCGCCCATCCACCAGAGCGCAAATTCTTTTCAGAAGAGGCCTGGAATTTCTGGACGGTTGTATTCGGTCACCTTATTCCGCAGACAGATCGCACTCCGGAGCGCCAGATTCCTATCATTGCCGTGCTCGATCACCGTCTTTCACTCAACGAGACAGTTGGCTACCGGTATGAAAACATGCCCCACGACCGGGTCGTTTATGAGATCGGCATCGAGGCCATTGACCGCGAGGCCGAGCACCGCTACAGTGGCAAATTTCTTGTGCTTCCGTCCTTACAGCAGGATATTGTGCTCAGGGCAATCCATGATGGTAAGCCCGAGGCCGCGGCCGATATCTGGAAGAAAATGTCGGTGCATCGCTTCTGGCAGATGATCATGGGCGATGCCATTGACGCGTACTATGCTCATCCCTGGGCATGGGACGAGATTGGTTTTGGCGGCCCGGCCTATCCGCGCGCCTATACCCGCCTGGAGCGCGGGGAGCCAGAACCTTGGGAGGTGGAGGAAACCCGCTACGACTGGCTCGCTCCCGCCACCGCGGTCTCACATGAAGTTGATTCCAGCCCAAGCCACCACACCGAAGCGGGACAGCATAGTCATCATCGCAGTGGGGGCACACATTGAAGAAGCCACTGTTGGGAGCTTTCAACGGCTCAAAATCCGCCAAACACATGGTGGGCCCGCTGCAATCGATTCACTTGCCGATGCGGCGTTTCCGGGACGATGAGGAAGTCGACTACGCGGTCGTAGGCGTCGGCTCGGCCGGCGGCGTGCTGGTGCAGCGGTTGACGCGGGCAGGGTTCAACGTTGTGGGTCTGGAAGCGGGACCGTTCTGGGATACGCAGCGCGATTGGGTCAGCGATGAGGCTGGCTCCCAGGAGCTCTACTGGAGGGAGCCGCGCGTTACCGGTGGCAAGGACCCTCTGGCCCTGGGCGCCAATAACTGCGGCCAGGGCGTGGGCGGCGGCTCGGTCCATTGGGCGGCGTTTACCCCCCGGCTGCACCCCTCCGATTTCGAGGTCTACACGCGCGACGGCGTGGGCGCTGACTGGCCCATCAGCTATGCAGACATCCAGCCCTATTACGAGCAGCTTGAATTAGAAATGCCCGTGGCTGGCCCGGCGTATTACCCCTGGGGCCATCCGCACGGTTATGCTTATGGTCCGCATCCGATGGGCGGGGTTGGAAACGCGTTGATCAAAGGCTGTACCGCGCTGAACATTCCTGTCTCCATCGGGGGCCCGGTCGCGATCCTTTCCGGCTCTCACGGCGACCGGCCGCACTGCATCTATCGCGGCTTCTGCATCCAGGGCTGCAAGGTCGGGGCCAAGGCGAGCACGCTGGTCACTCATGTTCCCGACGCGGTGAAGAACGGCGCAGAGATCCGCGATCGCAGCATGGTCTCGCGCGTAGAGCTTGGCAAAAACGGGCGCGTCACCGGTGTTCACTATTTCGACGCAAGCGGTGAAAGCCACTTCCAGCGCGCCAAGGCGGTCATCCTCTCGGGCTACTCCATTGAGACACCGAGGCTGTTGCTTAACTCCGCCTGCCCCGGCTTCGAGAAGGGCCTGGCGAACTCGAGCGACACCGTGGGCCGTTATTTGATGGCGCAGGCGGGCAATGTCGTGTTGGGCCGCTTCGACCAGCCGGTTCGCATGTATAAGGCGCCCCCGGCACATGCGCTCACCGAAGAGTTCTACGAGACGAATCCAAAGAACGATTTCGCTCGCGGCTTTGCCATCCAGACCGTTGGGCCTCTGCCGGTAGCCTTCGGAAAGCAGATCCTGGCTGCCAAGAAGGCCTGGGGGTGGGGCCTGCGGCGGGAGATGATGGACTACAACCACTGGGCGCTTTTGGTTTGCTGGGCGAGATTCTGCCCTGGAAAGACAATCGCGTCACTCTTTCTGACGACAAGGACCGCTTCGGTCTGCCGGTGGCGCACGTAAGCTTCAACCTGCACGACAACGACCACAAGCTCATCAAAGCGGCTAAGGAAAAGACCGAGGCGGTGATGCAGGCTGCCGGCGCGACCGAGGTCGTACAGGAGGCGCGCTATGCGCATCTGGTGGGAGCTTGCCGCATGGGCGCAGACCCGCG
This sequence comes from uncultured Acidobacteriaceae bacterium, assembly GCA_963815175.1. Lineage (GTDB taxonomy): Bacteria > Acidobacteriota > Terriglobia > Terriglobales > Acidobacteriaceae > PALSA-350. The sequence goes on from CAWFGM010000075.1 coordinate 3,020, forward strand.
CAGCTCAGTGGTAGATAAGTTTGGGCGCACGCACGACATTGCCAACCTCTTCATCTGTGACGGAAGCGTTTTTCCCACGCAGGGCTCGGCCAATCCTGGGCTGACGATCCAAGCGTTGGCAGCGCGGACTGCGGACTATTTGATCTCCCAAGGAGATCGCATCTTTAGCAGCAACCAGCGCGATATGACCTCGCCGCCAATCCGTCGCGAACTTGCTCCGCCAGAGACGTGGGGCAAGGGAGTTCCACGCTTGAAGTGAACTGCTTCAGGCCTACAGAACGCTGCATCTAGTCAGGCGGAGGACTCATTGCAATCCAACAAGATCGAAGACTATGCCTTGATCGGCGATTGCGAGACTGCCGCTTTAGTCCATCGTAACGGTTCCGTGGATTGGCTTTGCTGGCCTGATTTCTCCTCTCCCGCATGCTTCGCCGCTCTGCTCGGCTCGCGCGAAAATGGTTACTGGCAAATAGCGCCGAGCGATCCCCAGGTGACCTTCACCCGTCGCTATCGGCCCCAAACCCTCATCCTGGAGACGACCATGAAGACGCCTCATGGCAGCGTCCTGGTCACAGATTTTATGCCCATTCGCGGCCGTCACTCCGATCTGGTTCGCATCGTGCAGTGCACGGCGGGCACAGTGAACATGCGGTTTGAGCTTTGTCTCCGTTTTGATTACGGCAGCACCATTCCCTGGATTCACTTCGAAGCCGCAACGCGAGGCGAATCCGCTTGGGTCTCGAAGGCTGGACCAAACCTGACCGTTCTGCGCACTGCATCCCTGGTCGAGGAATCGGAGCCGGGCACGCTTGCAGCGGAATTCACCATGCATGCCGGAGAGGTGCAAACATTCGTCCTGACCTACGGCTGCTCGTACGAGGCACTTCCCAACCCCATCGAAGTCGATGTGGCCTTGCAGCAAACCGAGCATTTCTGGACGAACTGGTTAGCCCGCAATAAATATCAGGGACCTTACAGAGCGGCTGTCGAACGCTCGCTCATCACCCTCAAAGCGATGACCTATCGCCCTTCCGGAGGTATCGTCGCCGCTCCCACGACCTCGCTTCCAGAACGTATCGGTGGCCCGCTGAACTGGGATTATCGCTATTGCTGGATTCGTGACGCCACGTTTACTGTCTCCGCGCTCATCGAGTGCGGGTTCACGGAAGAAGTGATTGCGTGGAAGCAGTGGCTCTTGCGCGCAGTGGGGCGAAGCATGTCCCAGGTCCAAATCATGTACGGGATAGGGGGCGAGCGCCACATTCCCGATTGGGAGGTGCCGTGGCTATCCGGCTATGAGGGTTCCGCGCCGGTCCGCATTGGGAACGCTGCCCAACAGCAGACCCAACAAGACATTTATGGCGAGATCGCCGGCGCTTTGCATCATGCCCGGGAGGCAGGCGTGCCCTGCGAGCAAGAGGAGTTGCAGCTGCAGCAGGGGCTCACCGAACATCTCGCAAAGATTTGGCAGGAGCCTGGATCGGGCATGTGGGAGTCGCGCGACGAACCTCGGCGCTACACCTACTCCGCGGCGATGGCTTGGCTTGCCTTGGAAAGGGCGGTCACGAGCATTGAGCGCGATGGCATGGATGGCCCGCTTTCGGAATGGAAGGCGCTACGCGACGAGATCCACGCGGATGTCTGCAAGCATGGCTTCGATGAGCACGTCGATAGCTTCGTCCAGTACTACGGCTCAAAGAGTCTGGACGCCTCAGTACTTCTCCTTGCACTCGCCGGCTTTTTGCCGGCGACTGATCCGCGGATGCTGGCAACGGTCAAAGCCATAGAGCAGGGCCTGGTGGAGGACGGGTTCGTCTTGCGCAACATTCCGGCGACCCCGAAAGCAAAGCAAGGCGCCTTTTTGGCCTGCAGCTTCTGGTTGGTGGAGTGCTTCTCCCTGATCGGGAGGACTGGTGAAGCGCGAATCCTTTTTGAGAGGGTTCTCGCAGTCGCCAACGATGTCGGGCTTCTCTCCGAGGAGTACGATACGGAAGCGAAACGCCTGACCGGTAACTTCCCACAGGCTTTTTCCCACATTGCGCTGATCCGCGCAGCGAT
>CAWFGM010000076.1:0-19148 GCA_963815175.1 uncultured Acidobacteriaceae bacterium
TCTGGTCTAATCCACTCTTGCGGTGAGCCCCGGAAGGCGCCGAATGGAACTGCGGTGGAGGCGAGTAATGGGGCGGAGGCGGCGCCGAATAATGCGTGGTAGGCGTCGGCCGCGCCACGTAAGTCGAACGTTGATTGTACGACTGCTGCGGCGGCACAGAGTAACCCACGCTCGGCCTTTGGGCCGGCGGCGGGATCGCCCTTTGAACCCCCGGCTGCATCTGCCTTTGGGCCGGCGGCTCGTTCGGCCTCTCGATCGCCCGCGGCGGATTGGCGCTCCAGTACGCGCTATTGGATCCCGACCGCTGTCCCACCCCGACGGGAGCGCCCGTCAGTACTGCGCGAAACCCCGGCGCTGTGCCCTTGGGCGGGAGGTATGCCTGGTGACGAACGTCGACTCGATTCACTGGCGTAATTGTGCGCCCATTCAAATTCAGCGCCTCCTGATGATTTGGCTTGGGCACTGCTCCACGCAGGCCCCAGGGGCCCGTGGCCACCGGTCCACGATCTACCGCCACCAGGCGTTGCGGCGGAAGAGGGTGCGCACCGCCGCGAAAGACGGGCCGCACGGGCATGACCCAACCGGCAGGATAGTTGCGCACCCCAATCACGGGAGACCAGACTCGGCCACAGCCGCCCGGAGCCCATCCCCAGCCGAAGGAGTCATACCCCCAACGGCCGCAATGGTACGGAAGCCAGCCCCAGGGATAACTTGAAACCCAGGTGTAGCCGATGGTGGGGTAGTAGGCCCAATAGCCGGATCCATACGGATCCCAATCCGGACCGACGCCGGCAGGAACCCAGACGTTGCCGGTTCCCTCAACGGGATACCAGTTGCCGTCGGCATCCAGATCATTCCAGTTTTCATTCTGCGGATTGGCTGAGTCGTCGCGCACCGGCGTCTGCTGGGAGGCTTCCTGCGCGATCGCCTGGTCACGGTCCTGGTTCCAGTTATCCCAGGAGTCGCCATTGATTCCCTGGGCCACGGTGTAGGGAGCCCCGCTGTTCTCGGCGCCGGAACGGATGCTCTGGTTTTCCGCCACGGTGACGCCCGGAATGCCATCTCCCTGCACATTCACTGAGCCGCTGATCACAGCAACTTCCCATCCGGCATCCAGCCCCACGCGCAGGATCGCGTTGGCTGTGGGCTGCACATACAAATTGTTGAATTGCACGCTGAAGGGCGGGTTCCATCGCCCACGTTGAACTCGTAATAGGCCAATCCGGCCAACTGCTGCACCTGGACGCGATCCTGTCCCAAGTGGTCGAACTGAAGGGTGCTGTTTGGGGTCAACCGGGCGACGCTCCCGTCACCGAACTCGACTTCCGCCTGGCCGTCTCCCCCAGTTTGCAAACGGGATCCATCCACCACCGGCATGTTCATCACCGCCTGCTGAAAATCGCTACCCTGACCGGCAAGGAGTTGCACCGAGCCTTGCACAAAGCTTACCCGGGCGACGCCAGGTCCGGCAGGGTCCTGGGCCTGGGCTGACGCACGGCTGGTTCCTAATCCCATCCAAAGCAGACAAAATGCGGCTAGCGCCAAGGGCCCGGCAACGGTCTTCCTATTTCGTGGGTGCTGCATAACGGAGCACCTCCATTTCCTGGTGGGACCCTACGTTCAGGTCCCCTAATCCCTTAAACCAAAATTCACACAATAAGTTTCCTTACGTAAACTCAATACTTTACCTAGTTCTTGGACGCGGCGGGAAACCTTTTGTGGATGCCGGCTGGGCGGTCAATCGTTCTTAGCCTGCGCCAACAGCGCGCGTGCACGCCGCTGCACCCGCTGTAACACTGCCTCATCCCCGGCAAGCTTCTGCAGAATGGGGGCGATGTTCTCTACCTCGAGCGCCCTCCCATCGCGCACCATCTGATCCAGAGTTTCCAGTTCCCCATCCAAGCTAAGACGCCCATGCTCGTACTGGCGCTCTAACTTGCTGCCCTCGTCCAGAGTTGCGGCAATGGCTTCAAACTGGTCTGTCAGCTTATCAATCTGAGCGTTTTTGCTCCAATTGTATGTACAACTTCCCTGGCCTTCAGGACCCTCGTATTGCAACGTTTTGGTGCCCTGGAAGGCGATGTTCTTCGCCCCGTCGTCACAGGCAAAGGCAAAAAGCTTGTTCTTGCGTGCGGTCACAAACATGGCCGCGCGCATCGCTTTCGAGATGTGGATCGGCCGATCCTGAGGCTCCGACGGCACACTCGCTGGGTCGCTTGATACCGGGCCCTGGCCTTCCGAGCGAAAGTGCCCGCTGCCGTCTTCATTGACCGTCAGAACATACTTTGGAGGCTGCAGCTTGGGGTTTTCATAGTTAAAGCGGATCTGCGCCTGGGACGCGCCCTGCGCGGCGGCCGGCGGTGCGCTGGACAAAACCATGAAAGGCAACACTGCCCATGCGATACTATGGAGCGGATTCAACCCAAACCTCAAGCCCGGGATTCCGCCTGCAATGAAAGTGTCTGGGCGGTATGGACGTGGCATATCGCAATGGCCAAGGCGTCGGCCGCATCGGCAGGTTCCGGCGCGCAATCCAGGTTCAGCAGGCGCGCGACCATGAACTGCACCTGCTCCTTCTGCGCCAAACCATAGCCGACCACGGCGGATTTGATGGTGAGCGGAGCATATTCGGCCACCGGTAAGCCGTGCATGGCTGCTGCCAGCAACGCCACTCCACGCACATGTCCCAGTTTTAGCGCAGACTTCGCATTCACGGAGTAGAACACCTCTTCCACCGCCACCACTTCCGGGCGGTGCTGCTCCAACAGCGCCGAGAGCTCGGCATAAATACAGGCCAGCCGCATGGGTAACGGCTGCTCCCTGGCCAGCTTGAGACCGCCCGCCGCTACCGCGATGAGGCGTGTTTCGCGCGGCCCATATTGCACGTCCACGACTCCATAGCGGTGCAATTGGTTCCGCAATCGATGCCAAAGACGCGCATGTGACCGAGTCTATCCCACTCGAATGGACGCCGTAATAGTCATGTGGGTGCAGAAACTTTACTTGGAAAGGCCTTCGAGCGGAGAGCTGGCAGTCGCGTACAGCTTCCTCGGCATTCGGCCGGAAAGGAAAGATTGCCGCCCCGCAAGCACCGCGTGCTGCATCGCCTCGGCCATCAGCACCGGCTTGGCTGCGTGCGCGATAGCGGAGTTGATCAGCACTGCATCTGCCCCCATGTCCATCGCCAGGCATACATCCGACGCCATGCCGACCCCGGCATCGACGATAAGCGGAACCTCGGTGATCATCTCCCGCAGGATGCGCAAGGTCGCCAGATTCTGCAACCCCATGCCGCTCCCGATGGGCGCGCCCAGAGGCATGACCGCGGCCGCCCCCGCATCGATCAGCCGACGGGCGAACACAATGTCGTCGGAGGTATACGGGAGAACGGTAAAACCTTCCTTGACCAGAACTCGTGTTGCTTCCAGGGTTGCCTGAACATCCGGATAGAGGGTCGCCTGATCTCCAATGACCTCGATCTTTACCCAGTCGGAGAGCCCCACCTCGCGTCCCAGCCGGGCGGCGCGAATCGCCTCATCCGCCGTGTAGCAACCGGCAGTATTGGGCAGCAGGAAATAACGCTCGGGGTCGATGTAGTCGAGGAGTGACTCCCGGGTGCGGTCAAGGTTCAATCGCCGCACCGCCACGGTAACCATCTCCGCTCCTGAAGCTTCAATCGCCGCCTGCGTCTCTGGACCGTCCTTGTACTTCCCCGTGCCCACAATCAGCCGGGACTGAAAGGCTTTACCCGCAATCACCAGTGGTTCCATGAATTAATTGTAAGCCTGTGCAGCGCCCGTCAGCGAGGCACGGAGCAACGAAGCCTCAGTCGCCTCGCCCGCGTGCGGACGGAAGAGTAAGTTGGTACGAGGAGTTCTCGCCTGATGAAACTGCTGCGACTGCTCGCTCTCACTCTCCTGGTTGTTTCTCCGCTTTCTGTTCGCGCACAGCTTGGGCTCTATGGCGGTTTTACGGTGCAGAACCTGGGCAATCCCGGACCTACCGGATACCAGTTCTATGGCGGAACGGTCGGGGCCTACCTCGCGAGCGGACGCCTTGCCGTCCTCAACATAGGCGTGGATCTTCGCGGCTCCTTCGCAAAAAGCGGGGGAGACTACTTCAACAGCGGCGGCATTGGACCCCGGGTCGGCTTGAATCTGCATGTCATCCCACTGCACCCGTACGTGGAAGCGACGGCTGGCGTGGGCAGCTTAGACTTCCAGGGCGGCTCTCCGACGAACAGCACACGATTCGAATACCAGTTTCTAGGCGGCGTGGATTACACCGTGCTGCCACGCATCGACTGGCGCGTGGCGGAATTCAGCTATGGAGGATTGTCGGCCCTGAACGGCTACAGCTTTCGCCCTAAGACCTTAACCACCGGCATCGTGCTAAGGTTGCCGCGGGTGTTGCCCTTGCCGTAGGCCAAAATTCCTTCGCGGCGCTTTTGTCGAGGCACCGGTTGTGGTTTTTATCAGCAACATATACTGTTCTATTTCCGGCAACGCCACGCAGATTCACCTGTACTGCTGGGCTGGAGGGGTGCGTAGGCCGCTTTTAAGCGAGATGTGGAGCAAGAAGAATTGAAGGCGGGGAGACGATGCGGAACGATGCATTCCAGGGGCCTGTCTTGGCAGGCCCCACAGAATCAGTGACATGTTGGGATTGGCCCAGAGAGCCGACGATAGAGCACGCAGGCTCTAGGCCTCAGTCACCTCACGTATTGAACAACAACTACCATCAGAATTTTTCATTCGCTGGATCATCCTCCTTTCCCGTGTAGCCATAAGCTAAAACGATCACGGGGTCCAGGTCAAGCAGCACTGTTTCATAGGACGGAACCGCTTACCACGAATGCCAGTAGCCATTGCGTTCGGTTAATTCGAGGTCGACGCCAAAGAGCTCGCGCAGCCTGGATGCTTGCAGCAACTCCCTCTTTGGTCCATCGGCCACGATACGGCCCGCGCCCATCATGACCACGCGATCGATCTCGGGCAGAATATCCGCCAGGTGATGGGTTACCATCACCAGCCCTGTTCCGCCCCGCTCGCCGGAGCCCACGGCCACTTCACGCAAGATCTCGCGTAGTTCGCGCTGCGCCGCCAAGTCCAGTGCGTTGCTCGGTTCGTCGAGCAGTAACATCTCCGGGCGGTGTACCAGCGCTCGCGCGATCATCACCCGGCGCTTCTCACCCGCTGACATTTCACCCACCCATCGGTCGCGCAGGTACTCCGCGCCGAGCATGCCAAGCGCATCCAGTGCGCTGCTGCGCATGCTCTCGCTCACTACCAGGTTCGGCCACAAGGTGGAGCTGGAAAAGAACCCGCTGACCACGGCGTCCAGCCCGCGCGTCACCGCGGTCCGTTCGCCCGGCAGCTCCGTGGCAACTACGCCCAGATGCTTGCGCAGTTCCTGCACCTCCCAACGGTCCCGGCCGTAGACTTTCATCTCCATCCCTGGACGTACGATGGGATAGCATTCGCAGGTCATGGCCTTGATCAGGGTTGACTTTCCGCAGCCATTTGGGCCCAGGATGGCGATGTGTTCTCCGGCGGCAATCCTGAGGCTCACATCGTGCAGCACTACTTTCTGGCCGCGCGCCACATCCACGTTGCGCATGCGGAGGAACTCAGGAGATACCTTGGCCCCAACGTTCTTTTCCTGCTTCATTCGTAATTATCCTAGGCCGCAGCTATCGATGTTCCGGCGGCTGTGAACGATGGTGCGTTCTCTTGATAGAGTAAAGGGCACATGGCTGAAACGTCTCCGGATCACCACACGCCTTCCCTCAACACTCAGCTCAGCGACGACCAGGTGCCGCGCGGCTTCTCTTTCGCCGCCGTGCGCGCCGGCATTAAGGCCAGCGGTAACCCTGACCTTGCCTGTGCAGTAGCCGACCAACCGGCAACCGCCGCCGCCATGTTCACCAGCAACAAAGTGATCGCCGCGCCACTGATCGTCGGAAAGCGCCATCTGGAACGCAGTCAACATCACCTGCGTGTTGCGCTGGTCAATGCGGGCAATGCAAACTGTGCGACCGGCGAGGCCGGCGTGAGTGCCGCACAGCAGTGCTGCATCGACGCTGCCGCCATCTTCGGCTGCGATGCCCGTTCCGTCTTTCCCTCCTCGACGGGCATCATCGGCGTGCCGCTTCCGGTAGACAAGCTGACTGCGGCCTTGCCAGCACTACACGCCGCCCTGGGCCCAACCGCTGCTCACCTGCAACAGATGGCGGCAGCTATCATGACAACCGACACCCGCTCCAAGATTGCCGTGGCAAGTTTTGCCGTGCGCGGGGTAACGGTTCGCATTGCCGGCATCGCCAAGGGCGCGGGCATGATCCATCCCCAACTCCAAGCCGCTTCGCCAGCCGCCCTGCATGCCACCATGCTGGTCTATCTCTTCACCGATGCCGCCCTCGAACCCGGTGTGGCTTCCGATCTGCTCCATCACGCTGTCGAACGTTCGTTCAATCGCATCTCCATCGACGGCGATACCTCCACCAATGACACCGTCCTGCTGCTCGCCAGCGGGGCCAGCGGAGTCACCATCCGGGGCCACTCCCACGCCACAGCGCATCCCGTCGACGATCCGCCTACGGCCTCCTTTTCCTCCGCACTCGAGAGCGTTTGTTTATCGCTCGCCATGCGCATCGTGGAGGATGGAGAAGGCATTCAACACGTGGTCGAGCTGGACATCAGCGGAGCCCTTACGGATGCGGATGCCCTGCGCGTAGCCCGCTCCATTGCCCACTCTCCCCTGGTCAAGACCGCGTGGGCGGGTTGCGATCCGAACTGGGGCCGCATACTGGCAGCTGTCGGCTATGCCGGCGTAGCTATCGACCCCGCGCGTGATCAACATTTCCTTCGGTGAGCTCGAGATCTGCCGCGGGGGCTGTCTCTCACCGCGCTTCGATGAAAATGCCACCCATCGAATACTTGAAACAACGCGATCTGACGGTTCATATCGATCTCGGTCTCGGATCAGGCAAGTGCCGCTTCTGGACCACTGACCTCACTGCGGAGTATGTGCGCATCAATTCGGACTACTCCACATGACAAGGCCGCTGTCCCGAGCATCGAAAGCAGTGCAGAGTGCTAGAACTCCTATCGTTTCAGGAACTGCGCGCCATCGAGGCCCAGGAAATACACAGGCTTTTTCACATTTCTGTGAAAAAGTCCGGGCTACTTTCCACCGTTCGCATGAAGTCGGTCACGCAGATCGGGAGCGGTGTGATTTACAATCAGCCCTTTAACGCATCTTTGCTAATACTCTGGTCCGGTGGGATCAATTATGTGCGGCCATTCCTTCCACCCCGGGGCACGCAAAGACCGCGCCATTAGCAAGAATGCTTTACTCGCTCATTGGCATTCAATCCTCAGGAGAAAACCGTAACCATGGCTGGTAAGGTTGGGCAGGCGACCGCCGCCGCGGCCGTCTCCACCGGCGGCTCGCTGATTAGCGACGCCAAGCTGAAACAGCTTTATGCCACCATGGTCCAATGCCGGCTGCTCACGGAGCGTGCATGCCGGCTGCGTGGCCATCCTCGATCTGCAGGCCTCTACGCTGCTTCGATGGGCCAGGAGGCCATTGCTACCGGGTGCGCCATCGACCTGCAGCCGGAAGACACGATCGCCCTCGCGCCCCACAACGCAATTGCCAGCCTGGTCAAAGGAGTGCCGCTGGCTGAAATCGTGGTCCAGCTTTACGCGCGCCCCGCAGCCCACAGCCGGTCGCCCGGCATCATCATGCCCTCGCCCGCGCAATGCACGCAGCTCGAGTTGGCGACCAGTACGGCCCGGGCCAACCAACGAGAAGAAGAACAGCAATGTGGTGATCGCGTTTGTCGATAAGTCGACAACCGCTCTTGACTGCTGGCATGAAGCAGTTGCATTTGCCGCCAACAAAAGCCTACCCATAATTTTTGTGGTAGAGGATAATTCCGCGACCGAGCCTGCCAGTTTCAAGGCAAGCGACGAAGAGGACGGCCCGATCCAAATAGCGCGGGGCCAGGGCCTCCCTATCATTCCCGTCGATGCCAACGATGTTGTGGCCGTCTACCGGGTGGCCTGCGAAAGTGTGGAGCGGGTGCGCCAGGGCGGCTGCCCGGTGTTGGTGGAGGGTAAGCCCTATCGTCTGTACAGCCAAACCAAACGACGCCTCGCGAACATCGCGGCCCGGCGCAACGAACGCGATCCTCTCACCCACATGGAACGCTACCTCAAGGCCAAGGGACTCTTTACCCCGAGCTGGAAAAAACAGGTGGTGCAAGAGTTTTCGCGGAAACTGGACTCCGCCCTTAAGGATGCAAAGAAGAACTCAGGGAAGGCAACGGAAAAGGCGCGGAAACCGCCGCCGAGTCATGTCAGGCTTTAACCACCTGCCCCGTTATCTTCCCGCTTCTCGGCGTGCTGCAAACGATTGACCCTTAGTCCTCGTTTCGTTAGCTTGAGAAGAGGTGAACGATTCTCGTCACGTTTCTCGGCCCGATACCTGCCTCCGCCACAGGTCATATCCGGCATCAACCGCTTTTGGCTTTGAGGTGTAAGTGGAATTCCTTGCTGTCGTGTGTGCGTTGGTCTTATTGACCCCAGCAATCTCGGCCGCTTCCACCCTTTCTGCTTCAGATCCGATTCAGGCAACGCAGTCCGAACCCGCCCCGCAGCAAACACCTCCGCCGGCCACCGCTCCACCGCCGCCATCTGCCAATCAACTTCCTGCTCCGCGCGAGGCCATTCACTTTGCGCCCTATGCGCCGCTCAAATCGATAGAGGGCATGAGTTCCACTTATATCCCGCTGGACAGCTGGATCTACCCCGCGGTGATGCGGCTCTATGGGATGGGCTTTGTCGACACCGTCTTCCTCGGTATGCGTCCGTGGACGCGCCTGAGCGTGGCCCACATGCTGGAGCAAAGCTCGGACAGGATCACCGACAGCACGAACGACGAAGCCATCGACATCTTTACGGCCCTGGAAAGAGACCTGCAGCCCGATATGCGCATCCCTCTCGACCAAAGGTATGGGCGAGTTGGGCTCGACTCGGTGTACCAGGGTGTGATGGGGATCGCCGGCACACCGTTACGCGACAGCTTCCACCTGGGACAGACCGACATCAATGATTTTGGCCGGCCCTACGCAGCAGGCTTCAACAGCTACACCGGCTTCAGCACGCGCGGCCACTATGGCATGTTCTCCATTTATTTTCGCGGGGAATTCCAGCATGCCCCTTCTTGGGAAGGGTACTCACTTCCCTTATCAGAGATCCTGGCCACAATCGATGATTTCGCCACCTTCAGTTCCGTTCCTCTCTATGGAAACACCACCATCCCACTGGGGCCGGTTTCCTCGGTTAATAACCTCACCGTGCTTGAGGGCTATGTTTCGGCTCACGTCGTAGGCCATGAAATTTCCTTTGGGAAAATGGACAACTGGTACGGGCCGGGGATGGGTGGCGGCATGGCCTGGAGCAACAACGCGGAAAATATGTGGAGCTTTCGTATCAACCGCGTCGAGCCGCTATATATCCCGTACATCTCCCGTATCGCCGGGCTGATCCGATACGACTTCTTCGTGGGACCGCTGAAGGGTCACAACGATCCCGTGAGCCCCTGGGCGCATGCGGAGAAGATTTCCTTCAAGCCCACGCCTAACTTTGAATTTGGTTTTCAACGCACCGTCATCTGGGGAGGCAAGGGACACGCGCCCATCACGCTGGGTACGTTCTGGCGTAGCTTTTATAGCATCAGCGATACCAACGGATCGGAAAAATTCTCGCGCAACGACCCCGGCGCCCGCTTTAGCGCTGTGGACTTCTCCTGGCGTTTGCCCTATCTCCGCAAGTGGCTGACTTTCTATTGCGATTCCGAAGTACACGATGACGTCTTCCCCATCACTGCGCCGCGCCACGCCGCCATCCGCCCCGGCCTTTACTTATCCCATTTTCCTGGCGCGCCCAAACTCGACTTGCGCGCCGAAGCTGTCTCCACCGATCCCGACACCGGCCTCAGCAACGGCGGCCAGGATCAGTACATCGAGGTGGTGCAGAGGAACGGATACACCAGCAACGGCTTGCTGATGGGAGACTGGATTGGGCGCGAAAACAAGGGAGGCCAGGCTTGGCTCACTTACCACCTCTCGCCCCGTGAATGGCTGCAGGTTTCTTACCGCAGTGACAAAGCCGCCAAGGACTTTATTCCTGGCGGCACCACGCAAACCGACTTCCGCTTCGATGTAGTCAAGCGCCTCACACCGGATGTCGAGTTGAAGGCCAATGTGCAGTACGAGCAATGGCTGATTCCGTTATACAAATCCGGGCGGCAATCCGATACCAGCACCGGCTTCCAGCTAACCTGGTATCCCCGTATTGACCGGCGATTCTAGCGGTTCTGCGTTCGGGGGTGGGTGTCTAGTCAAAGAAAGACACAACTCAATTGTTGCGCAACGCGACCATCGGGTTGATCCGCGATGCCCTTCGCGCAGGTATATATCCGGCGAGCAGCGCCACCATCAGCAGCAACAAAGTCATGCTCAGGAATGTAGCCCGGTCGGTGGCCGGCGTTCCGAACAGAAGCGACGCAATCAGATTGGAGATGGCCAAGGAAGCCACCGTCCCGGTTGCGATTCCGATCAATGCCAGCAGCAGTGTCTTCCCGATGACTGCCAACTGTACTCGCCCCTGGCTTGCGCCCAGCGCCATGCGAATACCAATCTCCTGCGTCCGCTGCGTCACCGAGTATGAGATCACGCCATAAATCCCCAGCGAAGCCAAAAACAATCCCAGCCCGGCAAAGACGCCCACCAGCATAACAAAGAAGCGGCGCGGTGAAACCACATGATCCACCAGCCGTTGCACCGGCCGGAACTCTGTCGCCGGCTGCCCCGGGTTGATTTGCTCGCAGCGTGCTCATCACCGTCGAAGCCAGCGTTTCCGGCGGCAACTTGGTGCGCACCACCAGCTGCGCACCGTCCGGCCCAAACTGCGGCGAGGCTCCGAGAGGTACATCTGCCAACCCGGATTGCCTTCGACGCTGCTCTCGCGGACATCGGCCACCACGCCGATGACGCGCGCATCCATGCCGGCCACATCGCAATGCGGCCAATCGGGTCTTCGCCCGGCCAAAGCCGGCGCGCGACCGTCTCATTAATGATGACGACTCCTACCTTCTTATCCGTGTCGTCCCAACGAATGTCGCGGCCCTTCACCAGGTGCATGCCAATCGCGTTGAGGTACCCCGGCGAAACAATGTAAACGAAGGTGCGGTTCCAATTCCCCTTTGCGGTAGTTTTTGCCCTTGACCGAGATGCCCCAGCTTCGATTCCGGCTCATGGGCAGGTTGTCGGTGATGCCGGCTGTCTCGACTCCCGGAATAGCCTCCACCCGGCGCAGCACCTCTTGCCAGATCACGCTTCTCTTGGCCGGATCGCCGCCATCGTCGTAGTCCAGGCTGATCGAGGCGGCATGGCTGGGCTCGAAACCGAGATCGACATCGAGAATGCGCAGAAAACTCCGCAACAACAGCCCGGCGCCCACCAGCAGCACGCAAGCCAGCGCAATCTCTGAGACGATCAACACCGAGCGCAGACCCTCATGCTTCTTGCCGTCGCTCGCCCCGTGGCCCGAGTCTTTGAGCGCCTCCTGCAAGTTGCCGCTGGAGATCCTGAGGCCCGGCGCAAGGCCGAAGAAAACCGCCGCGGCCACGGCCACCAGCAGCGTCCAGGCCAGCGCGGCTCCATCGATGCGCACGCTGCTCAGCAGCGGCAGCGCGATCGAACCCTGGTGGGCCAGATAAGTGGTAATGGCGAAAGCGATCCCCAAACCAAGCAAGGCGCCCGCGAACGAAAGCATGAGGCTCTCGGTCAGCAACTGGCGCACCAGCCGGCCGCGCGTCGCGCCCAGAGCCGTGCGCATGGCGAATTCCTTGCTGCGCGCCGCCCCGCGCGCCAGCAACAGGTTCGACAGGTTCACGCACACGATCAGCAGGATCAGGCCCACCGCGCACCACAACACAATCAGCGAGCGGCGCAATTTGCCACTGACATAGTCCTTCAAGCCGAACAGCGCGCCGGTGTAATTGCCGCCATACTCAGGATGCTTGAGATTGAAATGAAGGTTGGGAAAGAGCAGATCGGCTTCTGCCTGGGCCTGCGCCAGGCTCACGCCGGGCTTCAGGCGGCCGATCAGGGCCATGGTATTGCCCTCATCCCGGATATCGTCATAGATCACCGGCCCGTACATATCCACTTTGGAGCCGGGAGAAAAGACGGAGCCAAAGTCAAAGCTTTCCGGCAACACGCCGATCACCGTCACTGGCGTTGCATTCACATCGATCGCCTGGCCCACGATATTGCGATCGCCGCCATACTGCCGCTTCCAAAACGCGTGGCTCAGCAGCACTACCGGGCGGCTGTTGTGCAGGCACTCCTCTGCCGTAAACACCCGTCCCAACGCCGGCTCGACGCCCAGCGTCTGAAAGAAATTTCCCCCCACCATCAAGCCCGTAACCGGCATCGGCTGCCCGTGGCCCATGAGCTTGAGGTTGTCGGGTCCGGAAAAGGCGAAGTAGCCCGAGACGGATTCGAAGGAGCGGTTTGGCCGCTGAAATTCCTCGGTGGCATCGGCGGAATAGGTCATGCTGGATTCCCCGCCGGCGGTGTTCTTGGTGAGTATCCGGACCAACTGCTGCGGATTGCGAAACGGCAGCGGCCGCAGCAGGATCGTGTTGACCACGCTGAACACGGTGATGTTGGCGCCGATGCCCAGCCCCAGGATGATCACCGCGATCACAGTGAATCCGCGGTCGCGGCCCAGAGTGCGAAAGGTGAAGCGCATGTCCTGCAGCAGCACATCGAGCCAGGGCAAGCCGCGCGCCTCGCGATGCTGCTCTTTCGCCTGCGTCACTCCACCGAAGCGAATCATCGCCTGCCGGCGCGCCTCGTCCGCAGACATGCCGTGGCGAATATTCTCTTCCACGGCCAGCTCGAGATGCGCGGCCATCTCCGCATCCAGATCAGAATCGCGTTGCGGCTTTTGAAAGAAGAGCGTATCCGTTGGAATCCTTCCCGAAGGGCGCTCATCACAGCTCTCCTTCCGCCGGCATCGCCAACACCCGGCCCATCACCCGCGAAAATCTCTGCCAGTGCGCCGCATCTTCAGCCAGCTGCTTGCGGCCGCCCGGGTGATCGAGTAGTACTTCGCCTTGCGATTGTTATCCGAAGTGCCCCACTCCGCGTCGATCCATCCCCGCTGCTGCAGCCGCACCAGCGAAGCGTAGATCGTGCCCTGGTTCAGCAGGATTTCATCCCCGCTCACCTGTTCGATGCGCCGGGCAATGCCATAGCCGTGCATGGCTCCCATGGTCAATAGCGTCTGCAGAACCATCAGGTCGAGCGTGCCTTGCAACAGATCGAGTTTCGATTCGGCCATCACCGCTCCTGTGTTGTTGCCACATAAGCATGCCATGTTTCCTGTGGTATGGCCACAGGGCGATAAACAGAGGGGGTGCACCCCATATCTCTTTTTACTAAAATCGTGCCGGATACAAAGCCTTAGGCCCGTGACTCCCATTTCCTGCGGGACTAGCCCGACACACCTTGAGAGTTGATGTCATTTTCCGCAACGATTGTCCACCTGGGCTGACCAAACAAGATCGTTCACTTACAATTGCAAATCGTCTATAAAGACAAGCTCAGAGCTCAGCGGCGAAGGCAAAACCACAGTCAACCCCCGATCGAGTAGTTCTCGACCGGAAATGGTCCGATCCGGGGCGCTGAGATCGGAAAAATGCAGCCGGTAACTGTGGGTGGCCTCAACGCCCTCCACTGGAAAGCGGTGCCGGCTCTCATTGCTGATCGAACCGCGAAAAGCATAAAGGACACCTCTTCGGCGATTGGCGTCAAAATATTCCATGCCGTCCCAATGAATACCATCGGGCCTTTCTGAGACGTGGTATAGCTCCGCATCGCGGATGAGCGGCCGCAGCTTCTGCTTATAAAGTGCGAACTCTTCCTTTGCAGCCGCGTGTTCTTCCGCGGTCCACATATTCGTGTCCTGCATGACGGTGAGCATGCCCATCATGCCGCTGCGCAGCATGTAGCGAAAATTCTCAATCTTTGGCGTGGGCCATTTCTCCACATAGTCTTCCAGCATTGCTGCGGGCAGAACGTGGCTGGCGTCATAGAACGCGCGACGGTTGGAGACTGGATCGTAACTGTCAGTGATGGAGAAGTAGTCGCCGTGCGAGGCGCTGCCGAAATCCACCATGCGTCCCCCATCGTTGCATATTTCCAGCAATAGCTCGGGGTGTTCCCGCCGAACCTGGGAATAGATTTCGTAGTAGGCGCGCACCGCATGATAACTGACGTCGGTCGAGCTGGCATTATCCGCCATCGTGATGCCGCTGCCGGCGACTGTCGACATCTGAGGAGGGCTAGCGGCCTCGTGCGGATGATCGGTGCGGCTGCAATTTTTCGCAACCACATATCCGTCATGTTCCATCATGTCGAGGTGGTACTGTGTGATGATGCGTTCCACCTCTTGCCGGGCATAGTCCCTGGCCGGCGGAAACCCCAGGTCGATGGTCCTTCCCACAAAATCCGCGGGATGCCAGTCCTGCGGAACATCGGCCACCAGCCAATCCCTGACCTTAGGATCGTGCACGCTGAGAGCGCCCGCGTTGTTATCAGTACCGGCTTGTGCCCAGTCCACCCAGATGCCGAATCTTAGGCCGCGCCGGTGCGCCTCACTGACAATGGGTGCAAATCCGTGCGGGAACTTACTTGGGTTGGGATACCAGTCGCCGACGCCGCGAAACCAGCCTGCATCGATGTGGAAGAGTTCGAGGCCAAGATCCGCGGAATCCCGCACCATCCGCAGCGCGAGCGCCTCGTCAATCTGCATGCCACTTCCCCAACTGTTATTCACCAACGGCGGATATGCGCTGTTCTTCCAGGTTGCTGGATTATTTAGCACCTGCCTCACCCAGGGGCGCAGAATATTGCCCGCACCGTCCGCACTCGCCGCTAAAGCCGCCAACAAAAACCGTAGGAGTTGCGAATGTCTCATGGGGCAACAGGCGAGTGCGGAAAGGTCCCGGATCAGGATCCAGTCCGGCGGCGCCATAAATAAATGCCGCATCACGCTGCAAGTGTTAAACGCGTTCGTCCACTGAACTCGATTCCCACATACCACCCATCCTGAGTGGGATTGTCCCGCTGCACCATGAACCAGGGTATGATTTCGCGTTGGTCCTGATCTCTGGCGTAGGTGCTGGACCTGCCTCTCCAGCGATAACCCGCCCGGACGGGCACTTGGTGCGTACCCACGTCCGACGGCTTGCCGGCGCCCTTTTCTACGTACCAATGCTGCAGCGGATGACCTGCCGCCACCTGGAAGCGGAAGCGAAAGCTGTCCTGAAGCGGCAACCATATCTCTGAGGACGATAGGTTTTCGATGGTGATGGAGTGTTCGATCTGGCCCGAATTCGGCCCGCGCTTCCCATTTCCAGGTCAAGCGCAAGCGTGGTGAGGAGCTCTGATAGACAAAGGTTGCAGCACGGCCGGTTACGCGGCTGTCTCGCTCATCGAGCTTCCAGTGCAAAGAAACCGTGCGGCCGCTCTCTTCAATAGAATTGATCAATCGTTCAGAGATACCATTGGGCCACGCGGCAAGCCTTCCGCTCTGCAAGCTGACCAGGCGCGGCTCTTCCATTCCGCCTTGCAGCACAACCGTGGTTTGCCCGTTATGTATCGAGCCCGTCATCTGCGCATTCAGTGGCGCCCGAGGCCAGGAGCACAACCAGTAATCCACAGCACTTGTTACAAAGATTCACCGGACAGGTCCTTGAACTCGAAATCGTGTGCTGCATGGCCAATGCAACTGGCGGCTTGCTGCAATCATATGGCGCTACAATCATCATAGGGCTGGCAATCGGTAGACATCGTCATACCGTCTTGCCGCGCCTGATCTGTTGGGACCCATCGCTCAGTAAAATCAGCACGTCGCCTTATGGGTAGACTCTTCCAGAAGACCAGATGGTTGTTCGCTGCAGCCCTGCTGCTAACGCCGTTTATACGGCGTCTGTGGACCAGCAGCCAGGGCGGCGCCCGTTGCTGAGGCTACAAACTTCCATCACGATATGTGGACCTCAGACAACGGTCTTGGAGCCGTCGTTGATATTCAGCAGGCGTCTGATGGATACCTGTGGCTCACCACCTCGACCGGGGTCTTCCGCTTTGACGGGGTGCGCTTCCAATCCGTCGAAGAAGCCACCAACGGCGCTGTGCACAACAGCGAAATTCACGCAGTGTTTCTCTCCTCCTCGGGTGGCGTGTGGCTCAAGACGCGAGCGGCAGGGCTTCTGTTCTGGAAAGGTGGACACCTCACAACCTTTACTGACCGGCGATGCACGCCGGCCTTGCAAATGGAAGGAATCGCCGAGGACCGCGATGGCTCTCTGTGGCTGCAAGCGTCGGGTGGTCTCTTCCACATGCGTGGATCTGTGTGTCAACAGATTGGTCCAGAACAGGGATATCCTGGTGGTTTTCCCGCGGCCATTCTGGTGGACCGTGAAGGAACGGTTTGGGTAAGGACGCTTGAGGGAGCCCTGCTCTTCATGCCCCCAGGTCAATCCACGTTCAAACGGGTGGAATACGACGCCGGTGTGACTTCGGCCGCTTTTGTTTTGGCCACGGCCACACACAACACCTATCTCCATGAAGCTCCGGATGGTTCCATCTGGCTGTCGGACGATCATGGGCTCCGCCGCGTGATCAATCCGGACCGCACACCCGTCCCCTCCGTGCCCCGCAAAGAGCGCATAGAAAATGTCCAATTCGGGGACTTTACCTTCACCGCGGATGGCTCCATTTGGGCAGTAAGCGATAAAGGCCTGCGGCGGTTCGACCATGTTGACCAGTGGCCGACACCCCAGGCAACGGCTAGTGCTCCGGGAATGAGCTTTACCACCAGGCAGGGACTTAGCTCCGATGCCGTATGGAAGGTACTGATCGATCGCGAAGGCAGCGTATGGGTAGGAACAAACTCCGGCCTAGACCGGCTTCGCCGAACGGCGCTTTCCACCGTCGCGCTCCCGCCGGCACAAGAGCATGACTTTAGCATTCTGGCTGGAGATGACGGTTCCATATGGACGGGAAACCTGAGCTTGCCACTTACCCACGTGGCCGCCGACGGCCACCTCACCAGCTTCCCCAAAACACGAGGGACCGTTTGTCTTCGACTCGATCGTAACGGGACCATCTGGTCCGCCGTCGGTGGTGACTCCACTCTCTGGCATTCTTCCCCCACCGGATTCGCCCCCATGCACTACCCGGAGGATGAAGTGGGCCCCGTGATCTCTCTTGCTGTCGATCGCAACAATGACCTATGGATCTCTACCGCGGCCGGCGGAGCTTACCAATTCACGCAAGGATCTTGGCGCAGTCAGAACCAAGCGCTGGGCAAGAAGCCGGGCATTCTGGGTGCCATGACGGGCGATGAGGCGGGAAACGTCTGGTTTGGCTTCTCCAACCATGTAGTCCAGTGGGACGGAAGGAATTACCACCGGTTCTCTTTTCCTAACGGTACGCGCGGCGTCTCGGAATCGACGATGTCGGCCCGGGGTGACCATGTTTGGTTAGGTGGATCGGGCGGCGTCGAGCTATTTAGCAAGGGCCATTTCCACCTTGTGGGTTGGAAAAACCAGGACCTTCCCGGCAGGGTCTCCGGCGTGTTGGAAACTGAGACCGGGGACCTTTGGATGAATGGATCCTCGGGCATCACTCATGTCTCTGCCGCAGAGTTAACACGATGGCTTCGAGATCCGAGCTACCTGGTTTCAGGCGAACGGCTTGATGCGCTGGATGGACTTCCCGGGCTATCCGCAGAAAGAATCCCCGAGCCCTCGCTCGCCCAATCGCGCGACGGCCGGATGTGGTTTGCCACCACCCGGGGCATTGCCTGGCTTGATCCGGCGACGCTCCACAAGAGTCGCAACCGCCTGCCGCCCCCGGTACTGATCGCCTCTATCATCTCCAACGGGAAGACGTACTCCGGCTCCGGCGACCTGACGCTTCCCGCCCATAGCGAGAGCCTGGAGATTAACTACACCGCCCTCAGCCTTGCAATTCCCGACCGGGTTCTATTCCGCTACAAGCTCGACGGCATCGATTCTGATTGGCAGAACGCGGGAACACGCCGCCAGGCCTTCTATACCCGCCTGCCCCCGGGACATTATCGATTTCACGTGATCGCGTGCAACAACGATGGCGTGTGGAACGAAGCTGGAGCCAGTCTGGGAGTTTCGATTAAGCCGGCTTTCTACCAGACGTGGTGGTTCACAGCGCTGGTGTTGCTCGCCGCGGTCGCCCTGCTGTCGTGGGTCATCCGTCTGCGGATCAGGAGCATCGCGCATCAGTTTCAGGGACGGCTCGCCGAACGAGTGGCGGAGCGGGAGCGCATCGCCAGGGAGCTGCACGATACCCTCTTGCAAAGCTTGTTCGGGCTGACGCTCCGCTTTCACACCGCGGCCAGCCGTCTGCCCGCCGACGATCCTGCGCGAGAGGCTCTGGATGAGGCGTTAAAGCAATCGGACCGGGTCATGCAGGAGGGACGCGAACGAGTCCTGAATCTTCGCGGCCGGCGCAGCGACAGCATCAACCTCGCAGACGCCCTGGCCGAGACTGGCAATCAGCTACGGGCTATTCACCCGGCAAATTTTCAAGTCACCGTGGAGGGCCGTCCCCGACTGCTGGACGAAATCGTTCAGGAGGAAGTTCTGCTTATCGGACGGGAGGCGTTGACCAACGCCTTCAGCCACTCCGGCGCGCAGAATATTGTGGCCGAGATCTCTTACCAGCCCGGTGCTCTGCACGTGCGCGTGCGCGATGACGGCCGCGGCATCAATGAGGGCGTACTGAAAGCGGGCTATCGCACCGGGCACTGGGGCCTTCCGGGCATGCGGGAGCGCGCCAACAAGATGCGCGGCGAATTGCGCGTTCGCTCCTCGAGCGAGGGTGGGACGCTGATCGATCTGCAGGTTCCGGCGAACATTGTCTACCGCCCCGAGAGCCCCAAGGGCCCGTGGCCGTGGAGTCTCTTTCGCCGCAAGGGCGGGCAAAAAGCCGACTTCGCCGCTGACTAGAAAGTTAGTCG
>CAWFGM010000077.1:0-6385 GCA_963815175.1 uncultured Acidobacteriaceae bacterium
ATGCGATCCAACTTCCAGTGAAACGGGGATTTCGGTAACTTCCTGCGTTGTGGTCGCCCTAAGACTTTCAGGGCAGTACAGTTGTGAGCGCGAATCAGCCTCATCCAAGTAACCCCACAGCCACTCACGCTTTGGTAGTGGGGTCAGTTTGAATCCAGAGGGGCACTAGCACCCCGCAAGATACGCGATGAACAGGATGGCCAAAACTCCATCCATGATCCAGAAAACGGTCATCGCGAATCGATGGCGGTAAAGGTCGACGAGGCAGGCAGAGAACTTCTATTTCTTGTTCTTCTTTTGTTTGGGTGCAGAGTAACCCCGGCGTGCCTGTATCTGCATGCCTTTTCGATCCACTTTCACTTTAACGCGATGATAGGAACCATCCGGCTTCACGCCGTCGAGCGAAAGTTCAAGAACGTAAACAATCCCCGGCCCATCGGTCAGACTCTTGAATCCCGCCCCCAGGTCATTGCTGTTGTGAAAGAAAGCTCCACCGGTCCCGTCGGCGAGTTCTGACATCACGCCCTCGGCGCGCGTCATAGCGGCCAGGCGGGTTCGATCGATGATGTGCCCCGCGCCTCTCTCACTGATATCCATTACGCCCGTGTACAACCCGCGCGCATCTAGGGCATTGATGGTTACACCGGACTGGGCCGCCAGATCCATAATCTGCGATTCCAAGCTCAAAGCCTCCGGCCCAAGGGACAAGAAGCCGGGCGACACAAGGATCAGGGTGCGTTGGCCCGGCAGTTTGGCCATTGTGCGCACAGACACGTTGATCGCGGCAAGGGTTACCCGAACGTCCTGATCGCCAGCCATCTGAACTCGCGTGGCGGCGGATTCCACCATGCTCCGAGCCACCTCGAGATTGCGCTGCGGGTTCAGGGCAGGGTCACAAGCGAATACCTGAGCTATTGCATTTGCCAAGGCGGCGTCATCGTGGTTCTCGATCAGGACGGCTTGGTAGTACTCGATTTTCGGACATTCCCCCGCACTTGACGTGAAGAGGCTTCGCGGCTCCAGGCTCATGATCGCGTCGTGCAATTTTGTGCGATCACGCGTTAGACCACTGTTGACTTTTCCCGAGGTCGAAACCACGGCGGCCATATCGGAATCGACCAATGCCCCGTCCAGCGCTTTGGCATCAATTTTCTTGAGATTTGCCAGGTCCGCGGCACTCAAATGCAAGTCATCGAAAAGGTACACGGTGATTCGCTTTGGCAGGACCGTCACCTGCGGTGGAGCACTCGGTGTACTCACCAGTGTGGCGCTCGCCGGCGCGCCCTTAGTTACCTCGCGCTTCTCAACTGTGAATCCAGAGATGACTTGCGGCTTGCCATTGTCAAAGACCTGGAAATCTTCTTTTTTAAGGTCGCCCACTGCGTCGCCTTGCTTATCGCGGACCACAACCGGCACCACCACTCGGTTCACGTTCACTACGATCTTTGCAGGTGTGTCCTGAGAACCCTGCGCTAGTTGAACGAGCTCGTGCACGGGAGGAAGGCCAGCCAACAGAGCAGGCAGATCGGGCGCCTCAGGCAACAGAGCAGGCAGATCGGGGACTTTCGCCTGCCTGTATTCATCCGGAATTTCCTCCTTTTGCTTCGCAATGACGGTGCTGTCCGCTGGCGGAGAAACTTCCTGCAAGCGGCCCGGTTGTGCCCCTAAATCTTGTGGCTGCGGCTGCGCCGCTATGTTCTTGACGATCCTCGTCGTGGTGGCGAACCGATGATACCCCGCGAACAGGCTCTCGTTCAGCCATACGGTCGGCGCGTCTCCCGGCATGTGGGTGAGCGGATCGAGATTGGCGCCCGCCGCGATGGAGAGAGCCAGGCTCCGCACCGGGCAAATGAACTCGCTCTCAGCGATCTGAACCGGACCATACTGCACCATGATCGCGGCCTTCTTAAACTGAACGCTTCCCTTCGTGTCGGCCTCGATGGTCGCGCGTAGGATGGTCCCGGTGAGCGGATCCACCCAAAGCGCACCGTGATAGCCCGGCCTGGTGACCTGGCGGGAGCCCACCGTGGGCGTTGACGTGCCCTCAAGCGACGCCTGCCGCTGAAGCGAGTTGATGAGCTCGAAGTGCGAGGCGGAGCTTGGAACTGAATAGTGGAAAACTGCGACCGTCCCCGCGGTGGTCTTTTCCCAGTGGCTCCAGTTCACCCTGCCTTTGACGGCGTCGGTCAGGATCATACTCAACATGGACCCGAACTCTCCCCCGGAATCCAATCCCGACTGTTCCGGCCGGTTGGCAGCAGACGCATTGGTGGACGGATTGGGCCGCTCGTGAAAGATGGAGCTTTCTCGGCGAGAAGTACTTACCAGGTGCAGCCCAGCGCGAACTGGCCAGCTGCCTTTCTTGACCTCATAAGGACTGTCATCGTAGCGGTTCGTGGTCCGCATGGCAAAAAGGTTAGGCAGCTGCAGCAGGGTTTTCGCTACATAGTTGCGGGCCGCCACGATCATGCGCCGCTGCGTAGCCGCGTCGGGAGCCGCCGTGGACGGCAGCTCGTTCGCCGGCGGTTCCAGAAAGGCCGACTGATCGGCGAGCAGTTGCAGAGCCAGCACCGCCTGGGAGCCCGCATCCAGAGATGCCGTGAGTCGGTCGAGCTTAGCCTCAGTCAGCCTTTCGGAAAGCTCGAAGCCGCGGATTTGGCGTGCAATCTCCGCGTCGGGCTTGTGCGCGGCGTGGGCAGTCATCAGCGCCTGCTCCAGTTGCGCAACGGTCGCGCGCTTTGATGCTCCAGCGGTAGACGCCAGCGATGCCAAAAGCACCAGCAGAATCAACCGCCGCGTCCGCACTCTCCTCTTTTCCTGCACATTTTGTCTTCCAAGACCATAGGATACTGCGTTTTCGAGAGGTGGCGCCATGGTCGAGGAGAAGCTTGGTAGGTCAAGTTAGATGTTCTACAGAGATGGACGAATTTAGTGATCAGACGGGTACTTTACGAAAGGGGAAAGCCGTAGCAATTTGTGTTTTCCCAAAGGACCAGTTCCGTCTGGAAGATGTGAAAAAATCGATTTTAAAATTTGCAGCGAACTCGGCGTTTAAAAGATCGCTCTAGGATGCCCTATAAGCGATCGCTGGGTATCGGCAAGCGTTTGGGATCGAAAATAAAATCGCGAACACTCTAGCAAATCAATTTTTTCACATCTTCCCGGCCACAAATCATTTCCGCAAACCAGTCCCGGGAGGGACGGAAGAATCCAGAGCCCGGCACGGAAGTGCCGGGAAAGGAAAACAACGGAAACCAAGTCTCCTTTAGGGGACGGCACAACCAACTTGATGATTCGCCTCAATTCCAATCTCAAAATCCATGGTTCCTCACCAACTGCGGGATGTCCTTTTCCCGCGATCCCGCGGGCGGGGGGACACAGACTCCGATCACCCGATCGCTAAACCTGCTGTCCAGCGTTCCAGTGCGAAGCAAGGAAGAAAGCTGGTGGCAGGGACGTTTCATGCGCGGCTGACAAGGTAAACGTCGCCGGTTTCCTCCGGCTAGGCGAGCGCCCGGTACTTTTGGTCGAACGACGGCTCCACTAGAATTGCTTTTTCTTCTAGCGTGGCCGTTTATGGGTCACTTCGAAGGATGTATGCAGTGACGCCAACGAGTCTGGACCCACCCAGACGTCAAAGATCGAAGGATCGATCACCCAACTGCGCGTCGCCGCACTCCAGTAGGTCCGTTCGTCCTTGCTGAGCTGGAACCGCAACGTCTTTCGCTCGGCCGGGTCAAGCTCGATTCGTTGGAAGCCTTTGAGCTCCCGGACCGGACGAGATGCACTGCCGTATTGCTGATGAAGATATAGCTGAACGACCTCATCCGCACGGACGGACCCTGTGTTCTCGACAACCACTGTTACCTCAAGACTCTCTTCTGACTGGATCTTTGCTTTACTGAGACGCAGGTCAGAGAAGGTGAATTGAGAGTAGCTGAGGCCAAAGCCAAAGGGGTAAAGCGGAGTACTCTCCACGTCCCAATAACGTTTGCCCTGATCTTGCGGCGCCTGCGTGGTGTTGTGGGCGTAGTTGATGGGGATTTGACCCACATCTCGTGGCCATGAAAACGGTAGCTTGCCGCCGGGAACAACATCGCCAAATAAAAGACGCGCAACCGCGCTGCCACCTTGCGTTCCGGGGTACCACGCCTCGAGGATTGCCGGAACATGCTGGGATGCCCAAGCGATATTCAGCGGACGACCGTTGACGAGAACCAATACCACCGGCTTGCCGGTCGCTACCACCTTTTCCAACAACTCCTCTTCCCTTCCCGGCAGATCCAGCGATTGCCTGGAGGCAGCCTCACCGCTCATATCATGCAGCTCACCCAACACAACAATGGCCAGGTCGGATGAGCGGGCGAGATCTACCGCCTTTTCCATCTCCTGGTCTGCTTGTGCGGCGGACCAGGCGGCCGGGTGCGTCGAGTGGTCTATCTTGTCGAAGAACGAGAAATACTTACGCGCGATTTGCACCCCCGGAGCGAAGGAAAGCTGCGCGCTGGTGCCCAATTCTGATCTGAGTCCATCCAGCACCGTAACGGTTTCAGAAAGATCTTGCTGGAAAGCCCAAGGTCCAAGGGTATCCAACTTAGAATCCGCCAACGGACCAACGACCGCAATCGTCTTGTACGCATTATTCTTCAGCGGCAACAAGCCATTCTCATTGCGTAGCAGGACTGCCCCGCGTTCCGCTGCCATCCGTTCCTGGGTCCGGTGCTCGGGAGCGTTCAATACACCTGCGATTCGCGCTTGATCGACGTAGGGATGCTCGAACAAGCCCAAGCGCACTTTGGCGGTAAGGATGCGCCGGTCGGCTGTCTCTATCTGCTGCAGAGTGATTTCGCCCGCCTTCAGCGCAGCGGCCAGGCTTTGGCCATAGGCAGTGGCATCCTGCGCCATCTCCATATCTACGCCGGCATCCAGGGCGCGCACAGCAGCATCGTGGAGGTCCCGGGCATATCCGTGCTGCACCAGGCTTTTTACCGCGTCGGCGTCACTTACCACGAATCCTTTGAATCCCCATTGCCGGCGCAGAACGTCGTCGAGCAGCCAGCGATTGCCGGTGGCCGGTACATCGTTAAGATCCATGTAGGCGCTCATTGCGGAGCCAACCCCGGCCTTCACGGCCGCGTGAAATGGTGGGAGATAGACATTTTGCAACTGCGCGTCTGATATATAAGAGGCGTCGTAGTCGCGGCCGCCCTCAGCGGCTCCGTAACCGGCAAAGTGTTTCATGCAGGCCAGCACATGATCAGGGGCGCCGACGTATTCACCTTGAAATCCGCGGACCTGGGCGGCGGCCATGGCGGATCCGAGGTAGGGATCCTCTCCCGCACCCTCCACCATCCGGCCCCAGCGAGGGTCGCGTGCAATGTCCAACATCGGTGCAAACGCCCAGTTGATGCCGACGGACCGAGCTTCTTTGGCCGCAGTCGCCTGTGCCTCAGTCTCCAGTGATGGATCCCAGGAAGCAGCCATCGCGATGGGGACCGGAAAAATAGTACGAAAACCATGAACGACGTCGTAGCCAAAGATCAGCGGAATATGCAAACGGGATTTCTCGACGGCAATATGCTGCAGGCGGTTGATCATGGCTGGGTCGGTGATGAACAAGAGGGACCCCACCTCGCCCCTGGCCACCGGCTTTTCGACTGGGTCAGAAGAATCGAAGACAAACAGCTGGCTTAGCTGTCCGATCTTTTCTTCCGTCGTCATCCTTTGCAAAAGGGAGTCGACGAAATGTTGAACGTCGGCGTCCGTCCGTTGAGCGGACTGGGCGACGTTTCTGCCGCTCGCAGCAATGAGCGAAATGGAGCAGAGCGTCAAGCGGAATAGGCGTCCGCCAGACATTGGTTTCCTGATCATCCGTCCTCCCCCTCGCGCCTGGCGTGCCAGGGCTCCGCCAGGTGAAAAAACCCGGTCGCGGGTGTCCAGAGCAGCTTGTCTCGACCAGGAAGGTTCCTGTACTGAATCTCCCCTAAATGCATGGAGCGCCGACGGACCTGTGAGAGCGAACCGTACTTAGTTCCTTGGGTTCTCCCTTATCGATTCGTCTTCAAATTGCGCTGACCAGTTCGTAACAACCGTCAATGGTGCGGCTTGCTCCTTGTGTGTCCGAGTGTTCACTAAGAACCGCTTCCCATCGCGGGTGACATCATAAAATCCTACGTTGCTCGGAAGGGAGAGATGGAACAGAGTGTGCGAAGAAAGTACGTGGAATTCCTGCGGCGACTCTCGCACCTGGACTGAGATGAGGGCTTGGTCGTGCGAGACGTAAAAAAGCTCCTGACCGTCGCCACGCCAGCGTGGGTCATCTCCCCCTCCAGAGGAGAGTGCAATCCGCCCTCCCGGGCCAGGAAAAGGAGTGATGCGTAGTATT
>CAWFGM010000078.1:0-45663 GCA_963815175.1 uncultured Acidobacteriaceae bacterium
GGTATCGCTGAGCTTGCACGAGTTACGGCAGAAAGGGCTCTAAGAGACCGTATGAGTCTGCTGGCGAATAAGCTGATTCTGGCGGAACAAGATGCGCCGCTTGAGCCTATTTGCTTATAATTAGAGAGTTGGTCCAGTGGCCCGGGGGTTTGGGCCGTGCGAATTCACTAGCCAGACCGGGCGCTGATGTTACTATGGTGTAAAGCGGCTAACTATAACAATGCAAACGACAGCATGCACTGATCGAGTGGTAGGCGACATACTTTCCAGCTGGAGATATGACATCTCCGGGATTACTCCCGAGATGCGCCGCGATTACGAACAGCATCTGGTGGAGTGCGCGCATTGCCGCTCGCGTCAACGGCTGCATCGCACCGTCGACGTGGTTCTTATCGGTCTGAGCACAGTATCGATTGGGGCCTTCTTATTGGGGTTGGCGGTGATTCACCGGGTACAACCTTTGCAGCATTGGGCGCTGGTGGATCTGCACTTGTGGCAGATGTCGATTGTACTGAGCCTGCAAGCGGCGGCCATCGCTGGCCTGCTGGTTTCTCTATTGATCTGGGTCCTGGCTGCAGTAGCCACCCCCGCGCCCGTCTATCTCGCCGAAGTGGCGATGGCCCAAGCCCGAGTCCTCCAGGATCGTATCCCTGAGGAGCTGCGCGAGCGGCTGATGCGGAACGTCGCCTAAACCCGAGAAGGGATCCTCACACCACAACCTGTACCGGAACTATCAGGAATTCACTTGCACGTCGCCGATCAGGTCGGCGACCCGGCCGAGGTGATGGCGGACGCACCAGCGCTCCAGAGACTCGGCTATGCGTTGTACAGCGCGCGGGTCGGCATAGCTAGCGGTGCCAACCTGGACTGCCGTCGCTCCCGCCAGCAGGAACTCAACTGCATCCTCTCCGGTGGTGATACCACCCAGACCGCAGATCGGAATGGAAACGGCCTTCGCTGCCTCATAGACCATGCGCACGGCAATCGGTTTGATCGCCGGCCCGGAAAGTCCACCGGTGTTGTTGAAAAT
The DNA here is from genome assembly GCA_963815175.1 of uncultured Acidobacteriaceae bacterium. Lineage (GTDB taxonomy): Bacteria > Acidobacteriota > Terriglobia > Terriglobales > Acidobacteriaceae > PALSA-350. The sequence continues at coordinate 1,031 of CAWFGM010000078.1, forward strand.
GCGAGGGCGGCGGGTTTCGACGTCGATGGAGAGGGATAAGAAGGTGTTGACCAGAGAAAGCGCGTCGGCGCCGGCGTTCTCGGCGCATTTGGCCATTTGGGCGATGGAGGTGACGTTGGGCGAAAGCTTCACGATGAGCGGGCGCTTCGAAACCGCCTTGGCGCGCGTGACCAGTTGGTCGAGAATGCCCGTATCGGTACCGAAGACCATTCCTCCGTGCTGGGTATTGGGGCAAGAGGCGTTCAACTCGTAGGCTGCGATGCCAGGGGCGTTGTTGAGCGCTTCAATCACCGCAACGTAGTCCCGTATCTCGTTACCAAAGACATTGGCGATGCAGGCAGTGCCGGAGTGAGGCCGCAGGGCGGGAAGCTTTTTTTCGATGAAGGCCTGGACGCCAATGTTCTGTAATCCGATGGCATTGATCATTCCGCCTGGCGTCTCAATCAGCCGCGGCGCCTGATTGCCTGCCATGGGCTCCTGGGATAGACCCTTGGTGATGAAGCCGCCGATGCGATTGAGCGAGACAACATCTTCAAATTCAACACCATAGCCAAAGGTTCCGCTGGCGGCGATGACCGGGTTGCGGAGCAGAATGCCCGCGAAGCGAACGCTCATATCGGGCTTCACTGGCTGGACGGGCCCTCCTTCGGGGCCGTATGGGTTGCCGGCGGGGCCGCTGAGGGTTCTTCACTGGTGCCTGAATGGCGGCGCGTAGCTCTGCCCACCCGCGGAGCAGGCAGCGCCGGCAGATTGTGGATCGCCTGCGTGAGCACCGTACCCACCGAGGCCGATGGTTGAGTCACACCCAGCAGGGAGGCGAGGGTGGCGGCCAAGTCCACTGGCTGCACCCGGCCATGATAGATGCCGGGAATGAAGGGCGCTCCGTAAAACGCCAGCGGGACATGACGGTCATAAGACCAGGGGCTGAAGTGGGTAGTGCCTTTCTTTAACAGCTGCATCTGGTAAGCGGCCGGAATCACCATGACGTACCAACCGCCATTGGGGCTATAGCTGTGCGCCAGCAACAGCCCCCATTCCGACGGGGGCAGCTGTCCCGAGGCCAGCTGTTCGCGGGTATAGGTGTGCACCACGATGGGGGTTGCAGGCAGTCGAACCGGGGGCGGCGCCGGCGGGCTGATGACTGGTTTGGCTTGAGCACTGATGGTGGCGCGGCTTTTCGACCGCTGCCGGGAGCCGGCCGGAGGAAGTGTCCGGGGCAGCGGAGGGATACTGGGTGGCGGGGGTGCAGGGGCGGCGTTCGGGGGCGGGGTTGGAGTAGTCCCTTCGCTTCCCGGGGCTGGCGGGGGCGGCGCAAGGGCTTCAATCGAGGCCGGGATCGCCTGCTGGACGGCCTGCTCCGCCTCCTGTTCGTTGATCCCTGCAACCTCAAACGATGGGCGATTCAGCGCCAGGTAAGGCAGCTCCTGCTGCGGCAGCAGGTAGGCGACTTTCTCGCCCGGAGAAAATTTGGCATTCATGGCGTCGTTGACGTTAGCGGTGAACTTGGCCATGTCAATGGTGGCTGCAGGCATACCCAGGGCGAGGGCCTGTGCGGGAACGGGCGCGACCCCGTGGTCGGCGGAAAGAGCAATCCAGGTGCTCGCCAGGCCGCCGGGAATGTTCTTGTCCAGCCAGGAGAAGAAGCTGTCCAACTGCTGGTCGAGGCTATCGACCATTTGCCGGGCCTGGGGCGAGTCCGGTCCAAATTGGTGGCCAACGATGTCGTTGGCGGAAAGGCTTACCACCAGCAAGTCGGTCACTGGATGGCTGCCCAGCTGCTCGCCAGTGATGAGAGCGCGCGCGAAGTCGAGTTCATAGGAATTGGCCGCCGGAGTGGACCCCACCTCCTCATAGAACGGCCGGTTGCCGGAAGCGCCCGCCTCCTGCTGAGCCTGGGCGATACGGTCCCCGGTGTTGAAGGCTGTAGCCCAATCGGGCAGCGCGTCCATGTAGTAGCTGGAGGTGATGAAGGTGCCGGAGGCAGCGTCAATCCAGTAAGCGCCATTGGCGGAATACCCGGCGGGCAGGATGGCGGCGCGATCTTTGAGCGAGATACCGAAGACTTTGGCTTGGCCCATCGTGGCCAGGCGCAGCGAATCGCCGATGGTGGAGGCGCGAAGATTCAGCGGCGAAGCCCCACCGGTTTTGCTGGGATGGATCTCACCCACGATGCGGTAGCGATCGTCTTCGACGGAGGTGACAGGACGTTGCTTGTTGCGGCTCAGGTCCCACCACTCGTTGGAAGAGATCCCATGGCCATCGGTGTAGGCCCCCGTGCCGATCGTGGCGTGGCCAGGGGCGGTCTTGGTGTTGGCGTAGTTGTAGTAGCAATCTTCAAAAAAGGCGCCGCGATCGATAAAGAGGCGAAAGCCGCGGCCCTTTAAATCGGCGCGGTAGCGGTCAAGATAGTCGGCGCGAAACTGATCGACCACCAGGATGATGACCAGCTTGGGATGCGCATCGTAGGCGCTGGCGTGGGCCAGCGGCGTCCCTGGAAGCACCAGGATTGCAACCAGCAACTGGCAGATACTGCACTTGAACTTGGACATAGCAACCCTGATTAGTATCGCAAAACATCCGCGAATCGGGAGCCGGTGCGCCCGATTCGATACGGGGGGCCCTGTGCCGTAATCGGAGACCACGCCGCTCGTATACTTTCCCTTATGTCTCGCACTCTCACCGTGCTGCTCGCTGCATTCGTGGCTACTGGCCCTTACCTCGCCGCTCAGATTACAGTCAGCTTTCCTGCCAGCCTCTCCTCCAAGCCACTCGACGGCCGGATATTGCTGCTGCTCTCGACCGATCCCGCTAAAGAGCCGCGCATGCAGATCGACGACAGTCCTCGTTCGCAGATTGTCTTCGGCACCACGGTCGATGGATTAGCCCCCGATCAGGCGGTCACCATCACCAACGAGGCCGCCGGTTACCCCATACGATCGCTCAATCAGGTGCCGGCGGGCGATTACTACGTGCAAGCTGTGCTCAACATCTACCAGACCTTCCACCGGGCGGATGGCACCACGGTGAAGCTGGCGCCGGACCGTGGCGAAGGCCAGCACTGGAACCTCGCACCGGGAAATCTTTATTCCAAGCCGGCTAAGGTGCACATCGATGAGCACGCCAAAGTCGCCGTCCGGCTCACGGAAACCATTCCACCCATCGCTCCGCAGCCGGACACCAAATACATTCGCCACCTTCGTATACAGAGTCAGCTGCTGACCAAGTTCTGGGGCACGCCGATGTATCTCTCCGCCATCGTCCTGGTGCCTGAGGGCTTCGATGAGCACCTTAATGCCCACTTCCCGATCGCCATCTTTCATGACCACTTTGTGGACAGCATGGACTCCTTTCGCACCTCCCCACCCGATCCTGACCTCAAGCCCGATTACTCTGAGCGCTTCCACCTGGCGGGTTATAACCGCATCCAGCAGAAGGAGGCCTACGACCAGTACAAGCAATGGATCAGTCCCGGCTTTCCCCGCATTCTGGTGGTCAAGATCCAGCACGCCAACCCGTTTTATGACGATTCGTACGCGGTCAACTCCGCCAACCTGGGCCCCTATGGTGACGCCATCGAGACCGAGCTGCTGCCGGCCATTGAAAAGCAGTTTCGCGGTTTGACCGGCGGCTGGGCGCATTTCGTCTATGGCGGATCCACGGGTGGATGGGAGTCGCTGGCGGTGCAGATGTTCTATCCCACGGATTACAACGGAGCCTTCGTCGCCTGTCCCGACCCGGTCGACTTTCATGCTTTCATGACCGCTAATCTCTACAGCCAGGCGAATTTTTTCTACCTTGAGGGAGCGCATAAGCAGGTGGAGCAGCCCACCATGCGCAATTACCTCGGTCAGACGCTCATGTTGGCGCGCGACAATGCGGCCTACGAGGCTGCCCTGGGCGACCACGGGCGCTCGGGGGAGCAGTTGGACATCTGGCAGGCCGTCTACGGCCCGGTGGGCCCAGATGGTTATCCGGCCCAGATCTTCGACAAGCAGACCGGCGCCATCGACCACCACGTGGCCGCCTACTGGCACGATCACTATGACCTGGACGCCATTCTCCAACGCGACTGGGACAAGCTCGGGCCTCAGCTTCAGGGCAAGCTCCATCTGTACGTCGGCTCCGCCGACACTTACTTCCTCAACGATGCCGTCTACCTGATGCAGGACTTTCTCGACAAGACCGGCACTCCAGGCCACGGCGTTCCCTATGAGGGTGAGGTGAAATATGGCGACCGGGCCGAGCATTGCTGGAATGGCGATCCTCACCTGCCCAACGCCATCTCTCGTTTGCGCTACAACACCATGTACCTGCCCAAGATCATGGAGCGCATCCAGAAGACCGCCCCGCACAATGCAGACATGAGCTGGAAGTACTGAGGGGCACGGCTTTAGAAGTCGAAATGCTCTAAAGTAGAGACTTATGCTCGATTTGAATTTTGTGCGGGCCAACCTGGAGCTGGTGGAAGAGAACCTCCGTGCCCGGGGCCTGGATCCGGGCGCCCTGTTGGGCGATTTCCGCGAGCTCGACCGGGATCGGCGCGCCCGCATCACCCAGGCGGAGAGCCTGCAGGCACAACGCAACAAGCTCAGCCAGGAGGTGGCGCGCAGCCGCAAAGCCGGCGTGGATGCGGCCCAAGTAGCCGCAGTGATGGATCAGACGCGGGAGCTCAAGCAAGAGACCGAGGGGCTGGAGCGAAGCGCTGCCCTGGCAGAAGAGCGGATGCGCGACCTCCTGGCGCGCATTCCAAACCTGACCCAGGACAGTGTGCCCTTCGGAAAGAGCGAAGCGGAAAACGTCGAGGTATCGCGTTGGGGCCAACAGCCTGCTTTTGACTTCACCCCCAAACCGCATTGGGATCTGGGCGAGGGTTTGGGGATCCTGGACTTTGCGCGAGCAGCCAAGATTTCGGGCGCGCGTTTTGCTGTCTACTGGGGACTTGGCGCTCGGATGGAGCGGGCCCTGGCCAGCTTCATGATCGATGTCCACACCCGGGAACATGGCTATCTGGAGGTGCTGCCGCCTTTGCTGGTAAACAGCAAATCCCTGTTTGGCACCGGGCAGCTACCTAAGTTCACTGAGGACCTTTTCAAGTGCGAAGGGACAGACCTCTACTTGATCCCTACCGCCGAGGTGCCGGTTACAAATCTTTATCGCGATGAAGTGCTCGAAGAGGCGCAGTTGCCTATAAGCCTGGTGGCTTACACTCCATGTTTCCGGTCTGAGGCGGGTTCTTACGGCAAGGATGTGCGCGGCATCATTCGCCAACACCAGTTTCAAAAAGTCGAGCTGGTCAAGTTTGCCCGTCCCGATCAGTCGAACCATGAGCACGAGAAACTTACCGGCGACGCGGAGGCAATCCTGCAGCGGTTGGAACTTCCCTATCGCAAGATGTTGCTCTGCACCGGTGACACCGGCGCTGCCTCGTCCAAAACATACGATCTCGAGGTTTGGCTGCCAGGGCAGGGTCTGTACCGCGAGATCTCTTCCTGCTCCAACTTCGAGGCCTACCAGGCGCGGCGAGCAAACATCCGTTACAAACCCCAGGGCAAGAACAAGACGGAGATGGTACATACGCTCAACGGCAGCGGCCTGGCGATCGGCCGCACCTGGCTGGCGATCCTCGAAAATTATCAACAAGCCGACGGTTCGGTGCGTGTGCCGAAGGCACTGCAGCCGTATATGGGCGGCGAAGAAGTGATCGGGAAGTAACGACTATGCCGCGAATGATTAAAAGCTATCTGTTCTGGACTTATCCGCGAGGCAGTTTTCATTACGACGTGATGGTGACGCTCATTCTGGTCTTCCTCTTCGTTTCCCCCCGGCTGATCAACTACCGCGATCGGCCCCAGGAAACCCTTACTTCCACCAAGGACATCCTGGTGCGGGCGAATGGACCCAATGCCCTGACCTACCAGATTGGCGCCGACCAGCTGGCCGACCCCAGCAGCGGCGCCAAGTTGCAGGCGGAATTGCTGCAGCGGATTCAGGCCATTTCCGGCAATGTGCAGATCGACCGCTATCGCGAAGAGAAAGATGCCAGCGGCCACGTGACCCAGTATCGAGTCTGGGCCCATCGCTAGCTCGCCCCCGTTCCCAGACGAAGGACGGGTATCCCATATCTCGCTCGTTTTCGCGAGATATGGGATACCCCGAGGTTGACCGCTAAGTCCATCGGATGATCGAGAGTCAGAGGAAAAGAGCAGTGGAATCCCACATCTCGCGAAAAACGAGCGAGATATGGGGCAGCTGTCAGGGAACGAAAGTCTTTGGTTGGGGTTCATCCCTTTGCGGAAAGAAACCCGGACGGAGCCGCGGCGTCCAACAGCCGGAAGGAGATTCATGGTTGATGCAAGTAAGGTGATTTCGCTGTTTTGCCTGGGGTGGATGTTTGTGCTGCCGGGGCACTCCGGGCCAAACCGCCAACCGGCTGGTAGCGCGGACCTGCAGAAGTCATCACACAACTAAATGCGGCCGCAACCAAGTTCTCCAGCGCGCAGGCGGACTTCACCTGGGACCAATACCAGGCAGTCGTGCAGGAAGACGATGTCCAGACGGGCACCATTTATTTTGACCGCAAAAAGGGTATCACCCGGACGGCCGCTTACATCCAGAAGGACAACGGGAAAGACGCACCCAAGGTCGTGGTTTTCAACGGCGCGGAAGTCCAGCTTTATGAACCGACAATCAAGCAGCTGACTATCCTGAAGGCGGGAGCCAACCACGGCCAGTTGGAGAGCTTTCTGACCCTTGGCTTCGGCGGCAGCGGCACCGATCTGGAGGCCAATTGGAAGGTAAGCCTGCTGGGCACCGAGCAGATGAACGGAGTCTCTGTGGTCAAGCTTGACCTGGTCCCGCTGCAACAGAAAGTTCTGGAGATGTTCCCCCATGTGACCATCTGGATCGATCCCGCCCAGGGAATCAACTACAAGCAGATCTTCTATGAGCCCGGCGGAGACAAACGGACGGCCACCTACAAGAACATTCGCTACAACCAGCCCATCGCGAACGATGTTTTCGCAATCAAGACGGCGCCGGGCACCAATCGCGTAGTCAAGTAGCCGGAGGCTCGCAGCGGCTGAAAAATGCAACCGCTGCGAGCACGATCAGTACCGGAAAGCATTCCAGGGTATAGCGCGGTTCAGGCGCCTCCAGAGTGGCTAACAACAGGCTGCGCAGGGCTATAAACCCAACCATGGATCCAGCCAGGGGTGGCCGGCGAAGAACTCCCAAAAACGCCGCTACCAGATAGGCCAGGTTCAATGCGCCGTAAAAGAGAGCCACGCGCGTTGCCGCGGGATGCTGGACGTATTGCCACCAGCGCAGGGGACGAGTTCAGTGTCTCCACCCGCGGGCGCAGCCACATGTCGGCCAGGCGCAGGAGAGGCAGGCCGACGTAATAGCGAATGGGGTGGGCGCGTACCCGCTCCGCGGCTAACTGGGCGAAGGCGGCGTCGAGTTCAGGCGTTAGCGTGGTGGTGGCGTTGTACTGCTCCAAGAGGCGCCGGGTTTGCCGGTATTGGCCGGGGTTGTCAAAGGCGCGCGAGGGCAAACTCCGGGGATCGATACGATCGCTGTTACCGTTCCAGTAAATTTCGTTGGTCGAGGTAAAGTCGGCAGTCAATGTTTTGATCCAGCGCACAAAGCCGGGAAAGGCGAACTCTCCGGGGTCGTTGGCGTAGCGTGGCGCGAGCGGCTGGAAGACGTGGAAGGTGTATTCATTGCGCACAGTCCAGGCCACAAAGGGAAGCAACGAAAGCAGTCCGGCGAGCACGGCGAAGCGGAAAGCGGCGGCCCACCCCAGCGAGCGGCGGCCGTAGACAATGAGCGCTATCCACAGCACTACGGCCAGCAAGGCGCCATCGGGACGGAGCAGCGCAGCATAACTCCACGAGAAAATGAGCAAAGCGCTCCACCAGCGCCGGAGGTCTTTCAGCACCTCGGGCAAAGCACGAAAGCCCAGCGCGACGCAGAAGATGGAGAGGGTTTCGGTCAGCGGAGCAGCAGTGTAATTCGAGGTGAAGGGGCAGAGCGCCGCCAAGACCAACGCAACCCGGCCGGCGCGCGGACCGCAGATTTTCGCCGCCAGGCCGCCGATGAGCAGGCAGGACCCCAGATCGATGATCGCCTGCAGGTACAACACGGCGTGATAGTTCGCTACCCCAAAGACAGCAAAACAGAGGGCCAGAAACGCCGGGTAGCCGGGCAAGCGCACCAACGTTGGTTCAATGGTTGGGGGACCTGATGCGTGACCCACGGTATGGCCATAAATGCTATGGCTGAGCCAATTGGTGGCAATGTCGCCGTAGATCAGCGAATCGCCCTGAATTTGCGGATGGGAGTGGATCGTCCACAGACGTAGAGCGGCTCCGGCTGACAGCACAACCAGCGGAAACAGCCAGCTGCGGCGACCTCGTAAATCCATGCAGGTGCATCATACAGTGGGTGGAAGAAGCCTTCCCCGGACAGGACCCTGAGTACTTCGGGAAAGAGTCTTGGAAGTAGCTCTCGCATAGTTCCTGTAAGCTTTCAGCAGGCATGAATCGCCAGATTTTCTTCGATCCGCAGCGGAAACGCTGGAAACGCCTCCGGCGCATCCTGGATGCGGCGGCGGTGGTGTCCACCGTGATTCTGGTGCTGTTTTTTCTCAACGTGGTGAAGACGCAGCGTCTGCCAGAGCTCCTGCTGCCCACTCCTAAACGGAACTACCGGGCTATCCGGGAGCAAGCCGCCGCTGCCATCAAGGCCAAGTACTCTAAAGGAGCTCGTCGCAAGACCAGCCGCAAACCTTCGGAAATCCCCTTCAACTCCGGTGAGAGTTTACGTGCGGCCTATTACGTCGACGATGACGCCGGCAGCTTTGCCTCGTTAAAGAGCCATATCCACCAGATCGATATGCTCTTCCCGGATTGGCTGTACGTGACCAGGTCCGACGGCACACTCGAAGGCGCCTACATTGCGGAGGCCCCGTTGCGCGCTTACCCGGTTGTGGATGGGCACGGGGTGCGCAGCGTCGACCCGCAGAACAAGGTACATGATCTGATTGCGGCCGCGCACGAGGATCTGGAAATCTTCCCCGAGCTAAAGAACTACAACGTGCTGACGCAGGAATGGGATCAGCACGCGGCGGCGATGGTGGAGAATCCCGCGGCGCGGTTCAACCTTGAGCGCCAGGTGTTGACATTTCTCGCCGCCAACCCCACCTATCGCGGACTGAGCCTCGATTTGGAGGATCTTCCCGACGATGCACTACCCGGCTACCATTCGCTGATCAGCGAACTATACAGCCTGATGCACCCCAAGAATCTGCGCCTCTTTGTCAATGAGGGTGTGGGCGCGGAAGACGACGAGCTTGCTTTTCTGTCCCAGCAAACCGACGGCATCCTGTTAATGAATTACGACGAACATGAGGAGACCGGCGGCCCCGGACCGATTGCGTCGCAAGACTGGTTTGAAGACAACTTAAAGCGCGCGCTCAAAATTGTTCCTAAGCAGAAGCTGATTTGCTCCATCGGCAACTATGGGTACGACTGGACCATGTCTCTGCCTACCAAGGGCAAGCACGGCGCGGCGAAGGTCCTGAACACGGATGACATCTCCGTGCAGGATGGATGGCAGGCAGCGTCCGATGCGAACGCCGACGTGCGCCTGGCAGGCGACGAACTCAATCCCCATTTCGCTTACGACGACGAAGACAACCACGTGCGTCACCAGGTGTGGATGCTGGATGCGGTCACCGCATTAAATGAACTGCGCGCTGCCAGGCAGATGGGAGTGCAGACAATTGCCTTGTGGCGGTTGGGCCGGGAGGATCCTTCTCTGTGGTACGTCTGGGACCATCCCAGCAACGTGAACGCACCACAGTCGCTCAAGCAGATACCGCCCGGCAACGATGTCGTCACCGACGGGGATGGCGACATTCTGCACATTACCGGAGAACCGCATCCGGGCTCGCGCACCATCGACATGGATTCCTACAACTGGACCGTGACCGACGAGCACATGCTGACTTATCCCTCGCCATACACGATCGAGTATTACGGTTACAAGCCAGGAGTCGTGGCCCTGACCTTCGACGACGGCCCCGACCCCAAATGGACGCCTAAAGTGCTGGACGTTCTTAAGCGCGAGGGCGTCAAAGCCACCTTCATGATGATCGGCGAACAGGCTCAGGACAATGTGGGCCTGATGAAGCGGGTGATGGCCGAAGGGCACGAGATCGGCAATCACACCTGGACCCATCCCGACATCAGTGAGATTTCGACCCGTCAGATGGAATTGGAGCTGAACCTCACGGAACGGTTATTTGGGAGCAAACTGGGCGTCAAACCGCTCTATTTCCGTCCTCCGTACTCCATCGATCAGGAACCGGATACCAATGACCAGACAGCGCCCGCCTATCTGATCCAGAAGATGGGTTACACCATTATCGGCAACAAGATCGATACCGGCGATTGGGATGAACGCCAGCGGAAGACCCCGGAAGGCATCCTCAACGATGTGCTAGTCCAGTTGGACCTGATGAAAACCAAGCCGCAGTTTCGCGGCAGCATCATCCTGATGCATGATGGCGGAGGCGACCGCAGCGTGACGGTCGCGGCTCTGCCGGTGTTAATCCAAGGCCTGCGCGCCCACGGCTATACCTTCGAGCAGGTCTCTGACCTAATGGGTAAGACGCGAGCCGAAGTGATGCCCCCACTGAACGCCAAAGAACGATGGCAGGCGCGGGTGGATTCGGTTGCCTTCTTTGCCTGGGCGTTCTTCAATCACTTTGTCGTCACCCTTTTCTTTTTGGGCGATGTCCTGATGAGCGCCCGCCTCATCCTGGTGGGCATTTTCGCTTTGATCGACCGGCTGCGCAAGCGCCATATTCCCGAAGTGGCCGGCGGCTTTCTGCCCAGCGTCGCGGTGCTGATTCCCGCCTACAACGAAGAGAAAGTTATCGTACGCACCATCCGGTCGGTGATGAACTCCGATTATCCTCACTTGCGCATCGTGGTGATTGATGATGGGTCATCGGATCGCACCGCCGAGGTGGCTCGGGAGGCCTACCCCGAGGAGATCGCGGCGGGACTGTTGACCGTGCTGCGCAAACCCAACGCGGGCAAGGCGGAGGCGCTTAACTTTGCCGTTGTCGATCTGAAAGAAGAGTTCTACGTAGGCATCGACGCCGATACCGTGATCGCGGCGGATGCAGTCACCAAGCTGGTATGCCATTTCGCCGACCCCAGGATCGGCGCGGTCGCGGGCAACGCCAAGGTGGGCAACCGGGTAAACCTGTGGACCCGTTGGCAAGCCCTCGAGTACATCACCAGTCAGAACTTCGAGCGCCGGGCTTTAGATCTTTTTGACGTGGTCACGGTGGTTCCTGGCGCCATCGGCGCATGGCGGACCGAGGCCGTGCGCCAGGGCGGGTGCTATCCGGTCAACACCGTCGCCGAGGATGCCGATCTGACCATGAATCTGCTGGAGCAGGGCTACAAAGTAATTTACGAAGATCGCGCCCTGGCCTTCACCGAGGCTCCAACCACCGCACGCGGCCTCATGCGGCAACGGTTCCGCTGGTCCTTCGGCACGCTGCAAGCCATCTACAAGCACCAGGCAGCTTTCCTCAAAAACCGGGCGATGGGGTTGTTTGCTTTGCCGAACATCCTGGTTTTCCAGATCCTGCTGCCCCTGGTCTCGCCCTTTATCGACGTGATGTTTGTCGCCGGCGTCCTTCACTACCTGCTCGACCGCCACTTTCACCCGGAAGCGGCCAACGCCGCCAACTTCGAAAAGCTGCTGACCTTCTTCCTCGCCTTTTTGATCATCGATTTCGTCACCTCCGCTTTGGCCTTCAGCCTGGAGCGCCGGCACGCTGCCAACAAGGGCGACGGCTGGCTGCTCTTCCACATCTGGCTGCAGCGCTTTGCTTATCGCCAACTCTTTTCGCTGGTGCTCTTTAAGACCGTGAAGCGGGCCATCGATGGGCGTCCCTTCAACTGGGACAAGCTGGAACGCACGGCCAAGATGTCAGCGCAGACGGAGAGGCTCACAGCTACCCGATAGCGACGTGCAGGCTTTGTCGGCATTCGTTTGCGGCAGGCGTGCCCTCCTTGGAGAGCTGTCTGCAGCCCTTTTAAGTCGTGCCGGAGACAGGGCCAAAACGATGCCCTTGTAGAAGAGTAAAATTGGCTTTGTCATGCCAACCGCACAGATCAGCACCGTAATTCAGCCGGTTGCCCCTCAAGGGCTCTTCCGCAACGAACCTTTCATCGACTTCAGCGACGCCGCAAACGTGCATGCCATGCAAGCTGCGTTGACGCGGGTGGGTGACATGCTCGGTCACGAGTATGAGCTCATCATCGGTGGACAGCGAACGCGCACGGCGGACAAGATCGAGTCGTTGAATCCTGCGCGGCCCGCGCAAGTGGTGGGCGTGCACCAGAAGGCCGGCCTGGAACACGCCGAAAGGGCCATGAAGGCGGCGCTCGATGCATTCGCGACCTGGCAGTACGTGGCGGTCGAGGAGCGCGCCGCGTTGCTGTTGCAGACCGCTGAGCTGATTCGCAAGCGCAAGTTTGAGTTCTGCGCGTGGCTGACCTACGAGGTGGGCAAGAACTGGGTTGAGGCCGATGCCGATGTGGCCGAGACCATCGACTTTTTAGAGTTCTATGCGCGCGAGGCGCTGCGCCTGGCTGAAGTGACCACGCCCATCCAAATGCGCGGGGAGCGCAATCAACTGCTGTATATCCCGGTGGGCGTCTGCGCGGTGATTCCGCCCTGGAATTTTCCCTTCGCCATTATGGCCGGCATGACCGCCGCGGCTATCGTAACCGGCAACACCGTGATCCTGAAGCCTTCGAGCGAATCGCCAACCATTGCAGCGCGGTTCCTCGAAGTGCTGGAAGAGGCGGGCATGCCGCCCGGCGTAGTGAACTTTTGCCCCGGCTCGGGCAGCACCTTTGGCAACGCGATCGTGGAACACCCCAAAACGCGTCTGATCGCCTTTACCGGCTCCAAGGAAGTGGGGCTTGATATCCATGCACGCGCGGCCCAGACAAAGAAAGGGCAGATCTGGATCAAGCGCACCATTCTCGAGATGGGCGGCAAGGATTCCATCATTGTGAGCTCGGATTGCGATCTGGATACCGCAGTGCAGGGCGTCGTCGCCTCGGCGTTTGGCTTCAGCGGGCAGAAGTGCTCGGCTTGTTCCCGCGCCATTGTTGAAGACTCGGTTTACGACGTTTTTCTGGAGCGGGTGCGGGAACGGGTGGAAACGCTGCGCGTGGGCGACCCGTCGGGAAACGCAAATATGGGGCCGGTGGTAAGTCGCTCAGCTATGGATACGATTCTCTCCTATGTCGAGATCGGCAAGGGTGAGGGCCGGCTTCTGACTGGTGGTCATGCTGTTAAAACCGCGGAAGGCGGATACTACCTCGAACCAACTGTGATCGCCGATGTAGCCCCCACGGCGCGCATTGCGCAGGAAGAGATTTTTGGCCCAGTCCTGGCGCTGATCCGGGCGCATGACTTCGACCACGCTCTGGAAATAGCGAACAACACCGAATTTGGGCTGACCGGCGCGCTGTATTCCAGCTCGCATGAAAAGCTGGAGCGGGCGCGGCGCGAGTTTCACGTGGGGAACTTATATTTCAACCGCAAGTGCACAGGAGCCATGGTGGGTGCGCATCCCTTTGGTGGCTTCAATATGTCGGGGACCGACTCCAAGGCCGGAGGCCCGGATTACCTGCTGCTCTTTACCCAGGCGAAGTCAATCGCGGAGAAGGTCTAGCTTACTTGACGGGAACGCCCGGCGGCGGAGGAAGATTGCGATTCTTCAGCCACTCTGCGCTGATGCTTTGATTAGCAGGTTGCGGGGGCACCTGGCCAAGATCCGGCATGAAGATTTCCAGTCCGGCTTGCGGGGTCATGCGGGTGTATCCATTTACCAACTGTGCCTGGTAGTTCACGAGGTCGAGGTCAAACCAAGCATCTTTGGACGCATCGATCATGACGATATCGACGTGGTGCATAGTTAACTTGCCGAAATCCAGCGTGCCGCCCTTCAATGCCAGAAAGTTGTGCCATTCTGCGGTGCGCGCTGCGTCATTCTCCGCGTCGCCGTACATCACTTCAATATCCGGGTTCACCGCGCGCACGCTGGTAAGTTTCCCATGGATATGCGGGGCTGGAAGCAGCTTCTGGGTATCGAAATAAATGTCGTTTTGCGAGACTTCGATGCCGGCGACGCTGGTCTTTCCCATTAAGTCCGCAATGCTGACGTGAAAGTCGCCCAACAGACCTTTGACCGGAAGCTTCAATACGGACAGCCGATCCACATGCAAGTGGATCCGGCCATCTGGCGATGGGGAGATCGTCCCATCCAGCCCGACAGGCAATGGAATATGAAACTTGTGAATCGTGCCGTGCACAGATATCTGGCTTCCGTTCCCGGTAAGCGAAATGTTCTGGAGCGGAGAGCCTGAGACGTTGCCCGTGTTGAGGTAGTGGCTGATGTCGCCGATATTTGCGTGGATGATACCCCTTTGCACCTCAAGCACGAACGAGTCCGGATCATCGAACGAAGGGTTGACGCTCTTTTTGGTCCGCACCATCTGTCCGTTGAGCCAGCGAACGTAGATGCGGAAGTCCGGCCCTTTTCTCAGCATAAGGTTGTGGGCATATATCCGCGTGGGGTTCCGCTCGTCCGGTCCAACAGTTGCTGGAACACTTTGGCCGAGATCCGCGTTCGCTGCCTGCGGCGCCGGCCGGGCATGTCTGACCCCCGCATACCAGGCAAGGCAGCCCACAAGTATCAGAACGACAACGGCTCCGCCGGCCAGCACATGAGAACGCTTCACGCCTAGCTGAGAAGGCGTCAAGCGGGGGTCGGGTTGCGCCGGGGACGACGATTGGCTTGCAAAATCTTCTTGCGCAGGCGCAGGGACTTGGGGGTCACTTCCACCAGCTCGTCTTCCGCGATGAACTCGATTGCCTGTTCCAGGTTCATGGGCTTGAAAGGCACCAGGCGGATGGCGTCGTCGGCGCTCGAGGCTCGCATGTTGGTGAGCTTCTTCTCGCGCACCACATTCACGTCCAGATCGTTGTCGCGCGAGTGCTCCCCAATCACCATGCCCTCGTAGACCTCAACCCCGGCGGTAAGAAAGAGCACCCCACGATCCTGCAGCCCGTTGAGCGCGTAGGCCGTCGTCGCCCCATTGCGATCCGAGATCAGTGCTCCGCTGGGCCGCTGCGGTATCTCCCCCTGGTAGGGCATATAACCGTCAAAGAGCGCATTCATCACGATGGTGCCCCGCGTTTCGGTGAGCATCTCGCTGCGCAGCCCGATCAGGCCGCGGCTGGGTACACGGAACTCCAAACGTACCCGTCCGTAACCGTGATTGTGCATCTTCACCATTTCCCCACGCCTGGGCCCCAGGCGCTCGATCACGGTGCCGACAAAATTATCGGGAACGTCGATGGTGAGGTGCTCGACCGGCTCCAGCACTTTGCCATCGACGGTTTTGGTAACAATCTCCGGCCGCCCTACCATCAGCTCAAAGCCCTCGCGGCGCATCATCTCAATCAGGATGGCCAGCTGCAGCTCTCCACGGCCAAGAACCTTGAAGCTGTCGGGGCTGCCCGTCTCTTCCACGCGAATGGAGACGTTGGTGAGCAGTTCCTTATCCAGACGCTCGCGCAGATTGCGCGAGGTGACATACTGCCCTTCCCTGCCCGCCATGGGCGAATTGTTGACCGAAAACTGCATGGCGATGGTCGGCTCATCAATGACAATCAGCGGCAGCGGTGCAGGATTTTCCAGGCTGGTGATGGTCTCGCCGATGGTGATGCCGGTGACCCCGGCGATGGCGACAATGTCCCCCACCTGGGTCACTTCGGTATCGGTGCGCTTCAGCCCGTTGAATGTAAACAGCTTGGTGATCTTGGTCTTCAACAGCGATCCATCGCGGCGAGAGATGTTCACCTCGTCCCCGTTGTGCAGGGTTCCGTTAAACACCCGCGCGATGGCGAGGCGCCCCAGGTAGTCGGAATAATCGAGGTTGGTGACCAGAATCTGCAGCGGGCCGTCGGGGTCTCCGCTGGCCGGCGGGATGGTGGAGAGAATGGTTTCAAAGAGCGGCTGCAGGTTCTCTCCAGGCTCGGTCAGGGAGGTGCTCGCCGTGCCCAGCTTGGCGTTGGTGTAAAGCACCGGGAAGTCCAGTTGGTCTTCGGCCGCGTCCAGGTCAATGAACAGGTCGTAGACCTCGTCCAGAACCTCTTTGGGGCGGGCGTCAGGACGGTCAATTTTGTTGATGACCAGGATAGGCAGCAGCTTGGCTTCGAGTGCCTTGGAGAGCACATAGCGGGTTTGGGGCAGGGGGCCTTCGGAAGCATCGACCAGCAACATGACCCCGTCGACCATCTTCAGGGCACGCTCGACCTCGCCCCCGAAGTCGGCGTGGCCGGGGGTATCGACAATGTTGATCTTGGTGTCGTGGAACTGGATCGCCGTGTTCTTGGCCAAAATGGTGATGCCGCGTTCCTTCTCCAACTCGTTTGAATCCATCACCCGCTCGGTGAGGGCTTCGTTGGCACGGAAGGTGCCGGCCTGGCGCAACATGGCATCCACGAGTGTCGTCTTGCCATGGTCGACGTGGGCAATGATGGCGATATTTCTGATGGGCGTGCTCACGGGCGAGGAATTCCTATTCTTCCGGGTCGCGGAAAGCGGTTGATTGAGTTGACTAGCCGTTCGTTGACGCGCTGGCTGGAAATGGCAGGCAGGACAACCGGGCAATGCCTTCCCTATAGTCTAACAGCCTGCCGCCCGGGAGGGGTGTAGGGGCCCTTGGTGGGCAGTTGCGATAGGGAAAGGCGCACAGCAGGTCCCTATCGCAACTGCCAGCGGTTTTGGACCTCCTACTGAGGAGCAGGACCTCTCACCACCTGGACGAAGTCGTCCAGTCTCAGCTGGCGGGCGAAGGCATCCTTGACCTGACCAGCAGTAAGCTCGTAGTACTTCTTCGCCGCAATAATTGGCTCGTTGAGGGGAAGACCAATCACGGCCCGGCGCAACAGGCCCTGCGCCACTCCTTCCTCGCTCGACTCGCCAAGAGGAATCTGACGCAACAGCAACGCCTTGGCCAGGTGCAGCTCGTCCGGGGTGACGTCCTGGGTACGCATCTGGTCGAGGTCGCGCTGGATCAAGGCCCTGGCTTTTGACACCTTATCCGGATCGCAGCCATAAGTGACCGAATAGCTGGCCCGGGTCTTCGAAGCCTCCATGCTCACATCGACGTTGTAGACATAGCCCGCCACCTGGCGAAGATCATGGTAGAGCCGGGTGGCATAGAAACCGCCGCCGAGCACATGATTGCCCAATTGCAACGGATAGTAATCGGGATCGAAGCGGTTCAGGTTCAACTGCTGGGCCAAGGTCACGGAGTCCTGCACTGCTTGCGGGTCGGGGACGTTGGCAGCGGAAGCCTTGTTGACCGGGATCGGCGGGAGCGTTGTGTCTGGCTTGGGGCCTTCGGCCTTCCAACTGCCAAACCACTTGCCGATCACCGCCTTGGCCTCGTCGGGCGTGATATCGCCGATGACCACGATGGTGGTTAGATCCGGACGCAAGGTGGTGGCATGATATTGCTTCACATTGTCCAGCGTTACCGTGCCCAGAGTGGCCGGGGTGGCCTCGCGCAACTCCGGATCACCAGCCGGCAGCAAGCCTATATCGAGCGCGCGCGAAGTGCGGTAGCCCGGGCTCTTCAAATTGCCGGCAACAAATTGGATGGTCTGGTCCTTGACCACGCCGAATGCTTCCGCCGGAAGCGCGGGATGCAGTTCGTTGTCGGCCAGCAATTCCACTCCGCGGGAGAAGTGCTCCTTCAGCACCTGCACCGAGAAGTCGAAACCTGCCGTTTCATTGGCGGCAATGTCATCGAGCGCCTTCTGGAAAGCCAGGCGGTCGAGCGTCTGGGTGCCGTAGGAGTAGAGGCCGTCGAGAATATCGGAGACGCCCTCCTGCCCCTTGGGCGTCTGCAGATCGGCGTTGTTCTTAACCGTACCCACGACGGTTACGGTTGGACTGGTGGGGTCGGACTTCACGATCAAGCGAAGACCATTGGGCAGCGTCGAATCCGACGCGACGATGTAGTCGGCAGGGACTTTCAGCTGGGAGAGCGACGCTTGGGCCCAGGC
Source organism: uncultured Acidobacteriaceae bacterium (assembly GCA_963815175.1). GTDB lineage: Bacteria > Acidobacteriota > Terriglobia > Terriglobales > Acidobacteriaceae > PALSA-350. The sequence goes on from CAWFGM010000078.1 coordinate 19,217, forward strand.
GGGCAAGACCACCGGCTTGGTGGGAGCGGACGTCATCTTCTCTTCGCCGCCGAAGCCCTTGGCGGCGACAGCCTCGCCGGAGGGCGAAGGCTTCAGCGTGGCGGTAATGGAGTTGGAGTTCACCAGATATTGCTTGGCCACCCGGTTCACATCGGCCAGGGTGACCTTGCGAATCGCCTGGATATCGTCGTCGGGAGAATTGCGGCCTTCGGCGGTAAGCGCCTCCGACCACACCGAAGCCAATCCGGGGATGGAGTTGCGCTGAAATTCAGCCGAGGCAATTTCGCTGCGCTTGGCGGCATCGAAGAGGTCCTGGGGTAGGCCCTTCTGGGCATAGTTCTCAATGATCTGGCGCATCTCGTTCATGGGGCCAGTAGCATCGGCTCCGGCGGGCAGAGCGATTTCAGCAAAGCCCACGCTGGCCTTGGGGTAGCTCTCAGCAACACCAAAGGACGCATACAAGGCTTTGCCGGCGGGCACCATCCCATAGATATCGCCGCGCTGGCTGGCCAGTATGTCTCCCAGAATTTGAACGGCTGCATAATCCTCCGCCGAATCGGTTCCCGGCATGCGATAAGCAATGAAACCCAGCACATACGGCAGGTTACTGTCCAGGGTGAAGGTCTCCGGCTTGACCGGAGTCAGGTTGACCGCAGGGTGTTCGGGTATCGGGTGGTTGGCAATGTCGCCGTACAACTGCTTCACCTTGGCCAGAGTAGTTGCCGGATCCACGTCGCCGACGATGACCAGGATGGCATTGCCCGGCGTGTACCACTTCTTATAGAAGTCGTGCAGCATGGCGCCCGTGGTGGCGTCGAAGGAGGGCCTCGTCCCCAGGGGATCGTGGGCGTACGGTGTGCCGGCAAACATGTCGGCATTCAGGCGATCGATGAATTTATAGGTGGGATTGGAGAGGTCGCGGGATACCTCCTGTTCGATGGCTCCGCGTTCGTGCGCCCACTCCGCTTCGGAATCATCTACGCCGCGCAGGCAGGACGCCTGGGCCTGGAGAGCCACGTCCAGATCGGCGGCGGGAACGGTGGTGAAATATTGCGTGATATTTTGCTGCGTGTCCGCGTTATCGCGGCCGCCCAATTGAGCGTAGATGGCCGCCGTTTGATCCGCGGTCATGCCGGTGCAGCCGCGAAAGGCCATGTGCTCCTCGGCATGGGCCGACCCGGGAAAGCCGGGCGGCGTCTCATCCCCGCCGACCTTGAAGTTCAGTTCGACTGTGACCACGGGCGCCAGCGTATTGCGCACAATGACTACCTGCAAACCGTTGGACAGCGTGGCGCGGGTGACATTGCTCGGGTCCGCAGCGTTCAGACGCGATGCGCAAGCGGTAAGCAGGAACAGCAAAGGCAGCAGAGCTTTAAACTTCACTTTCTTTTCTCCAGTGGGAATTCTCGCCGGTGGCTTTCTTTAGACGCGCTGCTTCCAGTTTTGCACGCCGGGGTCCACTCCCGGTAGTGCGGACGGTTCTGAAGCTGAACCCCTAACGAATGACGGGTGCCCCATATCTCGCTCGTTTTTCGCGAGATGTGGGATACAGCGGACCCATTTCCTGAGCCTTAGCGGTCGCATTAATGGTTAAGGGGAAAGAGTCGTGGTATCCCACATCTCGCGAAAAACGAGCGAGATGTGGGGCACGGTGGGTTCAAGGTACAAGTGCAACATTTCCCTTTAGGAGATAGTTGCATATGGGAAAGAGTTTTCAACATCTGGATTTGGGTGATCGCGCCACGATTCAGGCGCAGTTGACGTTGGGGATGCGCCCCGGGGCAATCGCCATCGTATTGAAGCGAGCTCGGTCGACCATCACCCGCGAGATGCACCGTAATGGCTGGATGGCCAAGCCGCGGATGGGCACCATAGCGGGAGGTTACCGGTCTTCGACGGCTGATCGCCGAGCGCGGGTTTTGGCAGCAAAACCACGACGCAGGCGGATGCTTGAACCTGGCAATGGGCTCTGGGGCAAGATGCTGGAGCGCCTTGAGCAAGGCTTCAGCCCGGTGCAGATTGCGAGCATACTGGGACGTATGGCGAATCCGGTGCAGATCTCTCACGAAACCATCTACACCGCACTGTATGCCATGCCACGTGGGCAACTGCGTGCCAACGTGCTGGACCTGTTGCGCCGCCATCACAAGGCGCGCAAGGTCGAAGCTAAGAACAGGCGCAGCCGATCCATTCCCGATATGACCCTGATCGATGACAGGCCGCTGGAAGTGAGCGAGCGGCTGGTCCCCGGTCATTGGGAGGGAGACCTGATCATTGGCAAGGGAAACCTGTCTCAAGTGGGCACCCTGGTGGAACGAACCACTCTGTTCGTGGCTTTAGTAAAGCTGTCGGACGCAAGGGCGGACACGGTCGCCAAAGGCTTTAGCACCATCCTCAAACGCTTTAAAAGCCAAATGCGACTTTCCATGACGTACGACCAGGGCAGCGAGATGAGCCTCCACAAAACACTGACAAAAACAGCAAACATCGCCGTCTACTTCGCTCATCCCCACTCTCCCTGGGAGAGGGGGATTAGCGAAAACACCAATGGACTGCTGCGCGATTACCTGCCAAAGGGAACCGACCTCTCCCTGTACTCGCAGAAGCAGCTCGATGCCATTGCATGGCAACTGAACACCAGGGTTAGAAAAAGTCTCGCCTGGAAATCTCCTGCTGAACTCTTTCTCCCCAAAGGAGCCTTTCACTTTGAAAAATACTGGACGGCGATTCACAACTCCAAGAAACGCCCAGCTCGTATATACCGGGTAGCTGGAAGGTGGAAAGCAAAGCATGCTTCCCACCTTCAAACAAATCCATCCGCCAAGATCCCTACCCGTGACCGCGGCCATTGAAAAGTGGAAAGCAAACTGCGCTTCCCACTTTCCAACAGCCCCTGCTGCTGGAAAACCTTTATCTTAAAAAAGAAAGAAAAAGACTAGATTTGTTGCATTTGGAGTCTGAATCTGCCCACCCGTCATTCGTTCATAGGAAAGGAAACCGCAGGTCCCTCCACTCCGCTTACTCCAACGGCATGACGTCCACTCCTACCTTCAGGCTGTGTTTTGCCCCGCCGAGCAGAACCCCGCGGATAGGGCTGACGTCGCTGTAGTCTCTTCCCCAGGCCAGGGTGATGTGCCCATCGGAGGGGACGCAGTTGTTGGTGGGGTCGAAGTCTACCCATCCGAAGCGAGGACACCAGGCGGCACACCAGGCGTGCGAGGCGTCGGAGCCCACCAGGCGGGGGCGGCCCGGAGGAGGAAGCGTACGCAGATAGCCGCTGACATAACGCGCGGGAAGTCCTAGCGAGCGCATGCAGGCAATCTGCAGATGAGAAAAGTCCTGGCAAACGCCACGCCGCTTTTCGAAGAAGGTCTCGACTGGGGTGGTCACCTCGGTTGCCTTGGGGTCAAAGCGGAAGTCCTGATGGATGCGGGCGGTGAGATCGAAGACCGCCTCCAGCAGCGGCCGCCCCTGAGGGAACGAGGTGCGGGCGTACGCGGCCAGCTCCGGCCTGGCTGAGACACGGATCGAATCGAAGACAAACTGATAGGCATTCAGCCCCTCTTGGCTTTGGTCCTCGGGCACGGTGTCGCGCACCGTCTCCCACGCAGGCGATTCAGAGAAGAGAGGGAGCGCCATGGCTTGCACCTCCAACTCGCTGTTCGCTTCCACCGTCATCCGGGTGTGCGACTCGGGCAACGTAAACGAGCTGACGGTGTTGCCGAAGTAGTCGGTATGAGCGGTCGCGTGGAAAGGCGGCACAGGCCAGACGGATAATTCACTGGTCCGGCGCCGCTGCCCGGGAAGATCGCGCGGGGTCAAGCGAACTACGTGATGGGAAACCGAGACCGGTTGAACGTAGTCGTAGATAGTTTGGTGGCGGACACGGTAAATCACGTGGCACGCTCCATTTCCGCGTGGCTGAAATAAGTGTTGGCAATGGCTTCCGAGAATGCGGGCAAAGCAGCCCCCAGGTCTTCAAGCAGGCCATCCAAGCGCGTGCGGCGCCTGCTATTGGGCGCTTCGCACAGCAATTCGACATCGGCATTCAGCAGCAACGCCGCAGCCGCTTCCATCTGCCTCTGCTTTAAGATCGGCCAACCGGTTCCCGACGGCATACTGGAAAGCCCACCGCAATGCCGGGCCAGATCCTTCAGCTGGAAGGCAAGAGAGCGCGGATTGGCTTCGTCATTCATGAGCAGATCGAGCACCGGCGCGGCCTGCAGGACAGTGAAGTAACGCGAGCGGTAGGTGATGGAGCTGTCGGCCACCTCCAACAAGCATCTCCAGCGACGGCCAGTTTTCCGGGTCAACCGGGACCATGATCGCGCGCAGCAGCTCGATCAATTGCAGAGAACGCTCGATACGCCGGCCGATGTTGAGAAAGTGCCAGCCGGGTCCACGGGTGATGTTGCCCTCCTCAATGCCGCGCAAAGCGGCCAGCGTAAGGATGCAGCTGTTGAGCACCACCAGCGCATCCGCCGCCGAAACATAGCCCCAGGCGACACGGTCCGAGGCCCGCGCAAGACTGCCCATCTGGCTCACGATGCGCAACAGGTCCGCCGAGAGACGGTCGCGAACCTGGGCGACGGCGCGCGTCGCCCGGCTGAGATTGGAGTTGAGACTGTCGCTGCGCTGCTCTTCGAAGATGAGCGAGAGTATCTCCTTTTCCAAATCTCCCTGCTGATCGAGCTTGCCTTGCGGATCGTCCTTGGCCAGACGCGAGTAGGGAGATTCAAGACACTCATACAACTGCATCATCGATCGCCACCCGGCGGTCTCCGGCGCCCAGGATTCGCCGGTCATGCGGACCAGGATGCAACGCAGGACGCGGGCCAGATGCTCACACCGTTCGGCATAGCGGCCCAACCAGAAAAGATGCTCGGCAGCGCGGCTGGGCAGATCGCTGCTGACTCCGCGATGGAGCTCGACGGGCAAATCCCGCGGACGGCGCATCGTGAAATGGTCGACCGGCTGGCGGGAAAGCACCCAGGTGTCCTTGCTGCCGCCGCCGTGCTGCATGGAGACGATGGGGGAATCGGGCGATGGGGAAACCCGGGTCAATCCCCCCGGCATCACGATCCAGCCGTCTCCCGACGCCGCGATGTAGACCCGCAAGACCACCCGGCGCGGCATCAGTGCGCTGTCTGACCACACCGGGACGCTGGACAGGTTGAGCAGCTCCTGCCCGACAAACTCAGTTGGGCCGCTCCTCCAGCTGGGCCAGGATGCGTGTTCGCTCCGTGGGGGCGAGCCTGCCGCCAAATACCGGCTCCATGCCCTTGGCGGGAAGGCTGGCTTGATCACCAGAAAATCCAGGTTCTCGCGCACATAGCGGCGAGCCCTTGGCTGGCCGCACCACCAGGTAGCGACCGAGGGCAAGGCCAGCCGCTCACCCAGCAGACTCCGGCTGAGGCCGGGGAGAAAGGGAATAAACGCCGAGGTTTCCAGCAGCCCGCTGCCCAGGGCGTTGGCGACCGCGACGTTGCCGGCGCGGACGGCTTCGACCAGGCCGGGCACTCCCAGATAGGAATCGGAGCGCAATTCGAGGGGATCGCAAAAGCCATCGTCCATGCGCCGCAAAATCACGTCCACCGGCCTGAGCCCTTCGAGCGACTTGAGGAAGACGCGGTTCTCCCGCACCGTCAGGTCTCCTCCCTGCACCAGGGTGAAGCCGAGATAGCGGGCCAGGTAGGAATGCTCGAAGTAGGTCTCGTTGAGCGGGCCGGGGGTAAGCAGCACGACGCGCGGATGGGTGCGCGGCGAGGGCGAAAGGCGCAGCAGGGTTTCGCGAAAGGCGCGGAAAAACGAGGCCAGCCGGTGCACCTGGGATTCGCGAAAGAGGTCGGGAAAAGTCTCCGCCATGACGATGCGGTTTTCCAGGGCATAGCCGGCGCCGGAAGGGGCCTGGGTGCGGTCGGAGATGACCCACCATTGGCCATCGGGCGAGCGCGCCAGGTCGACGGCGAGCAAGTGGAGGTAGGTTGAGCCGGGGACCGGGACGTTGTGGCAGGCGCGCCAGAAAGCCGGGTTGCCGAAGACCAGCGCGGACGGGAAGATCTCCGTTCAGCAGCAGCTTCTGGGGGCCGTAAAGGTCGGCCAGAATGGTGTTGAGCAGGCGCGCGCGCTGGATCAGGCCGGCTTCGAGGTAGCTCCATTCCGCGGGCGGGATGAGCAGCGGGATCGCATCCAGGCTCCACGGGCGATCGGTGCCCAGCGGATCGCCATAGACGTTGTAGGTGACGCCGTTTTCCCGGATTCGCTGGCGGGCGATCTGCCAGCGATGGGCCAGTTCCTTGCCGCCGAGCGAGGACAAGGAGGCGATGTAGCGGTCCCAGTGGGGACGAAGCACGCCCGGCTCCACGCACATCTCGTCGTAAACGCCAGGGGCCTGGCGATAGTCGGCGGTCAGTAGCGGGTCGTCCAACGTCTCGGGCATGCGGTTACTCTAAAACCGGGTCCAGATCCACAATCAGGTTCTCATGACATCCAGTGCCGTATCCACTCAAGCTCCACGGCACGTCCGGAGCAGGCCAAAGTGCGGCTTGACAGGGACACTCCAGCATGTTGCCCCTTAGCCCTGAAAGCCTTACGGCTTCCGGCGTAAATCCAGGGTTAGGGGAAATTCCAGGTTGCGCTCTTCCGGTGGAACGGTAATCGGGCCCGGGGTGTGGCCAAAACTGCTGAACCTGGCCAGGCGGCGGCTCTCGGCTTCGTAGGCGTTCACAGGAAATTGCTCGTTGGCTCGCCCGCCCGGATGCACCACGTGATAAGTGCAGCCGCCGATCGCGTGCTCGACCAGGTGTCCACGATGTCAAAGACCAGCGGACTGTGAACGGGAATGTCGGGGTGCAGGCAGGAGGCCGGCTGCCAGGCCCGGTAGCGGACGCCGGCTACGAATTCGCCCGCTTGCCCGGTTGGATGCAGCGGCACGGGGCGGCCATTGCAAAGCACGGCGAAGCGAGGCTCGATCATCCCTGTCACCTTCACCTGCAACCGCTCGACGGAGGAATCCACGCTGCGGGCGGTGCCGCCGCTGGAGGCTTCTTCGCCCAGAACATTCCACGGCTCGAGCGCGTGGCGCAGCTCCAGCTGGATGCCGCGCGCGCTGACCGAGCCGATGAGCGGAAAGCGAAACTCGAAGTGCGGAGCAAACCACTCGCTGCGGAAGGCATATCCGGCCCGGTCAAGATCGCTCACCACGTCTTCCCAATCGAGCTGCACGAAGTGGGGCAGCATGAAGCGGTCGTGCAGGCCGGTTCCCCAGGCGATCAACTTCTGCCGGTAGGGCTTGCGCCAGAAGTGGGCGATCAGCGCCCGCACCAATAGTTGTTGCGTCAGGCTCATGCGCGCGTGCGGAGGCATCTCGAAGGCGCGCAGCTCGAGCAGGCCGAGACGCGATCCCGGCGCCTTCCGGCGGGTCGAGTTTGTCGATGCAGAATTCGGCGCGATGGGTGCTCCCGGTCACATCGGTGAGCAGATGACGGAAGAGGCGATCGGCGATCCGCGATGGACACTGGGGTTCCGCCTCGTTCGGGAATCTGGTCGAAGGCAATCTCCAACTCATACAGCGACTCAATGCGACCTTCGTCGACCCGCGGATGCTGGCTGGTGGGGCCGATGAACAAGCCGGAAAGCAGATAGGAAAGCGAAGGATGGTTTTGCCAGTAATTGACCATGCTGCGCAGCAGGTCGGGACGGCGAAGAAAGGCGCTGTCGTCGGCAGTGGGTCCGCCAATCACCACGTGGTTGCCGCCGCCGGTCCCGGTGTGCTGCCCGTCGAGCATGAACTTCTCCGTTCCCAGCCGGGTCTCGCGAGCCAGCTCATAGACGGCGGTGGTGTTTTCGACCAGCGCGTCCCAGCTCGCGGCAGGCTGAATGTTGACTTCGATCACGCCGGGATCGGGAGTGACTTTGAAGACGGAGATGCGGGTGTCCGTGGGCGGCGTATAGCCTTCGAAGACCACCGGCATGGAGAGATGCGCGGCGGTGTCTTCGATGGCGGCGACCAGATCGAGATAGTCCGCGAGGTAATCGACCGGCGGCATAAAGATAAAGAGCTTGCCTTCGCGCGCCTGCACGCAAAGGGCCGGCCGGGTGAGCGTCACTGCCTGCTTCTCATCCTTTTTGGGCTTGGCCTTATCGGCTCGGCGACTCAGGCTCATCCGCGAAAGGCTGGCTGAAGAAGCGGCCCATCTGGCGCTCCGGCCGCGGGGGCAGCTTGTCGCGCCGCCGGAAAGGATCGGTATCGAAGGCGTAGGTGACATCTTCCGGCTTGGTCCAGGGAAGCGATTCGAGCGGCAGACGGTACCCCATGGGCGAATCGCCGGGGGTCAGAAACATGCGTTTTGACAGCGGGAACCAGGGCTGGCTGGTCCATCGCGGCGTACCAGACCGGGTGGGGATGCGGCGCAAAGGAAGCACATAGCCGATTGGCTGCTCCGCGCCTTGTTCAAAGAGGTGCGCCAGCTTGGCGCGCTCGGACGAGTCATGGAGCTTGGGATCGAGCGGGATCGATGATTTCCGGCAGCCGCCGCTCCTTCCACAGGTGGAAGAAGATGTCTTCGTAGGCGGTGATGGTGAAGTCGGAACTCACTTGCAGGCGCCGCGTCAGGGCTTCGAGAAACTTGCGCGGCTTCGGGTGCGCCGTAGCCGTAATCTTTGCTGTCTTCGGCGAAGAGGCTTTGATTTTCCCAGATCGGAACGCCATCTTTGCGCCAGTAACAGCCCAGCGCCCAGCGAGGCAGCTCTTCGCCGGGATACCATTTGCCCTGCCCGAAATGGAGCAGTGCGCCCGTGGGAAAAACGGTCGCGCATTCTGTAGAAGCAGTTCCACCGCAAGCTTGCGCTTGGCCGGGCTCATGGCGGTGGTCGACCACTCGCTGCCATTGCGATCGTCGAGCGAGATGAAGGTGGGCTCACCGCCCATGGTGAGGCGCACGTCTCCCACTTGCAGATCCACATCCACCTGGTGGCCGAGCGCTTCGATCTGCTGCCACTGCTCTTCGGAGTAGGGTTTGGTGACGCGCGGGGATTCATAGATCCGCTGCACGGTCATGGAGAAGCTGAAATCCGTCTTGCAAAATTCCAGCGGGACCGGAGATGGGCGCGGCACTGCCTACATCGGGAGTGCAGGCGAGCGGGATATGTCCTTCTCCGGCCAGCAGCCCCGAAGTGGGATCGAAGCCGACCCAGCCGGCGCCGGGGAGATAGACCTCGGTCCAGGCGTGCAGATCGGTAAAGTCGCTGGAGGCTCCGCCAGGTCCTTCGAGCGGCTTCACGTCGGGGGTGAGTTGGATCAGGTAGCCGGAGACAAAGCGGGCCGCGAGGCCCAGGTTGCGCAGGATCTGCACCAGCAGCCAGGCAGAGTCGCGACAGGAACCGGTGCCCAGGGTGAGCGTTTGCTGGCAGGTCTGCACCCCGTGCTCCAGGCGGATGACATAGCCGATCTCGCGCTGCACCCGTTGATTGAGGCTGACCAGGAAGTCCAGCGTCGGGGTGCTGACGCGCGAGCACCTGGGTTAGAAACGCGGCCAGCTTGGGGCCCGGCGTCTCGGCTTCGAGAAAAGGGCGCAGCTCACGGGCAAGGGAGCTTTCGTAGACGAAAGGGATTTTCTCCGCGTAGGGCTCGAGAAAGAAATCGAAGGGATTGAAGATTGCCATTTCGGCAACCAGATCCACCTCCACTAAGAACTCTGTGGTCTTTTCCGGGAATACCAGGCGGGCGAGGTAGTTGGCCTGCGGGTCTTGCTGCCAGTTGATGAAGTGCTTCTGGGGAAGCACTTTGAGCGAGTAGGCCAGGATCGGAGTACGACAATGAGGGGCTGGGCGCAGCCGGATGGTTTGCGGCCCCAGCATGACTGGACGGTCGTAACGATAGTGAGTCTTGTGATTCAGCGCAATGTGAATTGCCATATGGCGGAGTTCCTATAGATTACATGCGCCTTTGCGGTGTCTCTGATGGAGGCCCTTACTCGTGCCGCGTTCTTTGTAGCGTACAGGGATACTGCTGATCGCCCCCGGATTTCCTGTGAAGTTTGGGGCGTTGATGAACTTCATGCGGTCACCGGATGGCGAAGCGTACAGGAAATCCGGGAAGTATGATGTTTTCATGCCGCTGACAACGCCCGTTGCCCCCGAGGTTCTCGACCGTGCCCGCAAGATCAAGCTGTTTCTCATGGATGTGGACGGCACGCTGACCGACGGCAGCGTCAACCTTATTTCCCTGCCCAACGATGGCGGCGTGGCGGAGATGAAGGCCTTCAACTCCCAGGATGGCATGGGGTTGAAACTCGCACACACCATGGGCATCCGCACCGGCTTCATTACGGGAAGGAAATCTCCCGCGGTTTCCCAGCGTGCCCACGAGTTGGCAGTGGAGTTCGTCTACCTGGGCCAGGCAACGAAGATGGCCGCCTTTGACGAGTGCCTGCAGAAGGCCAACGTACAGCCAGACGAGGTGGCCTACATGGGCGACGACCTGCCTGATATGCCGGTGGCCAAGCGCGCCGGCCTGGCGGTTGCCGTGGCCAACGCGGCTGCGGAGCTAAAGGCCATCAGCCACTATGTAACCACCAGAGGCGGCGGGGAGGGCTCGGCGCGGGAAGTAGTGGAACTTATCCTCAAGGCCCAGGGACGATGGGAAGAGGCAATTCCTCAGGCGCTCGCCTAATACCCTCTCGGTCGGTCAAACTTATTCCTGGAAAATGAAGTCGTCTAAGCGTCGAGAATGCTGCGCAACGGATCCCTTTTTGACCGCACCAAGGGCGTTCACCTTTCAGGAATAGCGGTTAGGTTATAGTTAGAGTGATGCACTATAAGCAAGCAAAAGATCACGTGCGGCGCCCCTGGAAGCTCGCCCTTGCTCTTTGCTGTGCCCTATTGCTGATTTTCGGCGCAACGGTTCAGGTCGCGCACGTTCATACCGCAGCAGATGTCTCTCACGCCGGATGCGCTCTTTGTGCGACCGCGCACGTAGTCATTTCTCCAGCAGCGCCGGTGACGGTGCTCCTCCCGGCGAGACAGATGACGGCGCCAGTCGTCGATCTGCAACCGACCTTCGCACGTCAATTCCTGGACTTTTCCCTCTATACCAGACCCCCGCCCGTTGACATTGCTTTCTCCTAAGGCAGTTTCAGCAACCAATGATCAGGATGCCCCGGGGGTTGGTCTATGTACTCGTTTCCAAGACGTTTTGTCTTCCTTTTTTTCCCATTTCTTCTGCTATCGCCAGCGATCTATCTTCAGGCCCAGACGGCCGCCGGCACCATCACAGGAACGGTTACCGATGCTTCGGGCGCGGTGATACCCGGCGCTACGGTCACCATCGAAAACCCGGTCAGCGGGCTGTCGCGGACCGCCAAGACGGACGCGTGCGGGCCAATACCATTTCACCAATCTACCCTTCAACCCCTATCACCTTACTGCGCACGCGCGAGGGCTTCTCACCGTTCACGGCGGATGTCCAGGTACGTTCCTCCGTCGCCGTCTCGCCAATCATCAAATTGCAGGTGGGAGGAGCCTCCACCACGGTTACGGTCACGGGCGAGCGACCTGGTGGAGAATGACACCTCACTGCACACCGACATCGACCGCAACCATGATCGAGAAGCTGCCGCTGGAAAGCTCTTCCTCCTCGGTAAGCTCGCTGGTGACGCTCTCGACTCCCGGAGTAGCCGCGGATTCCAATGGCCTCTTCCATGGGCTGGGCGATCACGCCTCCAATTCGTTTTCCGTCGATGGCCAGCCGATCTCCGATCAGCAAAGCAAGGTTTTCTCCAACCAGATTCCGTCCAATTCCATTCAGTCGATTCAAGTCATTTCCGGTGCACCGCCCGCCGAGTATGGGGACAAGACCAGCCTGATCATTCAAGTAACCACACGATCCGGCCAGGGACAAACCAAACCCACCGGCAGTATTAGCTCCTCTTACGGGTCGTTCGGCTCAGCCACGGGTGGCTTCGATATTGGCTATGGTTCGCAAACCTGGGGCAACTTCTTCGAGCTCGATGGATTGAATACCGGCCGCTTTCTGGATACTCCGGAGTTTGTCGTTTTCCACGACAAAGGAAACGAACAGAATGTCTTTGATCGCCTGGATTATCAGTTCACGCCGGTCGATGCCCTGCACTTGAACCTGAACTACAGCCGATCCTGGTTTCAGACCCCCAACAGCTACGACAACCTGAATGTGCTCGATCAATTTGGCAACGACGTGGGCGATACCGATCAGAAATCCAAGATCGAGACGTTTGATATCGCCCCCACCTACACGCGGATCATCGGCAAGACTTCGGTATTCAACTTCGGTCCTTACATCCGGAAAGACAGCTATCAGTACTTTCCCAGCGAGAACCCGCTGGCGGATCTTGGCCCCCCAAATCTGCAGAACCAAACGATCGCTCAGTACCGGACGCTCACCAATGCCGGCGTCCATGCCGATCTGACTTATAACAAGGGGAACCAGAGCATCAAGGGCGGAGTGCTTTACAACCAGACCTTTCTCCGGGAGCGCGACAGTCTCAGCATCGTGAATCCAACCTTCAACTCACCCTGCCTGAATGCCGCGGGAAATGGCGTGAACGGATTCACCAACCCCGCGGAATGCGCAGTTGCGGGATACCAGCCCAATCCCGCCTTCAACCCGGTCTTGTTGCCCTATGACCTCACCCGGGGCGGCGGCGATTACAACTACTTTGGCCACGCGGATATTAAAGAGGTGGCTCTTTATATCGAAGATTCGATCAAGGCCGGCAACTGGCTATTCAATTTAGGCATACGCGGTGACCTGTACAACGGGCTGGCCAGCGCCACTCAGGCAGAGCCTCGCCTGGGTGTTTCCTATAGCGTGAAGCCCACCAACACCGTGCTGCGCATCTCCTATGCCCGGACCCTGGAGACGCCGTTCAACGAAAATCTCGTGCTCTCCAGCCAGGGTTGTGCCAACGAAGTGCTGTCTCCCTTGCTCTCTTGCTCAGCCGGGGTGCAGGGAACGCTGCAGCCTGGCTTTCGCAACGAATTCCACGCCGGACTGCAACAGGCTTTCGGAAAAAATATCGTCTTCAGCGGCGAATACATCTGGAAGTACACGCATAATGCATTCGATTTCAGCGTTCTGGGCAATACTCCCATCACCTTTCCCATCGACTGGCACAATGCAAAGGTCCCCGGCTTCGCGTTGCGCACCGATGTGCCGAACTTTCATCACGTCTCGGCGTTTGTCGTGATGTCCTCGGTGGCCGCTCGATTCTTCCCGCCGCAGGTTGCCGGAGCCGGGGCCACGGTCGGACAACCCGGATTGCCCTTCCGGATCGATCATGATGAACGATTCAACCAAACCACGCACGTGCAATATCAACTGCCTTTCCACCGGAGCCCCTGGATTGGCTTCAACTGGCGTTACGATAGCGGCCTGGTGGCCGGATCGGCGCCTTGTTACAACCCGCTCTCCAACGATCCCAACAGTGCGTGCGCCGACACATCGACTACACTCAACGGGCAGCCCGCAGTCGACCTCAGCGGCTTGACCGCCGACCAGCAGTTTGAAGCGGGTCTCACCTGCGGAGGAATCAAGGCGACTCCGACCACCCCACTGCCGTCACCATGCCCGGCGTCTGAGTATGGCTCTACCCTGCTTAGGATTCCGTCCCCGGGCACGGGCGATAACGACCATAATCCCTCGCGCATTCGGCAGCGGAATCTCTTTGACGCTTCGGTTGGAGACGACAACCTCTTTAATGGCGATCGCTACAAGTGGAGTCTCCAGGTGACGGGCGTGAATATCGCGAACAAGACCGCGCTTTACAACTTCCTGTCCACCTTCAGCGGCACGCACTATGTCACACCGCGTTCGCTGACAGCGGAACTCGCCTTCCACTTCTAAAGGAAACTCCCGCCAGCGGCCGTCGCTCAGGCTGATGAAAAATCGGCCATAGATTTAAGGTATGGTTGATCTAACCTCGCTCCCCACGTCGCTGGGCGAATAATTCGAGAGAGGAACGACAAGATGCCCTTGAAAACAGAAGATGCTTCCCTGAACGGAGCCGGTGTCGCGGTGAGCCACCATCCTCTGGATCCGCTCACGGCGGCTGAGATCACAGAGGTCACGCGCGTTCTCCAGGATCACTTCCAGTGGGGCCCGGACCTACGGGTCGAAACCATCGATATCAACGAGCCCGCCAAGGATGTGGTGCGCCACTACGACCCGAAAAACCCGACGCCCCGCATCGCGCGTTTCCATGTTTATCAGCATGGCGTCATGGGTGTGTGGCAGGGACTGGTGGATCTCGGCGCCGCCAAGGTTATCTCCAAGAACTTCAGAGCGGACGCACGGCCGATGCTTGCCGTCCAGGAGATCCTCGATATTGAAGCATTGGTCAAGGCCGATGCTCGTTTTCAGGAAGCGCTGCGCCGCCGCGGCCTGCTCGCGGAGCTCGAATATATGTGCGTCGATCCGTGGACGATCGGCGACTTCAACATCCCCATCGAGCAAGGGCGCCGGGTTCTCAACTGCTTCGTCTTTATGAGGATGTTTCCCCTCGACAATTTTTATGCCCACCCGATCGAGGGACTGCACGCGCTGATTGATGTGAGTACGCTGGAGGTGCTCGATGTCCATGATCATTTCGCAGCCAACGGAGATTACATTCCGGTTCCCCGTACGCCGCTGAATTACGATGCGGAGCTTTTGCAGAAGTTTCGCAAGCCGTCCTCGCGCCTCGACGTAGTGCAGCCCGATGGCGCCGGTTTCGTGGTGCAGGGCAACCAGGTCACCTGGGAGAACTGGGACTTTCGCGTGGGCTTCAACGGGCGCGAGGGACTGGTGCTTTACACCATCGGCTATACCCAGGACGGCAAGCGGCGGCCCATCGTCTATCGCGCATCCATCGCCGAAATGGTAGTGCCTTACGGCACGCCGGAGAGAAGCCACTATCGTAAGAACGTTTTCGATAGCGGCGAACTCGGCTTCGGCCGCATGGCAAACTCGCTCACTCTGGGTTGCGATTGCCTGGGCGTGATCCATTATTTCGATGCCGTGGTATCGGATCTGTTTGGCAATCCGCGCACTATTGAAAGGTGCATCTGCCTGCACGAGGAAGATGCCGGCATGTCGTGGAAACATTTCGATATGCGTACCGACCGCACCGAGGTGCGCAGGGCGCGACGCCTGGTGATCTCGTCTATTTCTACGATCGGCAACTACGAATATGCGTCCTATTGGTATCTGCACCAGGATGGACGCATTGAGTACGAGATGAAGGCGACGGGGATCATCAACACCGCCGGTTGCATACCCGGCGAGCCGGGAAAATTTGGCACCGAGGTGGCGCCGGGCATTGTTGGCCACATCCATCAGCACATTTTTTCTGCCCGTCTGGATATGGAAGTGGACGGGCCGAATAATACAGTGACGGAGTGCGACACGATTGCGCTGCCGGTGGGGCCCGAGAATCCGTGGGGCAATGCCTACTATGTGCAGGAGACGGCGCTGAAAACGGAAAGCCAGGCACAACGCGACTTCGACTTTTCCAAGATGCGCTACTGGAGAATCACCAACCCCAACACCACCAACTGGGTGGGCAAGCCAACCGCGTATAAGCTCGAGGCCAAGTCAGCAGTGCATCCGTATACGCATCCGGATAGCCCATCGGGCAAGCGGGGACGCTTCCTTCAGCATCAACTCTGGGTGACGCCCTTCGATGAGAATGAGCGCTACCCGGCGGGCGAGTTCGTAAACCAATCGACCGGAGATGATGGCCTGCCGGCATGGACCGCCAAAGACCGGGCAATTGAGAACACCGATGTAGTGCTTTGGCATAGCTTCGGTGTGCATCATCTGCCGCGTCCGGAGGATCATCCGGTACAGTCCTGCGTGATGTGCGGATTCACGCTGGCGCCGTCCGGATTTTTCGACCAGAATCCAGTAATCGATCTGCCGCCAATGAAGAATGCCGCCAGCTGTTGTCACGCCGCTGACTGATGTGGCTGGAGATATGAGAGAACAGCAGGTCCCTCGGCTGCGCTCGGGATGACAAAGTTTAAGACGGCTTCTCACTTTAGTTCTGCTATTGGGATGGGAAGGTCCGAGCGTTTCTTCAACCGGAGCAGTTGATTCGCTTGTGGATCTCTCGATCCGACTAACAAACCCTCAAGGTAAGTAGCCGCCCTAAACTTTGTCATCCCGAGCGCAGCCGAGGGACCTGCAGTCACTTTCCTCTACAAGGCCCTCCGGGAACTTCCTGCGTTGATCTCAATTCGTCATTTCTCAGGTAATGTAGCCGTCCTAAACTTTGTCATCCCGAGCGTAGCCGAGGGACCTGCTGTTTCCTTTCCTAACCCAACTCCGCCCAGCACCTCTTCAGCCCGCAGCGCCAGACCGCGGGCAACCGAAACGAACTCGTCGCCGGTTCGTATCCGCTCCTCCCCAAACCGCTCCCTGAAGATGCCGCGAACAGCGGGCACCAGCGAACTGCCTCCAGTAAGAAAAACCCGGTCGACCTGGCGACGGCTCACACCCGAGCTTTCCAGCAGCGAATCGACGCACTGCTCAATTCTGCGCAGCTCGTCGGCAATCCAACCTTCAAACTCCGCGCGCGTGACAGCAATGCGGAGGTCCATGCTGCCATCGCGAAAATGGAACTCCGCTTCTTCGGCATGGGAAAGCTCGAACTTAACCCGCTGCACCGCCTGGTGAAGGTGGTAGCCAAGATCTTCATCGATCAACGTAATCAAAGCTTCGATCTTTTCCGGTTCCAAAGCGCGCAGCCGAGCGCTCTTCAAAATCTCCACCACATTCGCCGTGCGCAAGAAAGACAAGTAATGCCAACGCTCGAGGTTGGCGTAGATCCATGCCGGCACGGCGGGCAAAATCTTGTCCAGCGAACGGGCAAACGATTCCGACCCCAAGGCGGGGGAGACGAGCTTGCGCACAATCCTGGCGTCGAAGGCGTCGCCGGCCAGGCCGACACCACTGTTGCCCAGCAAATCCTGCGGCTTGCGGCCGCGCTTGCGCACTCCAGGACCCACATGCAGCAAGGAAAAGTCACTCGTCCCGCCCCCAAAATCACCTATGAGGATGAGCTCATCGTGATCAAGGGTCGATTCGTAGGCGTAAGCCGCCGCGACCGGCTCCATTTCAAAATCGACCCGCTCGAACCCGGCCTCCGTAAACGCCAGCCGGAGGCGAGAGAGAGCAAATGCCTGGTCCTCTTCCGTCTCCGCGCCGACAAACCGCACCGGGCGGCCCACCATGGCATACCCGATAGGAGTCTGGAACTTGCCTTCGGCGTGGCGGCGCAGGTCGGCGAGTATGCGGGAAATCAGATTCTCGAGCATGTATTGGCGGCCGAATACCGCCGTTCCCGTGAGCGTGCGATCGGAAAGGTAGGACTTGAGCGACTGAATGAGCCGGCCCTTGTTCTCAGCGGCCAGGTAGTGTTCGATCGCAGACGGACCGGTCCAGGCATGCGTTTGTTTCCGGGCCCCATGTTTCATCTGCTCCAGGTAGAGCACCGAGCGAAAGGAAAAAGTCTCGCCGGCGTTGGTGGGGAAGGCGACCAGCTCAACCTGCCCATTGCCGGAGGCGCGCGCAACCGTGCTGTTGGTGGTGCCGAAATCGATACCGACCGCGGGGACCTGATTTTTTGCTTGCTGCATTCTCTCCATTATTCCGCACGCGGCATCAAGATACGACTCCTGGCGCCAAGGGATATCATGGTTGGGAGGCGTGGCATGAGAGAGCGCCAGTATCGGAAACTTTTCCCGCGGTTGTTTCTTTTGGCCGCGGCCAGCCTTGCGCCATGGAGCTCGGCGCGCAGCCTGGCGATGCCTCCTCCGGCAGTGGACTCTCCCCTCCACAAAGTGATCGTTATCGGCTTCGTCGGCGGCTTCGTGAGGCATGACGATGCGAAGCACGCCGAAGTGCAATTTGCCGCGCGTCTGCGCGACCGTTATGCCTCGGCTGTCGATGTAAAGGTTTTCGGCAATCACTCTGGACAAGAGGCTCTCCGCCACGTCCTCCGACTCCTGGACACCAACCGTGACGGCGTCCTCACCGCGCCCGAGAGGGAGAAAGCGAAAATCATCATCTTTGGACATAGCTGGGGCGGAACGGAGACCGTCCTTTTGGCGCGCGCGTTGCAGCGGCAGCATATCCCGGTGCTGCTCACCATCCAGGTGGACATTATTTCCAAGCCGGGCCAGGGAGATGTCAGCATCCCCGCGAACGTTGCCCATGCGGTCAATTTTTACCAGTCCAATGGCCTGCTTCATGGACGCCCGGAAATTCTCGCCATCGATCCGGAACGTACCAATATCATTGGCAACTTTCACATGACTTATAAAGACCACCCCATCAATTGCGACCAGTTTCCCTGGTTCGCTCGGACCTTCACCAAGCCTCACATCGAAATCGAGAATGATCCGCGGGTATGGGCAGAGGCTGCATCGCTCATCGATGCCGAGCTGTCCGGCGCGCGATCCATCGCCCAGGCGCACTAGTTTCGCTATTTGAAACATCCATTGGTTGCAAAATGCCCCGATTTGCGGAGCCTTAAGCGACAATGCGAGAATGGCTTAATGCAAAAATCATGGGCAACGAAGATGAACCTGCTGGCTGCGGGTATAGTTCTCCTGGGGAGCGCGGCCGCACAGCAGACGCCGGCGACCGGTACGCAAACCACACCAAGGCCAAGCCGAGCACCACAACCCACAAGAGCTGCGACAGCGGCCAAGCCTAAGCCATTGGCGCTGGTCACAGACAAAGACAAGCAAAGCTACGCCATCGGTCTGAACGTCGGCAAGAGCCTGCACCGGGACTCGATCGAGGTCGAACCCAAGTTTGTGCTCCAGGGAATTCGAAGATGCCCTGGGCGATGGCAAGCTCTCTGATAACCGATGACGAGATTAGGACAGTGATGACCGCAGTTGCAGACCCAGGTGCGGCAACAGCAGGAAGAGAAAAGGCTGGCCTTGGCGGAAAACAACAAAAAGGAAGGCGCGGCATTCCTGGCTGCGAACGCCACTAAAGAAGGCGTGGTCACGCTGCCCAGCGGCCTGCAGTACAAGATCCTGGTCGCTGGAACGGGTCCCAAGCCTACTGCTAACGATACCGTGGTTTGCAACTACCGGGGAACACTGCTCGACAATACGGAGTTTGACAGCTCCTACAAGCGCGGCCAGCCGATGACCATCCGTGTCGGCGGAGTGATCAAGGGTTGGACCGAGGCCCTGCAATTGATGCCGGTGGGATCGAAATGGCAGCTGTTCATTCCCCCGGATCTCGCCTATGGCGATCGTGGTCAGGGCCCCGGTGGACCGAACGCCACACTCATCTTCGAGGTGGAGTTGCTCTCGATTCAGCCGGCCACTCCACCGGCCGCCGCTGCTCCTCCCACTACACCATAAGGAGTGGCTGGCAATACACTTGGTTCGTCAAGCATTTTCACTTCTGGTGTGCACGGGAGCGGCGACTCCCGACGCGGCTTTTCCTCAAAACCGCGGTCCCCAGCAAGTTAGCTTGCTGGGGTCGAAGAAAAGCCGCACTTCGCGAACTTGCCTGTGCAGAGTAGAAGTGAAAATGTCTCTAAAAGAGGAGAACCATGCGTCGAGAAAATCTGACTATCGCTTTGTTGTCGATCATCGCCGTTGCCCTGGTCGCGATCGCCGTGGAGCCGATCTTCGCTCCCCGCCCGGCGGAGGCGCAATCCGGGAACCCTATCCGCTTTACATTGAGCCCGGCTCTGAGATGTTACGGACGCCGGACGGCACTACCCAGGTCTACGGCAAGGTGATGGTGGACATGCGCACCGGGAAAATCTGGGGCTTTCCGACAAATGCGCCACAGTCCTATCCCAGCAACAACCTGCAGAACAAGCCGCCCGTCTCGCGTCCTTTCGAGCTGGGAAAATTCGCGTTTGAAGACACCAACAAATAGTCTCCTTAACGCGTAGGCAGCGTGATTTTCAGCAGCTTAACCGCGTCGACATACATGCCTTGCCAACGGACTCCCAGGTGGAGATGCGGGCCGGTCACACGGCCCGTCGCCCCGCTGAGGCCAAGGCGTTCTCCTTTGTGGACGCGATCTCCCACCTTCACCTCTATTTTGGACAGGTGCATGTAGAGCGTGGAGAACTGCTGCCCGTGATCGATGACCACCAGGTTGCCCTCGTAGAACATGCCTTGGGCAATGATGACCACTCCATCGTTGGCGGCGACCACAGGCGTTCCGGAAGGGGCATGGAAGTCGGTTCCGCGATGGATGCTCGCCAACTTGCCGTTGAACATGCGGCGGGTCCCAAAAGAATCGGTCGCGTGTGAAGGGCACGGGCGAGTGAAAGCTGCCGCTCCATAAGGGCTCGCTGATGCGTGTGAGCAAAGGCCGCATCCTTCACCGCTTTATCGGCTGCAATACGCGCCAGCGTTGCGGCATCCGGCTGCACATACTTTTCCTCTACGTGCAGAGTGGTGGTCTTATAGGTCCCGGGCAACACCTCCACTTTCTGGGTGGCGTGCACTTCCCTGCCGGCGGCTTCAGTCGCGGTAAGCTCGAGCGAATAGGTTCCCGGCGCCTGCTCCACGTCGATGCCGGCGAGCGCGTACCAGGTGTTGCCCTGGTGGGCCCGGGTGAATACCAGCGGGTGATCGAGCCATGTGCCGTGCAGCGAATCCGCGGGCTGGTCGACTTCGATCCGGAAGAGCACAGGCGAACCGCTTTCCAGGCGCTGCGGAGACCAGCTTATGAGGCGAAAGCCCGCGTTTTTCTGGGCCTTCGCGGCGGGAAGGGCCAGGAACAGCAAACAGGAATGCGGCCCAGCGTAGCGGGCGCAACGACCGAAAATGAGTCATGGGATGGATCTTGTAGGCCACGGGCAACGGTAGCATACTGGAGCACGAGGATCGACTATGCGACGCAGGACCTTTCTCTCGACTTCCGCTGCAGCAGGGCTAGGCGTTTTTACCTGGGGCGGCCGGACCCTGCAGGCCAAGGCGGGAGACATACCGAAGCGTACTTTTGGGAAGACCGGCGAGCGCCTGACGATCATCGGCCAGGCCGGCGGCCGCTTCCCCTTAATCACCTTCGAGGACGCGAAAGCCGTCACCCTGCGCGCCTATGAGCTGGGCATCAACTATTTCGATTGCGCCCGCCTTTACTGGGACGGCAAATCGGAAGAGGTCTATGGCGCGGTGCTGCCGCCCTTCCGCAAAAGCATTTTCCTGACCACGAAATCTGCGCAGCGAACCCGCAAAGGCGCCGAAGCGGATCTGGAAGCGTCGCTGCGTGCGCTCAAGACCGACCACGTGGACCTGTGGCAGATGCACCAGGTAAGCACGCAGGACGAAGTGGAGCAGATCTTCGCCCCCGGGGGCGCGATCGAAGCATTCGAAGCCGCCAAGAAAGCGGGCAAGTGCCGCTTCATTGGATTCACCGGCCACCATGATCCCCAGGTCCACCTGGCGATGCTGAAAAAGTACGATCACTACGACACCATCCTGATGCCCCTGCACGCGGCCGATCCCGGATACCAGAGCTTCGAGAAGAACGTGCTGCCGGTAGCCGTGGCGCGCGGCATGGGCATCCAGGGAATGAAGAGCACCGCCAATGCCAAGCTGCTGCAAGCCATTGCGTTGAAGGAGTGCCTCTCCTACGCTCTCAGTCTGCCGGTACACTGCGTTGCGCTTGGTTGCACCACCGTCGGACAGGTGGAAGACGATGTGCGCATCGCGCAGGGGTTTACGCCGTTAGACGAGGCGCAGCTCGACCAGATCCGCGACAAGGTGGCTAAACTGAAAGGGCCGCAATTGGAAGACTGGAAGATCAACACCGAAACCGCCACCGCAAGCACCTATCGGGATGGCGGATACGCATGAGCGTCCGCCTGCGCTGAACCCTTGCGAAAACAATCTGTCATTGTTTCTTATCTGCGAGGAGAAGCGGGAATGAAGAAGATGCTCTTTTGCGTGGGCACCACGGTTTTGCTTTCTTTCGCGCCCGCTGATGCGGCCGGTCCACCCGATGTGAAAGAGGGCCTCTGGTCAAGCCAAACGCAAACCATCGACAACCCCGGAAACAAGCGAGGCGGCGGCCTCATGACCATCTGCCGCAGCCACGCTTACGACCAATACGTGAAAGACCTCGCAGCCAAGCTACCGGGGTGCGACAAGCCGACTGAAAACGTAAGCGGCCATACCATCACCACCGCCCTGCGATGCACAGTGGCGAATAGTGTCATCGATACCAAGGAGACGGCCACTTTCCAGGGCGATACCGCCGTCCACTCTGAGACCCATGCCACCTACACGCCACCGTTGTACGGGGTGAGCGAGTCCACCATGATCATGGACCAGAAGTATCTGGGCAGTTGCCCTGCGGGAATGCAGCCCGGGGACATGAAGAGCGCCGACGGCAAAATCGTCAATTCCTGGAAACACTAAGCCGGCACGCGAGAGCTACTTACTCCATCGTGAGCACTACCCGGAACCTTGCCTTCCCCGACATCATGCGGTCGTAAGCCTCGGCCGCCCGCTCCAGCGGATAGCTTTCGTTCATTGAGCGCACGCCGGAGAGCACGCTGAAGGCAAGGGTCTCCTGCGAATCGAGCGACGTTCCCGAATACCAGCCTTTGACCTGCTGCGATTTGAGCAGGAGCTGGAGCGCGGGCACTTCCAACGAAGGCACGGCGCCCACGATCATGAATGTCCCAGTTGGGGTAAGACCGCCGATCACCGATTTCATTGCGTCGGCGCTGGTCACCGTGGCCAGGATCACCTTGGCGCCTCCCAGCTTCTGCAGCTCCGCTGCCGGATCTTGCGCTCCATTGTCGACGTAGTGCTGCGCGCCCAGCTTCCTGGCGAGGGCCTCTTTGTCTGCCCCGCGTCCGATAGCGACGGTATTGAATCCGCTCTTGGCAGCGTACTGAATACCCAGGTGGCCCAGTCCACCCAAGCCGATCACGGCAACCACGTCTCCCGGGCGCGCGCCGCTGTTGCGCAGGCAATTAAAGGTAGTGACCCCGGCGCACATCAGTGGTGAGGCTTCCTCCGACGTCAGTGCTTCCGGCACCACGGCAACCGCCGTGGAGGGCGCAACCATATATTCCGCGTAGCCCCCATCCCGAGTGAGACCGGTGACCAGGGTGCTGGTCTCGCAGGCAAAAAAGTTGCCCCGCCGGCAGCTATCGCAGTAGCCGCAGTAGCCGCCGTTCCAACCGACGCCGACGCGTTGACCAACTTTCCATCGCGGAACATTCGGGCCAACGGCATCGATGATCCCGATCACCTCGTGGCCGGGAACGCGCGGGTACTGAATCCCTGGAAACAGTCCATCCTTGGTCACGGAATCGCTGTGACAAACTCCGCAAGACTGCACCTTGATGCGTACCGCACCGGATTCGGGCTCGGGAATCTCCAGTTCGACAAGCTCCAACGGACCGCCCACTTTAGCGACTTGCACTGCTCGCATCTTCGGCATGAAATCCCTCCACAATTGCGTGGCCATTCTACGGCCAGAGCGTTAAAGGTTTGGAGTACTGGTTTTCCCAAAGGGACGCATCGGCCGCAGTTTTTTCTCAAAACCTCTCGTTCCCTCGCAAAGAACGAGAGGTCAGCAGCTCAAAGGTTACTTGACCGCTTTGTAGGTGCTGGTAATGAACGCAGCAACCTTGTCGTGGAGCTGTTTGAGCGAGTCTTCGTGGACGTACACCATGTGTCCGGACTCATACCATGAGTATTCAATATTCTGTCTCAGGTTGGCCTGGATGGGCAGGTGGTACATCTCGTACCTGGCGGCGAAGTACGGTGTAGCGAGATCGAAATAACCGCCGTTCAGCATGACCTTAAGCTTGGGGTTGAACTTCATCGCGGTGGCAAGGTCGGGCATCACATTGGTGCCCCATGAATCACCAGGAGCACCCGGCGCTTTGTGCTTCCACTCCCAGGATTGTCGATGGCATCAGTCTCCGGCAAATAAGTCAGGCCTTCACCGAATTTGAGCTGGTGGCGAACGTATTCATTGAACGAGGCGATGTAGGCCGATGCGATGGCGGTGGCCTGAGGATCGTAGGCCGCTTCCTGAGCCAGCGGGTCGATAGTTGGGCCGGAGAAACGGCTGTCTAGCCGGCCGGTGGTGAGGTCGTCGCTGCCTTGCAGGTTGTGGTTGAACTCGCCCACATTCACACGAAGGTCAGCCTTGAGGATGTAGGCCACGGGGAGACCGGTGTATTGGTGCAGTTTTTCGGCGATGGCCTGGCGAGTAGCCTCAGGCAGCTGCGAGCCCTGGGCCAGGGCTGAAGCATAATCACCCATGGCGAATTGCTCTACCTCGTTAAGGAACGGCACCAGCGCAGGCGGTTGCGTGGGTAGCCGCTTGTGGTAGTACGCGGTGGCCGCATAGGTGGGAAGCGCCAGCTCATAGGGCACATCGATGCCCGGGTTCCATTGCGGTGCGTCGGCACTATCGTCAAAGTTCAATATTTGCGAAAGCAGAATCACTCCGTTGAGATCGATGTGGTTTTCCGTCTCCAGAATGCCGGCCAAAACCGCGGAGCGGGTGGTGCCGTAGCTCTCTCCAAAAAGGTATTTGGGCGAGTTCCAACGCTGGTAGGTGGAGAGGAAGCGTGCAATAAAGCGGGCAAACGCATGCGCGTCGGGATCGACCGCCCAAAAAGCCTTTTCCTTGTCCTTGCCGAAAAGCCGGCCAAAGCCGGTGCCGGGCGCGTCGATAAAGACCAGGTCGCTGACGTCGAGCAGACTCTCCGCATTGTCTACCAGTTGATAGGGGGCGGGATTGGTGTGCTGATCGTCAGCGGTGATGACGCGCCGTGGACCGAAGGCGCCCATGTGCAGCCACATGGTGGAGCTGCCGGGACCTCCGTTGTAGATAAATGTCACCGGGCGCGATTCTGGCGGGGCGTCCTTCTTGAAATAAGCCACGTAGAACATGCGCGCCGTGGGTGGAGAGTCGGGGGTTTCCTTGGCGGCAGACGGATTTATGCCCAGCGAGGCGTCGGCATCGTTGGTCGCAGCCACCAGGATGGTCCCAGCGACGGCCTGGTAGTCGATGGTGTGGCCGCCGACGTTGACGGTGCCCTGGGTAGTGGAGTCCTTGGGTATAACCGGCTCAGTATCGGCCTTGGCCGTGTCCTTCGCTGCAGCGTCTTTCGCTGGGGCGTCTTTGCCGGCGTTCTGCGCCGCGACGGAGCCAAGGCCCAGGCTGAACTGAAGTATCAGGCAGGAGCCGACGAGGGCGAGAAACGAGCGCGAATTCTGCAAGGGGGACAGGTTCCTTTTCAATGTACTAGCCATGCTCTTTTGAGTTTAGCCGTAGTCCGCAACGGTGCCGATGGTTTTCAGTGGGGCGGCTTCGAGAGCACCGGCTGAAATGCAGTTACCTTACCGGTCCCCGCATTGATATCGCAGGTAAACGTAAAATCCGTCCACCCCTGCGGCGTACGAAATTGCCCGCTACCGGTCAGGCGGCTGTTGCTCTCAAGCGTCAGCGTCTGGGGATCGTCAGTGCCTAGGAAGACCCGGTCCACTCCCGCAGTTTGCTTTTTCAGGACAGAAAGCGCTGCCGGCCGGCATATCAATTCCGCGACCTTTTTTGCGTTGCTCCAACCGCTCGCCATGCGGCGGTCTCCCGGCGCTTTCAGCGTAGCAATCTGCCGGTTGACAACCGTGGTCTCAGCTGCCGACAGGTCGGGCTCGCTGGCATTCACCGTGTGCGCCATGGCTAGAAAAAACGTGAACGCGGCCATCACCCCTGCTATCGATCTTCTCTTCTTCATCCCTGCCCTTGTTTGAGACCGCATGCCGGCAACAATCAGTATTTGAAAACAACCACTGTTTTGCGAGCTACGAAAAAGTTGCGCGCCACATCACCTTATTAACAGTATTTCGGTGAGTCCGCGCCCGCCTGGTATTACCAAAGATGGGGCAACTCGTTCTCCTACCCGGTGTCTATTTGGAGCGAGCGGCAAGAACAGGAACTCAAGCAGTAGCCGCCAGAAAGAGGAGACGTCCATGAAATTTGTCACGGCTGTGCTTGCATCGGCTCTGGTCATCGCGCCCGCGGCGATGATCGCTCAAACCACACCTACTCCTGGCGCACATGACTATAACATCAACCAGCGCAAAGTAGATCAGCAGGACCGCATTGCCAACGGCGTCAAGAACGGGAAGCTGACGGCAGGCCAGACCGCGCGCCTGGAACACCAGGAAGCCGGCATCAACCGGGAAGAGTGGGGTATGCGCGCGCAGGATAACGGTCACCTGACCAAGCAGGATCGCCGGTCCATCCATGCGCAACAGAACCAGGAATCCCGGCGCATTTACCGCGACAAGCACAACTGACGTTAAGCAACGGTGGCCGTTCCACAGGGGCCGGCCACCCTCTCCCATAGGCTGGCCCATTTCACACTTGGGCCATAGGTTTCACCTTTCAGTCCCGCAGG
>CAWFGM010000079.1:0-208154 GCA_963815175.1 uncultured Acidobacteriaceae bacterium
GCGGTCAAATGTAAGCCGACGCCAGTGAATGATAAAGGACGTTATCATTCACTAATTCTTTGCGATCTGACCACCAATCCTCTGCGCCGCCTCTTCATCGTAAGTGGGGAACGGCTGTGGCGTGCGACTGGTGGGCATGTTTGTCAGGGTCGCCAGGTCCTTCTGCACCTGCGCCCATTTCTGTGGATCCCGTTTCGTGAAGATGGGAGCTTCGGGATCGGAATAGTACTTCTCGATGTCTTCCTTGATCCCCAGAGGAATGGGCACCTTGGGCTGGCTGGCCAGAGCGTGCAGCAGGTTGGCGTAGGTCTCGTCGGTGAGCCGATAGCGGCCCGGCTGCACCACGTATCCCGTATCCAGATCGAGATTCATCAACGGGTGGCTGGGATCGCGTCGATCGACCGGCACATCGGGATACGCGCGCCTATGCAACATAGTCCTCCTGCGCGCCGCCGGAGGCGTAAACCTCCACAACACCTGGCGCAGTTCATAGACTGACACCGCGAGGCTGTGCACATATTCGCCTTCGGTTTTTTCCGTCGGCCCCTTGACGGCGGCCTCCCGCAGCGGCCCCACCTTGGGCACGATGAACAGGAAAACTGCCAGCGACCAGGTGCCGATCCCCGCATGGTGGCGATACGCATCCCAGTCGTCGATTGCCGCCGTCTCGGAGATCTCGCGATGGAGTTCGATCGCTTCCGGCGTGGTGACATCCGGCGGTTCGTGATGGCGATGCAGCAGCGTGACCGCGTAGGCGATGCGCGGAATGAAAGCGCGCACCGCAAAGCGGTAGCCCCCCTCGTTCACGCGCTCGCGGCGTGTTCCTTCGAATTGCTCCGAGAGCCCGTAGGTCTGGTAAAACGCCAGCGAAAGCTGCTGCATGGAAACGCGTAATCCGATGTGCCGCAGATAGTGCAGAGGCGCCATGCGATGATGCGCCACCTCGTCGATGTCGAACGAGAATTCGGTCGCCACATACCGGTGCTCGCCCTCGTCGAAGGTCACCACGCGGCCATACTTGCGGCGAAGGCGGTGATATTCAACGGGAACCGCGAGATTTACTGCCAGGGAATGCCCGTAGGTGTCGCCGATGTAATGCGAAAGTGCGCCAACCGCGAAGGCAAGTTCATCGGCATTGTGGGCGTCACGAAAGAGGTTCACTACAAAGTCGCCGGTGCGGATATAGTGCGTAAGATTTGAGAACGACCTCTGGCCGAATGGATAGTAGCCAAGGTCCTGGATAACGCAGCCGCCGTATGCGTAGGCGCGCGCTTCCTCAAGCTGTTGTGGGGTGAGATTCGGATAACGGCTGAGCAGCAGGGGGACGATGGAGTCGTCCCACGTCAGGTCAATGAGCTGCTCGTGGGTAAGAAGCGAGTAGGCAGCAGAAGGTGCGGGGAAGATCAGGAGCAGGAGGCACAGGACCGAACCCACTGCCGTCGATCGGAGACTTGCCATGAAAAATTAAGATGCAGAATTGGGAATCCGCGGGAATTTGTGCGTCAGAATTTATGCGTCAGGAGGGATGGTACTTTCAGAAAGCTGTTACGCAAAGTACCAATCCCGTCTGGCGCATAATCTTTGGCGCATAATCTTTGCGCCCGCGTCCCACTGAGCGATTTCGCATCGGCCCGTCCTGCACGCATGTTCGGTATCACCTAGTGCAAGGCTGTCCCTCTTTTACCCCGATTGCCCCAGGGCCATACCGCTCAAGATGAACGCATTGACACGAGAAAAGCCTCTTACTATTGTTTGCCCATGGCAGAACGCCTTGATACTTCCGAAGTTCTTGAGCCGCTTGAACCCGGATACCGGCTCGCTGCGAGAGGGCGCCGACAGGCTGAAGACGCTCGATTGGGTCTATTGGAAGATATCTTCGACCCCCTTTATCGTCGACGGCTTGACCTGGTCAGGCCTGGCTGGCGGTGCCTTGAGATCGGCGCAGGCTGTGGCTCTATGGCCGTCTGGCTTGCTGAACGCGTCGAGCTTTTCCACAGTAGGCTTGTCGGGCAGACCGGCAAAAACTTCAACGTACCCAGGCTCATCTCAACGGAATCCGGCGTTGTGATTTCCGCCGGAATGTTCGTTGTCATCTTCATCTTTGTTGGAGTTTTTGCTGTAGCCCCGGTCGCCATTCGTATCTCCTCTTCTTGGTCAAGATATGCTTCGCCAGCATGCGCTCCGAGCGTATAGGAGTATTCCCTAAGGACATAAGGCAGTAGCCGAGCAGTCACAACCTGCAGCCTTCGATTTCTCTCGCAAGAGTGTGAGATAGACACTCCGGTATGGGTCGCCGCGCACTCCCACGCTGAGTAACATGGTGCGGAACATCAGCAGCAACTACTCGCGCCAAGCGCGCCATCGCGTAAACCTCTGCCGAAGACATTCCCGCTTTCGATCTTGGCTGTTAGGTTCTCGCAGTCAGATGAACTTTCGCTGAGGGACGTATTAAGGAAAGTTAATAGTTTCCGGTATCGGGAGGACATACACTCTCGACCACGGGAGCATTAGACCTCGCAGGATGGCCTTTTGGGAGGTTCTTTTCGTCTTGCGGCTCCCTGCATCTCCTGTCCTGCATCTCTCGAGCCTTCCCGGAATTTTGGCTTCAGTGTCGGCACGTGTTAAGTGGTTCTATATTTCCGATAAGTCTAACTGTTGGATCTCGAAGACATCAAATCTTCCGCCGTTACCGGCCACTCTATTTATCTTGTAACTAAGCGGTCGGCCCACTGAGTAGTTACACTCGATCCTCTGTCCCGCCGCCACGCGCCGCGGTTTCTGCCTGCATTGCGATTTTTCTTCTCGCCTTAGTGCTTTTAGGCTTAAACTCCCTAGCGACTAACTTTTGAGCTGGAACTTCCGGTTTCCCGAAAAACTACTTAGGCCCCCAAGATACCGCGGGATCCATTCTCGGATACAAGGGAGGAAAATGTTTTGTTTCCAAGCCCAGAGTACCTTTCTCATTGCCCTAATGGTTTAACTCGCCTATGACCGACTCGCCCGCGCGCCAGGCGAGACCTTCTCCGGCGCAAATCACGATTTCGGCGTGCTTCCTGTGCATGATGCTTTGCTCCCTGAATGCGTGGGGTTCGAGCGGTGTTGTTGCCGCGATCGAAAAGAAATATGTGGTCACCGAAGTCTCTGCCAGATCATGACCAAATCACCAAAGACGGCACGACGATGAGCCTCAAGTGCGCCGGCGTTTATAGCTTGCCGACCAATCAGATGCTGACCACGCCGCCCGACAACACCGTGGCGGACGGGAAGATAAAGTCTCCCAGCATGATGGCGAAATACACTCTCGAAACGCTTGGCGCCCATGTTCTGCAAACTGGCGAGAAGGTGTACATCACGAAAATCGAAGACAAGACCGATTCGAAGGGGGATGTGCTCAAGTTTTCGCTTCTGACCGCCGATTCGCTCGATGTGCGCGGCCAGTCCGCACAAAAGAAATTCAGCGCCACCGTGTCCTTTCATTTCAAGAAGGGTTATCTCGACGAAGCGCCTCCTGAGGACGTGGAACAGGCGATCGAAGCGGTCATGGCTCCGGACAGCGGTTCCGACCAGGCCCAGAGCGGTGGCGGAGCGGCGGCTCCAGCGCAGCAACCAGTCCCGCCACGACAGGCCGCTGTAGCGGCCCCGCCACCACCTCCTCCTGCCGCGCCCGCCGGCCCACCGCCCACGATTACGATCGGCGAGTCTTCGACCCAGGTACTTCAAGCCATGGGCATGCCCCAGCAGATGATCGACCTGGGAAAGAAGAAGACCTATGTCTACAAGAACATGAAGGTGATTTTCGTAGACGACAAAGTGAGCGATGTGGAGTAGGCCGTGAACGGCACGCCCGGCAAGACGGCGTAGAGGAGAGAACGATGATTCGTTGCAACGCTATCATTCGCAGAAGCGTTAGGATAGAGGATTAGCGCCGGGATAAGTGACTCCAGCCTGGTCCGCACCTCGGCCATCGGGCTACTGGCCGCGCTATTCACGTTGGCTACGCCGGCTGGCGCGCAGACAAAGTCCAAGACCGTAGCCATCAGCGCGCCTGCGCCGAAAGCGGCTGCGAGAACCTTCTACAACGACGTCCGCGGGCCACCCCGGCAGCACCATCACCCATGGCGCTCCAGGCGGCGCGCCCAGGATGGCTACGTCCTCGATCAAGGCGCCTCCGGGCGGCTCCGTCCACATGACGAAGTCCGGTGGGGAAGTCGCCAGGAACTCGCGAGGCCAAGTGACGGCCTACAAAGGTCCGAATGGACACGAGGTTCATTTCGATTCCCATGGCGGCGTCAGAGAAGTTCATGCCAACGGCATGACCATCCGCCGAGGACCTGGAGGCGAGCGGCGCATCGAGATGGAGCGCGCCGACCACTCTCGCTTCGTGGCTTATGGACATGGGCGCGGCTACATCGAGCACCGGTATGAGTATGGAGGGCATCCTTACTACGCCCGTGCTTACTACTATCACGGCGCTTACTACCGCGGCTACTACCGTGGTTACTATTACCACGGCTCTTACCTCTACGGCTACCGGCCGGCATACTACTATCCGCCCGCCTATTATGGCTGGGCCTATAACCCTTGGCCGGCACCGGTGCCGTATGCGTGGGGATGGGGACCCGCACCGTGGTATGGCTACTACGGCGCTTATTTCCAGCCCTATCCGGTTTACCCCAGCGCGTCCTATTGGATTGTCGACTACATGGTGGCGGCCAGCCTGGCTGAGGCCTATGCGGCGGGTGCGGCAAGCAACGCGGCAGAGCTTCATCAGCTAAACCCCGCGCACTTGATCTACGCATCCTACGATCCGGATACGGGAACGACGTCGCCGGCGATGACCAAAGCGGTGAAGGATGCGGTGGCCGACGAAATTAAACTGGAGTTGGCTGCGGGGCAGAAGACGACCGATCCGGCAGCGAGCAATTCTGGAACTCTGGAATCGTTACTTGCCGATGGGAAGCCGCATGTTTTTGTCGCCTCCGCCGGCCTGACTGTCACGTCCTCTGGAACGGACTGCGGACTCACCGAGGGCGACGTTCTGGCGTTGAACTCACCTCCACCGGGGGAGGCTACCGCTGCCGATCTTCGCGTCCTTGCCAGCAAGCAAAGCGATTGCAAAAAAGGTGATGTGGTGACGGTTGAGCTTACCGATCTGCAGGAGATGCACAACCACCTGTTAGCGAACATCGACAAAGGGATGGCGGAGATGAAGAACCATCCCGGGCAGGGTGGACTGCCCGCTCCTCCGGCGGAAGCGATCTCCGAAACCAAGGAAGCGCCTTATGCGGCCGCCGCTCCGGCAGCCGATCCGAATGGCGCGGCCGAACTGGATCAGACCGCGCAGGAAGGCGCTCAGACGGAGAAGGAGGTAGTGGCGGAAGCGACTGCACCCGACGGCACGGAGACGACCGCCCGGGCTGCCTCTTCTTCGCCCATCGGAGGCACGGCTCCCCCGGTGCAGACCGCGCCGGCGCCCGCTGCAAGTCGTGGGCCGACAGTGATTGCCCTGGGTCAAACCCCGGAACAAGTGATCGCGATGAAGGGCCAGCCCACCAACAAGGTGGCCTTCCCAACCAAAACTGTGTTTATCTACCCGGACATGAAGATCACTTTCAAGAACGGGAAGCTGACGGACGTGCAATGAGCTGGGGGACAAAGGAGGAAAGCCCTGAAGTGGGACCCCTATCTCGCCGCCTTCATAACTTTAGGAGGTGGTCATTACCTAGCTCCATCGCTAAGTGCGACATAGATAGCGCTAAGATCGTGCGTTCCGAAGGCGGGCTCGGCATCCGCCCAGGTGGCATCAATCTGGTGAAGGACCGGCAGCCGGGAGCGCACCCCTCCTGCTGCGGCGAGTGCCAGCTCAACGTCTTTGTGTGCCCAGCGCAGGGGGAATTCCGGCTCGGCCGTGCGGCCTTCTTTGATCTTTTGCAGTTTGGCTACCGCCCACGATGGAACCAGGGGTCCACCTGTGACCAGCGACGCAAACTGGCCCTGGTCGATCCCGAGTGCATCCCCGAGGAGGGACACTTCTGCGACGCCCTCATTGAGGACCCCTATCCAGGCGTTGAACATGAGCTTCATACGCGTTCCCTGTCCCACACGGCCCAACCAGTGTGTCTTTGTTCCGATCGCGTCAAAGAACTGCTGCACCGGCGCGCCGGCCCGAGTTTGATCGCCGGAGGCAAGAATAACAAGTTTGGCTTCCTTCGCCGCGGTCTTGCTGCCCGAAACAGGAGCATCCACAAAGACAATGTCTGGTCGCGTCTGGGCCAGGCGCCAGGCTCGTTCCGTGCCCTCTACTCCAATGGTTGACATCTGTATCCATACTGCGCCCGGCTTCATGGCCGCTAAAGCTTGCCGCTCGTTCATGACGCTTAACACCGCCTCGGCAGTTGACACCATGGTGACGACAACATCCGCCCCCCGAACCGCATCGATGGCGCTCTCCGCCATGCGGATATTAGCCGACGCAAAATCTGAGGCAGGTGCGGGTGACCGGTTCCACACGGTCGTGTTCAAGCCGCCACGGGCGGCGCTGCGGGCCATGGCTGTTCCCATAATGCCCAATCCCAGGATGGAAACCTTCGCACTCATGCTGATTTAGATTGCTGGGGCCGGCATTTGGACGCACGCAAATCAATTCTTCGCAGGAATAGAAACCGGGGCAGCTCCGGGCGGAGCTTCCGCCGCCGATGTTCCCATGAGCAGCTTTGAGTGGGACGAAAAGCTGCTGTGCGATGAAAGTGGCTTCTAAGTCATCGAAGTGAGCGCTGGCCTATCGAATAGAAATGGCAGACGAGCGCTTTCCACATCTTAACGCTCTTATCAGGGCGCTTGTGTTCTCGAAGCCGGCAGAGAGAACCAGAAGGAGTTTCATGTACTCTAATCAGCGAAATTTCATGGTTGCAGCTCGCGTACTCGTTGCAGCGATCTTGATGATGAATGCCCTCGACATTATTGGCCAGTCGCTTGCAGCGCACGAGATGGCACGCACGGCGCTCCACCCACCCTTATACCGCTACTGATCACGGCGGCGCGTGGTCTTCAACTTATTGCAGACGAAGACCGATGTTTGCCGAAATACCAGTTCGCGACCTACCGTCCTCGTACGGTCGCTTCCCTCCGTCTCGAAACTCCCTGTCAACAGCTTCTCTCTCTACCCTGCTGCTGTCCAGTTCTCAGCAGCCAACCGCAACTGTCCCTCAATTGCACTGTCTCAACCGAAGGGTCCACTCCAGACAGGAAGTTCACTAATCATCAAGCAGTTGTAACTAAACGTCTGGCTTAGTATTTCATCATAAGCCGGGAATTCCTGGTGTAGATTGTCCCTCAGACGAGGCGGCTCGAACTCAATCTCAGTTCCACCCGACATGGCGAGCGCCGGAATGTTCGTTGACGACCGTTCCCCTGTTCCCTATGCTGTTTTTGGGTCCGCTTAATCTACCCCTGCGCCCTGGGAGCGAACGCCCATGCCCGATCACGAAGCTGAGACCGTCGTCCCCGATAGCCGCTCGGCTGACGTTGCTTCGGAGTCCACGGTCGGCGCAGGCCCAACAGCGCGGATGGATGGCGCTTCTTTATTGCCGGCCACCATTGGCCGCTACCGGATCCTTAGCCTGCTTGGCGAGGGCGGCATGGGAGCCGTCTACGAGGCCGAGCAAGAGCATCCACAGCGCACTGTCGCGCTCAAGGTCATCCGCGCCGGCTACGCCACTGCTGAGATGCTGCGTCGCTTTGAGAACGAAACGCAGGCCCTTGGCCGATTGCAGCACCCGGGGATCGCGCAGATCTACGACGCCGGCACCGCGGAAACGCCCTTCGGTTACCAACCCTACTTCGCCATGGAACTGGTCCATGGCCAGACTCTGCTCACCTATTGCGAGACCCACCAGCTCAATCCACGCCAGAGGCTGGAGTTGGTCGCGAAAATCTGCGATGCCGTGCAACATGCCCATCAGCGCGGCCTTATCCATCGTGACTTGAAACCAGCCAACATCCTGGTCGATGAAGCCGGTCAACCCCGCATCCTTGACTTCGGAGTTGCCAGGCTTACCGACTCGGATGCGCACGCAACCCGGCAGACCGACATTGGCCAGCTGGTGGGGACCCTGGCTTACATGAGCCCGGAACAGGTGCTGGGGGATCCGGCAGAAATCGATACCCGCAGCGACGTCTACGCGCTGGGCATCATTCTGTATGAATTGCTGGCCGGCAAACTCCCCTACACCATCGGCAGGCAGCTGCACGATGCCGTGCGCGTGATTCGCGAAGAAGAGCCGGCACGGCTCAGCTCGGTCCATCGCACCTACCGCGGCGACGTGGAGACCATCGTTGCCAGGGCGCTCGAGAAAGACAAGAGCCGCCGCTACGCATCGGCGGCGGAGTTGGCGGCGGACATCCGGCGCTACCTGCACCATGAGCCCATCGTGGCTCGACCGCCAAGCACAACTTATCAGTTACAGAAGTTCGCTCGGCGCAACCGGGCATTGGTCGCGGGCGTGGCTGCCGTATTAGTCGTGCTCGTTCTCGGGATAGCGGCCAGCACCTGGGAGGCGGTGCAAGCGCGCCGTGCGCAGAAGCAAGCACAGCAGCAAGCCGCCATCTCGCAGGCCGTGAACGATTTCCTGCAAAAAGATCTGCTCGGTCAGGCCAGTGCCTTTAACCAGCCCGATCCCAACATCACCGTGCGGACCGTGCTCGATCGTGCGGCAAAAAACATTCAGGGCAAGTTCAACCAGCAGCCAGAGGTCGAGGCCGCGATTCGTGACACCATCGGCAACGCTTACTACGACCTCGGCTTGAGCGCGCAGGCACAGGAGCAATTGCAACCCGCACTAGCCCTCGGCCGCCGCGTGCCGGGCACCCAGAATCCCAAAGCGCTCGCCATCCTGTTTGACGACGTTGCAAGGGTCGATACCGAACAAGGCAAATATGGAGAAGCCGAAAAGTTGTTGTCCGAGGCAATCGAAAGCGATCGCCGTGTGCTTGGACAACAGCACCCTGAGACCCTGCAAGCCATGGGGCTGTTGGGTAAGACTTACAGCGACGAGGGTAAGAATCAACAAGCCGAGACACTGCTGCAGCAAACGGTCGATCTTGATCGGCGAGTCCTCGGAACCGCCGATCGTGGCACGGTGATCACCATGGGTTATCTGGTTGGCGTTTACTCAGACGAAGCCAAGTACACCCAGGCGGAGTCGCTCGCCGGTCAATTGCTGCAAATTGATCGACAGAGGAGTCGCGCCAACGATCCCTTCACTTTGTCACACATGAACGAGCTTGCTGCCATCTACCTTCAGGAGGGCAAATACAGTCAGGCTGAAGCGATGCTGAGAGAGACGCTGGAGATGCAACGCCGGTTGTTTGGTCCCGAGCATCCGAACACGCTCACTCTGGAGACCAATCTTGCAGCGTGCTATCTCGCTGAGGGCAAATACGCACAGGCCGAAACGCTGGTGAAACCGGCGCTGGGCATCGAACGCAGGCTAAAGGGTCGCGGGCACCGCGACACGGCGATCCTCACACACATTCTGCTGAAAACGTACGCCGCGGAGGGAAAGTATGCTGAGGCCGAGGAATTGTGCCGAGAGGCTATTCCCGATTTTCAAGATAACTCGGTAGGTCTCATGAGCCTGGCCTGGTTTCGGCTCACGGCTGCGGACCCTCGTTTACGCCGCAACCAAGAGGCCCTGGGAGAGGCCCGCCGCGGGGTCAAGCTCACGCCCGGAAATGGGAACTACCTGAATACCCTGGGCCTGGCCGAGGTGCGTAACAGCCTGTGGAAGGAGGCGATTCCGACACTTCAGAAGGCTATCGCACTACACGGTGCGACAGACCCGTCGGACTTTTTCGTTCTGGCTATGGCCTACGAGCAAAAGGGAGATACAGCGCAGGCCGAGCAGAATCTGGCCCGGGGAACTAACCTGGCAAGCAAAGGCGAGATGAGCGATGACACGAAGATGCTGCAGGCCGACGCGGCAAAGGCGCTCGGCAAACCGAGACCGCACTCCTGACTCGTAGGGACCGTCCACGGTTTGACGAAAAAAGATGAGGAAGGAGGGTAGGTAAACTGCGGGCTGCCTCATCGTTCAATCGCGAGGGCCTCTCGGGCCACGGTTTCGGCCTCGGCAAATTTGCCCTCTCCGCGCAATACATCCCTGCGCGACAAGGAAGTAACAGCACCGCCATGGTTACCAAAATTACCTTTATCGCCCTGGACAAGGTCCAAAAACCGTACTACTGTGGGATCAAGAATCCACACCAGTGCTGTCTTACCAGAGCAGCCCTGCTTGGCCTTGCACCGGCTTTCTTCGCCCGTGCATCCGCCGCCCACTCGCAAAACATCAGCGTTCGTATAAGTAGGGTGCGCTCAGTGCGTCCTCTTGATTGAGCAGTCTTGACAACTTGGAAAGTACCACCGGCCAGCGCCTTGAGGCCCTGCCCGGCCCCTTTTGCGTGGGCATGTCTTAGCCGAAAGTCTCGCCGCTAAAGCATTTTCACTTCTGGTGCATACAGAGCAACCGATCCCGACGCGGCTTTTCCTCAAGAAAAGCCGCACCTCGCCGCACTCACCTGTGCAGAGTAGAAGTGAAAATGCTCTAGCCGGCGAATACCTAAACAACTTATGGGGGCGGGAAAAATAAAAATTTGAGCATCTTCGTAAAACAAAGGACTTAGCCGGCGCCTCGAGGTAAACCAGGACGGGAACACCCATTCCTGAAACCAAACCGCAACCAGGGCCCACGCGCCGGCCGGGGGGCTTATCTCTCTTTTCTCTCACAAAGTGCATTCTTTTTTCGGAAAGCTTTGCCGGGCAGCTGCCTGTGAGTGACCGCACTCCAGGCCGTCTCTTGACGGCGCACAGCGTATCACGGACCTATATTGTCAGTGCTTAGGCTCCCCAGTGAATCAGCATCGAAGAATGCATTCGTTGCATATGGACCGACGCCATCGATCGCCTCCACTTGATTGTTGATAACGCTCGAGTTGGTCAAGGTACCAGTTGCGCCTTGGAGATACAGTCCGCCTGCAAAGGCGGTTGAATTCCCATTAAACGTGGATTGATCGATGGCGGCTGTTCCCGCAGTCGCGTCATCGACGAAGAAGAAACCTCCTCCGTAAGCGTTGCCTTTGTTGGTGTCCACGTGCGTTCCACACATTTTGATAGTGATGTTTGCTCCGTCCATGTAGACGCCGCCTCCGTTTCCTCCGTTGCCAGGATTGCCACCACTCCCGGTGGCCTGGTTTCCTGTAATCGTGTCGTTCACAAGATCAATGGAGGCTCCTAGATTCCCGAGCGCTCCGCCATCGCTCGACTGATTTCCGTTGAAGGTGCTTCCTACAATCGTCGTTGTGCCGACTCCGACGGAGTAAATGGCTCCGCCCGCGGAATCTTGCCCGGTTGCCGGGCCTACGTTGTTGATGAACTGACTGTTGATGACATTGAGCGTTCCCCCATAGCGATAGACCGCTCCGCCTCCGGTGGGCGCGCCTGTGCCTGCATTATCGGTCCCATGACCGTTGGCGAACGTAACATTTTGAAGCGTCAGCGTTGGAGTAGTCGCATCGAAGTTGCCATTGTTGAGGAGCAGTTGTCTGACCTGGCCGCCGCCATCCAGTGTTACTAGATTTCCTCCGTCGATCACGGTGTCCTTAGTGATCGACTTGGTAGAACTCAGGACGAGCCGATAAGGCGCGGCGCCGCAATTGAAGGTGACTACCCCGCCGGCTGCAACGGCCTGTTCGAATGCGCTCTCCGTACAACTCGCCGGAGTTCCATCCCCCACGACATTGGTGTTCCCTGCTGTCTTTACGGCGCTTATGGGCAAAGCACATGAAGAGGTTCCAGGAGCACTGGGCGTCGCCGACGCCTGATTGGAATTTGCGCTTTCTCCGTTGGCGCTGACTGCCGTGACCACGTAGTAATAGGTGGTTCCGTTGGTTAGGGCGGTGTCGGTATAACTTGTGCCCGCAGGCGACGCCACGGTTGTGTAGGGTCCGCCGCTGGTGGCTGCCCTTTTGACGTTGTAGCTGGTTGCGCCGGTGCTGGCCGTCCACGCAAGAGAGACTTGTTGGTTGCCTCCCGTCGCCGTGAGGTTCAGGGGAGGAACCGGCGCGGTGGGCGTGGTGGGCGCGGCAGCCGGTGTCGCGGTCGCCTGGTTGGAATTGCCGCTTTGTCCCGCCGCATTCACAGCCGTCACGACATAGTAGTATGGGGTTCCGTTGGTTACGGCCGTGTCGGTATAACTTGTGCTCGCAGGCGACGCCACTGTTGTGTAGGGTCCGCCGTTAGTGGTTGCCCGTTTGACGTTGTAGCTGGTTGCGCCGGCGCTCGCCGTCCACGCAAGAGAGACTTGTTGGTTGCCTCCCGTGGCCGTGAGGTTAAGGGGAGGGACCGGGGCGGCGGGCGCAGCCGTCGGTGTCGCGCTCGCCTGGTTGGAATTGGCGCTTTCCCCCGCCGCACTCACAGCCGTTACGACATAGTAGTATGCGGTTCCGTTGGTCAGGTTCGTGTCGGCGTATGTTGTTCCTGCAGGCGTACCCACCGTGGTGTAGGGGCCACCGCTCGCCGTTCCCCTTTTTACGTAATAGCTGGTCGCACCACTGCTCGCCGTCCATGTAAGGCTAGCCTGCTGGTTACCCGCGGTAGCGGCGAGGTTGGTGGGGGCAGCCGTAGAAAGCACTGTTTCCGTCGCCGGTTTTGTTGCTATTGCTACCGGAGTTGCTACACGCGTTGCACGCAAGCAGCATGGCGAACAGCGAAATTTTCAACCAGATAGACGGGCGGAGCGCGCGAAGCCTCATAGCTTGACTGGAGCCTCAAACGAAGTCTACTTACAATGAGTCGTTACGGATGGGCACCAAAGTTGTAGAGGATGGACGGGACAAGACACACGGCAGCGATGGGGCCTTACTACGGATCGGGGTAGGGGGCGCATATCACGATGCGCTTTGTCCGAAACCTTTACGGGAGACGAGCATGGGGACCGTACAAAATCCGTTGTTGATGGACGTGCCGATGCCCATCCGCACGCCGCGCCTGCTGCTCCGGCCCAAGCAACCCGGCGATGGTATTGCTACCGTAGCCGCTGTCTCAGATCGCTTGCCGGCATTTGTGTGCGGTGTGGTTCCCCAGGACTGACGTCTCGGACTGACGTCCTGGGCTACTCTCAGCCGTCCCCTTCGACAATCTCAGGGCAGGCTCTGCGGGACTGATCCATGTTGGTAAATCCTACCCTGGGGCTAAAGCCCGTCCTTTTCTCCATCGTTTACGGCCCGGCTAAAGCCGTGCCCTGATACAAAGCATTAGCTTTTCTGCAACCTGTAACGCCGCACCCCTGATTGAGCGGGTCTTTCCGCAGGTCATGCGTGACGAAATGACCCCCGCCCGGAAACCATGGAGGCTGCGAACCCGCCTGGTTTTTCGGATCATTACCTGTTGCTTTCCAAAAGGAAGTGCGGCATGATGATTCCTATGGGAAACCCAAAGAGCGACTCCATGGCGGAAAAAGCGGATGTTCTGCAGGGAACGCTGGCGCTGATGGCCCTCAAGACGCTCGATGTGCTCGGTCCCCTGCATGGCTATGGGATCGCGCGGCGGATCGAGCAGATCAGCGGGGATCTGCTGGCCGTGAACCAAGGCACTTTGTATCCCGTCCTGCTGAAGCTGGAGCAGGAGGGCGCCATTTCGTCCGAGTGGGGCGCCTCGGAAAAAAACCGCCGGGCGCGTTTCTATCGCCTGACACGGCCGGGACGCAAGCTGCTCCAGACCGAAACACGGGACTGGGAGCAAACGGCGGCGATCATCGCACGATTCTTCGCGGTGAAGGCGGAGGACTTGACATGAGATTCCTGAGAAGGTTTGTGGCGCGGCTCAAGAACTTTGCCACCGGGCGGCGAGACGACAAACGGCTGCGGGAAGAGATGGAGGCGCATCTGGCCCTGCAGACGGAGGAGAATCTGCGCGTGGGCATGAATGTGGAAGAGGCACGGCGGCAGGCCGCGATGAAGTTCGGAGGAGTGGGGACCGTGAGAGAGGACTACCACGCGGAGCAGAGCCTGCCGTTCTTTGAACACCTGATTCAGGATCTGCGCTTCGCGCTGCGGATGTTTGCCAAATCGCCGGGCTTTTCCGCGATCGCGATTTTGACGATGGCGCTGGGCATCGGAGCGACAACGGCGATTTTCAGCCTAGTCGACGCCACGCTGCTGCGTCCGCTGCCCTATCCGCACCCGGAGGAACTGGTGCGCATCGAGGACGATCTGCCTGGCGCGGGCGCTACGGACGCGGGCATCTCGATTCCGGAGTGGAAGGATCTGCAGCGTTCGGGAATTTTTCAGTATGTGGTGCTGCAGATTTTCGGGTCGGCGAACCTGACGGGTGTATCGCAGCCATCGCGGATGCAGTACGAGGGGGTGTCGCCGGCGTATTTTGCGATGCTGGGGGTGAAACCGGAGCTGGGGCAGACGTTCGATCCTCAGGATCAAAGGACGGGGTTCACGCTGGATGTCGTGATCAGTGACGGGTTGTGGAAGCGGGCTTTCGGGAGCGATCCGCACATTGTGGGAAGAAGTATGCGGGGGGACAACGATTCGTATCGGGTGATCGGGGTGATGCCGCCGGGTTTTCGCGACCCGGGGCGGACCGTGGGCGAGAGGAATACGGAACAGTGGGCGGCGTTGGGTTTTTCGGATGATCCGTCTCAGGCCCCGAACCGCAGTTTGCGGTTGCCCGTGGAAACGGTCGGACGCCTGAAGCCGGGGCTGACGGTTGCAGCGGCGCAGAGCCAGCTGGACGCGTTGGTTGCTCCGTTGCGGAAGCAATTTCCGGACGATTATCCGGCCGACAGCAAGTGGACGGTGCGGCTGGTGCCTTTGAAGGAAAACGTGGTGGGCAACGTTCGGCAGTCGCTGATCCTGCTGTTGGGCGCAGTGGCGCTGGTGCTGCTGATCGGCTGCGTGAACGTAGCGAATCTGCTGCTGGCGCGGGCCAGCGCGCGGTCACGGGAGATGGCGGTGCGCCAGGCGCTGGGAGCGGCACGCAAGCGGCTGGTGCGGCAGTTGCTGACGGAGGGCCTGCTGCTTTCGCTGCTGGGCGGAGTGGCGGGGTTGGTGCTTCTGTTCTGCATGAAGGGAATCTTGCTGCGGCTGATTCCGGAGAGCCTGCCTCGGCTGAACGACCTGTCGATCAACTGGACCGTGATGCTGTTCGCGCTGGCGGCTTCGATCGCAGCCGGAGTAATTTTTGGGCTGGCGCCGGCGAGGCAGGCAGGGCGGTTGAATCTGGCAGGTACGCTGAAGGTGGAAGGGCGTGGGTCGAAGGGTTCCACGGAGCAGACGCGCACGCGACGCCTGCTGGTGGTGACGGAGTTTGCGCTGTCGCTGGTGCTGATGGTGGCCGCGGGCCTGCTGCTGCGCAGTTTTTGGGATTTATACAAGGCGCCGCTGGGATTCAATCCGCAGCATGTGATGTCGGTACAGTTGTGGCTGCCGAGCCCCAACGATCCGAAGACGGACATTTACGGATCGGCTGCGAAGGAGGCAGTGTTTGCGCGCGAATTGCTGCGGCGCAGCCGGTTGCTGCCGGGAGTGCAGGAGGCGGCGCTAGGGTCGGAGCCGTCGATTCCGCTGCACCACAACCGCAACCCGAGCCCGCTGATCGTGGAAGGACGCGAAACACAGAGCAAGCAGCCGCCATTGGTGGAGCGGTCGCAAGTTACGCCGGAATATTTTCATTTGCTGGGGATTCCGGTGCTGCGGGGCCGTCTGTTCAACGACGGCGACGACGAGCATGCGCCGCTAGTCGCGGTGATCAACCGGACAATGGCGGAGACTTACTGGCGGGGTGAGGATCCGCTTGGCAAGCGGCTGAAGGTTGGGCCTGGGAGGGCTGGGGTTGGCCAACTTGCGAGCAAGACCTGGGTCACAATCGTTGGGGTGGTCGCGGATGCTCGAACCGAGTCGCTGGCGACCGCGAGCGTTCCGCAAATCTATCTGAGCCTGTACCAGGAGACGCCCAAGGAGTTGGCCATCTTTCTGCGTGGAGACCTGAATGCGCGTGCGATGCCGGAAGAGGTGCGGGCGATGGTGCAGTCAGTGAATCCGGAACTGCCGCTTTATGGGGCGCAGACGCTCGATGACGCAGTGTCGGCGTCTTTGGCAGAGCGGCGATTCTCGATGGAAATAGTGGCGTGCTTTGCAGCGACAGCGTTGCTGCTGGCGGCGCTGGGAATTTACGGAGTGATTTCCTATCTGGTGAGCGAGCGCACGCAGGAGATCGGCATTCGCCTGGCGCTGGGGGCGCGACGGGGAGAGATACTGCAGATGGTTTTGCGCCAGGGGCTGGGTCTGGCGATGGCGGGCGCCGCGC
This sequence comes from uncultured Acidobacteriaceae bacterium, assembly GCA_963815175.1. Taxonomy (GTDB): domain Bacteria; phylum Acidobacteriota; class Terriglobia; order Terriglobales; family Acidobacteriaceae; genus PALSA-350. Next base: position 16,373 of record CAWFGM010000079.1, read on the forward strand.
TGGGACTGGTGGGATCGGTGATCGTGTCACACCTGATGGCAGGTTTGCTCTATGGCGTAATGCCTACCGATCCTCTTACCTTTGTTGGCGTCACCCTGGTGCTCACAGTTGTGGCGCTTGCGGCCTGTTATATCCCCGCGCGGCGGGCCATGCGTGTCGACCCGATGATCGCACTGAGATACGAGTAGTTTTTCGAAGTCCTCGATGAGGCTCGGATTGGCCGGCAGGATCAAGCCCCTGGCCGGTTGACAAGAATGGCTGCCACATCCAGACTCTGGTTATGCGGCTGCCCGTCCTCTGTCTCGTGGTAGTGAGTGCAATGTTGTGCCCGCCGTCCCGGGCGCAGGTGCCTGTCTTCCAGGTCACTCCCATCCAAAGCTCCATCCGGTTCAATATGGGATCTTCGAAGGCCCTGACGGGCAATTTTGACAAATGGAATTCGACCCTGACCTTCGCGTCACCCGACCCTACGTCGGCCGTATTACAAGTCGAAATCCAGACAGCACGCATACATTCCGGGAACAACAAGAACGATGACGAACTGAAGAGCAAGGACTTGCTGAACGTCGCGCAGGAACCGGTCATTTCGTTCAAATCCAACAAGGCTGTCCAGACGGGGAAAACCACCTACGACCTTATCGGCACCTTCACCCTGCGCGGCGTTTCCAAGCCGGCAACACTGAACCTGGTAATCGCCGACCAGGGTGGTGGCTCAGGATACATCCAGGGAGTGGTACGCTTCGACCTTAAGAACTACGGGATGACCAGCAGCAGGAAGATCGACGAGCGCGGCGAGATCGATCTCAACCTCAAAGTGAAGCAGGTGAGCGGACCCGAATTGATTCACAAAAGGTTTCCGTAACGCCGCTTGGGCAGCTCGTTTCTTATCGGCTGAACGTTGGAAGATGCACTACATCGGTCTCGGGCACAGTCTCGAGCGGATTCCCCGCTTTGCGCCAGGCCGCCAGGCCGCCAACGATGACAAATGCCTGAAATCCTCGCTCCCGTAAAAGATGCGCCACGCTAGCGCTGGTCGCTTCCTTCTGGCAAGTGCAGTACAGGTAGATGTCCTTGTCTCGAGGGAAGAGTGCTATTTCGGCGCTGAGATTGTTGGGCTCGACGCGAATCGAGCCGGGAATGCGGACGGCGCCCGCGCTGTAATAACCATGGCTACGCACATCGGCCAGCAGTATCTTTTCCGGGCCGTCTGTCTGCAGCTTTGCAGCCAATATCTGTACCTCTACGCGTGGTACAAGCCGATCGGCGCGTTGCTGCCAGTACAACGACATCCGGTAACCGATAAACGCAATCAGGGCAATGATGATTACAATCTCGACCGCGTGTCCTGCTGCGCGAAATCCACTGACGATCTTGGCCACGAAATCGCGAAAGATGAATCCGATGGCGCCATAGGAGAGTGCATATAGGCTGGCGCCCAGGAAGTCCAACCCCAGGAATTGAGAGAACCGCATTTTCATGCTCCCAGCCAGCGGCGCGGCCATCGTGCTTACCCCAGGGATGAACTTGTCGAACAACAGCGTGAGCCGTCCACGTTTATAGAACGATTCCGCGGAGCGCAGAACGCATCCTTCCGGATCGACAGCAACCTGGCACAGAAATCTCAAGATCGTCCATCCCATATGGCGGCCGAGGAGGTAAAGGAGTGAGTCGGCCGACAACATCGCGGCGACGGCACACAACGCAACCGCCGGCCCAGACAGGGTTCCCGCCGCAACAGCAGCTCCGCCCGCAACCAGAGCCACGGCGCCCGGTACGGGCACACCGATGCCTTCCGCAAAGACGATCAGGAAGATGACGAGGTATCCGTAGTGCATGATCAATGAGGAGAAGTCATTCATGGGTCAGGTCTCAAGGCTAGCATGCACTGACTTCCAAGAACGACGGCTGCATCTTTCAACGGCAAGTGTTTCTGCACCAAAACAGCCGATGTCGCGGCCCCTTCTGAGGATTCCTGGCGAGCCTTTTGTCCTATCTCAGGTGTCCCAGATATTTGTCGAGCCAGTTGAGCGTTTCCTTGATCATCTCCGTTCGCGGTACGTCATGTCCCGTGTCGTAAACCACGCGGCGTTTGTTCTCTGTGGGCGTTCCTAGCAGACGGAACATGGGCTCTTGAGAGATTCTGGGCGGCCAAAGGAAATCGTACCGGCCATTGAGCATCAAAACAGGGGCCTTCACATGTGGAGCGAAGTTGAGTTGATCCACTTCCGGCAATCGCTCTTGTAAAAAGAATCCTGGTGATAAGAGAATTAATGCTTTGAAGCGAGTTTCAACAGCCGGGAGAAGCGCCCCCATCGCTGCCCCCCAACTTTCACCCTCGTAGGCCAACCCGTTGGGATTGATATCCTGGCGTGTCTCAAGGTAGTCGATCGACCGGCTAAGGTCCTTAGACCAAAAAATAACATTGTCTCGATAAGTACTACTGGTGTTTGGCCAGTAAATCGGCTTTGGTCCGCCGCCACGTTCAAAGGTTCCCTTGTAGATAGGGAATAAGACCGCTCGTCCACTTTTTATAATGAAATCGAAGTCTGGAAGATAGATCGGGACCCCTTCTGCGCTCGATCGCATGTGAGCGGCTTCGGCGTCGGGAAAGTACACGACGGCTTGAAAAGGAGGCGACGCTGCCTTGGGCAGGAACAAATACGCGGTGACTCGCTCGCCGCCGTAAGCCGCGTCGAAGGAGACCTTTTCCAGCCTCCAATCCTCGGTCTGTCGAACGGATTCCACCTTCGCATGCAACGGCGTCTTGTCATAAGAGTATTGGTTCTTGTAGGCTCGGAAAAGTCGATCAGAAACAGGGTTTTCGGAGCCGTAATTGCGTAATTGAACCGTGATCGGAGCGCCTGCTGCTTCGGCTTCCTTACCAGTCGACACATATTCCGCGCAACGAAAACCAAATCCAGGGGACCGCTCGAAGGGTGAACGAGCGTCGGGAATGTTGAACATATATGTCGCTTCGTCCCATGCGCCGCCCATGATATAGCGCTTGCCGGAGGCCGCTTGGTTTGCGCACCACTCCTTCACGTTGCCCGCCATATCGTAAGCGCCACACCAGCTCATACCGTGGTAGACTCCGGCCGGCGAAGGTCCCTTGCCACTGAAGTTGCTGGCGGGTATCAGGGCGGAGCTGTCTGTCGGGGATGCAGCAGCCGCCCAGTGATAAACGGTCGGAAGCGACTTGCCTACAAAGGCAGCATAAGCTTCAGCCTCGAACCAGCTCACACCCGTGACAGGATATTCGCCCTCACCCTGAGGATAGTCACCTTGTATCCAGGTGGAAGGTCCTGGCCTGTTCGTTTTATCGACAAAGAGTTTCATCGCGCCGGCCCACGGAAGCACGCGTCCATCCTTTCGGAATTCGTGTTTCCAATACTCCTGCTTGTTGTAACCTCCCTGGTCCACAAAGCGTTTGAACTCGCGATTGGTGACCTCGAACTTATCGATCCAGTATTTCCCCACCCGGACTGGAGGCAAGGTCTGAAAGCCTGCAATGCCTGCAATCCCCCACACGGTGAACGGGTCGCTCCCAACAAATTCCTGGTCGAACTCAACAGGAACCATTCCGCTGGGAGCCTTCCCGTCTTTGTGCAATGCCACCGTGATCGGGCCGGACGGGAAGGTAGCGCGTTCGAGCGTCGTATATCCTTGCAATTCGAATTTCCAACTCGAATCCACAGCGGGAAACCTCCCTTTGACGATGGGCGAGAGGCCGGCAAATTCCCATTGGGCGTTCGGAGAGTTGTAGTTCCTGCGGTAGACCGACGCCCCCGGAGGGCTGGTGATGATGGAATCGGACCAGGAAATATCGGGCCAGAATCTGGCCAGGGTTGGGTCAGCCGGAATGTATCGCTCGGCCTGAACAGCAAGTGCAAAGGCTTCGCCAGTTTTGCCCCGTTCGATGAGCTTGCCGATCTGCGGTAACGCCTGCTCCCTGGCCCATCTGACTTTGGAACTGTGGTGAACCCCCCAGCCAATCAAGCTCATTAAGGCTAAGAGGATAATCAGTGCGGGGACTGCGACACGGGGCTGCTTGCTTTGCCGCAACAGCACTCTCGGGTTAACACCACTGGCAGGTTCCGAAATCAGTTCGAAGCAATCCTTGAGCTCCTGCTCAACCTCTACCATGCTTGCATAGCGTTCTTCGGGGCGTTTTCGTAAACAGCAATGAATGATTCGGTCCAGAGCATTCGGGACATCTTTGTTGAATTGGTCCAGCGGGATGGGCTCCTCCCGCTCGACTGCTATTAATGTTTCACTCGTGGACTGGCGCTCAAATGCTTTCTCCCCCGTGAACATCTCGTAAAGAACCGCGCCAAACGAAAATATATCGCTACGGGCGTCAACCCCTTGACCATGCAACTGCTCGGGAGACATGTACGGCAGCGTGCCGACTACCTGGACGTCGCCAGTAAGGTCTGTCAGCGTCTGTTCCGCAGATACAACAGGCCGTTCGTACTTTGCCAGCCCAAAATCGAGCAGCATTGCCCCGCTTTCGGTGAGCATGATGTTGCCTGGTTTGAGGTCGCGATGAACGATGCCTTTGCGGTGTGCCGTGGCGAGTGCATCCGCAACCGCGATCGCGATCTTCAGAGCCTCGACCGTCGAGAGCCGCCCCCTCTGGATGCGCGCCGAAAGTGTCTCGCCCTCCAGGTACTCCATGGCGATGAAGGCTCGCGCGGCATCTTCCCCAAAGTCATACACCCTGCAGATGCTGGCATGATTTAAAGCTGAAGCAGTTTTCGCTTCGCGCAGAAATCGCTCCAGCGATTCCCTATCTTCAGCTAGCTCCTTTGGCAGGAGTTTCAGCGCAACCGTTCGGTCGAGCAGCAAATCTTCGGCTTTGTAGACCTCACCCATACCTCCGGCAGCGACGAAATCGACTATACGGAACCGCCCTGCTAACACATCACCGGGTGTCAGTCGTTCTCGGGGATTTGCACCGGTCCACCGCGGGTCGACAAATGGCGGGCTGGATAAAAAGCTTCCCAAACGATTGTGCACGCCAAGCAGCCGGCGCACTTCGGCGCGGACTATTTCGTCACGCTCGTTTTGTTCGAGAAAAGAGGCTCGCTGTGCCGGGCTGCATTCCAGCGCGCTCTGGTACAGCTCTTTAACGAGTTCCCACTGTTTTGCCGTCATCTCCATGGTCGGGCCTCAGTTCGCCGTACAGCCAGACTTTCGCCACCGCCCAGTCCCGCTTGACGGTGATCGGGGAAACGTTCAGAAACCTGGAGGTTTCCTCCACGCTGAGGCCTCCAAAGAAGCGCAATTCGACGATGCGGCTTTGGCGCGGATCGAGCTTCGAGAGACGGTCGAGAGCTTCGTCCAATTTCAACAGATCTTCAGAGTGTTCCGGGGTAAAAGTCAATGCGTCTTCCAAGGGGAGCATCACCTGTGTTCCGCCACGTTTCTCCCGTAGGTGGCGGCGGGCATGGTCGATCAGAATGCGCCTCATCAGTTGGGCAGCAGTCCCATAGAACTGATCGCGGCCCTGCCAATGGGTAGAATGCTGGCCAACCAGCTTGAGATAAGCCTCATGAACCAGGGCCGTGGTCTGAAGGGTATGGCCCGCCCGCTCGCGCCGCATATACCGGCGGGCCAGCCTTTTGAGCTGGTCATAGACCAAAGGAACAAGCTTTTCCTGGGCGGCTTGGTTCCCATTGGCTATTTCGATCAGCAGGGCCGTCACGTCCGGTTCCGGGACCAAGTCGCCACCCTCCAAGCGTATCCGGTTCAAAAAGCAGCAGTTATTGCAATCCTTGATGGTCAGGATTCTACCTGCAACGGACGATCTTTGCACTTTCTCACTTCCTAATGATCCCTTTTTCCTGCAGATGTCGCGTTCCTTAGTAAAGCCCGATCTTCAGGCAGTCATTTCACTGCGATCTAGGAGGATACTTATGCGTAACACGACTGTTGCGACTTACACACGCTTCGCGGCACTGCTGACTGCAGTCGCCGTCGCCTGTATGGGAACCGGCTATGCAGGCGGTTGGCAGCACGACCAGGAAGAACTGGCCCAAATGGCCGAGCTGCATAATCTCCACGCAACGTTTCATGCGGCCGTCAGCGTGCACGATCCTGTCAATGGCGATTCGGCGGCCGTGATCACCCAGCGAATTAAAGACGCACTTTCCGTGTGGGCGGAGGATGGAATGCTCACGGTAGTAAACACCACGGCTACGCAGGGGAACTATGTCGGCAACGGTGATCCGGACGATCCCGCAACGTGCCCAGTACCCACGGGCAATACTTCTGCCAGCGGGAAACAGGGCACGCTGTGCACATTCTTTAAGTATGTCGCCGGAGGGCTTCAGCAGGCGAACAAGCTGGTCTCGCTTTCCCCCGAATATAAAACCAAGTTTGTCCCTGTGTATGAAGACGGGCAATGGAAGTCATCAGTGTATTTTGAGTGCCACTACTTCGATGTGTCCTTGAATTCCGTTACCGGCCTCCCCAACTGGACGGCGAAGAGCCACGTAGATCTTGACGGTACAGCGAAAAAGATCAACGGGAAGTGGTTGTTGACGAAGGTGAGCTCGGCCTCGGTTGGAGTTCCGATTCCGTAGCAGGCTGGGCGTAAGAGATGCGGGGACAGCATGTGTGCGCCTCAGAAGCGGGGAAGGAGTTGAAGATACGATTTGCTTTGTATAAGGTGTAATCGGCTATCCGATACGCGGAACGCTTAGACATCTTCCTAAGGGGCATGAGATCTGGCTTCTCACGCACCGAGAAATCCGGTGACGGAGTAATCCCCATTTTAGAGATGGTGGTTACTCCGTCTACCCCTTAACGCTCGCCTCTTTGACACTTTATGAAGCGGTGAACACACCTGCCTATCCGTAGGCAGAACACTCCCCATGCAGGTTAGCGGACTGGACGGCCCATATCAAAAACCAGCTCGCGTGAGATTTTCGCGTCTCGCATCTCGAAGATGTGGACGAGCCGCATTTCAATCTTCGCGTCCACCGGCCAAGGCCACACTCCAGCTCGGGCAATTTCGAACGTCACGATGCTGTCGTCAACAACACGGTCTTCGGTCGCGAAGCGCTGGAGGAACTGGAAGTTGACGTCACGCATGGATGCGAAGAGTTCGAGGTAGTTCCTCGCAACCTCCTGCTTTCCGGAAAAGATCGATCCAGACCACTGAGGGCTGGACCTCCTAGATAAGGTCTTCGGTGTAAAGTTCGAGCGCTGCTTCGACTTCATTGGCGGCCTCGCTATGAAAGTGCTTCTCCACACACGCCAGGTTGCGGGCAATGCGGTCTTTGTCTATCGTTTCCTCCTTGGCAAGCTTGTCATCACAATTCAGTAACTGTAGTGACCCGGACATTACGCCCGTTTTTGGGGCATCTTCCAGGTGCCGGTCAACCGCTCAGCACCCCGGGTTTTGCCGCAGCGACCGCGATAATGCACGCACTGAAACGGTATCTCTAGTCATGTTTGTTGAGCGCAGGAACGATCAGAAACGTCTTCTCCAATAAATCGATACCTGTACTCGATGACAGGTACATCGCCCGATCGTCAATCTGGAGTGTTTGTGAGATTGAAAGGGTCACTCAACGGATTAGGCTTATCCAGAAGAATCTATCTGGCGACTGCTTGCTCAACAATCTTCTCGCTGGCGTGGAGCACCGATCTTAATGCGCAATCCGCCGGGAATTCAGGCTCTGGCCACCTGGCCCAGGTGTCGTCGTCACTCTCGTGGCAGTCGTTGGCGGGCGGCCACTTGGAGTTTGAGGTGGCGTCCGTAAAGCCGAGCGAACCCGGCAGTTCCGCCGGCGCGAACATGAGCATGAACACAGGAGACTATCTCAAGCCCACTGGCGGTCTCTTCACGGCGAATTTACCGTTGATCACGTATATCGCATTCGCCTACAAGCTGTCGCTAGACCATGAGCAGGGAAAGTTGCTTCTTGACTCCTTGCCGAAGTGGGCTGCCACACAAAGGTTCGCCGTGCACGCCCGGGCACCATCGGGCAATGCGACGAAAGACCAATACCGCCTGATGATGCAGTCTTTGCTCGCAAACCGGTTTAAGCTGGTTTCTCACCTTGAGAAGCGAAACGTCCCCGTTTTCGCTCTTACACTCGTCAAACCCGGAACCCTGGGCCCCAATCTCCGCCTTCATAGCAACGGCCCACCCTGCAACGTCCCCGCTTCGGAGAATGGTTCTGTACCTTCGTCTGATTCAGGAACCCCAGCGGGTGGCAGCGACAGCTTTCCGTTCAATTGTGGAAGTTTCAACCTCTTAGTCAGGCCCAACAACATGGTACTCACCGGGTCCCGGGATGAAACCATGGCCGCTCTGGCTACGTGGCTTTCGGGGTCAGGTCCTGCAGACCTTGATCGTACCGTTGTGGATCAAACGGGGCTCGATGGAAGGTTCGATTTTTCGCTCAAGTGGGCTTACGTGCCGCCCGGCTCTTCGCCCTCAGATACTGCCAATCAACCGGAATTCATGGGACTGACATTCAAGCGTGCCTTGAATGAGCAGCTCGGACTCAACCTGAAACCAACAATCGCCTTTGTAGATTTCTTCGTAGTCGATCACATCGAGACACCCTCTCCGAATTGACGCCTACCTGGAGACGAGGGAAGGAAACCAAATATTTGCCGAAGCGGTTTATGATGCTTTGGATCCCTCATTGCATACACCGGGAATTGGATGGATCTGTTAGAGTTACCGCGTGTTCTTACGTAAGGGCGGAAACCATTGATGCAATCCCCGTCGGCGGCCTTTTCTCCGCTGGTGACTCCATTACGACTTGCGGTGGTTGGGCTTGGACGTATGGGCAGGATTCACGCTCTTCATGCTCACGAACTCTCTCGCGAGACCGGCTCGTGCCAATTGGTGGCTTTATCCACATTAGATGGAGGCCAGGCGGAAGCATTTCTTTCTCAGACAAGCACAAAGATTCCTGTTTTCCCGTCCATCCAGGATCTGGCAGACGCGCGCGTTTGTGATGCAGTCGTGATCGCGACAGATACGTCACTGCATGAAGAGCACGCCACGCTGATGCTGGAGGCAGACGCAAAGGTTTTTCTGGAGAAGCCTTTGTCGGGAACATTGCAGGGCGCTCAATCCTTTGCAGAATATCTGCAGGCTAACCATCCTGATGAGATGATGCTGGGCTTTCAACGTCGCTTTGACGAGCCACTGCGTTTGGCAAAGAAGATGTTGGATGACGGGACCATCGGCCGGCTGTTCCGCGTGTACTCGGCCTTGGAGGATTCGGCTCCCGCTCCGAACGGCTATAACAGCACAGGGATTCTGCCGGATATGGCCATTCACAATGTGGATGAAGTTCTTTGGCTAACCGGCGACCTGCCATTGAGCGGCTTCGTATTTGGGTCTAATCTTCACGCTCATCGCCTGAGCACCTGCATGGAAGACTTCGACGATGCGATCCTTATTTTGGATTTCGGCAGCGCGGGTGGCAAGGGACTATTGGCCGAAGTTCAGGTAAGCCGTAACCACGTCTCAGGGTACAGGGGCGAGACGGTTCTCTATGGCGAGAAGGGCCAAATTCGAGTTGGCCGCTTCCATGCCAACCCTCGCGAGGTGATCGTCGAGGCCTACGGACCACGTGATCACACGGAACCGCTCGTCTCGCGGAGCTTCCTTACCCGCGACTACAAAGAAGCACTGCCGGAGTTTATCGACCGGTTTGGTGCAGCCTACAAGGAGGAACTTCGCGTATTCATCCGCTGCTGCCTAGCCAGGCAGCGATTCCCCGTTACGCATCTGGATGCTCTGCGCGCCCAGGAAATCATAGCCGCAGCGATGACCAGGGTACTAAGCACAAAAGACATGGCTCCTATCGCGTACAGCAAGGCTTAGGTTAAAAGTCATCTTGTGTACAAAGAGCCGGTATTTTCTCAGGCTGCCGCGCATCCCTAACTGAAACGTGTCCGCTTCCAAAGGCTCCACCCTCCAGCCATCAGACTAAGGAGCAACACCGCGCCGAGCACAGCGACCCACCTCAAGTTCATGGTTATGGGCGGCATGACGGCGCGAGCGCCCAGAACAACGAAGATCCCGGTTGCCGCCAGAACGATGGCGTAATCCCACCAACGCCGCTTTTGTTCTTTTCCTCCAAACTCATCTCCCGCCTGCGCTATCAGTGTCTTGTCATAGTCCAAACCGTACCGGGTGCACTCGCGCAGCACGGTCTCATTGGTAGAGGTCTGTTCCTTTGCGGAAGCTACCGCAGTACTGATGGCAAGCGCACCCAGGATCATAATCAGAGAACCTCCGACGACGAGAGCCATATGCTTGGCATCCGAGTGAGCCAGTTCGCCGAAGACCAGGGCTCCCCACGCGAGTCCCCAGAGCTGGTTCGTATTGGAGAGTGGAATACCTCTTCCTATACCAAGGTACTTTGCGGCAAACTGCTGGAAGAGATCACCGATGACCCACATAAAGCCGCCCAGAAATAACCAGAAGAGCATACCGGGCATGTGTACCAGCTGGAATGCGGTGGAGTGGCTACCTCCGTCCAGGCGCAGGGTGAGAGCCACCATGGTTCCCAGTTCTCCGACCGTAAACGCGGTGACAAATGACAGTGGGTTCATGCCGCTGACATAGGCCTTGCGGTATGGAACGTACATGGTTCCCCATAACAGGCTTGCCCCCATCGCGGCGCAGATGCCCCGGACGGCATGCTGGCCAATGCCACCGTCGTGGACCGTGCTTAAGCCGAGCAGGACGGCCGCGATCACGATCGCTACTGCTCCGGCAACGACCTTGCCGATGTTGCGGCCGCTAGCCCCCTTGAGTTCCCGGAATAAGACCCGCGCCCAGAAGAGTCCCACCAGGGCATTGGCATTCCATAAGGGAAAAGCGACCGTAAGCCCAACATCCCGAATTGCAAAGACCGTAAGTGTATTGGCGACTGCCCAGAGAGCGCCTGCGAGCAGCGCCCAAACGATCAGGTGTTTCTTCTCCATCAGGTCGGTGAAGACGTAGGATGTGCCCTTGAGCAGCGTAGGGAAGGTCCATCGAGCGGTAAAGACACCTGCAACCATGCAGAGAGAAATTGCAAACGGTGAGAAGCCTGCGGTGACCAGCTTGGTTGGCGCTTCGGCGGATCCGAGCCAGACTCCTGCGGTCAAGCCGCAGATGACTCCGAGGCCATGGAGCGAGAGCCGATTCTTTCCTGAGTGCTTGATGGATGTGCCGCCGCTTCCTGGAACTCGCAATTGAGTCTTCATTTGTACCCGGATGCTCTCTCTAAATTTCTAGTGCAGCGCGATCAGCAAAGCGATGCCCGCAATCAGGACAATAAACGGGACAAGAAAGTGGCTGTCCGTGAGAACGGCTTTCGTAGTCTTGGCAAATCCCAATGGAACCTCCAGGGGCAAATATCCTTGCGTTTTACCAAACGTAGAAGCAAAATCCTATTTTCCGATGTGCGCGGTCCGCATGCAATCTTCGGCTGACAATCGATGGGGGGTCGCATGTTCCGGTACGTGTTGGAGAGGGGCAATCATTCGAGCGATGATGTGACGAGGATCATAATGTTCGCTTGGAAGACTGGCAAGTCGCAGGTGATCGCAAAAGTAGCATTTTACCTTCTGGGCTTTCTGCGTACGCCGCCAATTCACCAAATGAACGGCAGCAGGCGGTGCCGCACCGTACTTTGATACTCCGAATAGCCCGGTAGATTTTTCACCAGAAATGTTTCCTCATTTAGCAGTCTCCATATGAGCGCAGGCATCATCAGCGCAATCGCCAACAATCCCCACAACGAGCCAAGCGAGAGAGGTATGCCAATTAAGAGGAAGAAGGCCCCCATATACATCGGGTGGCGGACCAGTTTGTAGGGCCCCGTCGATATGACTTTCTGTTCAGGGGCGACCTCGATGGTTGCGGAGGCGAAGGTATTTTCCTTGTACACAAGAAATACGATGAAGAACCCAAACACAACCAGAGCGTCACCCGCCAGGGCAACATAAGGCGGTACCGGGGTCCATGCAAACCGATGATCAAGGGCGGAAACAACCAGTAACCCGGCAAACGATATCGCCGTGATGGTCTGTATTATCTTTTGGCTCGTTTGCTTCTCGGCCGTTGGCCCCGCATGCAGTCGCCGCTCCAGGAGATTGGGGTCTCTTTTCGTCAGGTACACCGTGATCGCGGTCGCCGACACCCCGAACGCCCCCAGGAAGGCCCATGCTTGCCAATAACGAAGGGTCCACGACGGAAGAAATAGAAGAGCTGCCATCACCAAAAGCAAGAACAAGAAGCCGGCAGATGCCTTTTTGTTCAAATCTTTCAACGGGCCACTTCTCGTGCTAGCACTGCCCGCGATGCCCGGACTTGCTGCTCGTTTCTTGTTTTCACCCATAAGGTTGAAGCCTCTGTTGGGTTGGCTGTGCTTTCAAGCTTTTGTTCTTTTAAGTGTAAGCGGCTGGGGTTGGCACCAAGCCACCCCAAAGGCAAAAAAAAAATGTGACACCCTGACGACTTAAAGGGCTCAGTGCCAGTGTGCACGCGACGCTCATCATGGGTCCCTGGGGAACAGCTACTCGGGCAGTTCGCCGATACGGAGCCCTACTTTCAATTAACTTCCTGATCCACGACCACACCGGAGAAGAAGAAATAGCGATGCGCCGGAGAAAGACCCTCCGGCGCATAGCTCAGTTGGCCGCGTTTGCCTCAACTTCGAGGCTGCGAATGTAATCGACAACTGCCTCGCTCCAGCCATCGATGTGCGTCCAGGCGCCATAGCCGACGCCGTTCCGTGCACTCGCTACGTTGATCACATAGCCGCGTCCGCTGCGGCGCCGGCACCCGGTCGTGCGACTGCTCATCGGTGATCACGATGATGCGGTCATACGCCCTCGCGCAGGCCGCTCAGAGCGTGGCCTAGCTGCGTGCCAGCCGTGCGGCTGGCTGGATACAATCGCATCACGCAAAGCAAAGCCACGACGCGACGGTACCCGCACCAGCTTGTCGGAGAAGCTGTAGACCTCGACTGCGTCGCAGACTTCGCGAAGCAGCACAGCCAATCCGCACGCTGCATCCATGCGCAGCATCTCCGAACGGCGAGCCAGCGGAGCATCCATGCTGCCGGAAATATCGACCAGCAGCACTGTGCGCCCGGCAAGCTTCTCCCGGCCGGCGATAGACTTGTACATCGCCTGCTCCAACGGCTCCTCCCACTGCGGCGCATACCGGGCCGCAGCAAGGAAACGGAAGGGCAGAACGCGCTCCGTCTTCATCGCAGACAGTGCGTGGATGACAGCCTCCTCATCCACGCCGGCATCCTTCATGTTGCGAAGGTTGCGCAGCAGAGCGAGTGCGCCCAGCTTGCGCTCCGCGAGCAGCCGCTCCCAGTGAGCACGCTTGTCTCCGCCTCCGGAAAGAGCCACTTCCCAGGTATCGGGAGTGAAGAGGTTTCCTTCGATCAGACGCCTCCACAACCCTGCCTGGTCTGCGTCGTTCGGCTTGGCGTGGCAAAGGAAGAGTACGTCACGCAGACGGACCACGCCCGCACGGTCGTACTTAGCCAGTGCATACTCGTCAAACTTGGTGAAGGCTGCTGCCAGCCCCTTCTTCACCTGGCCTGACAGCGGAGCACGGCCATCCGCCCAGTAGATCGCCATGAACTCCGACAGTTCGTCGGCACGCTGAATCACCCGTGCAAGCGTCTGCGCGACCAGGCTGCGATGACTCGCATGACGCGCCATCTCACGTACCAGAAGCAGCGGTACGTGACGCAGCTTCATGAGCCTCGCGTGCCTCGACAGCCAGCGCTGCGACCTTCGCTGCGTCGACTTTCGGGACGAGCTCACGAATACGGCCTGCGATCTGCACTCCGTCTTCGTAGAACTCGTCTTCCCAGAGCATGCAGGCAAGCACGGAACGCCGCAGAGCCTGCTCCGGCGAAATTGCCTTCGCCGGGCCGCCCTCGTGCGTCCTTACCGGCGCAAGATGACTCAACTTCAAAATGTTCAACTTTGCCATTCACTGCCTCCTTTCTTCAAACAATCCGCCGGGGAACAAGCGACTACGGATGAGCTACATGGACTTGCGTCCAAGGCGGGAATCGAACCCGCGACCTCCGCTCATTGTAAGCGGCGCTCTACCGGCTGAGAAGTATCCGTTGTCTACGCCACCGGCGAACATGTTTGTTAGCTCTCGAAGCTTCCACTTCTTTCTCTTCCACGAGCTCTAACTTCGCGCGAAAGCCAACCGGCTTCAGCGAGCTCCAAGGCTCGACATCGATGGCCAGCTTGGTCATCGCGTCGTAGCTGGGACGATTGCGATCGAGGTAGTTCGTACATTCCTGCACCTTGAAGGGCACAGCGAAGTTCGGATGCACCTCGGTACAAATCACCACTAACTCCGACTCGCGGAAGCCCGAGACGATGTGCGCCCATGTGCAAGTTGTGCACAACGAGGCCCACCCGCTCGGAGTTCCACCCTTCATGTTGATCTTGCCCATGGCAAGCCTTTCTTTCTATCCGGAGCGAAACCGGAGGTATATGCAATCACCGGGTAATCAGCGAGGGGGTCAGGGAATAAGCGCACACGGCATAGGGGAGTTGAACCCCACTCTTTGCAGAGTTGCCAGATGTATCCGCATACTTCGCCACTGACCACGATTTCAGCATCCGGGGAAAAAGCGTCTGCGATCTTTTCCGATTAACAGTCGATGGAATCGACAGACTTCGCCACCGGATGCCAGAAACTTAAATTATGCGAGGAATGTGTGCCGTATCCCGGCAGCCCAGTGACCGGGAAGACTAGGCGAATCGGAGCGATGCGCCGGGAGTCCAGAAGCCATTCTTCGCGCGTAGATAGTCAGGCCGTATGACCGGCATGACTTGCGCTTCGAATTGGATGAAGTGTTTCATCGTGTTGCCTCTGGGCTTTAAGAACTCTGTGAGAATGCCATACTTCCCTTCCAATTGCAATACACAATGATCGTTTTTTTATCAACAGAGGGGACCCATAGCGGCCATGCCGGTTCCTGCACCTTTCTATTCGCACTAGCAATCCACCCATCCCGTGTAGGCTTGATGCATGGAAGCCCGTCTCCTACTGCACGGAATCAAATATCTGCCGGTAACGTGCCTGGCACTCTGCGCCATGAGCCTGCCCGCGCAGTCCGGCACCTACGCAAGCTCGGCAGAGTACCAGGGAATGATCGAAGAACTGCATACACCCGCGCCCTCCCCAATCTTTCTCGCCACCGGAACAAGGCCACTCCCCGAGCAGGACCTGAAAGTAAAGGTGCATGACACCCGCGGACGCCTGGAGCTCAAAACGCAATCGTTGCAGATCACGATCGACCGCCCGGCCGCCACTCTCACTGTGCTCAATCTCGAAACCCACGCATCCTGGGTCTTCTCCTTTGCGGAGCAGGCCGCGGCCGCACCCATGCCGGTCCCCGCTACCACCGTTCCTCCTACCTTCAGCAACCTCACAAGGCGGCAAAACACCTGGTCGTTCTCTTTCCAATCTCCAGCGGGAGACAGGACCGTCACCCTCGACACTACTGCATGCAGGCATGGCAACACTGTCGATCGCGCGCCCCGCTTCCTCACCGGTCCCCGTCTCCGCATCAAGTCCGGCCCCTCTCACCTTTCACATTGCCGGAGCCGACCCCTGCTTCGGCCTTGGCGAACGCTTCTCCCAGGCGGCCCTTTCCCATACCCACTTCGACGTCCGTCCCGCCGACCGCTCAGGCGAACCCGGACACAACTGGAGCTACGTAGCCATTCCCCTGGTCTACACCCCTCCGGGCTCGGCCTCTATGCCGACACAGTATTTGATACGAATTTCAACTTCAACGATGGCGGTTCCGCCTTCGATCTCCGCGTCGCGAACACACCCGTGACCTTCTACTTCTTCTCTGTCCCTAATCCCAAGGCCATCCTGGAGCAGTACACCGCGCTCACCGGCCGCCCCGAAAACCCGCCCTTATGGACCTTCGGACCCTGGATTACCGCCCTCCAGGGAAGAGACGCGGTCCTGGAGGAGGCGCAGAGAATCCGCACCGAAGGCATTCCGGCCAGCGCCCTCTGGGTTTTCGACGAGCTCGATGAGCCCAACAACCTGGGCTGGCCCTTCTGGTTCTCCAGCTACTACGGCGACCCCCGCGCCTTCAACGACACACTCCACAACCTGGGCTACAAGGTCCTCGGCTACGTGCATCCTTATCTACGCGAGCGCATGATCCCCTATCCCACGCTGAGCCCCACCTGGCAAAAAGGAGTCGCCGGGAAACTCATGGTCACCGGCATCGACGGCCTTCCCCACGGTCCCATGTTTGAGCCCGTGCGCACCGGGAATCTGGACTTCACCAATCCCCGCACCGTCGACTGGTGGCAAGAGATGCTTACCCACGCCGCACGCGACCAGGCCTGGGACGGCTGGATGGAAGACTTCGGAGAGTACGTCGACGATAGCGATCACCTGGCCGCAGGCGACGGGACCCGGCTCTCCGAAGTGTATCCGCTGCTGTATCACAAAATCACCACCCGCATCGTGCATGCCATCAACCCCAACATCGTCTCCTTCTCCCGCTCCGGCTTCGTCGGCACCCAGCAATGGAGTCCCATGCTCTGGGGCGGCGACCAGCAGCACAACTGGGCCCGCGACCTCGGCCTCCCCTCCGTTGTCACCGCCGGCATCACCGCGGGCATGTCCGGTTATTCTACGTGGGGACCGGACATCATCAGCGATGGCTTCGACCGCGAACTATGGATGCGCTGGGCGGAATTCGGAGCCCTCACCCCCGTCATGCGCGATCACCCCTGGTCCAGGCCCAAGTTCTCCGTAGACCTCTGGCACGACCCCGGAACCATAGCCCTCTTCCGCCGCTACGCCATCCTGCACACATCTCTCCTGCCGTACTTCGCCACCTACGCCGCAGAAGCCCACCGCACCGGGGTGCCCATCCTGCGCCATTTGGTGCTCGAGTACCCGGAAGATCCCCGCGCAGCGACAGCCGAGTATCAATACTTGCTGGGCGAGAGCCTGTTGGTGGCCCCAATCATCGAACAGGGAGCCGTCAGCCGCAAGGTCTATCTACCAAAAGGAGACTGGCTGAACTACTGGACGGGGGACTACCTCACCGGAAGCACGGACGTCACGGTTGCGGCCCCGCTCGATCAAATCCCCATCTTTGTGCGAGCCGGCTCCATCCTCCCCTTCGAGCCGGAGAAGCAAACCGAAACCCTGAACTGGAGCGACCCGAATCTATTAGCCGGCCCCCTGGTCTGGAAAGCCTACCCAAGCAAAGCCGCCAACCCCTCCACCTTCGCCCTGCCGGATGGCACCAGCGCAACCCTCGAAACCACCCCCGCCGGAGTACGCATCGTTGGCACATCGCCCACCATTCGTTCCTATGAAGTCGTAACTGCTATGGATACCGCACCAGCCGCCCTGCAACTCGACAACCGACCCCTGCCGCAGCTGGCCTGGCGCTACGACCCCGCCACCCGCCAAGTGCACGCAACCTTCGCCGCCGCCGGCTTTACGCTATTCATGCAGCGAAACCCGTAGCCGCGCCCCGGCATGTCGTGACCGCTTCGGTTACATACACGCGCACTGGGATGCCACGCGGCACGGCCGCCGATTCAGCGCGCCGGAAGATGGGAACGGGAATCTCGAGGGTGGTCATGTCAACGCCGCCACCTCTTCGTCCTTCGAAATATGTCCAGTCAGCCGTCCCCTTCGACAGGCTCAGGGCAGGCTCTTCGGGACTGGTTCCGATTCACCATGATAGTTGATTGCTTTCAGCGGGTGCTGTACAAATCGGCCGATCAAAAAAAGCTAATTTGGACAAGTCTGAATCAATCCACCGCTTCCCTACTCAAGCCGCTCGAAGCGAACCGCGTCCGCCACGACAATGCCGTTGGCCGCGTTGCTTAGCTCGACAAACCGCGGATTGTCGAACGTCCCCAGCAGATGCCACTGCCCCGCTCCTTGCTGCTGGTTCACCACCACCGTCTGCGTCTCGTGCTCCGCGACGATCTTGTAACGCGCGTTGGTAGCCAACGCGCCAACGTTAGGAGCACCCGTATACACAGAGACCTTATACTTCCCGACCAACGGGCTGTCGCCTCGCCAAAGCGCGGTCCTCGACCCATCTCCGCCTTCGGTCCAGAAACTGGCTCCCGCGTAGTTCCCGCTCGCCGGGTTCTCATCGGAGTGCCACTGCCGGCGGTGGCTGATCAAGAACGCCGCGCCAATGCCGATATCGTCCACCGTCACCACCTTCAGCGGCTCGGTATAGATCTTCCAACGCCGTAACTGCACCTCATGCGATGGCTCATTTACCTTCATCCACGCATCCAGCTGCGCGTCCAGCCGTTTCACGACCTCTGGATTCGCCTTCGCCACATCATGCAATTCTCCGGGATCGCTCTGCAAGGCAAATAACTGCTCCTCTCCCGTCCACAGACTGCGAATCAGCTTGTAATCGAGGCTGCGGACCGATCTCTCCGGGATTTCCACGTCCTCTTCGCCGAAAATATATTCGTTCACTGACTTCACCTTCCCCTCAACCAATGGCGCCAGGCTATGGCCTTCCGCATCGTCGAGCGCCGGAGCACCGGCCAGGTCGAGCAGCGTGGGCGCAGTATCCACATTGGAAGCCAGCGCAGGGTTGATCTCTCCCTTGGGAATCCCAGGCCCCGCCACGATCAACGGAATGTGCATCACGGGGTCGTAGAGAGAGCGATGGTCGAAGGTAAGAAAGTCATCCGGATGCGTGTACAGCATCTCCCCATGATCCGACGTCAGCAGCACGTAGGTGTTGTCTTCCACCCCCAGAGACTTCAGGCGATCGAGAATCTCGCCCGCATACCGGTCCACATAGTGAATCTTTCCATCGTAGAGCTGGTACAGCCTCTCCACCGCCTTCTCATCGCCGTTCACTGCCATGCGCAACAACCCGCCCCGCACCAAATCGTAACCGTCGTTGGTAAGGTAGGGGTAAGCATCCGATTTGAACAGGTCATCTTCGGGCGGAGGATTATACGGGGAGTGCGGTTCCAGCAGGTGCACATAGAGGAAGAACGGCTGCCCGGAATCGTGATGGCTATCGAGCCACGCCAGCACAGCGGCCGTGGTGTAAGGCGCGCCGATGTTTGGCCGGGCTGCCCGCTCTGTAATATCCGGAGCCGCCGCGCTGCCATCCACAAAATCATCGAAGCCGCTGCCCATCAGCGGCTTGCCGCCCAGCGCATTGTCCACGAACGCCGCCGTACGGTATCCCCCATTCTTGAAGCTCTCGGCCAGCGTCGGCACATCCTTGTTCAACAACGGCATTCCCGGCTTCCAGAACAAGGTGACACCATGCTTGGAAGGGAACAGTGACGTGTGCAGCGTTCCGAAGGAGGGCGAAGTCCACGGTGCAACCGTGTAGTAGTGCGACAACAGCACCCCGCGGCTCGCCAGCTTATCGATGTTCGGGCTGGTCTGCCGCGGGTTCCCATAGCAATGCAGCTGGTCTGCCTGAAGCTGATCGAGCACCAGGACAAGAACGTTCGGCTTGGCATTTTGCGCCTTGAGGAAACCAGGCGCCAAACAGACGAACCAAAGTAATCCTGCCGTAATCGAGCGGGCAATTCTCTTCCAACTCTTGTTGAGCATGCTTTTTAGTCCCTTTTAATAAATGAATTTGAGAGAAAGCTGAACGATTCTCGCCCCCGTGATGGAGGTGATTCGGCCGTACGTCGAAGCCGATACCGACGCCGACGGAATCCCCAGCAACGGGTGATTCAGCGAATCGAAAAAGTCCGAACGGAACTGCACCGACTTCCCTTCTCGAATGGAAACAGCCTTGAAGACCGACAAGTCAAGATTCGTGGTGCGCGGGCCGATGATGTTGTCTCTCTGTTCGTTGCCGAATTGGCCCACGCCCGTCTGCACATAGCAACTGGTATTGAACCACTCGGCAATCGATTGGTTGGGCGGCCGATTCCCGTTGCAGACCTGGTTTCCGCGTTGCGCATGGTCTCCACCCGTATCGGAAAGATCGGTAGCGGTGACGTTGAACGGAAGGCCGCTCTGCACTGTAAGGATACCGCTTCCCTGCCATCCGCCAACCAGCGCATTGGTAAGCCAGTTGGCCGAACCGAGAAACTGTTTGCCTTGTCCGAAAGGAAGCTCATACACCCCACTGAGCTTGAACACCTGCCCTGGATTGAAGTCCGACTGGCCGTACTCCGCCTGCACATCTGGCCCGTACTGCGGATTCGACGCACCATTATTCAACGCATCCATCGACTTCGACCACACGTAGTTCGCATGCATCGAGAGGCCGTTGGTAAACCGGCGCTCCAGCTCCCCTTCGAGGGCGTTGTAGTTTCCATAGCCGATGCTTGCGATCTGGTACACATCGCCAACATACGCGTATGGCCGCCGGCTCTGAATCGAGCCCGGATTGCTGGGGTCTGCAGGCAGCGACGCCTGGTTGGGATTCTGCCTGATCTGTAGATGGTCAGACTTATTGCCCAGGTAGGAAATCGTCGCCAGCCAATGCGCTCCCAGGCTTTGCTGCACCGATAGGTTCCACTGCTGGACGTAAGGCGTTTTCATATGCAGTTGAATGGTGAACGGAGCTTCAGCGCTCAGGGTCGGATTGGCCAGGAATGTATTGGTCACCGGCACTAGGGTCCCCAGCGCATAGGTATTCAACTGCAGAAAGAAGTTCGGCTCATTGATCATCAAAAACTGCAGCTGATTGTATTGGAACGGAGAATAGTAAATGCCGTATCCACCGTGCACGGTGGCGTTGTTGTTCAGCAGGTAGGCAAAGCCGGCGCGCGGAGCAAAATTGAGGTATTGCTGATGAAACGTGCCCGCGTGGTTGGTGTTCGTGGGCAGATCGTAAACGTTGGAGTGGCCATTGGCATCGGACGGCGACCCATAGTAGTCGTAGCGAATGCCCCCATTCAACGTGAGCCGGTTGGTGATTCTCCAATCATCCTGGATATAGGGCAGTACGTTCCACTCCCGGAAATTGGCTATGGTGACTCCCGTTCCTCCCTCAGCCGAGGATGGAAAGCCAAGCAGCAGGTCGGCAAGATCGCTACCCCCCACCAGTTTCTTCGCATTGTGATTCGAAGTATTCTGTCCGTTGAAGGTAAACTGGCCGCTATTCCAAATGGTCCAGTTTCCATTCATCTCCAGCCGGTCGAGCTCGCCGCCAAAATAAATGTTGTGCTTGCCACGAATCAGGTTTCCCTCGTCCGCGAACTCATACAGCCGCTGCAACGCCCCCTGGGGACTGGTAGGGCTCCCCAACCCCGTATGGGTCGTCAGCGTTACCGCCGGGGGCGCGTACTGAGCCTGGGCCGGGTCGAGATTTTGGATCCCGAACTGGGTAACGAAGTCCGCAGTCCCTGTGCCGGTGGTTGCATAGAAGATATTGCTTTCGTTGTAGCCAAAGCGGGCCACGTTCAGCGTGCTCGGGTTAAAGCTATGGGTCTCTTGCACGTAGGCGTTCTTGGCCGTCTGCACGTTGGTGTAGTTGAAGATCGAAGTCGCGCTGAAGCTCGGCTGAAGAATGCTGGGATTGGTACTTTCGTAGGCGCCGTACAGCGTGTCTTGTGGGCGTAGGTTGTAGTCTACCCGTCCCAGGTAAGAGTCATAGTTCGTCGTGTTGTTGACGCTCTTCTGGTAGTTGTCCCCGGCAATCACGCTGCCCGTGGGCAGCGGATAGTACGCCAGAAACTTCTGGGCAAAGGTGCTGATCTCGCCCGTGGGAATCGTATTGTTTGGGAATGGCGAGATCGTCCCGGCCTGCTTGTTGTAGGTGGCTGGGTCGTAGATGGTAAAGCTGTCCGCCTGAAAATTGCCTTGCCGTTCCGCCGCCGTGGGAACGTTGGCAAAAAGCGTCGTGCCTTGAGACTCTCTCAATCCGGAATAGTCAAAAAAGAAGAACAGTTTGTTCCGGATAATAGGGCCGCCGATATTGGCGCCGAACTGGTTATACCGCAGCGCCGGCTTAGGCACCTTGAAATACCCCACCGTATTCAGCGCATCGTTTTGAAAGTAGTCGTAGACCCTGCCGTGGAAGCTATTCGTGCCCCCCTTGGTGACCACATTGATCACGCTCGGTTCGTCATAGCGTGCCGATGCCCCATTCTGGATGATCGAGACCTCCTGCGTCGCTTCGATGGGGGGCTGAAAGTTAGCTGTCTTGGTGAGCACGGCAAAGTTGGTTACGCCGTCCTGAAGGTAGCTGGTTGTGCCCGACGCAGATCCGCCGATGGTCAAGCTGTTGCTGGTGGTCTTGAAGTTCGATACCGGCCCGGCAGCGTTCTGGAAGGGAGCCACATTGGTCGCTGCCTGCAGCGTTTGGAAGACGTTCCTCCCGTTCGCCGGAAGGTTCTCAATATTGTGGCTGGGGACGAGAGTTCCCACCTGGTGGTCGGTGGTTTCCAATTCCAGCTGGCTACTTCCAGCGTTGACCTCAACATTCTGGCTGGTGCTGCCCGGGTTCAGATGGAAATCAAAGTTCGCCGCCTGCCCCAGGGCCACGACGATCTGTGCATTGGTCACCGCGAATCCTGCCGCGGAGGCCGTCACCTTATAAGGATCGGGAGGAAGCGACAGGATGGTGTAGTAACCGGAAGTGTTGGTCTGCACTTCGCGAGCAGCCCCGGTGGCAGCATCCGTCGCTGTGACTGTGCTGTTAGGAATCGCGGCGCCGCTCTGGTCATAGACCACTCCGACAATCGACCCGGAAGTCACCTGGGCATGGAGCGATGCAAAGGGAACAAGGCCGAGGGCAGGAATAGCCACAGCTGCCCGCAATAAGGCTGAAACGTTCTTGGTCTTCTCGATAGTACGCATGGACGCAATGCCTCCCCGCATAAAAGTCAGTCGTTTCGTTTGCGCGACAAAGGAAAGCCCAAAATCATAGGTGGCGCGGATGATGTCGCCGGAGGCACTAGAGAGACGTGGCAGGTAAACAATGCCGTGCGTCCTACCTTGGACTATTCTCCAGGCACTCTCGCCTATTTAGTTTTGAGATGGAAAAAAGGGATCAACAACAACCACGACAACAACAGCCGCAGGGCATGGCGCCCTTCGCGATCGAGCAGAACTGGCAGGAAACCGTCGGCATGTCCCTATTAAGTAGCATTGGCTCGTCCATGTCAAGCCCCCCGAAGGGTCCGGACTACTATCTGGCAGTTTCAGGGCAGATGCCCACCATGGACTGGGCTACACCAAGACCGCTAGCACCGTCATCTTAATGAAGATCACCCGAGCGAACGATTCGTACACTCATGCAATACACTGCGACTTGAGGCTCCAAAGTAAGATCGTGGAGCAATACGATCAGGCTCGTCTCGGCTGAGGAGAGGTAAGGGGGACGACCTATTCCCTCCCGCCCTATATGTCCCGAAGCCGCGCGCTCGTCGAAAAACAAAGGTACAGGCTAGTGCCCGTTGGGGAACGGCCGTGGCATGCCTGGTTTCCAGTTGGGTATGGCGTATCCGTCGCGGTTCGGCATTTTCACTTGCGCCAGGGTCGTTTGGGCGAGGACTTCATCCTCCGGAATCACGCCGTTTTTGTAGAGCAGGAAAGCGGTCAGCGAGTACACCTCGTCCGGCTTGAGCGAGCCTTCCTGCCTGAAGGGCATGCCGCGATTGATGTAGTCCCAGATGACGGTCGCGTAAGGCGCATGCAACGCCATGACGCTTCCCGGGCCAATGCATGGCTCAAGGCATGGCGTCGAGCTCTTCACCGGCGTTGCGGGCTTGATCAGCATAGGAGCAAGGCCGCCCGAACCGTTCTGTCCGTGGCACATTGCACATTTCTGGGCGTAAATCGCTGCACCCTCTTTTGCCGTTCCTTTCCCTGCCGGAAGATTCTTACCGTCCGGGCTGATGGTGATATCCTCGGCGCGTATCTCCTCCGCCGTCGGCGTCTTTCCCACGCCATAGGTCGGCGATTGGGCCCACGTAGCGCCGCACGCGCACAAAATCAGAGCCGGAAGCAGAACAGAACTAAATCGCATTGTGAACGCTCCCATCGCCCGCTACCCGCCACGGCTGAATCGTGTTGTCGGAGCCTTGCACACCGTGAGTCTTGTAGTGGTCGGGGGGCACCTTGAAAAACGCGGCCAAATCCGCGCGCGAAGGTTGCACTTGCCCAAGCTCATCGGTGCAGCGCGACTGCAGCACGCATTCTCCCCCGTCCCACTTCCAGTTCATGCCAAATCGTGTATGCGCTTTGGCATGAACCGCCCCGCGGATCTCGGCGTCTTTCCATGTGTGCCCGCCGTCCGCGGAAACTTCTACGCGCCGCACCGCGCCTCCACCCGACCACGCCAACCCTGTCAGTTGGTAGATTCCAGGGCCGGGGAGCTTCTGCCCTCCTGACGGAAACGTGATCACGGATTTCGGCCCCCACTGGAACGTCAACGCCGCCACTTCTTCATCCTTCGAAATATGTCCATAATCGTTGTACGTCATGTAGTAGCGGTCCACGACCTTGATCCTGCGCAGCCATTTGGTGTTGTAAATCCCTTCGAAACCCGGAACCACCAGGCGCAACGGAAAACCTTGCTGCGGCCGTACCGGCTCGCCGTTTTGCCCGTAGGCGACAATGCAATCGTCCATGGCCTTCGCCAGACGGATACTGCCGGCGCCCTTTACTTCTTCCGAGCCTTCCGACACGACCCACGAGGCGCCCTTCTGTACGCCGCACTCTTTCAGCAAAACCGAAAGCAGCACGCCTGTCCATTCGCTGCAACTCGTCAGCCCGTGCGTCTCCTGCACCGTTTTGTCTTCCGGCTTGGAATGGTTACCCAGGCACTCGATGAAATGAACACGCGATACCGAGGGAAACCGCTTCAGATCGTCCATGCTGAACTCCAGCGGCCGGTCGACCATGCCGTGAATCATCAGCCGATGCTGCTGGGGATCGATGTCCGGCACGATCGACCCGCGATGCGTCCCAATAAAGTGAAGCGACGATGGCGTGATAATGCCCACGAAATCCTGCAGCGGCGCTAACACGTGAAAGGTCATGCCGAATTCGTCCGGCGAAGGTCTACCGTCTACCGGGACGCGAAGCGAGGTCACGTAGTGCGACCGGTCGCCATACGCCACCTGGTCCTTCAGCGACCTTGCTTCGGGAGCCGGTGTTTGGCCGCTTGCGGTGCGCACGGCGCTCAACGCGGCTGCCGCGGCACCAGTGGTTAAAAATCGCCTTCGGCTGGCCTTCGTCAAATCGGCCGGCCTTTTCGATGCCGGGTTTCTTTTCGAATCCATGGGGTTTCCTCTTGTAAAGCGGTTTTCACGCGTGCCGAGCGAATGCTTCGAGGGAACTTTGTTCTCGCGTTGTTGCTTGTCGCAAAATGTACGCCTGCTTGGCGGATCAAATCAAGGCTGGATGAAATCCGACCACAGCATACCTATTCCCGTGACCTTTGTCACACGCCGCGCTGAGCTGAAATGCCCGCCCTCTGCCTGAAGCTGGGTGAATCGGTACGCGGTCAGGTCGCCAAAGATGCTCGAGGATCCCAGCCAGTGGGAGACCCTATCTCTATCCCCCGTCGGAGGAGCAGAAGCAACAACCTGCCGTAGAATAAGACCATGAGCATATGGCCACCCAGCGATCACTACTTTGCTGCTGAGTACGTCAGTGATGGCAAACCAATATTCCATTGCTTCGTGCAGCAATTAACCGGCCGTTGGCGGGCGGCGGTCGTAGACGCAAGGCAGGCCAAGGACACTTCCCAAGGACCACATGAACTATTCGGCGAGTATGTAGCCGACCCGGATGCCGGCAAAGCCGCAGTCGAGCAGATGATACCAAGGCTGCTTGACCTTCACCGTTTGCCCCATCGGCCCCTCACCACCTGGATAGAGGTCCGCCCGGGGAAAAGAAAGTCTGGCTGGACCCGTAGTATTACTGCGGCATCTGTCGAGTTGGGGTTTTCCTTAGGAGGAATGT
Organism: uncultured Acidobacteriaceae bacterium; assembly: GCA_963815175.1. Lineage (GTDB taxonomy): Bacteria > Acidobacteriota > Terriglobia > Terriglobales > Acidobacteriaceae > PALSA-350. Next base: position 42,333 of record CAWFGM010000079.1, read on the forward strand.
TGGCTGGAGAACGTCAGTGCAATCAAGCTTTTCATTTAGCCGCATGACTTTCGATGCGAATGCCAAGAGGCTGCGGCTTTTCGCCGGCGTGGCGCCTCGAGTTCAATTCCATTTTTACCGCAGATTTCTATTCAGTCTTCTGCTGTTTGCCTCCTCTCTTTTCGCGCAGAGCAGAACCCTTCACATCTCGAAACACTACCTGAATATTCCGGTGTCACGTGCAGGTGAAATGCACGTGTTTCAGATCCAGGTCGATGGGATTCAAAAACGGGAGTTCCCTGTTACAGCTGGCAGAGCATTCGCCTGACTACTGGATATTTATCGACGTCAGCGAATTCAAAGGGCAGACCATCACGCTTTTGGGCCCGTCCTCGCAAGCCGCCCTTGACGGTATTTATCAGGCCGACAAGATCGAAGGTGCGGACTCCCTCTACAAGGAGCGCAACCGTCCTCAGTTCCACTTCACGGTAAAGCGCGGTTGGAGCAATGACGTAAACGGCCCAATCTTCTATAAGGGTCAATATCATCTGTTCTGGCAAGCTTTTCCCTTCGGGGTCACATGGAACACCGGTTTCATGTATTGGGGCCATGCCGTAAGCAAGGACCTGATCCACTGGCGGGAGCTGGCTCCCGCGCTCAGGCTCGACCACCTCGGCTCACCATGGTCCGGCACCAGTCTTGGTGGATCACAACAACGATGGGGGATGGGGAAAAGATGCGCTGGTGCTGGTCTATACGGCTTTCGACCGCAACTCGAAAAAACAGGTGCAGTGCATCGCTTACAGCACAGACAACGGAGTTACCTTCACTCGCTATGCGGGCAATCCGATTTTGGACAGTAACCGCGAGGTAGGCTCGAACGATACCAGGGATCCGAAGGTCTTTTGGTACGAGCCTACAAAGCATTGGGTGATGGTCTTATTTGAGAAGGATGGGATGTCCTTCTACACTTCAACAGATCTGAAGGCGTGGACACGAAAGAGCCATTTCAAGGGCCTGCATGAATGTCCCGATTTCTTTGAACTACCCGTCGATGGGGACCCCCGCCACAAGAAATGGATTCTCCATGGGGGCTCGTCGAGCTATTTCATCGGCACCTTCGATGGCGAAACATTCCACCCTGAATCTCCTGAGCTTCGTTACGCAGAAGGAGTAAACGCGCATGGAAACGATACTCTCTACGCGGCGCAATCCTTCGTTGAGATGCCGGATGGCCGGCGAGTACAAATCGCCTGGGGAAGAATTCAGCTAGAGGGAATGCCTTTCAACCAAATGATGCTATTCCCCACCGCATTCAAGCTGGTAACCACCCCGGATGGTCTCCGCATGCGGGCTACGCCCATTGAGGAAATTGAAAGACTGCATGGAAAGGCGCGGATATTGTCCTCATTGACGGCTGCCGCTGCCAATCAAGCGCTGGACAGGGCTGGATCCGGGCCCCTCGACATGCGATTGAAGGTTACTCTGGAGAAGGATGACGAACTGGCCATCCGGTACCAGGGAAACACGATCGGTACTATTCATTTCGCCGAACTTAACCATGGCCGTGGTTCGATCGAGATCTTGATCGATAAGGCTGTCGCGGAAATTTTCGTGGATGGCGGAGCGCGCTACATCGTAAGAGAAATACCCACAACCAGTGGCGGCCACGGTTTGGAGTTTGGGTGGGGGAGAAGTACGAGCGCGATCACTCGCCTTGAGATCTGGCAAATGAAGTCGATGTGGGGACAATAACGCCGCAGCGCCATGGCGCAACAACTAGCCCCCCATGGGCCCGTACACGATTTTGCGTTAGAAGAAAGACCCTGGCTAGACCGGTGACCTATCGCTAGGCAGTTGTCGCTTGCAGCTGGATCCCGCCTGGCCTCTGCCTCTCAGCATTGCGCTCAGGCCGCGACACCGGGCTGAAAGTCCTCTCCCTTGGCTGCCCTGCGGTGGGACGTCGCGTAGACATGGGTTAACTCGGCGCCGAAATAGAAGATTTGCGCGGAGTAGTAGACCCAAACCACTACCACCACCACCGATCCCGCCGCTCCGTAAGGTGATCCCGGGCTGGCCCGCCCCAGATAGAGGGCCAGCAGCAGCTTGCCCAGGACAAAAAGCAGCGCCGTAAACACAGCGCCCACTCGTACGTCCCCCCACTCTACCTTCGTCTCCGGAACATACTTCAAAATCAAGGCGAACAAAACAGTCACACCGGCAAACGACACCACGAAATTCAGCGCTTCCCAGAAAATGGCAGGAAGCGGCAACACTCCGCTGAAGTATTTCGTCGTCGCCGCCAGGACCGTGCTCCCGATGAGAGAGACAAGCAGGACGAAACCCACGCTGACCACCATGCCGAATGCGAACAGGCGTTCCCGTGCCATGATCGTCAGGCTTGACGCCGCCTTGGGCTTAGCTCTCCATATTTGGTTTAGAGCGGATCGCAGCTCGCCGAACACACCGGAAGCCCCAAAAATCAAGGTGACGAATCCAAGGATAGAGGAGAAAAGCCCATGCCCATGGCGCTGGCTATTCGCCAGCATCATGGCTATTGCATCTCTGCCGCTGGAGCCAATCAGCGACTGCACCTGCCCCATGAGCAAAGACTGAGCGCTCGCCCGGCTGAAGACCAGGGAAACGATCGCGATCACGAAGATCACCAGCGGAGACATCGATAGAACGGTGTAAAACGCGAGCGCCGCTCCCATGCGCGGAGCATCGTCGTCGCCCCACTTGGTAAAGCTGTCGCTGAACAGGTCACCTATTGTCTTCAAATTCACCTTATGCCCCCCCCGAGCACAGGCTCCAAAACCGCGAAACCCCTTCGCACTTCCCTTCTTGTCCCGAGATGCCTTCCCGGCCCGTTAGGGATGCTCCCCATCGTCATCCCTGAACCACGGATGTATCGTTCCATCTGCTCATCAAAAAAAACGGCCCGCTGTATTCGCCTTGCGCAATGGGTGAACTCCACCCATCCTCGCAGAGGATTGAATTTTTGATAAATGAATTCGACGATCGCCGCCCGGTCAGCTCTCTGTCTCGAGAAGAATAGCCCAGTCGAGGCGTCGGGCAGGGGCCTTCACGCTGCTACGCAAGCGAAATAGGCGTCGACCAATTACGGCGACAGCTTCAACAGACCGGAACCATCGCAGTTGACAGAAGACTCGGGCCAGGAAATCGGTTTAGTCTGTCCGTCCACAAACGCGAGCGGCCTCATCCGGAGAGGTCCATTTACCGTGAAATGGTAACTGGACCAAGGGGCGACGATAAATGGCAGGGGTTGATTGCCATAAAGCCTTATGACCCAACCAGTCTCATTCAAGACACTAAACTGGCACGGGTAGCGGCTTGCCGCCTGGAGCGGAATCGTAACCGGCCGCGGGGTGGAAGATAAATTGAATGTTCCGCTGTAAGGGCGATAATTAGGTGCGTCTACTTGCAGCAAGTAATCGCCTGTGGGCACCGTGAACTGAAAGGAGCCGTCAACAGGGGTCAACGTCAGCTGCCAGCCACCGATCGTCTGTCCGTTCGCAATGGTCAGCTGAACAAGGGCCCCCTTGAGAGGAAGGCCGGTCTTCCCATCTACAGCTCTGCCAGAGAATGCGCTCTGGGGGGCAGCCAGCAAATCATGCCAGTGCACAGGCCTGTCCATTTGCGGCCGGTCGGACAGGAGGGACGAGTTGAGATGAGTTGGCGGAAGAGTTTCTGTACGAGGTTGCGCCTGGGAGAACAGGTGCTGATTGCGCTGCAGGGAATTGATGATACTTGGGTCGATGCCCGTAGTATGCCAGGTCGTGCCCACGTTCCCAGAGGCACTGCGGTGCGGCACTTCGATAACTTGCAAAGTGCGAAAGTTAAATGCTCGCGCCAAATCGCTGCTAGCCTCGCAGACCTTGACCTGGTGCTTGCTATCATTTTGAGCGTCGGAAAGCTGCACCGTGTCATTTATCGTGCTGGCAAATGCCGGCAGCTCCGCCAACATCGCGATTGCGCTGCCGGCTTGCACAATCGTTGAACCCTCTCTCGCTCCGACCAGTAATAATCCTGCGGCGAGAATTTTACTGCCATTGAGAGCAAGATCGACGTGGTTCTTCGCGACAACGCCGCCAACAGTCTCCATGTGGCAACTATTCGGATTGATGAGCTGAGAACTGGCTACCTGAATCCCGAGCATCCAAAAGACCAGTAAGCCGATTCTGGATCGAGCGATCACTCGGAGCAAAGAGGCGTTTGCGGAGTCCATTTTGTCCCAATGGAGTTTCCCCTGGGTTAGGAATCTAATTTACTCCCGATGGTTCGTTCCTGCCGAGCAAAAATATTCGAGCATCCTGTTGTGCGAATGTCTGTGAAAGCCAGGGGAAGCAGGCGAGTGTTCCACTTGTCATCAGCAGTGGTAAGCAACGTCTGGTTTAGGAATGCGTCGTAAGCCCAAATCAAGGGCTGACCGTCTTGTATCCGGGCGCAGTTCGGGCCGCTCGGTTGCGCCCCGGGTGGAACTAACCCCCGTTCCGTCAGCTCTCTTTCTCCAGAAGGATGGCCCAATCGTTGGCGTCGGGCGGGGCCGGCGAGTTCCAAACAGGACCTTCGACGGGCGGAAGGTCGATCCGTTCCCCGGTCACTGCGCTGAACCAAAACGCGCGGTAGCGGCCGGGCTCGAGTTGCACGGCGACCTGGCCGCCTTTAGGCAGATAGACGGCGTAGGTCTTGCCAGGATCGGCGAGGCAGTAGTTGCCGTTATTCACCAGCTCGTCGTGCGGATTGGTCTTCCACCACTCGAAGCTGGTGAAGAAATCGACCATGTGACCGTAGCCGAGGAACATGGTCATGGTGTCGTCGCCCCGGCCATTGAACCAACCGCCGCCCATGTCGGCGCCGACGTTGACGCCGCGGCGAACCGTCTCTCCCGCCGTCTGGTAGGCGCCGGCCATGACGATATCCCAAGCCGTCCGGCGAAGCACATCCGCAGAGTCGGAGCCGGGTAGAGCCCAGTGCGGATAGTGGTCCTCGTAGCCGTACTCCTCATTGGTTTGGGGAATGATGCGGCCGGTCTTCTCCTGCAGTTTCCGTGAAGCGAGCATCAGGTTGTGCTGATCGCGCCCCCACTCCTGATAAGAAGTGAAGCCAAACCAGGAGGATGCGCGGTCCTGGTGGTCGTTGCTCTTTGCCGGATGACTGGTCTCGAGGTGCTTCCAAGGATCGCGCTCCTGAATATACATGCCCGTGTCGTGCGTCCATTTCACGTCGCGGTAAACGTCGAGGTCGTCGCCGAGATCCCAGGTAATGTTGGAGAACGCGCCGAAGCGATCGATGGCGTAGCGAATGAACCGGCGCTCGTCTTCGCCTCCCGCTTCGGGATGAACCTTGCTGTCGCCCATGTCAAGGACCAGGGAAATGACCATGTCCCGCTCGCGGGCGAACTTGAGCATCCGATCGAAGCGTTGCCAATAGGCAAGGTTGTAGCGTGTGTAGTCGAAGCCGGGGTGGAGAGGGTCATCTGCGCTCTGCGCGACCCACGCGGCGGTTAAGACAGTGAAGTTGGGCCCGTCCATGACCGGTTCGCCGAAAAACGTCGAGGCTTCGCGTCCGGCGATGGTTACGCGGATGCGGTTGACCTTGAGCCGATGCAGGCGGTCGATGCTGAAGCGAATAACGTGTTCATCGCGCCAGTTGACGAGCCAGTACGCGGTGGTGCCATTGAAGAAGTAGTGTTCGCCGGTTCCCTGCCAAATAAAATGCCACGGATATTGCGGATCGGCGGCGAGGATGCCGCGGCGATGCGCTTCGATAGCCTCAAATTGGCCGCTGGCGGATTGGGCGTAGCTTCCCTGCTTGTAGGTAACAGAGTACTTGTAGCTGCCGGCCGCCGGAGGCATGAAGCGGATGCGGAAAACGCTGCCATCAGCGGCATCGCAAAAGCCCTCGACGTTCCAATGATGGGCGCCGTCGGTCGTTTCCAGCGTTCCGGTGAGGGAGGCGTCAGTGAAGCAGTTGCGGGCCGTGGGCGAGCCGACATTCGCGGCGACCTCGACAAAGTTGTACCGGTCAACTTGGGCGGGGGGCTGGGTGAAGGTGACACCGGCCGGATCTGCCCAGAGCGAGGTTGTCGCGAGTGAGGCAAGCATCATCAGGACCGTGGAAAAGGCTCGGGGCATAGTTTCCTCGCAATGCGCTAAGACTGCCGCAAATTCTACGGTTCGGTTCGCAGGGAGTCTCTGAGAATCGAACAGAATTTTTGTTGCAGGCCCACGGTGTTAGAATTTGCGATCTTAATCCGATAAAAATATTGGCTTGCCAGCCGGGATATGCAAAGGAGGATTTCGTGGCAGGAGCAGAAAAGCTGGGCGAAGGCGGAGGGCCGGGCGGCGGGGCCGAGTTGAAGTTGTCACCTGCGGACTTGGGGGCAGGTTCCAAAAGCCTGACGCGGTTGATCCCGTTGTATGCGGTCGTCTTTGCCGGCTTCGTGGGCTACAGCCTGATGATCACGGTCTTCACGCCGATGATCATGAGCAACCACGATTTGTTGCTTCGGGCAGATGAGCCGATGAGCCGGCGCGTGATTCTGCTCGGAATCCTGCTCTGCCTTTATCCGCTGGGTCAGTTTGTGGGTTCGCCGGTGCTGGGCGCTCTCTCCGACCGTTTTGGGCGGAAGCCGGTTTTGATGATCTCGCTCTGTGCGACGACGGGTTGCTATGCTCTCATCGGCAGCGCACTTTATCTCAGGAGTGTCGCTCTGCTCGCTGTGGCTTCGCTGCTGGCCGGCTTGGCGGAAGCCAACGTCGTAGCAGCGCAGAGCGCTATCGCCGATGTCATCACCCCGGAAAATCGCAACCGGTTCTTCGGCTACATTTACCTGAGCGCCAGCTCGGCATATATTGTGGGGCCGCTGGTAGGCGGAAAGCTGGCGGATCCCGGCCTGGTTTCGTGGTTCAACGATGCAACCCCGTTTTGGGCGGCGATGATTCTGCTTGCCGTCACCACCGCGGCTACGGCGGTCTTCTTTCGCGAAACAAATCCGCCCCAGCGCCGGCACGCAGTCAGCTTTTCACAAGCGTTCACCAATCTTCGAGGCGTTATTTCCAATCGCCGTCTGCGCCGCTTCTATTGGCTTAACTTCGCTTTCTACCTGGCGATCTTTGGATTTTTTCGTTGCTATCCGATGTACCTGGTGGACCGCTTCCATCTCGACGTCTCACAAGTCTCAGAGTTTGTGGCATGGGTAGGCGTTCCTATAGCGATCGCCAACGCCTGGTTCACCGGCTTCCTCGCTGCGCGGTTCACGACCAGAACGCTGACCGTGTGGTCGGCATTTCTCACCGGCGCCTTCATGATCGTGGTCATCGCCATTCGTCCCCTGCGATCGCTCTGGGTGACGCTGTTTCTGACATCCGCAGCACTGGCGATCTGTTTACCGGCCTGCGCGACCTTGCTTTCAAAGGCGACCAGCGAGGCGGAACAGGGGCGCGTAATGGGAAACAATCAAGCGTTACAAGTGGGGGCAGAAGCTCTATCAGGCCTGGTCGGCGGCCTCGCAGCCGCTTTCTTCGTAGAGCTACCATTGATTCTTCTAGGGCTCGTCGCCATGTCGGCGGCGCTGTTGTTGAAGTTTCACGAGCCGCCTGAATCGCAATGAGAATCCCGTTGGCTTAGTCCGTCCTGATTTTCGATCAACCGATTCGAAAATTCCGCGCTGAAAACGAATCCGCTACCGGCATGCGGTGGGCCCAGTGCCGAAGGGACGGCCCTGAGCCTGCCTGGGTTTAGGCGATAACGGATCAGTCCCGAAGAGCCTGCCCTGAGCATGTCGAAGGCGGGTGAAAAGTGTCCCAGGACGGTATAGTCCTGGGGAGCCCGAACCGGCACGCAAGAGCCCACCCGATTCGCTCAATCACTGCTCATTACTCCCAAAGGCTACCGCGCTTGGGCCATGGAATACGAGAGGCCGAAAAACGATCCGCGGCGGGAGTGGGGAACGCTCTAGCCCTCGATATGCCCGCTTTCGCCCACAGCCACTTTACCGTTTGTGAGAGAGGCCGCCGCGTATTTCAAAAGAACAACCAGCTTGCTGTCTGACGCCTCCCAATAGTCTGCTTCGGTGACGTCGACCCGCACCACCGCAATCTGTGGATCAGTTTCACCCCCTGGAAACCAGGCTTTGTACATCGGGTTCCAAAGCTCTCTGATTCTGCCACGGTCCTGGCTTACGCTCGCCGTCCCTTTGACAGCTATGTACTTCGAACTCTTCGGCTCGGCGAAAGTCAGGGTAACGTGATTATCATCATCTATCTCTCCCACCTTCCCTGAGTTGGATCGCGCCAGGAACCACAGCGTACCGTCGAACGGAGTATTCTGCACCGCCATCGGGCGAGAGCTCATCGTGCCGTCCTTTGCGATCGTGGTCATCATCGCGATGTGTATATCCTTTACAAGCTCTGCAATCTTGTTCTGACCCGCCGTCCCACTCAGCGTCTGGTAACTGGTGTCGTGGTCGTGCTTTTCGCTCATCTTTTTTACCTCACGTGCATACGATGCGAAATTCCCGGAATGCGTTTGCGTTGGTCCCGAGCAAGCTTCACTCGAAGGGCACAAACCGGGCAGCGTACATTGCGAATCACCCGCGGCAACGTAGCCCAAGGAGCGTGATCCGCTCGTTCGCTATCAGCCGGCACAAGCTTGCGCATCATCCTGGCTGCGCTGACCTCTTCGCGGAAGATTTCCTCCTCGGCGGTATTATCCGCGAGCACGTGCAACAGGGTGACGCCTGCGCCGAAACCTCCAGCAATGGACATTGCCTGTGGGTTGCCCGCAGGGAACGCACAGGGAGACCGTTGGCAGACACGATGGGCCTAAAGTCAATCATCTGATTGACAATTCAATCAACTGATTGATTTAATCATGGGAGATGACGGAATCCACCAACCCGGAATGGTGCCGCGCGCTTCTGGATCCCCAAGATGAGCATGGCCGGCGCCGCGCTGCCCTGTTGCACGCCGCCTTCGATGTAGTGGCGGGGGTGGGGTTTGAAGGCCTGCGCACCCGCGCGGTCGCCAATCGCGCCAAGGTGAACATCGCCACCCTGCACTACTACTTCCCTTCCAAGCAGCACCTGGTCGAAGGGTTGGCCCAGTTGATCGGCGCAAAGTTTGTCACCCTGCATGGGCGCCCGCCGCGCCCTACCGGGCTCTCTGCCCTCGACCGGCTGCGCCAGGAGTTTTCCGATGGCCGGTTTTACCTCAAGCACCATCCGGAAATGCTGCTGGTGCTGCAAGAGTTTGCCCTGCGCGGCAAACGCGATCCGGAAGTGCAAAAGACCGTTGAACAAATGAATGCACACTGGCGCGATGGAATCGAGCGCATGGTCCATGCGGGTGTAGCCGACGGCACCTTTCGCGACGACATCCCTCCCGGCGAGATGATCTCCATGCTGATGTCGATCTTTGCCGGTACGGCCGCATCCGGCGGCAGCCAGGTCGACGCCATTGAACGAATCACGGAGACATGGATCCTCTCCGGCAAAGCAAAGAAAACACTGCAAAAGCCCCTAGGAGAAAAACGATGAAGAATCGCGCCTTTCACGTAGCAATCATCGGCGGCGGCATGGGTGGACTGTGCCTGGCGAACGGACTGAAGAACGCTGGAATCAGCGTAGCCGTCTATGAGCGGGACCAGTCCCCGGACTCACGCCCGCAAGGATACCGCATTCACATCAATCCCCAGGGCAGCACCGCACTGCATGACTGCTTATCTCCGCACCTGTGGGACATTTTCCGTTCTACAGGTGGGGACTTTTCGCAGGGCTTCAGCATCGTCACCCAACAACTGCACGAACTCCTCAACTTCGCCCGGCCTCAAGCAAAGGCCGGCGGCGCAGCAGAAACGGTCGCCCGCCATCGATCGATCAGCCGCATCACCCTGCGGCGTATCCTGCTGGCAGGCCTGGAAGATGAAGTGCAATTCAACAAGCGATTTCTGCGCTATGAAGAAAGTCCCGATGGCGCCGTCCGCGCGCATTTTGAAGACGGCAGCAGTGCCCAGGCCGATCTGCTCGTGGCTGCCGACGGCGTCCATTCCGGCGTGCGCAAACAGTACCTGCCTCATGCCGAGCCCATCGACACCGGCGTGGTGGGGATCGGCGGCACTATCCCGCTTACCGATGGCGTCATGGCGCTGGCTCCCCATCTCCTGCTTGATGGTCCCGTCATGGTCGTGCCGCCCAGCGCTTGCAGTATGTTTATGGCGATGTGGAAGCGTTCCGGAGAGGCCGGGCAAACGCTGCGCCGTCTGGGCATTGAAGGGCCGTTGCCCGGCGATGAAGACTATCTGATTTTGGCGCTCGGGGGGCGGCCTGAATTCTTCGGTCTCGATAACCAGGCTGCATCCGTGACCGGTAGCACGTTGAAAGATGCGTTGCGCCGCACCGTAGCCGGTTGGCACCCGAGTCTCCGCAAGCTGGTCGAAATGCTCGACGAGCAGCAACTTTTTCTCAACCATTTGCGCACCGCATCGCCTCTCCTCCCCTGGAAGTCTACGCAAGTCACTTTGTTGGGTGACGCCATTCACAGCATGACGCCTTATCGCGGCGTGGGCGGTAACATCGCGTTGAAAGACGCAGCCTTGCTCAGTGCAAAGTTGCAGCAAGTGCGTCGCGGTGATAAGCCCTTGCTCCAGGCAATTGCGGAGTATGAAGTCTCCATGCGCGAGTATGCGTTTGCCGCGGTCGCGGATTCACTCAGAGCGATGAAGCAGTTTACCGGCGAAAAGAAGTACCCCGCCTTTTCCATCTTCAAGACCGGTATGCGGGTGGTAAATGCCATGCCCAGATTGAAGAGCAAATTGATCCCTGCGTAGACCACCATTCGCGGCTTTTAGATGAAACGTTCCTCCTCCCAATTACACCATCCCTCCGTGTGGGGATGGAGTAGCCATGGCAGACCGTCCTTATGTCGCAGGTGCTGTCGCAATCGGCGTTGTCGCGGCCGCCCTTCATCTGAGTACTGTACCTGCGCCTCCCGCGTCGCCATTTCCCGGATCGTCTGGTGGCGCCCATGTCCGGCGTTCCCTTGAGGGTCCCCAGAGTCCCTTTGACAGGGTTTTCTGGGAAGCGGAGATGAAAGGCCATCCTGAGAATCTCGGCAAGCTCAGCGCCCAGGAGGAGCTGGCATCCACCCTCAGTGATTTCTACAGCACCGCCAGTGGGGCCACTGGCAGCTTTCCCAAAGCGATGGATGACGCGGTACCCCCAGGCGCGCTCGAGGTCATGATTGCGATTGAGCCGGACCCCGTCCATACCCACCTGGCTCTACTCTTCGATCGCGACATGGATGCCCTCGAAGATGCTCTGCAGGCCTCGTGTTACCAATACCAATCCAACTGGCTGCCCTGGTCGCCGCCGTCCTCCGCATCTTCATCTGCCGAGCATTTCGCCGCCCAGGAAGAGCAGCGCCTCTTCCTGCAGGGCCGCGAGAGCTACCCCGGGGTGATTCTCTTCCGAAGTCAAGCTTGCGATCCGCCTGCCAAGGGAAAGGAACCGGCGAGGAGCCCACCAAGTGGGAATGAAATTCAAAGTACCGGTTCAGGGCAAAAACCCCTGGCTGTCTTCCTGGTCGGTAACTCGCCTACAGCAGGTATCGACGATACGCAGTTCGAGGAAGCTCTTCACCAGATAGGCCGGCTGGCTCCTCAGCAACGCGAACTCCACATTCTTGGACCCACCTTCAGCGGTTCAGGCCGCTCCCTGCAGGCACTGCTTAGCGGTACCGCCATCGCGGCTCTCAAGCTCGACAAGGTTACTATTGCGAGCGGCTCGGTAACCGATTCCAATTGCCAGGCACTTCCTGCCGCCTGCCAAGATCGACGCACACTGCCATTGGTCAAGCCAGGATCGCCCTTCGATTTCTTTCGTCTCCTTCGGAGTCGACAAAGATTGGCGCAGTAGCCGGATCAAGGATTTTCTAATGAAGCCGGGGCGGTTCACACGCGAGCAGATTGCCGACCTTACCGAAGACGAGAGCAGTTACGGTTCTGCGGCTCATAACGCCATTGAAACCGGTGATCCGTACCCGCATCTTTACTTTCCGCGCAACATATCTCATCTCCGAAGCGCTTACCAGAACAGCAATATCTTTGGCTTCGGAGTTTCGGCGCCGGGCGCAGGCAACATCAGCCTCAGCCTGAACTTCAATGAGACGAATGACGATGACGCCGTTCCCAACTTTGCCGATCAACAAATGCCCGTCTCTCAGGACGGCGTCATGCGCGAGATCACTCAAACCATCGAGCGGCGGCATATCAAGGTAGTCGTTCTGAGCGCGACCGATGTTCTCGACGAGATCTTCGTCGCCGAGATCCTGGCCCGTGAAGCGCCCAACACCCTTGTGATCGTTAACCAGGCTGACAATCTATTTCTCCGCTCTGGCTCTCCCAACGACTTTGCCAACATGTATTTTGTCAGTCCGTTTCCCTTGATCCATCAGGGTCCCCTGAGTGGTGCTTTTTTTCCCAGCGACACCTCGGAGGGACTGTATGCTGCTATGCATTTTCTTTACCCTCCCCCGGATCGCAGCACCAATATGCCGTTCTCATACTCTGGCCTTAGCGGCAACAGCCCGCCTCTGTGGCTTTCCGCGGTAGGGCACGGAGACTATTGGCCCATCGCCTTACTCAACGATCGGTACGATCCACCGGGGCCCTTCCATCTGTCATCCGTGGTAAACCATCCAGCCAACGCATTGCTGTCGGCCGAGCTGCCACATCTCTCCCAGGCTCTGCTCCTGCTTTGCCTTTGCTTAATCGCGCTTTATCACACCGCCAAGTGCCTGGGACTTTCCGCAATTCAAGACCTCTCGTACGCCTACACCATCAACGACGCGGTTCTTCGCCTGCCAAAGTTGTGGCTTCAGCTAGGCATGACAATATTGCTACTTGTCGCGTTTCAACTTAGCCTTGCTCCCCCCTATGCTGTTTCCCTTTCCAGCGGTCGCTCTTTATGCCGGCGCCGCAGTGCTTTCGCTGGCTGCGACTTATCTGATTTGCCATCTTATTCCCATGCTCGACCCTCTGGCGCTTTGGCCCCCAGCTCCAAAGTGGAAAAAGAGCATGGCTGGATTCATCGTTATCATGGTGATTGCCTGGCTCTCGTGGTTTGGTTTATGGCGTCTTCTCTGGCGTTGGCTTTCGGCTTGGTCCGGATTCTCTGAATTCTTCGAGTATCGAGCCAGCTATCCGCTGCGCGGCGTTTCCCCGGTATTTCCGTTCTTCCTCACCGTCATCGCCCTCTGTATTCTTCTTATACAGTCATCTTGATCGCATCGCCTTCACTGAGAACCTCCGGCCCCGGCTTCCGAAGGCCCAGCAGGATCTCCCGAACTGTCCTGGCGACTGCGATCTTGTGCCGGTAACGAGACTTCTTGTTTGGCCGCCGTGTTGGTCCACGATCCGCTTCAAATCGGTGCTGCTTGCATTGATCTCTGCATTTACCCTGGCGTGCATAGTGCTGCTCAATCTACGACCGCTCATGTTTGACGGCTCCATGCTTCAAGGCTCGCTTGGCGTGGCGATGTACCTGCTGGTTGTAGCGATCTTGTGGGAGCTGTCGATGGCGGCCGTGATCTGGCAGAAGTTGAAGACGTTGTGCCTGGAGCGATTGGAATCCTCCTCTCTGCGCCGTGGTTTCAGCTCCATCCGCGGGTTCACCTGGAGTTCGCTGTGGATTTTTCGCGGAAGCCGTTCTGCGCGATACCGTGCAATCTTTCGCCTGCTGGAGCAGGCCCGCGACGCCCTCTCTGATGAGGCAGCGATGGAGACCGAGGGGCCATAGCCTCAAAAAGTCCGTTGAAGAACTTCAGATCGCAATCGCGTCTGAAGGTCCGCAATCAATCGGTGGAGCGTTCGGAGCCGTGCAGAGAGAGATCGCACTCGTCGCCAGCCGTCTTCTGTGCAAGCTCAAGAATGCATGGCGCAATGAGAAGGGAGCGATCACCGCCTGCGATGCTGCCGGCGACGAGGAGAAAAGCGCTTGTTCCAGCGAACCTGAAGAACCAATTTCGACCGAACAGCTGGTCTGCGAGGAGTGGGTCGCTCTTGTCTATGTCCACTACCTCCGCATGGTGCTCCTGCAGATCCGTAGCCGCTTAGTCACTGCCGCGATGCTTTATCTATTCCTCGTCTGGGCCGGCACAAGCTATCCCTACCTCAACCGTCATGCCCTGCTGATCGGATTGGCCGCTATCCTCGGCATCTTAGCGTTTGCCGTCATACTGATCTATGCGTCGATCAACCAGGACCCTATACTTAGTCGAACGACCAACCACACTCCGGGGCAGCTCGATCTTGATTTCTATCTCAAGACGACGTCGTTGGTTGGTGTTCCGCTGATCGGCTTTGTCGCTTCCCAGTTTCCTGAAGTCAGCAGTTTTCTCTTCTCCTGGCTTGAACCGGGCATGGCGGCAGTAAAGTAGCGGTAACGCTTCGCAGAAGCAACCGGGAGGGGCATGATGCCAAAGAACATCATCATCTGCTGTGATGGCACAGGAAACGACTTCCATAATCCGGACACAGACTCCAACGTCGTCAAGCTTTATAACACGCTCCATATCTGCCCCGAGCAAATAGCCTATTACCACCCCGGGGTCGGCACGTTAGGCTCCCCCAATGCAAACGGCAGGCTTGCTAAATGGTGGTCACAGATGCGAGGCCTTGCTTTCGGCGCGGGCTTGCTGGATAACGTCGGCGATGCCTACCGATACCTCATGAACACCTACGAGACCGGAGACCACATCTACTTGTTTGGTTTCAGCCGCGGCTCCTATACCGCGCGCGCGGTCGGTGGTCTGCTGCATGTCTTCGGTCTTCTCGAACCCGGCAACGAGCAGCTCATTCCCTATATCCTCCGGCTCTATTCCAATATGACCAAGCAGTCTCAAGGGCAAACGCAAACATTCCCTCCGGAAGAAGCCTTCAAGTTCGCATTTTCTCGCGAGGTCGAAGTCTATTTCTGCGGTCTCTGGGACACGGTCAGTTCTTATGGATGGATCAATTCGCCGATCGAGCTCCCCTTCAACGGGCAGAACCCGATTCTTCGCACCGGGCGTCACGCCATTTCGATCCATGAGCATCGTTGCTGCTACCAGGACAACCTCTGGGGACCGCCCTTGCCAGCCTCGCCGGGTCAGCCGGCGCAGGATCTTCGCCAGGTCTGGTTCACCGGCGTCCACTCCGATATCGGCGGCAGCTATAGCGAAAATGACGCCGGCCTTTCTAAGATCGCGTTTGAGTGGATCCTGGTGGAGGCGATCGGTAAAGGGCTGCTGGTCGACGGAACGCGGGCTCAAATTGTGCTTGGCCAAACAACCCCACCGGCATTTCTTCCGAAGTACGTGGAGCCCAATCCGAAAGGGCTCCTGCATATCTCCCTCAGCGGGGCTTGGTGGCTGCTGGAATACTTCCCGCGCAAGAAGGGTAGCCGCTGGTGCCTTCCTCGCGGCAGGTGGGTGCGAGAGATCCCGGAAAATTCCTTCATCCACGAGTCAGTTACATTAACCGGACAGCCGGTCAAGCTGCCGCAAGCGTATGCTGTCGAGCCTTGGGTCCGTTATACGCCACCAGGCCGGCCGCTCCACCGGTAGCTGACTACGACGGCGCCGCGTTTGGCGCTCCGGCAACGCCAGCGGCTCCAGCATCCTCCGTCGCACCGGACCTGGTCCGCCGCTGAGCATGGTATTCACCCTCATCGACTCGCACCTTCTTTCCGGTTGCAAAAGAAGAGGATGTAGGCCCGTAACCACATGACCAGGGTCAGGAGGCAAGGTTCATCGTACTTACCTCCACCACAACGCCGCCGGGCGCGTCATAGTAAAAACCGTAGGTGGGCGGTCCGCCGCGCTGCAGTTGCGCAGGTTTGGGAGCCATGTAATTGCAAGCAGTCAGCGCTTCGTGCATCCGGTCCACGGCATGCTGGGTGGGCTGCAGAAAGCCAACATGGAACAGCCCGGGATAGCCCTGGTCTGGCGTCATGCCCTTGTCGTACATCAGTGTCAGCAGAAAGCCCTCAGGATTCCGTAACACTGCGAATTTGTCGCCCCGTTCTTCCAATACCTGAAAATCGAAAACCGAGCGGAAGAACTCCTTCAGTCCAGGGACATTGTAGGTGGTGAGGTTGGTGTGGTTAAGCGTTGCCATCGCGATCTCCTTATTATGGAAAGTTCTATCGCGTGGCTATCGGGCTTTAGACCGGAACGCGCCACGCGACAGCGGGCAATGCCGAAGCACTGCCCCTATCGCCGTGGGTCCCTTCTCCCCTGTCTCCGGGAGTTGACTTGACTGCGGATGGAGTCCGCAGCGAGCCGTGCTTACCAATCCGGCTCCGCGTTTTTCGGCATACTTAGGATGAATCCCCTTCCTCCCCGGTCGCAACTTTTTTGGTTCCTGCAGGCGCGAAAGCCCTTTACGAAGGGCCTGGTTCGCGCGGAAGCAATCGAGCGCTGAAGTCGCGCCTGCTGTGCCTCGGCCAACAAGGCCAGATTCAGTTGGCTGAACTGATACTCCGCCTAACCCGTTCGTGCGCTCCAGGAGAATGAGGTCTAGACTGGTCTGCCAGGAGGCTTCAAGATGCAGCGAGTAACCGTGTACAAACCAAATGGTGAAACTCTCTTGTCAACGACGGCGAAGCGGTTTGAGCAGACCAAGGGGGCTTTGATACTTCACCTCGAGGGTGAACACGCCCAGGCTTACGGCTCGACGATGATCACCACGTTGCCTTACGCGATCCAATGTGGGAACCGTTGCGACGAGATTCCGCCGGACGCCAGCTAGTCCCTTTGGCAGGTGGCAGTTCGAAGGAACGGGCTTGCGAATCGAGTGCGCGATGGCTGCTTACAGCGGCGCGCTCTCGCCTGCCGTTCCTCCAGTTGCGCGAGCACCCAAAACGTCCAACCTGAAAGACATCCGCAAGCAGCCACACCCACTTCATCCTGTCACAACCAAAAGCTGCGGTTTCCGTTAACTCATAGTTTCCAAAGGCAACTCTTGATTGCTTCTGGACTTCTTATTGTTCGCGGGGTAGGGAAAAAACCATGAAACGTTTTTGGTTGCAATGCATCACAGGCGCCGCACTAGGCACGTTGTTGGCTGGTGGGGCAGTACAAGCGCAAGATACGAAATCGTCAGATAAGACTTTTGTGAAGGACGCTATGGAGGGAAGCTTAGCGCAAGTAAACTTTGCGAAGCTGGCCTTGCAGAAGAGCCAAGACAAGAATGTGCGGGAATTTGCTACAAAAATGATCCACGACCACGAGATGCTGATCGCGGAAATGAAACCGGTGGCGAGAGAACTGGGAGTAAAGGTGCCTTCCGGTCCGCCGTTATCAGATCATGCGAAGTATATGGAGCTGAAAATGAAGTCCGGGACGGACTTTGACCGGGCTTACGTGGAAGCGATGGTGAAGGATCACCACGATGATCTGTCGACCTTTCTCGATGAAGAGAACAAGACCAATAATCCGCAGCTGAAAGCTGCTGTTGAGAAGGGCGAGTCAGTCATCCGGGAACACACAGAACTGATTGACAAGATCGCGCATATGGGTGGCATCCAAACTCCTCCCATGCCCTCGAATGCTTAGGAGCCCTGTCGGGAGAGAGGAAGTAGCGGGAGGCGACGCGGCGGAGGCTGAATCTTGTCTGCCGCGTCGCTGCCGCATTGCGCGACGGAGAACCCACCACTCTTCAGTTGCTCCATAGATTAAGGCCCATGGTGAAAACGGCAAGCCCGCTTGGCTCTAAGTGCACACGCATGGGGCGAACCCGTTCCAAAGACCGAAACAGCCGCCAAAAAGCTCGCGGCAAGGGGACGGACCGCCCCATATTTCACGAAATGCTGAGAGCTATTCCTCCTGGTTGGCCAGGCGTGTCTCGTCCAGGTCCAATTCCCTTTCTATGCGCCGCAAAACATTGTCGCCGATACGCCCCTCATTGCGTAGCCGCACTGCGGTCGCACGCTCCACGCCTAATCCCTCCAGGAAGAGCGCGCGGTGACGTTGGCTGGCCTTGACGTCTTTGGGATTGGCGTCCACCTTTAGCGTTGCCAGCCGGTGCCGGTAGTGCTTGACCAGGTCGTCATAGATGTCAGCTGAGTCTTCCCTGTCCCGGGACTTCGCGCTTTCCAACTGGTCCAGTGCGGCCTGGGTTGCGATCCGCCGCGCTTCCAGCTCCTCGCAATCCGGTCCCTCCCCACCGGCCAGGCCGAGCAGGCGGATCAAAGGTGGCAGCGTCAGGCCCTGGAGCACCAGGGTCACGAGAATCACGCAGAACGTTAGGCAAATAATCAGGTCCCGGTGAGGGAATGGTGATCCGTCCTTCAAGGCAGTGGGAAGGGCAAGAGCAGCAGCCAGCGAAACCACGCCTCGCATGCCCGTCCACCCGATGACAAAGATCTGCCGCGGATCCGGCGGCTGCTCCTGCTGATGCCCCACCCGCGTACGGAGGAAATAGGAGAAGCGTGCCCCTGGAAAAACCCACGCCAGCCGCAGCAGGATGAGCAGAACGCTGAAGACCGCTCCATACGCCAGGATGGTCGACAGATGGTAGCTGCGAATGGAGTTGCGAATTGCAGGAAACTGAAGCCCGATGAGCACGAATACCAGCCCGTTCAAAATGAACGTCAATGACTCCCACACCGACCACAGGCCGATACGGACCGATGCAGAGAAGAGCCCGGCGCTTCGTTGCGAGAGAAGCAGTCCGCAGCTGACCACCGCCAGCACGCCCGAAGCATGAACGCCCTGGGCAGCTAGATAGGCCACATAAGGAACCAGAATGCTGATCGTCACTTCAATGGGGCCATCATCAATCCATCGTTCGAAGTGGCTTACCAACCACGCGATCGCCAGTCCAATCGCGACTCCACCGGCGGTGAGCCACACAAAGGTAAGCAGGCCGCCGGAAGCGGTCGGCATACGTTTCTCGACCAGGATCCCGACCGCGAATTCAAGCGCCAGCAGCCCGGAAGCATCGTTGATGAGGCTCTCTCCTTCCAGGATGTCGACGATACGGCTGGGGAGCCCGATACGCCGTGCGATGGAACTGGCGGCAATTGCGTCGGTAGGCGCGACAATCGCTCCCAGTACCAACCCGAGCCGCCAGTCGAACCCGCGAAAGACATGGGGCGCTGCCAGGGCGACACCGATCACGGTAAATGCGACCAATCCAAAGGCCAGCAGCGAGATGCTGACAATGTTGTAGCGAAAGTCCCGCCACGAGGTTGTCCAGGCGGAAGAGTAGAGCAGAGGGGGCAGCACAACCAGAAAAATCAGGTCCGGCGCGAGGGTAATGTCGGGTACCGCGGGCACAAAACTGAGCAGCAGTCCGCCCACGACCATGATGATGGGATAGGGCGTCCGCAGTTTTCGGGCGAGTATCCCGAAAACGACGATGAAGAAGAGAAGTAAGAGAAAAACGAATTCGACTGTCCCGATTTCGCTCATTTTAGAGATTCCATCATGGCGGCAACCATTCGTCATCTGAAAAGCCACTGAAATGTGGCTCTAAGACTTCTCGAAATGACGTTGGTCTGGGACGGGGCGGAGCAGGCCAATTCCCTGCCCCAGAGCTGGCCGGGTAATCCTCGTAGTTGCTAGAATTCGCAAATGCTGTCTAATCGATCGATGCCCGGTAGTGTTGTGATTCCGGAACTGGCCTACCCAGACATCGGCGACGCTATCGATTGGTTGTGCAACGCGTTCGGATTTACCCTCCGCATCCGCATGGGGAATCACCGCGCTCAACTGAATGCCGGCGATGGCGGATCGGTTGTCTTGATCGAGCAGAGCGCGGGCGTCTCGTTGCGGAGTGCAGTCATGGTGCGAGTCGAGGATGTCAACGCACACTACGATCATGCCAGGCAAAGCGGGGTAAAGATTCTTCGCGAGCCCACGGACTATCCTTACGGAGAGCGGCAATATGACGTTGAGGATTTCGCCGGCCACCATTGGTGTTTCTCGCAATCCATTGCGGACGTCGATCCGAGACAATGGGGCGGAACACCAGGGATACTCTAAGGTCCATGCTCTCTTAAGAGAGGAACCATGAAACAGCCCCACTGGCCTGTAAGTCAGTGGGGCTGTCTGTTTATTTCTGAAGCAGGCCAATGCCGAGCAAGCGCATGAGCCTGTTGATTTCGGACTTCTGCACGTCGATCACTTGCCGTAGCCTGGCGTTTTCGCGTACGGCCTCAGTCCGTTCATCCACGTCTATATGTTCGGGAGCGCGCCGGACCACGCCGCTCGCGCCTCTTTCCAGGCGATGGTAGTCGATCATACCGTCACCGCCTGCTGGTTTAATAATCGGCCCAACGGAGCGCAAACGTCAGGAGTCATCCACTCATTTGGCGTCCTGCAACTTTTGCCCAGCGACCGCAAGAATACTGTTACTGTTACCTTATCTAACTCTCCCGATTTATTCGTAACAACCTGGTCGATTTGTTGCGTTACCCATACATCGTTACTCATCGTTACTCCAACATGATGTATTACGCGTTTGCAACCACTGCCGTTGCAACCAGCACTGCTGATGGTGCTAATTTACATGTCACTGCCGGCCAAAGCAAACAACGAGTACAGGATTCGCGTGCGCTCTGGCCGCGCCACGAAAACCCTGACATTTGTTCCAGTTGCGCCATGTAAATTCTGCCCAAACCTTGCCACATTTTTCTTCTTCAGGGAACCTCGTCGATACGTCGCCAACTGCCGCCAACATCTGTAGATACCCGGCAGTCCTCTTCCGTCTAACAGCGGTGGCCGAATGTTGCCCTTGGACACGGATTTTGCGGACACTCCGGCACCATTAATGGCTTCAGCACCGACAGGTATTACGTCAAGGCGATTGATGCCTCGCTGGTGATCAGCGTGAACCGCCTCGACCGCGACAACCACTCGCAATCGACTGCCGCCTTTGACCTCATGGGCAAGACAATGCTGTCCGCCTTGGGTGCACACTGAGATTACCTTCACCGGACGGGCTCGCGTTTGGTACCGGCCTCGGCCACGGGAAATGCCTGCGGTTCTCCTGCGACGCACACTCCAGAGAAGCTCCGCCTGGCGTTATTGGCGGACCAGCTCGACCCGGCGGTTACGGGCTCGGCCTTCCAGCGTGTCGTTGCTTTCTACTGGCCGGGACGCGCCAAACCCGTCGTTGGCCAACCGGTCCGGTGCAATGTTGTATTGCGCCACCAGCGCTTCTTTTACCGCCAGTGCTCGCCGCTTCGAGAGATCGAGGTTATAGGCGTCTCCACCGATGTTGTCGGTGTGGCCCTCGACCGTGAGCTTCCAATCCGGATTATCCTTCAATGCCTGCGCAATCTCCTTCAGCACCGGCTCGGATTCCGGCTTCAACGTCGCCTTCGCAAAGTCGAAGTAAATGCCATAGGTGACGGCGCGCTTCTCCTGCGTCAACTGCTGCTCCAACACGTTATCGGGTTTGGCGACGGGAAAGTTGATCTTCACTACTTCGACGCGAAAGTTGCCGCCATGGAACGAAGGGTGTCTCAGCCTCCACGAGAGGACCAGTGGATCCGGGGCATCGTCCAACACAAACAGCTCAGCCCCAATATGGGTGGGACGGTCACTCTGAGGACGAGGATCCTTGCTCTCAGTCTCAAACGTTCCCGTAAGGTGGATCACCGGTAGAGTCACCCGTTGATCGTTGACGATCATGGGGTAGTCCAAGTCGTTCGGCTCGACCCGGGTCAGCGTTCCCGAAACATAAGTAGGTTTGACGCCGTCTCGCACGAACCAGATATCCATATACCTGAGGTTCACTTTGCCGCTCTCCTTAATCGACTGAAACGCGGCGTCGGAAAGACGCGTGCGCGTGACATCATGCAGAAGGCGCGGCAAGCTATGAGAATTGACGGTAACGAAGGTGGCCGCCGAGCGAAAGTCGGCGTTGCAGTTCTGGTTGGTGTGAGAAGTCCCCTTTATATCGTTGCCTAAGTCGTCTTTGTACTCCGGGGATGTGGAAGTTGCGGAGAAGGTCGAGTTATCAATCGAGTCTATCTGGTTGATGAGCTCTACATCGCCATACTTGATTCCCCACGCATTGGTCAGCACGGTGTGCGGTTCCAGCGGAATGCGCGCTCCCTTCTGGTCCGGAAAAGCAGATGGTGGGCAAGGAGTGACGGGAGAGGTCGCAGAGAGAGTAGGAATGTCGTCACCGGGCGCATGGCCGCCTAATAGACCCTGCAGCGGATTGCGCGGCGTTCCGCTTGGGCCGGTGGTGACTTGCGAGAGGGTCCTAACCGCATGGGTTGCCTTTTGTCCAACACGGTAGCCTACGTAGATGACCCCTGCCAGGATGGTGAGCCCGGCAACAAGAAAGAGCACCAGCGCGATGGCCAGCAATTTGAACAGAGGTGACCGGCGCTGCGGTTGGGGCGCCGCCGGCGGCACATTCACCGTGGAATACGTCACCGGCATCGACGCTGTTGGCATGGACGATGGCGGCGGCTCAGGCGGTGGCGGAATGGGTGTCCAGGGTGGCGCGGCCGGTGCTGACGCGGGTGACGTTGGCGTGGAAACAACAGCCTGCGCTGTGTCCGGGGGCACAGCGTTCCCGCAGACCGGGCAGAACCGGGCTTCTGCCTCCAGCGCATTGCCGCATACCCCGCAGAATCGGTTCATGGCTTTCTCCGTTGCGCGACCAGTTACTTCGCACCACAGGCGTCGATATCCGGTTCCCGCGTCGTTTTCTTGACCTCATTGAGATTGAGCTTGGGTGACTCCGCTGTGGTGCCCAGCAGGGTCGCATCCGCCCCCGCCTGGGCGTAAAAATTCAAGTGCGTCATGGAGCAGGGGACGATACTCAACGGACCCGAGCCCGCATAGTCGAACTCTGTCACCAGCTGCAGATAGGCCCCGCCTTCGGTTTTGAAGAAATTTTCCTTAGGCGAATTGATCAGTCCGCCAAAGGGCCCTTTTTCAAGCAATTCCGCTACCTTATCGGCGATGCCTGCGGGAACCGCCTCCTTGAGCGCCTCCTTGAAACTCTCCGTACCCACGGAAACCGATACCTTGGGCGCGTTGATGGCGATCACGACACCGTGCGGCGCCAGCGATTCAGCGGTGGTCTTTCCGTTCTCCGGCTGCCCCTCCATTTTTCCTTCTGGGGAGCTTTGGCCGCCTTGGATGGTTAGTCCGCCGCTGCCGGTGTAGACCACGTGGAAGTTGCCGTCAGCCACGTCCTTCTTGCCCCCGAAGCCGGGCTTGAAGATCAGCGCTTCGTCCACTTTGAAGAGAAAGGGGATGCCATAGATGTCGAAAACATCCTTGGCAAAGGGCGGCAGCTTAAGTCTCGACTCACCGATGCTGCTGCCCGGCGCCATGGTCAGCACAGACCAGTCGACGTCCACCGTGCCCGACATCGGGGTCATGTAGGCAAATTGCTGCAGTTTGCCGCTGTTCATCACTGCCTGGAAGGTGGTGCTCACGTTTTCCAGCTTGCCCTTGACGTTGACGGTAGCCGTTAGACCAGCCAGCTTTTTCTTAGCTGCCGTGAGCGTCAGCGCCACGCCGGTCCCTTCCGGTTCGCCCTCCAATTCGAACTCCCAGCCGTCTGTTTCCGCTTTCACCTTGGCGGTGTATTTGAACTCGGGAGCGCTGGCATAGGCCACTTGAGGAGAAAACCAGTGAAAGATCTCTCCCAGAGGTTCCGGCTTCCTGTAAGTGGTGGCGGAGCTGCGCGCGGCGAGCTGGGAGAAATCTACCGGCACCTTGAATTGAACCGTCCCGTCCTGTATGAGGTCCGGCAAACTGGCGGTGCTTGTCAACACTGCGACCTGAGAACCCTGGACGTTCACGGCATCGACGCGCCGCACACCCAGGTGCTCCAGGAATAACACCGACCCTTGTTTGAGCCCATGCAAGCGAGCATCATCGCTCGAGAAAACCAGAACCCGGCCATCGTCGCTCACGCTGGTGAGCGACTTCTGAGCAGCCGGCAAGTCTATGCGTACAGTTGCCGGCGTGTAAGTTACCTGGAAAACCGTTCCCGGAAGCTTGCTGATGTCGCGAAAGCCCACCGGAACACCGGCGCCACTAAGGGGAATCGTAAGGGCCGGATGCTCCTGTGAACTTCTGCACCCGGCGAATAACGCCGCGCAGCCGACCATCAGCGGCCAGAGCGGAGATTTCGAAAGTCCTTTCATCGCATCTCCCCCGGCCAAGCGATCGAAAAACCCGAGGTATAAATCGGCGCCCATTCTAGCACTGCTTAACGAACATAAAGCCAGGGAAAATGCTAGACAGGAACACCGGTCGTTACCATGCTTAACCGTTGATCGCCCAGCAGCATTCTCGTGCGGTCTAGGTTCACCGCTGCAGCCGTCTTGGGCTACTCTCAGCCGTCCCCGCGGAGCGCGTGTTATAGCAGAAGCCGTTAGGAACACGACGGGTGCCCCACGTTCGCACCAGCCTACGTGGGCCGAAACAACGGGCGAAGCCCTACAACAGTTTTCACTCGATCACTCACCGAATGCGAGTGTGGATTTGATGTTCAGGTTTTCTCCTTTTCCAAACTAGTTTTGATCCACACGGCCCGCCGTGTCCAAGCAGTAAAAGTGATGCCGTATAAGCGGGGAACTCCTCCGCTCGATCTCAGGGGGCTGCTTATAAGGCATAAGAATTTGCGAATTCCGTTGTTCGCGGCTTCGTTCTAATGTCGAATCATGACGACACGGAATGACCCAATCACGACGATCGCGATCATCGGTGGAGGAGTAAGTGGAACCCTCACCGCGTTTCACCTGGTTCGCCAGGGTGCGCCGGCGCGAGTGATTCTCATCGACCCGCGGCCTGATTTCGGGCTTGGCCTGGCCTATTCCACTCCCAGCCTCCAGCATCTGTTAAACGTTCCTGCGGGAAAGATCAGCGCACTGCCAGATCAACCAAACCACTTCCTCCATTGGCTTCGTGAGAATCATGACCCGGCGGCCACGGAGAAGACTTTCGCTCCTCGAGCGGTATTTGGACGATACATCCAGTCTCTCCTGGAGTCGGCGAGCCCGATCGAACAGGAGATCGCAACCGTCGTCGACCTCCGTCCGCAAGACTCCGGGGCAGTCCTTACGTTGGATAACGGATGCGAGCTACGAGCCGATCTGATCGTTCTGGCAACGGGAAACTTCGATCCAGCCCCTCTTTCGGAAATCACGAACGCCACTTCCGCTTCGGGTTTGTACCGCCACAATGCATGGGCCGCGGAAACGTACGAGGGATTGCATCCCGACGCGCCTGTTGCCCTTATTGGAACAGGTCTGACCGGCGTCGATGTCGTGCTCAGGCTGCGTGAACTTGGACACCGCGGTAGGATCATTGCCCTGTCTCGTCACGGCATCTTCCCCAATCGGCACGCCGAGTACACGCCTCTGAGTTCAACTGCAATCCCATCCGATACTCCGGCCTCCTGTGTTGCGTATCTGCGCGCTCTGCGCGCTGCCATTCGTGGAGGCGCGGAGTGGAGAGCGGCTATCGACAGCCTCCGTGAGACTACCAACGAACTGTGGCTCCGTTTGCCGATCGAGGAAAAGAAGCGCTTTCGCCGGCACCTGCAGCGCAGGTGGGAAGTTGTACGCCACCGTATGGCGCCCTCGATTGCCGCCATCATCGAATCCGAGCTTCGGAACGGCACCCTGGAGATCCGCGAAGGTCATCTGAAGAGCGTCGATGCCTCTCCTGCAGGCGCGCACATAACTCTTCGCGCCCATGATGACAGCGAGAGATTCTACGCAGATCGAGTCATCAACTGTACTGGACCGCGCATGGACTATCGCCGCATCCCTTCAGCTCTTCTGCAAAACATCTTCAATAGAGGACTCGTGACCTCCGGCCCTTTAGGCACTGGATTTCATTGCTCGAAGGATGGAGCGGTCATCGACGCCGGTGGTCAAGCTTCAGAAGTCATCTTCAATCTTGGCCCGGGCCGCCTCGGCGACCTGATTGAGTCCATCGCAGTTCCTGAAATCCGCCAGCAGGCGTTTGCGCTGGCCTCGACACTCGCGGATCGCATCAGGTCGCGTTACGCACTCGCTGAAAACACGGTGACAGGACCTGCCGCACCGGAGTCAACCGGAGGATTGGTAGCAGCATGACCACGGCCGCGGTCACCCACGCCGGGGGCGCTGAGCGGGCTGTGACATCGTGGCCGGCATCCACGGCTTGGGCTATTGTTCTCGGAGCAGCGAGCGGCTTGGCCTGTGTCGCAATCAGGCTCTTCTTTCGCCTTCTTCAGTGGGTCTTTGTTCAGCATACGGGTATGTTACCCATCGCGGCAGCAACGTTGCCGCCCGCGCGGCGTATCTTGACCCCGATCATCGGAGCGGCATTGGCGGCCCTTGTGCTCTGGATGAGGCGGAAGTGGGCGCCGGATTTGCACTTTGAAGAATATGTGGAAGCCGTTCGCCTGAGAAATGGGCGGATTTCTCTTCCTTCGACGATTTGGCGGACTGCTTCCTCCGCCTTTTCCGTAGCCACCGGCGCGGCAATCGGGCGGGAAGGATCGATGATTCAATTCGCTGCTGCGATCACCTCATGGGTAGGAGAGCGATCTCCCCTACGAACTCCGTCGCTGTCGCGGCAAGTGGCCTACGGCGCCGCAGCCGCGGTCGCGGCTGCTTATCAAGCACCGATCGCAGGAATATTTTTCGCCACGGAGATCATCATGAGTGAGTGGGCCTGGAGCGACATTCCTCCACTCCTCTTGGCCTCGAGCACCGGTTGGCTCATCAGCTGCCTTTTGGTGGGTGCCGGCCCTCTCTTCCCGGTGAAGGGATCCTTGCTGATTACGCACGATACGCTTTGGGTTCTCCCACTGGCTGCTGTTTTGGGCGCAGTTGGCCCCGCTTATCAGAAGCTCCTTCATTTCTCCGGAGCAGCCAGGCGTCTGCCCTTCGCGCTCCTCTGGAGCGGTCTCGCTGTGGGTGTTCTCTCTCTGATCGAACCCAAGGTGTGGGGAAACGGCGACGCCGCTCTCCTGGGTATCCTTGAGAACAAGACGATGCTCCTTGGAATCCTCAGCCTGTTTACCTTTCGCCTGGCCGCTACAACCTTCTGCGTCGGAACGGGCACCGTGGGAGGAGTCTTCACCCCTACACTGTTCGCCGGGGCTGCCCTTGGCCTTGCGACCGGTCACTTCCTACATAATCCGGAGCCGTCCCTATTGGCTATCTATGGCATGGCTCTACTGATGGCTGCTGTGACCCACGCTCCTTTAATGGCAGCTCTGATGGCCGTAGAACTCACCGGGCAATGGCATCTTCTGCCCATTGTTCTGCCCTGCTCTCTGCTCGCCTCGTTGATTGCTCGTACAATCTCGTCTGAGTCCCTATACGCCATTGCCAGCCCGGAGCCGGCGCAATGAAAGATGGGTCTGGACATACAAGATTTAGGACATCAAACGGGCCTCGACCTTTGGACCTTTCAGGGAGACAGGAGACGGCTAGGGGTTCATGATAGAGAATTTCCGCATAAGAGTATTCAGGGCGGTCGCGCGGCATCTGAACTTCAGCCGGGCCGCCGAAGAGCTGTTGCTCACCCAGCCTGCCATCACGCAGCAGATAAAGGCGCTTGAAGATGAGTTCGGTGTACCTCTCTTCGATCGCGGCGGTGGCCATATCGCGCTGACTGCCGGGGGAAGAGCTCTGCTGCCCTTTGCAGACAGAATGAAGGAGCTCTCCGACGAAGCCTTTGCCGCGGTGGCGAAGGCAGTTGGGCAACATGCCGGTGAACTCGCGCTGGGCGCCTCCCAGACCATCGGTCAATACCTCCTGCCAACATTCGTAGCTGGATTTCGGAGGACAAATCCTAAGGTCAGAGTCACAGCTCGCAGCGGAAATACAGATGAGATGCTCGAGGCCCTGCTCGCGCGAGAAATTCAGCTGGCCCTCATCGAAGGTCCGGAGAAGCGGAAAGACCTCCATATAGAACCGTTCATGGAAGATCACATGGTACTGGTGGTCCCTGCCACTCACGAATGGGCCAATCACGACATCAAGGTAGAGAATCTGAAGAGCGAACCTTTGCTCATGCGCGAATTTGGCTCCGGCTCAAGAAGAGTGGTGGAGCAAGCCTTTTCGAAAGCCGGAGTGAAGACGAAGGATCTGACCATCAGCATGGAACTCGACTCGACCGAGGGTCTGCTGAACGCAGTGGAAGCCGGTCTTGGCATCACCTTCGTCTCCAGGTGGGCTGCGCGAAATCAACTCTCGCTTGGAACCCTAAAGATCGCTAGAGTAGCCGGTTTGAAGCTTTCAAGGCGATTTTCCATGGCCTATCCTGCCGGCCCAGAACCCACAGGTATCGTCGGAATCTTCCGAACATTCTTGCTTTCGCAAGCAATGGAGATGGCGCCAAAAAGGATGGCCGCCGGCTCTCCAGCCAACCCAAAATAACCTGCGAGTCCGACAACCTGTCCACCCCGCTCTCCCAGATCGATGCCAAGAAACTCGATACGGACCAATGGGCAAGGGGCCGCGCTCGCCCGGGGGCGAAGTACATCGTCTTCGTGGCGAAGTCCGGATCGGCATCCCTGTTCAGACCAGGAACACGCCACCTGGCCACGAAAAGCAAGCGGGATGTGGGCACTCATCCTTCGCAAGTGAGCGGGAGCCAGACCCTTGGCAGGACTGAGTTCGTGGCCGCCGTTACTTACCCGTTCCATGCCTGCCAGCGGAATATGTGGGAAATACGTGATCCAGCAGGTCCTGTCGCAGTGCGAGGCGAAGGTCCGTGCCAGGATCAGGCTCGGTATTCGATTGCGGATGCGATGTGGAGGAGGACGCAGGCGCTCCGGTGTCCGTCGTGTTGACCGCGAGAATGCTGGCCGTATGCCCCGCAGGGTCGATCAGCATCTCGGAGGAAAAGCCGCCCTGATCACCGTCGTGATAGACGATGCGACGCCCCTGGAACTCCTGGACGAAAAATCCAAGCCCCATCATCGGCGCGCCCTTGGTGTAAGACGTCGCCGGTTTTCCCGGCTCCGTAACGGGCACAACTCCCTTCCATGCCTCTTCCAAAGACCCGCGCTTCAGCACGAAAGCGTAGCGTGGATTCGCCGGATCCCCGATCAGGAACCGGAGATACTTCACCATGTCGGGAATGGGAGCTTTCAGGCCGCTGTTGGATGTCGTGATGCCGGTATCGAAGTTGAAGGGCTGTGCGGTGAGCTTATCGCCCGCGCGTAAATAGCTGGCCGAAACATGTGATTCCAAAAAGTACGGGGAGCGATCGAAGTAGCTGGCCGTCATCCCCAGGGGCATGAGAATGTTCTTGTGAATGTAAATTTCGAAGTCGTCGCCTGAGAGCCGTTGAATCACCTGGCCGAGAAATACGTAACCGAGATTGGAATAGCTCCAGCGCGATCCGGGACGAAAGGCAACCTGCGTATAGGGCAGCATGGCGGCCACTTGCGACCATTGCGTCGGCTCAAACGGTTGCCAATCGCAGTTGGAAGCATCCTCGCAGTCCCAAGGCCATGTGGGATTGCGAAACCCCGCACTATGCGTGAGCAAATCGCGAATCGTGATCTCATCGATCGAGCCAAACTCATCGTGCACCTGCCGCAGTTCGGGCACATAGCGTACTGCACTGTCATCCAGCGACAGCTTGCCCCGGTCGCGCAACTGCAGAATGGCGATGGCGGTCATCGTCTTGGTGATCGAGGCCCAGTTGTACGCCGTGTCTTCGTCGACCGGTTGCCCGGTGTCTTTGCGCGCCTTGCCGAAGAACCATTGCGTTGCCGGTTCCTGCATGTGGACGATGGCGATTCCGCCGCCCACCACCCCGTGTTGCGACAGAACCGCATCGAAGCGCTGCGCAAAAGCATCACCTTGTGCGCACGCAGGGGCCGCAACGATCAGAGAACCCGCGAGCAGCGCTGCGCAGGCAAGGGGAAAGGGTTTCGGCATGAAGGTCATGATAATACGCCTGGCTGCCGGCGATGGTGCGTCTGCATGTTCCGCGCGACGGGGTCACCGCCTGCAGCAGTGGCAAACGATCGCATTGGCCATGGCCAATGCGTTGAAGGCAAGCACCTAGAGGCGCTACTGTTGAGCGCAGTGGGTATCTTTGCATTGGTGGCCAATATCGTGGCGCAGCGGACCCGGGAAATTGGCCTCCGCATCGCCCTCGGATCGACAATCCGCCAAGCAATGGCGCATATCGCGGCATCGGGGATCCGGTCCTCGGCCGTAGGGCTGGTTCTCGGTCTGCTGCTTTGTCTAAGAGTGCTGCGGGCGATGCGCAGCGTGCTTTACGGTGCAAGTGTCTACGACGCGCCCAGCACGGTTGGTGTCGTGATCGTTCTTACGCTGGTCACTACGTTGGCCACGATCATTCCGACTTTGCGCATTGCCAGAACCGATCCGGCAACAACGCTGCGAGATAAGTAGAACGGCGAGGTAGTCGATCCATCTTCCCCGGCCGCGATTCCCAACCGGCTAATTGCTGGCTTCGCTGCCGCTCACGGGTGGCTGCGCGCCATGGCCAGCTTCCGCGGCGGCATGTGGCGCCGATTCTTGTGCCGGCGGCTGGCTGGAATCCTGTGCGACCTTGGTTGTGGTCGAACCTGGATAGGTGCAGTGATAGACCACGGTCAGACTGTCTCCGCTGTAGCTCCTGGGAAGATGGTCGAACGTCTGTATTCGGTTTACAGCCCCCAGGCATGAATTATCGAGTGACGAGGACCCGCTCGATGTTTCCATAATCGGGGCCGCATGAGTGCCGCTCCGCCGAATCGCGAATTGAATATAGACAGTTGCCCCTGCCGGTGTGGTGCCGGCAACTTCCGACGAATCCCATTTCTCTGCGACCTTGTTCTTTGCCGCTTCTATGTACCCGCCAAGTTGGGAAGCAGGACTCTCTACCGGTTCCGGCCGTAGCGACGTTATCATCGCGTTCGTTTGCGGTGTGCTGCTTTGCGCTGGAGTAGCGTTCATCGCAGCGAGTTCGCTATACGAACACGGATAAAGTACGTGCAGGCTTTCCTTGGCACCACTCTCAGGCGGCCCAAACGTTCTCACCTGCTGTACAGCAAGAACGCAGGACGAATCGAGCGATGGAGAACCACTCGGCTTAAGTAACTGGACATCCCGCGGTGAACCGTCATGTACGATCGTGAACGCAATATCCGCGGTAGCGCTTGCAGGAGTATTGACGACCGCCGACGGGTTCCAGCTCTGGCCCACCCTGGTTTTGATTACATTCCAATACCATTGAGACGGGGGCGCATCGTCTGGATCTTTCGACGCCAGAGCCCGGGCTGTTGCAGCGCGAGCCGAAGGAAACAGTGGATTTGCCCTGGGACGGCTATCTAAAAGGCATATCGCTACCAGGATCATTCCGCTTGCGACTGCCTGCCACCCATCTTGTCTTGTGCTTGTACGACAACTTGGAGTGCTTAGCGATCAACCAGAGTACACCGGCGGTTAGCAGCACCAGTAAAAGGAACGACGTCTTTCGTCCCACGGTTTCACTGAGCGCGTAGAAAATTCCATAAAGAAGAAAGCAAAGAACCGCGCAGGCTGCCGACAAGAATGCCAACCACCTCGCGCCCAATCACGATGGGTGGCTGTTGCGGCGCCAACGGCGGCTGATAGGTTGACGGCGGCGGCGGCCCATGTTGCACTTGTGCCGTCGCTTCCCAATCGTCATGCGGCGCGGTATCGGAGCAGCGTCGGCCCCTTAGGTTCGAGAACCGCTCTCAGCGCTAGTTCATCCCGTCTCGCATAAGCATCATTCGCCTGTTGCGTGAGCCGTTCACACCGGTCGCCTATCCTGCTCATCAACCGCCAGGTCAGGATGAACTCGTTTGAGAACCCGGATCCACAGCCTCTTGAATTCGGGCGACTCGTCAACCAGTGCGCTCACTTGACATCTCCGTCTTGCAATCCATCAGCAAATTGTCCGGCTGTTAACGCAGCACGGAACTGGCCTCCCACGAGGCTGGTTGTATTTGACCAGTGACCAACCGTCCGCACCATTACCCTTTCCGGTACTAGGCGGCCATTCTCCTATCGACGGGACGAGAAAAGATGACGCCGGCGGGCGGTGTAGGCATAGCTTCTACCCGGAACGGGCAGTCCTCTGTGCCACTTGTGTAACCGTTGTGGTGGTTACCAGCGGGGTCGCACTACGGAAACAGCATTGACAGCATCCCTGTCGCAGCTGGTCACAACCCGTTGGAAAAGGAAGAGCCCACGAAGGGTTTGCTAGGTGCGCCTTTTCCGCAATCTTCTTTTGTTGTGAGAAACTCCCGACCCACTCCATACCAGGATCGCAGTCACCAGGTGTATCCAAAACCACAGGTCGAACCCCTGATGCGCATGAATAAAGATCAGGACCAGCACCCGGGGAAGAAAAACCCACAACACGGCAGCCCAAGGCTGGGGAACAAAGAACCACCACATGTGGATCCACCCGATAAACAGCGAAATCCTCGGCAGAAACAACGCTAAAACAAGGAACCAGAAAGGAATCCCATGCGCCAGCGTCCATATTGGGTATTAGCATGTGTTGGCTCCCCGCCCGAAGTGTACCGTCGCCACCATTTGGCAGCAACACACCCTCGGCTTCCATCGCAATAGCATACCTGTCGTTGGCCGCTTAGCCAATGGACAGAAGCTAGACCAGGACAGCGCATTTATGCCGGAAGGCCTACGCGTCTTACCAGATCCCGGAAGCGTGAGTCCGAGCGCAGGGGATCAAGGCAGGGATCTATTTTGAGATAGGTAAGTCCCTTGTCGCGCGCCGCGAAAGCTTTCTCCAGCCACGCGAAGGCTTCATCTTTTTCCCCCAGCCCGGCATAGACCAACGCGATTTCGTATCTTCCCACGCCTGTGTCCTGCACATGCTTCTGCAGTTCGGCAATCGTCTTGCGCGCCTCGGCCTCTCGCCCCATACGAGCATAGGCGTTGCCCATGTGGCCCAGGGCGTGGGGTTGATCGCCCAGCTCCTGAAACTGCTGAATGGCCTCTTCGTACATACCTTTTGCCACATAGATGACGGCCAAGGGAAAGGTCATTTCAGCGGGCGCATGAGGCAGGGCGGACGCGTGTTGCATTTGCAACAGGGCCTGGTCGTATTGGCGGGCGTAGTAGTAAACGAACGCAGAGGTGGTGAAGGCACGACTGGAAACCGGATCAAGCTGCAACGCCAGCTGCGACTCTCGGATGGCCTCGGGGATGCGGCCGGTCAGTTCCAGATAATTGGAGTAGGCCCAACGCACGGGGGCTGAGCTTGGGTTGAGCTCAAGGGCCCGTCTGAACTCCTTTCCCTCGGTCACCCAGTCCCAATCCAGGTTCATTACGGCATGCGCCAGCTGGACATGGCCCTCAGGAAGAGCTTCATCCAGCGCGATGGCTTTCATGGCTGCGGCCTTCTCCTTGGGAAACGCCTCAGAGTACGGCATCCAACCCGCTTCCCCCATCGACCCGTAGCTATTGGCCAGCGCAGCCTGCGCCGGCGCGTAGTTGGGATCTTTGTCGATTGCTTTTTGGAAATAGCTGATTCCGCTCCTCGGGTTGCCCGAACCTAGAGCTTGCATGCCCTGCAAATAGAACGCCTGAGCTTCCGGGTCCACGGTGCGCGAACGGGCCAGACGAGCCCGCTCCTCGGGCGTCACCGCAATGCGGATCTGATCGGCGATCGTCCGCGCCACCTCGGCCTGCAGGGTAAGAACGTCATTCAGGTCGCGGACGTAGCTGCGCGCCCAGAGGTGATGATCAGTCCTGGCGTCGATCAACTGGGCCGTGATCCGCACCTGGTTGCCCTGGCGCAGCACCGAACCTTCCACCACGGTATCTACCCCCAACTCGCGGGCGATTTGGGGCAAGGGTTTTCGTCGTGCCCTTGTATGTCATGGTTGAGGTGCGGGAGATGACGCGCGAGGCAGAAACCTGGCCCAGGTCGGTAATGAGTTCTTCGGTCATGCTGTCCGCGAAGTAATCCTGGCGTGGGTCGCCGGAGAGATTCTGCAGCGGAAGGACTGCGATGGCGTGATGTTCGGCTTCCGGCGGGGATCCCCTGGGCCAGACTTTGAAGCCAATGTAAGCGATCGCCACAAGCAGGGCCAGACCGGCCAGCATGCTGGCCACCACGCCCCGCTGACGAAATCTCCTCTCAGTGGCGGCATTTGGGGAAGCTCCCGGGGCAGGCGGCAGTTCGTCCTCAGGGTGTGGCACAGGGTGTGGCCCGGGTTGTGGGTCCGGCAAAGAGTTGGCCCGCGATTTCCAATGGAATTTCGGGACATAGGACCCCGGCGGAAGCTCGATGCGGACCAGCGGGGGCTCGATCGCTTCCTGATAGTACTGGGCCAGCTTTCTCCGGACTTCGGTCGCCTTGACTCGGACCACTGCATCGTTGGCAGTGTCGTAGTCGATCCTACGGCCGAACATCTCGGCCCCGATCATGCGTTCGCGCAGGCTATCCAGCCGGCCGGCCAGCGCGTGTTCCACGATCAACTGCAGAAAATCCTGCGCTCGTTTACTGCCCGCGAACGCCTTGCTCGCGAACACCTCCTTGAGATGATCGCGCACGAGACCGAGCTGCTCTGGACTGAATTCGCCCGGCTTCGAGACTGGATAGGCTGCCAGCATACCGCAAACCCTTTGTGTGGAGAACTGTAACACAGGCAAACGTGGCTACTGAGCAAACAAACGGTTCCTCGGCAGCGTCGTAAGTGGCTAGAAACAAATGTCGAGTACGGGCAAACGTGGCCTTTGAGCAAACAAACGGTCTAATCGCCAGCGAACACGCTGTTACGAACATTCCGCTCCAGCTGATCTCCTGTTGTTATCTGAGGAAAGAGGAGCACATGCAGACGAGCGAGCAAGTCGCCTGCACCGCCGACAACTCAAGGATGCTCCAGGCATTCATTGCCTCTTCAAAGGTGCTGCACCATGAGCTCGAGTACGTGGGGGGTGCGAATCTCACTATCCCGATCATCGGCGAGAGCGAGAGGGGCAAGGAGCTGTCGCTTGCGCCGTTCACCGATTGTCGCATCGTTCCTCAGGGGCGTTCGTCCGCACATTTCGCCACCCGCTGTCCGCCGGCGATCGACTCTCGAGAACGAGTTAGCACTTAGTGAACGACAACAAAAACAAACAATACCTCAGCTTCCCTCTTCGCCTCGCGGCCTCCTTGAAGCGGCGGGCTATCCTTCTGGCGAGCCGGGACGGCGTCTCGCTCAATCGTTTTATTAACCAGGCTGTGACCGAAAAAATTAGCCGCCTTCGCGCAGCTAGCTCTCCTCCGGGAACAGAGTCTCCCCAAAAATCGGCAACGACGCCTGCAACACGCGTGCGATGTGAAGTAAAACGAGAGTTCAAGGCCCATACCGCAGTAGGCCTGCAGCCGATAACGATTCCTGCGGGCCAGGTCGTTTTCGCGATTCTGACGCCCGTTACTGGAGAGACGGACGAAATCGAATTCACATGGGGAAGCGTCGTAGACATCCCGTACAGAGCGCCAAGAGAGCTCTTCTTGAGGTCGACCCGCCGGTAGACGCGGCCTAAAACCGCCATCCTCGTGCGCGGAGTATCGTGTGGCCGGAAGCATGAGCCTTTCACGGGAACCTTTCAAGGATCGGCTCCGTATCACACTGCCATGAAGACGAAATATGCTGTTGCCCTGGCCGGGCTCGCCATTCTCTCCTCGTTGACCGCCCTCGCCCAGGATCCCGATCACTCCTGGTCCAAGACCTATCCGGTCAATGGCAAGCCCACGCTTACCCTCGAAACCTCGGATGCCGGCGTTGAATTTCGTCCCTGCGGGGATTGCCATGAAATCCGGATCCACGTCGAAGTGGAGGGGCGGAAGCTGAGCGACTATCGTCTGGAAGAAGGCCAAAGCGGCGATCAGGTTCACTTTCTCTTCAAAGAGCTGCCGCACCTTGGCGGGCACATCGCCTGGCACAGGGAGCAAACCCGGGTGACCGTCGAAAGCCCCGTCCAGCTCACGCTGCAAGCCAGGACCTCTGACGGAAATGTAACTCTCTCCGGATTGCAGGGCGACCTGAGTCTGACGACTGGCGACGGGAACGTGGACCTCGATCATGTCTCGGGCAACCTGCGCATCAAGTCCGGTGATGGCCAGGTGAAGGTCACCGACGCCGATGGCGCAATCGACGCCCACACCAGCGACGGCAACCTCAGCGTCGACGGCCTCTTCCACGCTCTTGCGCTGCACACCAGTGACGGTACGCTGGACCTTAACTTACGCGAGGGAACGAAGCTCGCTGGGCCGACGACCATTCAATCATCTGATGGCTCGGTAACCATTCGCGTTCCCCAGAGCTTCGCCGCCGACCTCAACGTGCACACCAGCGACGGCCATGTGGACTGCGCTCTTCCGCTTGTCATGGACCA
Source organism: uncultured Acidobacteriaceae bacterium (assembly GCA_963815175.1). Lineage (GTDB taxonomy): Bacteria > Acidobacteriota > Terriglobia > Terriglobales > Acidobacteriaceae > PALSA-350. Next base: position 78,715 of record CAWFGM010000079.1, read on the forward strand.
TTACCAGTCCGGCGGGAGAGGGCCATGAGTTGCGCGGAAAGCTAAATGGCGGAGGCACGCCGCTCACCATCAATACATCCGACGGTAACGTAAAGATCGAATACCTCTAGGACTGGTTTCGGAGAAGCGCTGGACCTTCAGTATCATTGGGAGAGTCGGCCCGATGCCCTGGACCTGAATTGAGACAGCTTTGACCCGTAAGAAGGCTTCGCCTGACGCCACCCAGAATCAACGGCAATCACGCCGGGATAGCGGAAAGACAGTCCGCCGGAGTCTCGTCGAAGCAAGTGAGGCCCAGGAGGCCGCACTCCTAGCTCGCGAACTCCGTACCTCGCAAACGCAGCAGGAACTTGCCGTGATTGTCGTGGTGGAGTTCACTGGAGAACTGCGCAAGCGCAAGCAGCTTACCGCATCCGCCCGGCTGGCTCGCACCGCGGCCGCTATCGAGGCTGGAGAAGAAGACCTACCTGGCCCTTCAGCCTCCACGCTCGACTTCGATGCCGGCCGCACAGAATTTGAGGAGCTCGCCCGCTCCGCAGGTGCGACCATTGCCACCACGCTGGTCCAGCGCCGCCAAAAGCCCGACCCCTCCAGCCTCGTCGGCCAAGGCAAACTGGACGAAATTGTGGGTGCCGTGGCGAGCACGAGCGCATCGCTGGTTCTCTTTGACCACGACCTCAGCCCGTCGCAGCTGCGCAACATCGAAGCCCGGCTACCTTGCCACGTTATCGACCGTTCTCAACTCATCCTCGACATCTTCGCCCGTCACGCGAAGACCCGCGAAGGTCAGCTCCAGGTAGAGCTGGCGCAGCTCGAATACCGGCTGCCCCGTCTCGCCAAACGCGGTCGCGCCATGTCGCAGCTTGGCGGAGGCATAGGGACCCGCGGCCCGGGCGAAACTCAACTCGAGACCGATCGCCGCAAAATCAATCTGCGCATCGACGAAATCAAGACCCAGCTCCACGGTGTTCGCCGCATCCGCCATCAGCAGCGGCAGCGCCGCGAGGCGGTCCCAGTCCCCGTGGTAGCCATCGTCGGTTACACCAATGCTGGCAAGAGCACCCTCTTCAATGCCCTCACCGAGGCCGGCGTGCTCGAATCGGCGCGCATGTTCGCCACCCTCGACCCCAAACTCCGGCGGCTGCAGCTTCCTTCTCGCCGCAGGATCCTGCTCTCCGATACTGTCGGCTTCATCCGCAACCTTCCCCACACACTGGTTACCAGCTTCCGCGCCACGCTCGAAGAGGTGGAGCGATCCGAAGTTCTTCTCCACGTGCAGGATGCGGCCAGCCCTATGCGTGAAGAGCAGAAAACGCAGGTGGAAAAAGTCCTGGCCGAGCTCGCGGTATCGACCAAGCCGGTGATCCAGGTTTTGAACAAGGTCGATCTGGTCCCGCCCCATGACCTCGCGCACCTCTCGAGCGATCGTGAAGCAATTCTGGTCTCCGCACATGAGCACACCGGCCTTGACCAACTCCTGATCGCCATCGATGCCGCGCTGGTGGCCGACCCGCTCGTCGAATCCAGCTTTCGGCTCCCGCAATCGGAGGGCTCCATCCTTGCCTCGCTCGAAGGCGGAGCGATCATCGAAGAAAAACGCTTCGAAGGGAATCTTGTCTTTCTACGAGCCCGCGGACCAGCTTCCCTTCTTGACCGGTACCGGCGTTTCCGGGAGAAGGATCTTTCTAACCAGCGTCTACGAGGGAATCAGAGTTAGGGATGCCGGGCACGAATCAACCACCATTACTTACCGAATATTGAAATCGTGAACGACCAGGCGCGTGTCCACCATGACGTGTGGCGTAATGGCGTGGAAGCCCCACATATGCACCCAGGCATTCCCTGTCCGAAATGTGAGAAATGACTTCATAACACCTGCAGGAAAGAACGTCAGCAAAACGAAGATGACAGACACTACCGCGTGGTACAGCGAGTCATAGCGCGTCCATGATTCGAAGACGTGCATCAGCGGGTAGGTGACGGCGCCTGCCAGAAAGGCGACTGGCGGAGAGAACAAGCGGGCATAGCGCGGCAGCAGAATCGCATAGATGAAGATCATGATGGGGAGATCTGTCCCGCACAGATGCAGCACCAGGGAGAGCGCTCCGCCGACGAGTTGCTGATGCGGCGTGAGCTGAAAGATGTTAGGGCCGGCGAGCTCGTAGGCGCAGCCGACGAGCATGACGACAGCGATGATGAGCGCGTCATTCTTCCAGTTGGCGGATCGCAGATTGAGCGCCTGGCGCGAGTAGCCGCGCCAGCGAAAGATGAGATACGGAAGAAGGGCGAGGAAGACACCGTTGTACGCGGCCCAGGTGTAGACCGCGGCCGGCGACTGGACGTGCGTCGCGCCAAAGAGGCAGCCGTTGAGATGCAGCGCGATTCCTTCGCCGAAATAGTGCTGCCCAATGACGCGGCCCGCAAGCAGGACAACGGCTCCGTAAATCCACATTGCCACCGTTTCGACCAAAGCGATTCCCCGCTCCGGAGCGCGTTCGGAGAGGTTGGGAAACGGACGATGACGCGCCAGAAAGGAGACAATGCCGATGAGCAGGATGAGCAAAAAGAGACCGACGGAGTTGTTGAGCACATCGGTGATGGGCGGTGTAGTGGCGAGTTCGGGCCGGTTGAGCGGGACGCCGTTCCGGCACAGCAGGATGGCTGCCGCACTGAGCAGGCACCAGATCAGGAGAGCGATCCAGAGGCTTGGCTGCCGGATAAGATACCTGATACGTGAACCGTTATCCATTTACTTGAGTCTACGGTCTGGCGCAGAACTCTTCTTGATTTTTCGAAGTGGTAAAATTCAATGCAGGGAGGGGTATCATCAATGAGTCTCCTCAGCAAAGCACTCAACAGAGTTTTGCAGCTCTTCGGAAGAAAACTGCCCCCGGAGGACGACCCCTACTCGTACGTCATGGCGCCTAAGAAACCACGACCGCCTCACCGCAGCGCAGCTGCGGTCGCAGAACTACCCGAGTAGAGCCAGTGGCCTTTCCTGCCGGCTCCTCGGCGCGCCGGTCACTTGGCGATTCCTAGCCGAGATATGCAATCAATCGGTCTACGCTTGAACGGATCCTTACCAAGCTGCATAGTACAAACGGTTGAACTAATGCCTTCGATGCGTTACCTGTAACGCCTCTATAAACGATGCGCGCTCTTCGTCGTCACCGGGAGAGGCAAGCTTTTCAACGGCGGTATGTTGTCGAGCGAATTCTTGGGCGAAGCCGGGAAGAAGCTTCGTTAGCGTTGCGATCAGAGCGATCTCGTTCCAGGCTAATTCGTCTTGTTGTTGCTGGAGAGCCAGGACTCTCGCGCACAGGACTGCTATGACCCTATCTGACATTTGATGTGTTTCTCCTCGCAATGGCTAAGCAGGAAATTGCCGACGGTGGGACATTAATGCCCATACCTGCGGCATTGATTAGCGTTGCCCTCCCCACGGATCTTCACTCGGTATGCTGGATTCCAAGACTCAAATCACACCGTACTTCTTCGCGCGTGAAGGGATGTCACGCGATTGTCATGGGCTTGTCATTCCGCCACTGCGAGTGACGGAAAACCTACAGTCCAGGCATCCTGATCATGCGAGGCGCTTCGCAAACAAGCTGTCTGCATTTGTCTCCTTCGTTTTTCCGCCGGTAGAGCTGAGACAGGAGAAACACGATACCTGCCTCATCTGAGCTTGCCTGTCCGGGTTTTACGCCATCCGCCGTATAGCCATGAAGCAGGCTGTGGAAGCACTGGAAAGAGAACGCCAGGCGAGAGCCAAAATCTATCAGCCGCCGCCCCCTGTCCCGCCCGCGTCCTGAGTGATTGCCTGGCCGAAACTATTCTGCGCGGAGAGCTTCCACCGGGTTCACCGATGCTGCGCGCCGTGCCGGCATAAAGCTCGCCCCCATCGACGCCAGCCCCAGCAGCACGGCCACGCAACTGAGCGTCACAGCGTCCCAAGCCTGCACGCCAAACAACAGGTTGCGCATGAACAACGATGCTCCCACCGAGCAGACCAGCCCGATTGCCAGCCCAACGGCCGTCAGCCATCCGGCCTGCTGCATGACGAGCCTGTACACGGAACTACGCTGGGCCCCCAGCGCCATGCGCACGCCGATCTCCCGTGTCCGCTGGGTCACCGAGTAGGCAATCACTCCGTACAGCCCAACCACGCCCAGTACCAGCGCCATCGCCGCAAATCCTCCCACCAGCCACGCCGAAAACCGGTGAAGGAGCGCCGCCTGCGTGCCGCCAATCTTCTCTGTCATGCTTGCTTCGTCGGATGCGCCCAGCTCAGGATCGATCTGATGCAGCGTGCTCACCAGCGCAGGCAGCAATGTTCCGGGCTCTTGCGAGGTGCGCACAACCAGGCTGCCTAAGATCCTAACAGCGAAAGATAGGCATTGCGTGGATTGGATAGGTTGTCGACCGACTGCGTGAGATAAAGACCCAAACGCAAGTGTCGTCTTTTGCCCCCCATTCTCGATTTCCCCTATAAGAGCGTTTCCGAGCCGATTAGTCGGAGCTGGAGCGGGACGCGCCTATACTGTAGGTGCGCCCAAAAACATCCTCGCTCGCGGAGGTCAATCGTGGCAGCAACCTGTTCCCCGGAGAAACATCCCCAAAGCGACGTGCTCTTCAGCACGTTGTATTCCGAACTGCACCGATTGGCGAGACGCCAATTAGGCGGCCAATTTATCCCGGGGCGGCTCGGCGCCACCACTCTGCTGCACGAGGCCTATCTGAACATGGCCAAGGGTGCCGACCATTCGTTTCCTGACCGCGCCCGCTTCATGGCCTATGCTGCGCGCGTGATGCGCGGGCTCATCATCGATCACGCGCGTGCGCGCAACAGCGCGAAAAAGGGCGGCCGGTATCACATCACCGCGGTCACGCTCGATAACCTGGAAAATCCGGTCAATGCCAGGGAACTTACTCTGATCAACGACGCACTGGAGGAACTGAACCTGGTTGAGCCGGATCTCGCCACACTGGTCGACCTCAAGTTCTTCTGCGGATTCTCCTTCGCAGAGATCGGTGCGATGCAGAACATCTCAGAGCGCACCGTGCAGCGGAAGTGGGAAAAGGCCCGCATCTATCTGCACCAAAGCATCGGCGGGAGTGCGCGCCATGACTAAACCGGCTTCTCCTCAGTGGAAGGACGAATGGCGACTCCTCAGCCCGCTGCTCGACCAGGCGCTCGCGTTGGACGGAGAAGAGCGCCAGAGATGGATCAAGGCTCAGGAGCCCGAGATCGCCTACCGGCTGGAAATACTGCTTCTCGAACACAGCGTCCTGGCTTCTGATGGATTCCTGGAAACGGGTGTCGTCGATTTACCTTCGACGACCGCAACGCTGGCGGGACAAACGATTGGAGCCTTCGAGGTCGTCTCACAGATTGGCCAGGGTGGCATGGGGAGCGTTTGGCTGGCACGGCGCAACGATGGACGTTTCGAACGCCAGGTAGCCCTGAAGTTTCTCAACATCGCGTTGCTGGGAAAGGAGGGGGAAGACCGGTTCAAACGCGAAGGCAAGATACTCGCGCTGCTTGCCCACCCTCATATTGCCGAGTTGATCGATGCCGGGGTCACCGACGCAGGCCAACCCTATCTTGTGCTCGAATATATCGACGGCGACCAGATCGACCGCTACTGCGATCAGCGCCAGCTTGATCTTCAGGCGCGCATCCGCTTGTTTCTTCAGGTACTCGATGCCGTCGCGGCGGCCCACGCAAACCTGATTGTGCATCGCGACCTCAAACCGTCGAACGTGCTGGTAGCTAAGGACGGCGACGTCAAGTTGCTGGACTTCGGAATAGCCAAGCTGATCGAGGCCGAGAACAGCCCGGAACACCAGACAGCCTTCACCATCGGTGGAACCGCGCTGACCCCCGAGTATGCTGCTCCCGAGCAACTGAAAGGCGAGGCCATCACCGTATCCACGGATGTTTATGCGTTGGGCGTGCTGCTCTACCTGTTGCTGACTGGGCGGCATCCTACCGGTGAGGGCCAGAGCTCGCCGGCGGAGCTGATAAAAACTATCGTCGAGTCCGAGCCGTTGCGCCCCTCCGATGCCGTGGGAGCGGCGATGACCAACGCCGGCGACGCCGCAGCTCGTGCCCTGCTGCGCAGCGCTTCGGTGGACAAGCTTCGCCGCCTCCTGCGCGGGGACCTGGACACCATCCTGGCCAAGGCACTCAAGAAAGATCCCCGGGAAAGGTATGCATCCGTCGGCGCGTTTGCAGATGACCTCCGCCATTACTTGAAGTGCGAGCCGATCAAAGCTCGGCCCGATACGCTCATGTACCGTGCCGGAAAATTCGCTCGCCGGCACCGGATGGCGATATGCATTGCTCTGCTGGCGCTTGTGGGCGTGGCCGCCGGCATCACCGGAATGCTTCTGCAAGCGCGCACAGCACGCATCCAGCGCGACTTGGCGCTACGGCAACTGGCGCGGGCCGAGCGCATGACCGACCTCAATGAGCTTTTGCTCAGCGATGCCGCGCCTGTGGGCAAACCGCTCGCTGTCGACCAGTTGCTGGAGCGGGAAGAGCGCGTGATTGAGCATGAACGCAATCCTGACGCTGCCAATCACGTGGAGCTGCAGCTTTCCCTGGGCAACCAGTACTCGAGCGAAGACGAAAACGACAACGCCTTGCGGGTGCTCAACGCGGCCTATCGCGTTTCCCGCGATTTGAAAGACCCCTCCATTCGCGCCAAGGCCTCTTGTGTTCTGGCCGGGGCTATGGTCCCCGTAGGCGACTTGTCGCGAGCGGAGGCGCTTTACCAGGAAGGCATGCGCGAGCTGGGGAACGCGCCCCAGTTGGCCTCTGAGCGCGCCGCTTGCCTGCTCCACGGCAGTGAGGTCGCGTATCGCAATGGGAATTCGCAAGAAGCCATCGCCCGCGCGCGCGCAGCAGAGCAGGCCATCCAACGGTCGCCGGTGCAATGGAATCTCGAGGGGCTGAATATCCTGGTCAATCTGGCCACGGTCCTGGGAGACGCCGGCAACTTTCGCGAGGCCGAAGCCATTTTTCAACAAGCGTCGGACCTGATGACCACTCTCGGATACGACGACTCCCAGAAGGCGGTGAAACTCTTCGACGACTGGGGGCTCACCTTGAGCTACGACGGACGCCAACTCGAGGCTCAACGAACCTATCAGCGCGCCCTGGATATCAGTCGCAATGACGAAAGCAACAGTGCCGTCGCTCCTGACCTTTTGCTCAACTACGCGGAGTCATTGCAGGAACTAGGACAAACGAGTGAATCGGCACGATATTTTGCCCTGGCGTCAAAAAAGGCGCACGAATTGAATGACAATGTCCTGGTGGACTGGACTCAGCTAATGCAGGCGGAGATGTTTATCGACGCTCAGGCGTTCGCCCAGGCAAGCCGGCAACTGGCTGAGTTGGAGCACAGACTGCGGCAACGATATGCACCAGAGCATTACGTCTTCGCGCAGGTGTCTTCGGCAAGAGCCCGCATTGCGCTCGGCCGCGGTGATCTTCCAACCGCTGCCCATTTGGCGACGGAGGCCGTGGAACTCGATGAGGCTTCCATGCGAAGAATCGGGCAATGCGCGGCCCTTCTTCCGACTCTTCTGGTGGGCAAATCTGCCATCGACCTCAAAAGTGGCCAACGGGAGCAAGCCGTATCCGACGCGAGGCGGGCGATCAAACTTCTTGAAGACGGAGCCGATTCAAGCATCTTGTCGAGCAATGTCGGCCGCGCTTATCTGGCCCTGGCCCTGGCTCTGGAAGCCGAAGGTAAGCCAGACGAAGCTCAGTATGCAGCGAGCAAAGCCTATGCCAATCTGCAGACCACGCTGGGCTCCGAGCAGCCTGATACGCGGAGCGCGCGTCAACTGACGAACCCTCGCTTCGCGAGCCACTGACCCCGCCGGCACTTTTTTCTTTGCGTTGGCGCCTTTCACCGCTCCTTTTCGTTTTCTCCAATAGTGGCCTGGCGACGCCTGATCGCAGGTTTTGTGCCTGGCCCTCACTTGAGAGGAGAACATCCATGCCAAAGTTTGTGATCGAGAGAGAGATTCCCGCAATAGGCAGCGCAACCCCGGAACAACTGCGAGCAGCGTCACAGACTTCCTGCGGCGCGCTCCGGACGGTCGGTCCCCAGGTTCAGTGGATGCATAGCTACGTCACGGAAGATAAGCTCTACTGTGTTTACCTGGCGCCCGACGAAGCAGCGATTCGAGAACATGCTCGTTTGGGAGGCTTTCCTGCGAACCGGATCTCGCGCGTTTCCTCGATCATTGATCCGACCACAGCTGAGTAGGCAAAGCAAAAGAATAAGTTCTGCCAACTGTCGTCTTTCCGGCTCGGATTGCGATTAATCAGACGGAGACCGGCCGCGGGCCGCCGAATGTTGATAGCCGCGGCTCTCCAAATTCGCGATAGGAGCAAGACCATGCAGAAAGAAAATGTAATGAGCAAACGAATCAGCGGCTGCCAGTCATGCGGCAAGCCTTACGCTGCGCCTGCTGTTGCTAGGCAGCTTCGCCATGACCACGCCTCTCTTCTCCCAGAGCGGCACCGCCATGGATCACTCCGAGTACGCGCAAACACCGCCGGAGCTTGTCCAGGCCGTACGGGCGGGCGACGCAAAAGTACACCGATGTCAATGCCGCGATCAATGCCGGGTATCATCCCGTCCTTGGCTGTGTCTCAGGGCCCGATCATGGCGCCATGGGAGTGCATTACCTGAACGCAAGTCTATTGAACGGAGAGGTCGATGCCACTCAGCCCCAGGCCCTGATTTATGAACCTTTGGGGGGAGGAAAAATGCGGCTGGTTGGCGTCGAGTTCATCGTGGACGCAGCGACCTGGCAAAAAAAGAATGCGGCTCCGCCGCAGCTCTATCAGCAACTGTTGCAGTTGATTCCCAGCCCAAACAGATACGGCCTTGACACCTTTTACGAACTGCACGTGTGGGCATGGCAGGACAATCCGAATGGCGCATTCGTCGACTGGAACAACAAAGTGAACTGCAACCTTCAAGGCACGACTCTGTAGCCGGACTTTCGACCGCGAGAACAAGGGCCAATCGGCCCTTGTTTCGTCTGCGGTATGTTTGCTTCCGGCACAAAAGTCTGCCTTCACGGGGTTGTCGATACCCAACAGATGAATGCTTGTGGTTTCATATAGCTGAACGTGCCGCGGTGGAGCCGTTTCTTATCGCTCAAAGGCAGGTGTGCGAAAAGGATCAGCATGTCCAACCAGTCTGACAGTGAGGGTATTTCTCTCAAAGGCTTTGCGACCGCCTCACACGGAACCGAATTCGCAGCATACATTTCCGCGCTGGAGGCCTTCGACCGGCTCGAACAGCTGCAGGAGCTGAAGGCATTAGGGCTCGAATATACCGGCATCGGCCCAGGCTCCCATGTGCTCGAGGTCGGCTGCGGGTTCGGATTAGAAACGCTGCGACTCGCTCACTTGGCACTCCCCGGTGGTCTTGTGGCCGGATGCGACCTTAGTTCCGATTTCCTGGCGGAAGCGCAGCGCCGGGCCGACGCCGCCGGGGTCAACATCGCCTTCAGGCAGGCGCGAGTGGAGACGCTTCCCTACCCCGACCAATCGTTCGAGATCGTATGGTCGGAACGCCTGCTTATCTATGTTCCCGACCTACGGCAAGCTGCTTCGGAGATGCGGCGGGTGCTCCGCAGTGGGGGTCGCGTGGTCAGCATCGAGCCAGACATCAGCACGTCGACACTCAACCTGGATAACCGCGCTCTGGTACGTCGCGTGATGGGGCACGAAGCGGATAAGAACGTTGCCCACGGTTGGTTGCCCGGTGAGCTTCGCGGGATACTGGAGGATGTCGGGTTCGACGATATCCGCCTTGCGACCCGTGTTGTTATCTTCACCCCTGAACTGGCAGCAGGTTATTTCGCGCAATGCGGTCGTTCTGCCGCGACTGACGGCGTTCTTTCCGATGCGGAGTTGCACGATTGGAACTCGGGAATTGAGGCACTCCATAGAGAGAGTAAGCTTTTTGCAACCGTCGGTTACTTCTTGTTTACAGCCAGAGCATAGCAGCGCATGTGGCAGGCGACGGCGTGTTCTGTCCTGGCTTAGCCGGGAAGATGAGGAGAATTCCTAATGGTTCCAGCCCCTGCGGTGACTCTGGAATCTTCCGGCGAAGTGCCTGCTATGCTCGACGCGATATGAACTGGTATCGCGGTAAGGCCCGGACGATAAATGCCCTGCTTCCTTTTTGAATCACCTGAATGACAGCGCGGCGACACTGATTCTGCACTGGATACATTGGCCGCGGTACAAGTCCCGAAGCGCCTGTTCAGCAGTTGTCTTCAACTCGCGAGCTTCAGCACGCGCACCCGAGGCATCAAGAACATCGGCGTAGGCCAGTTCTGCTTCTAGAAACTTGACCTTGGCGCTCCCCGCCGTCTTTTCCAAAATTCCGAGGCCTTTGCGCATGTTATCCAGGGCGTTCGTCAGATCGTGAGCTTTCGCGTACGCCTCTCCGAGCAGCATATAACCCCAACCGACGGAGAAGTGTTGGTCTCCATACAGACCCTTCCAAAGCTTCAAGGCATGTTGATACTCAGACTCGGCGGCGGCGTAGTGTTTGTCAACTTCATCTAGCCATGCCTGCGTGGAAGAGAGCCCAGCAAAATAATCATCATTGAGGCCGATCGCAACCTTCGATGAGTGGATAGAGCATCTCAAATATTCACGCGCTTTGCTTGTATGCTTTTGGCTAAGGGCAAGAATTGCAAGGCTCCTGCACACGCCCGCGATGCCAGCTTGATTATTCATTCCGTTATAGAGGCGCAGTGCCTTCATTTGCATTTTCCAGGCGATTTCCATTTGCCCCGTAACCCGGTATAGGTTTGAGTACGCGCTTAAGGCCGCCGCATATTGCTCTGAGTCTTGCGGGTTATTTGCCAGGAAGTGCAGGGACTGTTCGTAAGCGGTCCCTGCTTCCTCAAGGCTTCCTTCCTGTTGATAGGCCATCGCGAGCAGCAGCCAGGCACGTCCAAGATCGGGCGCAGGCTGCGTAGCGGCAGACGTGAGAGGCTTGATGAGTTCGATAACCTGGGCAAACTGGCCCTGCTCGTTAAGCTGGAACGCATGTTGGACCGCTTGTCGCGCATTCTCTTGCCCCCAGAAGGGCGAAGAAACAAGGGCAATCAAGAAAAGATACACGCTTGTGCGCTTCATAGCCTGGTCACTTCTCCTTGAGCCGGTTTCGCTAGAGTGTCTTCTGGTTCCGCGAGATATTCTCTTCATGAAGGCAGGGTAGCGACGACGCAAAGCAAAACGCGAGGGGTCTGTCGCTGAGCGGTCGAAATGCGGCGCGAAGTGAGGCAACGGGGACCGGGGATAGACGGCAGCCGCCAACAGTAGTCAAGGACGTGCGCGCATCCGTTGAAGAGGCCCGTATCAGAGCTTTGAGGCGGCCGTCCGCTTCGCGCCGCAAACCCTCGCTTTGCGACAATCGACTTACCTCCCCAACTTATTGCCGTTATCGTGATTGGATGAACGGTGAACCGTGCCAATCTCTTTCGTGTTGAATCACCGCGAGGTCTCGCTTGACGTCGCCCCAGACGATCCACTGCTCTGGGCGATTCGCGAGGCCGCTGGGTTAACGGGGACAAAATACGGCTGTGGCGCCGCGCTCTGTGGAGCCTGCACGGTGCATCTTGAGGGAAGACCGATCCGCTCGTGTGTTACGCCGGCTCATTCCGTTGCAGGAAAGTCGGTTACCACGATCGAAGGAGTTTCCGGCAGCACTGCACACGCGGTCGAGAGCGCCTGGGAAAGTTTGAATGTCGTTCAGTGCGGATATTGCCAGTCGGGTCAGATTATGTCCGCCATTGCGTTGCTTGAACAAAAGCCGTTTCCTACCGACGAAGATATCGACACCGCCATGAACGGCAACATCTGCCGCTGCGCCACGTACGCACGTATCCGCGCTGCCATTCACGAAGCTGCACGGATGCGGCAAGGATGAGCGATGCACTTTGACAGTGAAGCCATCGCGACCAGCAGGCGGCAGTTTCTCAAGACCAGCTCTTCTCTCGTCACGGGCCTGGTACTCGGCTTTTATTTGCCGGATCGCAAGGGCTCATTGGCCGCAGCTCCGACAGTATCCGAACGGGATGCGTTCGCTCCCAATGCTTTCCTTAGAATTGCTTCCGACAATACGGTAGCTATCATTTCCAAGCATGTGGAAGGAGGACAAGGCATCTACACCGGCCTTGCTACCATTCTTGCGGAGGAACTCGACGCGGACTGGTCTCAGATCCGTGTTGAGCCAGCACCTGCAGACCGGGACCTCTATAAGAATCTGCAATTCGGTGATCAAGGTACCGGTGGCAGCAACTCCATTCCCAACTCTTACGACCAATATCGCCGGGCAGGCGCTACCGCGCGTGCGATGCTGGTAACGGCGGCAGCCGACAGATGGAGGGTTCCCAGCAGTGAAGTCACAGTCGACGGGGGAGTAGTGGGGCATCACCCGTCCCGGCGGCAGGCCAGCTTCGGCGAACTGGCCGAAATCGCTGCAACCCTGCCAGTCCCTACGCAAGTGGCCCTCAAAGACCCCAAAGACTTCAAGTTGATCGGGGCACAGCGTCTCCGGCGCGTCGACGGCAAATCCAAATCGAATGGAACAGCAGTCTTTGCCATTGACTTCTCACTTCCGGAAATGGTGACTGCCTTGGTTGCACGCCCGACTCGTTTCGGCGCTACTGTGAGGAGTTTTGACCCGACAGCGGCGAGGGCGGTTCCCGGGGTCGTCGACGTTGTGCAGATTTCGACCGGGGTGGCAGTGGTCGCCAAATCGTTCCCGGCAGCGCTGCGTGGACGCAAGGCTTTGGATATTGAGTGGGACGAATCAAAGGCCGAGCAGCGGGGGACGCCGCAATTCTTCAGCGAATATCGCGCCCTTTTGGAACGTCCTGGCGCAATCGCACGACGGGACGGTGATTGCGCGCAGGCGCTGTCTGGTGCGGCACGAACGCTGACCGCCACATTCGAATTTCCCTATCTAGCCCATGCGCCGATGGAACCCCTCAGTGCTGTTGTTCGATTTTCGGTGGAACAATGTGATATTTGGACGGGCGATTGGGACGTCTCGGGCGTGCAAGACGACGCAGCACGAATTACGGGACTGAAGCCTCAGCAGATCAACATTCATTCGTTGTTCGGAGGCGGGAGCTTCGGACGGAGGGGTAGCGGGGCGTCGGAGGTGGTGGAGGTGGCGAAAGCGATCGGTGGCCGCGCACCGGTTAAACTCTTCTGGACTCGTGAAGAGGACATGAAGGGTGACGCGTATCGGCCGATGTATTTGCACAAAATCACCGCGGGGCTGGATCAGCATGGAAACCTGATTGCCTGGCAACACCGTATCGTTGGCCAATCAGTGCTAGGAAATGACCCGGATTGGATTGTCAACGGTGTCGATATCACCTCCGTTGCGGGCGCGAGCAACATTCCCTACGACATCCCAAACATTCTTGTGGATCTCCATACTCCCGTGCTCGGGGTGCCCGTGGAAAAATGGCGTTCCGTCGGTGATAGCCACACGGCTTTTGCCGTGGAGACCTTCCTCGACGATATTGCTCACGCTGCAGGCCGAGATGCTTACCAGTTTCGGTATGCGCTCCTATCGAAGGACCCAAGAGAGAAACGGATACTTGAACTAACGGCTCCGGCCCCGATGCGCCCTGGACTCTTTGCCAAGTTTCCGCGCGATCGCCAGGTACTTCAGCTTGCCGCGGAGAAGGCCGGCTGGGGTACACCATTGCCGCCCGGCAAAGGACGCGGCATTGCGGTTCACTACTCCTTTCATAGCTCGTTGGCGTACGTGGCCGAGGTGACGGCCGGTCCGAATGGCGACGTGAAGTTGGATCGAGTCGTCTGCGTGGTCGATTGCGGGGTGGCCATCAACCCCGATGTAATCCGGGCACAGGTGGAAGGCGGCGTGGGCTTTGGTCTGGGCGCAATTCTCTACGGCGCCATCACCGTGAAAAACGGTCAAGTCGAGCAATCCAACTTCAATGACTATCGAGTCTTGCGTATGAAGGAAATGCCGAAAGTCGAGGTGCATATTGTCGCCTCGGCGGAGCCGCCGTCAGGCATTGGCGAACCCGTTGTGCCGCCTATCGGTCCGGCAGTGTCCAACGCGATCTTCGCCGCCACGGGGAAACGAGTGCGAAGCCTGCCTCTCAGCTCGGGCCATAGGCTCACTTAGGTGAACTCACTTAGGGCCAATACTGGTTTATTCTGAGGTCAACGACTGCAAAGCATATGTCCACAGCCAGACGCATCAAATTCGTGATTCTCGGCTGGGTCGCCGCGTCTCTCTTCTTTACGACCGTCCTGATGATCAGCGACCTCGGCGGTCACAAGTCGTTCGTATTTGCTCTGTATGCCAACGCGGTCCATTTTGCGCTTTGGGCCCTCGTGCTACCGCTCCTGTCGAAGTGCACCCTAGGGTTCCCCCTCCGCCCCGGGAAAAGAGTTTGGAATGCAGTCGCACTATTGCTCGTGGTCGCTATCGCGGCAACACTGGTAATGTTCAGCCAGTGGGCGATTGTATTCTCGACATTTTTCCCCGAGCGTTCTGCGTATCCAACATTCAGGTATTTTCTACAATCTGAAACAGTCAGGTTCCTGCCTGGGGACGTCCTGATCGGAATCGTGCTTGTGCTGGCGATTGAGGGTTGGCGAGTCTGGCTGGATTTTCAGGCAGAACGCACGCGCGGCGCAGAACTCGAGCGGCAGCTCGCAGTCTCGCGCCTTGACGCGCTTCGTATGCAACTGCATCCTCACTTTCTGTTCAATACACTGCACACCCTGGCCGGCCTTATCGTCGAAGAGCCAGCAACAGCCCGCCGCATGGTGATTGCGCTCGGGGACCTACTTCGGATTACCCTGAAGGAGAGTGGCGATTCTGTTCGCAGCCTGGCCGAAGAGCTGGAATTCGCGGATTTGTATCTCGGAATCGAAAAACTTCGGTTGGGCGAACGGCTAGTTCTCAATTATGAGATTGAGCCGGAAGCGACTATGGCCGAAATTCCCCAGCTGCTGTTGCAGCCCCTCTTTGAGAACGCCATTCGACACGGTGCCGCGCGCACACTGCAATCGTGCGAAATTCATTTCCGCGCGCGCCGCGAGGGTGAGAAGCTTCACCTTGTCCTCCGCAACGATGGCCCTATGCGTTCTCCGTCATCCGGCATGCCGCCTTTTGGCGTGGGGCTTCGAAATACTATGGATCGCCTTCAGCTGCACTACAACAATCAGTACACGTTTCAGTACACCGACCGGCCCCAGGGAGGAGTAGAAATTGATCTCTCGATTCCATATAAGAAGGCGCGGGTTGAGAAACTAGAGCGAATCACGGCGGATCCGCACCCGGCATTATCCAGCGCTCGAAGGGTCAGCGCAGCGCATGATCCAAAGATCGGTTGCCTATAAACGATCATCATGAGGGCACAGTAACTGTGGAGAACGGGTTACAGAACAACCTATCGGCTACGCAGCCGCCAGCACGCGCCCTGATCGTCGATGACGAGCCTCATGCGCGCCGTTATCTCTGCGAGTTACTTCACGGTGAAAGTGACGTTGTTGTTGTAGGGGAGGGGTCGAGTGGCTCTCAGGGTATCGAGCGGATCCTGGAGCTATCCCCGGATATTGTATTTTTGGACATTCAAATGCCGGACCTGGATGGCTTTGCGATAGTGGAGCGGCTTGATTCAGCAAAGGTGCCGCTTTTCATCTTCGTAACCGGCTATTGCGAATACGCCGTAAAGGCATTCGAAATTGAGGCCGTCGATTACCTCTGCAAACCCTTCGACAAGGAACGGCTATTGATCTCATTGGAGCGTGCAATACGGCGAATTGGCACGCGGGGAACTCTTCCGACTACGGGGGCGAATCGCTGGCTGACCCGGCTGTCAATCAAAAACGAGAATGGAATCGTATTTGTGCCCGTCGAGCAGGTCCTCTGGATTGAGGCCGCCAACAAGTACGTGGTTATCCATACTGCCGGAGGGTCGCATATTGCAAGGCAGACGATTCAAAGTCTCGAAGACACCCTTGATCCAAGGAAGTTCGTCCGGATTCATCGATCCATTGTGGTTCAGAAGGCCGCGGTTCGGGGGCTGCAGCCGTTGTTTCATGGAGACTATCTTGTCAAGCTGCTCAATGGCGCCGAGCTCACATTGAGCCGGAGCTTCCGGGAATCATTCTTTCATCAAATGAGCCGCTGATTCTGATCCAACTAGAGATAAAGGGAGCGTACGGTTACTTATTTGTTCCAATACGAGCACAAAGCCGGCCGCGGCTTAAAGCAGTGGCGACCAGGGCAACAGCAAGGAAGGAGATAGCTATGAGCGCCACCTCCGAAGGCCATTCGACAAGAGGTACATCCGCAAGAAATCCGGGAACGAATCGATTCGAAGCATTGAATGCTGAATGCATCAGGATGGCGACAAGGACCGCCTCCCCTGAAGCGTTGAAAGCGAACGCCATGATAAGGGACACACCGATAAGAATCACGGTAAATGATAGGTTACCGAAGCGCCGCCCAATCCGACAAGAAACAGGGGCAGGTGCCACAGAGCCCACAGAGATTCCTACAGCAATCGCCGCTATCCAAGGTGGAAACATTTGCTGGAGATGGCTCTGCAAGTAACCACGCCAGCCGAACTCCTCAAAGAGGGGCCCGCCGAACAGGTTGTAGTTGAACATCGGAATCAGGATGCCCACGAGTACACCTGGATGCCAATGCCAAGCTGCTGGGCCGCCTTTGTGATGAGAGCGGCGAAGAGAAAAAGACGGCAGAAGAGAATCGCCAGCGGACCACCCAATAGCCATAGGCTCCGCCGATCCAATGGCGGGAAAACGCGAACAGCCCGCCAGTTTCCCGTCTCTATGCGATGACTGATAAAGCAAGCAATCGCCGGGCCCAGAGTGCCGATGCATATGCGATACCGGAAATGACACGGAAGCTCTGATAACTTTGAGGCCGAGCGGGCCCAGGATCAGAGGAAGCCAGACAATCCAGGCGAATCCGCAAGCGATTGCGTAGAAAAGAATGATGTATCTGAACCTACTCAGAGCGCCTCCGGCCAGACAGTGTTGCATAGTCGAGAATATAGCTCCGGTTCAGCGACGGTACACGGAGACGAGCAACCACTACACCAAGTTTCCTAGAGTCACGAGTTCATATGCGCGAACGGATCTGTCTGGATGGACAGCGGAGGGAAATAGTGCTGAAAGCTTCATGAACCCGAGCATGAACCTGTTGACATTCTACCTATAACGCGCTCAATCTATAGGTAGACGGTCAACATGAGAACGAATGCCGCCACGGCGCGGCTTCGCTATGTCAGGAGGCGATTATGGACTGGATCCGGATTCTCCTTAGCCGCGGCGCAGCACTCTTCCGCAGCAAAAAGCTCGATGCCGATCTCGATGAAGAGCTGCGCGCGCACATCGACCTGGCCATCGAAGAAAATCGCGCGCGAGGGATGAATGAACCGCAGGCGCGCAACGCCGCTCTGCGCGCGTTTGGCGGCATCACGCAGATCCGCGAGACCTACCGCGTCCAGCGCGGCCTGCCGTGGCTCGAACAGGCCGCTCGCGACATCCGCTATGCCGTTCGTCAACTGCGCAAGTCGCCCGGCTTCGCGCTCACTGCCATCCTTACCCTTGCGCTGGGCATCGGCGCGGCTACTTCGGTCTTCAGCGTGGTCAATGCGGTTTTGCTCAAGCCATTCGCCTTTCGCGACCCCGATCGCCTGGTCGTGATGCGCGAGGCGGTGGAAGACAAGGTGACCAGCGAGCGATCGTCCATTCCCGACAATTACCGGCATTTCCAGCGCCTGAAAAAAACCGCGGCGACCCTCGAAGACGCCGCGATCTTTGCTCAACTGGGAAAGAGCGTCTCTCCCAACGGAGATCACCCCCGCATCGTCGGCGCAGTGATCGCTTCGCCAAACCTCTTCCGGCTGCTTGGCGTTCAACCCATCCTGGGCCGGGACTTCGTCGAGGAGGATGCCCGGCAAAATGCCGAAAGCGTCGTGATCCTGAGCTACGACGGCTGGCAGACATTCTTTGCGCGCGACCCCGCGGTGATTGGCAAAACGCTGCGCATCGGCGGCCATCCGGTCACCGTCATCGGTGTGCTGCCGCCGGGTATGCGGTTTCCGCAAATCGCATTGGCGCCGAAGATCGCCTTTCAGGAAACCGCAGGTCATGCCTCTGCTCTTTGAGCCGCTGGCGCCGAGCGAGTACGACCTGAATAGAGATATGGGCAACTTCAACTACAAGGCGATCGCGCGCCTCAAGCCGGGCGTGACCTTGTCCCAGGCGAACGCTGAACTGGAGGCCCTGCAGAAGGCGTACACGCTCTCCGCGCACCTGCCGCTTCATTTCGGCATTGCGCTTACGCCGCTCGAGAAGGATGTCGCCTCCGGGGTGAGCGGCGCGCTCTGGCTGCTGCTTGCGGCGGTGGGCGCGGTGCTGCTGATCGCGTGTGTCAACCTGGCCAATCTACAACTCGCCCGCGCCGTCAATGCGGAACGCGAGACTGCCGTGCGCGCCGCACTGGGCGCCAGCCGCAGCCAACTGGTGAGGTCGCGTCTCACCGAGAGCCTGGTGTTGGCGTTCGCCGGCGGCGCGGCCGGAACAGCGCTTGCCTTCGGCGGCGTGCGGCTGTTGATCGCATGGGCGCCGGCTAATATCCCTCGTCTCGATGAGGTGCGGGTAAGCCTGCCTGTCCTCATCTTTAGCGGCGGTTTGTCGATTGCAGCGGCAATCATCTTCGGCATCTTGCCCTCCCTGCACTCCCTTCGCGTTGCTCCGCAAGCCGCGCTGCAAGCAAACTCCACCCGGGCGGCCGGCACGCAACGGAGCCGCCGTACGCGCAGCCTGATGGTGGCGGCGCAGGTGGCTTGCACGGTGGTCCTGCTCATCGTTACGTCGTTGGTGCTGCGTAGTCTTTCTCACCTTCTGCGGCAGGATCGCGGCTTCGATGCAAGCCATGTCACGCTCGCGCAGGCCGACCTCGTCGCGCCGCAATATGACGATGCCGGTCCCAAGGGAAATGCAGCCAGGCTGGCCTTTGCCGATAGCGCCCTCACGGCTCTCGGTCAACTGCCCGGCGTGCAATCGGTCGCCCTCACCAGCGTTACGCCGCTGACCGGTGAAACCTGGGTGGATACTCTTTCCCGGCCGGATCATCCCGTGCCGGCGGGAAAGCAGCCGCCGATCAACGTGCGCTGGATCAACCCCAGCTATCTGACCACAATGCTCAGTCCGCTTGTCGCTGGCCGCAACATCACCGCCGCCGATCGCACCCATCCCTATGTCGCGCTCATCTCGGAAAGAACAGCGCGCGAAGGCTTTCCTGGCGAGAATCCCATCGGACGAAAGATCTCTGACATTGTTCCGGATGAGAATCCAGTCGGACGAAAGGTCTCTGACATTGTTCCGGACGACCAAACCGTCACAATGATCGGGGTCGTCGCCGACACGCGCATCAATGGCCTCAAGGACGATGCCGCCATGGTCTATCTGCCCTACTGGGCCTACACACCGATGACGCTGTCGTTCCTGGTCCGCAGCTCTCAATCCAGCGATGCGTTGATTCCCGAGATGCGGCGTGCGATCTGGCAGATCGATCCCCAGGTTGCCATTCCGACGCTCAAGTCCATGGATGAACAGGTCAGCGATTCCGTGGCAGGCGACCGCTTCCAGGCCATGGTGCTTAGCGGCTTTTGGCGTGGCCGCATTGTTCCTGGCTTTGCTCGGAGTGTATGGCGTGCTTGCGTACTCGGTCACGCTGCGCCGGCAGGAGTTCGGCATCCGCATCGCCTTGGGTTCTGGCAAGAGCGCGATGATCGGGCTGGTGCTGCGGCAGGCTGCATATCCCGTTCTCCTGGGCACAGGTGTTGGACTCATGATGGCGTTGATCGCGCTGCGCTGGGTCCGCAGTCTCCTTTATCAAACGCCCGTCATGGACCCAATCGCACTGGGCGGCAGCATATTGCTGCTCTTGGTTGCCGCTACGATCGCAGCGATTGTACCGGCCCGGCGCGCAGCATCCACCGATCCGATGCACGTATTGCGGATGGAGTAAAAGTTGTCATCACGCCAACTTGCGATGGGCGGCAGCCGAGAGATTAAGCGGTCATCCTTGCATGTAATGCGTTTTTGCATTACCATGTTGGAATCAGCTGGGGGGAACCCGGGACAATGAGCACTTTGACCGTCACCGCACGAGGCCAGGTTACCTTCCGCAAGGATGTACTTCAGCATCTTGGTATCCAGCCGGGAGAGAAGATTGAACTGGACAAGCAGCCGGATGGGGCTGTAACTCTCAGAGCTGCGCGGCCACTAGGTAAGATAGACAGCTTCCTTGGCCTGCTCGCAGGAAAGACCAGGAAGGTTGCGACTCTCGATGAGATCAACGAAGCCGCGGCGGCCGGCTGGTCCAGGCAGAAGTGAGAATCACTGCGGATACCAACGTCCTCGTCCGCGCCGTGGTCGCAGACGACAAAAAACAGGCCCGGGCGGCCGCCAGGCTTCTTAAGCAAGCCGAGCTCATCGCAGTTACCCTTCCATGCCTGTGTGAGTTTGTTTGGGTTCTGCGCCGCGTTTACCAATTTGGGCAAGAGAGTATTTCCGCCGCCCTGGAAGCGTTGCTCAGTGCGGACAACGTCTCCGTCAATCGCCCAGCTGTGGATGCCGGGTTGTCGATGCTAAAGGCAGGCGGCGATTTTGCGGATGGACTGATCGCCTACGAGGGCAATTGGTTAGGCGGCGATATTTTCGTCTCTTTTGACAAGCAGGCTATCTCCTTGCTTTCTCACCAAGGAAAGCAGGCGAGGTTACTGAAATAGATCAGAGCTTCGTGGTACTGGATGAGCGAACCGGGGCGGACTGTGAACTCACCGCGTCATTCCGTTATATTCGCTCTATCTACCGATGAAAAAGTACAGCAGCACCTTGGAGAGGCTCCGCGCCAGGAGACCCACGCACTCTTCCCGCAAGGACCTTGCGCGCAAATTCCTTTACTCTGCTCTCGCCGTATCCGCACTGATCTCTGCCACCGCCTTTTCCGACGAGTGGCGCCCGCGTCATGCGCTCGTCCCGCCGACCGGCGTGCTCAATCTCACCCAGCCGGCCGGCCCCGCGGACGTATTGCTTCCTGGGCCCGAAAATCCCGCCGCGGCGGATGCCTGGCGGGCGCAAATGAAAGCGTGGCGGGAGGAACGGCTCCAGCGATTGCGTTACCAGGGCACGGAGTACGAGCGGCCCGAGCTGGCTTGGACGCAGCACGTGTATTCCCAAGTCCAGATGCTGATCTGGGACCGCACATTCTTCGATCCGGACAAGAATCAATACACGGTTGACCGGTTTCTCGCCGGACGTCGAAGGACGCCTCGGCCCCATCGACGCCGTCCTCATCTGGCCGCTCTATCCCAATCTAGGCGTAGACGACCGCAACCAGTTCGACCTGATTCGCGACCTGCCCGGTGGAGTTTCCGGCGTTCGCCACATGATCGACGAATTCCACGCCCGCGGCGTGCGCGTCTTCTTCCCCACCCTGGCCTGGGACACCGGCACGCGTGAGCCGGCCACACCCACCGCGACGGCTCTGGCGGAATTGATGGCGGAAATCGGCGCCGACGGCGTCAATTTCGATACCCTCGAAGACGTCCCGGCCGCTTTTCACGCGGCCGCCGATGCCGCCCACCATCCGCTTGCCCTCGAACCTCAATTTGCCATTCGCGACGAGTCGCTGGCATGGAGCACCATCAGCTGGAACGACTGGGTAACCTGGGAAGACACGCCCTATCCGTTCGTGCCCATGGTCAACCAGGCGAAATGGCTCGAGCGGCGGCACACCATCAATGTTACAGATCGCTTCACTCGCGATAAGACCAACAGTCTGCAGCACGCCTTCTTCAACGGCGTCGGCTATGCGTCGCTCGAAAACCTGTGGGGCTTTTGGTATGGCATGACACCGCACGATGCCGAAGCCGTGCTGCGATTCACACGAATCGAGCGCGCCTTCGGGCAAACGCTGCAAAGCCCGGACTGGGAGCCGTATACGGCGACCCTGCAGTCCGGCGTTTTCGCCAGCAGGTTCCCCGGCGAAAACGCAACGCTATGGACGATGGTCAATCGCAACGAATACGACGTCTCAGGGGATGAGCTGAGCATAGCGCATGCCGACGGCATGCATTACTACGACCTGTGGCATGGCGTCGAGCTCACTCCCGACGTAGCCGGAGGAAAGGATAGGCTGCGATTTTCGATCGAAGGCCTTGGTTTTGGCGCGGTGCTCATGACTCCGGCGCTGACCGGCGAATGGAAGGATCTGCTTGCGTTTATGGCCGAGCGCGCCAAGCGCCCTCTCAGTGGGTACTCGCGCGAATGGAAGTATCTGCCCCAGACCATGGTTGAGATGGCGGCGACAAAGCCGGCCGCCTCCGCGCCCCCGGGCATGATTCGCATTCCAGGCGGCGATTTTGATTTTGCCGTACGTGGGATCGAAATCGAAGGCGGCAACGATCCTGGCGTCGACGTGCAATATCCATGGGAAGACGCGCCGCGCCGATTTCATCGCCGCCGGCTGCAGATGAAGTCGTTCTATATCGACCGGACGCCGGTAACCAACGCCGAGTTCAAGAAATTCGTCGACGCCGCGCATTACCATCCCGCGGACAGCCACAATTTTCTGCGGCACTGGGCCAACGGAACATTTCCCGAGGGTGCGGCGAACCAGCCGGTGACTTGGGTCTCCATCGAAGATGCACGCGCGTATGCGGCTTGGGCCGGAAAGCGGCTGCCGCACGATTGGGAATGGCAATATGCCGCGCAGGGCTCCGATGGCCGCCTCTATCCCTGGGGAAATGATTGGAATGATCGAGCGCTTCCCCCCCCGACCACGGGCGAGTGATGCGCGCGGCGGCCAACGTGGATGCGTTTCCGGCAGGGGCCAGTGCCTTCGGCGTGCTCGACATGACCGGAAACATCTCGCAGTGGACCGACGAGTTTCGCGACGAGCACACGCGCGCGGCGATTCTGCGCGGCGGCGCGTCCTATCAACCGCGAGGATCGATCTGGTATTTTCCCCAGACCTATCGCCTCGATGAACACCAGAAGTTCCTGCTGATGTCGCCGGGGCGGGATCGTGCCGGGACGATCGGCTTTCGCTGTGTGGTGGATGCTCCGTGACCCGCGCGGAAACCCTGCGACCGATTCATTGGTAAAACTGTAAGTGCGGGTGACAGGACGATTTGCCAAGAAAGCGAGCACGATGAATAGAAGAGAATTTACCGGCGGCCTGGCCGCTGCGGCGCTGTATGCCTCGATGGGAAAGGCTTCCGCTGGATCGCCTCCCCGAAAGGTCTCGGAGTTGTCGATGACCGAGCTGCAGCAGCATTTCCTCGATCTGCGCTTCGGCATGTATATCCACCTGAACATGGCCACATATGAGCAGCGGGAGTGGGGAGATGCGAAAGCTTCGCCTGCGCTCTTTAATCCCAAGAATCTCGACACCGATCAGTGGGCGCATGCTGCCCGCTCCGCCGGGATGGCGTATGGCTGCCTGACGACGAAACATCATGACGGGTTTTGCTTGTGGCCTACTAAGAGCGGCAGCGCCAACGTGCAGGATGCGACCTATAAGCGGGATATCGTGCGTGCCTATGTCGACTCGTTCCGGGCGCAAGGGCTCAAGACCTGTCTCTACTTTTCGATTCTCGATCTACGTGCGGACATCCGGCCGTATTGTGTGACCCGGGAGAAGATCGGCAAGGTGAAGACGCAGCTGACCGAGCTTCTGACAAACTATGGCGAAATTACGGCGCTGGTGATCGACGGATGGAACGCGGCATGGAGCCGATTGAACTATGAAGAGATGCCTTTTCTAGAGATCTATAACCATGTGAAGCAGCTGCAGCCGAATTGCCTGATGAGCGATTACAACCAGGGCAGGTATCCGGCGCCCGCGCTGTATTACACCGATGTGAAGCAGTATGAGCAGCACGCGGGGCAGACGATTCCGTCTGGGAGCGAAGTGCCGTCTCAGTCCGCAACGACGCTGCAGAGCGACTGGTTCTGGAAGCTGGATTATCCGACGCAGGAACTTCGCTCGGCCAAGCAAATTGTGGAGGAGTGGCTCATCCCGTTCAATGCGCACCACTGCAATCTGATCTTAAACGTGGCGCCGAACCGGGACGGACGGTTCGACCAGAATGCGGTGGACCGGCTTGCTGCCATTGGCGAACTCTGGCGGGATCGGGCGCCCGCGCCACGGCTTGCAACTGCACAGCAGATCACTACACCAAACCTCGCCTATGCGCGGCCCTCGTATGCAAGCAGCATTGCCGATACGTCGGGGCCGGACCTGGCGAACGATGACCATCCGCGAACATACTGGGAGTGCGATGCCGGGCAAACGTCGGGTTGGCTTGAGATCGATCTGCAGAAGCCGACCGTATTCAACACGGTTGCTGTCGTCGAGCCGACCTATCTCAGCGATTACGGGACCGAAAGCCGCATCGTTTCCTATCGTGTCGAAGCGTGGAGCGGAGGGCAGTGGCGAGAAGTGTTGTCCGGCGAGTCACCGAGGGAGATGGTGTACCGGGTGAAGCCGACCTCTGCGCAGCGTCTGCGCCTGAGCCTGCGTGGAGCGGGCAAGCCACTGGGTATTGCAGAGTTCGGGATCTATGCGCAGCCGGAACGATCTCCCAAGCAGGCATAAGGCGAGCGTGACTTCCCAAAGCCCGAAAGGCATAATACGAGCTGCTGTCGAAATCGGCTCCTGCCTCGCTCACCTTAACCCAATGACGGTCCACTATGGCGCTTAGTCTGGTGTCGGACGATTTGCCCAGTCGTCCCCGATGGCAAATCTTTTGTTGGCTCTTGATCTGCTGCTTGCCCGCCGCCATCCATGCGACGCCGGCATTCGCCAAGCAGCGAGTGGATCTGATCGTGGTTCACGGCACCGTGGTCACCATGGACGGAACGCGCCGCATCCTGGAGAATGGCGCGGTCGCGGTCCAGGGAGACGCCATCGCCGCCATCGACACAACCGCGAATATCGACGCCACGTTATGAATCGGGCTAAGGTCATCGATGCACACGGCGGCGCTCATCCTGCCGGGACTGATCAATGCCCATACACATATGAGCATGAGCTTGTTCCGCGGCCTGGCGGATGATCTCTCTCTGGACGATTGGCTGAACAAGTATATTTTTCCTGCCGAGCATCGCTACGTCACCAGGGATTTCGTTACCTGGTCGACGCGGCTTAGCCTGCTGGAGATGTTGCGCGGCGGCACAACGACCGTCGCCGACATGTACTACTTCGAAGAGGAAGTGGCGGAAGCTGCGAAAGCCGCCGGAATGCGCGGCGTGCTGGGAGAAACCCTGATCGGCTTCCCTTCTCCCGATAGCGCAACCTCCGCCGCCGCGCTCACCTATACCGAATCATTTCTGAAGCATTGGAAGGGCGACCCACTCATCACCCCTGCGGTCGCGCCGCATTCCATCTACACCTGCTCGGAGACGCTTCTCAAGGATGCCGCGGCGCTCGCCCAGCGCAACCAGGCGCCGCTTCTGATCCACGTAGCCGAGGCGCCGTTCGAGATCGAGAAAAGCCGGCACGAGCATGGCCTCACCCCCGTCCAATATCTCGCGCGCATCGGCCTGCTGGGACCGAATGTCCTGGGCGCGCATTGCATTTGGCTAGATCAGGCGGATGTGCAGACGCTGGCTCACTTCGGAGTTGGCTGCTCCTACAACCCTTCCAGCAATATGAAGACCGCTGCCGGACTGATGCCGGCCGTTGAGTTGCTCTCGGCCGGAGTCGCCGTCGGTATCGGAACCGACGGCGCTGCCAGCAATAACAACCAGGACATGTTCGAGGAGATGGACCTGGCGGCGAAGGAGCAAAAGTTCGCCCGCATGGATCCCAAGGCGCTCAATGCAGCACAGGTGGTCGAGATGGCTACCATCACCGGTGCGCGCGCACTGCATCTCGAGCGGCAGATCGGCTCCCTGGAAGTGGGCAAGAAGGCCGACCTCATCGTAGTGGATACCAGCGCTCCGCACGCCACCCCGATGTATGACGTCTATTCGGCCATCGTCTATGCCCTCAAATCCTCCGACGTCAGAACGACCGTCATTGGCGGCAAAGTGGTGATGGAAGACCGGCGCATGCTCACCCTCGACGAGCCGGCGATCCTGGCAAAGGCGGCGGAATACTCCAAACAGATCGATGCCTCCTTTGGCGCAAAAAAGAGCCCAGCCGGGAAATGAAGAGGGCTCGCGAAGCCTCGAAAATCAAATCACTTGTTCATTAAGGCGTAACTTTCATTATTTTTCTGCAAACAGATGCGCCTCCTGCCAGTTACGAGCATCTGAAAAGTGGTTTTCGCGCGGCTGTGGAACATGGGGAATCGCGCACAACATAGGTTCGGTTCAGGTGAACCATAGGAGAGAAGAACATGACAAATCTGAAAGAAGAGGTCCGTAGCAACGAGGCGAGCGACGCGAACGTTGCCAAGGTGGACTTGAAACTCGAAGTGGTCGTCATCCCGGTCGCGGATGCCGACCGCGCGAAGAAGTTCTACGCAAGCCTCGGGTGGAGGCTCGACGCCGACTTCCCTTTTGACAACGGCTTTCGGGTCGTCCAATTCACGCCGCCCGGGTCGGGGTGCTCGATCCAATTCGGTACCAACATCACGACTGCCCCGCCCGGCTCGGCCCGCGGCCTCTACCTCGTCGTTTCCGACATCGAAGCTGCGCGCAAAGAACTCGCCGCTCGTGGGGTCACGGTCAGCGAGGTATTCCATCCGGGAACGCCAGGCGCGCAGTTCCAGCCCGATAGTACAAGCGGTCGCGTGCCCGGGCCCGCGCCCGATCACGGCACCTACCGCTCCTTCGCCACTTTCAGCGACCCCGACGGCAACGGGTGGCTGTTGCAGGAAGTGACCACCCGGCTGCCTGGTCGGGTCGCCGCCGCCGAGACGGCGTTCGCTTCCGCAAACGATCTGGCCAGCGCGCTTCGGCGGGCGTCGGCCGCCCACGGCGAGCATGAGAAGCGCATCGGGCAGGCTGACCCGAACTGGCCCGACTGGTACGCCGCGTACATGGTGGCAGAGCACGCCGGCGCAGCGCTGCCGCAATGAACGGCTGCGTTTCCCTCACGAAGGGTGCGTCCTTGGTGAGGGGAAACGGGGCCCGTCATTCACGCAGGCTCTTAAGGCACACGCTTTCCCCGAATCACGCTCTCTCGCCGCCCTATCGCCGGTACACGACATCCATCTATACTTTCGTTCGACACCCCGCCACCAGATCTGCAAGCCCCTCTACGACCGCCTTCGACGGGAGGCGTGCGCAGACGTGGACGGGTGTCTGAGGAAGCCACGTGAGCAGATATGAACCGGCACCACTCCAATCCGTCACTCGCCGATCCTGGTATCCATGGCTCGTGGTTGGCGTCACCTGCATCGGTGGATTTATTGGGCAGCTCGACGCCAGCATAGTTCAACTGGCGCTGCCCAGGCTTGAACGGGAATTCGGCGCGAATCTCGACACAGTGAGCTGGGTGGCCATCGCCTATTTACTGGCCTTTGCATCCGCGCTGCCTATCTTCGCCCGTCTGTCGGAGACAAAGGGCCGCAAGCTCCTTTATCTCTTCGGCTATGCCGTATTTACGCTGGCTTCCGCCTTATGCGGTGTGGTCTCTGACCTGCGCTTGCTCATCGCGTGCCGAGCGATCCAAGGCGTCGGTGGCGCTCTGTTGGGAGCCAATAGCATCACCATCCTGGTCAAGGCCGCTGGTCCCAACAGGCTTGGGCGGGCCATGGGACTATTTGCAGCGGCACAGGCAATCGGTATTAGCGTCGGCCCAGTGATCGGCGGTCTTATCCTGGCGAGTTTGGGCTGGCGATGGATATTCCTGGTCTCGGTTCCCTGCGGGCTGGCAGGCGTAATTGGGGGATGGTTGGCCTTGCCGCAAACGTCTGCGCCCACGGCAAGCAAACGCTTCGATTGGCAGGGTGCGATTTTGCTGACCCCTGCGCTCACCTCTCTCGTTCTGATACTGAATGAAGGGCAAGCCTGGGGATTTAAGTCAACCGCTATGCGTTGCGCACTGCTTGCGGCCGCCGCGTTCTTCCCCTTTTTCGTGTGGCGAGAGTGGCAACAGCCCGAGCCCTTGATCGATCTTCACCTTTTTCGCTCTCCGGCGTTCTCCGGCGGCCTGGCGGCCGTCTGCCTCTCCTATGCTCTCCTATATTCGATGTTCTTTCTGATGTCGTTCCTGTTCATTCACGGATTGAACGAACCATTCACTTTGGCTGGCCTGCATCTTGCCCTGATCCCGATCGCCCTTGGTTTGACAGCACCCATTAGTGGAAGCATCTACGCGCGGGTAGGGGCGAGGACGATGACTACTTCCGCCATGCTGCTTTGCATTTGCGCCCTGGTGGTGTTGTCGCGCAGCCTGGCAGGTCACCCTGTTTACCATTACGGAGTGATGGGCGCGCTGGCCCTCTTCGGCGCAGGGTTGGGTATGTTCATCGCGCCCAACAACAGCGCGACCGTCGCTGCTGCTCCGGGGAATCGAACCGGCGAGGCTGCAGGCATGCTCAATCTGATGCGGGCCTTAGGTTGCGCCATTGGGATCGCTACCGCTTCGGTTACGTTATCATGGCGTCTCTTTGTGTATACCGGAAATGGTCATCGGACCATAAACGTTCCCACGCACATTCTGCTCACGGCAACGGCCGACGTGTTATGGGTTCTCGCCGGCTTTGCGGTCTCGGCTGCCGGCTGCGCTCTGCTGTGAGACGCCGTCGCACCGCGTTCGAGCAGGTAATCGAAACGCGTGTTTGTGAAAGAATGAATTGTGAGTCCTATAGTTGGAAAGGAACGGAATGCCAATTGATCCCAAAACGACAGCTCTGTTGCTTATCGAGTACCAGAATGACTTCACCAGCGAAGGCGGCGCGCTGCATCAGGGGGTGAAGGGGGTGATGCAGAGCACGAACATGCTCGCCAATTCCGTGCAGGCTGCGAACCAGGCGCGAGCGGCGGGCGTCACCGTGATGTTCGCTCCCATTACGTTTGCCAGGGGCTATGGCGAGATTAACCCGGATCCCTATGGCATCCTCAAAGGTGTGGTGGACTCGAATGCGTTCGTGCGCGGCACTTGGGGCGCTGCCATCACGGACGCTATCTCGCCTGCTCCGGAAGATATTGTCGTCGAAGGGAAACGTGGGCTCGATACCTTCGCCAGCACAAATTTGGATTTCATCCTTCGCTCCCGGGGGATCAAGACCTTGGCTGTTGCCGGCTTCCTGACCAATTGCTGTGTGGAATCAACCGCGCGTACAGGCTACGAAAAGGGATTCAACATCGTTGCCCTCTCTGACTGCGCAGCGACGCTCTCCGACGAGGAACAACGGTTCACCTTCGAGAAGAACTTGCCCATGTTTGCCCGCATTCTCACCTACAAAGAGTTCCTGGCGGACCTGGCTTCTAAATAATGGCCGGCGTGGTGGAGAATAAGGTAAATCGAGTGTTTAAACGAACGATTGTCTACGCTATTTTGCTTCTCTTGCCTGCGGCCGCCCTTGCGGCCGACCCCGGGAACCCCGCCATTCGCGCGGCGATCGAGAAGTTTATCGACGCACGGGATATTTCCGGAGCGGTGACAGTGGTCGTCTCTAAGGACAAGGTGCTCGCGCTCGATACTATCGGCTTGGCCGATATCGCGATGAAAAAGCCCATGGAGCCGAACACCCTTTTCTGGCAGGCCTCCATGACCAAGCCCCTCACCGGAGTTTCCATTCTCATGCTGCAGGACGAGGGAAAGCTGCGGGTAAGCGATCCAGTGGAAAAGTTCATTCCCGAGTTTGCCACGCTCAAGACGCCCGCCGGTCAACCCGCGCACATCACCATCGAGCAACTCCTCACTCATACATCGGGCCTGGGCGAAGGCGATGCGGCCGCCATCAAGGGTGCCCATACCCTGGCCGATCTGATCCCCATCTATCTTGCATCGCCCATGCTCTATGAACCAGGCGACCACTGGCGATACACGCAGTCAGGGATCAACGTAGCGGCGCGCATCGTCGAGGTGGCCAGTGGGCTCTCATTCGACGATTTTGTAAGCAAGCGCATTCTCAAGCCGCTGGGCATGAAGAACACGACCTTCTACCCCAACAGAAAGCAACGATCTCGCCTGGCAACCCCTTACATAAAAGACAAGCAGACTGGTGCCCTGACCGCGGAGCCTTACGCCGCTTACGGAAACAAGGGCCAACCGCCATTTGGCAATGCGGGGCTTTTCTCAACCGGTCCGGACTATGCCCGCTTCTGCCAGATGCTCTTGAACGGCGGTACGTTTAAGGGCAAGCGCTATCTCAGCCCCGCCGCCTTTCAACAACTAACTACCGTGCACACAGGCGAACTCAAGACGGGGTTCCTACAAACTGAAGAATATGGTAGCCGAGGAATGAACTACGGTTGGGGGATCGGTGTGGCCATCCTCAAGTCTCCGCACCCCGGTGTGGCGGAGATGCTCTCGCCGGGTACCTACGGCCATGGAGGAGCCTGGGGCACGCAGGCATGGATAGACCCGGTGCGCGGCCTTGCTTACATCCTCATGGTGCAGCGCCCGGGCACCAACGGCGACGCCAGCAAGCTTCGCCAGGCCTTCCAGCAAGCAGCCTCCGACGCCTTTCCAAAGCCCCAATCTCCGCAAAAGTGATCTCCCGGTTGGCCCGGGTTGTGGCCTCGGCCAGACCTATGGCGCCCGGAGGATCTATAAAGGAAAGAGACACATTGAAACCTGCCCCCTTGCAGCCGAGGTGAAACTGCGATGTGGATCGTCAAGCTAGCGCTCAACCGGCCATACACCTTCATCGTGATGGCGCTGCTCATCCTGATTGCCAGCCCGGTGATGATTCTTCGCACCCCGACCGACATCTTCCCCAACATCGACATACCGGTGATATCCGTGGCGTGGCAATACGCCGGTTTGAACGCCGAGGAGGTGGAAGGACGGATCACCGCGCCCTTCGAGCGATCGCTGACGACTCTGGTGGATAACATCCAACACCTCGAATCAACCTCATATAACGGTGAGTCGGTGATCAAGGTGTTTCTTCAGCCGAATGCGAACCTGGCGAATTCGATGGCGCAGGTAACAGCGGTTGCGCAGCAACAGCTCAAGCAGATGCCGCCCGGCGAGCAACCTCCGGAGATCATCAACTACAGCGCCTCGAGCGTGCCGATTCTCCAGATCGGCCTTTCCGGCAAGGGCCTCGACGAGCAGCAGCTTAACGATCTGGCGATGAATTTCGTCCGCACGCAGATTGTCACCGTGCCGGGTGCTGTCGTCCCCGCTCCCTACGGAGGCAAGCTGCGCCAGATCATGGTGAATCTCGATCCCCGACGCATGCAGGCCAGAGGCCTGTCTTCCACCGACGTGCTGCATGCCGTGGCCGCCCAGAATTTGATCTTGCCCTCCGGTACGGCGAAGATAGGTCAGGATGAATATGAAATTCGCGTCAACGCCAGCCTGAGAAGCGTCGCGGCGCTGAACGATCTGCCGATCAAGCAGGTCGGCGAGTCCACCATTTACCTGCACGATGTTGCCACCGTCAGCGACGGCTTTGCACCGCAAACCAACATAGCCCGCCAAGATGGGCAGCGCGGGGTTCTGGTCCTGGTTTTGAAGGCCGGCAACGCTTCCACCATCGACGTGGTCAAAGGGGTGCGCCATCTGCTGCCGCGCATTGCATTGACGGTCCCACCACAATTAAAGATGCAGCCCCTGCAAGATCAATCGTTGTTTGTGGAGAATGCAGTCAGCGGGGTCATCCGCGAAGCGATCATCGCCGCCGCGCTCACCGGCTTGATGATTCTGCTCTTTCTGGGCAGCTGGCGCAGCACGCTCATCATCGCCATTTCCATTCCCCTTTCCATCCTTACCTCGATCCTTATTCTCAGTTTCCTGGGCGAAACCATCAACATCATGACCCTCGGCGGCCTGGCGCTGGCCGTCGGCATCCTGGTGGACGATGCCACGGTCACGATCGAGAATATCGAGCGCTACCTCGAGAATGGCTACCAGGTCTACGACGCGATCCTGGAAGGAGCCGCGCAGATTGCCGTTCCCGCCCTGGTCTCGACTCTGTGCATCTGCATCGTCTTCCTGCCCATGTTCTTTCTCACCGGCGTGTCCCGCTTTCTCTTCGTTCCCCTGGCGGAAGCGGTGGTATTCGCGATGCTGGCCTCGTATGTTCTCTCCAGGACGCTGGTTCCGACTTTGGCGCTATACCTGCTCAAGCTGAAGAATCACCACCAGGCGCCTACCCGAAATCCTTTCGCGCGCTTTCAAAGGGCTTTCGAAAAGGGATTCCAGCGGCTTCGCGAGGGCTACCACCGGTTGCTCACCGGGCTGGTTTACCGGCGGGCGCTGTTCGTCACTGTGTTTCTCATCGCATGCCTTTGCGCCTTCCTCCTGGTGCCCTTCCTGGGGCAGGACTTTTTCCCCAGTTCCGACAGCGGCGAGTTCATACTGCATCTGCGAGCGAAGACCGGCACCCGCATCGAGGAGACGGCGCGGCTCTGCGACCTGGTGGAGAACTCCATCCGGCAAGTGGTTCCGCGCCACGAAATGGGTACCATCGTCGACAATATCGGCTTGCCTTATAGCCCCATGAACACCATGCACAGCACCGATGGCATGATAGGGGCGGGCGATGCCGACGTCACCGTTTCGCTGAACCCCAAACATCACCCAACGACGGACTATATCCGGATGTTGCGCAAAAAGCTCCCCCAGCAATTTCCAGGAGTGATCTTCTACTTCTTGCCTGCCGACATCATCACGCAAATTCTCAACTTCGGCTTGCCGGCGCCGATCGACGTGCAGATCGAGGGCTCTGATACCGAGGCGAACCGCGGAGTGGCCGACCAAATCCTCAACCAAATCCGCCGGGTGCCCGGCATCGCCGACCCGCATATCCAGCAAGCCTTCGATTACCCCAGCTTCAATATCGATGTGGACCGCACCAAGGCCATGCAAGGCGGCTACACGGAGTCCGATGTGGCGGGCAGCATCTTGAATTCCCTCAGTGGCAGTTTTCAAACCTCGCCCATGTTCTTCTTGAATTGGCGCAATGGAGTGGATTACAACCTGGTCGCAGAGGCTCCCCAGTACGACATCCAGTCGCTGCAGGACCTGCAGAGTATCTCGTTGAACGGGCAAAATGCGCTGCGCCCTGAAATCCTTGCCGATGTCGCCTCCATCCAGCGCTCGCACGAGATGCAAGTGATCAACCACTACAATATCCGCCGCGTGATCGATATTTACGCCTCGGTCCAGGACCGCGATCTGGGCGCTGTGGGCCGGAATGTCACGCAGATTGTTGACCAGGACCGCAAACTTTTGCCGCGGGGCAGCTTCGTTACGGTTCGCGGGCAATTGGAGACCATGCGCGCATCGTATATCGGATTGGTTTCCGGCCTCGGCTTCTCGATTGTTCTGGTGTACCTGCTCATCGTGGTGAATTTCCAGTCGTGGCTCGACCCTTTCATCATCATTACCGCGCTGCCGGCAGCTCTGGCGGGCATTATCCTCTTCCTCTTCGTTACCCATACCACGCTCAGCGTGCCGGCGCTCATGGGCGCTATCATGTGTATGGGGGTAGCAACGGCCAACAGTATCCTCGTGGTTTCCTTTGCCAAGGAGAGGCTCTTGTACCACGGCAATCCGGTTCGAGCGGCCATTGAGTCGGGAGCGACGCGCTTTCGTCCCGTCATGATGACGGCACTGGCGATGATCATCGGCATGGTCCCGATGGCGCTGGGCCTGGGCGACGGAGGCGAGCAGAATGCCCCCCTCGGCCGCGCCGTCATTGGCGGTTTGTTGTGCGCCACTGTCGCCACCCTTACCTTTGTCCCCGCGGTCTTTAGCCTGCTGCACCGGAGCTCGGCTTCGGGCGATGGCCAACCGGCGGCGGAGCGCGGCCGCGAGCCAATGCATGCGTAAAGTAACTTGGCGCCCGGCCTGATGTTCAGGTATAGCCGTGTTGGAGAAGGATGGAATGACCACCGGTCAGATCAAGCAGGCTGAAGTCGATCCCCTCACCGAGGCCCCCGTCGAGGGGGCAAGTACGGCCGCCTTTCCCCGATGGGTATGGCTGTGCCTGGCGGCTGGGGTTCTGGGGCTCGGCTTTGTCATCTATACCGGCATCCATGCCCGCACCACGCGCGGAATCGAGTCTGGTTCAGGCAACCGACGAATCCTCGCTCCTGACAGTCGCGGTGGTTCACCCTAACCCGAGCGGCTCAGCCGCGCAGGAAATAGTCCTACCCGGCAACGTCATGGCATTCATCAATACGCCTCTGTATGCGCGCACCAGCGGGTATCTCAAGGCCTGGTATGCCGACATCGGGGCCCGGGTCAAGCAGGGGCAATTGTTGGCCATCATCAGCTCCCCCGAAGTGGATCAACAACTGATGCAGGCCCGAGCGGATGTCGTCACGGCACAAACCAATGCCGGCCTGGCCCAGGCCAATGCGACCCGCTACCAGGGACTATTGCAGCAGAATGCGGTTACCCAGCAGGCCACGGATACCTACGTCTCCCAGGCGCAGTCCACCAGTTCCGCGGTCAAAGCGGCCCAGGCTAATGTGCGGCGTCTCGAAGAGATGCAATCCTTTGAAAAGATCTATGCTCCGTTTGACGGAGTCATTACCGCCCGAAACACGGATATCGGCAGTTTGGTGGCAGCTGGCGCGAACACCGCGCCTCAGGAGCTCTTCCATCTTGCAGCCATTCGCAAACTGCGGGTCTATGTATCGGTGCCCGAAGCCGATGCACAATCCGTGCGAACCGGCGCCGTAGAAACACTCACCCTCGATGAATTTCCTGGCCAGGCCTTCAGCGGAGTGATCGTTCGCAACGCGAATGCGATCGATCCTGCCTCCCGCACTCTGAATGTCGAGATCGATGTCGACAACACGCAGGGCCAGATCATGCCCGGAGCCTATGCCTTTGTGCACTTCAAGCTTCTGCAAAAGCAGCCTACGAAAAGCGAATCCCTGGTCATTCCTGCCGACACGCTGCTCTTCCGGGCAGAAGGTCTGCGTGTCGGCGTGGTGCGCAACGGTGTCGCCCAAGTAATTCCCGTCACCATCGGCCGCGATTACGGCAGCAAGGTTGAGATCGTCCAGGGCTTGCTCCCCAGCGACAACGTCATTTTGAATCCTGCCGACTCGCTTGTCAGCGGCACTCCCGTGCGCGTGGCTGCTTCCAACCCCTGAACTATGGCACTCAACTCATTGCGCCGGCTTGTAAGCAACACCGAGTTCCTGAAAAATAAACGTGTATAAATCAGCAATCTGTTGCTGTAAGTCCGCGCTCGAACTGGAAGCGTGTCCGACGTCCGCAAAGGTCTTTAGCAGGATCGGAGCCTGTGAACTGGTGGCCGCTTGCAGACGCGCAGTGAACTTACGGGATTGCGCCGGATTCACTCTCGGATCGTTGTCGCCCGTTTCCATAAGAACCGCTGGATATTTCGTACCATCCACCACGCGGTGGTAGGGCGAATAGGCATACAGCGCTTTGAACTGCGCAGCGTCCTTCACGCTGCCATACTCTGTCGTATTGAACTGGCCGTTCGGGTCCAGCTCGACGCGGAGCATGTCATAGATGCCGACCAACGAGACGACGGCGCGGAACTGCTCCGGGTGCTGGGTGATCTCCGCTCCCATCAGCAGACCACCATTCGAGCCACCAAGGGCGGCCATGTGAGCGGGTGAACTCCAATGCTTATCGGCCAGGTATTGCGCGCAGGCTGAAAAATCGTCGAAGACATTCTGCTTCCTGGTCAGATTCCCGGCCCGGTGCCACGACTCACCATACTCCGCACCCCCGCGGATGTTGGTGATCACCAGCGTGTAACCCTGTTGTAGCCACGGTGTCCAGTAGATGCTGGCAACGTATTCCGGTGACTCGCTGATCCCATACCCGCCGTAACCATAGACGAGGGTGGGCACGGTTCCGTCCATGGCAGATCCACGGCGGTGGATAATGTTCATGGGAACTTTGGTCCCATCCTTTGATGTCGCGAAACGTCTGTCGACGACATAACCCGAAACAACGTCGTTAGCCGGTTGAGAAAGCGCGGTGGCCTCCAGTTGGGCCGGCACGCCCGCATGATAGGTCAAGTAAGCAGGCGGAGTTAGGAAGCCACTCGCCTGGATTGCCAGGGTTTCCGGGCCCACGGCCGTTACTTCTGCCACTCCGGAAACTGGGGGCAACGGTACTTCCGGGAGTGGCCTGCCTTTGTGGTCGTACACCAGAACACGATTCGGTCCGCCGTCAATGGTAGTCACATAGAGACGGTCCTTGGTCACCAGCACAGGATGGGCATCTCCCTCTGGTCCGTCGTGTTGTATGCTCGCCGCGCCCTCGGGGATGATGGTTCTTGCCTCGCGAAGTACCGGGGTCTTCGCTGAGATTTCAAGGATCTTGCCGCGCGGTGCATCCTTGAGCGAGGTTAAGTAAAGCGTATCTTCCTGCGCAGTACCTGGAGTAACAGTCACAATCTCGTCACTGTAGGTAGAGAACTGCTCCCACGAGCCGTCCAGCTTTCGCACAAAATTCGCATACGTCCCCCCGTCGCCGTCTTCCGCGCTGGCGACGATCCATTTGCCGGTCGGATCACTATCGAGCGCGATCTGCGCCAGTGGGGTCAGCCCTTTGTCGAGGACGACACGATCTTCCGTCTCCGGGGTTCCGAGCATGTGTTCGAAGACCTTCTCGTTTTTGAGAATGGTGGCCTGAGCTGCCACAGCCACTGCGGGGGTGTACCCGGCATAGATAAAGCCCTTATTTCCCGGTAGCCAGGCCACACTACGTCGTTTGCCGGGGAAGCCCATCGCTACGAAGGCGGCCCCTACCTGCTTGCCGGTAGCGGTGTCAAAAACGGTAAGAGCCGAGCGTTCACTGCCGCCGGCCGCTATCCCGACTGCGATCAGGCTGCCATCGAGCGATGGCATGTACCAATCGATCGAGGTATGACCCGTCGGGTCAAGCTTGCCCGGATCCAGCAGGACTCTGGCATTGGCGGGAGCAGACCTCGATGTTCCAAGGCTCGTCGAGGTCATCAGCACCGCCTGCTGTTGCACCCTGCGATCCAGTTGCAGATAGAAGAAGCGTCCATTGCGAAAGTCCAGGCTATGCTCTTCGGCGCCTTGTTTCTCCTTGGGATTCCTGATGTCGTGCAACACCAAGGACCAAGCGGGTGCATTCTGGAAGTAGTGCAGCGAATAGGCATTTTCTGCTGCAAGCCATTGCCTGGTTGCTGCGCTCGTTCCGTCCTCCAGCCAGCGATAGTCATCCACGACTTTTACGCCATGGTACTCATCTGTTACCGGCTGCTTCATAGCGGTTGGGAGATTCTGGCCGAAACCGGCGGCAGGTGATCAATAAAAAACAAAGCCAGCATCGCATCCGCAATTACTCCTTCAGGCCAACGCTAATTCTCCACTAGGGCTAAAAGCTTGGCCGATTGTAGATGAGCGATCGGAATCTAAGCTCGCTAAATCCGCTCAGCGGTTCCTGGAGACGACATGGGTGTCGCTCAGGATTTCCTTGTTTTCGTGTTGGACTTACTGCCGGTCCCTGGTCGCTTAGCTTTTGGCGGAGGCACATAGTGAAAGCGAACCAAATAGATAATCTCGCCTTTGCCGTGCTTTGCTACCTTGAGCAGATCCAGAACACCCAAAAACCCCGATGCGCGCGCCAGCTCCGGAGTAATATCCGGAAAGCCGATGGTTTCAATCGCGTCCACCTCGATCTCGCCCTCTTCCATGCGGTATCGGTTACCCACCGTAACGTGAGGATGCCTCCAGAATCGGACGCTGCAGGTAATCTCTCCGCGGCGAACCCCCTCGCGAAGCCGTTTGGTAAACACCATAAGGATTCCTTTGCTTCGGGCGCGCCGCCAACGGCAAGTTACCGCCTCGCCTACACGGGAAGAGGAGCCGCGCGCGCCGATCGCGCTCGCCGGTACTCTATCTGTGAGCATCTAGATACTAACCGATGGAACTGAGAATCTCGACTGCGCTGGCCGCTAACTGCCGCAAGAGCCCTGAGCGTGTGGCATGGCTTGATAGGCTGCCCGATGTGCTGCGAAGTTTGCAGCACGCATGGGCTTTGACACCGGATGCCCCGCTCGATGCAGAGGAGCCGAGTTGTTCGTACCTGGCAGCGGTGCGGGCTGCGAACGGGACATCCGCGGTGCTCAAACTTTCCATGCCGCACATGGAAGGAGAACACGAAATTCAGGGCTTGCGCTTCTGGGATGGAGACCCGACCGTGCGACTCCTTGAAGCCGACGACAGGCTTGGCGCCCTGCTCCTGGAACGTTGTAAACCAGGGACGACGCTACGCGTTCTTACAGAGCATGATCAGGACCGGGTGATTTCCGGTTTGCTACGCCGCCTGTGGCGCCTGCCGTTCGCACCCCATCCGTTTCGGTCCTTAGCCACCATGACAGAGTCTTGGGCGAACGAGACGCTGGGCCAGATCGAGCAAGCTCCCGATATGGGACTGGTCCGCGAAGGTCTGCAGCTTTTGGAAGAGTTGCCGGGCAACGCAACCAGAGAGGTGTTACTGGCCACCGACCTGCACGCTGGTAATGTGGTTCAGGCAGAACGTGAGCCCTGGCTGGTCATCGACCCCAAGCCGTTCGTGGGAGATCCCGCCTACGATGCGACCCAGCACCTGCTCAACTGTCGCCAACGATTGCGGCTGGATCCCGAAGGAACGATCCGAAGCTTTGCAGACCTGGCTGGAATCGAATACGAACGGGTGCGGCTGTGGATGTTTGCTCGGGCGGCCGCGGAGCCGCGCGACGATTGGGCCGATCACGATCTGCTTTCACTCGCACGATCCATTGCTCCCTAAAGCTGCGGAAATTTGATCTGGGGCACCGTAGGCTTTGCTGCGCTGGTAATTCTCCGCGTTATCCCAGGTGGGACTGTGTGATCAACTTCAATCCTTTTCCCTCGGGATCGTTGCGCACTTCGCAGGACGTGTTGAAGTACATGGCTGCGCGAGTGTTCCTGGTGTATGCGGGCCAATGCGGCAGGCCGCTGTGATTCGGATCTCCTGTGCGTGCGAAATTCACCCATGCCGTGCTGATCCGCTTGGAGAGGGCAAACGCATCCGGAGAACCCGCACTGTAGTGGTCACAGATTTCGGCGTTGTCGAAGATAAAGGAAATCTCGCAGGCATGAAATGGACCGGGGCGATTATCGAGTACCGGTGTCCGCCAGGCATAGACGTAAGCGTAGGCTGGTGCGGCACCCAAATCGGCCTTCCTGGCGGCCTGCGCGAATGAAGGGATGCGTAGTCGAGAGGCCGCAATGGTCGCGTAGAGGCCGAAGTGAGTCGCATTGGGGTAATCGAGCCGGTAGGCATCGATGATCGCTTCACCATCGTCGCCAAATGCCTCGCGAACCAGCCGGCTCAGTTCAGCAGCTCCCATTGCATTTGCATCCGGACGGTCGAGCCCGCTCACAAACTCGTGGAGATTCGTGCCGGTAAGCAGGGGAACATCGGCGGATAGCGTGGGTGCTCCTGGATCGAATGGATGATGGGGAAGAACGCGGCCGTCGACGGTCGGTCCCCAGTCGCGCTCTCCAAACGTTTCGCGAAGCGAAGGTTGGGGCCGGGGCATTTTCTTCATCGCCTCCGCCGCGGCGCCGGAGATGCGGTCAACGGGAATCCTCTGTAGCTCCTTCACCTGCGATTTGGATAAGCCAAGCTCGCCCATCATAAGTTCGGCCACGCGTCCCGAGTAATCAGGAGAGAGCGCTTTCAGGAAGGGGCCGCTTTGCACGATGGCACGATGAAATAAACCTTTGGCCGCCGGCATTGCCATGAGAGCGATCACTTTTCCGCCGCCGCCGGATTGGCCAAAGATCGTTACGTTGCCGGGATCGCCTCCAAAGTTGGTGATGTTGTCGCGGACCCACTCCAGGACAGCGACGATGTCAAGCATCCCGACATTGGCGGACGAGGCAAATTCCTCTCCCCCGAGGCCTGCCAGGTTGAGATAGCCATAAACATTGAGACGGTGATTGTGAGTAACCACGACAACATCGTGATTGCGCGCCAGGCTCTCGCCATCGTAAGAGAGAAGATCGTGCCCGCTGCCGCCGGAGAATCCCCCGCCATGCATGTACACCATGACCGGGCGTTTACGGGTAGCGTTAATCTGCGGCGTCCAAAGATTGAGACGCAGACAGTCCTCGCCAGGCACTGTGGCGGCGGCGCCGCGGTGAAGTACAAATGCGTCTTCATCGGTGTTCGCCAGGTTCTTCCCATCGGTATCAAAGTGCGCAGAATCATGAGTTGGACAAACGCGGCCATATTGCAGCGCATTGCGAATCCCTGTCCAGGGCTGCCGGCCTGGCAGGCGGCATGAAGCGACGCTCGCCCGCGGTCGAAGCGCCGTAGGGTACGCCTTTAAAGACATATACGCCGTTGCGCTTAAATCCACGGATCTTCCCCGCGGTCGTTTCTGC
Organism: uncultured Acidobacteriaceae bacterium; assembly: GCA_963815175.1. GTDB lineage: Bacteria > Acidobacteriota > Terriglobia > Terriglobales > Acidobacteriaceae > PALSA-350. Next base: position 119,345 of record CAWFGM010000079.1, read on the forward strand.
AACCGTCGCAGCATCGGATGCAATGACCGTGATTCGCCCGCAAGGCACTTCTGCGGATTCTGGATTCGAAAGGCCTGCACCTGAAGAGAGCGCCATCATGTTTGTGGGTACGATGAAGGAACCGGCCAACCCTGCCCCAATGGCTGCCATCCTACCCACGAGCGCACGCCGCCCTCTAGAAAAAGCTGTTAAGCGGTCATCTGATGTTTTGGCTGCGTAATTGCTCATCGAAGTGTCCCACGGCTTTATCCTCTGTGCGAAGAAAGGAATGAGAGTCGCACGGTCTTATCTAGCCACCAGCCCTGTTTTGTTCGTTTTGACAGAGACTGATGAGGAGCGTAGTCACCGCTACTGTGCACTAACCATTGCACGCCATGCAAGAGCAAAGTAGCTTAGCCCGGTGGCTCTGCCTAAGCTGGAATGGGTACTGATCGCGGTATACGGCAACGTTCGTTCAATTGACAATACACATGTGAGGGACAGCGATGACCGTGAGCAACCGTCGAAGGGTCTAAGATGAGACATGCTTAATAAGATTTGGGATCCAAAGACCGCCCGAATCCTGTGTACGGCGCTCATCTTTGCTCTGGGATTGGCTTTTCTACACGCCGCGCGTGAAACGCTCACGCTCTTCCTTTTTGCGATCTTATTCGCGTACTTCGTCGCTCCCCTGGTCTCGCGTCTGGAAAAGCCTTTGCGGGGCCGCGTTCAGGCAATCGGTGCGGTTTACCTCATTTTGATTGCTTTTCTGGTCGGCCTTGGCTTTCTGGTTGGGCCGAAGATCGCCGCTGAAGGCGAACTGCGCTTGCGACTAGCCTTCCGTCACTGCTGGACAAGGCTGGTTCCGGCGAACTTGTCTCTCAGGTGGGCCAGAGGCATGGATGGAGTGAAGCGCGGCAAGCCCAGATCCAGAACTTCTTCATCGCGCATAAAGATGACATCCTCGGCTTTGGCCGGGCTATCGGCCAGAAGCTGGCGGAGCCCGCGCAGCATATCTGGTGGCTGATTCTCATCCCCATCCTCAGCATCTTCTTCCTCAAAGATGGCCGGTCCATCGGCGAGAACCTTGTCGCTCTAGGACGCGCCCCGGAGGAAAAGGAGACGCTTCGCGGGATCGTCGGCGATATAAATGTCATGCTGGGCAGCTATATCCGCGCACAGCTCACGCTGGCATCCCTCACCCTGGTTGCGTACACGGTGGTGCTGAGCATTCTGCACCTGCGGTACGCTCTCATTCTTGGCCCGCTCGCGGGGATGTTCGAGTTTGTTCCCGTGGTAGGCCCGGCTGTCGCGGCGATCATCGTCTTCGTGATCGCGGTGCTGACGAGTTATCCTCACCTGATTTGGTTGGTGATCTTTCTTGGCATCTGGCGGCTGGTACAGGACTACATAAACGCCCCGCGCATCATGGGCAAGTCACTGGAGATCTCGCCCCTGGTACAGATCCTGGCTGTGCTCTCGGGAGGCGAAATCGCGGGCGTCGTGGGTGCTTTGATCTCAGTCCCGGCGGTGGCTACGTTGCGCATCCTCTGGCGACGCCTGACCAGTGAACAGGGAGCCGATGCGCCGATTGCGCGCATCCCGGGAATATCCCGGCGCTAGAGTGGTTTCCCGGGGGATGGTTTTAATCAGTATGACTTATTCGCGAAGCCAATATTGCGTGCGGCCCAGCAGGGAGACGCCGATGAACCCGCGCACCTTCAGCTTGGCACCGCCGTCTTCTACCGACATCAAGCACTTGTAGGTCTTTCCGTTCGCCGGGTCGAGTATCGTGCCTCCGGACCATCCATCGCCGTCCTTCTGAAGATCCCAGAGGATCCGCAGCCCAATCACCGGTTGCCCTTCTGTTCACCCTCGCAGCCATCGCAGTTGGGATTTGGGTCAGCGGGATCCGGGTCCAACAGCTTCTGGACGCGCCCGTACAACTTGCCGTTTTCCTCCCAGATAGCTACCACCGACTTAGCCTTGCCGGTGACGTCGTCAATGGTCTTCCACCGGCCAACGGGCGAGGTCGCGGACGAAGCGCGTGCGTCGTTTTCCGCCCGGCCCCCGGGGGCGAATAGGGATCCGAACAAGACCGATAGGATGATAGGACAAGATGAACGAGCGTCCCACGGGTCCTCCAATTCCTTAGCTTGATTGTGACACTTGGGAAGGGCCCCACGCCGCGTCTGAAGACACTCCACTATACTTTATACCTGCTGAGACCGGTGGATGCAGACCCTAACCAGAGAATGGGCACAATCGCAGGTTGGTCGATCCGCCAGCCGAACCGCGGAAACGGCCTCCGGTGTAGCAATTGCACCAGCTCGTTTACCGAATCACCTCTCCAAGGGTATGATGCGGTTCGCGCTGGTGGCGGACGGAGGGATACCCTCCGGATTGCCCTGACTCCGGAGTCCGGCCCCTCAACCGTCAAGTCCCGGTAACCGTTTTGCCCACAACGGTGTTCATCGGCCCGACTGTGTTGAGTGGAAGCCTACTGAACTGCGACGGAGGAAAATCACGAAATGACGCCGCAAATGGACACGAGTGAACAGAAGGAATTGAAAAACGTGGTTCAGGGCACCATTCATCTCCCGGGTGGAGACGGGCTACGATGCAGCGCGGCAGGTCTGGAACGGAATGATCGACCGCCGGCCGGCGGCAATCGTCGGAGCGGCAGGAATCGCAGACGTGATAGCGGCGGTCCGGTTCGCGAGCGAACGCGGGATGCCGGTGGCTATCCGGTGCGGCGGCCACAACGTGGCGGGAAACGCGGTGGGCAACGGCGGCATCGTCATCGACCTTGCGAACTTCAAGTCGGTTCGGGTTGATCCAGCGAAGCATAGAGTGCGCGCGGGCGGCGGCGTTTTGTGGGGTGAATACGACCACGAGACGCAGGCCTTCGGGCTGGCGTCGCCGGGCGGCGCGGTCTCGACCACCGGCATCGCCGGCTTGACCCTGGGTGGAGGGTACGGCTACCTGTCGCGGCGTTACGGAATGGCTTGCGACAACCTGCTTTCAGCCACCGTGGTGACGGCCTCGGGTGAATTGGTGACTGCGAGTGCCGACTCCCACGCCGATCTTTTCTGGGCGCTGCGCGGCGGTGGAGGGAACTTTGGGGTGGTGACGGAGTTCGAATTTCAACTTCATCCGGTCCGGGACCCTGTGGGCGGGATGATTGTGTTTCCCTTCGCAATGTCGAAAGCCGTGCTGCAGCGATTTCGCGACCTTAGCCTGGAAGCGAGCGACGACCTGGTGCTGATGGCGGCCATCCTGCCGGCCCCGGATGGGGGGAATATCGTCGGCGTGGTGATGAGCCATACAGGGTCGGACGAGGAGGGCGAACGGGCCATTCGGCCATTTCGCGAGCTGGGATCGGTGCTGATGGACACGTCGGACGAATGCCCTACTGCTCGATGCAGCGACAGATAGATTTGTCTTATCCAAAGGGGCAGCGCCATTACTGGAAATCCGCATTTTTGAAGAGCCTCACCGACGACGTCATCGACCTGATGATCGAAACCGTGCGCATGTCGCCTTCGCCAATGAATGCCGTTCTGGTCGAGTCATACGGAGGCGCGGTCGCGCGGGTCGCCCAACGACGCCACGGCATTCGGAAACCGCGATGTAAAGTTCAATCTGAGCTTTTTGGGGATTTCGGAGAATCCTGCAATCGACGCGGAACAGATGGCGTGGGCGCGAGTGGGTTGGCAAAAGATTCGTCCTTACTCAACCGGCGGCGCGTACGTGAACTACCTGTCGGAGGGAGAGGACGTACATTTGGCTTATAGCGATGCGCGCTTCGAGCGTCTCGCGGCAATCAAAGCGCAGTACGATCCCACGAATTTGTTCCGCTTCAATCAGAACATTCCGCCGGCGAAGGGGTAGGCATAATTGATTTCCCGCAATTAATTTCCTTGGACGGACTTCGTCACTTTCTCAAGCAGCGAAGCCTCCCTCTCGAGGGCGCTGGCAACGCGTTCAATTTGCGGGTCAACGGAGGACCACTGTTTCTGCTCAATCGCCTCGCGAACTCCCGGCATCGTCTTTACTCCGTATCCAGTGTAAAAGCCGGGGGCATAGATAAGATTTTCGAACCAGGGTCGATTGGGTAGCCCGGCCGGGTCAATCAGCATGCGCTCTGTCTGGACGAGTTGTTCATTAACTGCCGGCGACAAATTGTCTCCAGCAGCAGTCACAGCTTTCTCGTACTCGTCCGCTGCCCGCGTGAGATCGTCGGAGGCTTGGTCAAGTGGTGCGAAATTGAAATAGGGTGGGAGCGGCTGCGTGGTCGGCGGAACGAACTGCTTCTTTGGATCATAGAGCGCTTTATAAACGTCTTCGCTAATTTCGGTATTCTCCTCCTTAGCTTTGTCGCGCGTGGTCGTAGCCAGTTTCTTAAGGTCAGTGACATAGCCATGAACCGTTTCCGCCAGGTTCGTGAACTGGTACGGAATCACATCGGCATCGGCCATCCGCATCACCATGGTGCCGGCGGTTTGTGCGAGTGCGCGGCCATAGACGAAGTCGGTGTCTTGAAAATGGGTGTACCAGTAAAAATCGTCGTAGATTGAGTGATACTGGCCATCTGATTCGTCCTCGCCGCCGTAGCCGAGATTGACGCTCGCGATCCCCAGGTGATCGATAAAGACGGTATAGTCGGACCCGGAACCCAACGCCCCAATGCGAAGGTCGGGACGCGACCTCAGTTCGGTGCGTGCCTCAGCATCTGCGCGAGAGATCGCAACCAGCCGCTCACGCTTCCATACGGGCATTTTCGTTTCAGGATCGACAATGTCCTTAGTAACGCCGTTCACGAAGTTCTCAAGCGAATGCGAACCCTTGGGCGTGGAAGTAGCCTCGCCCGTTTCCGTCCGAGTTGAAGTAGGCAACCGCGTGTTGCTGAAGCTCGGCAGCATGGGTCTCCGCCCACTCTGTCGAGCCAAGCAGGGCTGGTTCTTCGCCATCCCAAAAGCAATAGATGATCGTACGGTCGGGCTTCCATCCTTGCTTCAGCAGCTCTCCAAGGGAACGCGCCTCTTCAAGCTCGGGGCTGGCTCCAGAGACGGGATCTCCCGCGCCGTTGACCCACGCATCGTGGTGGTTACCGCGCAGAACCCATTGGTCTGGATATTTGGAGCCAGGAATGCGCGCAATCACATCGTAGAGCGGCTTGCGGTCCCAGTTAAACTTCAGCACCAGGTGTGCCTTCGCGGTGCTGGGGCCAACGTGGTAGGTCATGGGCAGGCCGCCGCGCCACGACTCCGGAACCAGGGCGACCATTCAGTGACTTGAGGAAGGGCACAGCATCCGCGTAAGAGATAGGCATCACCGGAATCTTGGTGATGGTCTTGTACTTCGCTGAGCGGGATTTTTTTCGCTCCGGGCACTGCGCCGACACCAGGTGTTTGCGGATCGCCAGGATAGACGGGCATATCCATAACGCTGCCGCGCTGTGCGCCTTCTGGCGGCCGCATGGCTCCTTCGGGGTAGGGATCGCCATGGAAGTAGCCGTCCTGCGTGCGGGTCGGAATAAATGAGGCAGCCGACGGCGCCATGTTCGGCGGCAACCTTGGGCTTGATCCCGCGCCATGTTTCGCCATAGCGTGCGATCACGATGGCACCCTTCACCGAGATGCCCAAACGCTCCAGTTGTTCGTAGTCGTCAGGAGCGCCATAGTTTACATAGACCAACGGCGCTGTAACATCGCCGTCGGTGGAGTAGGCGTTATAGGTTGGCAGCTGCTCGCTCTTTTGGCCCGAGGTTGGATCAATAGCCAGCGTGGGCTCTTCGAGCTTTGCGGTAAAGGGGCTGGAACCCAGCAGTTGCAGTGATCGCAGTTGAGGAGTGGGAAACAACGCATCAAACGTCTCGATCTGCGCGTCGAGACCATAGGACTTCAGTTGGGCAAGAATCCATTCCGCGTTGGTCTTGTCATAAGGGGAGCCTACGTGATGAGGCCGTGCGGAGAGCCGTTGCATGTTCTCTCTCAAGTTAGCTGTATCAGGGATTTGCCTGAACTTCTGCTCCCATTGAACTTCTTTCGCGGAGCTGGCGGAGGTGTACCCGCGCAATGGGTAAACTGCTTCCGCTGCATTTGCAGTCAAGGCGAACAAGCTAAGCAGGGCGACAGACTGGCGCATCATGCACTCGATTCTAACCAGCCACCCAGGTGGCTGGTTAAGAAAACTTGACCGGCCCTCGGAGCGCCACCGCTGCCATCGCCTGCCTGATCTGCCGGCTTAAAGCGCCTGGAGAGCACTCGATACTCCGCTGTAAGATGGCAAAAGTATGGGTGATTTCTTCGACGACCTCAAATATTCCCTGCGCATGTTGATTGCCAACCCGGCGTTTACCATAACCGCCATTGCGGCGCTGGCGCTGGGCATCGGAGCGAACACTGCCATCTTCACCGTCGTCAACACCGTGCTGCTCAAGCCGCTTGATTACCCCGAGCCGGACCGGCTGGTGCAGTTTCTGAACATTGATCCGGATGGGTCCAGTCACTTTGCTTCGCCCACAAATTTCTTCAACTGGAAGGATCAGACCAGCGTCTTCAAGGACGTCGCGGCCTACGATGACGCAGGTCCCGGCTTTAATCTCACCGGCACTGTGCCCGAACTGGTCCACGGTATCCACGTTTCCAGAGACTACTTCGCACTTTTCGGCGCACAGGTTGTGCTTGGCCGCACGTTCAACCAGCAGGAAGACAGCCCCCATGGCGGCAAGGTCGTTGTTATCAGCTACGGTTTGTGGCAACGCAAATTCGGCGGTACTCCGAATATCGCCGGCACCTCGATCTCGCTGGGCAACGAGTCCTACACCATCGTCGGCGTCACCGGGAAATCCTTCGTGACGGATCCTGCAGCTGACGTCTGGCTTCCCTTCCAATTCGATCCCAACACCACTAACCAGGGTCACTACTTCCTGGTTGCAGGGCGTCTCAAACCTGGCGTCACACTGGATCAGGCAAATGCTCAGCTCAAGATTGCAGCAGCTCAGTTCCGCCGCCGCTACCCGAACGCGGTGGCCGCCCTGGACCCCAGAGGAACTTTCGGCGTTCAGCTTCTGCGCGACCACGTGGTCGCCGGTGCGCGCTCTTCCCTGCTCGTCCTGCTCGGAGCGGTTGGGCTGGTCCTGCTGATCGCCTGCGCCAATGTTGCCAATCTCCTGCTCGTCCGGGCTACCGGCCGTAAACGCGAGTTCGCCATCCGCGCCGCTATGGGGGCGGGCCGGGCACGCATCATCCGGCAGTTGCTCACCGAAAGCATTGCCCTCTCCATGCTCGGCGGCGCTCTCGGCCTCATCCTGGGATTCGCCGGCGTGCGCGCGCTACTGGCTGTCAGCCCTGGAGATATTCCCCGCATCGGCGAACACGGAGCCGCGGTCGGCATCGACTGGCGTGTCCTCTGCTTCAGTCTCGGGATTTCGCTGTTGACCGGCGTTGTCTTCGGGCTGTTCCCTGCTATTGGCGCCTCGCGTCCGGACCTCAACTCCGCGCTGAAGGAGAGCAGCAACCGGTCCGGTACCGGCTTCCGTCAAAGCAAGGCCCGTTCATTATTGGTCATCAGCGAAGTTTCGCTTGCGCTCGTGCTTCTTATTGGCGCCGCGCTCCTCATCCGCACTTTCATCGCTCTGCGCCACGTCAATCCAGGCTTCAATGGTCACAATGTGCTCACGCTGGAGATGTCGCTTATCGGCAACCGCTACCAAAAGACCGCCGGAGTCGCCCAGTTTTCACGCGATGGCCGCGAGCGCCTCAACGCCATCCCGGGTGTCGAGGGGTCGGCCTTCGCATGCAGCTTGCCGCTCGAAGCCGGCTACAGGTTGCCTTTCAACATTGTTGGGCGTCCACTGGGCAAGAATGAGTTCACCGGAGGCGCGGGCTGGATCAGCGCATCGCCTGGTTACTTTGACGTTTTCAAAATTCCCATCATCCGGGGGCGCGACTTCAGCGACCGCGACACCGCAGGCGCGCCCGGCGTGATCATCATCAACCAGGCCATGGCCAGGAAATACTGGCCTAATCAGGATCCTATCGGTCAGCTGATTGAGATTAGTAAAGGCCACGGCCCGCAGTTCGATGAACCCGCGCGCCAAATCATCGGCATTGTGGGCGACACGCGCGTGAACGAGCTGAACGTCGATCCGGCCCCGCTCATGATTGTCCCCCTGGCCCAGGTCACCGACGGCATGACTACCCTCTTTGCGGGCATCAGCCCCATGGCGTGGCTGGTCCGCACCCACGGCGATCCACATCAGTACATTGCCGCCATCAGCGAACAGTTGCGCCAGGCGAGCGGTGGATTCCCCGTCGGCCGCGTCCGCCCTATGGAGCAGGTGATGGTGCAGTCTACGGCACGCGAGGACTTCAACATGCTGCTGCTGACTATCTTTGGGGCGTCGGCGATGCTGCTTGCTGCGATTGGCATCTACGGCCTCATGGCCTACTCGGTGCAGCAGCGCACACAGGAAATGGGCATTCGCATGGCGCTCGGGGCCGATCGCGCCCGCATTCGGAACCTGGTGGTTTGGCACGGCATGCGTTTGGCTTTGGTGGGTATCATCGTGGGCATCAGCGCGGGGTTTGGGCTCACGCGCTTCCTTGCCAGCCTCCTGTACGGCGTCAAATCCTGGGATCCGTTGGTATTCGTAACCGTGCCAATTGTCTTAAGCGTAGTGGCTCTGCTGGCCGTTTGGCTACCGGCTTCCCGCGCTGCGCGGTTGGATCCCCTCCAGGCTTTGCGAACCGAGTGAGTCACCTGCGCGCCGCGGGAAACGCAGCACGGCACACTGCGTGTGCCCCCTCAGTTCTTTGTACCGTATGTTTTTCCGGAATCACCGCCCCCATCCCACGTGCCGTCCAGCTTGTCCGCGGTGGCTTTGAGCTCGATGTCGTAGTAAGAGCCCTGGTAAGGCGCCTGGAATTTCAAAACGCCATCGACGAAGGTTATATCTTTCGCAGGTTGTTCCCCTTCGCCGACACTCAGGGAGCCGGTCAATTTTCCTTCACTCTCCTGGAGAGTCAGGGTCCATTTGACCGGGTCCTCGGTGCTTTCCGATGTCATGTTCCACTTGCCCAGCAAGGGCTTATAGTCCTGTCCGTGGGCGGAAACTGTCAGCACCATGAGTCCCAGGCAGAGCGCGAAAAACCGGCGGCTTATCTTATGAGCCATAACACTCCTCCGTGGCAACCGGCGCCACCTGAGCAGTGTACCTCTGGCCTCCGCCATGTGCGTTTACAATCTGGACCCGCCCAATCGATCCTTTTCCGCCCGATGGGGGCCTCCTGCTTCTGCAGGGGAGCGCCTTAGCGTCGCGCAGAGAGTCGCACTCAATTGATCTGGCTTTAGCCCCGGACCGCTGTGCAAGACGATTCCCTAGCCGTTCCACTCTATCTGCCGGCAAAACCCTTCCTGAAGTTGCGGTAATTATGTTGGCAGATGATTTGGCAGCCGGGCGGCCTCTCGTCACCCGCCCGGCGAATAGAACAACCTCAAAGTTTTGCCGGGACCCCGTGCGGGAGCGGACGCCCCGCGCGGGTATTCGTTAGCTTTCCCCCATCTATGGCGAGCTGCCCATTCACGAGCAGATACGCCGCTCCGGTTGCCAGAAGCCGCGGTTGTTGATAGGTCGACCGCGCGCGGATGGTCTTGGGATCAAATACGACTACGTCAGCAAAATAGCCGGCCTTGAGAAGACCGCGGTCTTTCAGGCCTAGCGTTTCCGCAGGCAGCGAAGTGCTGGAGCGGATAGCAAAAGGCAGCGTAATGACATGCTCGTCGAAAACATATTTGCGCAGTTTTTCCGGGAAGGTTCCATACTTCCGCGGGTGGCCAGTACTGCCATCCGAGCAGGTCATCACCCAGGCCTGGCGCATGAAGTTTTTGATGTCGCTCTGCTTCATATTGAAGGAGGCAACGTCCGCGCCGCCTTTTTGAACGATGATCAAGGCTGCTTCAATCGCCGAAGTGCCGCGTTCCTGCGCGATCTTGGCCAGGGTCTTGCCGATGAACTCTTTGTCAGGCGACGCAGTTATGAGCAGAGACTCCGCGCCGCCGCGACGGTCAAGATTCTTCTCCATCTCAGCCATCAGGCGGGGTTTCACGGCTGGATCACTAATCCGTTGCAACAACGCGGATGAGCCGCCAACCTCCGCCCAGCGCGGTATCAGCGAGGCTTCTACGCTCGTTCCCGAGGCATCGTAGGGGTATTGACTTGCCGTCACCCGCACGCCTTCGGCCCGCGCGGCATCGATCAATGCAATCACTTGCGTGCTCTGCCCCCACACGTCTTTGCCCAGTGCTTTGATGTGGGAAATCATGACGGGCATGTGCGCTTCCCTGCCAATCCTGATGGTTTCGCGCACTGCAGCCAACAGCCCGATGTTATAGGTGCTCTCGTCGCGCATATGGGTATCGTAGATGCCTCCGTCTGCTGCTGCGACCTTGGCCAGGGCAATCACTTCCTCGGTGCTGGAATAGCTGCCCGGCGCATAGTACAGGCCGGTGGACATGCCGATTGCTCCTTCTTTCATGCCAAGATCCACCAGCGCCTTCATGGAATCAAGTTGCGCGGCGGTGGGCTTTGCATCCGACATGCCCATGACGGCCTCGCGCACGGAGCCCTGGCCGATGAACAAGGCGGCGTTGGTGCCAATGCCCTGCTGCGCCCACTTGTGTAGCGCATCGCCAATTTTTATTGGACTGCTTCCGTCGTTGCCGGTGACTACTGTCGTCACCCCTTGCATCAGGTAGGCATCGTTGCGGCTGGTCACCGGGTTGGAGAGGTCATCAAACGTGTGCGTGTGGGGATCGATAAATCCTGGCGCGACGATCAGACCGTGTGCATCAATGACGCGCTTGGCTTTTTGCCTCAGGTTCTTTCCGATAAGAACGATTCTATCTCCGCGAATGCCAATATCCACTTGCTTCGCCGGGGAACCGGAGCCATCGAGAACGGAGCCGTTATGGATCAAGAGATCCAGGTCCTGCGCCCACGTGGGGCTGACTAGGGAAAGAAGGAGCAGTGCTGACAGAATCCTGGGAATCATCGCGGCCTCCAAAAAGCTTCCATTGAGGTGCCTGTGGCCCAACACGCGCACGACGGCGCCTTCTGTTCCCTAACCAAGCGACGGGCGCCCCACATCCCGCTGGTTTTTCGCGAGATGTGGGATTCCACCGACGTCGACCGTTAAGTGTATCGGATGAATTGAAAGTCAGAAGGAAAGAGCGGGGTCCCACACCTCGCAAGAAGCGAGCGAGATGTAGTCGGAGGCGGACCCTAGATCGAATTCCCCGGACCTGGATGAATCCTTGACAGGATCACTAATTAATATCACAATGTAATTCTAATCATGCTTGGCGAATTCGAATACCTGATGATCACCGCGGCGGCCGGACTTGGCGACAAGGCTTATGGAGCTGCCATTCGAGCGGAGATTGAGCATACGACCGGCCGCAAATGCTCGATCGGTGCGCTCTATACGACGATTGAGCGTCTGGAGAAAAAGGGCTTGCTCACCACCTGGATGGGCGAGGCGACGGCGGAACGAGGCGGCCGCGCCAAGCGCATGGTTCGCGTAACGCCTAAAGGCGTCAAAGCGGCGAAGGAGTTCTACGATGTGGTGATTCGGGTAAGCCGCGGTGCTTCGTGGGTGGCTAACCGGACAGGGAGTGCCTCATGACAGAGATCAGCTGGTCATTCATTGAGGTCGCTACTCGACTGCTGGAAGGTGACGAACGCGAGGCCGTTCTGGGTGATTTGCGCGAAGCCGGCGAGAGTGGCCTGCGCGGGCTGCTAGATGTATTCGGGTTAGTGGTCCGGCGGCAACTAGTGCTTTGGAAAGATTGGCGGCCGTGGCTTGCATCGTTCGGAATGGCCTTGCCAGGCAGCCTGCTGCTGATGGGGTTCTCCCTCTCTGTCAGCCAGACGTATCAACGACTGATCCACCCAACCATCTTCAAGGCAACTGGGCTGACGGTGGGCCCGGGTTTTACGTTGCTGCTGTGCAATGTCTTCCTCTTGATCGCGTGGTCCTGGACTGGTGGATTTGTCATGGGGTCGATATCGCGGAGAACGTGTGCGCGTTAGTGCAATTTTGTCTTTTGCGCCCTGCGTGTTTTGCCTGGCAAGGTTCCGCGTGGAGTCGCTATCGCGGTTCTGCCTGCTTCTCTTTTTGCTGCCCGCGATCTGGGGAGTTTCCCGCGGCCTGCAAATCGCCCAGATTAAATTGGGACCGGCACTTATCCTGGCGGCGAGCATCACCCTGCTCACCTTTCCCACATGGATGAGCAAAGGCTCGTGGATTCCCAATTGGGCGTTGAGTTGGCCTGCATGGTACCTGGTTGCGATGGCATGGCGTGGCCAGGCCGCAAAGGAGCGGGATAGATGGCGGACAAACTAGCCTTATTCGTAAACGGAGCTCAGCACTTCGTCTCCGCTTCGCCAGAAACTCCTTTGCTGTATGTGCTGCGTAATGAACTGAAATTGTCAGGGCCGCGCATGGGCTGCGGGATGGCGCAGTGTGGCGCGTGCGCCGTGCTGGTCGATGGAGCAGAAGTCCGCTCGTGCATCGCACCGCTTTCCTCTGCCGTTGGGAAGCAGGTAACGACAATCGAGGGGCTGGCCCTGGTGTGGGCCGAGAAAAAGGGCTTGAGCGAAACCGACGCAGCCAAGACGTTACATCCCGTGCAGCAGGCATGGATTGACGAACAGGTTCCGCAGTGCGGCTACTGCCAGAGCGGAATGATTATCGCAGCAGTCGAATTGCTGGAGAAGAATCCCAATCCTACCGTGGCGCAAATCAAAGACGCCTTTACCAATAAGCCGCCCTCTCCACATCTCTGCCGCTGCGGTACCTATGCGGCCATCATCGAAGCCGTGCAGCTGGCTTCCAAAACCATGAGTGCCTGAAAGAAGTGCGCCATGTTGAGGAAGCCTGATCACCCCGCCGGCTCCAGCCCTGCGCCCAGGCTCACACGACGCGGCTTCGTCAAGATGGGCGGCGCTCTCATGGTGTCGTTCACTTTTCCCGGGCTCTCCAGTATCGCTGCGGAGGTTCAATCCTAAGCCTGAGACCAGGCAATTAGCGTCGTGGCTCGAGATTCGACAGGACAATACCATTGTTGTACGCACCGGCCGCACCGAGATCGGCACCGGCATGAGCGCTTATTATGCTCAAGTTATCGCCGAGGAGTTGAACGTCCAGGCAGACGCCATCACGCTCATTATGGGCGACACGGATAAGACGCCGGATGGCGGCTACTCCGCCGGCTTTCTTGGCGGAGCAGCCAACCTGCGCAAAGTGGGCGCCTATACCTACCAGGCGCTGCTGGGGCTAGCCGCAGAAAAGCTCCGCGTCCCCGTCGCTACACTCACGGTTACAGATGGCGTTGTTTCGGGAGGCGGAAAGAGTATCCGCTACGGGGAACTCGTTCAGGACCAGCAGTTCGATCTGAAGATTCCAGTTTCTGGCGCGCCGCCAAAGGTCGACCCAACGTCGTGGAACGGGATCGCAGGATTGGACGGTCTGACGGTGCTGGGCGACCCGCCGACGAAGCCCATAAGCCAGTACAAAGTGGTCGGCAAGTCACACCCTATGCCGGGCATTCCCGCCAAGGTCACGGGCAAGACGCAGTGGAGCTGCGATGTCACTTTGCCCGGGATGCTTCATGCGCGCATGGTCCGCCCCCCAACGCTGGGCTCGACGTTGATTTCCGTAGGCGCGGTGGACAAGACGCGCTTCCCCAACGCGCAGGTAATCACCAAAAAGAACCTGGTCGCTGTGCTTTCTCCCAATGAATGGGAAGCAGTGAGCGCCACCCGATCGGTTGCCTCCAGCTCCAAGTGGAGCGAATGGTCGGGTCTGCCGGGCAGCGAACATCTGACCCAGACCCTGCGCGACTACAAGTGGGGTGCTCCATCGGAAAGCAAGGGGAATGCAGGCGAGGTCACTGCGGCACTCGCGCGTGCGTCCAAGACGCTTTCCGCGACCTATGAACAGCCCTACATCAAACATGCTCCCATTGGTCCCTTTGTTGCGGTGGCCGATGTGCGAAGCGATGGCACAGCCACGGTATGGACGCATTCCGCAAACTCGCAAGGCTTGCGGGCGCAGATTGCCAATACGCTGAGCACACCAGTCGATAAAGTAGTCGTCCGCTGGCTGGACCACGCCGGTCAGTTTGGACGCACAACCTTCGGAGGCGACGGCGCCGAAGGGGATGCAGCCATCCTGTCGCAGTTGACTGGGAGGCCCGTGCGTGTGCAGTGGAGCTTGCAGGAAGACCTCGCCTGGTCGGCGTCCTCGCCCGGCTGGGTGGAGGATATAAGCTGCGGTCTTGACGACCATGGCTGCGTGACCGCTGTGCGCAGTGCGTTCTACTCCGCGCAATCGAATGACGCGCGGATTGTTGGAGCTCTTCTTGCGGGCATGCCTTGCAGCCAGCCAAAGCCGGGCAACTGGATTGCCACAGAGTGGCCGTATGACAAGATTCCATGCCGGCAAGAGCAGGTGTATGGGATGCCGAACCTGGGGGCAGATTCGCAGGCGCCTGGATTGCGCGGGCTTATCATGCGCACACCCGGACAACGGCAACAAAACTTCGCGCTCGAGTCGCTGATGAATGAGGCGGCATCATCCGCAGGTATCGATCCTATTCAGTTCCGGCTCTTGCACACCACCGACCAGCGGCTCATCGACATCATCCATGCCACGGCCAAGGCAGCCGCATGGGAGCCGCGTCCTTCTCCGCACCCGGGCACTCGCCGAACTGGAGCCGAGCCCGTCACCGGCCGCGGGGTATCCATCATGGTCCGCCAGAACTCGTACTGGATGGGAATTGCCGAAGTCATGGTCACTCCGGATACGGGCACGATACAGGTGACAAAGTTCACCATTGGTGTGGACTGCGGCAAAGTCATCAACCCCCGGCAGCTGGAACGTTGCATGAAGAGCGGTGTTGTGATGGGCGTCAGCGAAGCGCTCAAAGAGGAGGTCACCTTTGACACGGGAAAGATAACCAGCACCAGTTGGAACCGCTACAAGATCCTGACGATGGCGGAGATGCCAGAGATCAAGGCAGTGCAGATTTCACGGGACGACAAAGGATTCGGCGGGGGCTCTGAAGCGGCCAATGCGGTCTGTACGCCGGCGGTGGCCGCTGCCTTTTTCGATGCAACCGGAGTTCACGCGCGCAGAATCCCACTGACCCCCGCGTATGTGACGACTCTGCTCAAAGGTTAGAAGTCCTGCGAGGAGGACCCTAGTCTGCTAACTGGAAGATGCGAATCTGAACCAGCTTGCTGATGGTCAGGTCGTTAAATCCCCTGGCCTGCATGCGATGGATGAAATCCGGGGTGACCTTGAAAATGCGCATTTGGATCAGCTCATCGAGCGTTGGCTGGTAGCCCATAGCACGAATCTGTTTCACTTCTTCCGGATTGACGTGCTGCACGCGCAAGGCGATCAACTTGCCCGCATCCGGAGTTGCATAGCCCAGCGCATTCAGGCTACGGATATAGTCTGAATCTACGTGGAAAATTCGCAGCGCAATCAGGTTCCCGGAATCAAGGCCGCTCACGCCCGCCGTCTGCAACGAGTGAACCCAGGCAATCCCTATATCGAAAAGCGTGTACGCCTGCAGCTTCTGCGCTTCAAGATCGTGAAATCCCAGGTGGAGCATGCGGTCGACAAACGCCGGATCGGGTACGAATGTAAAATCACCGCTCATCCTGCCGTTATGTACCCCACCGGAACAGGTAATGGTGCCCGCTTCGGCGTGAATCCTGGCGTCCAAATGCGCGCCTTCACGCTGCAAATCCGCGAGGGCAAAGCCGGAAAATGCGCTCAACGGTTCCTGGGTTTGCGACGAAGAACAGTCTCTGTGGTCTTCGCACCCACTGCGCTCCAAGCGAAGATCCGCCTCGGTCCCATTCGAAGTGGCAGTGATGCTGCACGATCCTGTAAGCGTGCGCAGCTGCTCCTCCGCCTGCAGTAACAAGCAGGTGAAGGCTGCGAGAAATACGGAAAGAACGATCCAGCCTGTCTTTTTCATTTTCCCTCCGCGTCCGAATCTCCCAGCACGCCAGAGATGCGTAGCTGCACCAGTTTCTCGATCGATAGCGAATTAAAACCATGACGCTTGGCATCGGCAATAAATGCATCGTCAATATGAAAAATGCGAAGCTGAACCAACTCATCGAGGGTAACGTTAGGATATTGCTGTTTCACCGTTCGGGCATATTCGGGGGTCACGTGCTGAACACGCAGTGCCACCAGCTTTTGCGGCGGAATCGAGTCGAAGCCGGCGGCCTTCATCGCGGCGACAAACTCCGGCGTAACTTTGAAGATACGGTAAGAGATCAAATCACCGATGCTGCTTGGTTCGAGGCCCGCGGCACGCAGCCCCGAAACATACTCCGGCGTGACGCCCTGCACCTTCATAGCGATCAGATCATCGGCGGAGGGCTTACCGAAGCCCACATTGGCCATCGCCTGCGCATATTCCGGAGTAATGCCCTGCACCTTCATGGCGACATACTTGTCGATATCTACATCGTAGCCGGCAGCGCGCATGGCATCGATATAGTCAGCCTTGTGTGCGGGGGGATTGACGGTTGCGGCCTGCTCCGCATTCCCGCCGGAGCCTCCTGAACCATCGCCGGCTCCATATCCCACTCCTTCTCCTGTGCCCTTACCAGCGCCTTGACCAGCCTCGGTTTCAATTGCAGCACCGTCTTTCCCGGCAGCCAGGGCTAGCGTGACCTGGACCTTGGGGAGAACCGGGGATGCAATAGAACCCTCGTGTACGGCGCTCGATATCACTGGGGCAGGAAGATCCACTGCCGCCGGAGCAGAGACCACGGGCGGCACAATTTGCGCCTGCGCGTTCTTCCGTAATCCTGCGAAGACCTGAGGCATGGGCAGCAGCACGAGCAGGAACACAGCACAGATGGCAGCCAGCGGTACGGGGACGAGCTCACGCGGGTTCTTCTCCCCTTTTGTTTCACCCAGAATGCGTGCAATGCGCAGGCCAAGCCCAGACCATGGCCTATGCCCATCCAGAGCCATAGCCAGACTTAGCCGCTGACTGCGCCGCTCCTCCAGGCGCAGCAGCGCGGTCGCATACACTAGAGGATCGGCGCACGATTGGACCGCCACATCGTCGCAGCAAAGCTCGCGTTGCTGACGCAATCTGCTTCCAAGCCACCAAACTGCGGGATGAAAGAAGAACAGGGTTTCGATCATCGTCTGAATCAGGTTCCACAGATAGTCGGCACGACGCACGTGCGCCAGCTCATGCGCAAGCACTGCTTCCAACTGCTCGGGGCTCAGAGCCATCAGCGCAGACGCAGGCAGTATCACCAACGACCGCACAACTCCAAGCGCGAGCGGCCCTTGAATGTGTTGGGAAATATAGAGCCTGACCTGGTGTTTAATCCCAAGCCCTTCGCATAGCCGGGCAAAGTTCGCGTACACAACTTCAGGAGCCTCCAACAGCGCGCTCCGGCGCAACCGTTGAATCACCCGCCATCCACCGATTGTTCGCGTTGAAAGACACGCCACACCCAGCAACCAAGCGACGTCGAGCCAGGGCAGGAATCGCGACAGATCTGGCGGCGCCGGCTGCGCAGTAGCGCCGGCTGTTTTGTGTCCCGCCAACGGCGCGAGGGCACTTGAGAGGTCCGACCCGATCGCCATCATCGCCGGGGACGTAAAGGCTTCCCCTGAATATGGCTGGCCGGAGTCGCCCCTCGTCTCCTCATAAGCAAACGTTGCCAGCGCGCTGACCAGCATCAGCAGCATGGTTCCCAGCGCCAAAAGATAGCGGGTCTGACTGCGCGCCTTCGACAGCACAATATCGGTGACCCAATAGACAAGCGCGATCGCTGCCGCCTGCCAGCAGAAATGCAACAGCGTCCAGCCTAGAGACTCCAAATGATGATTCATCGTTTCTCCTGCTTCCGCTCGATTAGCTTGCGAATTTCCTTCAACTCGTCGTTGCTGGCCGGCTCCATGGTCAAAGCGTGCATGGCGAGCTGAGTGGCGGAGCCGGAAAACAACCGCTCACTCAAATCTCTTAACAGCTGGCTCTGCGTGTCTTCCTGGCTTGCTGTGGCGCGGTACACATGGGCTCTACCAACCTCCGTTCGCTGCACCAGCCCCTTCTCAGTCATGATCTGCAGCAGCTTCAACACCGTGGTGTAGCCTAGCGCGCGTTCCTGGCTTACCGCCTCATGAAGCTCGCGGACGGTAGCCGAGCCTTTCACCCACAACACCCGCAGCAGCTCCAGTTCCCCCTCGGTCGGCTTGGGTAAATTGCTTTGCCTGATCTTCATGGAGCAACCATATACGAAGTCCTTCGTAGCTGTCAACGAAGATCTTCGTAGATGCTTCGTGCAGGCGTAATCCGGGGCTTCCGCCGAACAAAGAGCCCTACAGGTATTTGAGGAAATGCAGGGTGAAATACGCAGCCTGTTTGGCGGCGATGGGGCTCAACCGGAGATAGTCATCGTTGGGCGCTTCCTGCGCGACATTGCTGCCCGCGCGTATGACCAAATACGGTACACCAAAAGTCTGACACACTCTGCCCAGGGGCGCCGACTCCATTTCAACGATATCGGTGTGAAAGCGGGTACGCAGCGAGTCGATGCGTTGCTGTGTCATACCGAAGAGGTCGCCGGACGACACCACGCCACGGCGCACCTTTATCTCATAGGTTGCGCCATTAGCCGTAACTTGCGGCCTTCGATAAGTTGCCATAGCCTCGTCGGCAAGCTTGAGCAGTGCGCTGGGAGGTGACAACTTATTTTCTACCTCGGCGCCATCGACCGGACTATTAAATGGCCGGTAGACCATATCATTGCGCGTCAGGCTGCCGTAATCATGCTCGTACAAGGTGCCGGCAACGATGACGTCCCCGGTTCTCAGTTGCTGGTTTATCCGAGCGCCCGTACCGCACATTAGCACCATCCGCGGCTTGAGTTCGGTGAGGAAGAGCGTCGTCGTCATGCCGGTATAGAGCTTACCAATCCCGGTGATGGCGACGATGACCGGCTTCCCTTCAATCTCCCCCTGCCAGTAAGGGATCCCCCACAGCTCTTTTTTCGCAGCGTCTCTCATGGCTGAAACGAAAACTGTGATCTCCTGGGGCACCGCTCCAAGAATCAGGATCCTGTCGCTCGGGGCGTAGTACAGGGGCTTGTCCTGCGCCCTGAGCGCGGAGGTACTCAAGCCGATCAAAGCGACAACGATTACCAACCGGAGTTGCCTTGTCATAGAGAGGCCCTTAGCGAACAAACGCAAATGGGGGTACATGATCCCTGCCTTGAACTCTGAGTTCAGGTGATGTTATCGGGCCCATGCGAGAATGACAACCAACACCCTAAACATTTCGTAATGGGCAATAGAAGCGAGGGAGTCTGCATGACACTTGATAAGCCGGTTAGCTGGTTGCTGCTCGGTCTTTGCATGACGAGTGCTTTGCTGGGGGCCGCGCAGAATACATCGAGCGCGGAGCAGCGCACAGCGCGCGCATTTGACGCGGCCAGGAAGAACCCACTGCAACTGCGCGTGTTCCTCCAGGGTATGCCCAAGGGCGGTGACCTGCATCTGCACCTGAGCGGCGGCACAGTCTATTCCGAGACGCTCATTCGTGACGCTGTTCAGGATGGGCTGTGCGTAAAGACGGCGACCATGACCTTGTTCAAGACGCAGGATACCTGTGGTGACGGAGCCGTGCCTGCCGCTGACGCGTTCAAGGACCAGCATCTTTACGACGCCCTGGTCAATGCGTTCTCCATACGCAACTTCGTGCCCTCCTCCGGAATCAGCGGCCACGATCAATTCTTTTCGACCTTCGATCGCTTCCAAGCCCTTGGCGACGCGCATACCGGGGAGTGGGTCGATGAGATATCGACCCGTGCCGCGGAACAGAATGAGCAATATATCGAAGCAATGTACACTCCCGTGTTCTCTAATGCGGCCAGGCTTGGATATCAGATAGGTTGGAGCGGCGACTCCGTAGAGAGCATCAAGAGGACACGTGATGCCTTGCTTGCCGGCGGACTACGCGACGAGATCGCCAGCGATCGAAAGCAGATCGACACCATCGAGACGACCCGCGCGCAGCTTGAACGATGCGGGCAAAGGCAGCCGAAGCCTGCCTGCGCTGTGAAGGTGTTGTATCTTTTTCAGGTATTACGCGGATTTCCACCCCAACAAGTCTTTGCTCAGACCCTACTTGGATTCGAACTCGCATCGGTCGATCCGCGCGTTGTTGGTTTGAACTTTGTCATGCCGGAAGACGGCTACTTCTCGATGCGCGACTATCACCTGCAGATGAAGATGCTCGACTATCTTCACGGTATCTATCCCAAGGTTCGCATCACACTGCACGCCGGCGAACTCGCACCGGGGTTGGTGCCGCCGGACGGGTTGAAATTCCATATCCGCGAAGCTGTCGAACTGGGCCACGCCGAGCGCATCGGTCATGGCGTCGATGTGATCTATGAAGACCGTCCGCAAGAACTGTTGCAAGAGCTTGCCGCGAAACACATCATGGTCGAGATCAATCTCACATCCAACGACGTGATTCTGAACATCAAGGGCAAAGACAATCCGCTGCACCTTTACCAAGCGGCGCATGTTCCATTAGCGCTCTCGACCGATGACGAAGGTGTCTCCCGCATCGACATCACGCACGAATATGAAAAGGGTGTGGAGGAGCAGAGCCTCGGCTACCTCGACCTGAAGAACATGGCCCGTACCTCCCTGGAACACGCGTTCATTCCCGGCGAAGGTCTTTGGGCCGCGCCGGATCATTTCATCCGCCGCAAACCAGGCTGTGCCGGGTCGATTACGCCCAGGAGCACGCCTGCTCCCGCCTGTGCGGCCTTGCTCAAGTCGAGCGACCGCGCCGCCGCGCAATGGGAACTAGAACGGCGCTTCGCCATTTTCGAGTCCTCCCATCACTAGAGCATTTTCACTTCTGCTCTGCACATTCGAGTTCAGCGAAGTGCGGCTTTCTTTGAGGAAAAGCCACGTCGGGGGCGATGGCTCTGTATGCACCAGAAGTGAAAATGCTGTAGGCGTCATGGACCCAGCATAGCCACCACTATCCTTCTCACACCAAACAGGCCTTACCACTCGCACCATGCAGTATTCTATCGCCGGTATACTTCCCACATCGTATCGCCGAGCGAGGTTCCGACCATGAGAAGACTGGCTTTCCTTCTGCTGCTTGCCGTACCGCTTGCTGCTCCAGCCCAAGACAAGAAGCCGCCCACGACCCTTCGCGGCGTACTGCTGGAGCAGCTGCGCACCACCCACGACGAGGAAGATTGGTTCGTCCCGGCAAACGTTGCTGTCGCGGGCCTCACCGCCGAACAGGCCAAATGGAGCCCCGGAAAGGGCAACCACTCCGTCGGCCAGCTAGCCTACCACCTCTGGTATTGGGACGACCGCGCACTGACCCGCTTCAAAGGTGAGAAGCCCGCTGCGTTCGACGGAAACAACAACGAGACCTTCGACAATTTCACCGCCGCCCAGTGGGACGATCTGGTGAAAAAGCTTAACCAGGTGATGACCGACTGGGAAAAGGCCGTCGAAACGGCGGATGACAAGAAGCTGGCCGAGAATGCCTCCCTCGTCGCCCACGTGGGAGCACACAACGCGTACCACATTGGCCAGATTCTTTACGTCCGCAAGCTGCAAGGCGTCTGGGACCCCAGCAAGGGAGTGAAGTAGGCCAAGGTGCCGGCCGTCCACAAGCGCAAGTTGAATCTCTTCGGGGTACGAAGGGTGTGCGCCAATGGATTCTTCATTGGCGCGTGGGTGCGTTGCCCCCATGAAACTGACCGAAGTGGCGCGCCAGGCTGATGCTGATGAGCAGCGCGCCCAGGCCGAACGCCAGGATGTGGCTTATCGCCCGCGGGTGAAAAACTCCGACGTGCGCGACCAGCAGATACCCAACGACCGCGTTGAAAAATCCCCAAACAACGTTGACCGTCGCAGAAGAGAGCCCCTGGCCGGGCGGTTTTGCGAACGGAGTCTGGAAGGGGCGTCCCATCGTGCCGGCGACAAAGTGAGGGATGGCGTTTGCCGCAAAAACGCCTCCAAAAAAGTACGACACCAGAGAAAGCCAATTCATGATGCAGCCCTCCTTGCTTCCGGTAGATTTTGCAGCAGCGAGATGACTTCCTGTGTCGAGCCCGTCTCGCCGACACGAGGGAAGACGTTCCGAATGCTGTACTCGTGCGCCTCCTCGCGGATATCGGTCATCACATCCAGTGCGAGGGTTACGTTGAACCCCTGGTCATAGGCCTGCCGCGCAGTCGCCTCAACGCCGCCGGAGGTCACCACTCCGGTCACAACGACCTGGGTAACCCCTCGCCCCTTGAGCTGGGCTTCAAGGTCCGTTGTTGCGAATGCGCCCCAGCTTCGCTTGGTGACGGCAATATCGCTCGGTTGCTGACCCAGCTGCGGCAGAAGGTCGGTCCATCCCTCGGAGAACGATGCGTTGCTGCGCGGACCCTGTTCCGTCCGGCCCGGCGCCCGTCCCGCCACATTGACCAGCACGACTGGGAGGTTCTTCGCACGGAAAGCATCTATTAAAACACGCGTCCGGTCGATGATTTCGCCGATGGGATGAATGAAATTCCCGTTGACGATGCCTTTCTGCAGATCAATGACGATCAATGCAGTGTTGGGGTCAAGAATAGTAAGCGGCATAGGATTCGTCTCCTCGGGTACAAAGTTGACATGGGTAAGAAGCAAGACCGCAGTGGAGTCAATCACCGACAAGCCGCGTAAGCAGTTCGAGCGCCGTCTGAAGCTTCTCTTGCTCGTGAGCGGAAAGCTTTTGCGAAATAGTGGTGGTGAGCCAGTCTTGTCTCGCTGCCCTGCCCTCATGAAACGACTTGAGGCATTTAGGCGTGAGAGAGATCAGAGTTTGCCGCCCGTCGACGGGGTCAGGAGCACCACTGACCAGACCGGCCTCTTGCAGCGGCGTAACGATAGCGCTCATGGACTGCGGACGCATCCCTTCCACTCGCGCCAGACTTGAAACCGTGGCCGAACCATCCTGCTCCAGTCGAAGAAGAACAGCGATCTGCGACGGCGTCAGGTCGTTGCCTCCACCATGCTCGCGTAAACGCTGCTTGAGCTTGCGGAATACCGAACGGATTTCGGCAGCAAGGATCGAGGCGAGCACGGTTCGAGTAGACTTTCGGTTGCTCACCGGATGAGGATCTCATATATACAGGAAAACTGTAAAGTTTTCCTGTATATGTGTTTTTCGACGCCGGTGGTGGCGCTCTCAGCGCATAGTGCAGCCCAAGCGCCCCGGGCTTGCAACCGTGGAGACAACTTGCCGTCTTGAGCCGCTTGTCTGAAATTCCATCAAAGGTCCTTTATCGACGTTTAGCTGCACTCTGAGCTGGAGCATTCACATACGGAGTTGCTTTCAGGGCAGCACGAATGCCCTCGAAGCCTCGATTCATAAGATGGATGAATGCCGATTGGGCTTCGCTGCTGCTTTTTCCTTTAAGCTGCCGGCGAAGCGCTTCCGCGTAGGCCGTGCTCCACATCGCCATCAGCAATGAGGCAAACAGGTGTGCCTCCGGATCGGGATGAGCGCGCCCGACAGAGTCCGCAAGCATCTTTGCGCAATCCCTTATAAACTCGTCACGCAGTTCCCGTATGCGCGCTGACAGTGCATTGCTCTGCATAACCGTTTGCGAAAAGCGCGCTGTGCCGTCCGTAAACTTCGCAAAAGGATGTTTCTGTTTCAGGAGTCGATGCACCAGGTTTTGCATCGCGACCGTGGGCGACTCATCAGGGCAACGCTGCGCGAGCGCGTCACGAATCATCTCCCTTCCTTCGTCTTCACGATCGAAGAATAGGTCCTCCTTGCGTGGAAAGTAGTTAAACACTGTCATTTTTGCAACGTTGGCCGCTTCAGCAACCTCGGCAACAGTTACGTTGTCAAAACCGCGTTCCATAAACAAACCCGTAGCCACATCGGATATGGCTTGCTTGGTTGCCCGCTTCTTTCGCTCCCGCAGACCTTTCTGGTTAGGCATCCACTAAAGTATACCGGGATTAAACTTGTACCAGGTACATTTATTGTACAATTCACCACTATGAACCATGAAACGCCAGATGTAGTCATTGTGGGGGCCGGCCCCACCGGTCTAATGCTGGCTATCGAAATTGTCCTCGGTGGCGCTAAGGCAATTGTTCTGGATCGGTTATTCGACCCGGATCAAACCATCAAAGCCGGCGGCATTGGCGCGCTCTGCGCGGAAGCGCTGGAGCGTCGCGGCATGGCCCCTGCAATCGAAGCAGAGGAGCGCGCTGTGACCGATGCGATGGCCGCAATGATGAAGTCCAGCGGCATAGCTACCGGTCCCCCTTCCTTTCAAAAGATTGGCGGCCATTTCGCGGGGTTGTTTCTGATTGATCAGACGCGCCAGCGCGAACCGGAGCGGAGACTGCGAGGTGTAAGGCAGCAAGCTCTCGAAAGAATGCTCAGCGAACGTGCGCTGCGAGATCGGCATTGAGATAAAACGTGGATGGGAGGTCACCGGCTTTTCTGAAGATCCCACGGGAATCACGGTGCAGGGGCGCAATTCGAGCGGAGCCTTCAGTTTGAATTGTGCCTTCCTGGTGGGATGCGATGGCGGACGCAGCATCATACGAAAACGTGCCGGGTTCGACTTTCCCGGTACTGACCCCACCCTAACGGGACACCAGGCGATCGTTGAACTTGATCATCCAGAGCGTTTATTGCCTCTCGGCTGGCGCAGAACAGCAAAGGGTATGCTCGCTTATGGCCCAGGGCCCGGCCGTGTATTTACCGCGGAATTCGATGGGCCTCCGGCGGATCGTGACACGCCCATCACGATCGAAGAGGTGCAAAGCAGTCTGCGTAACGTCAGCGGCGCAGACGTTACCGTCACAGCGATGAAATCGGCCACCCGATTTACTGACAATGCCAGGCAAGCTGCTACATATCGCAAGGGCCATGTGCTCCTGGCAGGTGATGCTGCCCACGTGCACTCGCCCTTTGGCGGCCAGGGCCTGAACCTTGGCCTTCTCGATGCAGTCAACCTGGGATGGAAACTCGCGGCTGTCGTACGCGGGACGCTCCCGGAGGAAGTGCTTGATACCTACACTGCCGAACGTCATCCGGTTGCCGCACGTGTTCTGGCCAATACTCGTGCGCAAGTTGCCTTAATGCGACCGGATGTCCTGACGACAGAACTCCGGGAAATTGTTTCAGCCCTCATGAAGACCGACGACGGAAATCGTTTCTTCGGAGAGATGATGAGCAGTATCACAACCCGCTACGACCTTGGTGATGAGCATCCTATGGTGGGCAGGTTGTGTGGCGATCTCACCCTAACTATCAACGGCAACGAAACAAAACTGTTCACCCTGATGCAGCACGGTAATGGATTGCTCGTTGACGCAACCCATGGAGCTACATCAACAATCGCGGAGGGATGGGCATCTCATGTCCGTTGCGTTCAGGTAGAGAACGGAACAACGATGCTGCTTCGTCCCGACGCTTGTATTGCCTGGGCGGGCGATGGCAATCATCACGACGGACTTGAACGTTGCCCTAGAGCGATGGTTCGGAAAGCCTGGCGCCGAGCTTACATCGAACGGATAGCGGCATAGGTTGTGGCTGCCTATTCGGCCCGCAGAGCCTCGATAGGCTCAATCGAGCCGGCGCGGTATGCGGGGATGGCCGATGCCACGAGCGCGAGCAGAAAAATCGAAAGGGCGGCCAGCACAATGATTGTTGGGTCGAGCGGATCGACTGCAAACAGCAGAGAGCGTAATAGAGGCGTGGCAAACAGGGCAGCGAGTGCGCCCATTCCGCACCCCAGCAGTCCTAGCTTGGCGCTCGATATCAGGACCAGCCGCATCACGCTGGACCGCTGCGAGCCGAGCGCCAGGCGAATCGCCATTTCCTGCGTGCGCTGTGCGGTGGAATAGGCAATGACTCCGTAGATACCAAGCAGAGCCAGCAACACGGCGGCTGCGGCAAAACTGGAGATGAGCGCGGTGGTGAAACGCCGCGGAGCCTGGCCCTCATCCACGACGCGCTCCATCGATTCAAGCTGGGTGAGCGGAAGCTGAGGATCGATGGAATGCACAACGGCGCGCAACGCGCCGGCCATTTCCTCCGGGGCTTGTTGGCTGCGCAGCACGATCGAGCCTGCGTTGCCCGCCAGCATGTCAGGAGTCGCAAATGAGCCCACGTCGGCTCTGACTTGGCTCACGGGAAAATACACCTGGCTCATGGTTGGCACATCGGCTGCAAGTTCTTTGACATCGTTGATCTCTCCCACAACGGTCACCCACGGTATCGTCGTCGCCTCTGCCGGTCCACGGTGCAGGCGTTTGCCGATGGGGTCCTGCCCGGGCCAGTAGTGCTCCGCCAAAGTTCGATTTACGATGACCACCAGCGAGGCGTTTGCACCGTCATCGGCCGGGATAAAACGGCGCCCTCGAATGAGGGAAATGCCCGCGGCGCGAAAGTAGTTGCCCGTTACCTCAGATTCCCAGGCGAGGTTCAAGCCGGCGCCTTTTGCCGCGATGTAGCCCTCCGGAGTGAAGGTAGAGCGAACATCCTGGCCGGAGACGGGCAGCAAAGTAGTCGCTCCCACCGCCTGAACTCCGGGTAGCTGCTCCAGCTTGTTGCGGAGCAGCATGTTGAATGAGTCAATAGCAGCCTGGGTGTTGTATTGCTGCCGCGGCAGGTTGTAGTGGGCGGTCAGCAGATGATCGGTGCGGACGCCTAAGTCAACAGAGCGCATCTTCTCAAAGCTGCGCAGCAAGAGGCCGGAGGTGGTCAGCAGCACCAGGGCCACCGCGAGCTCGGCGACCACCAGGGCAGAGCGCAGGCGCGCCTGCCCGGCGCCGGCGCTCCCGGTACGGCCGCCTTCCTTCAGCGCTTCGTTGACGTCAGTGCGCGCAGAAGCTATGGCCGGGATCAGGCCGCACACGCAGCCCGTAAGCACCACGAGTCCAAGCGCAAAGGCCACGACTCCCCAATCAAGACCGATGGAGGTTACTCGCGGCAAGGTTTCAGGAAAAAAGCTGACACCGGCACGGAGAGCTACCCACGCCATTGCCAAACCCATGAGGCCGCTCCCCGCGCTGAGCAGCAAGACCTCGACGAGGGATTGACGCAAAACCGCCGCTCCGCCCGCACCCAGCGCCAGGCGCACGGAGATTTCACGCCGCCGGCCAATCACCCGCACCAGCAGCAACCCCGCCAGATTGGCGCAGGCAATGAAGAGCACCACCATCACGGAGAAAAAAAGTGTGCGAACGAGCGGGCGGGCTTGCGCCACGGTAGCCTCGTCGAGTGGTTGAACCAGTGGATGAATGCGGCGTTGGGAAAGCGCCGGGGGAAAGTTGCGCATGATCTCCCGGGCTGCTCCGGCTGCGTCCTGTTGCGCTTGGGCGGGGGTTATACCGGGCCGCAATCGTCCCACCATGTAGAAGCTCCAACCTCCCTGCCCGTGCAGTTCATCGGGGGTCAGGCTCATTGGGATCCAAAGCTCACTACGGTTCAACCGGCCCGGAACCAGAGGAAACTCAAAGTCACGCGGCATCACCCCGATGACCTCGTAAGGCTTGCGGTCCAGCAGAATCTTCTGGCCCAGTATGTTTCGCTCGCCATGGAAGCGGCTTTGCCACATCTGGTAGCTGAGGACAGTGACCAGCGCACGCGAGTCGTCTTCCCGTTGGGTAAAGCCACGACCCATGAGGGGAGAGACGCCCAGAACAGGGAAGATGTTCGCGGTGAGCCGAGCCCCACCGATCTGCACCGGTTCGCCTGCCCCCGAAAGCTCATAGGTAGATGGCTGGTAACTCCCGAGGCCGGAAAAGGCGCGGGTGTCGCGCATATAAATACGCACTCCGGGGGCGGTAACGCCGGGAGTGTCGCCGCCATAGTTGACCCCCTCGACGATATCCGCGAGCACCACCAGGCGGGAGGGATCGGGGAACGGTAGGGGTCGCAGCAGGACGACCTCCACAATGGAGAAGATGGCTGTGGTGGCGCCGATGCCAAAGGCCAGTGTCAGGGTGGCGGTTAGCGTGAATCCCGGCGACCGGCGCAACTGCCGCAGCGCATAGCGCAGGTCTCGCAATACGTTCCGCATCAGGTCCAGCAATGTCGGCCCCCGGTTATAAGAAGATGATAAATCGTGTAGGAAGGGCGATCATCTCGATTAGGGCCCGAGCTCGCCTATCTCACCGCCTTGGCAGTTGGCCACCGAGCCCAGACACGGCGCTGTGTTGTCAATCCGTCAGGTCGCGGTAAGTAAAGAGGCAAAGCGCGCAACCGCGTCTACTTAGCCGCCACGATGGTAGTACTGCCGCCAATCCGCACGTCTTCGGTTGGCGCTCTTAAGCGCGTTGACGATGGCCGGTGGCAGCCCGCCGGTGCCGAAGCTCTCATTGCGCCTGTCATACTGCTGATGCTTTAGGACGGCCTGGCCCGCTGAAAAGTTCTGCGAATCTTTAGGAGCTCGTAAAAGGCGGTAAAGAAATCGAGTGGCCCCACCTTGGAGCCAGCGACATCATCCCAGCGCGGCAAAGGGCTCTCGTAAATTACCTCGTCGGCGAAAGAAGCGTCCTTTTTATGCAACGCCATGAAGCGGGCGATGATCTCGACGTCAAAGATCCAGCGCGATTGAAAGGGTGCGCCGAGAATCGATTTCAATTCGGGAGTAATGCGGAAGAGTTTTGCTCCACACTGCGTATCATAAATCGGCAGCCCCAGCATGATCGAAACAGCGGTGGCAAAGCAGCGCCCGAGGTAATGGCGTATGGGTCTTCTATGGATGAAGTGGCCGAGAAGACGCACCCGGGAACCAAAAATCATTTCCAGCTTAGGGTTCCCGATCAACCGGTTCAGCAAGTGAGGAATGACACTCAAGGGTGTAGCCAGGTCTGCATCCCAGAACCCAGTGACAGCGGCGTCCCCGCGAGCGATGGCGGCCAGCATGCCGCAGCGTACGGCCTCAGCCTTACCACCATTCGGCTGCTTATCCAGGACTTGAATACGGTCCGGATGTTCCGCGCGCAATGTCTCCAGCACGCTCAGGGTTGCGTCACGGCTGCCATCGTTAACAAATAAAAAGTCCACTTGGCGGTCTTCCGCCAGGAACTCCGAGAAGCAGAGGGGTTGCAGACGTGCTGCTTCGTTATAACAGGGAACCACCACAACACACCGTGCTCCGGGAGCTATGCCGGCGGCACTACTCCCGATTTGTGTGTCCATCCAGAAACCTCAAAAACGCGCGGAGTCTTGTACTGGCCAGCTCCCTCAATCCTGCCGACAGTCGCTGGAGTGATCTTATTACGACCGAAACAACAGACTCATACTGGAGATTGAAACTCCAATTCCCATTTGAGGCGGCCGCGACTTCGCAGCCCATTTGATGATTGATCTGTCCAGAAGCCGATGAGGACCGTTTCAGCGACCCGTGGTGCACGAATGGCTACGAGCAAACAGCTGAGTGTTCTGCGCAGATTCTCTCGTAGATGTGGCTCTCCTGTTCGCGCTGGAAGCTGTTCAATACGTACCCGCACAAAACATCCACGTTGCAAGTCTTGGCTATTTCGTCCGTGAGTTGTTCGACCAGAACCGCTGCATCCGCCTTACCTTGCGCCCACAACGTAGGTGCAAACTCTCCACAAGCTGCAACCCGGGAACGCTCCCCAGTCGCCATCTTGGCCAGGGAAGAGAGCAGATCGCCAAAGATCTTCAGGAATCGAACCCGGTCAGGCAAATCATTCACCATGAAAGTCGATAGCGCTTCGTTGACATCCAGAGAGAGATAGAGCCCTTGTTCCATGGCAGCAACACCATCCACGCCGCGTGCTAGCAATCCCTCAAGAAGACTCCTCCGGTGTGACTCAGTGGCGACCGCTATCACAGGCGTTCCGGTCCTTAAAGCAGCTTCTATGAAACAAGTAAGGCCGGATAGAAAAGCTGCCTCGTCAGCATAAAACTGAACTTCGTGGCTGTGGGTGACCTCCGCCTTTGCCGGTATCGGAGGCAGAACTTCCCGGGGAAAAAGGTGGCCGCGATCTTGCGCGTCGCCGGCGCGAGCCCAAGGATGACCCGATAGTCCCCTACTGACAAACGGCTTCCCCTCACAAACCGCTTCCACAGAGGCTAACAATTCGCTTCCGGCATGCGCCTTTACAACGTAGCCCAATGCCCCCAAGCGGAAAGCCTCTCGTGCCACATCGACAGAAGCTTCCTGGCTCATGAAGAGTATTTTGCATGTAGGACAGAGCTTGCGAATTCGTCGAGCCACTTCCATCCCATTAAGCGTGGGCAGCCCGATGTCGAGAACAATCAAGTCCGGTTGCAGCTCTTCGGCTTTGCCAACCGCCTCTAATCCATCAGAAGCCTCACCGACCACCTGCAGATCTTGCCTTCTACCCAGCGTAGAACGGACAAATTGCCGGAAGGGTTCATAATCGTCGACGATCAAAAGCCGGACTGTTGGGGCGTCCAAGTGGTCTCCGCCTCCTTACTGTTCGAAACAAGACTTCAGTCTAGTTTGAACTTTATAAGGATTTCATAGCGAACTTGTTTGGTCATTGCGCGAACGCAACTTCCGATTATAGTGCCGAATACCGGGGGAAGGCACGAGATGAGCGCCCTACCTTACCGAAGTCAAGTTCGAAAGGAAGGCCAACTGCATCCAACCGGCCTTCCTAGGCATCAGGCCGTCGGACTCTGCAGTATGTGCGCCAATGCGTGCAGCCGATTGGCGTCCGTAGTGTTCTTGGCAGCCGATGCCTCTGTCTCTACGGTAGCTGACATGCGGTGGAGCTTTGCCAGGTCTTTCTTGCCAAGATGCGATGTCTGCGCACGGGCAATCGCCTTGTTGAGATCGGCAATCCGCTTCGACGGCAGCCCCTGCGAGCGCCCTAACTGATCCAGGTAAGCGCGGGCAACGACAAGTTGAGAAGGCCATGTGATTTTTTGCTGGTTCTGCACGTTGAGCTCGTTAAATTGCACCAGGTTGGCCGCATCAATCTCGTTCTGCGTAAGAAATTTGCTGGGCACCAGCCTGAAGACGTCGAGCCCGCGGGCTATTTCCGACCCATAGATATAGCCGTTGTACCAATAGGCCGACCACTCTCCGCCCAGCACAGCGGTCTTGGCATCGATGGGTCCACGATCGAAATAGGCAATCTCGTAGGGATGGGTGGCGTCCGTGAAATCCATCACCGAAATGCCGCCTTGATACCAGGCCTGGACTTCGATATCACGTCCGGGGATTGGTACCAGCGATCCGTTGTGCGCGACGCAATTTTCCGTTTCTGTCTGAGCGGCGGGCATCTTGTAGTAGCTGGCCAAGGAAAGTTTGTCGTCTTTCAAGTTGAAGATTGCATCCGCTCCCCACTTGTTGGGGTCCGTCGCACGACAGCGTGGCTGCAACCCGCCGCCCCACTCGTCGGTAAAGACCACCTTGGTTCCGTCGTTGGAAAACGAGGCCGAGTGCCAGTAGGAGTAGTTCGGGTCATTCACGGCGTCTACACGCTTCGGATGCACTGGATCTTTGATATCCAGCAGGATGCCGTTTCCGGAGCAGGCGCCGGCCGCCAGGCCAAGGGCCGAATACGCTGTAATGTCGTGGCATTGGTTGGTATCTGTCGGCTTCTCTGCCCCCTTGCCGTGGCTTCCGCCGTTGTTTAGCCCGTTTAAGGCGCCGCTGCGCGCATCCATAAATACCCGCGGGCTGGAAACCACCTTAGCTTGCTCCGGCGCGGCCACTGGAACCTTGATCACGTCGATTCGGAATAGAGACGTGTTGGGATCTTTATCCGGAGCCTCGTCCGAACAGCCCGCAAGCTCCGTCGCCGGCCGCACAAACGACGTTCCGGAGACGTAGAGGTAGACATCATCTTTATCGTTGGGATCGACAACCAGCGTATGCGTGTGCGACCCGCGGCAGGTCTGCACTGCCGCCACTTGCTTGGGGTTCCTGATATCCGAAATATCGAAGATCCTCACACCGCGAAAGCGCTCAGGGCTCGCAGCCGGTACCCGGCGGTCCTTTTCATGGCCCGGCTCCGGCGGAGGCATCGGCGGGAACCCCTGTGTCCCGCAGTCCAGCCGGCCATTGGGCATTTCGACCGACATGAAAAGCAGATTCTTGAATACAGAAACATCGCCCTGGCCGCCCGGACACACCAGCGAGGTCATCAGCGATATCTTCGCCGGGTTGGAAATATCGTAGAAGTTCACACCATAGAAGTTGCCTTGGAACAGGTGTGTTCCCTGAAAGGCAAAATCAGAGTTGGCAAACGCAAGCTGAGCTATAACGAGCTGCATGGGTTTAGCAAGTTTGGCTTTGTTGACACCAAGCGTGTCGAGCGTCCGTTGCACTACTGGATCCTCTGGCCCCGTAGCCGGCAACTGAAAGGCAGCAGCCTTCTTCAGGAAGGCGACGTGCTCCAGGCCAAAGGCCGCCTCGCCGGCGTCGTAAAGTCCCGCCTTCAGCCCGACCCGGGGATCGTTCATCGTGGAACCTGTCATTCCCGGGGGCAGCGGCGGCGGAGTCGACGGCGATTCGTCATCCGCGGGAGCAGCCGGCTTCGCTGCCGGAGCGGCGGGCGCCTGCGCTTTCACACGAACGGCCGTGGAGCTAAATAAAGCCAGGGCAAAGGTTGCAGCCGCCAAACGGAATGCGAGATCCCGCCTACAGTTCATTGTTTCTCCTTCAACATATGTTCCATGATGTTTATCTCCGCCCGCTGGGTGTTATCTACGTCCGTGGCAAAGTCGAACAGGTCGGCATCCTCGCCCGCACCGGGGGTATCGAACAACTGCTTCACCATCACCAAAGCCCCTTTGTGGTGCTGGATCATCCCGGTCAAAAACAGCCGGTCAAATTCTGCCCCGTTGCCTTGCTGTAAGGTGTTCATCTGCTCCGGGGTAAGCATTCCCGGCATAGGGGGCATCATCTTACCGCTCATATTCATGCCGGGCATCTCCGGCATCGTCATCGACACAGGGGCGCCGCGCGCTGCCAGCCAGCGCTTCATAAACTTGATCTCATCCGTCTGTGAAACGCTGATGCGTGCACCGAGAGCGCGCACCTCTTTGTTCTGGGTGCGTGATGGGATGAGCGCGGTCATCTCCACCGCCTGCGAGTGATGCATAATCATGCCCTGCATGAACTCGATGTCCGCCTGCGAGTGTGGTGGCGCCACCCCGGAGGTGGAGGGCGGAAGTTTCCTGCTTGGGGCTCCCGGAGCGCCGGGCTGCACCACCGAAACCGACCCCGATGACGCCTGTTGAGCATAGCCCACCGAGGCCGCCAAGCTACAAAGAAGCGCAGCGATCGCGTAGTCAAAGATAATTGGGATTCCAAAGGTGCGCGATCCACCCCTACGACGCAAGATCAACGCTCCATTTCCTCATTTGGACCGGCATATTCGCTGCTCAAACCGTATCACGGAAGGATTTCCCATGGCTAAAGCCGTAACTAACCCGAAGCAGCAGGCCCACGAACTCATCGACCGCCTCTCCACCGGCCAAGTCTCCGCGTCGTCGGCCTGCTGGAAGCGATGCTCGATCCGGTCTCCGTCGCCCTGGCCAACGCCCCGATGGACGACGAGCAGGTGAGTGAAGAACAGGCCCGCGACATCGCCGAGGCACGCGCCGCATACGCTCGTGGTGAGGTCGTTTCTCACCAGGAAGTCCTGGCCGACTTCGGCCTGACTGCAGAGGATTTCGAGTGCATGGGACGGATCCGGCTCGACGCCGAACCGCATCCTCCCGGTCAGTGAGCATGGACCGCAAGAAGATCGCCTGGCGCGACCAGGCCAAGGCCCAGCTCCGCGCCATCGACCAGCCTACCTGCGCCTTCTCCGCGCCCTGGCCCACTTCGCCGCCACCGGCGAGGGCGACGTGAAGCGCCTTCAGGACATCGAGCCGCCCGAGTTCCGCCTGCGCGTCGGCGACTACCGGCTCCGCTTCCACGACCAGGCCACACCCTCTACGTCACTGCCGTCAAGCACCGCCGCGAAGCCTACCGCTAACCTCGAACACTCATCCGGCGATACGGCTCATCTCGGCCTCGCCACCGTCGCTGTTCCATTTGTCTTGGCATGTGTCTTTAAACACATGAGAAGAAGACATTCTTCTCATAGCTGACAATGACATGAGCGAAACGGGCCATCCATTCACCCCTTTTGGGTTCTTCGGCGAAGAGAACGGGCTCTGCAAGTGACCCTTGTCGCTGAGTCAGGATATTCGCGGGTCAAGCATGCATCCGTGCGGCTTAATTTCTGATGTGGAAAAGATTAAGAAGGCTTAAAGTAGAGCTGTTCGAATCGCGACAGGAGACCTCTCAAACCGGCCTTGGTTATGCAAATCCCATCGGATCTTCAAAGGTCGCAACCATGGGGGTTAGTTCGTCTGTCCCCGAAAGGTCGGGTATGCGGCGGAATGGGCGTGGTCTAGCGTACGAGCCCATATGGCGGGGAAAGATGATGGTTTGGTGGCAGTCCGTCCCGTGCTCGATCGCGTGTCCTGCTTTGCGGACTTGCTCCTGGAGGACCGAGATGAGGCCTTTGCTGCCCTTCGGCGCGCCGAAAGTACAGGGCGTCCGGTTGGTACTGCGGAGTTTGTCACCGGGCTTGAACGCGTGCTCGGACGGCGAATTGCCCGGCGTGCCCCAGGACCCGCGCCAGCAGCCAGTGTTAGCGCCAAGTGGCTAAATTTACTGCAATAGGCATGCGGTCCCCGATCCCTCTCGTTATTTCTCCTACCAGAGTTTCAAATCGAAAGATGGAAAAGCAGACGGGGATAGGTATACCTATCCTCCAACAATGCCGCAATAGGTCTGCTGTCACCGCATTTTTTCAGTCAAGTATCCGTTGCCGTTCCCACCAAATTCCTCCGGAGAAGGCGCTAGGACCAATGAGAAAAGACCACAACAAAAAGAACGACAAGGTGCTCGGCTCCTACCGTAAAGTCGGAACGAAATTTATTCCCCCGATGCTTCAGACGTTCAAGCTCGATCAAATAAGCTGGGCTAGCCAAGCCATGCCGGAGCTAATCTGGTGCACGTAGATTTGTGGTCAGACGAGATTTGTGGTCAGACGGGACTGGAACCTTGCTCGAAGTGGTGAACCGCTACCACTTTTCTGACGTTTTAGCGCTTCGCGTCGTTTGTTACAACATGAACGCATTTTAACCTTTGCAGAACCTCCGGCAGGCCGAAATGATTCCTGATATCGTTTCCTGGCATGGGACGATTCACTCGTGTGGTGCCGTTGACGTTCCACACCATGTGACGCAGCGTGGGAACGGGCGGCGCTTCGTACTGGACGGCGACGCCGATCGAACAATTTACCTCAAGTTGTTGCGCGAGAACATCGCCCTCTACGGCGTCGCCCTCATTGGATATTGCCTCATGTCGAACCATATCCACTTGATCGCGATTCCTCACAAAGTCGATGGTCTGGCACAGGCACTGAAGCAGGCCCACGGGCGGTACGCCTCCTACTGGAATGCGGCTCACCAATCGAACGGACATGTCTGGCAAGGGCGATATGACTCTTGCCCGCTGGACCAGTCGCATCTCTGGGAGGCGTTGCGCTATACCGAGCTTAATCCGGTGAGAGCCGGTTTGGTCTTGGGGGCGGAGCTGTGGCCTTGGTCCAGCGCAGCCTGTCACTGCGGCGCCAAAGAGCAAGACGAGTATTTGACGCCGGAGCCGTGGCGCAGCCACTGGACTAGCACAACTTGGCAGGAGTACCTCAGCGCAGGGGAGACGGAAGCGAGGTTGGCCGTCATTCGCCAACGCACGCATACCGGCCGGCCTCTGGGCACCGAGGAATTTATTCAGGATCTGGAAAAGGCAACGCAGCGCCGGATAGCGCTGCAGAGGCGAGGACCACGCGAAAAGATCGTCACAGATCGAAGGCAAGGTGAACTCACCTTCGATCCTTAGAAGCCTCTCTATCCGCTAAGTACCAGTCCCGTCCGACCACAAATCTTGGAATCGATGGATCGAGTGAGGCGATGTTGATCCTCAACCATTCTGCGGACCACGCATGGCAGAACGAGATGTTGCCGCAGTTGGAAAGCCTTGCGGAGAACGGGGAGATCGATGGATCCAATCTTGCTATGTTTGTTGACAAGACTCTTATCGCTGCGGGCAAGCCACAGCGCTATGGAATGACTTTTAAATTCGTCGATGGGAAGATGCAGATGTACGCGACGGAAGATCCGGCGCATCTTGCGGCGCGACGCGAGCGCGTGATGCTCCCTCCACTGACGGTTTACAAACATATGCTCGCGAAAATCTATCACCTGAAAGAGACGGATGAAATCGCGCAGCCGGAACCGATGAAGCCTGAGCATTGGCGCAACTTTTAAGTCGGTGCCGATCTCGGGCACGTCGACCAAAGTGATATTTCGGATCGTCGATTCCGGTTGGTGATGACAGGCCTGGCGCGTTTCCATCGTCGGATCGTCCCACTCTTACGAGTTCTGGGTGTGCTGTCGCCAATACGGACAGAACCTGGTTTTTGGCGATTAGTTCCGGGTAGGCGGTCAACCTACCGGAACAGGTCAATGAGTGAATCGACGATTTGTCGCTCATCGAGATCACAGCTGACGAGGACGGCGTCTTCGGGACTGACCGTGGTCTTCCAATCCACGTTTGAGGTATTCCCCTGGGCTGGCTCCAACCACTCGCTTGAAGGCCTTACTGAATGCCGCATCGGACTCGTAACCGACTAACCGAGCAACGTCGACGTGCTTCTTGTCACGCTGTTCGAGTAGCTGCATCGCCTTCTGCATCCGCCACTCGGTTACGTATTCCAACGGTGTCTGTCCGAGCAGATCTTTGAAACGCAGTGCGAATGCGGAACGAGACATGCCCGCTGCTTCGGACAGAGACTCGACTGTCCATGGCGCGCCCACACGATCGTGAAAGGCAGTCAGGGCAGTGCCGATGGGAGGATCGAAAACGGCCCGAAGCCACCCTTGTTTGCGTTCCGGTTCCGACGCGATATACGCCCGGAGTACCTGGATAAAGAGAACCTCGGCGAGGCGGGTCGCAACGATTTCAGACCCCGGCACCTGGTCCGCCATCTCTGACGCCAGCGCCTGCATCGTGTTGTGAAGAGCAAACGTGCGCGCCTGATCGGCCCTGATCAGAATGAAGCTGGGTAATAACTGAGTGATGGGTTTCAGGCTGGCGCGGTCGAAGCTAAGAGACCCGCAGACGATGGTCGTTGGTGCGCCGCCACCTCCACAATGAGCGACGTTGTTCATCGCCCTGGCTGCGATCTCACGGAAAGTCGCTTTCGGAGATGTGCGAGGGCTATCGCGCATCACGATCGAAGTGTCACGGGCCAGCAAGATGAAGTCACCACCGGTGAGTGGAATGGGCTCCGCAATGCCTTCGACATTGAGCCAGCAGTTGCCGCGCGACAGCATGGCGAAGTGGGCTAATTCTGTCGGTGAACTCTTTTTGCCGGCATTCGGCGCTTTCTTTTCGGTCTCCGCCCCTCCCCCTCTAAGGCCCCACGGAGCGGTGGCTTCGAGCCGGTGCTGACCGAAGGCGGTTACGTGCAACGTTCGGAAGACATCTGATATCGGGTCCAAGGCAAGCCTCCCTGCGTGGACGAATAGACAAAAGGTTTGGACTCCTGAGCAGTTCTCGTCCACCGCAAGAGGAATCTACTCCTGTGTATCGGATATTACACGGCCGGCAAAGGAGCAAGTTATGGGAAAGCTTGAAGGTAAGGTTGCAGTCATCACGGGTGGATCGAGTGGTTTGGCACTCGCGAGCGCCAAGCGCTTCGTTGAAGAAGGCGCCTACGTTTTCATCACGGGCCGCAGGCAGGAGGCGCTCGATGAGGCCGTCAAACTGGTTGGCCGGAACGTGACCGGCGTGCGCGGCGACGCAGCGAATCTTTACGATCTCGATCACCTGTTCGATACGGTCCGGAAGCAAAAGGGCAAAATCGACATTCTCTTCGCGAGCGCCGGCAAGGGCGAGCCGGCCGTGCTGGGCGAGATTACCGAGCAACATTTCGACAAGGAGTTCGGCCTGATTGTGCGGGGAACGTTGTTTACGGCGCAGAAAGCCCTGCCGCTGATCAACGACGGCGGATCGATCATATTGACCGGATCGGTCGCATCGGTGAAAGGCTTCCCTGGCTTCGGAGTGTACGCAGCGAGCAAAGCGGCCTTGCGCTCCTTTGCACGCACGTGGCTCAACGAACTGAAGGGCAGAAAGATTCGGGTAAACGTGCTGAGCCCGGGGCAGGTCGACACACCGGACTCCCAGCGGCTCGACAAGGCAACGAGGGAGATGTTCGAGTCGCTCATCCCCCGCGGAAAGATGGGTCGCCCTGAGGAGATTGCGGCGGCAGCGCTGTTTCTTGCTTCTGACGATTCGAGCTATGTGAATGGAATGGATTTTGCGGTCGATGGCGGCTTCTCGGCCGTCTGAGGCCGCGCTGAACCGCCAAAGAACCTCACCGGATTCAATACAGATCTATCAAAAGAAAAATCATGGGCAAAGGAAAAATCATGGGAAAGCTTGAAGGAAAAGTTGCAGTCGTTACAGGTGGATCGAGCGGCATGGCGCTGGCGAGTGCCAAGCTGTTCGTCGCGGAGGGCGCTTACGTTTTCATCACGGGTAGAAGGCAGGAGCAGCTCGATGAGGCCGTGAAGGCGATTGGCCGGAATGTAACCGGCGTCAAGAGTGACGCAGCCAATCTGGGCGATCTGGACCGCCTGTTCGATACGGTCAAGCGCGAGAAGGGAAAGATCGACATCCTGTTCGCGAGTGCCGGCAAGGGCGAGGCACTCCCACTGGGTCAGATTACGGAGGAGCACTTCGATGCGGCCTTCGATCTGAATGTGCGCGGCACGTTGTTTACGGTTCAGAAGGCGTTGCCGCTGCTCAGCGATGGCGCGTCGATCATCATGACCGGGTCCAATGCTTCGGCGAAGGGTTTCCCTGGTTTCGGCGTGTATGCCGCGAGCAAGCTGGCGTTGCGCTCCTTCGCGCGCACGTGGGTCAACGAACTGAAGGGCAGACATATCCGAGTGAACCTGCTGGTTCCGGGGGCTGTCACCTCACCGATGCAGGAGGAAGTTTTGACCAAGGAGGCGCGGGAGTTCTTCGAGTCGCTGATTCCGCGGGGCAAGATGGGGCAGCCTGAGGAGATTGCGACGGTTGCGCTGTTCCTTGCGTCAGACGACTCCAGTTACGTGAACGGTGTGGAGTTGTTCGTGGATGGCGGCATGACGGCCGTTTGAGATCGGCGGGTCCTGGTGAGTGCGTGGTCTCGAAGGCGCTCACCGGATTCGATCGGCGGGAAAGCAACACCAACAGGTATTGGAGAAAATGATGAGCTACGCAATTGTTGGATTCGGCAAGATAGGCCAGGCCCTGGCCCACGCCTTCGCGCGCAAAAATATCGACGTGACGGTCGCAAGCCGCCGCCTGCCCGAGGAACTGGAACCGCAGGCTCGTGAGATTGGAACTAAGGTTGTTGCCAAGCCGCTGCAGGAAGCGCTCAAGGCCGACATCATCTTCCTGGCGGTCCCATTCGGGGAACATCGCGAGATTGCGAAGGCCCTGCCGAGTTGGAAAGGCAAGACGATCATCGACGCGATGAACTCGTTTCCCATCCCGGCTGAGGAACTCGACGGTCTCCCGTCCTCCGCCTTCGTGGCGAAGTCATTCCCCGGCGCCAAGATCGTTAAGGGCTTCAATCACCTGGGTGCGGCCAAGCTGGCGACCGATCCGGAGGTCGAGGGAGGACACAGGGTGGTCTTTCTGTCGAGCGACGATGAAGATGCGGTCGCAC
Source organism: uncultured Acidobacteriaceae bacterium (assembly GCA_963815175.1). Taxonomy (GTDB): domain Bacteria; phylum Acidobacteriota; class Terriglobia; order Terriglobales; family Acidobacteriaceae; genus PALSA-350. The sequence continues at coordinate 159,241 of CAWFGM010000079.1, forward strand.
CCGTGGCAGAGCTGGCCAAAGAACTGGGATTCGCACCCGTCAGGCTGGGAAAGCTGAACGAGGGCGGATGGCTGGTACACGCACGCGGGCGCACCTGGGGGCAGCTTATTTTTCAGGATCTGTTCAAGCAGCAGCAGTAATCCGTTTGTGACCGTGTGATTGAGGCCGAGAAGAATGATTGCGAAGGTTCCATTCCATCGGACGCACTTGATTAAGGAAAGGAGAGATTCGATGAGCGTCGAAGCGAATGTACGGGTGGTGAAGGATTTCTTCGCAGCAATCGGAAGCGGCGACAAGCAGGCCCTGCTGGCGCTGGTGGCCGAAGACATTGAGTGGATCATTCCAGGCGAGGACTGGCCGCTGGCCGGAACGCACCGAGGGCACGCGGGAGTGGCCGCTACGCTGCGGAAGGCGGCTGGAGAGATCGAGATGACCTATCCAAAGCCGCCTGAATTCATCGCCCAGGGAGATCGGGTTTTCGTCATCGGCGTCGCCACGGGCAAGATCAAAGCCACGAATAAGACGTTCAAGGACGACTGGGTTTTTGACATCACCGTTCGGAACGGACAGATGACCAGGATCCGGGAATATATCGACACGCAGGCGCTGGCGAAGGCTTCGTCAGGAGGAGAGCAGTGAGAATCGTAGCGATGGTCGCTCGCTATCTGCTAGGGATCATGTTCACCGTATTTGGGCTGAACGGATTCTTAAAGTTCATCCACCAGCCACCGCCAGCGAACCCGCTGGCCTTACAATTCTTCATCGCGATCTCTGCGACCCACTTCTCAGCTTTCTTCTTCGCCGTCCAACTCGTAGCCGGATTGCTTCTGCTCTCTGGATACTTCGTACCGCTGGCGCTCGTTCTCTTGGCTGCTGAAATCTTCAACATCCTTGCCTTCCATCTCACGATGGCACCAGCAACGATTGGCCCAGGCACCCTAGCCGCCGTCCTGTGGGTACTGGTCTTTCTGCAACACCGACCAAGCTTTGATGGAATCCTGAGCGCGAGGCGTTTCAATCAGGTCGACACCTAGTAAGGCGGCGGAATACGTGGAGAGCTCTGATCCCTTCACAGCAAAGCAGGGCTTCTTCGATCGCACCTTGGCCCTGCACACTGAGCGTCTCCGAGTCAGCTGGCGGGGCCAGGACACGGGTCCAGGGGCAGACGAAATAATCACCAAAGGAAATGTTACGCACTGCAAGGCTGGACTAATGGTGGTTATTTCGTCCGTCCCCAAACTCCCCCGTCCCCAAACTCCCCCGTCCCCAAACTCCCCGACCCCAAACTCCCCGCACGCTCGGCGTGCCGCCGATGGAGTACCTGCTGTCGTGGTGGATGGCACTGGCTAAGCGTCGGCTGCGGAAACGTGAGTTGTCGATGGAGGAGGTGGCGGCTAGTGTGGGGCACAGCTCAGCCAGCACATTCACCGTGGCGTTTGCGCGACATGTGGGAATGCCGCCTGCACGCTATGCGCGGATGACGGAGCTCATGAGACCTCCAGGGAAGCCGAGTTGATGCACGACGACTCAGCCCGGAATGAGCATAATACGACAGATAAGATTCACGAGTCGGCATAGTGAAACTGAATCGTGCTTCTCGTAAGAGCGTTTATGAGGACTGGTCCTGGCGTGTCGGCTGGCTCGCTGAGCCCATGGCCTTATTTTCCTCAGTTGGAAACGCCTGGTCAGGCGGCCCACTCATCGAATTGGAGCAAGATTTCCATGAGCTTGCGTCCCAACAGGATGAGAGAGCCCCACAATATGAAGGGAACGCCATAGAGTAAGAGGTGCTTATGTGAACGGGCTAACGCAAACAATCCTACCTTCACGATGGCGTATACATTCGCTGCAAGATAAGCGACCGCCAAACCGATCACTAATAAGTTGTGCATCTTCCTAGTCCTCCTTTCGCCGGCTTGCGTCCCAGCGCCGATACTCATGGGTCAGTTCATCAAGCAAGGTTCGAACCTTAGAGTTGAGACCATCCTCCGTCGACCGGAAGTTCGGCGCCGGTAGTGAAGGTCGCATCAAACGCGAGGAAGAGGACGGCCTTCGCGATTTCCTCCGACGTCCCCCAGCGCTTCATCGGGACCATTCCAATCATCTTTTCCCTGATCTGAGCGACTGCGTCAGCGGGAAACGCTTTTTCAACGATCGGCGTGTCAATGGGACCGGGCGTCACCGCGTTGACGCGAATCTTGCGAGGAATCAACTCAGCAGCGAGCGTCCGAGCGAATGATCGCAGCGCGGCCTTAGCGGCTCCGTATGTGGAGTTGTCGGCCATTCCCTTGACGTTGGCGATTGAGGTCGTGAGGATGACAGAGCCTCCCCGGTTGATCAGCGGTGCGAACTTCTGCACCGCGAAAAGCGGTCCCTTGGCGTTTAGGTTGAACATCTCGTCGTAGATGGCCTCGGTGATGCTCTCAAGAGGCGCTCGGATGCTGAACCCGGCGTTGACGAACAGCAGGTCGAAGGTGTCGAACCGGGCCTTCACTCGCGAGGCGAGTGCGTCCAGATCCGTCAACGACCGCGCGTCGCTCGAAACCACGATGCCCTCATCCCCAAGTTCTTTCTGCGCAGATTCCAGGCCTTCCTTCGAGCGACCCGTCACCAGCACACTCGCGCCTCCATCGAGGAGCATCTTTGCCGTGGCAAGCCCCATGCCGCTCGTGCCGCCGATGATTACCACCTTTTTGCCTTCGTACCGCTTCATGTGTATCTCCTTGGTTGATCTTCGTTCAGTCGTCGTGATTCGAAAGTTAGGGGTGTGGTGATCTTGTTTTGCATCCAGTGGCGCGCCGGAATCAGCGCTCCTCCAGGACACCGTCGCCAAGGATGCTGGTTAAGACAGGTCCACACAGGAGACCTTGACGACGGCCTGCCACGCGGCTTCCTGGCTGGCGTGATCGTGAAGGTGTGGCTGGCGCTGCACCTCGATTGGGCCTGAGAACTTCCCTTTGGCCGAGGCGAAGAATTGCCCTGAGATGTCGGTTCCGAACTCCGACGCCTGGAGGTAGCGACGGGCCGCGGTCTCCGGCGTCTGATTCATTCCGGGAATGAGGTTCACAATTGGGATAAACAAATACCTCAACAACGGGCTGGCGCTTCGCACCACCTTGGTGGCGGTTGCGCCACCGGGCGAGACAGCGTACACGGCCATGCCGGAGGGCAGCCGGCGCGCTAGGGCCGCGGTCCACCAAGCGATGATGAGCTTCGCGTCAGCATACGCATTGTTGGGCACGTACTTTACGTTTGGCCCGTTCCGGATCAGCTCTTCCACACCGGCGGTTCGGTTGCCTTGGTGGTACTTGGCCGCAAATTCTGGCAGGTCGGTGTACTTGAACATGGGCACGCCCCCGCGGGCAGGCTCCGCACCGGCGATAACGATCCGCGCGTTGGGACTCAGCAGGTTGGCGTTGAGCAACCCAACAGTCAGTTGATGATGGCCAATGAGCGGGGCCTGAGATGCTTCGACGCCCTCCCCAGTGAGCACGCGCTGCTTATAGGGAACCAACCCTGCATTGAGAAGCAGGAAATCGACCTCCCGACCTCGCTTGACCAGCGCGGCGACGGCGGAGTGAACATTGACTGGGTCGTTCAGATCAAGCTCCAGCGGCGTGAAGATCTGCCTTTCTGTCTCCGACGCGAGCTGAGCGGCTGTTTCCTTAATCTGGGCCACGCTGCGTCCGGTGATGATGACCTCGCGGTAGCCCTCGGCGGCGAGCAAGCCGGCTGCCGCATAACCGATCCCGGAAGTAGCACCGGTGACGAGTGCGATCGAATGTCTCATGTTGCTCCTTAGAACGGAAGGTAGAACCGGAAGGGCGTGAGGCAAAAGCCTGCTTGCTGATTTACGAACTATTTAGTTCTATATTGGTAGAATGGAGAGTGTCAAGGAGTTTCGAACTAAATGATTCAAAAAGCCGCTAGGCCGCGAGGACGACCGCGCAGCTTCGACGAGACGGGGGCGCTGGAAAAGGCGACTCAGGTGTTTTGGTTGAAGGGCTATGACGGCGTGACGATTGACGATCTCGTCGAAGGGATGGGTGTGGGACGGCCCAGCCTGTATGCCGTCTTCGGGGACAAGCGGGCGATATTCTTGCGCGTCCTCAGGGCTTACGCAGAACGGAAGGGCGCTCTCGCAGCCAAAGCACTCCTTTCGCCACAAGGTCTTCGCGACTCAATTGCGGGCTTTTTGAGGTACAACGTTGAAAGTGCGACGGAGAAAGGGTCTGCCAGGGGCTGCCTTCTGATTTGCGTCGCCCCGCTTGTGAACGACGCTGAGGTTCAACGTTTTTTGCAGAACGCAGCCACAGCCGGCGCGGCGCTGCTGGAGCGTCGTTTCCGGGACGGGATCAGCGCGGGAGAAATCCCATCTGGCTTTCCCGTCGCCGCGCGCGCGATCCAGGTTACGGATCTAGCGCGTGGGCTGACCATGCGTGCGCAGATAGGCACGCCGCGCAAGACTCTTCTCAAAGATGCTGAGGAGGCAGCTGACTTGGCGCTCTTGCCGCGGCGCGTCTGAGGGGTCATCGGAAGCAATTCACGCGTACCGTGGCGGTCAAAGCTCAATCAGGGAGTTTCGGGGAGTTTCGGGGACATCCACGATAGGTGGTCTTTCTTCTGGCCGGTCAAGATGCCGCGCCAGTTGCGATCGCCATCCGCAGGGTCGATGCTATGCGCTTGCAACCCCGCCGCCCCGCTTGTGTCCTTCATGCAAATCACCAGGCCGCTACCGTACGATGACCCGCATGGATGCAAGGTTTTGAACCAAGCCGAAGGGCGTGTTCGCGTCGCCATCGCGCTGGGCTGTGACTCGGATCACCGGGAAGTAGGTTCCCGGACGAACGAAGGCATGCACCTCTTTCAAAGCGACTTCATGACCAATTGTGACCGGCCGCGCCGTAAAATGGCCATCGCCCTCGAAGTCCCACTCGGCCTTTACGATCTTGCCAGAAGAAGGCGGTGTCTGAGCCCTCGCCCATAGAGCAACAACGGCTCCTTTCTTTGCCAGGGCTGTGGTATGGGAGGATGCATCCAACGATCTACCGACGCCTAATGTCACGACGGGCTGAATGCCGGCGCGCAGCTCCGCCTCAGGCGCAAGCTGCACCTGGTCGTCGGCGTCGATGCGATAGTTGGTGCTCTCCGGCGGCGGAATCCCCCTGGCAACCCATGCGTCCAGATCCAGCAGCGCCTGCTGTACCTCTCCGAGGTAGCTTACGATGTGATCGGCGACGTGGGCAGAATGCTCGAAAGCAACACCGGCACTCATGCCCGCGATATCTGGCCCATGATCGGCGTTGTCCATATACCAAAGCCGAAAGCTGCCGGGGAGGTCACCCAGCGCGCCTTGCGCCTGCTGCCGATACCAGTCCGCTGACCACGGATAGGCCGAGACATCAAGAACCGACTCCGCCATAATCATCTTTCCGTGGAATCGCCCGCTCGCTACCGACCCAGCGCTTGACGCGTTCAGTATCGGACCGATCGTCACGCTTCTCTGCGGATAGAGAGGAGCACCGTCCTTCTTTACATACTGATCCCATCCGTACTGGTGTGGCGTTGGCACCTGGTGGCGCGAGTAGTACTGCAAGGCGATAACCCACGAGTTGTCCAGGCGGACCGAAGTTCCCGCAGTGATTCCCGCGGCATTCACAACCTTGACCTTGTTGCCATTGATTTCAGTGATCACGACAGATTGTCCGGCCTTTGGACCGGCCATGATCATCAAGTCCCCGTTCAGCAAATCCTTCGACGGCTCCAGCCCAAGTCTTAATTCGTTGCCCTCACCAATGTTATTGACAGTCGTGTCCTGCCGAACCCGCGCGGCCTGAACCGATGGCTCGCTCCCTTCATATCCCGGTTTGCTCCAGAAATCTTCGACATACTTCGGGTCGATGGCACGGACTGCACCTTCCACTGCCCAAAAGCCGCCGCCGTTCAGCGTGGCATATTGCCACCAACCTCTTAGAGGAAATCCAAGGCGAGTCACTTCTTTCAGCGTGTCGCGCTGCTCGGCGCTCAGGCCGACATATGGATCTCCGCTCCCTCCCGGCGCTACGGCATCGGCTATCTGCGGCAATTTGTCTCGCAGCACCCGCAACGCTAGGAGTTGCGACGCCATGAAGTTTGGGATCGCATTGGGCACGCCGAACACCATAGGCACCGCTCCCTCCCACACGCCGCTGGTGTTCTCCATGGAGCCCACGGTCTGGTACGCGCCTCCGCTTGCCCCGTAAAGGTAGCCGCGCGGTCTGATGCTCGTCTTGTAGATCTCATTGGCGATCGTGCGGGAGTACTTGGCGGCTGCTGCATTCGTGCGGTACGCCGCTAGCAGTCCACCTCCGGGTACGCCACCCGCGTTATTTGTCGACACTACATAAGCACCGCTCGAAAGCGCGAACACTACTGAGCAGGTTGAGGTACCGATCTCAGGACAGCCGGGAGCGGCATCTTCCGTGCCGATTGTGGGATAGGTTGTCTGGAAAAAGCGGTCTCTGTACTTCTCTGCCGTTGGGAAATAGAAAGAAAACCGCGCAGTCGTTCCGGTGAAGCCGCCATGAACGTACGTAAAACTGACCGACACCCCGGAAGCTTCGTCGATCAGCGTGCCGGGCCTGCGCTCATCGACGTATGGCTTGTTCAACTCTGGATCGTCACAGCTCTCGGTAATAAATAAAGTGCCCCCAGCTGACTGTTGCTCGCAAGCAGATGTGACCGGATGCTCTTGAGTCGCGGCGCTGCCACTTTCTGGAACAACCGTAAGGCACAACCCGAAGGCGAGGAGTAGCGAAGAAATTCGAATACTCCAGCGCGTTAGGATCTGTATCGTCGCACAGTCAGCTTTGCGGACGGGGGTTTCCCTACGGCGACCATGTTCCACTTCGACACCTCTCCTCCGGCACCCAGTGCTGTGTAGGTCCCCTTTCAGGGCCTTTTCGGGGACGGACGGGCTAACTCCTAATGCGTGTCGGTCGGATCTTTACCTCGAATCTCTCGGAGCTACTTGCCCGACGGGTTGGTGATTGTTCGGTCCGTCCCCGAAAAGGGCGCCGAATGGAAAAACTCGCGGTATCAAGCTGAGGGAGAACAAGATCATCTATGGGCACATCGTCGAGGGTAACTCTAACATCTTTACCCCTAACGTACTCGCCCACGACACTTTCAACGTGGACCCCTGTGAGTTGAATTTCCCCGTCGACCTGTAGGTGGTTCATGCTCAGCTGATCGGCCCTGCTATTAAGGTTAGAACTACGTTCAGGATCTTCGGTTCGGATCGAGCCCTCCCTGAATATGAGGTCGCCTTTGATTTGCGCGAGGTCCAAGCTAATCCCCTCACGGAACAAGACATTGATAAAGAAAATACTCTGTTCGAATCGTGCTGACGTGAATTCTACATGCTGCTGGAAAGTGCAATTGTTAAGCACAATGTTGTGCGGCACTGGCGAGGAGCCAGTCGGTACCGACAAGGGGCCGTCGATTATCGCGCCCGTAATCGAGATCAATTTGCTGGGAACGGCGGAGGCCGCCGTGCTGAAGATAAGTGTGCTCAAAAAAACCGCATCGAGGTGTCGGTTCTTCACCCTGGTGAGATCGGCCTCTAGGCCCTTATGGACTCTCTCGAGTACAATGCGCTCCGTTTCACTCCCAGATTTCACGTCCCTTAGAGTGGGAACCGCAGCCGCGTTCTGTTGCGGCCTCAATAACAGGCCCGCAGCAAGAATAGCCGCCACTGCAAGACCTTGGCCCCTTTCGTGAGAGCTGCTATCAGCCTGAGCTGTTGAATTCGGCTGTTGCGAGGCAGGTAATTGGGGGAGAACTCTCCCGTTGCAGGCAATGCCAAGAGCACGGTTAAGATAACTACGAGCGTTTTCGCGATGTTTCTCACCCCTCGGCGGGCTCCGTCGCATACGCAACACCTTAATCCGATGCCCTGGATTCCGCCAGATAAATGTCATCGGCCCTCGCCAACGTCCAACTCGCGCAACAGCTTTCGCAAAAAAGTTTCTGAATTTACTCGTCATGAATTTACTCGTCAGGAAGATGTGAAAAAATCGAAACCATCATCTTTCCCCGCCATATGGGCTCGTACGCTAGACCACGCCCAATCCGCCGCACACCCGGCCAAGCCGGTTCGCACCGGATTCAGGCTGACGTAAGAGACCGCCGCCAGCAGATGCAACTCGTCCATTGCGACCGAAGCAAACCGGCCCTGAAAGAGGTGCCCCGTCCATCGCCCTCGGGCATTGACGAAATTGGTGTAGCGCCGGTGCGCTTCTCCCACCGCCAGCCCTAGACCATCCGCTCGCGTAGGAGCGAGTATGAGGTGAACATGATTGGGCATGAGACAGTACGCCCACACCTCGACTCCGGCCTTGCGCGTCTGCTCGGCCAGCAGATCTCGATAGACCTCTTGGTCGCCGTCCTCAAAAAAGATCGCCTCCCGACGATTCCCACGCTGTGTAACGTGATGCGGAAGGCCGACAACCACCGTACGCGCCAATCGTGCCATGGGGAAAATTAGCACGAACGGTGGAAGCGGGGATAGGTATACCTATCCTCCAACAATGCCGCAATAGGTCTGCTGTCACCGCATTTTTTCAGTCAAGTATCCGTTGCCGTTCCCACCAAATTCCTCCGGAGAAGGCGCTAGGACCAATGAGAAAAGACCACAACAAAAAGAACGACAAGGTGCTCGGCTCCTACCGTAAAGTCGGAACGAAATTTATTCCCCCGATGCCTCAGACGTTCAAGCTCGATCAAATAAGCTGGGCTAGCCAAACCATGCCGGAGCTGATCTGGTGGGACGTATTGTTTGATAAAGCTTCGCACCGTTTTGCCGCGAGAGTTGCCGAGGAGCTGGCCCACTATTTCAAGCGCAGAAAAGACATGCCGAAACACTGGTGGGCGTTCGTCTCAAACTACATCGACCTGTCCGATGGGAACGCTGAAGAGTTGAGGGCTCACCTGGCTGAGGTGAACCTCCTCCGCGCGATGACAGAAAGCCTAAGTGATTTCATTGAGTTGTACCCCGACTGTCCGGTCTCGCGAATTCTAGACCGGAGGCCCACAGGGGCGATTGATATCGCTTATCTATCACGATTTGAAGGACGACTGCGCGAACTGGAAAATAAGCGGTCCAGAAACGGCGTGCCCGTCTGACGAATAAATCCCAGGAGCCACGAAGCTTAGCGGAGTGGGCGGAAGAATTCTCGGATATCCTGTGCTAGAAGGCCGGGTTGCTCCATCGCCGCAAAGTGTCCGCCCCTGGGCATGAGAGTCCAGCGCAGAATGTTGTAGCCGCGCTCCGCTAGCGCGCGCGGTGGCATAGGAATCTCCTTGGGGAAGACGGCCACTCCTACGGGAGCCTCCACGCGATTTGCGGGCGAAAGCTGAAGAGGCTGCTCTCGTGATTCCCAATAGAGCCTGACCGAGGAGTTCAGGGTCTCGGTCGCCCAATAGATCATCACATCGGTCAAAAGTTCATCCCTGGTAAAGATACCTTCCAGCTCACCGTTGCAGTCGCTCCAGGTTCGGAACTTTTCGAGGATCCAGGCTGCAAGACCTATCGGGGAGTCGTTCAGCGCATAAGCCAGCGTTTGTGGCTTCGTCCCTTGAAGATGGCTGTAACCGCCCTCCAGGTCCGTCCATGCACGGAGTTCGGCGAGGTAGGATTTGGACGTTTCATCGTCCGGGGTCTGGTTCAATGTTCCGCCGAAGAGAAAACGACCGGCAATATAATTGAGGTGAATGCCGATAATGCGCTGGGCATGGTTGAGGCCAATGGCTGTGGAGATGGTTGAGCCCCAGTCGCCTCCCTGGGCAGCAAAGCGCTCATAACCGAGCTCTGTCATCAATCGCGCCCAGAGTGCCGCTACCTTGAACGGGTTCATGCCGCGCTCCGTAGGCCGGTCTGAGAAACCATAACCCGGCAAAGAGGGGACGATCACATCGAAGGCATCTTCAGCACTTCCTCCGTGCGCCTCGGGATCGGTCAAGAGCGGGATAAGCTTCACCATTTCAACGAAGCTTCCCGGCCATCCATGCGTGATGATGAGTGGCAGTGGTCTGGGATGTTTGCTGCGCACATGGACAAAGTGGACGTGGAATCCATCGAGTGCGACTCGATACTGAGGGAGCTGGTTCAACGTTGCCTCTTGGCGCCGCCACTCATAGCCTTTCCGCCAATAATTGGCCAGCGATTTCATATAGCTGAGACTTGACCCCAACTCCCAGCCAACATTTTCAAGCTCGTCTGGCCATCGTGTGGCGTCTAGCCTGCGGTTGAGATCCGCAAGCAAAGAGTCCGATATGTTGATGGTGAATTTTTCAACGGCCATGTTGACCCGCCCTCAACTAATAACTAGATGCGGGCCACGTTCAAAGTTCTTCTGATTGTGCCTGTGTCACGGATTATTCGGAAGGAATCCATGTGGACGAATAACCGGCCTCTCGGACAGCTGCCCATCTCAATTGCCGTATTCAGCTGCAGGTGCTCAAACAATCAAGGACCTAGGGACGAAACGTAACCAGTAAAAGGGCCGCACTGCTATGCAGCGTGCCCATTCATTGGGGTACTTTTCGTCTATCCCCCCGGTTCCAAACCCTCAAAAATCGTCAGGATCAATCCCGAGGCACAATACCAGCGGAAATCCAATTTCCCCGCAACGGGCCTCGCCTGTGGATGACTTTCGCCACATGTTCGCCTACACTGGCCAACGTGAGCCGGTACACCAAAGCGAACCACAGGATCTTCATGCGATTCGTCCGGCGCGACGTGTGGCATGTCACGTTTGAAGAGCCAGGATTGGAGACCCCGCTGCCCAAACGGCTGGCCTTTAGAGATGAGGGGAAGATCAGGGAGCTGGCCAGGCGCGGGGAAGCCTGGCGGACCTCTGAGGATCGGCAGATGCTGGAATACGCGATAGCGAAGGGCGAAGGCGGTGTGTATCTGCGTCTATCGCCTGAGCAGTATGCCAAACTTCGGCAGAGGTGAACCCGTATATAAATCACTGAGAGGTGATCTATGACAGATTGGCAGCAATACGACGCATACGACGCGATCTCGATCGCACTCGCTGCGGGCGTTCTTAGAAAATGCGAGTACCCGAGATGCTGATGACAAGATGCGGTGACGACAAGATGCGGTGACAGACAGGACGTACCCCATGACAAGATGCAGTGACAGACAGGACGTACCTCATGAATTTGTATGTGAAGGCTTCTTCAGCTCGGCTAGGACTTCTGTCGCAGTGGATCCAACCACTGGTGCACCCCTGGTGTTTACCGAGTCAGAGAACCTAAGCTTAAGCTAGGGCGCCGCTGGCGACGACCCTACGGCGCCCCGTAGGGACCCGTCCACGGTTTGACGAAAAAGATGAGGAACAAGGGCAGGTAAACTGCGGGCTGCCTCATCGTTCAATCGCGAGGGCCTCGCGGGTCACGGTTTCGGCCTTGGCAGATTTGCCCTCTCCGCGCAATACATCCCCGCAATAAGGAGGTAACAGCACCGCCATGGTTACCAAAATTATTTTTCTCGCCCTGGACAAGGTGCAAAAACCGTACTAGTGTGGAACCAAGACCTCACACCAGTGCTGTCTTACCACGCCAGCTCTGCTTGGCGGATGCACCGGCTCTCTCCACCCGTGCATCCGCCGCCCACCCGCAAAACATCAGCGTTGTATAAGTAGGGTGCGCTCAGTGCGTCCTCTTGATTGAGCAGTCTTGACAACTTGAAAAATACCACCGGCCGGATGACACGGACGCTGAATCACGAGCGTGATCTTAGCCAAGCTGTAGTGCGTGTGCCGGAGCGATTGTCCCGTCGCCGGACCGGCGGAGCTGGCGCCTTGACCGTCGCGGGGACGCAAAAGCGCCCGTCCCATCCGTCCACAAAGTTGTCCACAAAACTGCCGGGAAAACACACGCTGGACGGTAAAACAGAGCTCCAATACCGTCCTAAGCAGGACCCCGATGATTTGAGACCCGCTCATCGAACGAGCTACGACATATCGTCCTTTTTGCCGGGGCATGGCTTTAGCAGAAAGTCTCGCCCCTGGCTGGGGAATACCTAAACAACTTATGGGGGCGGGAAAAATAAAATTTGAGCCCCTTCTTAAAACAAAGGACTTAGCCGGCGCCTCGAGGGACAACCAAGACGGGAAAACCCCATTCCTGAGACCAACCGCAACCTGGGCCCTCGCCCGGGAACGCCCCGACGGGGCGGATCAATCGATCTTTCTCATCTCATAAAACGACGGGACCTCATCCTGCCGCCTCATCTTCGAAGCTCTACCCTCTGGCTGGCCGCCCAACACTGAAACCGCGGATACACTTACGAAAGCGAATAACCTGAAGAGTAGGCCTTTTCTCGCTTATCGCTCAATCTTTTTCCGATTGAAGGCGCCGGCCGGGGGGCTTATCTCTCTTTTCTCTCACAAAGTGCATTCTTTTTCCGGAAAGGTTTGCCGGGCCGCTCCTTGTAGAGGATCGAATCCAGCTTTACTTCTCCGCCGGCCAATGTTCCCCAGGCCCACTCGGTACGCCGTTCAGCAAGCCATGATGCACATGGATCGAGCCCAACACGAAACGCGTCGTGCCCGTATTCGGACCACCGATCGCAAGGGGAGAAGGCCCGTTACATTGGCTCGCCTTTCAGGAAGGCCGCGATATGTTGGTTAAGGAATTTTTCGTCCGCCGGGCTCGCCCCGGCCCCGGCCGGGTGGCCCCACAGCGAAGGGATAGGCATGAGGGTGCAGTGAGGGATAAACGGCGCTTCATAGCGGGCATCCTCGACAGGGAAGTATAGGTCCGTCGCCGAGGGCATATAAAGGACCTGCGCCTTGATCGATCCCAACGCCTTCCCCACATCCCCACCGAAGCCGGGAGTGGCTCCCACGTCGTGCTGTTCCCAGGTGTGCATCTGCAGAATCAGGTTGTTCGCGTCTGCTCCGGGAATGAAGTTTGTCTTATAGTGATCCACCACCTGCGCGAAGGTGGTTCCGGCGGGCTCCTCGGACTTCCATAGCTCCTCGCGCCACCACTCCTGAGAAAAGAGCCATGCAGTCCATACCAGCGAAAATGCCTGGATTCCCTTCTCTGGCTCCTGCTTGTAGTTCCCGCCCTGGAAGGCCTCGTCCGTGGTCAATGCAGTGATCTCGCTCTCCAGGCGGACGATGCCGTGGCCGTAGGTCTTGGCCGTGCCCGAGGTGGCAACAATCCGGTCCATGTAATCGGGATAGGAGACAGCCCATTGGAAGGCCTGCTGCGCTCCCATGGAGAAGCCGATCACAGCTTCGAGGTGCCGGACCCCCAGTTCCCGGGTCAAAAGCTCATGCACTGCTTCCACATTGTCCCGGATCGTGGTGACGGGAAAGCGCGGTCCGTGGAATGGCTCCGGCGTATTGCTGGGCGACGAGGAGCGTCCATTGCCAAACAACTCGGAGGTAATCAGAAACTGGCGCGCGGGGTCCAGCGCCTTCCCTGCCCCAATCAACCACTCATAACCGCGCATATCCGCCATGTAGTGCGAAGGCAAAAGAATGGCGTTGTCTCCGGCCGCGTTCAGGTGTCCATAAGTGCCGTAGACAACCTTCGCCTCCGGGAGCGTGACCCCGCTCTCGGTATGAAAGTTGTGAATCACGAAGGTGTGCTCGACCGGCTCAGGTTTCGCCGGTGTGGTCTGCGAATAAGTTGCCAGTGAGCAGGATGCTAGGAAAACCCAGGCAAAACGTTTCATGCCGCACATCCTTATCTTTCGTTACTTGGTGAAAATGCTCTTGGGACACATTGCATGAACGCCCACGCTGCCATCAACCAGCTGAGTGATGTCCACGTCGACCGCTACGCTGGTCAGCATATAGGCGTCATCGCGGCTCAGGTGCTTCTCGTCAACCAGGAAGTTGATCATGTCACGCACCGCGAGGGTGGTCGCTTCCTTCAAGTCCGGACTGAAGCCCATGCTGATGTAGGCGGTGGGCGTCTCGGCTCGCGGCCACAGCAGATGCTGGTCCTTGTGAACAACGAAGCGGAATGTTCCGGAGAGAAAGGTTTCAAGGGCGGTGATATCGACTTCACCGTTGCCCTGTCCGGCATGGCCGTCGCCCACTTCAAAGAGCGCGCCTTTGGCGTGAACGGGAATGTAGAGCGTGGTGCCTGCTACGAGTTCCTTGTTATCCATGTTGCCCGCGTGCATCCACGGCGGCGCGCTGTCGATGCGGCCGGCGGAGGGCGGCGGCGCATCCCCCATGCTGCCAAAGAAGGGATGCAGCGGAATGTCGATCCCCGGAGCAAAGTGGGCGAGCATCTTTGTGCGGTCCAACGGAATAATCCTGGTGCGGCCGTAAGGATAGTCATTGGGCAGGAAACCGCGCCCGGCGCCAAAGCCATTGCAGGCCCAGGGCACATCGATGTCGATCTTCAGAATCTGCACCTCGAGGACGTCGCCCGGTTCGGCCTCGGCAATGTCGACCGGGCCGGTGAGAATATGGCCTCCGGGGCCCTTGTCCTTTACCTCCCGATATATGTCGCCGTTATAGGAAGGAATGTCGGAGGGAGCAACGCCCTCCTTGATAAGCCTTTCGAGAACTATGCGCCGGACAGTCAGCGAAAAACAGTAGCACCTGTCATCGACGAGAGATGACAACCATCACCATGACAGCTGTCATGCTTTCCGTATGACAGCTGTGGGGTACCGCCACCGGTTTGCGTATAGGATGATGAAGCTATGAGTGAAGGGCAGTCGCACGCGCCTGAACAAAACGCGGCAGCCTCAGGGACGCGCATCACCGGCTCGATGCGGGGGTTCGTCCGCGACCGCTCGATCGTGCGCTGGGTGGCGGTCCTATATGCCGGATATTTCTTTGTCACGCCGGCTTATCGGCACTCGTTTGCGGTATGGGTGCAGTTCGCGGTTTTCTACGCGGCCTTCCTCATCCTTTATTTTCTTGTCGCGGAGCTTACAGGACGCCGGCAGACCGTGGCGTTTGTATTGTTCTTTCTCTTCGCCTTTCTCTATTACCCGCTCAACCACGATGCCTACGTAATATTTGTCTATCCGTTTGCGATGCTTTGTCTTTTTGTCAGTCGTCTGCGTACCCTGTTCCTGCTGCTAATTGCCATGATGGCAGGTGTCGTGGTGGAGACCTGGTACCTCGGTCGCGCTTTCGCCGCCGCCGAAAGCCTCTTCCTCTACTGCGTGATCATTGGGCTCAGCAACTACGCTTTTTCCCAACAAGCACGAGCCAATCTTCTTCTGGAGCAAGCTAATTCCGAGATCGAACGTCTCTCACAGGAAGCGGAGCGCGAACGCATCGCACGCGATCTGCACGACTTGCTTGGCCATACACTCACCGTGATTACCGTAAAGCTCGACCTCGCCCGGCGGCTTCTATCTCACGACTCAGACCGTGCCCGGAACGAGATCGTGGAAGCCGAGCAGACTGCCCGGACGGCCCTCGCCGAGGTTAGGGAAGCTGTTTCCGGATACCGCACAGAAGGACTTGACGCGGAAATCACGCGCGCAGGGCGAAGCCTCCTTGCCGCCGATGTCAAACTGACGACGAGTCTCGCTCCAGTAAATCTCTCACCGAGCCAGGTCAACGTGCTCTGCCTTGCCCTGCGCGAGGCCGTAACCAACATCGTCCGCCATGCTCACGCAAGCGTCTGCTACGTGGCGCTCTTCGAAGAAGACAGGACCATTCATTTCACGATTGAGGATAATGGCCTGGGCGGGCAGATTCGTGAAGGCAACGGCCTGCGTGGCATGCGAGAGCGGCTTGAATCGATGTCCGGAACCGTAAAACTGACAGCATCCGCAAATAGAGGAACAAGCCTTGAGATAACCTTGCCGCCGGCGAGTGAGTCACCGGCACAACCGGCGTCACGTTTCGTAGGGGAGGCGGACACCCTTTGACGCAAAAGATACGCGTAGTGCTGGCAGAGGACCAAAGCATGTTGCGTGGAGCGCTCGCCGCACTACTCTCCATCGAATCCGATATCGAGGTGCTGGGATCTTTCTGCGATGGCGAGGAGGCCTTTCGCGCCGTCGGAAAACTCCGGCCGGAGGTCTTGGTAACAGACATTGAGATGCCCAAGATGAGCGGACTCGAACTCACCGCCCGTGTGAAAGAGCTTTATCCCGGCACACGCGTCCTGATCCTGACGACCTTCGAGCGCCCGGGATATTTGCGGCGGGCACTCGAAGCTGGAGCATGCGGCTATCTTCTCAAGGACCGGCCCTCTGAAGAGCTCGCCGACGCGGTCCGCAAAGTCAGTCGCGGCGTTCGCATCGTCGACCCTCAACTGGCCTCAAAGATATGGAGCACAGAAGAAGATCCCCTCACCGATAGAGAACGTTTGATCCTGCGCCGCGCCGGCGACGGTGAAACGACCGCGGAACTCGCGCGTTCGCTACGACTGACAGAGGGGACCGTCCGCAACTATCTCTCCGAGGCCATCTCCAAGCTGCACGCTTCCAGCCGGTTCGACGCGGCCCGGATTGCTCGCAATAAGGGATGGCTTTGACGTTCACCGCGCACTGTAGGGCGGACGGATGGCGTCACGCCATTCGCTGAACCCATTGGCTGCGCCAGGCCGGCGCCTCAAAGGGATCCGCGAAATACTGTGTCTCGTGTACAACCTTACCGTCGCGAAACTCCATAATGCTCACTGTGTATGCCGGACGCCCCTGGTAGACGATTGTGTATTCCGTGATCCAGAGATCATCCTTTCCGATAATTCGCTTAACCTTGAAGCCCGATGGCTTGCCTGGATGATGACTCCGCAGGGCCTGCAAATTTCTTCGCCCCAGGATTCGCTCGCCCGACTGGGGATAATCACAGATGGCATCGTCATGGTATATATCGTGTTCTGCCTCTGCATCGCCGGCTGCCGACGCCTGCCAATGTGCGTTCAGGGCTTCACGTATTTGTTCCTCTTGCATTGATCCGCTCCAAGTCTTGTTTGAGGTTTAGGTTGATTTAGCTCGTGGAATGAAACTGGGGACGCCGGTTTTCACCACCTGACTAAGCCTTTGCCTAGTCGGAATGCGTTGGATCTCCTCAAGTGCGTCTCCTGGAAGCGCCGAAATGTTGCCCACCTCACGCTCGTTCCGGTATCGTCCCGCACAATCGAAATGTCGAAATCCGGCTTCCCGCGCGTCTCTGGTAGCACTCATCGTCGCTGCGGCATCGGGAATGAGCGTGCCAAACCCGAGTACAGGCATGCGGCCGGCTCCGAGGTTAAGTTGCATTCTCGTATGGCCAAAATCAGAAGATCCGATCATGATGCCAACCTTGGCGGTAACCGGAATCTCTTCAGAAGAGCACGGACGGTAACCACGCCCCGGACGGCTCGTTATAGAGTCCGCTGCTCATGAGTGTTAACGGTTGCACAACCCGCAAACCGTTGCTCAAGCACCAGCGGAACAGAACGTGATTTCGCGAAGGAACAAGAATTCCCGGCCCCGCGAAGGATTCTGCTGAAGCAATCAGAGATTGCAAATCCACGTTCGTCTCCGCGGTGGAATGACCAAAGAACGCCAGGTGTGTCGTATATCCCGTGATCCGGCCTTCCCGCTCGACCACGCGCGCAGTGCCCTGCTCGATTGTTTGCGCCAGATCGACGCCTCGATCGAATCCGTGTACCCGCCGTGACAGGGCATTGCAGGCGTCCACGTCATCAGGTCTAGCGGCTCGCACCGTACAGCCGGGAAAACTTCTTTCGCGTGTCCGCCCCTGCATGCAGGCCAGTGGCTCCCGAACGTCAAAGCCGAGTAAAGCGTAAAGCGAGAGCGAACGATTATGAAAGCCGGCCTGGGCCAACCGAATTCCGCAGGCCCCGCGCTCCTTCGCGCGATCCATCACCGCCTGCATGAGCTTGCGGCCAACCCCCTGGTTTTGAGCGCCGGGATCAATGGTCACTGGCCCGACGCCTCGAATCACGGAGCGCTCATCAAGGACATTGCTGCCAACTATCCGGCCACCGCTTTCTGCAACCACGCAATAGACGCCGGGGCTTGAAAATAACCTGGAAAGCAGGCCGGTCGTCGCTTCGGGTCCCGGAAAGTCGCAAGGAAAACCGTGCGCCGTGCTGACCGCAGAAAAGGCGTCATAGCAAATTTGCCCGCACGCAGAAGCGTCCTCCGGGACGGCGGTCCGAACCACGATTTCGGGCGGTGTTTTCGGCGGCATAATCCAAATCCCCTTGGTTGCGCATAAGTGTACCAGCCACATAACTCCACAACGCGCATTGCACACCCACAGAAACCCCGGCTGACTACGCACGATCCCCCGCCTACAACCGGGCTAGTCCGATATCAGGTTTATTCAAGGTAAGCTTTAGTTCCGATCGGTCGTCGTTGGCTCTTTTCTGGAATTCGAACAGGCGATGCCAGGACGGTCTTCAAAGAGAAAGATCAGGGGCAAGATTGTAGCCGCGTCTCCGCGTGCGCCGGCTGCGGCGAGCACAAAAGCGAAAGGGCGATTTCTCTCGCGAGATCTCGCCCTCTCTATTCCGATTTTCAGAGATCTGGCTCCGGTTCCAGATCGCAACGCCTGCTACCCGGATTCGTTCAGTACCCGCGAGCCGAAGCCTGCGTCTACCTCACTATCCTATGATCACACTCGCTGCAAGAGCTTTCCTATTGCCATCCGTCTCCAGTTGCCTGGATTGAGTTTCGTTGCCGATTCTCGAAACGGTTGCTAGTCCCCTCTCTCCTCTGGAAGATGGCTCTTCCGCTGAAAGCAATACTACTCTCGAGCAACGGGAATGCTAATAGTTCTTATAACTTTCCGTTGTGGAAATGAAGTTACGAAAAGTGGAAATTCGACGCACAACGAAGAAGTGAAGAAGTCGGCAGTCGATAGCATCAGCCTCTTCACTTCTCAATGGCTGATCGGATCGAGGCGCGATACACGCCGCGATGGAACGCGCCGCTACGAGTAGAGGTGCTGCGGCAACCGGACGGCGGCCCCGTGCACGCCCGGCGGCACGCACAAAAGCGAAAGGGCGATTTCTCTCGCGAGATCTCGCCCTCTCTGTCCGATTTTCAGAGATCTGGTTCGGATTCCAGATCACAGCGCTTGTCACCCCGGAATCGTTTGGCACCTACGAACTTACGCCCGTGTTTACGTCACTCTTCCATGATCACTCTCGTTGCAAGAAGCTTCCTACCGCCGTCCGTCTCCAGTTGCCTGGATTGAGTCTCGTAGACGATTCTCGAAGACGACTGCTAGTCCCCTCTCTCCTCTGGAAGATCGCTCTTCCGCTGAAAGCAATACTACTCTCGAGGAAGGGAAACGCGAGTACTTCAGGCTATTTTCTGTTGTGGAAATGAGGTTACAAAAAGTGGAAATTCGACGCATAACAAACAAGCCGGCGGCAGATGTTTTGGCCCGAATCTTTGAGACAGCCGCCAACGCGCTTTCCCACGGATCAAGTTCCCTTATCGCGTGTCCGGCAATCGCATCCTGGAATGCCGCAGCCACGCAGCGGTTTGCCAGGCGTCCGCCGATACCGGTCAACTATCACTTCCTGCCGGAATGGCCGCGTATAGTTCAGATCCTGTTGAATTTGCTGCGCACAAGTCATCAACTTACAAGCAATCTGCGGGATCCTTTGCGCGGTCATGCGGAACGACGGTCCGGAGATACTTAATGCCGCTATCGCCTCTCCTCGAGCATTGAGGATGGCCACTCCGGCGCAGCGAACTCCCTCTTCCCGCTCTTCATCGTCTACCGCATATCCGCGGCGTCTCGTCCGCTCGACTTCCTCCAGCAGCGCCTCACGGCTGGTAATCGTCCGGTCTGGTAAACCGTCGCGTGTCCAACTGCGGCAGCATCTCCTCTACCCGGGCTCGGGGCAGCCTGGCCAATAGCGCCTTGCCTACCGCCGTGCAGTAGATGGGGCTGCTCGCACCCACCCGTGAGAGCATCCGAATGCGCTGCTCCGGCTCCTGTTTGTCGATGTAAATCATCTGCATCTTCTCGAGGATGCACAGATGGGCTGTCTCTTCGACTGCAGAGACCAGTGTCCTGAGATGGGGATGGGCCCGGTCTCGTAGGTCATACTGCTCGACGGCGCGGCTGCCAAGGTTACATAACCGGATGCCGAGACGATATTTCCCATTTGGCGCGCGCTCCACCATACGGTGCCACTCCAACGCCTTCAAGAGCCGGTGCACCGTGCTCTTGTGCAATTGGAGAGCATCGACTACTTCAACCATCGCCAAAGAGGTGTTGCTGGAAGCGAGAAGATCGAGCACCGCAAAAGCGCGGTCAAGCGTTTGTAGTTTGTAAATGTCGCTGCCGGCGATTACCACGGTGAAAGATCCTTGCCGTCTGCCGGCAAGCATGAGCAAGTGAAAGGCTTGCTTGCCGTCACGAATGTGCCGTAGTAATAGCCGCCCTCAGCCATCCGTTTTTCCTCCCTAAGGCTCGTGGGCTGATAACGTTATCATCAGGGTTCCTCCAAGGTGCCTTTATGTAGGCTGTGAGCCTGGAAGCCGAAACCGATCAAACCTCCGATGACCCTGTTTGTACTGACTATGGTGCAGCATATTCGAAAACGAGTACGGCCCATTATTTCTTGTTGACAAACACAAATATCGTCCTGTAGAACCTCAGACTGATAACGTTACCACAAACACAAGCCATCGGCACGATAGCGCTGGCTGAAGTCCAAATAAATCACGGTCTAACCTTTAGGGGGCAGTATGTTGAAAGGCATGTTCTCGAAGGGCCGGTCTCTGCCGGCCGGTTTCAGTTCTGCGCATCCACCTGAGAAACCCAGTGGAGTCTCATTATTCCGCTGGCTTGTGCTCGTCGCACTGCTCGCCGCATTCTCTTCCGGCGCCAGGCTTCACGCCCAGACTGGTTCGATCACAGGCACGGTGGTCGATCCTTCCGGTGCAGCGATACCGGGAGCCAAGGTCCAAGTCATTAACCAGGCAACCGGCGATTTGACTCGCGAGGCGGCGACAGACGCTGCCGGTGTGTTCCGCGCCCTCAACGTGCCGGCTGCGACCTACAGGATCAAAGTCAGCGCCCCGGGGATGGAGTTGCTCGACCGCAGCGGCGTGGTGCTCGATCAGGACCAGAGCCTCAGCTTAGGGCAAGTCGCGTTAACCCTCGGCCAGGCCACCCAGACCGTGACCGTAAGCACACAAACGCCTTTGATCGACACCGCCACTTCAAATAACGCAGCCGTCATCGACCAGCGCCAGGTGACCGAGCAGCCGTTGAATGGCCGCGACTTCGAATCTCTCATGACAACCTTGCCCGGTGTCGTGACCAACAACAATTCACAATTCCGCCTGGTCTTCAACCAGACCGACGATTTTTATGTGAATGGTATGCGCGGTACCGCCAACAATTTCTTTCTCGATGGCATCATCAATACCGACGTCGGCGCGAACGACGGCGAGTACACTAACCTGAGCATCGACGCCGTGGGCGAATTCAAGACCCTCACCGGCAACTTCAACGCAGAGTACGGCCGCAGTCCGGGCGTCATGATCCTCGTCAACACCAAGAGCGGTGGTGAACACTTCCACGGCACAGCGTACGAGTTCAATCGCAATACCGATTACAACGCTAACGACTGGTTCAGCAACCACCAGGGCTCGCCCAGGGCGATCTTGAAGTTCAACCAGTTCGGCGGCAATATCGGCGGTTTTATTCCCATACCCAAGGTCTCGCCGAGAAGCGACAAGAAGGCCTTTTTCTTCTTCAACTACGAAGGTACGCGCGCCAATCGGCCCAACGGCGCAACCTACTACACCATGCCGCAACCGTCGATGCTTGGCATTGGCACGCCCAACGGAGAGGCCGATCTGTCCCCGGTCTATCGCTCAGGCAATATGTGCGATTTCAACGGCACATCCACTTGTACCCCGATTCACGATACCAACGGCAACCTGGTGCAGAACGGGCAAGTGTTCATGCCGGGAACTATCGTATATAACTCAGTGGGCGAGGTGCAGACCGGCACGCCCTTTGCGGGCAATATTATCCCGGCTTCGCAGTTCAACAGCCAGTACGCGGCAATGATCAAGTACTTTACCCCCGGGTATCGGGGAAGCTTCATTCATCCCACTTACAACAACGGGTTCGGCGACGAGCAACAGATTAATTTCCAGGATACCTACACCTTCACCAAGAATCAGTACGTCGCCCGTGTCGATTACAATTTCGGGCCCAAAGCTAACGCCTTCTTTCGTTACGTGGACGACCGGCAGCAGGAGAGCGATGGTTACGGCATCTTCTCCGGGAACAGCTTCCCTGTTCTGCCTCAGTACCGCAAGAAGCCGGGCAAAAGCTACGGCTGGAGCCTGGTGAACGTAATTTCCCCGACACTGACCAACGAGGCCACCGTCGGCTGGTTGCACCTGACCCAGGTGGTCGACATCGTTCCCGGCACATCCCCGTCTTTGTACGACAAAACCGATCTCGGCTTCACTTTCAGCGACATTTATCCTTCAACTAACACTCACAATCTCGCCCCTAACATCAACACGGGAGACGGCTATATCAACATCAGCCCCTTCCCTTCCGGTTGGACCTCGACCGGCAACACAGTTGTTGCAACGGATGACGTAACCAAGATTCTGGGCAATCACGTAATCAAGTTCGGCCTCTTCGCTGACCTGAACGAGAACGGGCAGGAAGGAACCTGGACCGAGAATCCTAACCTTAACTTCGGGGCCAGCAATCAGAATGCTAACAACAGCAATTCTGGCATCGGGAACACGCTGCTGGGCAACTACACCACCGTCAGCCAGTCGAATATCTTCGCTTATGGCCACTTTCACTTCGTTCAGTACGAGGGCTATGTTCAGGACACCTGGAAGACAACCCCGCGGCTCACTCTGGACCTGGGTCTTCGTTACGAGTTGATTGGCCCCACCTACACCACCGGCCAATACCACCAGTATTACTTCGTGCCAAGTGCCTACAGCGCGGCGAATGCCGTATCGATCAATATCGCGCCCAACGTTCCCGGCCAGGCGCCCACGCAGGGTTCCATCATTCCCAACTCTGGAAACCCTTACAACGGCATGATCCGGGAAGGCACAAATGGTTTGCCTAAAGGCGGGATGAACCTCCGCTGGAACAACTTCGGCCCCCGCATCGGCTTCGCCTATGACGTATTCGGAGATGGCAAAACAGCCCTTCGCGGCGGCGTAGGCGTCTTCTTCGAGCGTTACCAACAGAACGTCTTTAACTTCGGCGGTATCAGCAATCCTCCCACTGTCTACACGCCTACAATCTACGGCGGCAACATCGCGAATATTTCCCCTTCCCTGGCAAACGGAGCTCCCCTTACCCCGGCCGGCGGAATCCTCTCGCCGGATCGGGTCGGTCAAGTTCCAACCACCTTCGGCTACAACCTTGGCATCCAACGTGAGTTGCCTTATAAGCTCGTCTTCGACATTGGCTATGTGGGCAATACCAGCCGGCACCAGGTATATGTCGACGAGCTGGAGCAGCTTCCCCTCGGATTGACCACCAGCACGCCGATTCTCTCCACCGTCAACAATGTCTCCGCGGCAATTTTGCCCTACAAGGGCTATAGCTCGATCAACTTCACCCGCTTCGGTTCCAACAGCGCTTACAACTCCCTGCAGGTAAAGCTGTCGCGTAGATTCAGCCAGACATTGACCATCAACACGGACTACACCTGGTCGAAGGCGATCGACCTCTTTGATCAGGACAACCAGGCGAACGACATCCCGGACCAGGCCCACTTGCACCGCTTCTATGCCCCCGCAGGCTTCGATCGCAGGAACGTATTCAACTTCCAGTATGTCTATAACCTCCCCGACTTCCGAGGCCAGAGCAAGCTGGTGCAACTTACAGCGGGCGGTTGGGAGTATTCAGGAGTTACCCAATTCTGGAGTGGAAGCCCCTGCCTGAGTGGCGACAGCCCAACCGATTATGGCTGCGATCTTAGTTCCAGTGGCAACCTGGGAAATGGCGGCTTCGGCCACATCTGGCCTGACTACATTGGCGGTCAAATTAAGACCCCCCATAACCACAACGAGCCTGCGGGACAGAATCCCATGTGGTACAACCCGGCGGTCTTTGCTTCTCCGGCCCCGGGAAGCTACGGAAACTTCCACCGTAACTCGATCTACGGCCCCGGGATTCTGAATTTCAATATGTCACTCTTTAAGAACTTCAACTTCACCGAGAACACGCGGATCCAGCTGCGGTTCGAGGCGTACAACGTTTTCAACCATACCCAGTGGGGAAATGTAAACGTGGGCTTGTCTGCCCCTACTTCTGGAACTCCGTTCTCCGGCGCGAATGCGGGCAGCTCTGGCCAAATCACCAGTGCGCGCGATCCTCGTCAGCTCCAGTTCGGCGGCAAGTTCTACTTCTAAACTCAGTTTGGCTCTCCAGGCCGGACTCACTGCAGAGGTGAGCCCGGCCACTTTTTTCCCGGGTCTGCATTGCGAACTCGCCAAACTGTGCCGCGTAGTGAGCTTTACCGAGGACGCAGTTCTCCCCGGCGTTCTACATCTATTGGCAAACTACCTTTGCCATGGCCGTCGACTTTACTTCGCGCATTACACCCACAAGAACGTCGGATGATCAGCTCGACCGGAAGTACAATCTGCTTACCCGATCCCGCCCGCTGCTTTTCTCCGATACTCGCGAATAGTAACTCCGCCGCAACACGTCCCAGCTCATTTGCCGGTTGACGGACGACCGTGATCGCAGGATGAAAGATGTCGGCCATATCAAAATCATCGAAGCCGGCCACCGCTACTCTGCCTGGAATCTCTACTCGCAGCTCCGCCAATGCATGAAGCAGATGTCGCATTCCAACATTGTTACCAGCGAAAAAGGCCGTTGGCGCTCGCGGCCCGTCCAACAAAGGGCGCAGGACGGCGAAGGTTTCCTCCCGTGACGCGCAGTTAAAGTAACCCTCTGGAACTAATCCCGCCTTTAACATTGCTTGTCGATAACCTTCATACCGCGCTCTGTGAGTAAAAGCCGTGCGCGAGAGGCCCAGGAAACAAATGCGCTTGTGCTTATGCTCGATGAGATGTGCGGTCCCCATCCTCGCGCCCAAGCCTGTTGGCGACGACTACGCTACTAAATTGGCCGCCGCGAATCGGTTGATCGAGTGCGACAATTGGCGTCGATCTAAATTCCTCACGGTCAAGTTTGGTTTTGCCCGCTCCCGCGGGAATAACCAGCATCCCCTCCACATGCCGTCGCAACATGGAACCCGCCAAGCGGTATTCCACCTCTGGGTCGTCGTCGGAAGTTGTTACAATCACCGAATAAGCATGTTCGTTGGCAACAACAGTGATGGCATGCGCGCATATTGCATAAAAGGGGTCGTAGAAGTTGGGCACGATAAGCCCGATCGACCGCGACCGGCCCTCTCGGAGGGAACGCGCAGCATCATTCGGTCGATAATTTAGCTGCGCTACTGCCTGGTAAACCTTCCGCCGGGATTCTTCCGATACGGGTCCGCTCTTGTTCAGCGCGCGTGAAACTGTCATCAACCCGACCCCAGCCAACCTTGCCACATCTTGAATCCGAGCCTTAGGCAACACGTGTACCTTCCGTCCGCAGAATCCGGTCTATCTAGCATGGCCAGACTATCAGGGAAATGTGAATCAAGCCCTCGTAGCCACTCCAAACCGGCGCGCGCGCCATCTGGCCAATCCGGATTCGACCCCCAGGAATCTCACTTTCTTCTGGTGCCAGGCGAACGGTTGCCCCGCCCCCCATTACCACCGAGTACTTTCGTGCTAGCATTTCGGCCAAGGAGAGCCGAATGCCCTTCATCGACACCAGTAGTCTTGAAGTGATTGAGCGCTTGCCAGGCTGGCATGGACGTTATTTCCACTCGCCCACATGACATTCGCGCACTACGACTTTGTGCGCGGGTCCTCCATTCACGAGCACTTCCACCCTCAGGAAGAGGTCTACGAGGTGATCGAGGGCGAGCTCGAGATGACCATTGACGATGTAACCCAGGTAGCTCGACCTGGTTTAGTCGCGATCATCCCAGCGAATGTCCGCCATTCGGTCAAGGCCCTTACCGACGGACGGGTCATCATTGTCGACTATCCGTTGCGGCGCGGCTTCAACTAGGCGTGCTCTGATCGGTGTTAGTGAAAACTCCCGCGCCAAGTTACCGTCTGCGCCCGCTCCTACTGCGCCGGGGCCGCCTTCAATGGTCTTGACGATGCCCATCTTGTGCTGTTTCCCGGCTGTGTCCATAACATACAGATCATTCGTCTCCACCGCGAACTTGAGAATCGAGCAGTATCTCCGCGTGCGTCCATACGACGCGCGCAAAAGCGAAAGGGCGATTTCTCTCGCGAGATCTCGCCCTCTCTATTCCGACTTTCAGAGATCTGGTTCGGATTCCAGATCACAACGCTTGTTACCCCGGAATCATTCGGCACCCACGAGCGACAGCCCGTGTTTTTACCTCACTCTTCTATGATCACACTCGCTGCAAGAGCTTTCCCGCCGCCGTCCGTTTCCAGTTGCCTGGACCGAGCCTCGTTGCCGATCCTCGAAGACGACTGTTAGTCCGCTCTCTCCTCTGGAAGATCGCTCTTCCGCTGAAAGCAATATTACGCTCACAGCAACAGCGATGCTAGTGCTCTTGGCAATTTTCTGTTGTGGAAATGACGTTACAAGAAGTGGAAATTCCCTTTTTCGGACCGCTCGCTTCAATCGCAACGGTCGGCAGTGATCCCTGGATACTAAAATTTGATAAGCCTCTGCGATCTAACGAAATCCGTCGCCACTACTTCGCCAGCGCTTCGCGGTTATCCTTCGCCCAAGCGCTATCTCGCGGCACTGCTTTCAGTGGTGGTCCGCCTTGCGTCCCGCAGGCGCATGGCCCTTCGGTCTTAGCTTCGGTCATGCAAGAGCAGGACTTTGTTTTAAGGCAGGCGCAAACGTAAACGACATCGCTCTTGCTTTGTGCCTTCGCGGAGTCTCCGTGCCGCCGGGCGAAGGGACACAGGCCAACAACAGTAACGATACAAAAAGACGCTGCAGTGAGTATGGTTTGCTTTCTCATGGCTTGTCCTTTGGCGCCCCTATCGCTTGCCTGAGCGTTAATCTTCAAGCGGGCCTGGCGACAATATCCACTAAAGAGGGAGCCTTATATAGCCACTCTGCGCTGTGCACTTCGCCCTGGGCATTCGCTAGTCTTCTTTCGCGTGAAGTCACACAGCATATCGGAATGGATATTCAAGCCAATATTGGTCATGTTGTAAAAATGTTCGCTGGCCACGAGCCACAGGATCTCGCAGATCGCGCGTTCGGAATAAAATCCCGACAAGCGCGCAAACGTCTTCGCATTCACCTTCTTATCCCTTGTCAGCTCCGTCACATAGTCCAAAGCAGAGCGTTCCGCATCCGTGAAAAGAGGACTTGTGCTGTATTGATCCAGCGCATCGAATTTGGCCTCGTTCATCGACTCTTTGATCGCGAACGACCTGCCAATATCCATGCAGAAGAGGCAAACATTCAGATGCGCCACCTGTTCGCGAATCAGAAAGACCGTCTCTCGCGGGAGCTGCAACTTCTTATCCAGCTGAGCGATCTTTCCCGTAAACATGCCGAATGCGGCCGGCAATCGTACGGAATGCACCTTTAACGGCGTAAGCACTCTGCCAAATTTCCGGCGGCTAAAGGAATAAACCAACTTCATCACCAGCCCATCGGGCTTTTCGATGGGCGCAAGAAATGTGTCCGTTGAGTCGGGAACAATTGTCTCTGCATGACTCGTTTGTGTTTGCATGATCGCTTTCTCCCAATACTTCCGGATAGAAGACCGTTCACGACCGAGATCTGTGACAAAATTTTCTAACGAAAATTTAATCTGGTCCCAGCAAATCAGGCACATGGGCGAGCTTCTCAGGGTTGGTCAGAAATAAATCGTCTGGACGTGCCCTTCGCCGGCCACCAGGGTAAGAACGGAGTACGGCTTCCCGTCGAGATAACTGACGATTCCCGGTTCCCCATTGACCCGGGCCAGACGGAAGACCAAATTCTTCGGCATCAGCTTTCGCAGAGTGCCCAGTGCGCCGCGTGATACGTTCTTTGCGCCGCGAATCAGGTTGGGTGCGCCCACCGCCTTGCCGCCGCCATCGGAGTGAAGCACCACATCATCGGCCAGCAACGAGACCAATCCCTCCAGATCGCCGCTTTTCGTCGCGTGAAGAAAGCCTTCCAGCAGCTCGCTCGTCTGGCGCTGCGAGGCCTTAAAGCGCGGACGCATCGCGGTCACATGCTGCCTCGCGCGATGCAGAATTTGCCGGCAATTCGCCTCGCTCTCGCCTAACACCGTGGCCAGCTCAGGGTACCCGTATTCGAAGACCTCGCGCAGCACAAACACTGCCCGTTCCACCGGCGTCAGCCGTTCCAGCATGAGAAGAAAAGCCATGGAGAGCGATTCATCCAAACCGATGCTCTCCAGCGGATCACTTCCCGGCGCGGTGACGATCGGTTCCGGCAGCCACTGACCCACGTATTGCTCGCGTTGCGCCCGCGCCGATTGCAGATAATTGATGCACAAGCGGCTGATGATGGTAACCAAAAATGCGCGCGGGGACCGAATCTCTTGCTCCGTCGCCTGCTGCCAGCGGATAAACGTCTCCTGCAGCATGTCCTCGGCGTCCGCCACGCTCCCCAACATGCGGTAGGCAACGGAGAAGAGCAAGCTGCGATACTGATCGAACGTTGCCAACCGGATCGGAACTTCCGGCTCGGAAAGCCTCACCCCGGCCATCGCCTCGCCATCGCCTCGGTTCACCAAAATCCCCCCAACTCAGATAGGATAGTCACCCATGCATCCAGGGGTAAAGGATGGGCTAAAACGACGCCTCTCTTCCCAAACGAAGAAATTCAGGTTAACCTAATCACCAGTATGCAGACAGCGCAACGCCAGTCCTTTTTCTTTACCTACCGCTACTGGTATTCAGTAGCGGCTCCGGCGGCGTCTGCGCATCTACGACTTTGATTCTCTGATTGAAAGCGCATTCACCATCCAGGGCCGCGACAAAGTCGCGGCCCTTTTGCATTTCCAGCCAACGCGAGGACGCCAATATGCAGAGCCTTACTGTAGAAGCGGATACAAACCTTAGGGGAATCACTACCACCGGCAACCGAAGATCGGTCGTTCGCATATCGACGGTCGAGATCGGAACTGGACACCCCGTCATCATGGCCGGACCCTGCTCCGTGGAATCCTATGAGCAGACCCTGACTACTGCGCAAGCGGTCAAATCTGCAGGCGCCGTAATTTTGCGCGGCGGGGCCTACAAGCCGCGAACCTCGCCCTACGATTTCCAGGGGCTGGGCGTGGAAGCCCTGCAGATTCTGGCCAGGGTTCGCGAAGAAACAGGCTTGCCCATCGTTTCCGAGATCCTCAGCACCGACGATATCGAGGTGGTCGCCGACCACGTTGATATGCTCCAGGTGGGCGCGCGCAACATGCAAAATTTCGCCCTGCTGCGGCGTCTTGGACAATTACGAAAACCCATCCTGCTCAAGCGCAGCCCGGCAGCCACGGTAAAGGAGTGGTTACTGGCCGCCGAATATCTGCTGGCTGGCGGCAATAGCCAGGTCGTGCTCTGCGAGCGCGGTATCCGATCCTATGACCCCGAGTTGCGCAACACACTCGATCTTGGCCGGCCTCGCGCTCGCCCGGCAACTTAGCCATTTGCCGGTCATCGCCGATCCCTCGCATGCAACCGGCAGGCGCGACCTGATTCCCGTGATGTCCCGAGCCGCACTAGCAGCTGGCGCCGACGGCCTCATCATTGAAGTGCACCCCGACCCTGCCAATGCCTTGTCAGATGGAAAGCAATCCCTGGATTTCCCCGAATTCCGCGGCATGATGGATATGCTGCTCGGTGCCGATCATGCTTGATAAACCGTCTTACCCCCGACTACCGTGCGGACGATCTGGATGTCCTTGATCTTTGCCTTGTCGACGGTGTGGAAGTCATCGGCCAGCACGACAAAGTCCGCGAGCTTGCCCGCGCTGATCGATCCCTTGATCGTCTCCTCGCGCGCATTGTAGGCGCCGTTGATGGTGTTGACCCGCAGCGCCTCATCGATGGTGATCTTCTGGTTCGCTCCCCACGTCTCGCCGTTCCAGCCGGTGCGCGTGACCATGCCTTGCATGGCCATCAGCGGAGAGAACGGACCCGGGCTGAAGTCCGAACCGGCCGCTGGTGTGATCCCGGCATCGATCAAACTCCGGAACGCCGTCATGTGCTGCATCACCTCTTCTCCGTAGAAGTGAAACTTGTCGGCATTGTAATAAGCATAGGTGCTGAACTCAGCGGGGACCACATCCATGGCCTTCATGCGCGCCACCAGGCTGTCATTCACCAGGCTGCAGTGCGTAATCTTCGGCCGCACCCCGGCACGCGGATAAAGCTTGAGCGCCCGCTCGTACGCCGTGAGCACGCGGTCGATGGCAACATCCCCATTGGCATGACAGTTGAGACGGATATTGGCGCGGTGCACCCGCTCCACCCAGGCATTCAAGTCCTCCTGCGTCTGCGGTGAGGTTGCCATGGTAAGGCGGAGAGATGTCTTTATAGGGGGTACTGATAGCCATGGTGCGTTCGGAAAACGAGCCGTCGACCGTGTGCTCGGCGGTGGCGCCGAAGCTGATGTACTCGTCGCCGAAGCCGGTTTCGATGCCGTTGCTGATCATGGCCTCAAGCAACTCGTCGTAGGGCTCATAGCTGACACGGTGCAGCAGCCCGCCGCGGATGCGCTGCTCCTGCATGGCCGGCAGCACACCCTCTTCGTCGTGATGGACGGTGGTCAGCCCGTACTGCGACGAACTTCTGCGACATGAACGCGACGCCGTCGAAGACGCGCTTCTGTTTCACTTCCGCAGAGTAGGTCACACGCTGCCCCGCCTTATCGACGGTGGGCATCGCAAGGTCGGTCACGCGGCCGTTGAGCTCGCCCTTGTCATTTCTGTCGTAGGTTCCACCGTAAGGGTTGGGCGTGTCCTTGGTGATGCCCGCCATCTGGAAGGCCTTGCTGTTGTAGAAGCCGGTGTGCCCGCCGCGATGATGCACGCAGACCGGGTGCTCGGTCGAGACCCGATCGAGGTCCTGGGCATTCAGTGGGCGCTTGTCTTTGATCTTGGTGTCATCGTGAAAAAAGCCCTCCACCCAGTAGCCGGGCGGCGTGGCCTGGGCACGCACGCGCAGCTTTTCGACAATGCTGTCGATGGTGACGAACTCCACCTGGTACGGATTGCCCACCAGCACGTCGTAAAGCAAGCCTTCGCCGCCGCCGTGGTTGTGGGCGTCGATGAAGCCGGGAACCACGGTCATTTGCTTGGCGTCGTAGGTCTGTGTCTTCTTGCCGACGAGGCCTTTGATGTCGGCGGTGCTGCCAACAGCGATAAAGCGCCCGCCCTTAACGGCAAACGCCTCGGCTTGGGGCATGCGCGCGTCGACGGTGTACACCTTGGCGTTGAAGACAACAAGATCGGCATCGTTGAGGCCTGCATTCTGCGCGACGGCGGAGATCCAGGAGCGGCCGGCCATGCCGGCGACACCCAGACCCATAAGGTTCAGAAAGTCCCGGCGGTTGGTCATCCTCGCACTACTCTAATGCAAGTCGGCAACCGTGGCGTCCGCCATCTTCACGGCGTGCGCAACTTCAGGCCGCTGCGTGTGCGCGCCTGCATCGGTCTGCTTCGCCGCGGCGCTGTAGAACCCGCGCGCTTCCTCCGGCCGCTTGGCCTGCTCGGCTGCCTCGCCGGCGCTGAGCAATCCATTTAAGCGATTAGGGCTCAGCTTCAGCGCCACGCGATACTCCGTCAGCGCCTCCACAGGTTTGTCTTCCAGCAGCAACAGATCGCCCAGCATCTCGCGCGCGGGAATATCGACCTCTCCCTGCCCCAGCTTGTCCTGCTGGTCGGCGGCCTTGCGCATCGCTGCCAGCGCGGCATCGGGATGACCCTCCGCAAAGGCCTGCCACCCCACCATCTCGTCCCGCTTCACTTCGAGCGCGCTCGCATACGTCTGCCATCGGAGACTTCTTCACCGCGTCCAGGCTTGCATCAAAACCCTTCAGCGCCGCCGCAGCCAGCTTCGCATCCCGCAGATGACCCGCGGCAATTCCCTGCCCCCAATAGCTATAGAACGTATCCGTGGGCTTTGATCCCGGCGCCGGCGTCTGCACCGCAAGCGCCTTCCAGTCATGCATCTCCGCGGCATAAATCGCTCTCAGCTCGTTATCGAAAAAGGGCCCGGCATCTTTCATATCGTCCATGCCCGGCATCGCGCTCATGTGTTCGCCGATGGCGCGCATGTTATCGGTAAGCACCTTGGCCTTTTCATCCTGACCCACCTGCAGATAGGCATAGATCAGGAACTCGTCGGCATGCATCTGGTGCGCGCTGCCCGGCTGGCCTGCCGCTTCCGCCTTCTCCGATGCGGCTACCGAAGCCAGGTTCGAATCGATATCCTCTTGCCACATGCCCAGCCGGGCAAAAATATGTCCCGGCATGTGCAGCGCATGCGGAGACGAAGGCGCGATCTTGGCATACTCCCGCGCTGCCCCCAGGCCGTCCGGCGCGAGCGCCGGCGTGTCGCAGGTGTGAATGATGTAGTGCGCCAGGCCAGGATGCTCCGGATGCGCCGCAAACAGCGGCACCAGGATGGCCAGCGCCTGGTGTTCATGGGTCAGCGAAGTATCGTCCGGCGCCTCCGAAGCCAGCATCGACAGCGCGTCAAAAGCCGCTCCCTCTACATCGTCAGGAAACTCGCGATGCAGCGCGTTCATCTTCGCCTCATACGCATCGGCACGCTGCTGAAACGGAATATCCGCGGGATCGAAGAACGCGCTCAGCGCCGCAATGTATGCCTGCTCCCGCGGCGTGATCTTCGCCGGCGGAGCAGCCAGCGCGCGCGCCTTGGCCATCTCTTCCGTGCCCCGCTTCTGCGAAGCCGCATCGGGACGCCCCCACAGCTCCTGGAACTGCGTCATCGCAATGCCCCAGTGCGCCATCGCGCACGCAGGATCATCCTTGGCGATGGCCTCAAACTGCATCTGCGCCACGGTGTATCCAAAGGAGTGCAGCAGGGCAACACCGCGCTCCATCGGCGCCTGCGACCGCGCAGCACACGAGGTGGGAAAGGACACGTGCCCCAACTGCTCGGGCGCATCGTCGTGGTGGTGATGCTCCATACCGGGCATCGGCGGAGCAGACTGGGCATACGCACAACTTGTCAGCAGCGCGCCGCAGACCAGCAAAAGCGGGATCGTTCGCATAATCTTCCAGCCTATCCCTGCCTCGCCCCGCCAGCAAGAGCATAAACTCTAGATTCACACCAACCTAAGTTCGCCGCGGCGGTCTTTATCAAGCGATCCTTGAAGAACGCATTCGTCACGTTATCTGTTTGTGGTGCTCTCTCGACTCCAAGCCTGGTTGCGCAAACCGCGCTTCCCGAATGGTGCCGTGCGCTTCCCGGGCTGAATATAAGACCCTACAGCGTGTGCCGCTGGCCGATGCCTGGTTCGAGGTCTACAAAGTCGCGCCCGCGGTGTTCGCTATCTACGAACCACACCAGGCGGAAGAAACCATCGGTTACCTCGTCGTCGGCCATCAGCGCGCCCTGCTCTTCGATACCGGTATGGGCATCGGTGACGTTAAAAGCGTCACCGCGCAACTGACCCACTTGCCCATCGTGGTGCTGAACTCGCATACCCACGACGATCACGTCGGCGGCAACTGGCAGTTCAACACCATCTACGGTATGGACACGGATTTCACGCGCAAGAATGCGCAGGGCTCACGCGTAGGCTGCGCAACAAGAAATCGCCGCCGGCCAAATCTGCGGCCGCTCCCTAAAGGATTCGATCGGGCCAGCCTACGCAACCCGGCCCTGGAAAATTACCAAGTTCATGCACGATGGAGACCACATCGATTTGGGAGGACGATCACTGACCATACTCGCTACGCCGGGCCACACGCCGGACGCCATCTGCCTCTTCGATGCGGCCAACGGATTGCTCTTTACCGGAGACACCTACTATCCCGGAACCATCTGGATCTATCGTCCCGAGACCAATCTCGCTGCCTACGACGCCTCCGTCCGGCGGCTTGCCACGTTGGCGCCGCAGGTGCAGATCGTTCTCGGCGCGCATAACGTTCCCGTTGCGCCGCCGTCCGTGCTTCCCCAACTGGTAACCGCCTTTGAGGCTGCCCGGGACCACAAAGTCCCCGCCACTCCGTCAGGAGCCGGCAAGGTCACTTATAAGGTGGATAATTTCTCTTTTTTAATGCGCGACCCAAGCCTCTAGCGGAACGCCCTGAGGGCGTGCACGATGCCGCGCCAACAATGGTGGGAGCCCCCCATTCATGCGGGGGAGCTCGGCTTTCAAGCCGAGCGGCTCGCGTAGCACGATCCTCTCCGGCTTCAGCCGCGGGAGTTCAGAATCTCTCTCCCACAACCAATGTGATTGGCCGAAATGTCTAAAACACCCGCTCCTAAACGTCATGGTAATGACGGAGCGATTTGTGGGATTAGTTACCCAACAAAACGATCGGCGAGCGAGCCACGGCTGTGCTCATCTCTTGCCATCACCTCGTCGCGCAGAGTTACCGGCGCAAGCACATGAGCCCGCGCGCCAAAACCCAGAGTCGACAAACCGCGCCTCCTCCTGGTTCCCGAACAAGACATGAAGCAACAATCCACTGATCCGGGATAGCCGCAGTGCATTGCACCTCCGGCGCAGGAGCAGACGCGGCACCAGCGGCGCAGCAGCACCGCCGCATCGGGAGCAATCGCCAGCGTGGCCCGAAACTGCTCCCGCTTCTGCTGCAGTTGCGCGGTCGCCGTCTTCCAATGCGCAGCCAGGTCAAAGTTCGCCGGCCGCTCGAACGTCATGGCCAGCACCACAGCATCCTGCATGCGCGAGATGCGATAAGTCCGCATCCCCGCCGGCGCGCGCGCCACCAGGTACCAGATCGCCTGCTTGCTGACGATGCCGAAGGGATCCACGGTGCGCACCCCGCTCTCGCCGTCCGCGCGCGAGTAGAGAAACGTGAGCTTGCAATCGCGGGCGATCGCGTCCTGAACGATAGGCAGCAAGTCACAGGTCGTCGGAAGAAGGGATGCCACCCCACCGGATCGATATGCAGCCGCGCGCGAATGGACGCCGCCTGGGTCTGCATCTTGCTGCGGCATCGCCGCCAGCAGCTTGCCAAAGGCGCGCTCCGATGCCGCCGCCAGTGCGGGATGCCCCAGCGCGCTCGGCTGCGACATAAGCAGCGCGCTCAGCTCCGCCTCATCCAGGCCCGGCACCTTGGTGCGCCAACCCTTGCGCCAGTTCCCATCCGCCCTGCGCCCCGCGCAGCGCAAGCGATGGGAACCCCGGCAGCGCTCAGCGCCTCCATATCGCGATGCGCGGTGCGTTGCGAAATCTCCAGCCGCTCCGCCAGTTCCCGCGTGGAGAGGCGGCCATGCGCCTGCAGCAGCATCAAGGCGTCGAAAGCAGCCGGTCCGATTTCATATTTTAAGTTTATTCAGCATATATGACAGCCCATGTCATATATGCCGCTTTACGTTGAAATAGTGAGGAGGAGAAACCGATGGGACTGAGAGAGTTTTTCCTATGGCAGTTGGAGCACGAGGTAGAAACCTCGCGCAAAGTGATTGAGCGTGTCCCTGAGGGACAGCAACAGCTGGAAGCCGCACGAGCGCTCAATGGAGCTGGGCTATCTGGCCGCCCTGGTAGCCTCGATGCCCGGCTGGGTCGAGTTCATGGTCAACCGTCGTGAGCTCGAATCTCTCCGACCCCGACAAACGAAGTCATGCGCACCAAGCCCGTGAAGACCCGCGCCGAGTTATGCCACATGCTCGCCAAAGGGCTGGCCAAATCCCGCAAGGCGCTGGAAGACACAACCGAAGACCACCTGCTGGGCATGTGGCGTTTTCGCATGAACGGCAAGGTAGTGAGCGAAGGCCCGCGCTACGCCATGATCGCCGACGGAGCGATGACCCACCTGGCGCATCATCGAGGCCAGCTGACCGTATACCTGCGCCTGCTGGAAAAGAAGGTACCGGCACATCTACGGCCCCTCCGCCGACGAGCGCTTCTAGATGCCAAGGGGAAGCTCCGATCCTGCACCGGCAACTCTGGCTGCAAATAGAGTCAGTCCCGAACGGCCTGCCCAGCCTGCAGCATACCGGCTGAAACATACCCAGCGCTGAAGTCCTCGGTGTCCTGCACCATTGCTCCAATCCAGGGTCACCCAGCACGAGCGGATCGCAGTGGGGGATCCTCGCCGTTCCTTCGGACTGACGAAGCCAGTCAACGTATCCTGCGCCTGCAAGGAAACGAAGGTACCGGTGCCTACGCATTCGCATGCAGCGCCCTCACATCAGACCCACAGCCCCTGGAGGACTGCTGCCCAGTTCAATGACCCATCCTTTTCCCCGCCTGCAATACCCCAACCCACCCCTCCCACCCCAGCAAAAACCATTTCCACCCCATGTTCGATAGGTATATAGTGTTGTCCTGTTGGAAACTGGGATGAATTCCGAACACCAGACCAAGGGGAGGCTCGAAGCAATGGGGGCAACATCACGAAACTGGGCTAAATGTACGTTGGGGATTAATCCCGCTCTCAGCATTCGCACTAATCATCGGTTCCCTGCTCCACGTAAGCCGATTCGTCCGCGCCGACCAAGCCCCGCCCCCCACCGTTAGGACATCAAGCTAGGCACCGCCCGCCCCGGAACCCTCTACGCCCTGACCATGGCGGTAAAAGACCCCGCCAAGCTCCAAGGCAGCGACGCCGTCCTGGCCACCGTAAAAGACGCCCAGGGAGTCATCGACTCCAAGTGGCTGCACACCGCCGACCTCGACTTCTACCTGACCCTGCGTCCCCGCGCCGCCGGCCCCGTCACCGTAAGCCTCTCCTCCCCCACGACCGTGACGTCCCCGAGATCACCGCCTCGCTGCACAAGATCCTCGAAGTCCCCGTACTGAGCCGAAGACGGCCTAACCCCGGAGTCATCGCCGCCGCCCCCAACGGAACCTGGCAAACCGCCCAGCCCTTCGAATTCGGCCAGACCATCTACGGCAGCGACGACGAGCGCCCCTACGCCCCCTCGACGAGCGAAGACGGCTACGCCGCCATGCTCAAAGGCTTCCAATGGTTCAAGTTCACCTTTAAGAGAAGCAAAGCCGCGCCTGGTCTATTTCACCCTGAACGTCACCGATCGCGATGTCCCGCTCGACGTGGACATCTTCCAGCTAGGCAAGGACGAATCCGACGTAGTCCCCTTCAACACCGGAGAATTCGTCTACCAGGTAGAAGCCACCCAGAATTATCCCGGCCTCTACAAATTCCGCACCCGCATCCTCGAGCCCGGCCAGGAGTACTACGTCCGCGTCGCCGGCAACCATCCCGCCTACCAGCTCCACACCTCCGACTTCCCTGTCCCGCCTTACACCGATCCGCACCTGGCCGTGCGCGCCGGCATGGATTTCCTGGTCAACATGGGCGACACCTGGCTCTCCAACACCCCGCGCCGCGGAGCCGTCGCCCTGCGCACCACCATGCAGCATTCCGAAACCCAGCTCTGCATCGCCTGCCATCCGGCGCAGTTCACCACCCGCGGCTATCTCACCGCGGTGCAAAACGGCTACGCCCCCACCCAGCGCGCCCAGCTGGAGTTCCTCACCGACCGCATCTACAACAACGCCCGTCCTTTATATGGAGAGCCCGGCACCAACTGGGTCCGCGTCATCTACACCGCCCGCACCGTAGCCAGCCGCCTGCCCCTGATCACCAACCAATTCGAGCAGAACGTCACCCACGATCCGCCGCGCGAAAAATTCGACGTGCCCTACGCCGAGTACCTCAAGATCCACTACAAGGGCCTGACAGACATGCCCGGCGACGAGGCCGACGGCTGCGAACCCGACGTAAGCCCCTTCGAGATCGCCACCCAAAGCTGGCAGACCTTTGACATGGTCTACAAGCAGACCAAAGACGCGCAGTGGCTGGCCGAGCGCGACCACGTGGAGACCCTGGCCGTGCCCTACGAGCCCAAGAACATGATCGACCTGAACTGGAAGATCATGCTGCTGGTCGACCATCGACCGCGCCAAATACCAGCCGCAAATCGACCAGCTCATCACCCAGCTCTACGAATACGAAACCCCGCAAGGCGGCTGGCCCTACCCCTTCGACAAGAAAGCCAAGCCCGCGGACTTCATCTCCTATAACGCCGTGCTGGCCCTGGCCAAGGCCGGCCGCCGCCCGGAGACCGACGAGCACTTGGCCCTCGCCGTAAAAGCCATGATGGCCGCGCAACGGCAGGAGGGCAGTTGGGAAGGCGACCCTGTCTACCAGGGCTTCAACACGCCCTTCCGCGCCACGCAGTTTGCCGTGATGGCCCTCTCCACCCTCTACCCGGGAACCACCGAAGCCAAGAACTGGGACGCCGGCTTCCCCGCCCCGCCCACCAAGCTGGCCAAGAACAACCTGCCCCTGCTGCTCGACCCAACTCGACCAATATTGGGACCTGGCTCCCGAGCCCGTCCTCAAGCAGATCCGCGAAGTGCTGGTCAAGAGCGATCAGCCGCTGGCCCGCGAAGCCGCCGCCCGCGCGCTGGGCCACATGGCCGACCCCGGCTCGCTGCCCGTCCTGATGCAGGCCCTGGGCGACCAGACAAAAATGGTCCAAACCAGCGCCGCCTACGCCGTGCGCATGATCCTCTCCCGCCGCCAGGACGCAGCCCCCGACGGCCGCAAACTGCTGGTCGCCGCGCTAGGCTCGCCCAACGCCCGCGTCCGCTGGGGCGCCGCCCGCGTCTTCAACCAGCACTTCCGCGACCTGACCGGCGACAAGGAACTGCTCGCCGCGCTGGAGAAGGA
This sequence comes from uncultured Acidobacteriaceae bacterium, assembly GCA_963815175.1. GTDB lineage: Bacteria > Acidobacteriota > Terriglobia > Terriglobales > Acidobacteriaceae > PALSA-350. The sequence continues at coordinate 198,172 of CAWFGM010000079.1, forward strand.
TGTAAACGACCCCGTCCCCTTCGTCCGCTTCGAAGCCGCTTCCGGATTATGGCGCTGGTACTACTGGCAAGTCGACCAGCCGGAGATGCGCCGCAGCACGCTGGAAACCCTGGCCACGCGCCTGAACGTCGAGACCGACGCCATGGTCCGCCGCGGCCTGCAGGAGAGTATCTACGACCTGCTCGACGAGAACACCGGCTACCTGACCGCCTGGGTGCGCGCCAGCGCCGAAGATGCGGACAAGAACGCATCGGCGCCGGCTACGAAGCCGTGGTGCATGACCAGGCGCAAGTCCTGGCCAAGGTCCTGCGCGAGGGCACGCCTTTGGGCCGCGAAGGCATCCTCAACGCGCTGTGGGATTTTCACGTCCGCCACTACGCCTTGCCCCCGCTCAAGGAGAACACCGTCTCGATCGGCCTGCCCGCGGTGCTCACCAAGTACGTCAGCGGAGTGCCCGACCTGCATCGCCCCGGCTACGAGTATCCGCCCTATCGTGAGGCGGTCGACTTCAAGTACGACGTGCACAACGGATTCTTCCAGACCCGCATAGGCAACGACAGCGACCTCATCCATTTCTTTAAGACTTCCGGCCCGGAGCTGGAAGACGCGCTACTTGCCTGCCTCAAAGACGCCAACGACACCATGAAGATCGAGGTGCTGAAGGCGGGCAGCACGCTCAGCGGAGCCGGCGACGAGCGCTTCACCCTGGCGGCGCTCTCGCTCTCCGAAGATCCGAACCCCGAGGTGCGGCAGACGGTCCGCTACGTCTACGAGGATGGCCAGCGCGGCGTCCTCAATCTGGATGCGCCCGAAAGCTCAACGCCTCGACAAACGCAACGCCTCAACCAATTTGTCATCCCGCCCGTGGGGACCTGCGGTTCTCCGAATCAGCAGCCAATCCGCATCGAGCGCTCCTAACCCAGCGTTATCTGTTTCCCAGCCCGACCCGCAATTGGTAAGCAAGGTAGTCGAGATCCTCAAGCACGGCAATCCCGACAGCCAGGCGGTCGTGCTGCCCTTGCTGGCGGCGCTGCCCAGCGATTCTCCCTGGGCCCAGCAGCCGGAGGTGTTAGGTGGCTTGCGTGCCCTGCTCGAAGCAACAACCGCGGCCCGCAAACTACGCGCAGGTGCTGAACGCCGCTTCCTCCTTCAAGAGCCTGATGCGGGAGACGGAGCTGCAACAGCAGGTGTTGGCCGGGCTGAATGATCCCAACCCTGAGGTGCAGCGCGCCGCGGTGCGTGTTTCCCTGGAGCACTTCCTGGCCGACCCGCAACCATGGAGCCGGTGGTGAAGACGGCCTTCGCCCATCTGAACCCCTCCGGCATGGCAGTCTTCCTGGAGGAAGTAGGCGACCCGAAGTTCCTGAACCGGCATGCCGGAGTTTCGGGCGGCGCCATCTCGCAGGATCAGGGCTACTTCCTGAACAAGAACCTGGTAGCCATCAAGCGTCCCACGGACCTGCTCGACAACCCGCTGGTGCTGAGCACGGTGCTGGCCAGCCTGCAAAACCCTGACAACAACGTGCGCGCCGCGGGGCTGGACACGCTGCGCAAAGTAAAAGGCGTGGAGCAGCGGCCGGAGTTCCGCGCCGCCATGGAGCAGCTGCAGAACGACAGCAATCCGCGCCTGAAGCTGATCGCCGTCAGCGTGCTGCAAGGCAAGAAGCTAAGCGAAGCGCTGAAGGACGTGCAGCCCGGCTCGGTGCTCGACTTCAATTACTTCGTAGCCAAGATCGAGCCCATCCTGGCGACGCAGGGCGCGGACGGCAAGGCTTGCGTCTTCTGCCATGCCAGCCATGTGATCTTCAAGCTGCACCCGCCCAATGATCAGGGCGTCTTCTCCGACCAGGACAGCGAAGACAACTATAAGTACGCCATGCACGTGGTGGACATCAACGACCCAACCAAGAGCCTGATGCTGATCAAGCCGACCAGGCCCACGGACAGCGCGGGCAACGTCGGCGACTACCTGGCCACGCACAACGGCGGCCAGCGCTGGCATGGCAACGAGGATAGCTGGCAGTACCGCACGATCCTGGAATGGATTCGCGGCGGGCGGTTGGAGACAGCAGCGGTGGCGAAATAGGCGGATGACCGGTGCTCCTCAACCGGCTTGGTATTGGGAAACAGGCTCAGAGATATACCCGATTATTTCGCTGAGTACATTAGCGGAACCCGTACCTGAAATTTTATGGCATAACGAGTCCAGGTCCTCTCGGAATGAAGGTCCCTAAGCGCGGATTAATAACAGAGACTTCGTTTATTCCATATGTTTTCGCGCTGAAGTCTAACGCACAATAGCAAAGGACTTGCCTGATATCAGCCAATCTGAAGGGCCGCTCGCCAGCCTTCACTTCAAACAAGGTGTTCCTATCCAGCACGTCACCTTCGGCTTCGTTAACCCATCCACACCCAGGGAACCTTGGCTTTATAATCGTACTTTCAGCCTTCCCTTCGAAGAACACATGGAGCCGAGATGCAATCGCGATAGCGTCGTGTCTTCCCGGATTTGCCACGACCCAGGCAACACCCGAATGGATTGACGCAAACTCTCAACATAATCAAGAGCCTGCCCAAGAAGGCTGTCGATAGTAGCTGCCGGCAGAGACCACGGGCGTTGCGACCGCCCGATCGCCTCGCCAGAAGATGAGGAACGCACCTTCGTTAATCACCCCCCGTTGCTCCGCAGGAACCGACGGACAGAAATGGCTTTGCAAACCCCTTGATTCGTCGCATTTTGGGCCCGAATATAAGATTCTCCCATCGGAAGAAGTGCGTTCCAGAAGCTGGAATGTGACGTGGAAAATTTAGTTTCGCTACTCATAGTGGAAGTTCCCAACTCTGACCATTATTTTTTTCGCCGACCCATTCCATGAAGAGAGCGTCCGTATTTTGCAATTCATTTCGAATCCTGCGTCTCCAGTGTGCCCCTCGTCGCTCAAAATGTAGGAGGCCACAATCAAAGCGCGTCTCTCCCAAGGCGTTACTACTGCGAACTGCTTTAACTGCGCGGAGAGCCAGTAATCCACGCCCCGCCTCGTCATCGCAAGGAGAACGTCGCGCTTAATCATCATGTTGGTTTTCGGACGCTCATAGACTTCAATCAAGAGAGCGTCGGTTTCCTCCGCACGATCATGGGCCAATATCCTGATCGCAAAGCTCAAGTTTGCCTGCACCAGCAGGATATGCGATCGGCTATTTATAAGAGCACGGATGACCGTGAATACCTCATTACGAGCGGTCTCGGACATGTCGGGCAGAATTTGGCGCAGAAGAATTGCGATGCTTGGAAATATGGGATAGAGAAGATCGAGGTTCCGGATTACTGAACGCACCGCGGCGTCCGTAGTTCCGGTCGGAGGTAGCGCATCGCCTTTATAAGGTGCCGAGTGAAGCTTTCATCAATCCGGCTCTTCCGCAGTTCTCTCGCAAGCATTCCGGTGATGTCAAAAGTTTCCAGCTGATCCTTGAGAAGCACGTAGTCTTCGTCAGCTGTCGGAGAGTACGGATCGAAGGCGAGTCGAAAGCTCAGAAACTCTTGAGCCATAGCGTCATCCGAGGAAGTCGAGCTTTCAACTTCTGCTACCGGAGAAAATCGCAAGAACTCACTGCTGGAAAGAACTCGCGTTTTCGCTCGGGCCAAGGTAAGACCTTCATTTGTGAGAAGGATCTCGCTGAGCTGAACTAGTGTCGCCTGCGCGTGACCCGTGTTCGAAGCAAAAAGGTAATAGTCATCGACAAACCGGCAAAACGAGATCCCCGTCGCCAAGAGCAAACGATCCGTCCGATTCAGAAGAAGCTCGGCGAATATTCTTGAAGCTTGGCCTCCAACAGGCAAGCCATAAGAGGTCCCCCCTATCGACAGCCTCTGGAAAATCTCCATCACTCGCCTTACCACTTCGCCGTTTTTCGTGGCCTGATTGAGTGCATTTTCGAGGCGATGGTGGTAGATCACGAGAGTAAAAATCCGAAATGTCCGTTGAAACAACAAACTCCGCCTGAAGAAGCGCTATCAAGGGCTCTCTTCTGAAACGCATACCAACCGACTTCTTTGTCAAACAGAGTTACGTTTTCCGCAGATGGTTGGTAGCGGTACGAAAATACAACATTCCTCGCAATAGGAACGCGGGCCGCTTCGATGTCACCGCCGATTTCGATTAGCAGAGCAAGCAGGTAGACATTCCAAATGGGATCTATTTGCGTTGCAGTCCTGAAACCGTTATAGCCAACACTCGAAAGGCCCGTCGTATAGACTGGGGGGTAAGACCTAAGCCATTCATCGAAACCGCTGTCGAGTTGCAATAGTAGGTCCGTCACCGCTTCCGCGGCGTCATAAAACCAATGGTTTTCGAGTGGATACGGATACACATCGGTATCTCCGTGCCTTGCCACGTTTCGCACGGCAAAGAGAGCGCTCTTCCGGCTAACCGTCATGCCTTTTCGGTCCTAGAACAACTTTATAGGATTTGTTAGCCTATCAAAAGCCAAAGGGATAGACCAGGTAGTCGCTACCCAGATTTAGCTCCTACCGTGCGCTCTTTGAAAACGGATGATCACCTCGGGGAGATATCGAGGAAACCGGGGGACGGGAGGTTGAGAGGTTTCGTGGACCTGTCCACGAAACTGTGCCTTGCAGACTTCGCGCTCAGAAGTCAAAACCACTGCATGTGGACGCCTTGATTAACAAAGCCCGGCGGAGTCGGGAAAGCAGAGTACACGCCGGGTACCGCAAGACTGGACTGGACCACACAGTTACCCACACACGGTCTTTCAAAAAGTTCGCCGGTCTGTACATTCCGGTCTACGAAACTGGTTACAAGAACGGTTATTGGACAATTGTTGAACACTTGCACCGCTGTACCGCCGACCCATACGGTTCCCTGTACGTTCATGCAAGTCTCGGGCCTTATCGCTGCTCTTGCCTGGTCAGACCACATACCACCCGTCATCGGGCTGTTCGAATTCCAGCCGTTTCCCGCGTCATAATATTGCGGCCGCCACCAATCCGAGCCCGGCTGGATATTGATTCGTGCATTAACGAAATTCTGGAAACCGTACGCTTCGCCCTCCAACCGTCCGGAATCGTATGAGTATATATTCGCGAACCCCTCTACACTTAGGCGACGATATTGCAAAACATGGGTTAGCTCGTGAGCCCAGATCACGGGGTTAAAGCCAGATTCTGCATCCCTGAATACGATGGTGTCATCGAGAGTCACGGCAGTCATACCACCGGCCTCGATTACTAGATTGTCGATCCCCAATCCTTGCCTCAGTATTGCCCAACACACACCGTCGAAAACCGTGCTCGGCATAAAAGGTGCCAATTCGCCTATTACGGACTGTGGCGCGGGCCCGCAGCCTTGGTTCCTCACGTTTTGTCTGGCCTGTCGAATTGCTAGGGCAAGCGCGCCACCAACTGGGTTTAAGAAAGGAAGTGCAGCCTGTTGAGGTAGAGCCTGCAGAAACTGTGGAATTTGGTCAAAATGAGGCGGCTGGAAACTAACTCCGTTACCGTTCACATCTATCTCCCCCAATTACGCTGCTAAGGTTAAGCGGGTCAAGTAGGTTGAATTGGGCCAACATGGTCGGTGGCGTAATAAAAGCAAACAGAGACCAACGCGTAAGTTCTTCTGTAAACGTACATGAGACTCTTTATTTTTGCCACCCAGAGTATACGCATCCTTACCTCCGAAGTAATATTGCAACTCCTACTCCTGCGGGGTCTCAGACGACCCGTCCCGAGCCACAGGCAGCACGACGGCAGCACCAGCGGAACAGATCTCCTTGCCGGCATCGAGCAATAAGGTCCTATCGGCTTCCGGTCAAGTCATTCTGGTCTATTCTGGCCCTAGGCCCAATGCACGGTTCTGCTTGAGACTTGTGTCAACTCCAGTGGGCAGAGGCCAAGGACTCCCCCGACTTGGCAATTGCATTCTAGGCCCGTCATCTCAATTCGCCGTCCCCGCACACGTTCTCTCTGAGGCGAGGTGGGCACATGCGCGGATCCTTAGCACGGCCGTCTGTCGCACGAGATCTCTCAAGCGATCCCTCACGCCTTGCGAAGTTTGCTCAAAATCCAACTGGTAATGGACCTGCTGATAAGATCGTGCCTTGATTGTTTGATAGAATGTCGTCGAAGTAAGCAGGATCGGATCTTTACCACAAGAATCGCAGGTGAGGCTAGCATCGGGATAAACTATATCGTCCCCATCACCGCTGTTGAGCAACACGACATAGGAATGAAATCGCCATCTTTGGATGAAGGTTGATTCCTCAAATCCGTAAGTGCATCACTGAGCATAGTCGCATCCTTGGCAGATTCACTATGACGTTGGATCCATAAATCCTTGTCCGGCGCCGGCGGAACCTGGGTTTGGTTAAACGCTACGTTTGTGTTCGCTATATCGGCGGTTTGATGTGCCCACCGCAAGAGGAGGGGGATGCACTGCTCTTCGACCGAGCCATCCTGAAACCAATTGCGGCAAGAAACCCCAGCATCTATCAATTGTGCTCCGGGATAGGTAAGAACCGGGAACGCGTTCAGAGGCGAGGTTATGGAAATAAGTAGGCTTCTGGAATTCCACCAAAGTAGATGCAGCTAACTTTCGTTGAGGCTTGCCCTTCGCTTCGACTACGCGCGTCGCTGCAGCGCTAGGATTGAAGAAGTGAATCAGCCAAGAACCGGCAAAAGTCACTACAAGGGTGACTAGCCCTGCAACCAAGGCACTAACCCATAAACTACCTTTATTTACTGACTCATTCATAGATACGACGATCTCCGTACTTTGGCTTCTTACTTGCTTTCACCTATGAAGGGTGACGGACACGCGAAGTCGACCCCAATACAGGCCGCGACTCTCACTTCACCCACTTCTGAGCATTAAAGGGACGAGCATTAAAGGGACAGCATTAAAGGGACAGACGGAAATAACCCAAAGAGCGCAACACTCCGCCTGCAGATACGCTAAGCTACGGGCCATATCAGTAAGCGCGAAGGACCCCGCCTCCTCGTTTACAAAGACGGGCACGTAGCTAAGTACTGGGCCTAAGTTACAACAGTCCTGTCTAAACCTGACAACCCGTTGGGCGCAGAAAGCAGGGCAGCTCGATCCTCAAAGCTCAGCGCTAAGGGCCGGTGCTAAGTATCGCACGCAACACACTTACTAACCAACCACCAACTTTTGCTCGTATATGAACCGCTTCCGAGGGTAGAAGCGAGTCTCGATCAAGAGCCCAAATGTGTCAAGAAATATTTTATGCGTTGTGGAATTATAAGAGCCGGTATCTGCTGCTGTACTAGGAAGTAAATGTCGCGGCCTCCTCCGAAGACGAAACTGCGTGGATTAGATTTAAGCGCGCCGATTGAGGGCAGGATGGTTTTGATTGATCGGTAACATTCCGCTAAAGACCGATACATGGGAAAGAAATCAGAAAGAAATCAGGCGACATGATACGTATTCACCCTCAATAGTGTTCGATCCCTGCAACATGTATGCTGTCGACGAATAGTCCGCCACGTCTGTCCTCTTAGCTTCTCTGTAGCTACGGACGCTGATACCCGGCTGGAGACGAAACCCGCGGACCAACCTGGCTTCCACTTCGCTGGTGGCTGAAGGCCGGGCGGTGTTCCTATAGGTGGTACGTCGCCCGCAGCAGTAGGCAGGTCGACCGGTAAAGGATACTGCCCCGCAATGGCGGAACTGGGAATGTAGTCTAGATGCCCGTAGTCTAGAGACTCAGGAATCATCCAGCCGGGTTCAAGTTGCGGAGCTGTAGGGTAAGGCTGTGCCGGGCCTTCGCGACCCAACGCAGCATGCCAGTAAGGATGGCCGCGATCGATAATCCCTTGCAACGGGTTACCCAGTGGGTATGCCATTTGAGAGAACATCGTCGCAACGGGATGCCAAAATCGATAGCTGCTCTATTCGGTCGGCGGCATTCTTGTACTCATCGTTGAGGCAAGTGTCATCAATGGCACCCGCCATAATCACGCAACGCCGAATCCTAAAGCTCGAGGGTAGGCCTGAGATTGTTTGCAGGACAACTCGTGCCCCCAGCGAGTGGGACGCAAAGGAGAGACCGACAGCAGCTGAAAGCTTATCGTTAAGAAATGCCGCAAGGAGGTTTCCGGAGTGTATCGCCTCGCTTCCCTCGACCACATAATCCACAAAAATCGGGACAATGAGTCCCCGGGCCAGAGTACTCCTATCGGGATCGCGTTACCGACCCGTACGTTATCGAGCCAGAAGCCAAGATCAGCGATACCGTCCTCCTGATTGACGTTGAACCCGTGGACTGCAAAAAATATCTCCCGCCCACGAATCTCTTGAGCAAGCTCACCTGTCAGATCAGTAGTATCTCCGGGACGATCCGCATCCAACACCCTCACGGTGCCGACTGGACCACCAACCGTTTGAACGCGCGTACTGAGAAACCACCGGGGCATAGCCTATCAGTTCTTAATCGTCTGGATAGCCTGAACGCTATTCGAGATTGCTGTCGAGAGATCCTTGGCAACAGGCGCAATCGGCGTGGCGATGAGACCCAACAGCGCGGCCTCACTCATGCTGATCGTACCGGCGGGCAACACGTAATGCGCAGCTACGGCCAAAACAACAGAAACAGGTACTGCGCAGACCTTGGCCGTATTTCGATAACGCTGATCCGCACGTTAAATCCCTGGTCCAGCAACGTTGTCAGCATAAGATCAAAGCGTCCATATACGTCGCTCTCTTGAGAGCTCAAGGCAGTTCCGTTTGCTATGTTCGTTGCCACCCTGGTCAAGACGCTAGCATCCACTCCCGTGGTTTTCGCCAGGCCAGGGGCAGTGGTTGCGAGTTAGGCGTAGCTTAATCTGTGATTTTGCAATATTGAGCTGGTCACTCGAATTCGCGCCATTAATCCACTGAGAAGTCAGCGAATAAATGATAGATTCCCGACTCATGTCGCCAGTGTCGAGGGCGGGGTCCGCAGGTGTAAGTGAAACAATGACTCGGCGTATGAATTTCAAGCCAGCGCGCGAGATGCCACCACCCGGCAGCGCTTTAAAAGAATCGACCAGGCCGAAAGCCGCGGTGCCGAGACCGCCAACGGCTGTGACATAGGTTGACAGCATTGACCATGAAGACATGCTAATTCCTTCCCCCTTGTCCAGACCTGGCCCCAGGGTACAAAACCCAAGGAGGCCAAACCTCCCAAATCATTACGGCCGACACTCCGAGGACCACCCGGTACAAGTAAACGAGCTGTCGCGACCACATCCCAACTACCTACCCGACCTCTAAGGTCACTAGCATCCTCGTCCTCACACAACAACGTCGCACCACCATTGCAATAAGGTCTCTTGATGAGTTAAATTTTCGTTCGTCCCGAGATTCCCGAGTAGTGATTACTTCGTCTGGACGACGGGGGACGAAACGTACCCCAATGCTTGTGAACTAAAACTCAAAAATGGTGGTGCCCGGCACGCGTAGCGGTGACCCTTCACGCCGCCAGAAATGGCTCCTAAGAAAACGGTCATGTTGCCCTCATGAGTGCGCCTTGTCGTGACTGCAGACATCGTAGACCGCTTGAGCTTCAGGTTTATTGGTGCGCGTGAACGGGCACTCGAAAGACTTGCCGCCAATCTTAAAGTAGGGACAAACATTCGCGGTCGGCTTAGATCGAGCGTTAGGGCTGACGGAGGTCACATCGCCCCCAATCGCCTGCAACTTTCTCTTCACATCGGCGTTTTGGGAGAATTGTTGCAGGCTCCGGTAGCAGCCGTCTCCGATAGAAGCCTGAACACGCTTGCTATTTAGCCCGAGGGACTTACAGAACGCGAAGGTGGGATTGATATGGGCTGCGTCGGTTGGAGTAATTCCGACGACCGTGCCAGCCACGAAACCATTTAGAAAGTCCCGCTGTGGATCGCTAAGACCGCTTAAGTCTTCGCTGCTGATGTCTTTTAGGATTGCGACCGCCTTCCTTGCCGAAGTAGT
>CAWFGM010000080.1:0-70046 GCA_963815175.1 uncultured Acidobacteriaceae bacterium
GGTAAATGGCGCTTCCTGGAATCACAATCGAGACTGCTGTCCCAGTTGCTGGAGAGCTCACGACACTAAATTTACCCCCAAGGAATAGCGCACGCTCTCGCATGCCTGCGATTCCGAAGTGGCCCACTCTGCCGCCACGAAGAAGCGCTTGATCGAAGCCTTGTCCGTTATCACTTATCGTTAACTGAAAACGTCTCTGGTAGGCGATTTGAATCCGTAGATCACGCGCTCCCGAATGTGCACACGCGTTCCGGATGGCTTCGGAGGCGATGCGATAGATTTCGTCTCCAGCGATCGAATGGAACTCTCTGACGTGACCTACTAACGCAATGTTCACGCTCATCCGTGCGCCGGTTATGCAATCATCCGCAACTCGATGGAGAGCTGCTTCGAGATCATTTGCTTCAGTAGAGGAGCTACGCAGAGCTTCCAGCGCGGCTCGCCCTTCGATGCTGGCGCGGTCGAGCCACTCAGACAGCCGATCGAGAGCAAGGCCGGTGCGCTGCGGATCGTTCACATACTCTCGGGCATCATCGGCAACCATCTTACTGCCTTGGATGGTCTGCAAAACGGTGTCGTGAAGATCACGGGCAAGTCTTGTGCGCTCCTTCAACCGCTCATCAAACCGCTGCCTTAGCGTCTCGGCACACCTACGCGTCCAAAATATGTAAGCGACCGTGACGATGGTAGCAAGGGAAAGCACAGAAAAGAGTTGAGACTGTAACGTGTGATACATTGCCGGTGGAGCGGCGATAGAAATTTCCGTACCATGCTGGGTCAGCCGAACAGTCGGCTCTAAAGAGCATGACTTCGCTGTCACATAAAGGGCAAACAGAATTGTGCTAAGGGCACCTATCCCTCTCAGCGCACGCATGGTAGTCAGAAGATGCATCTTGGTTCGTTGGTGTGCACTTGGGGGTTGGAACAGGCCTATCTCGGCCACGTTTCGCAGATCTTCTAAAGAAGTCATAACCCTACGCCAGATTCGAGGAGGCGATCTTTAGATCTCTCGTGAAGCTTTCCGCTGGATTTAATTTCCTTCGAAAAGTCTTTCAGCCGTTGAGCGTGTTAGCAGGGTTGCGTCCTGCTTTCGACGCTGCTGACGACGCGAGCCGTACTCGATGCTCGCGACCCCACCCCTCATCCGGGATGCTTCGGCATGAACTGGAGGATCAGGTCCGCAATCTCGTCCGTCTTTTCGTCCAGCGCGAAATGCCCAGCGTCGAGCAGGTGGATTTCCGCATTCGGTAGATCCTGTTTAAAGGCTTCCGCGCCCGGTGCGATGAAGGAAGGGTCGTGCTTGCCCCAGACCACGAGGGTCGGGGGCTGGTGGTCGCGGAGCCAGGCCTGCCATTGTGGGTAGAACGCGACATTGGTACGGTAGTCGTAGAGCAGGTCTCCTTGGATCTCGCGCTGACCGGGCCGCGACAAATCGGCATACTCGCTGATCCAGGTATCCGGATCGTAGCGATCCGGATGGGAAGTGCCGGCGACGTGCCGCTCCTTGGTGGCCTCGAACGAAAGAAAAGCGTTAAGCACCTCAGGATGAGCCTTTGGATCCGCCCAGTATTCCGCGATCTGGGTCCATTTGGCTCCAAGGCCCGCTTTGTAGATGTTGCCGTTTTGAATGATGAGCGCATGCAGTTGATCAGGGTGCGCCAGCATGATGCGGAAGCCGATCGGTGCGCCGTAATCGTGAAGGTACACGGTGTAATGCGCGACCTTCAGCTTCTCCAGAAAATCACTCATCGTCTGGGCAAGATGATCGAACGTATAAGTGTAGTCGGTCGGCGAGGGCGCGTCGCTCAGACCAAATCCGGGATAATCCGGAGCAATCAGATGATATTTCGGCGCGAGCAAGGGAATGAGCGTGTCAAACTCACGCGAAGAGGACGGGAAGCCATGCAAGAGCACGATGGTTGGGTCGTTCTCAGGACCCGCTTCGCGGTAGAAAATATCGATGCCGTCGACCTGCACGCGACGATAGGTCGTAGTTGCGTTGCTCGAAGGGAGCGGAGCGGCGTGTAACGCGCCTGCAGAAAGGGCGGTGGCAAGAGCGTAATTTGCTATGTGGTTCACTACGATGTTCCTTCTGCGAACATTTCTTACCGGAAGCATCCGGTAAGGGAAGCGTGGTGCCTCATGAAGAGACACTGGCAGTGCTAGGGGCGTCTAACTTGTTCGAGCGCCAAGGTATCGATGTATTGACGATGGCGTTCGATTTTCCCGTCCTGGATATCCCACACATGCGCGTATGCAAGGTCGGCGCGTTTGTGCGTTGCACGGTGTACGCAAGCGAAGCGGCCCAATGACACCACCGTCGAGCCATCGACAATAAATTCCGAAGGAGCTGGTGAGAAGCTCTCCCACTCCTGTATGAGTGGAACGAACACTTTTTCCATAACCTCCTCGGAACCTCTGTCCTGAATGTTGAAATCAACCACTGAGATCCACTCGATGTCGGGAGCCATCAGGCCAACCATCTTCGCGGTGTCACCTGCTGCTAATGCTGCATAGAAATCGCGTACTGTATCGACTGGCGCTGTCATCGCATTCTCCTTTGCCATGACTTCATCTGCCATGGCGCGACGGTAGTGAGCCGCCCCTTCCAGGAGCAAGCTCCGGTCAAGCGAGCTTGTTACTCCTGCGTATCGTCTCTTTAGAGTAAGGTCCCATAAGCGATAAAAATAGTTCTAAATTCTTGTCACATACTTAAGCAAAGCTGAAGTGTTGCCGTCTGCTGCGTAGAGGCTGCTGTGTCATGATCGGCTCATTTGAAGTCGTGCACGGGTTAGATATAGCTTGCAGAAGCCGGAAGATGACTCGCTGGCAACTGTCAGTTAGCTTTCGCCTGCTCTGGGAAGTCGATGCGGTTCTGAGCCAAGTAATGATGGATATTTGACATCCCCACCGATCGCGGTCTGCCCCGTCGCCCAGCTCTGGGTAAAGGCTGAAGCTCACCAGCACCGCCCGCATTATGGAGGAGCCTTGAGATTCAAACGCCCTTGTTCTGCCCACCATCGACATCGATGATGGCTCCGTGAATCCATCGCGCTTCTTCTGTCGCGAGAAAGGCGACGAGCTCCGCAACATCGCCTGGTTCGCCGAGACGAGAGATTTTCAAACGCCGGGTAGAGTCAAGAAGATACGCGGCATAGTCAATGCCTTCCTGTGCGGCAAGCTTCTCCATCAGTTTCCTGCGGCGTGACGTCTGGATCGTCCCCGGCTGGACCAGGTTGACATGAATGCAATCCTCAAGTCCCTGTTCAGCAACCGACTTGGAAAGAGCCGCGATACTGCCGTTCACAGCCGATACCAGCGAGAGGGGGCGTTCCGGCGTTCGCGCCGTGCCCCCGCCGATCATCACCAGATGGCCTTTTGCAGCCTTTAACATCGGCCAGGTGTTCTTGATGACTCGGAGGTTTGCGAAAAGCTTCAACCCAAACCCTGTTGCCCAGTCCTCGTCCTTCAGTTCCAGAAAGCCGCCTTGGGGCGCAGCGCCTGCATTGGTGACGAGAATGTCGATACCGCCCCACAATTGCTCGACATAGGTGGCGAGCTTCGCAGCGGCATCAGGTTGAGTCAGGTCGAGAGAAGCAAATTCAACTTCGGAGGTTAACGATCGCAGCTCGTCGCATGTAGAGGAAAGCTCCTCATGGCTCCGGGCTGTGAGATAAACGCGGGCGCCTTCGAGTGCAAATCGGCGCGCGATAGCCGCACCGATTCCCCTGCCGGAGCCTGTCACGAGTACACGTTTGTCTTTGAAGCGTTGCATACATCCCTTTCGCAACCCGCATACGACAGCGATGCTGCGCGATGGTGTATTCAGCATCACGCAGCTAACTACTCTCAACTCGCGCTGAGAAATGGGAACACGAGATTGTCAGCGACCGAAGACAGCTTTAATTTCGCCCGCCACAGTATGCACGTTCTCGTCCAGCACGAAGTGCCCGGCATCCAGCCAAACGAGCTTGGCTTCTGGCAGATCACGCAGGTACGCCTCAGCCCCGGGCGGCACGAAGAAAGGGTCCTTCTTGCCCCAGGCAATCAGCGTCCGGGGCTTGTGCGTGCGGAAAGCAGCCTGCCACTCAGGATAGAGTGCGATGTTGGATTTGTAGTCCTCCAGCAGGTCAACTTGGTAGTCCTGCACCCCGGGCCGGTCGAGCAGTGCTTGATCGAGTACCCAGTTGTCCGGATTGATAGCCTCGGGATCTTTCGCGCCGACCAACCAGTGGAACTTCGTGCCTTCCAGGCTGACAAAGTCGCGCGCGGGCTTCTCTGTCTCAGGCGTGCGCTTCTCCCACAGCGGCATCAGCACCTTCTTGGGCGCTTCTCCTACACCTTCCATGTAGGCATTGGCGTTCTGAATGATAAATCCCTTTACTTTCTCTGGGTTCTCAGCGAACAAGCGGAAGCCCACGGGGCCGCCGTAATCCTGCATGTAGAGAATGTACGACGTGAGACCGAGTTGATCGATTAGACCGCGCACATGCGCTGCAAGATTATCGAAGGTGTACTCGAAATCATTGCTAGACGGGGCATCAGAATGGCCAAAGCCGATGTAATCGGGAGCGATTAGGTGAAATTCGTCAGCGAGAGCAGGAATCAGCTCGCGAAACATCTGGCTGCTGGTCGGCAGTCCGTGCAACAAGACAATCGTGGGAGAGCTGGGGTCGCCAGCCTCGCGATAGAAGACCTTACGGCCGTTGACGGTCGCCGTCCGATAGTGGGTCAGGTGCGACTTTGCTTGCGGTGTTGAGGATGCCACTTGAACTCCTTGTCGATTGCGCTTCGAATAGGAGCGCTATCTAACAACGTAGGGCCTGGCAAGCACGAAGAAAAGTTCCAAATATTGAATTGGTTGTTGAGTATTGTTGACGAATCCTGCTGCTATCGGTAGATCGGCTAAGCACAACGGGGTTCACGTGAAATCAATGGCCTTGCGTCGATAAGCGGACCTGAGAGGAAGATCGTAGGGCAGGTAGCGTAGCCGAACACAACCCCATTCGCCAGCAGGCAAATCGGTCCCTGCTCCAGCCTGGAGGAAGCATCTGCGAGGAGTCGGAATTCTAAAGGCGAAGTTTCACGAGAATTGCCTCGAGGGCAACATGAGGACGCTGTCGAGAGCATCCAGGGGATGCATCTCGTCTACACCGCCGAGACTGTTGACCGCCAAGCCGTCGTGCCTTCCGCTTGACTACCATCCATCCCGACTGCGGCATAGGAGTGTACGGTTCCAGGTCGATTCTTGCTCAGGCGTGAACGAAGATAAGTAGCGACCAACTCCTCTGTGATTTCTGCGAACCGCATCGCGTTCGGGGCTCGGAGGCTGCGTCTGCGATGAAGCACGATGGGTATAGTTCCCAGTGGCGGAAGGCCCAGGTCGATGGTCTGCACGTCTGCCGGCAGGCCAAGTTCGGCTCGTGTGGTCAGTCCCAGTCCCGCACTGACAGCGGCCCACAAGCCCGTCAGGCTGGGGCTCGTCATGGCAACCCGCCAAGGGCGTCCAGCACTTATCCAGTGCCTCCAGCCCCCGTGTCTGACATAGGCATGGGGGGTTGAAGAGAGCAAGCGGTAACGGCTGCTGTGCGCGATCCCTGAAACTTGGGCTTGCGATCCAGTGCAACGGCAGCTCGCTCAACAGGTGCGCCGTCTTTTTCTGTGCGCCGCCTAACGTCAGTGCAAGATCGAGGTCGCCGGAGTCGATCGCTTGAAGGAGTACCTGGCCCACGTCTACCGTCACCTCGAGCTTTACAAGCGGGTAGAGCGCATTAAAGCGTGCGATGACTAGAGGCAAAACGTTGACCGTGAAATCTTGCGCGAATCCGATTCGAACGACACCTGCAAGAGACGATCCGCGCAGGGTATCGATCATCTCATCATTGAGTTCCAGCACCCTCCGAGCATATCGGAGAGCAATCTCTCCCTGTTCGGTGAGAAGGGTCTTCCGGCCTTGCTTCTGAAAGAGCGGTACTCCTACCTCCTCTTGAAGCCGCTTCATCTGCAGACTGATTGCGGAGGGTGTGCGTCCAAGGCGCTCCGAAGCGCGGCCAAAACCGCCCAGGTCTTGCGTGATCACCAGCGTACGAAGGCTGTCCAGGCTGAGGTTATTCAAAACCATACTTTAGATTCTCTCACCAATCGTGTCAGAACTTCTCACTTTTGTTGACGTGGCGGAATCCTTATGCTCGTATGTAACGCGCCAAGTGGTCGCAGTGCGACTTGGCCGCTGACAAGCGATGCACCTCAAGCGTCGATCTTTCAGCAGCAGGACAGCCGCTCACAGCGTGCGTCTTTGGCTCGGGCGACAGGTGAAATGATGAACAAAGTTCCTTCTAACGCAACGATCGTTCTGGTGCATGCCGCATGGGCGGACGCATCCTCGTGGTCTGCCGTGATCGGCCCACTGCTCAAGGCTGGCATAAAAGTTATCGCTGCCCAGATTCCAATGACTTCGCTGTCAGACGATGTGGCTGCGTTGAAAGTGGCTCTGGAAAGGGTGGGCGAGGGGCCAATCCTCCTTGTCTCTCACTCTTACTCCGGGGCCGTGATCACCGCTCTCGAAAGTGACAGCCGAGTTCGAGGCCTGGCCTATGTGGCAGCCATGCCACCAGCCGAAGGAGAAACCGTGGGCGACTTGTTCTTCCGAGAGCCTGCACACGAGAACGCTCCCCATCTGGAGCCCGACCGTCATGGTCTCTTATGGATGTCGGAGGAAGGAATGAAGAATGCGGTTGCTCACCGGGCTACGGCGGAGCAAAACGCAATCAGGACAGCAGCGCAACGCCCGATAGCGATGAAGTGTCTGGGCGAAGCGATCAAGACGCCAGCATGGAGGACGATACCGTCGTGGTATCTGCTGGCTGAAGACGATCGTATGTTCAGCCCGAAAACACAACGTTTCGTTGCCGAGCGCATGGGAGCACAAGTCCGTGCGCACCACGTTGATCATGCCCCTCAGACTTCGCAGCCAGCCACCGTCGTAGAGTTCGTGTTGGAAGCGGCCAGTGCGACGCTCTGTAGCAGATGATCTCGCGTGCAAACAATCAGATCGACAACAGGAGGAACCACATGACTACGTACCAATATGCCACCATCCAGGGCCACAAGATCTTCTACCGCGAGGCTGGGTCGAAAACCAATCCGACGATCGTTTTGCTTCATGGCTTTCCGTCGTCGTCGCACATGTTCCGGGAACTCATTCCGCAGCTCGCCAGCAATTTCCACGTTATCGCGCCCGACTACCTCGGCTTCGGCTATAGCGATGCTCCCGCGGCAACCGACTTTCGATACACCTTCGACACCATTACCGCGCAGATCGAGGAGCTGCTCTTCACGACACTGGGCCTGAAGAAGTTCAGCATCTACGTGCAGGATTACGGCGCACCCGTCGGTTTCCGTATTGCCTCGCGTCATCCAGAAGCGATCGAAGGCATCGTCGTGCAGAACGGCAATGCCTACGTGGAAGGCATCAGCGCCGCCTTCGAGCCGCTGCAGCCTTTCTGGGCCACTCGTAACCAGGAGACGGAGAAGGCGCCGCGCACGCTGCTGACCAGGCAAACGACGATCTTCCAGTACACGCATGGTGCGAAAAACGCGGCGGCGGTGAGCCCGGACGGCTACACCTTCGACCAGGCGCTGCTGGACCGGCCCGGCAATGACGCCATTCAACTTGACCTCCTTTACAACTACACCTCGAACGTGGCGCTCTACGACGCGTGGCACGAATACTTCCGCAAGCACCAGCCGCGCACGCTCATCGTGTGGGGGCAGAACGATCCTTTCTTCATCGTGCCGGGAGCGCAGGCGTTCCTGCGTGACCTGCCCAAAGCGGAACTGCACCTGATCGACGGTGGCCACTTTCTGCTGGAAGAGCACAGCGACCTCGTCGCCGGCAAGATCAACGGCTTTCTCGGAAAAGGGCAGAAGACGGAGGCGGGTAAATGACCTCCTCTGCTCTGAACCCGACCCTTAGGAGTGAGGCGGCAGCGCGCATGTTGCCCATCTCTCGCGCCATCCTCTATGCCACGCTGGTGGTTGGAGCGCTCGATGCAGCCGATGGCGTCGTCTTCCGCGGCCTGCAAGGCCAGAACCCGATCCAGGTGCTGCAGTACATCGCGAGCAGTCTGCTGGGCACACGGTCGTTCTCGGATGGCCTTGCAAGCGCGGGACTTGGCCTCGCTTTGCATTTCGCCATCGCGCTGGTAGTCGCAACGATCTATATCCTTGCGAGCCGACGCGTCGCTGTGTTGCGTACGCAGTGGGCGCTCCTGGGACTGCTGTACGGCGCTGCCGTGTGGGCAGTGATGAACCTGGTGGTGTTGCCGCTGACCGCGGTCGCCCACGGCCCGATCGCGATTGCGGCGTTGGCCAACGGCGTCATCAGCCACGCTCTGTTCGTCGGCCTGCCCAGCGCGTTCTTCGCGAAGAAGGTGGAGGCGGCGGCCTGAACGGCCTTTCAAAAAAGCAAGCAACGATAGTGCTCGTTCATGCGGCATGGGCGGACGGCTCCAGTTGAAACCGGGTGATGCCACTGCTGCGTGCGAGCGGCCGGTGGGTCGCCTCCGCCCAGCTCCCACCCATCTCCATCACAGACGGCACAGCCGAGGTGCACCGGCTTCTCGCCCGGGTGGGCGGTTCGGTGATCCTCTCAGAGGGCAGCGACTTATCGAGCCGCCCGCTCCGCGGCATGCACGACCGGGAAGTCGATCTCCGTGCCGGCAATATGGTCGAAGTAGTTAGTGAAGATGTTCACGGCGACCGTGGCGATGACCTCGACGATCTCCTGATCGCTTACACCGGCGGCGCGCAGCGTCGCCACTTCGCTCGGTGGCAGGTGACCCCGCTCGTTCACAACCTGACGGCGAAACGAAGGATCGCCACATCCTTCGCGTCCCTTGACTCGGCAAACTGCGCCCCACGGCGCTTCCAGCTAGGGCTTGGTGAGTCCTTGCAGGGAGCCGTCCATTAAAGTACGATGACAGCCGGACCAAGTAACCTCAAGCCAAGCCCTACCACCTCACGGATGGGCACGGATTTTCTGCCCACGCGGCAGCATGTGCTCAATTGTTGAGTGAAACCGATCCCATGGCGGAGCGGAAAGCGGACTAAAGTCCAAAGGAAGAGCAGAGGCAGAGGCAAATCGCGAAGTGGTAAACCCTTTTGTGAGGCCGCCGCCCAGTCGCTTGCTAAATGGAAGGTCGGTAAGCTCGAACGTTATGTGCAGAACACCGAGGTGCGCCTTAGGGACGATTTTCTGCGCCGCATCGGCAACCGCGCGATTCAGGCCATTAAGCCAGCTGAGATCGCAAGCATGATTATTGCAATCGAAGAGCGCGGTGCAGCAGATGTTGCCCGTAGGGCGCTACAAAACACGCAACAGATTTTTCGGTTCGCAATGGCATTTGGGCTAGCCACCAGCACGATCAATGTTAGCGGCCACAACTTCAGGCTCAGAAGCGCCGAAAGTGCCTCGTCCCACTAAGAATTTCCTCTTGGTGGTCTAGAGCTGGACCTATCTTTTCCGTATCTCTGCCACCCCTGATTTTCACGAAAGGCCGAGCGCTGCCTCTCTTCTTTACTTCGTCCGCAATGGCAGCTATATCATCGGCTACCGCGATGACGTAACCCATAGCAAACATGGCTATATATGCGCGTGTCGGGGTATGGTCACCCAAGAGCAGGTCGTGCGCAGTACCTAATAAAAGTAAAAACAGACCATATACAACATATCTAAGTCTCATTCGGGTTTCCTTTGATTTAGCGCGTGAAGAAGCTTATCTCACTCCAATAGCCAACGGGGCCTGGATCCACTTGTTCTGATCCAATTGAGCGATGTGTGAGGCCAGCTTTTAGCCGCAAGGAAGTTCGCGAGTACCTGTTCGAGCAGTGTCTTCCCGTGCTTGGGAGTCATAACAATCCTTGAGAAGAGTTCAAGGGGTTCTGGCGTTCTATTATCGAGGAGTTGAGCTACCCACCCTGACTCCGTGTCTCGGATGACCAAGGTCAGTGCCTCCTTGTGGTCCCTGAGATAAACGGCTAGGTAGCGCTTCGGTTTTAGGCGGCCCATGGTGCTAAAGTAGATCGCAATTACAAGCTCTTTCAATGGTTATTTCGGGCTATCTGATTGCGGTTCTGCTCGCTAACGTAAACTGGTTAGGAATTCCGTCGATTTCTGCGGAAATATTAATGAAGAGCCGTCGCTGTTGTAACTTAGGTGATCTTTCGGAGTAATCGCTTGAATTTGCAGTAATTGCATTCCTTGTTTGCCTGATTGTCATTTGAAATACGGAATTATCTATCTCATCCCAATCGAGTGAAAGAAGAACGTCGGCCAGACCTTTAAAGGGTCTATTTAGGCGTGGGGTATTCGCTGATAAAGATGCCAGGCTCTCTTTACGTAGGGCTATCCATGGGTACGGTCCATACCCATTCACAGTAGAAGAACTATGTATCGTTCCGGACGAATGGTTCAACGCAGTAGACATTGGGTTCACCAAGCTCCTTGGCACTTTCGGAGACGGCTACAACGCCACTCCTGCTGGCGAAGGTTATAGCCGTGAAGATCACAAAAGCATTCCAGAGCGTAACTAAACTGTGAAATCGCCGGAAGGCGGAAAAGATCGGCGATCGCTCTTCGTAGTTCTATCGTTCTATCGATGCTGATGTCGGAACGATGATAACTGTATTCGATTTCGCCGCTCATTATCGACTTCATGAAAGATGGTAGGCCGGCTAGCCGGACCCGATCAAATCATAGGACGTAAAGCGCTGATGCTTTCCTTTGCTAATCGGAAGCTTAATTAAACCCACTTGCTCCGGTTATTATGAATCAGAGCGCGCACGGCTCATAGCTCCAATAAGCAACTAAGACTTTGGTGGTAGACAGGAAGTATTGGTCGAATGATAGATTCTCTTCCAGAGACGTTTAACATTCGCATCTTGTCAACGGAACAATACGCCGACAAATATCGTTAAGGCGGTGTCCCGATTCTCAGCGGTTCTGATCACCGCATGTGGTGGCCGAGGCACAAATGGACCGGAGTCTTCCGGGGTACGCACGGATGAGGTTGCGACCGGGTGCCTCTCGCACTCTCTTTGAGACGGCCGCAATCCTTATGGTCGCTCATACGGCGCTCCTCGTCTTTCATCCTGAGGCAACTCTGCTCTCCAACCTGTTTAGCTCCACCCTGCTCGCTCTGGCAACTATACTGTGCCTGCTTGCCGCTCGTACCGAGGGCAACGAGACGAAGCCATTGTGGCTCTTGCTCGGAGCCGCCTT
Organism: uncultured Acidobacteriaceae bacterium; assembly: GCA_963815175.1. Classification (GTDB taxonomy): domain Bacteria; phylum Acidobacteriota; class Terriglobia; order Terriglobales; family Acidobacteriaceae; genus PALSA-350. The sequence continues at coordinate 11,282 of CAWFGM010000080.1, forward strand.
CTTTCTGGCCACGGTGGGTCAGCTGGGATTGACGTACTCGGCCTTTGCCGCAAACTTACACATCCGCACCCAAGCCTCCAACTTCGACTTTTTCTTTTTCGCCTACGGCATTCCGGTCCTGCTCGCCATCTGCTCTAGGGACAAGGATGCCGGCTTAAAGACCTTCGCATGGCTAGATGGAGCGCAAGCGCTCATCGCAGCCGTGCTCTCCTACCTGCTGCTGTTTTCGGTATTGCCCGCCCATGCCCGGCCGCGGCCAATCTCGGCCAGCAGTCTCATGTATCTGACCGATGCAGCAAATTGGATTTTGGTCGCGGCTGTCAGCTTGCGCTTCTTCTCCAACCCAACCCCGGCGAGAAGACGTTTCTATCGAATACTCGCCCCGTACTTATGGGTCAATGCGATTGTGGCGCTTATCCTGACATACCTCGAACTGGAGCGCGGTTGGCGTGACGGGCGGCAAGACCTGGCGTGGGGGCTCCCCGAGCTTGTCCTCTGCGCCTCGTTTGCCTTGGAAGCCAGGGTCCGTGAGGACAACCGTGAACCCCGCGCTGGCCACCAGCCCATGCAGCCGATAGCCTTGCTGATTGATAACCTGAGCCCGGTAGTCTTCACCTTGGCGATCGCCTTGATGGGAGTGGAGATTGCTCCTGAGCACCCGTGGCTGGCATTTGTGTGCATCTCTGTCGCGGTCGCGATCTACGGTGTACGAGCAGCCACCCTGCAAGTCGGCTATGCCAAGTCGCAAGAGAAGTTGACGACGGCGATGGTCGCCACCGAGCAGGCAAGCCTTGCCAAAAGCCAATTCCTGGCCAACATGAGCCATGAAATCCGCACTCCGATGAATGGGATTCTCGGTATGACCGAGCTGACCCTGGATTCGGATCTGACCGTGGATCAGAGATCTAACCTGCAAATGGTGAAAGCCTCGGCTGATTCGCTGTTACAGATCATCAATGACATTCTGGACTTTTCCAAGATCGAAGCGCGCAAGCTCATCTTGGATTCCACCTCCTTCAGCTTGCGCGACAGCCTTAGCACAGCTGTCAAAGCACTGGGACTGCGAGCCAGCGCGAAGGGGTTGGAACTCATCTGTGACGTGGACGCAAAAGTTCCGGATAAGCTGATCGGTGACCCACTCCGGCTGCGTCAGATCGTCACCAACCTGGTCGGGAATGCGATCAAATTCACCGAATGCGGCGAAGTGGCGATGCGAGTAGAAATTGCGGACGACCCCGGAGTCCCATCTGCTGCCCCTGGTCCAAACATCATGCTGCATGGTCAGGTCAAGGACACAGGCGTCGGCATCCCGCTCGACAAGCAACAGGTGATCTTTGAAGAATTCAGCCAGGCCGATAACTCCAATCTGCGTAAGTTCGGTGGAACCGGTCTGGGACTGGCCATCACCTCGCAACTCGTCGCTCTGATGGGCGGCCGCGTCTGGGTTGAGAGCGAGGTGGGGGCCGGTAGCACTTTCCACTTCACCGTCCGATTCGAGGAGTCCGCAGAACCGGTGCAGGAAGGGCCACGCATCGGCACAGACCTGGATCAACTGTCGGTTCTGATCGTAGATGACAATGACACCAACCGCAAAATGCTGGAAGAGGTTCTGATTAGCTGGAGGATGTGCCCCACAGGTGTGAGCTCGGGAGCCTCCGCCCTGGCTGCAATGAAACGCGCCGCGAGCGACGGCGTCCCTTTTCCCCTCGTACTTCTTGATGTCTGCATGCCGGACCTGGATGGTTACGGGACGGCTGAGCTGATCAAAGACGATCCCGAACTGGCGAGCGCGAGCATTATGATGCTCTCTTCAGCCGATCGAGATGCGGCGCCCTTTCGAGATCTCGGGGTTGCGTGCTATCTGCGTAAGCCCATTGGTCAATCCGAACTCTTCGATGCTCTGATGACGGTGCTAGGCGAACCTGGGCCAGACACCCCTTTGCCTATGCCTGCCCCGATCACTCCTGCGCAGGGCCAGCGATCCCTGCGCATCCTGTTGGCAGAGGACAACAAAGTCAATCAGGCAGTAGCGACAGGAATGCTGCGCAGGCTTGGACACCAGGTGGTGGTGGCCGGCAATGGTCGCGAGGCGCTGACGTTTCTCAATACCATGAGCATCGATCTGTTACTGATGGACATTCAAATGCCGGAGATGGATGGCTTTGCTGCCACGGCAGCCATCAGGGAGCGAGAGAAGACCACCGGCGGCCATCTGGGCATCGTGGCCTTGACGGCGCACGCGATGCAAGGAGATCGTGAGCGCCTTTTAGCGGCTGGTATGGATGGATACATGTCTAAGCCCATTCGCACACAAGAACTAGTAGCGATCCTCGAAGAATTTGACGGCCGGCGGCAAGGAGGCACGGCGGTTACAGAAACGCCGTCGCCTCCGCAGCAGAATCCGGTGAATGAAGCAGATCTCCTGGAACGTGTGGGCGGAGACCTTGTGCTCCTCGCAGAGCTGACAGAGATCTTCCGCGAGACTTATCCTGCGCAGCTCATGCACGCGAAACGCGCACTCGAAATGGATGCGGGAGACGAACTGAGGAGGGTTGGACACTCATTAAGAGGGTCTCTCGCCAACCTTGGGGCGACCGAGGCCTGCTCTCTTGCAGCCCTGATCGAGGAGTCGGCAGGCACCGGTAAGCTCTTTCTTGCCGCATCAGCACTACGCCAGCTTGAGCTCGAATTAGACCGTGTACGTGTGTCTCTTGAGAGCCTGTACCAACAACAGGCTGCGATGAGTGGTGGAAGGGGTTTGCTCGTTTAGGCCGGGAACTTCAACTCAAGGATTTCAACTTCTTTCTAGGACCCTCATTGGGCGCACACCCGGGGGTGCATGGACGCCGAAGCCAATGCTTGATCGATGTTAGTGGAAATCAGCAGGCCCTTCTTCTCGCTTTCCACTCTTCAATGTCGCGGAGGAGGCTGTTTAGGTCCATCGCTTCAAGCCGATCTATTGTGAAACCTTCAGTTATGGCGTATTCGATCAGTTGTTCGAACACTTTCTCTCGGGCGACCCGTTCTTGGTCCTGAAGCTTGCCGCAAGTCTGTTCCTTAGGGGAATCAGAATCTTTCATGGCACACCCCTCACCGTTAGATGCCCGGCGCATCGGCCAGGTTAAGAATTACTTGACGGCTCCCAGGCGACAGCCTTCCAGAATCGGCCCGCGGCGAGCAGCTAGAGATCGAAAGCGCGAAGATTTGCGGCAGCTATCATTGCACATGCGTCGCGGCAGATATGACCGGGTTAAAATCCCCTGAGCTTTGGATAGCGGTATACAAGTTTCGCCGATTTCCGCTTTCACATCTGCTGCTGTCTCCTTGACCATGAGTTGGAAACTCATGCAAATACCGAACAGAGAGATGTGGGGATTTAGCTTGCGCCGATGCTGACGTGGTTTCCGCCTGTGGTCCACGACTTTGCGCTGGGTCATTTGAGATGGATGGTGATACCGGAAGAGATGCGTAGCAGGTTTTGGTCGTTGCCGGCGAGGTTGGGCAGGCGGGTGTATCCGTAGTCGGCCTGGATGACGCGGAAGGATAGATGCCTGCGGAATTTGTAATCGAGCCCAATGCCCGCCAACAACGCAAAGGAATTAGCCGAGGATTGAATAAAACCTGACTTGTCAGGAAAAGCCGAATCGAAGCCATGGGCAAAGCCCGCCAGACCTTGCACGAAAGGCTTGAGGCTGTGGAACGTATCCTCTCCGTCGTCGCGTTGGTGACCCATTCTGAAATTGAGACGAGTGCCCCCGGTCACCATCAGCAGTGAGAAGGGTTGACCCGTGTTGTGGATTTGCCCGGTATGCGCGACGGTCACATCGACCACTGTGGTATAGGCACGATAGGTGCGGAAGTTTCCCTCGGCGCTGGCGCCGTTCATGAAAAAGCAACCGCATTGCCCGGGACCGGCGTTGGCTTCTGTCGCACTGTAGGCGAGGGAGACCTCGGCCCGCGGCAAAGAAAAGTCTCTTCCTCCGGGCACGTTCTGGCCACAGAGGCTGACGGTCGTGAATACGACCATGGTGGCAATAAATAACTGCAGCGCGCCCCTCTTACTGGATGTCAAGGGGCACCTCCACTGTGCGCGGAACGGTTCCCTCAGTGGCTGTAACGGTGATGGAGTAGGGAACTTTTCGCGCCGCGAACAGGCCCGCACCCGAGCACCCGCTCAGGCCCGCAACTGCAGCCAGGGTGAGCGCTGCAAACAGGGCCACACCCAGCGAAGGGGGAATCTGTCGCAGCCGCCGTCGTACCGCTTTCCTTCCCAGGAGCGGAAGCAAAAGCCCCAGGGCGAGCGGCAGGCGCTCGAAGGGAGAAGATGGCGGCTCGTTCAAGGCAGTTGCTGCTGTCTTGACCGTCATAGTGATATTGGTCATTTGCCCGCCCGCCGGCAGCGTCACCGGGGAAAAGATCGCGCTTGCCCCAGCAGGCAAGCCGCTGGTCGAGAAGCTCACGTTGTACAGGAATGCCGTCGCAACCTGCGGCTGCACCTGGAGCGTATACACCACCGTGGTACCGGGCAGGATCGTCGTGTTGTTGTTTCCTACGCGAAGGATGCGCAACTCGTCGATCTTCACCGATACTGCATTCGAGCCGCTGGGCAGGAAGCTGGCATCTCCACCATAGCTGGCGGTGATGCTATGCACGCCGGGACCTATGTTGGTCAGGGTTAACACCGCTTGTCCGTTGGCGCCCATGGGCGCGGTCCCAATCTGGGCGCCGACACTCTGATCGTAGAAGGTGACCGTGCCGGCTGGATTGGCAAAGAAAGGCTGGTTCGAAACCGAACTCAATTGGGCCGTAAACGTCACCGGCATAGTAATCATTTGCTCGGCGGGGCTGGCGGTTAAGGTTAAGGTCGTGGCGATCGTGGAGCCCTGCAACGGGATGGTGGGCGAGGTACTCGGGGCAAACCCACTATTTCCCTCATAAACAGCGTCCACATAGTGGGTTCCGGTGCCGGCGATGGTAATATTCGACACACTTGCGGTTGCTGTCTGCGTGAATTCGTTCAGCAGGATGGTGGTGTTAAAGTTCGCTACATTGGGGATGGCCAGGTCGAGGGCGCCATCTCCGTTGAAGTCTGCCGCGGCTATGTCGCTGGGCGATTGCCCCAGCTGGATGGGCGGTCCCAACGGTGCGAAGCCGCCGTTTCCATCTCCCAGAAAGACCATCAAGGTCTGGGTCGGGAAGTCGGCAATGTCGCCCCCGTTGATGACGGCCAAGTCGGTCTTGCCGTCCTGATTAAAGTCCGCGGCAAGCACGTTCGTCGCTTGCAACCCCACCGTAATCGGTGATCCCGGTGCAGGGGAAAAAGTACCATCTCCCTTGCCCAGCATAACGACGACATTGCTCTTCTGCTGGTCTAAGGGAGGCGTCTGGTCGACGGCGGTATAGTTTGCTACCGCGAGATCCGGTTTACCGTCTCCGTTAAAATCGGCGACGGCGATTTGGACGGGATTGTAGTTGAACCCGGCAATCGGCGAGCCGGGGGCCTGGGTGAAGGTACCGTCTCCGTTGCCCAGCAGCACGCTCACCGTGCTGTCGTCTGCGTTGGTCACTGCCACATCGGCCGAGCCGTCGCCGTTGAAGTCTGCCACCGCCAGGAAAAAAGGAAATCCGCCCACCGGAACGGGCGATCCGTTTGCAGCCGTGAAGGTGCCGTCTCCATTGCCTAACAAAATACTTAGGGTATTGTCCTTGCCATTGGAGACCACCAGATCCTGAAGGCCGTCATTATTGAAATCTCCGATTTTTACCGTCTGAGGAAAATTGCCCACGGTTACCGGCGAGCCGCTGGCGGGCGTAAAGGTGCCATCTCCATGGCCCAGCAGGATGATCACGGTATTGTCGAAGTCACTGGTTGCAACCAGGTCGGCATGGCCGTCGTGGTTAAAATCACCCACGGCCACGGAGCAATTCGCACGCTGGTTCAAGGGGTACGGGATGCAGGGAGTACTGCCAACGTTATTGATAGTTGTGCCTTGGGTGAAGGTGCCGTCTCCGTTTCCCAGGAAAATGGTAATCGCTTCCTGCTGGGTGATCATGATTGCCAGGTCTGGCTTTCCATCCCCGTTGAAGTCGCCAATGCCGACGGCTGCAGGCTCATTGCCGTTCGGGATTGGGGACTTGTTTGCCGGAGTGAAATTCTCCGCGAAGGCCGGTGTGCCAAGGGGAGCCGTTCCCAGAACGAAGTCTCCATTGCTGGTGTCCTGAAAAGACACAGTGCCCGAGAGCAACGGCGGATGATTTGCGTAGCCGACTACCGTTGCCGTCAGACCATAGCCGCTGGGGTTACCGGTTGCTGCAATCGCAGTCGTCGTCGGATAGAGGCCAGTCACTGTCAAGTTTTGTGCGCTGGAAGTGCTGGGTGCGGCAGCCGTTGTGCCGTTGAACATCGCCGTATATTTATGGCTGCCGATCGCAGGGATCAAGGAGAAGGTCGCGGTTGCTCCATTCAACTGTGCCCAGCCTACGACCGCCGAATCTTCGCACAGCGGATAAAGGCCTGTCACATCGCAGAAGGTGATGGAGCCTGTTGTTACCGGCGCCCCGCCGGCTGTCACCGAAGCCGTCAACGTCACCTTTGCGGGTGCCGCGATCGATGACGAAGAGACGGTGAGGGTCGTCGTCGTGGGTAGCGGAGCCGCCTGTGCGGCCATCGCCAAAGTACAGGCGGCAACCAGCACTAGCCTGGAAGTCAGGCAACGGGACGATCCGATTCGTTTACAGGCAGGAAGAAATACACTCCACATTTAACCGTCCCTGGTTCATACCTCACAGCGTTTGTAACCCGTTCCGTAGCGTGAAGTGCACCTTATACTAAGCACGAAAGTAAAGTAGCTACACAACACCGCGCAATCGCTAAAGATATCGGTCGAGAGCCAGGTAACATTACGCAGCGGATTACTCAGGCAGAAAAAACTACATCGAGAAACAGACAAACGGACTACAGATTAGTACCAGCTCCAAAGAATGATTCTTATTGTTTCCTAAGCATCAAAACGCCCCTTCAGAGCTATATCCGATCACCCCCAGTCTCGAGGGCTCCGAATCTCTATTCCTAGGACTACAAATTCTAAATATATGAATGGGTGCAGATGCGGTATATGCCGCTTAATGGTGAGCTGTTAGCGAAGGAAAATCCTCCCAATTTACGATAGGCGAGGCAGCGAATAGGATACCGTGTCCTTTAGTTAGACATACGATTAGCGGCCAGAGCACAGCCGCCGACCTAGACCTGCTGTAGGACCTGCAATGACTCCGAGTCTCATCGGCACTATCGACTCAAATATACGGGTGGGCGCTACCGCACGGATGTCGTAACCTAAGTTATGCCTGTGGCGAAGGGAAATACCAGTGCTTTACGTCTTAGGAAACAACTCGAGTTGTGTTGGATGCGGTCAAGAAGTTTGGACATGTGGGCTAACACACCAGCGCCGTCTCCAAAGTGGCAGTACACCTAAGGATGCGCCACTGACACTGATTACATCCGTTCCACACTTCTCAATTATCAAGAACCAGCGACGGATCACCCGTATTATGATCGACGTCAATCAAGTTCAGCTAACAGTGTAATCAAATGCCCTGTCCGGAAATGAAGGAACTCGAAGCTCTCGGCAAAAGATTTGCCGACCGCCGTCTTGTATCTGTTCCCACAGAACTTGAAAGGCGCTTCGGTCCTGTCTTGGGGGATCGAGCCGCCCAAGCTCGGCTGGCATATCTTATACAGATGCATCGACAGAACTGCAGCAGTTGCAGGCGTTAGATACTCCTGGAGTTTTCTGGCGGGAGGCTGCCCGTCCCGGTGGGGTCACGGGAGGATCACACATCGGCGTCGACGAGCGAATACACTATTCTCCCTGCCGAACCGGTCCCTGCCATCGCGTGCGTGGCCTTTGGTCATCAGCGAAATACCAGAGCTGCTTGAACTGAGTACATCCGTAGTCAGCACGAGTCATCAGTCTGGTTCCCCGCTGATCGATGTATGCAAGACTGTTCAGAGGCGCGTCAGGACCTTCCACGAAATTACAGTTCGCGTACGTGTCGGGAAGTCTGTGGTCAGGACGGTTATCCCAATATTTGCATTCCCGGCAGCACACGCCCATGGTCATTCTCCTCCGCTCCGATTGTGTTCTAGGCTTATCAAGGTGCCATTGGTTTCTGTGTCCCGTGACTTGAGCCTGCCACTCGTGTATACCAACCATCGTCCTGGTGTTCGGCTTTGCGTGGATTCTTGTGTGCGTCGACAGGTCGGCAGACCTCGTGCCTGCTTTTTAGGGTTTCCGAGAGCTCTTGAAGGATTCGGTCCAGAGCCACATCCGTCCGCCGCTGTTCGTCGATTCTGGCGATAGAGGAGCGGACTATCTTATAGCTGTTACAGCCAAAGTGCCCTGCAATCTCATGAAAAGACGCACCTGTGAACTGCCGGGTCAGAAACATGGCGATAGGCCGTGGCAATGTTATTACCCGCTTCCTGACGTGGAGTCTGATCTCTTCCAGAGGCAGATTGAAGAAGTCTGCGACCGCAACTTGTATCTGTCCGATGGTAATCGTCATAAGGTTTGCCTTATAAGCGTATTAGCACGCTACCCTCAAAGGAAAAGCACAGCACCTTGCAGTGAGCCTCCCTCACCTGTGTTTGTCATAAGCAATGGTAAGCGCGACGATGACGCACAAGGAGACAATTGTAAGGTAGGATGTTACGAATAGGGCATGGGCGATTCGGGACCGGAAAACGGAGCTGAGTAGCGGAGGTCCGAACTCTTGACATAGCGTTGTCATCAGCAGGGTTAGTACAGTTGCGAAGACCATTAACGAGAACCACCCCAAGACCCGAGTCACACTCAGTCGGCTTCCCCAAAACTATCGCGCCGCACTGTTCACTTACTCTACTATTGAACCGCCGCCAATTCGTTCCGAGAATCTCAGCAGGATCACAGAGTGCAAATGTCTAAATAAGCACCAGCGCCGGTATTTGCAAATGGATTGCTTCTCGCGGCGAAGGAAAAAGCGAGCGATTTACGTTTTCGGACGGCCCGACTGGCAACATCTGGCTGTTATCCAACAGTCTTCTTCAACAGGCCGATTGTTCGGCGCAGCGAACTCTCGACCCCTTTAGACGTGAGTTGAAATGTCGGCCTCTGGGCTATTGCATGCGCGCTCATCCCAAAGCGGAAGTGCAGCCAAAAGATGGCGCAATCACGGGCACTTGCAGCGTGGCGCTCCCGGGCTCCTTCAAGCGTCGTACCGATCTCGTTGAGCTGCATTTGGCGCTCGATGGCCTCATGGTCGTAGGGCGAGGGAAGTCGGGCTAACGCCGGTGAGTCGTACTCAACCTGATGGAAGTCGCCGCCCCGCTTCCTTGCGTTCTGTGCCCGTAGATGATCGTGCGTTAGGTTTGCGGCAACTACGCGCACCATGGCATCCAAAGAACTTGGATATTCCTCGACAAACTCGCGCAGCAATCGACACCCATTCGCACACAATGCCGCGTAGGTCTCCTGTACGAGATCGTCGATCAGAAGCGTTGAAGTGGGTCCAGCTTCTCTTAGGGTGCGCAGGATGACAAGCGTGATGGGTCGTTGATACCGTCGAATGAACTCGAGCCATGCCTCAGAATCATTGTGAGCGCACAGCCGAGCGAGCTGAACTGGAGCGAGTTCCTGATAGTTCATCGCGTCTACGGGTAGTTACACCGTTATTCGACTTATATCACGCCTATATCGCGGGTTCAGCCGGCTGCATCAGCATGTACCGCATAGTTAAACGTCGCAAGGCTGTGAGAGTTCCGTGAGGAACTATAGCGGAGCGGGCAACGTAGAGTCACTGCGAGTTCCGCCGCGGTGACATAAAAAAAAGACAATGATGGTTACCGTGAGCGTCAGCTGAGCCACTGAAGCTTCAACGTAAACGACGTATAGAATCCTTCACGGCTTTGTGGAAAAATGCGATACCTGCCTAGCAGGCCTGCTGCCCGGGCAGCGGACCTGTTAGGCAAGTTGTCGACGAGCCCTCGATCTTTGTTCCATATCCAGCCGTACTTGCCGGTTGACTATTTGAGCGAACGGCCATTCAAAAACACGTCTATCTAAATGCGGACCGATAGAGGCATTGTAATCCATGTTCGTATCCGTCAACGCCATCCCCCACCACACGCTCCGACAGCATCCAATCCGGCACATAGCGATGCACGTAGATAATCACCCGCCACACTAGGCACATCGGGTTATAGGGTCCGCTCCTATTCTGTCCATCGTCGATACGTCCGCACATGGCGATCAAACGGCTTGTTCCGGATAAGGCGAACCCTCCGGTCCTCTCTGGTGGCTTCGCCTCTTGGTTGAGGAGCAGCGTGTAGCAGGTGATCGTGTGCGCGACCCTTTCTGCATCGGCGCGGTCCTAGTAGCTACATCCAACCGACGCGAGTGCTTCGGCGAGTTCACCGGTGACAAAAGAGGACTGATCCTCTGTCTGGCCGCCCACTTGAACGACCATCTTCTGCGTGCCTGCAATCCGCTCGGTCCAATTCCGCATAAGCTTGCCTTGCAAAAGCTCTGAATTGGGGGACAATGTCCGTCCGCCATCCAGCACGATCCAGTTCTCGGAGTGACTGATTCGCCCATCCGTCGAAAGTTTGACCCGGGTCGTAGGAACGGGTCCGGCAAAGGACATTGCACTCCTGTTAATCGTCACGGCCGGCTCCAAAGCGATGGCGGAAAGCTTGCCCTTCTTGCAAATAAAGTCCAGTTTGGCCTGAACCCGATTGTTATCCGCGTTTGTGTGCTGCTCGTCAGATGCTGACTGCAACAAAACTACCTGGTTGCTGGCCACGTAGACGGACCATCCACCGAGCTGTGCTGGCGTCTCTGAGAACCCTAGGGCAGAAGAAAGTAGCACGAAAATAATTGCCTTAGCTGCGTGTTTCATTTTGTCTCTCCGGTTGTTTCTGTCATTCCGTCGTTAAAGTAGCACGCTTAAATGCGATCGATACAACTTTATGGTCACTGCTCCGTGCGATAAGGTAACCGTTATTAGTACTTAAGCAAGATCATCGTGACCGTTGCCCAGTTAGTTTGTGAGTATGGGCCGCACGTGAGGAGAGTAGTGATACACCCCAATCAGGGGTCGTGCCTGGAGAGCAATCCCTTCCCACTTAGCCGATGCACTTACTGAACGTAAATCAGCCGAATTATCCTTTTACAAAGATCAGAACAGTAGTTGCAGATAGCGTGGGCTAGTGAGAGTAGAAAATCTTCAATAATATCAATGGTCGGCGATAATATAGGAAGATCACTTGTCACCGGGTGTGTAAGACTGTCGTCAATGTAAAGACAATTAGGGCAGGGCACTATTCGAGGTTCTTGCTAGTGTTCAGCTCGTCGCCCGTCGGCTTTGTTCTGGCTTGTCGCCGGCGTTCAGCTGATGAAGTGATCACGTGTCACGCACTACTCTAGGGCTTATGACGATCTTAAATGATCATATGAAGTGCACATTGCAGTATGCTCAGCGCTCATGGGTCATGAAGGTCTTTACAGAAGAGATCCAGATCGCGGTTGCCGGACGTTTCCATCTACCTCTTGAGGAGTTCACGGGACACAGTAGGAAGCAGAGATTTGCTGTGCCTCGCCACATCGCCATGTATCTAGCGAGACAGTTCACCGGAGCGACCCTTGCCGAGATCGCGGGGCAGTTCGGCTTCAAGTGCCACACCACGGTTCGGCGCTCAATCGCCAAGATCGAACGGCAAAGGCGCACGGATGTTGTGTTAAATCAAATTCTTAATGGGCTCGCGGACACACTCAACCTTCCCCAGGAGTTGTTGTGCTTTGCCGAAACCGACGAGATTCCCCAGCCATCTCATTCGGATGGCCCTGCGTGTGGCAATGGAACGACCGATCGCAGCGGTGCGAGAAAGGCAGAAAGGTGTGATCGGGGCAGTCAGTGAGTCATTGCAGTTTGCGCAAATGGGATTGTGAGCACTTGGGTCAGCCGTCGTTGGACGCTCACAGTGTGATTGGGCGGAGCTAACCCGTATCCGCTATTACGATGACGCTATAAAGTAGCCTTTGTACAGCTGGCAAGCGGGTGGTGCTTAAAACCGGCAACCCAAGAGCGAACTTGTCATGCAGGCTATGACTACTGGCGCGAGGATCTCTGGCGAGGAAGGCGTTGAGTTGTGTTCATATGGTGGCGACCGTCGATGGGCCTCCGGAGGGGATCGCTCAAATCTGGTATGAGTCGCATTGTTGCGCTGAAATAGGAGAGCCAAGTTGGGGTTACCTGCCCCGAGCGAATTGAGTAGAGGCCCTGTAGAATCGATACTTGTCGAATGTGAGTACGCCGTATTGTGAGCCAGAGAGTGCCGGGTCAGAGCTTTCCTCCACTGACTCTGCGTGTTTCCTCGACAGCAGGTCGGATATTGTCGTCTAGGGAGAGAAAGCGATGCCAATTGAGCCGGAAATATTTCCTTTAGAACTACCAAGGGTATTGCTCGATGCGGCGATTAGGCGGGCGCGTGCAGAAGGTGTGTCGCTTCAACGATTCATTTCAGAAGCAATCGAGGAGAAGGTCATATTGTTTGGGCGTTCTACGCCATCCTCGTGAGAGCCGCCAACATCCCTCTTGTTGAACTGAAGGAAACCTGTATCTGCACCTAGGGTTTCGTCGGGCGCGCCGCGTTGTAGTTAAGCGTGAGCTTTTCCTACCGATCGCGAATGGTAACTGGCGTTCCCAGCCCGGCACCTTTCCTCCCCACTGACCGTCTGCTATGGCGCCAAACTGGGCAGCCTCGCAATACCGGCTCGGAAGGAGAAAGCGGAGAACCTCAGACGGAATTTCCGCGGTATGCAGTTGCTCGACGCTGGAGTAGTCGCGGTCGGAGAAGTGAGTCTGCTTCTGTGACGATCGATCCGCATAGTCTAAGGCGACCCTGAGCCAAAAAAACGGTACCAACGATTGCTGAAAGAATCGATATACGACGGTTCACTTGTCGGCGGGCACCGGACCTGCAAACGGGTTTAGGAACGCTCCGGAGTCAGTGAAGGGGTTTATCAGTAAAAGCATCAGTAGCAACAGAAAGAGCATTATGACAATCATTAGCCTGAAGTTTTGCCGGTCCATGCTTGCCCATAACTGTGGGAGCTGCCTGCCCTTTGGGCAAGATCACCGAAGTCATTCCCCCGAGAGGTTCCAGGATTATGGACCGTATGGAGGAAATTCCGGGGTTAGTGCCGAACCTGTCCAACCTATGAGCTCGCGACGATTGCGCTCTTCCAGGCTCGGGATGTGTTTCTCCTCGCGGATCGTAGGGTCCGCACCGTCGCGCAGGCCGAACGTTGTTATTGCGGGAGCGAGTCTACCACATGGGTGTGGTGGCCGAGCCACAGAATCTGTGTTGCGGCAATACGGAAGTGTTTTATTGATCGCGACAATCCGTTAATCCGCTATCAACAGACGCCGTCTTAGCTCGGCTCACCATGCGCGGATCGCTGCTCGAGCGGAAACTCGCCTGTTCCTATGAACAGAGCCAACTTCGATGATGTCCTGGGCCGCCGCCCATCCGATCGTCTCTTGGTCAATGCTGGAGGGGCGTCGGGTACTGGCCTGTCCTCGGTGAGCTGGTGAGAAAGAAGTCCCGAGGCGCCCTACCCCAAGCAGCCGTCCCCCGTAAGCATAAGTCTCACTGCCGGCTTCCGACGTGCGCATTCTCTAAGTCGTCTCCCCCAAGGTTTGCGGGCCGAGACCTGGGATGTCGGTCCCACCTGTCTTACTTCTAGATCGACCTTTCAGGGCGCTGGTGGGGAATTGTCCTGCACCAGAAATCCCGGAGTCGGAAATGTTGGCTGCCAGTAGGCAAGGTTCTGCTCGATCACGTTGGCACTGATTCCGTTCACACCATCTGTGTTGTAAATAACGTTCACAGATGGCACCACGTTACCTCGAATCATGAGACCTGACAGCAGGCAACCAGGGAAGTCCTGAATGCCGATGCCCCAGATGTAATTGCCCTGGTCGTGAGTAATGAGATCTCCTGCGCCCAACGCGATCGTATTGCGAAGAACGTCGGTGTTCATGACCGGACCGAAGGCAGCCGGGCCGCCGTATGGACCAAACGCGGAAATCAGGATTCCCTGGCCTGAATTCGTCAAGACGTTGTCTTCGATGACGCCTTCCAACGCGTCCCCTAAGACAATCGATCCACCTAGAGTGTTGGTGATGGTGTTGTGCGCCACCGTCATATTCAACTCATACTGAGCAATTACCACAATGGACGTTGTGTCGGGGAGTACCTTCCAGGGGCTTGCCAACTGAATGGTGCGGCCACTATAACTTTGCAGGAAGGAATACTGACCCACGCCAGTCCCGAAGACAATGGCCATCACGGCCGCTTGAGGGTTGGTTGTCCCCATCCAGTTCCACGCTGGGTCAGCGGCCAACGTCACCGTGCTCGCTGTGCTCGAAGCAACGGGGCCCAGATAGGAACCACCATCTCCGTCGTTGGTAATCACCTGCTGGGAATTCGAACCCATATGCTGAAAGTTGTTGTAGCCGATATAGATATCCCGCGAAAGCGCCGACGGCCCGTACAGGCTGTTGGCCCGGCTTACGCTTAGCCCGGAACCTCCCGAGGTCCCGTTCCCCCCCTGTCCAAGCGGGTTCTGCGATTCAGTGAGGTTGTTTTCAAAAATCACGTTTTGGCTGTCCTGGATGCCGAGGCCAGTCCAATTATTGAGAACAAAGCGGTTGCCGGAAACGATGCCGCCATCTCCGAAAAAGATATCGAGATCCTGATTAGAGCCTGATAGGAAGACGGAGTTGTAGACCTGAATATCAGGGCCTGCGATAGCAAACATCGATTCCCGGCCGCCCGAAGCGTCAGCGCTGGATGCGAAGTTGACGTTGTTGAAGAATAGGTGCCCGGATGTGAGCGGATTTCCGGTTATCGTCCCTGAGCTGAGAAGCAGACTAGGGTTGGCTGGTGCCTGTAACGACAGGTTGGCCATTCCGAAGTATTCAGGTACGTTGAACCACGCTGCCGGCGGCGCGCCCGGGGGCCGCCCAATGAAGTTCGTCGTCGTTGAGGAAGACCCGACAAGAACCTCAAAAGGGTGGGCCGTCACTCCCCCCGCGAGCACAAAATTGCCGGTAGGAATTGCGATGTATACTACGAAATCTGTTGAGCCTTTGATCGGGGCATACCAGTCCAGGCATTGTTGAAGACGCTTGGTATTGTCCGTGACCCCATCGCCCACCAGGTTAGAGCACGCCACCTTTTGAACCATCAGCGATGGCGGCGAATGAACCGTGATCGGAGCCGCCGGACTTGATGTCACGCTCCAAGGCGAACTTCCAATCCAAACTTTGTATGTTCCAGGAGCTAGACTGCCAGGAACTGTTACGGTAGCGGAATTGCTGTCGAGTTTCGATGGTGTGAGCGTGTAGGCGACTCCACTGGCCGACTGCAGAATGACTTGGTTAGACGATACAAAGTTCTTTCCGAAAAGTCTCAAGATTCCGCCCGGCTCTGCGCCGCAATCATAAACTTGGTGCTGGAGCGCCGCGCCGGAATCAGTCACAGCAGGAACCCCAATCGCCCAGTTCAGCGAGGGAACATTGGCTAGGCCGAAAACTGCCGGAGCCGAAGGGTCTTCGATCTCATAGCCGTAGATGCCGGCAGGAAATCCCACGGGTACCATGAATGAGAGCCCGGTGGTGCTCTGCTGGGTGGTGGAGATGACGCGTGAACTTCCTCGAACCAGGCTCTGCCAATCAACCGTCCCAGGGGGAATGAAAGCTATTCGCGCAGTTTTCGTTGCGTCCGTGAAAGCGCCCGCTAACAAAATGGATTGTCCCGGCGCAGTTTCTCGAGATGTCCAAAAGACGGCATTCGAGGTGTAAACAGGCGAACCAATCACGGGTGCGGTGTTGTCGACAACGGTATAGACCGGATCCGTTCCCACGCCCCAATCGCCATTTGATATTCCCGTATTTGGATTGGTGCATCCAGTGAGTGCCTGAACTGCGCCGGGAGCAGGGACTGTTTGTCCTCCCCCGGTCGCTCCCGAGGTGCCTACGCCTGCCCCTTGGCCGCTTGCCTGTCCAGAAGTTGAGTTAAGAGAAAACCCACATCCCGTGAGCAGAAGGAAAAACATTGCAATTGCCAATAAGCCCGCAGCTCCGCGCAAAGTGTAAAGGATTGCGGCTGCCCACCGTACGGCAACGCTTGAGGTATAGCATGGAAAAGCTAAAGTTGAGACACAGAATGAAGTTCGTACCCACACAAACGAGGGACTCCTACGTTCTCCGAGCATCAAGGCCCTCCTTTTTGCGATAGAGCTTTTTAGTCCTAAGTTCATAAGGTGATCTCCATGCCTTATAGGCATCTGAATCTCCATCGCAAGACCACAGGTCGTAAATATATGAGGGGCGAAACATGCGGTATATAACGCTGAACTGGTAGTTATAAGCTGAGGAAAATACCGGCGCATTACGTCTTAGGAGCGGGCAATCGGGTACTGTGTTCTTTAAGGAAATTCATCAGCGTGGTGCGAAGTTCAGTTAAACAGCAGAGCCCACGGTCCCTAAACTAGCCTCAATGTGTTCTAAGACGTAATGCATCAGCAGTTTCCTTCGCCTATCATCCTAGCTAACAGTTACTGTCTTAAGACCTTTCCGTTCCAATTAGCAATTGATAGCTGAAAGCGAGACTAACAATGCGGTCTTCGGAGGTAGGCTTGCCTATTTCGGGTGACTGACAGGTCGTGGCAGTGCAGTTAAAGTAGGGAATGTCATGAAATATCCAGGAGTGCTGTTCCATCACCCTTCGTTGGCCTGTGCACGGTCGTGGCAGCCTTACCCAATCGCACTCGCTGACAGCACATTCAGAATTTGCCGGTGAGTATCGATCGATGGGGCAGGTCCATCCATGAGTGTGAGCTTGGGTGCGGCCCGCAGCGAAACCGTTAACTCTTGGCGGTAGTGCTCTAGCCTCAAAACTTCACTTCCGGAGTAATAACTGGTGATTAGCGCGCAATGACCGCTTCCTCATCGCCTTGGAGGGTAACGCTGATGTGGAACAGATGGGCAATGCTGTGTGGGGCTTTCGCAACCGGGTCGGTTCTCGCGCTGGGTATGGCGGCTTCACTGACCGGCCCGTGGCCCTTTTGGGACGGATATGCTTCGTCCTTTATCGATGACCAGGGTCGGGTGATCGACCGCCAGGGAAGTGATCGAACTACTTCGGAGGGGCAGTCCTACGGACTTTTCTTCGCCCTAGTCGCCAACGATCACGAGCGCTTCGATCGTCTGCTGAATTGGACTAGCGAGAATCTTGCGGACGGCGACTTGGCGATAAGATTGCCGGGGTGGCTGTGGGGCAAGACGCCGGGCGGGGAATGGCAGATTCTCGATCAGCACCCTGCCTCAGACGCCGACTTGTGGATCGCCTATTCCCTGTGCGAAGCCGGAAGGCTGTGGCGTGAACCGCGGTATGGGACGCTAGGCCGACTCATGCTCGCCCGTATTGCGAGCACGGAGGTGATCGAACTGCCGGGTTTCGGAACCATGCTGCTGCCGGGCGAGACTGGATTCCACCCTGCGCCTGACACCTGGCTCTTGAACCCAAGTTATCTTCCCCCACCTCTGCTCACGCGGTTAGCAGTCATCGACCCGCAAGGTCCCTGGGCTAGCATCGCCGCCGAGCTTCCCGTCCTATTGGAAAAAAGCACGCGCAACGGCTTTGTCATGGACTGGGTGAGTTATAGTGCGAGAGACGGATTTCAGCCGGCATCTCGACCGGGAAGTTCCGCCATGCCGATCGGCAGCTACGACGCAATCCGGGTTTATCTATGGGCCGGCCTTACCCACCCCGAAACAAAGTGGCATGCGCAAATACTAGATGCCATTCCGGGGATGGCGGACTACCTGGCCAGGCACGGGGTCCCGCCAGAGCAAATCAGCAGCGCAGGAATGGTCATGGGTGGGGACGGGCCGGTGGGCTTTTCGGCGGCCTTGCTACCGTACCTGCACGCCAAGGACGCGAAATCTGCGCTGGCGGTCCAGTCCGCAAGGGTCATGGCCCACATTGATCCCGTGACTAACCTCTATGTCAAGCCGACATATTACGATGAAAACCTCAGCCTTTTCGGATTGGGCGGGAGCCAACACATGTTTGCATTCGATCGAACTGGCAAACTACAGGTGAGATGGAGTAAACAGTAAGCAGAAATAAACTGAAGAAGATAAGCAGCGAGTCATTAGTCACCGCAATACGCCGAGAACGAGCCTACGACCTTCAGAGCGTGGCATCGCCGGGCAGCTGGGCCGCTCGTTACCGAGCACCCTATGCTATCGCGGGTAATCTACACGGCCAGGACCTCAAATCTCAGCTAGGATCCTACGATTACAATATGTTAGTGATTACCACTGTACTGACTTTAGGAATTAAACTTATGCCCGTGGCGAAGGGAAATACCATTGCTTTACGTCTTGGGAGTTAACTCGAGTTGTTTGGATGCGGTCACAAAGTGTCGACATACGCGTTAATAAGCCCACGCTCTTTCCAAAGTGGTAGCACACCTAAGCATCCGTCACTCACACTGATTACATCCGTTCCGCATTCCTCAATTCTCGAGAACCAGCCAAGAATGACTCATATTATTATCGACCTCAAACAATTGAGCCAACAGAGTACTCAAATGCCCTGTCCAGAAATGAAGGAACTCGAAGCACTCGGCATGAGATTTACCGAACGCCGTCTTGTATCTGCTCCCACAGAACTCGAAAGGCGCTTCGGTTCTGTCTTAGGGTATCGAGCCGCCCACGCTCGGCTGGCATATCTCGTGCAGATGCATCGGCAGAACTGCCGCAGTTGCCGCCGTTAAATACTCTTGGAGCTGCCTGCAGGCGTCCGTCCTGGTTGCCGTCATCGGAAGATCACACATCAGCCCCTACGAGAGTACGGCGGGCGAATAGGCTATTCTTCCCGTCGAACTGGTCCCTGCCATCGCAGCGGGTATGGCCCTTGGTCGTCAGCGAAATACCAGAGTTGCTTGAACTGGATACATCCGTAGTCAGCACGAGTCATCAGTCTGGTTCCCCGCTGATCGATGTATGCAAGGCTGTTCAGAGGCGCGTCAGGGCCTTCCACGAGATTGCAGTTCGCGTACGTGTCGGGAAGTCTGTGGTCAGGACGGTTATCCCAATGCTTGCATTCCCGGCAGCACACAGTCATGTCGGCCTCTTTCGCCCTAATTTTTTCCTAGGCATATTACGGTGCCATTGGTTTCTGTGTTCCGTGACTTGAACCTGCCACCCGTGTACACCAGCCATCAGGCTAAATAAGCATATTAGAGCACTACCCTCAAAGGAAAACACTGCAATATGGAGCCTTGCAACAAGCCTCGCTCACCTGTATTTGTCATAAGCGATAGTAAGCGCGACGATGACACACAACGACACAATTGTAAGATAGGATGTTACGAATAGGGCATGGGCGATTCGGGACCGGAAAACGGAGCTGAGTAGCGGAGGTCCGAACTCTTGACATAGCGTTGTCATCAGCAGGGTTAGTACAGTTGCGAAGACCATTAACGAGAACCACCCCAAGACCCGAGTCACACTCAGTCGGCTTGCCCAAAACTATTGCGCCGGACTGTTCAGTTACTCTACTATTGAACCGCCGCCAATACGTTCCGAGAATCTCAGCAGGACCGCAGAGTGCAAATGTCTAAATAAGCACCAGCGCCGGTATTTGCAAATGGATTGCTTCTCGCGGCGAAGGAAAAAGCGAGCGATTTACGTTTTCGGACGGCCCGACTGGCAACATCTGGCTGTTATCCAACAGTCTTCTTCAACAGGCCGATTGTTCGGCGCAGCGAACTCTCGACCCCTTTAGACGTGAGTTGAAATGTCGGCCTCTGGGCTATTGCATGCGCGCTCATCCCAAAGCGGAAGTGCAGCCAAAAGATGGCGCAATCACGGGCACTTGCAGCGTGGCGCTCCCGGGCTCCTTCAAGCGTCGTACCGATCTCGTTGAGCTGCATTTGGCGCTCGATGGCCTCATGGCCGTAGGGCGAGGGAAGTCGGGCTAACGCCGGTGAGTCGTACTCAACCTGATGGAAGTCGCCGCCCCGCTTCCTTGCGTTCTGTGCCCGTAGATGATCGTGCGTTAGGTTTGCGGCAACTACGCGCACCATGGCATCCAAAGAACTTGGATATTCCTCGACAAACTCGCGCAGCAATCGACACCCATTCGCACACAATGCCGCGTAGGTCTCCTGTACGAGATCGTCGATCAGAAGCGTTGAAGTGGGTCCAGCTTCTCTTAGGGTGCGCAGGATGACAAGCGTGATGGGTCGTTGATACCGTCGAATGAACTCGAGCCATGCCTCAGAATCATTGTGAGCGCACAGCCGAGCGAGCTGAACTGGAGCGAGTTCCTGATAGTTCATCGCGTCTACGGGTAGTTACACCGTTATTCGACTTATATCACGCCTATATCGCAGGTTCAGCCGGCTGCATCAGCATGTACCGCATAGTTAAACGTCGCAAGGCCGTGAGAGTTCCGTGAGGAACTATAGCGGAGCGGGCAACGTAGAGTAGCTGCGAGTTCCGCCGCGGTACCGATAAAAAAACAATGATGGTTACCGGGGGCGTTAGCTCGCCGAAACGTAAACGGCGCGATAAATCCTTCGCGGCTTTAAACAAAATGCGATATCTACGTAATTGTCAGTTACCGGCAACGGTCTGTTAGTCCAGTTGCCGCTGTCCTCGACCTTTGTTGTATATCCTATACAGCCGCTCTAACTGTTATATGACTGTGTAAGCTTACAGCCGCTCAAAGCACCTATCCAATACGACCGGTATAGGGGGAGCAAGCAATCCATGCCCGTCACCGTCAACACCGCCGCTCACGACACGCTCCTTGAGAGCATCGAATATCATCTGCTATACACTGTTGCTAAACCAAGGGCTGAAGCCACCAGAGACGACATCCTTCACGCCCTGGCTCACTCCATAAGGGGCCGCCTTATCGAGGGACTACTCAAAACTGAGGAACACCTCTATGAATGTGGCGCCAAACGGTTGGTCTACCTTTCGGCCGAATATCTTATTGGTCAGTCGTTACGGAACAATCTCTTCAATCTGCGGCTTCTTGAAGAGGCCGAAGTAGCATCGCAGGCATTCGGCTTCGACCTGAGTGAAATTATCGGTGCTGAGACCGACGCGCCGCTTGGCAATGGTGGACTGGGGCGTTTAGCGGCCTGCTTTATGGAGTCGCTTGCAACCTTGGGCATGCCGGCCTATGGATATGGGATCAACTACCAATTCGGCTTGTTCAAGCAGGAAATAAATAACGGTTATCAGGTGGAGAAACCAGATCAGTGGCTGTTTGATAGTTCCCCATGGCTCATTGAGAGGTCGGGTAAAAGCTGCATAATTCCTTTGTACGGACGTATTGAGGGTGGACAGGATAGGGCAGGCCATTACAACCCGATGTGGGTAGATTGGCAGGTGATTGTCGGTGTTCCACACGATGTGCCCGTAGCCGGATTCGGCGGTCATACCGTGAATTACCTGCGTTTGTACTCGGCTCGAGCTTCCGATGAATTCGACATCGAAATCTTCAACGGGGGCGATTATGTCCGCGCCGTGGAACAAAAGATCGCTATGGAGACGGTCTCAAAGGTCCTATACCCGTCGGACGCAGTGGCGGCCGGCAAAGAACTTCGCCTCATCCAGGAATACTTCATGGTGGCCTGCGCGCTGCGCGATACCGTCCGCCAGTTCTGCAAAGACAGGCCTGGGAGAGGAATAGAGCATCTGGATGAATACGTCACCTTCCAGATGAACGACACGCACCCGGCCCTGGCGGTTGCAGAGCTCATGCGGATTCTGGTTGATGAGTTCGCACTACCATGGGAAACCGCGTGGGGGGTGACCAATAGAGCTTGCGGTTATACAAATCACACCTTGTTGCCGGAAGCGCTAGAGACGTGGCCGGTGAGCCTGTTGGAGCGTGTCTTACCCAGGCATCTGCAGATCATCTACGAAATCAACCAACGATTCTTGGCCGAGGTATGGGCAAAATTCCCCGAGGATTCAGACCGTACGGGGCGGATGTCTCTGGTCAACGAAGCTGGCGGCCGCTCGGTGCGGATGGCCCATTTGGCAATTGTCGGCAGCCACAGTGTTAACGGCGTAGCTGCGCTCCACTCAGAGTTGGTCAAGACTCACCTGGTCCCCGACTTTTATAGTTTGTGGCCCGGACGATTTAACAATAAGACAAATGGCGTGACGCATCGGCGGTGGCTGGCGAGTTGTAATCCAGACCTCGCGCAGCTGATTACCCAGACGATCGGTGAAGACTGGGTCACGAACTTTAGCGCTGTGAGCGGCTTGGAGGTTTTCGCACAAGACGAGGCGTTCCATCGAGACTTCATGAGAATAAAGCAGAGAAACAAGGAGCGGTTGGCACGTCTCATTCTCTCCACCGAACACATCACGGTCGATCCTCACTCTTTGTTCGATATTCAGGTCAAAAGGATGCATGAATATAAGCGTCAGCTTCTGAACGCGATGCATGTGGTGCACTCCTACTTGCGCTTGGTGGACGACGGCCAAACGCCGTCAGTTGCACGGACCCACATCTTTGCCGGCAAGGCTGCACCCGGATACTGGATGGCGAAGCTCATCATTAAGTTGATCAACAACATCGCTGAAGTTGTCAACAACGATCCGCGGACCCAAGGTTTGATGAAGGTGGTTTTCATGCGCGACTATCGCGTGAGCCTCGCGGAGAAAATCATTCCCGCAGCCGATTTGAGTGAACAGATTTCTACTGCCGGCATGGAAGCGTCGGGAACCGGAAATATGAAGTTCGCCATGAATGGAGCGCTAACGATCGGCACCCTGGACGGCGCGAACGTCGAAATCCGGGAAGAAGTGGGCGCTGAAAACATATATATCTTTGGGCACAAAACCGAGGAAATTGCGGCCCAGCGAAGCACCTATAACCCGTGGACGTTTTATCACTCCAGCCCCTCCGTTCGCAGAGTAGTGGACGCCGTGACCTCAAACCGTTTTTGTCCCCGCGAGCCAGGCCTGTTTCAGCCCATAGTCACATCCCTCCTTCAGCAAGGTGATTTCTATTTCAACCTTGCTGACTTTAACTCCTATGTCGCGGCACAAGCGCACGTGAGCTGGGACTTCCAGAATCGGTCCCTGTGGGCGCAGAAGGCAATTATGAACGTGGCGCGCAGCGGAAAATTCTCCAGCGACCGTACAGTCGCTGAATACGCTCGCGAAATCTGGGGAATCGAGTCCATTGCAGACTGAAATCACTAGAGCCAAGAAGAGCTTCGTGCTACTCCCCCAAAGGAGTGCTCCGCCTGGGTGCGAAGGGAGGTCGTTGTTCCATAATGGCCACTGCCTCCAGCCTGGAAGCCAGGTGGGGAAGCCCGGGGAGGGCCGATAGGCATGGATCTCCAAATGCCCACCAACACGAGTATCGATCATCCTGGCGCAAGAGTTTACTCGGACCCGCCAATGTGCCCACGCCAGAGTTCGGGTGAGAAGATGCGCATACTAGTGGTCGAAGATGATTCGATGCAGCGGCTCATACTGGTCTCCCTGCTGACCAGGCACGGCCACGACGTCATCGCTGTCTCCGACGGAAACGCCGCCTGGCAGGAACTCGAGCGAAATAGTTTCAACATTGTATTCACCGACTGGATGATGCCGGGAATGAGCGGTCTCGAGCTGATTCATAAGATTCGGGCCGCCGGATTCGGTCGCTATGTCTACGCTATCGTTTGTACTAGTCGGAGCTCCCGGGCCGATCTGGTCGAGGGCATGAGGAGCGGAGCGGACGACTACATCGAAAAGCCGATTCATGAAGATGAACTTCTGGTCCGGCTTGCGGCAGGTGAACGCGTGATCGATCTTGAGCGCCGGCTCGAGGAAGAAAACCGTAAGCTGGATGAGACGAACCAATCGCTCAAAAGAGCATACAAGACAATCCGTGATGACTTGGATGCGGCGGCACGCATGCAACGAAGCCTCTTGCCTCCGGCTGGAGACATTCACGGCATTCATTGCGATTCTCTATTTCTGCCTGCCAGTGTGGTCGCCGGAGACGTCTTTAACTTTTTCCCCATAGGCTCGAATTCGGTCGGGTTTTATCTCTTGGACGTCTCCGGGCACGGTATCCCTGCGGCCATGCTATCGGTCACCTTAAGCAAGGTTCTCACCACCAGGCCGGAGGCAAGCAGTCCGCTTGTCCAGCAAAGGGGCTCCGCGTATGTCATCCGTCCTCCGCATGAAGCGCTGTGTGAGGTCAACGATAGGTTCCAGGATCAGGATGATATGTATTTCACTATGGTTTATGGAGTATTGGATACAGGTTCAGGATGTTTGCGGCTTGCCCAGGCCGGCCATCCCGGGCCCATCCTCGTGCACAAAGATAAGCCTCCGGAAGTCCTCGGAGACGGCGGCTTCCCGCTGGGTATGCTCCCCAATCGCATTTTCGACCCATTGGAGTACAAAGTGGAAAAGGGAGACCGCCTATTCCTTTGTTCGGATGGAATTCTCGAGAGCACCAACCTTGCCGGGGAAGCGTTCGGCCAGGAAAGACTAACCAAGGTTCTCAATGAGCATCGACGCTCTTCGTTGGACACTCTACTCAGATGTTTGCAATCGACGATGTATCAGTGGGCCGGATCCACCGAGTTTGCCGACGATGTGACCCTGTTGGCGCTGGAACTAGGCTCACTGGAAAACTAGAAGACAAAAAAGGCACGCAGGAAAGGCTGGTGACATTTATGAAAGCAATGATTTTAGCGGCGGGGAAGGGAACGCGCGTTCGGCCCATTACACACGTGTTGCCCAAACCAATGATTCCCCTTGTGCGTAAGCCTGTCATGGAGTTCCTCGTCGAACATCTCAAGGCCCATGGGGTAAAGCAAATAATGGTGAACACCAGCCATCTGGCGCCAGTGATCGAAGAGTACTTCCGCGATGGAGATCGCTTTGGTGTGCAGATGGCGTATTCCTTCGAGGGAGATTTGATCGGCGGGCAGATAGAGGGTAAGGCGATCGGTTCGGCCGGCGGGATGAAGAAGATCCAGGATTTTTCCGGGTTTTTCGATGAGACGTTTGTCGTTCTATGCGGCGACGCATTGGTAGACGTGGATTTTGCCGAAGTTCTCCGCTTCCATCGTGATCGGAAATCGATCGCTACCCTGGTACTACGCGATGTATCGCCCGAGGATGTTTCTAAGTATGGTGTGGTGCAAACCGATGACTCCGGCCGCGTCGTTCAGTTCCAGGAGAAGCCCACACCTGAGGAAGCAGTTTCCTCAACTATCAACACAGGCATTTACATTTTTGAACCAGAGATCTTTCGCTACATTCCGGCCGGTGTGGAGTTCGACATTGGCAGGCCAGCTCCTCCCTGAGCTGGTGCGAAATGGACAGAGCATTTTCGGTATCACCCTGCCCTTTACCTGGCTCGACATAGGGTCAGTGCCCGATTACTGGGAGGCCACGGGTCTACTGCTGAGCGGCAAAGTTGCCGGCTTCACCATGCCTGGCGACGAAATCCGCCCGCGAATCCACTGCGGGATCAATGTTGAGATCGCTTGGGACCGGGTGCAGATCGAAGGACCGGTTTACATCGGAAGCAGCACTTCGGTGGGAGACGGAGCCACTATTATCGGCCCAACCGTAATTGGATCAGGGTGCGAGATTCAGCCGGGGGCGACGGTTCGCGAATGCATTCTGGCCGACTATACCCGCATTTCTTCCCTCGCGGCCCTGGAAAAGAAGCTCATCTTCGGTAGTAAGTGCATCGATCCGTCGGGAAGGTACTTGGACATTGAGGAATCACAAATTCGCTGGTTGATGGACGATGCGCGTGCAAAGGAGGATCTATCTCCAGAAGAGCTGGAGCTTATGGAGGAGTTGAAAAATCTTACCGCCCTCTGATCCACGGTTACGGTCAGGCTTGAATCTCTAATAAGAATGTGAACTAGAGAAAAAGGAGAACCTATGAAAATCGGCGAAAGAAAAGTGGGAACGAATATCGTTGTCGAGGTGCATGAGACTCGCCTCGGCGCAGACAAGACAGCGGTCTTTCAAAGAAGTCGTTGGACGTTATCGAGATGAGGGCGACTCGGCTTCTATCATCCTCGACCTGTCGCAGGTCGTATTCATCGATAGCAGCGGGTTGGGTGCGATTCTTTCCATTCTTAAGCGAATGCCGAAAGGAACTGAATTGATCATCTGCGGGGCCACCGAACCAGTGATGAGTATGTTCAAACTCACCCGGCTGGATCGCGTCTTTACCATGAGGACAACCGTGGATGAGGCCGTGAGCGCCCTGGCTCTATGATCCCGGCATGCGCTCACTGTCCGTCCCCGCTAAAGATCAGCGCCGTCAACGCAAATCCAGAGAAAAAAAGGATTACCAAGCGTGACCACAAGAAACACCAACGCACTGCTCGAACGAATGAAAGTAATGTTCAAGCCGCATCCTTGGCATGGCATCTCTATGGGGGAGCACGCACCCGAAATCATTACGTGCTTCATCGAGATCGTACCTACCGATTCGGTAAAATACGAGATCGAGAAGACTTCCGGTTATCTCAAAGTAGATCGCCCGCAGAGGTACTCGAGTTTTTCTCCCTGTCTTTACGGCTTGGTTCCTCGCACCTACTGCGGGACGCGGGTAGCCGCGTTCTCAGCCGAGATGGCAAACAGGAATGGTATTGAGGGAGACCAGGACCCGCTGGACGTGTGTGTATTGACCGAGAAAACCATCCTACACGGTGACCTCTTGCTCGAAGCCGTCCCGATTGGCGGTCTGCGACTGCTGGATGGGAATGAAGCTGACGATAAAATTATTGCCGTTCTGAAAGAGGACGCACTGTTTGGATCTATACAGGACATTTCCGAATTGTCCGAAGGGCTGGTGCAGAGATTAATCCACTACTTTCTAACGTACAAACAAATGCCTGGAGGAACGGCCACATGTGAGGTCACCCATGTCTACGGCCGCGAACAAGCTCATCACGTAATCCTGGAGAGCAAAGCAGACTATGATGAGCGTTTTGCCGATCTATCTAGTCTATTCGACGAGGTACTTACTGGAATTTGACTTTCTGGTTTCTCAGATGCCGGGTTTCCGGCTGAGAATGGACCAGACTTCGACCAGTCGGATCTGCAACCTGGCCAAACATTCTTCGGCGCCTCTCAATTCTCCGGTTCTCCCGGCATCTTCCAGCTCCTGCGCCTCAAAAAGCTCTGACAAGCCCAGGTAGCCTAATTGCCCTTTTAGACAATGCGCCGCGTGTTCCAGCATACTTGGGTCCCGATCCAACAATGCGTCTTGTATCTGCGTAACCAGCTTGGGAGACTCCACCAGGAAAAGTGCCACCACTTCGCTCAATAGAGCTTCATCTCCACCCACACATTCGAGGGCTTCGGATCGTGCCCAGCGAGTTGGCCGTGCTTCCGGGGAGCGCGCTTTGTGATCCTGGTATGAGCTCACGACTGCTTCAACCGTGTGGTGATAGTCCGACACTAAAGTAGCACAGCTTATCGAACATGTGGATATTTAATATGGCTCGCGAATCGCAAGTTAGACGAGCTGGTGGATATCTCTAGGTTCGAGTGTCACTGGTAGCAGGAGCTGAAAACGGGAGATCGCAAGCTCAGACGTAAGATGGCCAAATATTCCTTCATATCAACTGTGCCAGCGTTATACCGCCAAAAGGTCATGGCCTCCTGCCGTGGCGTACTCGATAGTTACTAAGGACACAGCAATAATTGTGCTACTCGATTCCGGCCCCGGATAAGAAGGCAGACGAATGATGGATCAAGGTGCCATTCTCAAAGGTGATTACGACTATCTTATGGTCGTGGTGTCAGTGTGTATCGCGATGCTTTCTGCATATGCCACTCTTGATCTGGCAGAGCGCATTACCTATACCAAAGGGAGCGCGCGCACATTATGGCTGAGTTGTGGCGCCACCGCGATGGGAACCGGCATATGGTCAATGCACTATGTTGGGATGTTGGCTTTCAAGCTTCCCGTGGTCGTGAAGTATCACTGGCCAACGGTCCTGCTATCCCTGCTGGCTGCCATTCTTGCTTCGGGTATCGGCCTTTTTTGCGTAAGCCGGAAACACATGGGAGCCATTACTGCAATTGTAGGCAGTATTTTCATGGGGAGCGGGATCGGAGCGATGCACTACATCGGCATGGCAGCTATGCGGCTGCCGGCCATGTGCTCATACTCGCCCATTCTGGTAGCAGTCTCGTTGGTATTGGCAATTGTTATCTCCTTCGTTGCGCTGTGGCGGGCTTTCGCTTTGCGCGGCGTCGCAGACCTGAAGCACAAAATAGTGAATGCAGTCATCCTGGGAGCGGCGATCCCCGTAATGCACTACGTCGGTATGGTGGCAGCGAGCTTCGTGCCGGCTCCTCTCCCAGTGTCTGCGCTGAATCACGCCATCAGCATTTCCGACCTCGGCGTTGTCAGCGTCACGTTGATCACTGTGTTGATGCTGGGCTTGGTCTTCGTGACCTCGACGGTTGATCGGAAGTTTACCCGGCAGAGTGTAGCGCTCGAGGGGAGTGAGCAGCGCTATCGCAGGATCGTGGAATCCACATTCGATGCATTTATTGCCATGGACGATACAGGGATGATTACGGATTGGAGCACCCAGGCCGAGGTGATGTTCGGTTGGAGCCGGGCTGAGGCCATCGGGAAGGGTGTCGCGAGCATACTCCGCTGGGAGCAGGATGGCGAGGGTGTGCAACATAGCCTGCGCGATCTGCTAAGTATGGGAAGATCACACTTCCGGGAGAGGATCGGGGTGATAGCATATCGCCGCGATAGTCACGAGTTCCCGGTCGAAGCGGCTATCTCCTCACTCCAGGTGGGAGCAAATAGCCTGTTTACGGCGTTTGTACACGATGTGAGCAAACGAAAAAGGGAAGAGCGGGAAAAGGAAGAAGCGATGGCGGCAGCGGAGGAAGGCAGCCGCGCCAAGGGTGAATTCCTGGCGAATATGAGCCACGAAATTCGCACGCCATTGAACGGCGTCATAGGTATGACAGACCTTGCACTGGAAACGGAGCTGACGCGAGAGCAACGGGATTATTTGGAGACGGTGAAACTTTCGGCGGACTCTTTGTTGGGCGTAATAAACGGTATTCTCGATTTTTCCAAAATCGAGGCGGGGAAGGTGGAACTGGAAGAGACCGAATTCGAGCTGCGCGAGTGCATGGAGTCGACACTGAAAACACTGGCGCTGCGGGCCGACGAGAAGGGGCTGGAACTGCTCTGCGATTTCGCTGCAGAGGTCCCGGATATGGTTAAGGGCGATGCGGGTAGGTTGCGCCAGATCCTGGTTAATCTCGTCGGCAATGCTATCAAGTTCACGAACAAGGGCGAAGTGGCGTTGAAAGTACAACTGGAGCGGGAGGAAGGGAACCGCCTTAAGTTTCATTTTGAAATTTCTGACACGGGAATAGGCATTGCCCCAGACAAGCTGGACTCGATCTTCGAATCTTTCGCCCAAGCGGATACATCGACTACCCGCGAATATGGCGGCACCGGCCTTGGGCTTACTATCTCCAAACGGCTAATCGAACTTATGGGTGGAACAATCTGGATTGAAAGTGCCCCGGGGGTCGGATCGCACTTCCATTTCACCATTCAGCTTGAACGCTCGGAGTCCAAGCCTGGCGGGGATAATGTCATGGCTCCCCATGAAATGCTGGCCGGGGTCAGGGTGCTGGTGATCGATGACAATCGAACGAACCGCCGGATTCTTGAGGGCCTTCTTAGAAGCTGGGGTATGGAGCCAACCGTCGTCTCCGGTGCAGAAGATGCTTTGGCCGTACTTGACGGATCCCGCGAGCCGGGCCATTCCTTCCGCCTGATCGTGACCGACATGCACATGCCGAAGATGGATGGTTTCGGCCTGGTCGAAAAAATCAAACAAAGAGGTGTACCCGCAACAGCAACCATCATGATGCTTACCTCTGCGGGGCACCGCGGAGACGCAGCACGATGCCAGCAATTGGGTATCGCTGCCTATCTGCTTAAGCCGGTGCGGAAGGTGGAATTGCGCGAGGCGATTGCCAAGCTATTAGGGGCCAAAGATCAGATCCCATCCTCCACGATGATCACTCGAGACTCGCTGCAGGAGGAGCGTGATCCCGGCCAGAGCCTGGATATTCTGCTGGCCGAAGACAATATCGTTAATCAGAAGCTCGCCGTGCGCTTACTCGAAAAGCGTGGCCATAAGGTAACCGTGGCCAGTAACGGCCGGGAGGCCCTGGCCGCTCTTGACCACAGACCCTACGACCTGGTCCTCATGGATGTACAGATGCCTGAACTAGGAGGTATTGAGGCAACCATCATGCTGCGTGAGAAGGAGAAGCTGACCGGAGGCCATCAATTTATTGTCGCTATGACCGCACTCGTAATGAAGAATGACCGGGAGCGTTGTTTGGCAGCGGGAATGGACGGTTATCTCGCAAAGCCGATTCGGCCACAGGAACTCGATGAGGCTCTGGACGCGTGCATGACGAACCGGGCTAGCTCACCTAAAGAGGTCTCTCGCACGGAGGTCTCCGATCACACTGTTAACGCGGACGAACTTCTGGAACGCCTTGACGGCGATCGCGTCTTTCTAGCTGAGCTCACCGAACTATTCCGCGCTGATTACCCGCGCCAAATCGACACTGATCCGTGAAGCTATCCAACAAAACGATGCACTCGGACTCAAGCAGGCTAGCCATGCTCTCAAAGGGGCGCTCTCCAATCTCGCCGCCTCCCAAGCCAGGGAGATAGCGGCCAATCTGGAGCGCCTTGGAGCCTCGGGCAACCTGGCGCCGGCGGCAATCGTGCTCGGAGATCTGGAGAGAGAAATAACCAGGGTTGTGGAGTCCCTTGACGCACTCTGCCAGGAGACCATCCAGTGAAGATCCTCGTGGCAGACGACGATGCCGTCTCCAGTCGCTTGATGGAGAGAATCCTGCAACGAGGAGGGTATGACGTCGTTTCGGTTGACGATGGCCGCAGGGCTTTGGAAAGTCTGCTGAGTCCGGACGGACCACGTCTTGCCTTGCTCGATTGGATGATGCCCGGCATGGATGGGCCATCCGTTTGCCTGGAGGTACGGAGTCACCGCGAACGATCGTACAGTTACATCACCCTGCTCACTTCAAAAGGCGCGAAAGAAGATCTCGTCGCAGGCCTGGAAGCCGGCGCCGACGACTATCTCACCAAACCATGTTATCCCGAGGAGCTTAAAGCTCGTCTGCGGACTGGCGAACGCATCCTGCGGCTCGAAGATACCCTGGTCCATGCCCGTGAAGAAATGCGTTTTAGAGCGACTCACGATGCTCTCACCTCGCTGTGGAATCGCGGCGCAATCTTAGCTCACCTGAAACAGGAAATGCATCGGGCGCAGCGGGAGCGCGCCATGCTCTCTCTGCTGCTCTGTGACGTCGACCACTTCAAGAAGATTAACGACGTGCACGGACACCTCACTGGAGATGCGGTTTTGCGAGAAGTTGCGCTGCAGCTCGCCAAGTGGAGTAAGACCGGGGGACGCGGTGGGACGATATGGCGGCGAGGAATTTCTTGTTATCTTGAGCGACTGCGGCCCGGAAAGCCTTCTCCACCGCGCAGAGCAACTGCGGCATTCAATAGCTTCTTGCTCGTTCACCGGAACCCTGCAAGGTCTATCGGTTTCCATCAGCATAGGCGCGGCGACCATCGACAGCTGCGCCACCAGCCAAAGCCCTGAGATCGTTTTGAGTCAAGTCGACGAGGCGCTGTATCGCGCCAAAATGGAAGGACGCAATCGCGTCGTTATTACCTCGTCGAGTCATATGGTGAGGTTAGGTCCGGCAGAGTATCAAGGCCCACCCACAGTTCAGGGTCGGCTGTTCTTAAGTTAAGCAGCGTAAGTCATGACCGTAATTTAACCAGTAGTGATTACCAATTCATAGAGATCCATAGTGAACCCACATCCAGCACAGCAACCTGCAGAAAACCAGCACCCGCGGGGGTCTGGTCCTCAGAGGGAGTTAGCCAATGACGTGGCACTGTTGTACTCCTGGGCCAAGATTGAAAATGCGCACTATCGCGATTTTTCCCGGCCCCCCAAAACGCACTCTCGCCCCCCGGCTCAAATTGCGGAGCAGGTACACGAGGTTCCGGGGGAGAGAGTTGAGAGCAACGGCGGCAGCAATCAGGACGCAACTCCGCCGGTCGGAGTTCACGCTTCTCCAACTCCGGCTCATGCACCTGTGAACGCCCCTGGTCCACTGCTCTTCACTGGCTTGAGTCCAGAAAAATCGATGTCCGAAACACATCAGACTTCTTCGGCACAGTTGCCGGCTTATCAGGATTGGCTTCCGCAAGCTTTTACGCCTATTGCGACACCGGGAATGCAGGTTGGGCCACATGAGCCCAAGCTTGGAGAGAAGACGACGCCAGTGCTTGCCGTATATTCCATCGCCGGTGGCGTCGGCAAAACCACCCTGTGTGCAAACCTGGGCAAAACGCTTTGCTCTTTAGGAGAACAGTTGCTGCTCGTTGATGCCTCCGGCCGTTGTCTCCTGCCCTACTATTTCGGAGCTGCCGATCTCCGGCCGGGACTTAGGAAGTTCGTGGCGCCGGGTGTGAATGCGCCGCCCATCCAGGTGATTGCCGTTGATCGAGTTACTAGTCAATGGCTTGATGGAGAAGTCAAGCCGTTGCTGTCGAGTTCTCAGCGGACCATTTTTGATCTCGGATCACCCTGCGAAAGCCTGCTTCCTGCGATCTTGGGCATGAGTACGGTGGTCCTTGTTCCCCTCTTGCCTGACTTGAACTCTATGGTCGCCGTCTCGGGCATCGAGCGTGCACTGGGTGTGCAGTCCGGGGATCCGCGAACACCCGCTGTCTTCTATTTGTTCAACCGCTTCAATGAGCTCAGCAGTAATGACCGGCAGGCCCGCGATTATGTTGCCCGGCTGTGCGGGCGTCGTCTTTTGCCGATTGCGCTTCGCCACAGCCCGGAGCTTGCAGAGGCTCTCCATGATGGGGTTCCCCTCGCGCATCCTGCGCCCGGTCCTCAACTGAGCCATGACTACCTCGAGTTGGCCTTGTGGGTTCGAAGGGTCGCCCCATTAAGCTCTGCCGCCCTTCTGCCCGGCAAGTGGAGCGAGCAATGAAAAGACTGCTAGGTCGGTGGAGTCGCGTGGGAACGGGTTCTGGTGCGTGGGCAGGTTTTGCTCGCCTTCTCACCTACGCTCTTTTGCTCTTTCTTGCCCTCAACTGCATCATGGTCGACTTCCAGTGGCCGGAGCAGGCAGTACTCGGGATTCTTACCATTGCTCTGGGATTTGCCATTCACGGCATATCGGACTCCGAGGTCGTGACGCTGGCTCTCATGTTCGCTTCTATGCTGGCTACTGCACGATATGCCTATTGGCGGTGTTCTTCGGTCTTCGACGCGGCGGTAAGACCTGGCCAACAGGTGGCCAAGGTAGATCTGGTCTTCATGTTGGTCCTGCTATCGGCTGAAGTGTATGCGTTCGTCATCCTATATCTGGGATACGTTCAAACCATACGTCCTTTGCGCCGGCCTCCGGTTCCGTTACCCGTAGAGGTGGAGCAGTGGCCCCATGTGGACGTACTCATTCCAACCTACAACGAGCCTCTCATGGTTGTGCGGAGTACGGCATTTGCGGCTAAGAACATTGATTATCCTCCCGACAAACTTCATGTGCACGTGCTCGACGATGGACGGCGGGAGGAATTTCGCAAATTCTGTGAAGACGCGGAGGTCGGCTATGTAACACGCACTGATAATAAACACGCCAAGGCGGGGAATATCAATCGCGCGCTCGAGAAGCTCACTGCACCCTACGTTGCTATCTTCGACTGCGACCATGTGCCCACCCGCAGCTTTCTGCAAATTACATTGGGGTGGTTCCAAAAGGACCCCAAGCTAGCCATGCTGCAAACTCCTCACTTCTTTTATTCTCCTGACCCATTCGAGCGGAACCTCCATCAGTTCAAGGCAATACCGAACGAAGGGGAACTATTCTATGGCATCATCCAGGATTGCAGCGATCTGTGGAATGCGACCTTCTTTTGCGGCTCATGCGCCGTATTGCGGCGCACGGCGCTCGATGAGATAGGCGGCATCGCGACTGAAACTGTCACCGAGGACGCGCACACCTCTCTGCGCATGCAGATGCACGGGTGGAATACCGCTTACATCAATATTCCCCAGGCAGCCGGCCTGGCCACGGAGAGCCTCTCCAGTCACGTCGGCCAGAGAATTCGTTGGGCTCGCGGCATGATCCAGGTGCTGCGGACCGACAATCCCCTCTTCGCGCGGGGACTCAAATGGCCACAGCGTCTTTGCTATTTCAACGCCATGGTGCACTTCCTGTATGCCGTCCCCCGGCTCTTGTTTCTCACTGCCCCGCTAGTGTACCTCCTGCTTGGGCGCACCAATATTCCCGGCAACTGGATCGCGATTATGGCCTACGCGCTTCCTCACCTCTTCTTATCCAATATCACCAACGTCCGCATCCAGGGAAAGCACCGGCACTCATTCTGGAATGAGGTCTACGAAACCGTCCTGGCGCCCTACATCCTGGGCCCAACGCTGCTCGCGTTAGTGAACCCGAAGCTAGGAAAGTTCAACGTCACAGCAAAGGGCGGGATCGTCAACAAAAGCTACTTCGACGCTCGCATTGCACGGCCCTATGTTGCGCTCATCCTGGTGAACGTCCTGGCCCTGCTCATCGCCCCGATTCGATACTTTTTCTGGAACGCGGAACACCCGGGAACTGTGGTGATGAATGTTGTCTGGGTGCTGTTCAATATGGTCATCATCGGAAGCGCCAACGCGGTCGCCTTCGAATCGCGCCAGCTTCGTGCGGATGTGCGTATCGACCAACATATACCAACGGAAGTGAGGTTACCCGAGGGTCAAACGATCTTTGGCCAATCCAGCGACATTTCGTTAGGCGGCGCAGCGCTTACGCTGGAGACACCCTTTCCGCTTACCGCGGGTTCCAGGGTCGAGGTCGTTTACCCGCTGCGTGACCGGCAAGCAAGCTTTCAGGCAACTGTCGTGAGTGCCGTCGGACTAAATTTGCGCCTGAAGTATGAGCACTTTTCCGTCGAAGAGGAAGAATTGATGACCTTGCTCCTTTATTCCCGCGCCGATACCTGGCTGACACAAAGCGAAAAACGCGAGGTCGATCGCCCATTGCGCAGTTTCGCGCATCTAGTGGCGCTGTCCGTGAAGGGCGTTGGCTATGCCCTGGGGACGCTGGTTCCAAAAAGAAAGCTACCCGCGCCGGCAACGGTTTCGGCAGCGGGATCCGCAGCCGCAATGCTGGCACTGTTTTTTGCTGCAGCATCTGGAATCCTCCACGGCGCAACTAAGCCGCTTGCACCCACAGCTGCCAGCCAGGGCTCCTTCCACTCCACCTTCACGCTCAAAGACTTGGGCGTCGAGGACGCAATCAAATTTCGCGGTGTTGATGCCAGCAGAAGTATTCCCTTCGCTTTGTCACAGACACAGGTTGCGCAACAGGCAAAACTCAATCTCCGCTACTCCTTTTCCCCTGGTCTGCTGGCGCAGTTCAGCCATCTCAATGTACTGCTCAATGGCTCTCTGATCGCCAGCCTGCCAGTCCCCGCGAAGTCCACGGATGTTCAGGATGCCCTCACTACCAGCTTGACTCTTCCTCCGGAGCTCCTGGCCCGCAACAACGAATTGGGATTTCAATTCATCGGCCACTACACCCTCACCTGTGAGGACCCTGCCAACACCGTTCTCTGGGGTCGCGTCGAGTCGAACTCCAGCATTGAAGTGTCAGGTTCATTGCTACAGCTCTCGGATAATCTGAACATGCTTCCGCTGCCCTTTTATGACGAGTCGGTTGGCAGCAAAACCGCTACCATCCCCTTCGCTTTCGCCGCTCAGCCGGACCATCAGGCCATGGAGGCTGCGGGTATCGTCGCCTCGTGGTTTGGAGTGCGTGCTAAATCAAGAGCATTGACGTTTCCCGTGACTCTCGGGGGCGAACTCCCCAAAGGGAATGTGGTTCTCTTTGTGCAAGGGCCCTCTGCTATGCCTGCCGGGTTCGATCTCCATGGCGGTGGTCCGGTAATCGCGATGCGCGCCAATCCCGGCGACCCATTTGGCAAAGTGCTCGTTGTGGCCGGTGACGACGGGATGCAGCTGGTGGCTGCGGCGCAATCTCTGGCTCTCGAAAACAATTTGCTTCAGGGGCCCGTCGTCCATGTCTCGGATTTTCAGCTTCCGCCTGCTCGACAGGCCGATGACGCCCCCCTCTGGCTCCGGACGGATCAGATCTCACCCCTATGGAATTACTCTGCCAACCAGGCTTTACAGAGCGATGGCTCTGGCGCTTTGCCGGTTTACCTCCGTGTTCCCCCCGACCTTTATGTTGGCGACACAACCACATTACCCCTCCACCTGGACTACCGTTATAATGCCGTTCCTCTTGCCGCTGGTTCCACCATGCGGATTAGCGCCAATGGTTCTCTCGTTAATGAACTGCCCCTCCCTCAACGGGACAATCCGAAACAAATGTTGAATGCAACTGTGGCTGTGCCGCTGGTTAGTATGCGTCCATTCGCCAACACCTTCCTGTTCAATTTCTTCTTCCAGATCCCCAAGATGGGGCAATGCCGAAACAATCCTCCCATCAATCTGCAAGGTGCCCTCTTGCGTAGTTCTTACCTCGACCTGCGCGGGTTGAATCATTGGGCTGCGATGCCCAATCTCGAGCTTTTTGCCAACGCAGGTTTTCCCTTCACTCGCTTTGCCGACCTCTCTCAGACCGAAATCGTTATGCCTCCCACGGCCTCTGCTGGGGAAATCGGGTTGTACCTGATGCTGGTCTCCTATTTCGGCGAGCAAACCGGTTATCCCGCCCTGCGTCTTCACATCGGCGCGCCCGCGAATATGGGCAAAGACGCCGACTACCTGATCATCGGAACGCCCGAAGATCAGCCCGCATTCGGCCAGTTCAACCACCATTTGCCTATTACCGTGGCTCAGGACGGCGTGTCGGTCCAGGACACGAATGGATTCTTTGCCGCTGTTCAATCTGCCTGGTGGCAAGTAGCGGAGATGCGTCCCGAATGGTGGTGGAAGGTGACCGGAGGCAATCAGCGGGCTGGCCTGATTGCCAGCCTGGGCGAATATCCGGATGCTGTCATACAGGGTATCGAGTCACCCTGGAGCAGGAGCCGCTCCGTAATTACCATCACCATCAAGAACGATGCTGCGGCGAACGCGTTCGCAGCCGCCTTTCTCAAGACGTCCGGATCCGCCAACATCAGCGATTCGGTTAGCGTCCTGCAGGGAAGCGACTTCACTTCCTACCGCTTAGGCGGCACGTTCTACCAGGTCGGTCATCTTCCCTGGTGGACTCAGGTTGGGTACCGGCTCAGGGAATTTCCCTGGCTGGTCGTCTTGCTGACCTTTGTGCTCGGCCTCGTCGTCGTTCCGTGGACACGCGCCAGGCTCGATCATCGTACCCAAACGCGCCTGGAAGGGCGGCCAATATGAAACCGGCATCATTACTAATAGCATGCCTCGGACGAATCCGTTCGAGTTTTCTCCGGATCGAGAGGTGAAGGTCCGATGGCTAGAATGAGCGGCAAAATGTATCCTAGGCTCCTTGTGATGGCCTCCTGTGCATTGGCAATGGGTCTTTCCAACCACCTCTCTGCCGAATCGCCCGCGGAGAAAGTATTGCTCGCCAAGGCGCAATCGCTTCTGGCGCATGGCCATTTGGACTTAGCCATCCAGACCTGGCAACAGGTTCTGCTCTCCGATCCCACGGATCGCGAGGCGCTTCTTGGCATCGCCAAAGCGGACATGCAGCTGGGTAAGACGGAAGAGGCTCAGAGATTTGCTCAACGGCTGCGCGACCTTGGCGCCAGTTCTGCGGACCTTAGCCAGATAGAGGCCATGCCGCATGTGCAGCCGCCATCAGTTCGCCTCAAGCAAGCCAGAAGCTTGGCCCAGCAAGGCAAGTATGCCGATGCCATGAAGGTCTACCGCGACCTCTATCCCGACGGCCCTCCGGCCGGCGATATGGCCCTGGAATTCTACGAGACGCAAGCTGCAGTACCGGAGCTGCGGCGCCAGGCTGTCGATCGTTTGCGCCAGCTGGCCGTGCAGTTTTCAGCCGATCCACGATATGCCATCGTGCTCGGACGCATCCTCACTTACGATCCAAAAACCCGTGCGGAAGGTATGGCCATGCTTAGCCATTACGACGCATCGCCCGAAGCTCAGGAGGCACTGAAGCAAGCATCCATCTGGGCGGGCGATGCGAAAAAGGCTGCCGCCGCCGCGTCGACTGCGGCCGAGAATTCGCACGCTACCCGCGAGACTTCCGCGGATCCCATGGAAGCCTCAGCCTACCGCGCACTCAATGGCGGTCAGCTCGATCAGGCCGAGCAGCAATTCCAGGCTTTGTTGACAAAGAACCCTCATAATCCAAGGGCGCTCAGCGGCATGGGATATGTCTCCATGAAGCGAGGTAACTTTGCACAAGCAGTGGACTTCCTCGAAAAAGCCCGCGCCGCCGGCGCCACAAAGTTAGAAGGCACCATCTCCACCGCCCGTTTTTGGAGCCGAATGGCCCAGGCCGCAGCTGAGCAAAAATCCGGGGATGCGCAAACCGCTGCCAGGGATTATCGCGACGCGCTATCTCTCAAGCCAAACAGCCGGGATGCTGAAGAAGCACTCGCAGGCGCACTCATGCAGGCGGGAAACCTGGCTGATGCAGTGGCCATCCTTAAGAGGGCAGTGGGGGCAAGCCCGGGAAATGAAGATGCCTGGCGCAATCTGTTTCTAACTCAAGCGCAAATGGCAGATTGGCGCGAGGCGTTGGCCACCAGCGAGCGTATGCCCAAAAACATAGAAGCTCACCTGGAGACCGATCCGGACTATTTGCGTTTTCTCATCCAAGCGTATCAATCGACCGGCCGGAAAGTGGATGCGGACCGCGCAACCGAAAAGGCGCTTGCACTGCCGTTTCCTGATCATGGCCGCGATCTTCCGCCGGATAAGCAGTTGCAGTACGCCGGACTGCTCATGACGGTTCGCCGCTTCGAGCCCGCTCTTCGACTTTATCGTCAGGTGGTGGCCGTCGATCCAGAAAATGCCGCAGCGTGGCGTGCCTTGATTGCTGCCGAGCATCAGCTTGACCGGGATGACGACGCCATCGCAGACTTACGCGGCATGCCCCGCTCCGCCTATGACCAAAGCCAGAATGATTCAGGCTTCCTGGCGCTGCTGGGATCTATCTATCAGGCGCGCAATCAATTGAGCAGTGCGCAGAAGTACTTGGAGCGGGCACTCGCGGTTGCGGCTTCTCCGCAACCTGCCATAGAGCTCCAATTGGCCAACCTATACGTTGCCCAGGGAGACCCGCAAAAGGCATATACCCTCTATCGTCGGGAGCTGGATCGAAATCCGCGCAGCCCTGACGCTTGGCGCGGCATGCTGACTACACTCCACCAATCGAATCGTGACCGTGAAGCTCTGCGTGAGCTTGACCAAATGCCTGACTCTGTGAGGCTCGCCCTGGAGCAAGACACCTCCTATCTGCAGACGCTCGCATCCATTCAGGATGCAACCGGCCAGGACAAAGCCGCTCTGCAGACCTTCGATCAGTTATCACAGCTGTATCTCGATCAGCGGCTTGACGAACCGGCGGACATGCAGATCCAGTACGGATGGCTACTGTTGAAAGCGGGAGACGATCGCCGCCTCTACTCCCTGGTGTCTCAGCTCACTCAGGCGCCGGGCCTGACGGAAGAACAGCAGGTGGCTTTTCATAAACTCTGGGCTTCCTGGAGCGTACGTCGTGCCACCAGCGCGCTCGACCGGGGCGATCTCCAACAGGCGGTTATCATCCTGGAGACGGCAGTCCAGGCATTCCCCGGCAATATCGACATCTATAACGCCCTTGCCGGTGCGTACCTCAAGACGGGGCAGCCCAAGCGAGCCGTGGCCATATATGCGTCGCTTGACCTCCGCCACGGCTCCTTGGCACAGTACCACGGAGCTATCGGCGCCGCACTCGCGGCCCACGATCTGAAACAGGCGGAGTCATGGTTGCAATTGGCCCTGGGTCTCTACAAGGATGACCCCGACATCTTGAAAATGGCCGCGCAGTATGAGCAAGCTCGCGGCGATGCCGGACGTGCCGCTGCATATTATCGCGCCGCTCTCGAAGCAATGGGACCGGCAACTCCGGCGGAAATTTTCTCTCACACTGCAAGCCCGGGAACAGATTCCAATGATCCGGGGAGCGATAATGCCCCCGCACGAGAGCTCATGAAGTTGCTCGCGCCCGCAGGAGCAACTTCTCAAAGGATCGATGAATCTGATCGTGGAATCGTGCGCAGGGAAGCCGCAGTCTCATGGCGCGACGAGTCGCGTGCAATGGCCCCAACCCTCGGCAATTTCGACGCAGGGGATGGTCACGATCAGGCCCAGAGTTTTCCCCAGGATGATGTGCCCACTCAGGTTCACCGTTATTCCGGAAGCGTTGAAGCTGCGGCCGAAGTCCCCTCTCAAGGCCCACGCACAGCTCCCGCGCCCCAGTTCAATGGCTATTCGCAGCCGGCAATCCCGTCGGCTGGACCGCGCCGCGTGGATGCGGACGATGCTGTCCATGGAACCCCGTCTCTGGGAGACTTGACTGCTGTTGAGAATCCACGCGATGAGGCAGTTCCCGCGCCGGCGCCCATCGTTCGCGCGCATTTCGAGCTTCCAC
Source organism: uncultured Acidobacteriaceae bacterium (assembly GCA_963815175.1). Lineage (GTDB taxonomy): Bacteria > Acidobacteriota > Terriglobia > Terriglobales > Acidobacteriaceae > PALSA-350. Next base: position 52,160 of record CAWFGM010000080.1, read on the forward strand.
CCAGAGGAGCGTATATCGACGCCCAGGATGAGGAGACCGCCAACCGGCCATCATCCGCACGCAAGACTAATCCATCGGCCAATCTACCTTCGGCCGGCAGTGCGGGTGAGTCGAACGCCGATAAATTGCAGGACGCGGTGAGGAACTTGGAAGAGACGCCGCACGCCGAAAGACAATTGCCGTCGCTTGGCAAGGAGCCGGGGGACAATGGCCGGCCGCTGGATAACCAGGGCTCCGGCACCCAGCAGGACCTGCTACCTCAATTTACCGCCCCACAGCCTTCACCAGGAGCTGGAACCAGCGGCGTGGCTTCGGTTGTCCTGCCGCCGCTTACCGGAGCGGTGGTCCCAAGCCACGCTCCGCTGACTCCGCGGGAACAGATCCAGCAGCAATTGGCTGTGCTCGAAGGCGCGTCCAGTGGTTGGACCGGTGGAACTTCCAGTCTGGACTACCGCAGTGGCCAGCCAGGCTTCGACCGCCTGGCCGTATTTTCCGGCCAGGCCGAAGCGTCGGGCATGCTCGCGCCGGGCGTGCGAACCACCTTCGTCGTCGAGCCCGTGCTGCTCGATGCTGGACAAGCAACCGCCACTGAAACTCTTCGCCAGGGAACACTGCCTGCGAGCTCCCTGCCTTACGTCCAATCCGCTGCCGGTACAGCAGGTGAGTTCCAATTGCAGACTTCCAACTTTGGAGCGCGTATCGGTTCAACGCCGCGCGGGTTCCTCGTGCAAAATTACACGGGTGGGCTCTACATCCATCCCGCGTCCGCTCATTTCTCGCTGGAATTCTCGCGAGATCCCGTCCTCGACACCCAGCTCTCCTTTGCCGGGTTGCGCGACGAAGGCAGCGCAACCGCTACCTCGGTCGGCAACACCTGGGGAGGCGTAATCAGCAACGCGGGCGAGATCCATATCAACTCCGGCGACCAGTTTTCAGGATGGTATGTCCAGGGGGGCGGACAATATCTCACCGGCCTCCACGTAGCGACCAATGAACGCATCGACGGAGACGGCGGGGCGTACTGGACCCCTTGGCGCTCCCCCCAGTACGGCAGTTTGGTCGCCGGCATGAACTTCTTCGGCATGCATTATGAGCGTAATCTGCGCTACTTCACCTATGGCCAAGGCGGCTATTTCAGTCCCGGTGCTTATCTGCTCGCCGGCGTTCCCCTCACTTTCAACGGGCACTATGGATCAAAATTTCACTATCGCGCCAGCGGCAGCCTTGGGATGCAGGCATTCCAGGAGGACTCAGCACCATACTTCCCGCTCGATGCTGTCTACCAGGCCGCACAGGGTAACCCAACCTATCCTGAGCGAACCAGCGTCGGTGGCAATTACAACCTCGACGCGGAAGGTTCCTATGCCATTGCAGATCACTGGTACGTGGGCGGGTATATGACCTTCAACAACTCCAGGGACTACGCCAGCGACAAGATTGGTTTCTTCTTTCGTTACGTGACTCGCCCGCAGCCCATGAACGAGGAAATCGGCCCAACCGGGCTCTTCCCGGTGCAGGGGATGAGGCCCCTGCAGACACCCTGATCTAACCCGCCCATTGTATCTCTGGTATAGGAAAGTAAATGCACGCGAAGGTGCGTTATCCCTAAGATGCTAAGTAGGGCTGCGAACATTTCCCCGGAATAGGCAGTACTTGTGGTGTCACTTTTGCAGTTAAACGAAAAGGAGCTTTATCGCTTTTTACGTTAGTCGTAAGTTAGATGTTAACTCGCGGTAGCGGCTAATCGCCTCATTCTTAGCAGGCATCGTCTTATAATTAATTGGATTACGCAAAAATATGTGATAACTAGCAGCGGTATTTGTCCGCTTTCTACGTTACGGATCACGATCTCCTTGTTATAAGTACGCCCTTGCCGAAGTTATAAGGTTGACCGTCGCAATCTACCACATAAGTGCAGTACCACCGGTAACCATAATTGGTTACAAACAATATGGAGAAGCGCTATTTCCCTTGCTTTGATAAGTTACTCATTACCGTTGCAAATGTGACGGTCTGATGGTGTCTCCATGCTGGGGAGGCAAGGAGCACTTTTGCATGGCTTCTGCAGTGGCGAAACCCTCACCGGACGGAGCATATGACCACCAACCACTTCTGTAGAAAACACAATCTCGTGCGGATTGCCTGGACGCTAATGTTCTGGGCTGCGGCACACAGTGTCTCAGCCCAGGTGATCCCGGCGCTCCGGCAGGCTCCAGACATTCGAGTATTTTCCACCTTCACTGTTGCCAAACCGGATTTTCGCTATTTGTACGATTTCGCTATCTACGGAGTCTCATTGGGAGGCTACTGGCAAACGCGCCACGTCGTTGGGGCTGAAGTACGAGGCTCACTCCTGAAGTGGGGTAGTGACGAGCATGAAGAGTCGGCCCTCGCAGGGCCCCGATTCGCACTACATTTCGGGCACACTTCCCCGTATGTCAGCGTTCTCTTTGGCGCTGGAAACGCTTGGTCGCGCAGCTTGCCCCCTGAAAATAAACTAACCGAAGGCCTGGGCCCGCAATGGTCAGCTATAGGTGGGCTAGACGTCTACGTGGCCCATCACTTCAGCTTCCGAGCGGGAGAGGTTTCGTACTCAAAGATTTATCGGCCCCAGAAAACAATGACACAACTCGGCGCCAGCTTCGGCGTTGTCTATCGAATCAACTAGTGGCCTGTCGCGGAGATTTCGTTACTAAGGGCGTGACGAGAAGTCCCGGCCTGGATCAAATTGCGAAGGTGGAGATGCTGCGGCGATAGTCCGAGTCCAATTCGTCGCTAGAGTTAAGAGATTTCCATGAGTCACGGCGGGAGAAGGTGCGGCGCCGCCGCGACCTGATAGTTTCTCAGCTTTCGATTGTTTGATTCCCGGTCGCACCAGCGATGCAGGTTTTCAGCATGTTGTCATGAGCAAATAGACGTGGCCCCACCGGGTTAACCGATGGGGCCACATTTGTTGTCTATGCTTGTCCGTGTGTTCTGCAACAACCTGATACGGCTTACCGGCGTATCTTCCCAACCAGGTCAAGAACCTGCTCGATTACGTAGTCGACCTGACTCGATGACATGCCGGGATAGATCGGCAGTGAAAAAGACCGATAGTATTCCCTCATGGCGATGGGTAGACTCTGGTCGGAATAGTGGTAGGTGTTCCGGTAATACGGGTGCATGTGCAAAGGAATGAAGTGGACGCTGGTCCCGATTCCTCTCTCCTTCAGCTGTTCGATGACTTCGGCGCGCCCAATCGTGAGCTGGTCCAGATTAAGGCGCAGCACATAAAGGTGCCAGGCGGATTCCCGGTCGTCGAGAACGGTGGGAGCTTCAAGTTGTTCACATCGAGAGAAGGCTTCAGTATATTGCTTTGCAATCTGGTCGCGACGGTTGCGCATTTCCGTGCACTTTGCCAACTGAGCGATGCCGATAGCAGACTGAATGTCCGTAAGGTTATATTTGAAACCCGCACTCAACACCTCGTAATACCAGGAGCCTTCACTGCTATAACGCTTCCATGCGTCCCGGCCGATACCATGAAGTCTCATGATCCTCATACGAGCGGCAAGCTCGTCGTCGTCGGTAGTGATCATACCGCCTTCACCCGTGGTCATCGTCTTGGTCGCGTAGAAGCTGAAGGCAGTCAATTTGCTGATCGAGCCGACCGGCGTGCCCCGGAACGAGGCAGGAAGTGAGTGGGCCGCATCTTCAATTACATGGAGGTTACGGCTGTCAGCCAGCCGTTGAATTCTGTCCATATCGCATGGTTGCCCGGCAAAATGAACAGGGATGATTGCGCGGGTCTTGCTGGTAACTTTCCTCTGGGCGTCTTCCGGATCCATACAGAGGGTTACAGGGTCCACATCCACCAGCACAGGAATGGCCTTGAAATAAACAACTACTTCCGCAGTAGCTGTGAACGTGGTTGTTGGCACCAAAACCTCATCGCCTTGCTGCAAGCCGATCGCCTCTAACGCAAGATGCAGCGCCGCGGTGCAGGAATTAACACCGATTGCGTGCTTGGCGCCGACATAGAATGCGAACTTCTGCTCGAATTCGATCGTCTTGGGTCCCATGGTGAGCCAACCGGAACGGACAACATCCGCGGCCGCCAGAGCTTCCTCCTCTCCTACGCTTGCGAAGTGGAAGGGAATCGTCTGTTCCTGAATTTTCATGATTAGGCCTCGGATAAAACGTTGGACAACAAGTAAGGCTGCTTGGCATCGGCAGGAGTGCGCTGCTTGATTACCTTGGCAGGACAACCGACGACCGTGGAGTAAGGAGGCACGTCCTTGAGGACTACCGCTCCCGCGCCGACAATGCTGCCTTCGCCGACAACTACATTCGGCAGAATGATGCAGCCCGCTCCCAGAAAGCAGGCTTCCTTGATGTGAACGCGGCCGTTGAGAATTGCTCCGGGACCCAGAAAACACACATCGTCAACAACACTTTCGTGGGCGACGATGGCTCCAATGTTGACCAGGCAGTGCCGCCCGATGCGGGCACCGGGTGACAGGATCACCCCGTCTTGAACCACGCTTCCCACTCCGACTTCGGCTTGTGCGGTATCGATCAGAGGATGGACCACAGTATAGGAATTCACTCCAAGCGAGTCGAGCATATGCCAGACTCGCTTACGCGCATTCATCGTGCCGGCTACGTTATTCACCACCCAGACATCGCGGTGCGCGCCGCGTAGCAACTCGCTCCCGCCGAGCACGGGTTGTCCAAGAAATAACCTGCCCCAGCGGGAGCGATCGTCGTCTAGATATCCGAGCAAATCGATTTTGTCTTTTCGCATCGCACGAATCGTGCCCAGAGTCTTGGCAACTTCCGGAGCAGTCGATCCCAGAATGAGAATTCTCTTTGGTGTATCTCTCAACATGTGCTCTAAGCGGTCTCCTTACGCCCTTGTGATCCCTTGATGTAAATGCCCCGGCTAAACAGGACTGCGGGGAAGGTCATCAGCATGATCCGAATGTCCAGCCACAGCGAGCGAGTCTCTGCATACTCCACATCCATATCCCGGCGCACCTCCCAAGGCAGCGTATTGCGGCCCCGCACTTGAGGCAGGCCGGTAATGCCGGGGGGAACCGAGAGGCGCAGGTGATCTTTTGCCCGGTAGTGCTGAAGTGCATCCGGAAGGTCCGGACGGGGACCAACAAAACTCATCTCTCCCCGTAGCACGTTGATTAACTGTGGGATCTCGTCAAGGCTTGTTTTGCGAAGGAATCGTCCCACTGCAGTGACTCGACTATCGTGCGCCGCGTTGAAAGTCGACCCGTCGCTGTTCCTAAGATCTGGCGCATTCACGTACATGCTGCGAAACTTCAACATTTCGAAAAGTTGACGGTTCATGCCGATTCGTTTCTGCCGAAAAAGGACAGGACCGGGCGAGCTCAATCGCACTAACAGCGCACAGGCCGCAACTAAAGGCAGGGCCATCGGCACGATGAGACAGCAGAGAAAGAGATCCAGAAGCCGTTTGGCAACCATCCATCACCCCTATGCGCTCGATCGTTGACCAAGCACCACGGAGCGTGGCCCTGATTTTGCAAGTTGTAGAAGCAGCTGAATCATCTTGGGAAGGTTGGCCTCGCGTGTCAGATGACGTAAGGCATAATCCAAACCCCGAGCTCCGGCGGCGCGCAGGTCTTCACGGCTACTCGCCGCGATAACTTTCAATGCTGCGGCTGCTCCTGCGGGATCGTCCGGCGGAATCACCCATCCTGCCTTCGCTCCTATGATCAATTTGGCAGTGTCGGAGTCCCCGAGTACCATGGCGAGGACCGGACGCCCGGACAACATGTATGAGATGAGCTTGGACGGAACCGAGACCAGGGACTGCTCGCCCTGCGTTGGGAGTAATAGAACATCTGCCGCACCTAGAACGATTCCCGTATCTTTTTTGGCCCACGGCGTGTGGAAGAAGACCCGATCCTGCATGCCTTTTTTTTCTACCAACTCTTGGCACGCTTGCAAGCAAGAGCCCGCTCCGGCGATGAGCATACAGATATTCTCGTCATTCCACAGATACTCAAATGCCTTGATCGCCGTTTCGACTCCAGCGGCCGCGCCAATGTTGCCCCCGTACACCGCCAATGTCGTGTGATCGAGAATGCCGTACTTCTGGCGCAGAGCGTAGGCGCCCCGGGCATCCACATTGACTGCGCTCGTCTCTCCCCAATTCTGCAGCACGTGGACGCGATCGGCAGGCACTCCGCGGTCGGATGTGTATGTTTCGCGAAACCGGTCTGAGATGACGATGAGCGCCTTTGCGGAATGTGCGATCCTCGTATCAAGCGCACGCAAAATTCTGAAAAGGAGTGACCGCGGGCCAATCCTTTTCTGTTGCGAGAGCGATTCCGGGTAAACGTCCTGGACGCTCATCGCTACAGGAATGCCTCGAATCCAGGCCGCAGCTGAAACCAGGCCGGAACCGAAAATCACCCATGAGTTCAAATAGATAATGTGAGGCCGAGGCGCGAACAGCACACGGATAGAAGAAGTAATTGCGAAGCCAATATTTTCCGATAATCGGCTGGCCATGGTTGACTTCCGGGACAGAAACGAGAAGCAGCGGATCACCGAAAATCCCATGTTTTCCCTGCAATAGAGTGATCTCCGATAGCCCTTGAAAAGCTCCCCGTCAGGACGGCTCGGAAATGGCGCCAGGACTGTGACCTGGTGGCCCTGCCGAAACAACTCATCCGCAATTTGAAAGCTGGTTTGCGCCGTTACAACCGGTTCCGGCGGAAACACAGCGCTAACGATCAAACATTTCATGCTTTTACTCGCAAGTTCACAATTTGGTGTTCGTCGTTTGTGGCACTGATAACACCGTGTTTTGTCGAGGGGAGGAATTTGTCGGCAGGACTTAGCGCGCGGCTTTGCCGTAGATCCTTGCCGCGCTCTGCTGCCGTAGCTATTTCGAGTGAGAATACCGATTGAGAATCCGAAATGCGCTGTCCAGCCAACCGTGACCGTCTGATCAGCGTGAACTATGGATAGCTATGCGAAGAAAGCGCTCTCGCGAAGACAGCCGCGCGGCCGTGGCCATCTGACAGGGACGAGGAATCAGCCGTGCCAACGTGATGACCTTTCGATGCCCCTTCCGGCTTGGTTTCCTTTCGAACTGACCGACGAAACGTGGGACTTGTTTGACAGTTTGTCTCTGGATCTCTTGCAGTTTGATTCGCGTCTCCAAGTCAGGCGCGGTCCGTATCATCCTGCGTAGCACGATCGAACTTATATATGCGTGGGACTTAAGATCGTTGACCGGGTTGGAGGAAATGCCTGGCTCGCTTCCTGATGAACGATGCGTGCTGCCAGAAGGCATTGAACCCAGAGTCATAGCCCGCCGCCCGGAGGCAGCACCCCCTGCCGGATTGAACAGGGAGGTTCCCTGCAGGGAAGGCAGTGTTCCGGTGCTCATGCCGGGTAAGCGGGCGGAGGTCACCGGCTGGTCGTGATTGACCGGTCGTGGTATCGACCATGCGCGCTTCAGGAGCTAGCCCTTGTTTCGCATTGTTAGATACTCGGATCTGCCGGGTGTGTCAGACCACCGCTGAGTTTTCCCGTCGGGATACTGTTGCCAACCGATTCCAGGTTGGAAGTAAAGCACCGGCGGCTCTTTTGGGAGTGAGCCTGTATTTAGCGACCGTCCGATGTTGCCTGCCTTGGCGGCTTTGCGGGAATTCGTTTGAGCCGTAAGTTGACCGCCCTGGAGTGACTGGGACCCTGCCCGCTGAGCGGCTCCAAGACACGCGAACAGCCCGACGATGAGTAATTTCTGAAGTCGAATCATTAAGCCTGACCAAATACTCGGAAACCGCATAGCAGTCTGTTGGTTTGATGAACATCCCAATTTCCGGGAACGAGCGAAGCGATGACCGCCTAGCTCGGTGTTAGGAGTGTCACTTGCGCATGCTCTCGTCAATGGGCAGAGCAGTCGGATTCATGATGGATCGATCGATATTGCCTTCAGACGCTGAAACTGCCTGCTCTGGCATCGGATTCGGGTGTGAGAACCGTCGTAACCTCTCAAAATAATCCCGCGGCGCGCTCGACCGTTTGCGAAAACTCATTAGCAAACTGCTTAACCCGATTGTGAGATGCTGCGATGGCCAGTTTCTCCATCTCTTGACGCGGTACGGCTGGCAAATTATTGTGCTGAGCCATCAGCGAGGCAAGTTGTTCGGCTGCTTGGGGGTCAAAAAACCTTGCCGAGTCTCCGGCTTGTTCCATATGAACGCGCAGATTCGAAAGCAACATGGGTACCCCAAGTAGTTTGGCTTCTTCAACGGTCGTACTCCAGCCTTCTGACAACGAGGGATTGACGAGCGCTGTGCACGCACGCATCAGGGCAAACACATGTTGGCGCGGCACCATTCCAATGAACCGAAAGTTATCTGCCAAGCCGCGTGAATCAACGAGCGATTGGAGCGTCTGATAGTGATGGGAATGACGATAATCTTCTGGCTTGCCCGAGGCGGCCACCACGAGGTCGTATCCCTGGCTGCTTTAATATATGCAGAGCTTCGATCACGGTGCGGTGATTCTTGTGCCTCCAGAACTGATTGGGTAAATAGAAGAAATGCTCCGGTAAGTTGTAGCCGTTGGCGATCGCGCGGGCGCGATCGTAATCCGATACATCAGGAGGTCGGACGGCGAAGCGCACAGCTGAGGTTCTACCGATGGATTGTGGGAAGAACATCTCACAGTCACGGCGGCTATCTTCGCTGCTTAACATGATGTATCGGCCACTGAGTATCTGCGTTCGGAAACCGAGATCTCGCTTCCAGTAGGCGCGGAAGCTGAATAATTCTTTCAGGTGCCGGTGTTGAAAATCGGTCAACCAGGCCACGGCGGGGAAGGGAAAACGCCAGCCAAGAAATTGCGTGTACTCGAACGCCACATCAATTCGGTGTTTGCGAAAAGAGTCAGCCGCTGCACGATCACAACCGGTGAGTACCGCCTGGCGCATGCGCTGGCCCTTCCTCGATTCGTCAAACTCGGCAGTCAGAACTACCTGTACGCCCGGTATAGCAGCAAAGGGCTCGACATTCGCCGCGATGGCATCCGTGCCGCCGAAAAACACCGGTTGGACGCGATCGTGTGCATGTTCGGCCAGTACTTGCGCCAAGTTCACGAAGTAGTTAAAAACACCCGTACCCGTCCAGTTTCTGCCGCTCATGAGGGTGAAAGCTACTCGAATCACGCGGCGCTCCTTGAGTATTGCAGGTACCACTGCACATAGTCGCAAATACCCCTCTTCACCGGAATCCTCCATTCAAAGCCCACGTTGTGAAGGAACGTGCTATCCGCGACTAGACTGAATGGATCGCCGGGCCGCGACTTGCCGTTGAACCTGATCCAGCATGGAACAGGCCAGGATTCCAGCACGAGCTGCGCGATCCTGCTAATGCTCGTGGGCTGTCCTGATCCTGCGTTGACGATCGGTATGGCATCAGGGTCGACTGGTAAGCTCATCGCCAACTCCAATACGCGCACTACATCCCGAATGTCCGTCCAATCGCGCAACTCCTCACCCGTGCCTCCGAGCTCTATTTGGCGCGAGCCCGATTCCAGGCTGGCGCAAATATCCCACAGCACCTGTTTCTTAAGCGAATTGCCATAGACAGAGAAGAGGCGCACTGCCATGACCGATAGACCGTAGCTTCTCGCGTAGGATTGGCATAATTGCTCCATCATCAGCTTATGGTAGCCATACGGCGAAAAGGGCAGGCGCGCCTGATCTTCGCGGATCGGTCCGGAATGACCCGCTCCATAAACCGCCGCGCTTGATATGGCCACCAGCCTGGCATTTCGCGCCTCAAGGCGCATCCAATCCAATAGTTCCGCCGTAGTAGCGACCGTGCGCGAGAAGTCCTCATGTGGGCTGGCGATTGCAGCACCTACAGAAGATCCTCCAGCCAAGTGGAAGATATGATCCGGAGCCCCGGTTTCGCGGAGCAGTTGTTGCAGGTTGCTGGAATGGATGCCGCCATTGAGCCAGCGTTGAACACCCCATTCTGCCGCCTCCGATTGGGGCCATGGGCCGTGCCCAATACCAATGATCGTGTGGCCCTGCCGCGAAAGCCATGCAGCAAGATGGCGTCCGATAAAACCGCGAGTTCCTGTAATCCAAATTTGCGCCATGGTTAAGGCCGAGTGCAAACAAAGGGGTAGAGCATTCCTGGACGGCGGTCAGTCCAGGAGACGGCTTTGCGGGCTAACGACGAGAGTCCCGGCAGGTTTAGCACACTCGGAATCGCGCGCCGGATTGCGAGTGCGTCACCCATGGCATTCTTCAACGTCTCTCCGCCGGCTCTATCTCGCGGATAAGACGTGCCGGGTTGCCCGCTACGATGGTGTAGGCTGGAACGTTCTTCGTTACCACGGCTCCGGCTCCTACAATTCCACCCTCTCCGACGGTGACGCCGCGCAGGATTGTCGCGTTCGCTCCTATCCATGCGTCTGGGCCGATGTTAACCATTTGCCCGTCAAGATCAGCTTTTTCGCGGTACCCTGATGTCACGAGCATATGGAACTCTTTGTGTCGCGCACGTGCATCGAGCGGATGAGTAAGACTGTCGAAAATGTTCACATTGTGGGCAATCAACACTCTGTCGCCAATGATAATACTCAACGCCGACCAGATCTTAGTGCCCTCACCGACATAACACCACTCGCCAATCCGTATCTTCCCGCCGTGAGCAAAGGTTAGAAGTTCACCCTGAATCAAGGAATTGTTGCCAATTTGTATATCTTCACTCTCACCCGATGCATTGCGAATTCCAGCCGAACGGGAAATCTTAGCGCCGCCAGCAAGCACACATGTCGGGCGTCGCAGCAGGCGCCGTGCTATATAGTCTAGGTTCATGCGAATGACCGGTCACAGACCATGGTGTTTGCTCCTGAAAGCTTGTTAGGGCAGCTATAGAATTAGAGCGCCCGTCTATCTTACGGGTCGAAACAACCTGGATCACCAATGCTCCCGGGTCAATAATATGAGCTAACGAGTCAGCCGTAATGAGGAGTAACACCGTTACCTTCGTAGCAACACGATTCGACAGAAGAGGTAACTGGATGTCAGTTTCGGAAGCAATCCAGTTCTGATTAGCAGACGATCTATTAGATTTAGGAATGGCAGTAATCTTGCACCCGATCGAGAGGCTCTTTGTTGGTCCTTCAGGGTGGCCAAGTGCTGGGCTGCACGAAGTCCGAAGTAAGTTACGGGCTCAATTTCCTTAATGTCAAAGTGAGACGAGAAAAGGCGCCGAACCTCCTCGACATCAAACGGCACCTCCTTCGGCGAGAAGAACCACCCCTCATCCGTAGCACGGTTCAACAAGTCTAGGGTGATCCTGACCACCATCTTGTCCTGGGCAAAGCGGGCAAAATAGGCCGAGCCCAGCAAGTAATAGATTGCGGTAAATACCCGTCCTAAGAGGCGGCAGAAAACATTTGACCTATCGAGATATACCGGCTCAACGAGTACAGTTGGAAAGCCAGTCGGGCTCCGGCTCAGAAGTTCGACAAAGCCGGTGAGTTCTACAGTGCTTAGGTGATGAATTCCACAATGTATGAAGGCCCCGTCAAACCGACCTGACTGAAATGACTCATTCATCTGGCCTATCTCCATCTGAACGTAGTCACAATTAGACTGACCGACTTCCGCTGCCTTAACGCGGGCAATCTTAATTTGTTCCTCAGAGAAGTCCACGCCTGTTACTTTAACCGCCGGTGACGCCAGAATGCGCCCTGGCCAGCCGGAACCACACGCGATCTCCAATATTTTGAGGGGCCTCGTTGCTTTGAGTTGCAAAAAGCGTGCACGGATATGTTCGAGGTATTTCTGACGCGCTCCGCGACAGAGTGAATCAGAGAGCCCCCATATCCTTTCGATATGCGCGGCGTTCGCGTCCCACCACTCTACCTCTTGCCGGTCCCACTGCGGGCTCGAGTGCGGCATTCTTGGCCTTCTAACAAATGCTTGCATGGATCTGCTACTCCTGTTGGTTGTCCCCGCCGAATAGTCGTTCAGGCTACTAACTGCATACAAGCTACGCCGCGTGCAAATGCGGCAAAGTCAGGGCCAAGTGTTCGCTCTTGATGAATGTCGAAGCATGTTGCCTCCCTGAGGTCGGTGGGGTCGGCGACATGCCATCCGTCGGCAGAATAGCCAAAATAATCGATTTCATGGTTCGTTGGCTGGAAATCGTGGAGCACCATCTGCACCATGGCCGCATCAAACACCTGAAACCAGCCGCGCTTGCATGCCTTTCCATACGGTACCGTAATGAAGCAGACTCCCCCTGGCCGAAGGATGCGGCGAAACTCCCGGACCGCCGCGCGAAAACCCGCCGAGTCATCTTCCTGCTTAGTGCCGTCGGCGGTATAGAGCAAAGTATTATCCAGGCCGATGTGCTCAATTGTCGATATGCTTACAATTGTGTCAAAGGCACCCGAGCGGTACATGCAGGCTCGGAGGTCATCGAATACATATGAAATTCCGCGCCCCCAATAGCACCGCTTTTCCGGCGCAAGAGTGCAAATCGAAAGCCTCGCGTCTCTCACAGGAGCCTTTTTTATGAGGAACTTATAATTGAGCGCCGAGCCCGCGTCCAGCATTGCTCCCGGGTCTTGTGGCAATCGCGCCAACACCCACGGATACTCAATAACACGCTCATCCAACCTGAACCCGTATCCCTCAGGGAGTACGGTGCCAGGCTTGAGCGATCCAGCATCAATCGCATTCTCGATTCCCCAGCGTTTCGCGGTGTAATATCCAGGCGACCACGGCCTGCGCCCGCGGGCTAGATAGAACGGATAGCACATAGCGTCAATTGATTCCTTTATCTCAAAGAGCATCGGTTCCTCACCATTAAGCAGTTCGTCGTTCTAGGGCAAGCTCTAACTCATCTTCTGATTGAAGCAGCCGTCTCTGCGAGGTTTAAATATAAGGCGAATACTGTCATGGGGGTAAGCCAAGATAACTAGTAGATACTAACCCACTAACGTACTAAACCTATTCCATTGCAACCCCTTAGAATACCTGCTCGCGATCATTTCATATCCGGCATTGGCGGTGCCGGTCATAAACTGTGGTGCCTGGAACAAGTCGTTGATCTTCGCCACGACATCGGCGGGAGATTTGTATGTGACAAGTGTCTTGCCTCCGACCATGCCGTCAGGGTACACGCCTTCATCGGACAAGAGGAGGCTTCTGCACCCAATACCCTCAAAACAGCGCATATTTCCTCGATCTTCGCCGGACATGTCGATAGCGCCGTTCAAAACGATCTTGGACTTCGCAATAAGCGCGTACAGATACGGCCATAAACCGGTTCGTGCGAAACAGCGCGAATGTCCCTGGGCCTTCGGTATCTGCCCACGGGGGCAAGGTAGCCCAACGCCGATTCCGCCAGCCGCGTAAACCGGGAAGGAGCTAGGCAGAACTGAATGCGGTACCGGTCTCTGAGGCCCGCGACCGCTTCCAGGACCGCCGCTCTCTTGGTATGATGCCGTGAGTATCCCCCAACGAACAGCACGTCAATCGGACGGTCATCGTTGCTTGCATATTCGTCCATCGCGGGGTCGTGTGCGGGCGCAAGGTACGCTGCTTTCCAGCCCCGTTCCTGATAGCTCCTCAGAATACTGGGGAAATTGCACACCATCAGGTCATACCCGCTGAAATCTGCTCGGGGAGATGGAGCAGATCGCCACGCGACCTTAGTGCGGACGCAACCCGGAAGGTTACGGATAAAATCGCCGCCATAACGCATTGGATCTAAGTTATAGAAGACTTCCGTGCGGTGGGATTCAATTTGAGCTAGTAAGATTTCTACGAGACTGGCCTTTGTCGACATGCCCATCTCGCGCGCCCATGCGCGTTGCAGTGCCTCGTCATCCCCGTTTGTAAAAAAGGCGGTTCATCGCCATTCAGTACCGGTGCCAGAAAGTGCATCGCACCATACCGGTTGCCAAGGAAGCGGTTGATTTTAACTTTGAAGGTGGCCGCATCCTCGGACCATTGAAGGCGAGACAAATAGGAGGGGGGAACTCCAGAATTCTGAAATAGCCTCATATGCTACAGTCCAGTCGCAAGTAGTAGTTAAGTCCGACATGAGAGGTTGCCGGTAGCCTCGTTGCAAAATGTTGCGAGGGCTTTGATATTGCATTACACAGATATTATTATCAATCACTTTGGCATGGCACTTACTACCCGCAGCCGGCCCAGCCTATACCCCTGCCAATCACCCCGACCGTCCCTATCTCATAATTGGGCGTCAGCGCTCTGCAGATATCGATCTTGATCATCTGTGGAGTGAGGACGTCCAGGGAGCAGGACTTGTGGCGGCCGCTTGAGTGCCAAAGGGTTGTCACTTATGGCTCGAATCGATACCCTTCATAAAGTCCTGGGTTTCCAACCACCAGGGCGCCTTGCCATCCCACGCTTGCCTATTGAGCAACACCAGATGACGACGCCGTCAGCATACTTTCGCGCAGTATCGAGCTCCATACGCCAGTAGTCGCCCGGCAGAAAGGTATTGGCGAGCTTTTTGTTGGACTCATGATACTGTGGCCAAAGGAAAACGTAGACAGGCTTCCCGTCAGCATGTCTGCGTGCCTCCCGAATCTGTGCAAGGGCATACTGTGACCAACCATTACGATCTTCATAAAAGGTATAAATTGAGGGGAACAGCACATCAGCCAGTTTACCGATGGATGCGACGCCGTCGTTCTCCTTTTGCCATGTTGCATATCGAGGTGTGCCTTCTTGAAGGGAGTCCCAATAGTCTCGTATTGGCACGACTCCATAAAATCCGACCTTTAGTGAGGGTGAAGGTGCCTTGAACCACTTGATAACGGTCTGGTATTTCTGGATACTCTCGGCTACGGCATCGGCACCTCCGGTTAATGGCCAATGCTCGATGTCGACCACAAGGATACCTGTCGATTGATTCGCGATCTGTGCAAAAGCGGCGATCCGACCGCGGTCCGGGAGACTTACTGGGTCAGGACCCTTATCCCCGTCCCACATAAAGGCAGGATAGACGACTGTGATAGTTTTTAAGCCAAATTGCGTCAGATCGGGCTTTTGTGTGAAGCCAGTTGCATCGAAAACAGGGAATTGATATTTCGGGTTAAGAGCTTGGCCCTGCACGCTGACCGAAGCCCATGACAAAACGACAAACAGGAAAATACGTGTCATACGAATCGCCACCTCTTTACGGAGTTCTAGTTGAGGCAACACGGAAGCCGTCAGCCCCCGGCCTTGATCTGCCGCAACATCGGTCTCTGCAGTTGCGATAACTGCCGCCTGGCCGCAGGAAATCAACACTCTCTCTGAAGGGCAATCACTGCGAGGAAAGGAGCTTGTCGCCTACCAGGCGTACGCGTCTCGAATCTCAGTTCTTTCGGATCGCCTCGGAGGCATATCCACTCCGAGCATGATAGCCATCAATCCCCACAATAGCGGATTTCCGTAAAGTCCGCCCGAGAACATGGCTCCAATAAGTTGCTGAAAGAAACAAATGGGGATCCAAGCCATCGCGGGGTGTCGCCTGATCAAACCGACGGCACGGAACATTGCGGTAAGAACCAACAGCGCAAACACCGTTCCGCCGAACGCCCCGGTTGCCATGAACGCTTCCACGAAGGCATTGTGCGGGTAGCTCAACGACCTCCTTTCGACTATCGAGCTTCCAAGCCAGGGATGGTCCAAATATTCGTTCCATGCGTCTGTGATCATACTCTGACGTTCGTATACTCCGTTACTGGCAGTGCTGTAAGCGGAAGCAGTCCAAATGATGCGGTCCAGTTCCGCACCGTTCCTAGAAAGATAGGTGTGGGTTACTGACAGAGAAAACCCCAAGACAACACAGATTCCAATGACGAGAAGCCTGGAACCGCGCCGAAACCCCAAATACGCTACAACCGGAACCAGCACTGCGCCTGCGACCAGAGCGCCCCGGGAGGCCGAAGCCAACACTGAGAATGCACCTAGACACACCACACCTGCTGCCAATAGCCTGAGATACCATGGCCGCTTTAGGTGGCCTATCTGCAGAAGGACGAATAAGCCCAGAATCACCGCGGTTACGCCCATGTGGCCGTAGGAGATATGGTTAAGAACCTCGTTCCCTTGATATCCCCCTTCGTGAAGGGCGACGTCCTGTGCGGTTCTAGTCCGAAGCATCGAAACCAGACTGCACGCACCCAACGAAAGCATGCTCCACGTAAGCGCCCTTCTGTACAGCCGAATTCCTGATTAGATACAAAACGATAAACGTTGGCAGGCATACCGCGAAGAGATATGTGGCCATGTCCGCCGCAGGAAGGCTGCCGAGCTGCAACTGAATAAACGCTGCATCGGCG
The DNA here is from genome assembly GCA_963815175.1 of uncultured Acidobacteriaceae bacterium. Taxonomy (GTDB): domain Bacteria; phylum Acidobacteriota; class Terriglobia; order Terriglobales; family Acidobacteriaceae; genus PALSA-350. The sequence continues at coordinate 68,534 of CAWFGM010000080.1, forward strand.
ATGAATCGTAAGGAGTATGCCGTCCAAAAGAATACAAGCAATAGGGCGGTGACTGACAGTCCCATTCGAAGATCGCAGGCGTCCACCAACCGATAAAGAGCATAGAGTAACAGGAGCAGCATCAGAGCACAAACGGGACGGTCGCAACCCGGCTGTCCACGCCGAGGGCATCAGGAATGTATGAGGCTATTAGGAAACCTGCAAGAGTTCCGGTCATGACCAAACTCGCGATTCCGGTGAGTCTCGATGATCCAGAACGTTCCGTTGGTTCGGGTAAATATGTTGACATCTTCTCTTCCTGAAAGACCGAGCATGGTCCCTTCACTACCGACCGATCCTGTCTGATCTTGTACCTTCGCATCTCTCGCAGCAAACACAACCAGGTTGCAAGGTTCCCGTAGTACTTAAGACAGCTGTCTCAGTTGAATTGGAGAGTCCGGGCTATCTAAGATAAGGGATGGATCGAAAGCCTTGGGAACCTGCGGAACAGTCGAGCAAGTACAACTCAGAAGTCAGAGTGAACCTGTTCTTGCGGATGAATTCGAATTACGTCATTCGCGACAGAGAATGCATAGTCGGGCCTGCTAAGGGCAACGAACTCCTGCAGGTCGTTCAGTGCTGGGTAGTCATGCGTTCCGTCAAAACATCTGGCATCATCAATCAGAATCACATGGTCCCTTATCTTATGCCGTAGGATCGTTGCTATTTCTTTCGCGACGGAGTTTTGGCGGTGCCCTTTGCGGTGACGCCGCGAGAATAATGCCCGTCCAGCCAGAACAAGCATGTGCTCGAAATGTTGCTGAGAAGTTGTGCAGTTGTGCCACCATCTCCCTGTTGAATGTCGATGTGTGGCAAGTCGCAAAAGCGATCCTTCGCCTGGTTCCATAAGGTCGGCGCTCAACTCAATAGAGATGATGGCATGAAACTGATTCTTCATGGCATACACCATATCCCCGCGATATGTACCGGTTTCTATGAAGGTGCCAACCCCAAATGTTGAGGCGTAATCCAATACGATGCCTGCTTTACGGCGTGAGGAGGAGGCACGCGTTTTCCCGCCTTTTCCCAAGACCGCGTCCGGATGGTATTTTTCAAAGTTATTAGTGCGTCCGAACGGTTGGTGATTCCAATTAGCGAGTTACGGATGGCCGTCTTCATAGGTGCTGTCATAGTCAATATGCTCCCTGGTTATGATCTTGTTTACACACTCGCCGGGCCTATCAGGGCCCCGACTGCGCTCCGGTCTGCGCAATCTTTGATCGCATAATATGATTGCGTCCAGTGAATGCCATACATCAGAGAGCTGGTCGCTACTCCGTAGGAGAGGATCGTGATTCGCGGGCCATAATGAAGGTGGTAGGGCAGGGCGATGGAAACCACGGTAAGCACCAGCCGGGAGGTGTCCCATGCAAATTGTGCTCGCTGGCGCTCAAAGAATATTCAATGTCATTATTGTGACGGGTGAGTTGATGAAGCCAGCGTAGAACATGAGCGTCGTATAGCGGGCGTATTC
>CAWFGM010000081.1:0-23022 GCA_963815175.1 uncultured Acidobacteriaceae bacterium
AACTGGTGGACAAACAGATCTCGCCACCTGTCCCTTACGACGGTGTTCCAGGAAGCAGACGGAAGCCGCATTCTGCGGTTAAGCAACTTCTCTACCTCGAATGGCCCGGCTTTGCACGTCCTGTTGATCGATGGCCATAATGCCGGCGCTACCAAAGATTTCAACCTGGGCAGTATTCCGAGTGCGGATCTCGGAGACCTGAAGGGCAACCGGGGGGACCAGGACTACCCAATTCCCAACGCTGAAAACCTGCAGCAACTGAATACCGTGTCGATCTGTTGTGAGCGGTTCCATGCGCAAACTTCGGCACCGCACCGCTCGAAGCCTTCTAGCCGATTGGTTACGTCATCGCGGTAGCCGATGATATAGCTGCCATTGCGGTATTTCCAGCGCCACAGCTTGGAGCCGCTCGGCTGAATGGCTAGGAACAATCCGTGCCCATCCGTGAGGTGGTAGGGCTTGGCTTGAGGTTGCGCCGCCTTGATCTTCAGATCCGTGAGAGCCACGACCAGTATCCCTGAGGACACGCTCTTGATTGCGCTCGCCGGATCCTCATCTAAGGCCAGGCTCCAGGGGATATTCGAGGCAATAAATATCCTCGTCTTGGTTCGGCCGTCATCGTACCTTAATGGACATCCGTAGACCAATAAATCATTCTAAAATGAACAGCTTGTAGCAGTAGGAGATGAATTTCTTTGGAGGTCCTTGAACTGCGATAAACCACCTGGAACTGACGCATTGGTTGCCCCCCCAGGGATTAATATGTGTTGAATTTAAATGACTTGCTCTGGTTTCGACTGCGGTACCCCGTTTGGTACCCCTATGTTCCGGTGGATACCAGCGCACCGTGTCGCACTTTTGCGGCCCTACTTGAGAGCCGTAGAACTGTTCTACGCGAGCGTGAGGTTTTCACCCTCGGCCCCTCCTTATGCTGTTGAGCTTGACTGCTTGACTGCGCCGGTCAAGATAAGGAGGGTCGGTGCGCGTTGACAACCGGAATCCAATCCCATGAAGAGGTCGTCGCCCAGCACTCAGTGACCTTTCCGCTGCACTGTTGTCGATCTGAAGCCGGCCGCAGCCTGATAGTAACGGCGACGGCTCATCTTTGATCTACTGTAGTCAAAATCGGACCAGCAGATCGTGTCTTTAGGTCAATTCGCGGAGGTTGAAGATGCCCGAGCTTTTTGATAACGCTCTTGATGCATGGAATTTTATTATTGATAAAGGTGGCCTTGAGATCAATGGCAGGGACGCCGCGTTCTTGGAACAGCTCGTCAACAATCTCACGGCGTGGAAATGCTCCGAATACCACGGCGATCTCGAGAAAGCTCCTGCTCCTGACGTCAATGAAGTTCTCAAGCACGTTGAGCGTTGAACAACTCGTCAACGCCATGTTCGTCTGCATGGGACTTCCGTTCATTCGCATGATGCAGGATCTGCTCGATCACTTTGCTCGGACCCAGGTAACAGAAGGGCCGGGACAGTGGAAACTGCTGCTCACATCAGAGACGGACAAACTGGAAGTCGATCTTGATGATTTCAAGAAATGGATTGAGTCCGCTACCTCCCAAAGTACCCCACTGATGGTTCCAATTCTAAAGTCGGATACAGAATGCTGGGACATCATGAGGGCATTCTCAGATGAGGAGCACGGCAACTATATCATTGGCAATCGATCGCGCGTCCCCGGCACAGATTCCGGAGAATGGTTGTCGACAAGCGAGTCGACTGCTTGGCTCCCGTTACCGCCGGTGGTCCAAAGAACGCTCCTGAGAACGGATCATCTGCGAGATGTTGCCGCTCTCGTTTGGGAGATCGCGTCGGCAATACAGTCGATCACCCCCAATTATTTAAGTCTTAGTTCTGGCGCTTCTCTGCTGGCAAACAGAGCTCCGGAGGCGATTCGACCGTACGTGTTCATCGAACGCGACCGATGGATAGAATCAATGGTTCGGAACTTCGCTGCCTTCGAAGAGGCTGGAACACACGAGCAAGCCAGTATCCTCTCAAAGCTTAAGAGCATATTGGATGGCAGTCGCTTAAGAGCATATTGGATGGCAGTCCATCGCGACCGTCGCAATTTGTCCGCACCTTCGAGAACTTAACGGCATTTCTCGACCTGCCGATCTGGAAGAAGCGATATGAACTCTACAGCGCATGGCTCCTGACTCAATTTCTTGCTGCAATGGCTGGGCACTCGATTATCTACCATGATGAAGGAGGTAAACTCACATTTGGATTTCATGCGACGAAGTTTGCTACGATCAACTCAACGCACCCGCCTGTCAATATCACCGGAGAGAGACGGATCGCTGCCGGAAAGCTGAAGGGGCACAGTCGAAAGGAAAACATTCAGCCGGACTATACGGTTTGGACACTCGACACGGATCGCTGTGTGCTTGCCATTGAAGCCAAGCACTATAAGCGCGGGTCATATCGCAACTTTCGCGATGCGTTAGACGATTACGCCTCCAATCTTCCGGATGCGCGTGTGTTTCTTGGAAATTATGGCCCAATTCAGATTGTCCTAGAAATGGATACGCGCGATGGCGGCGAGTCGAGGCGGCAGTTTGCCTGGGGTAATCTAAATCCAGAATTTCCCCAAGTGCTGGCTTCTTTTCGTAGTGCAATCCGGAATATCTTTGGCGACCCAGATCAGTCGAGAGTCCGCTATCAGAGCAAAAGCTGTCCCGCGTGCTGGGACTCGATGTTTCTCCATCAATGCACGAGGCTCTTAGAAATGAAGAGGTGCAAAAGGCGATCGCTGAGATTGTCTCGACACTTGCGATTACGCATTTCGCTGCCGTCGACGATCATCTTCTGTTCTTCGAGCCAGCAGACATGGAAAGAATCTCGGTTTTTATCAGCCAGTCCGCGTCCTCAGGGACCGAGCTAAAGAGCTCGGCGTCGAGTTTGTCCATTGCGGCGTCGGCGATCTTCTTCCTTACCGATCGAGAGGGTCTCCACTCGCTGGGAAGTTTGGCGGTCGAGATGCGGCAATACCTGTTCGGATTCCCATCGCTGATAGAACGTGGGCTTACCCTTGCACGAATTGACTCGTGAGTCTGACAGAGGTAGCCGATGCATCGGTCCACCAAACGATCCAACGTTCCCTCCCCGATTCATGGGACTTTTTTGCCCGCAGCCTATACAGTATTCCGATACAAAGACTAGTCCAGAACTCGTTGCGAGGTAGTCTATGGGACGTCAACTCGTAGTGTGTCTTGACGGAACCAACAATCGATTCAGTCATCGACCAACGAATGTGATTCACGTTCTGCGTTCCCTCAACAGAGATCCGGCCTCTGTGCTTGCTTACTACGACCAGGGAGTCGGAACGTTCGGCGTCAAGGAAGCACTCTTTGAATGGCAGAAGGTCCCTTCGCGCGTATTCGGATTGGCCTTTGGCTGGGGGCTAGATCGCATCGTTTCGGGTGCCTACCAGTTTCTTGCCAGCATGTATAAAGACGGAGACGAGATCTTCCTCTTTGGATTCTCCCGGGGGGCGTACGCGGTTAGGGTGCTCGCCGCGCTTATCCGAGCCATTGGCCTTGTGCCCGGATATCAGGGGAACCTATTCGAGTATGCTTGGTCCCTGCTGAAGACACGCAATAAAGCAGATGACAGTCTGGACTTTCAACTTCAAGGCCGGTTCAAAGCGACCTTCGGTCGCGCGGTCCGTATTCATTTTCTTGGCCTCTTCGATACAGTCAGCTCTGTCGGCTGGATCTACGATGCATTCAATTTTCCGTTTACCAGAAACAACAAAATCGTTGACTTCGTTCGGCATGCCGTATCGCTAGACGAAAAACGCTCCTTTTTTCGCAGCAACCTTTGGGATCCTGAGCCCGATGCTCCAACGAATCTCAAAGAGGTTTGGTTTGCCGGCGTGCATTCAGACATAGGCGGTGGCTATCCGCCCGAGGAATCGAGGCCCACCCGGATTGCTTTGCGCTGGATGCTTGCTGAGGCAGTCGACTGTGGCTTTCGCATTGATGACGCTCGGGTCGCACAAGAAAACGGGCCGATCGCGGATATTCCGGAAGACTGGATCGCTCCTCTTCACAACTCTATGACAACAGGATGGAAGTGGGCCGAATGGGCGCCACGGCGTATATGGGATGACACGGAAAAGCGCCGCCGCTTCTTTTGGGGTTCGATGCCACCCTTCGGAGAACCGCTTCCTCGGAAGATCCCCGAAGGCGCGCTCATTCATCGCTCCGTCGAGGCACGGCTTGCACAACAAACTAAGTATTACCCACCTCAGTTTCCGAAAACCTATACGTATGTCGATGACGGGGCAGTGAACTTCTGACCTAGTGACTTTCATTCTCAGCAAGCGAAAGATTTCTCTACTTCTGTTCTCACCTTCTCGCCCTCAAGATGCCATTGGCTGGGGAGATTCACGGAAGAATGAAGAATGGGCATAGAATCTTGGCTAATGCATCGGTCCGCAGCAGTAGGCGCTCGCGCCCTCTCTCCTAATCCAGTGCCAAGACGATCTGGAGGGAACCATTCACTTTCAATTGACAGTGCGAGGAAATTTTCGCAACGAATTTATTTAGATTTGCCTTGTTCACGGGCCGAATGGTTTCACATAAAATGACCCACTCTCCGTCCAGTTCACTACCGGAATCCAACACAACATGGCACGGCAACGGTGTCTCGGGAACCCTGGACTTCTCAACTAAGGGAGCTACCAAGACATAGTCGTTTCCCTGCGTCAGGGAATCCCGGCCGACCACCAACACAAGCGTCTGACCACTGTCCGGGAGCGCAAAGGTGTAGATAGAGCCGCGAGTGACAGTTGCCATAAATTACGCATGCCGCATACTGACCGCAACTTTTTCTTGGCTTTCGATAGTCCGTTTCTTTTCGAGTGATATCGTCTCGCGATCAGTGGTCGCAAACAAAGCGTTGACCTCTCGCGACAGCGTTTGGTATCGGACATCTTTTGCAGCCCGCAAAAACGCATGATCAATTTGCTCTTTTCGGACCGTGCTCATATATGCTTCCAACGCACCCGCTACTAGACCGCTCATCGTGGTGATGCCGGGAACTCCACTGGCAAGCAGTTCCTTGGCCTGCTCCAGCACGGTCCCAGGAAGTCGAATTGTCGTAGGCTGCGTCTTTTCTGTCACAGTTGCCGCCTCATCCATAGATGATCGATTTGCCCTGACTCCAAAATACGCCCTCAATACATCACCGTCAACATCAAAAAAAGCATCACCCTCAGCATCTATAATAGCGTAATTTTAGGCATCAAGTTTGCCCTATGCCAATACATATTTATAATCAACAACTTACGCTCGCAAATTGACATCTACATACCTGTCTTGCATTCGTTTGAACTCATGAGGGTCGTTCTCGGCTTTATCGCTGCGTGCAACCTTGCCCCCTTTGCCTTTTAGTGCCGCTAGGAGTTCTGGCTTCGGGATATATTTCCACCGAGACATCCGGCGGGTCGAGACGTCAGCCACAAAATCGCGGTTGAGGACCCCCTCGACAAATTCCTTCGGAGAGGCGTTATGGCTGCCGTGGTGGCCTACTTTGAGAAACGTTGTCCTTGCCAATAATGCCCGCCAAACAGGATCATTCAAAGCAGCGGACCAAGTGCCCCACTGAGCGTCTCCAGGGAACAACAAATATGAACGTCCGATTTGCAGCATGATCATGAGGCTCGTCCCATTGACTGCCTTGTCGAGAGCGACTGCGACCTCAAACTCCTCGCCCTTGCCAAGATTGATGATTCGACCGATTTCCGAACTCTTCAAGGCCAGATAGCCTCTTTCCGTTGCAAAAACTGTCTCGGAAACCGCCCAATCTGAACGGAAAGGCAGCACGGCGTCAGTCAGACTTGACGCCTTGGCCAACTGCAGACGAAGGTAAGATTCTGCGGCAGGCGGATCCATATCACGAATCACTTCCGGATCACGGGAGGGCCCTAGTATATGGATCTTGATGCCAGGAAGACAGGACGAAGTAAAGGAGCAGTTTGCACGCTCCGGTGGAGGGAGGAAACGACGCTCCGGCTCGCCTGAAAATCCATCATGCAATGTCTGCATCGCTTTGGCGTTCGTCAAGCTATTCTTGGCCATGCCGATGACCTCGTCGGCCAAACCGAGGGCGACCATGGTGGATTCAAGATGCAGGGCTAACCGGCTTTGTTTCTCGAGGATCTCCCGGGCCTTTGGGTCTTTCGGATCTTCCGTCCACGGCATCCAGACTTCGCCGACCTCGACCCTCGACCACAAATCGCTTTGAAAACCGCTTACGTGATCTTGATGACGGTGCGTTGCTACGACAACATCGATACGAGGTTTGTTCTTGATTGAGACATTGGCGATAACGTCCTTAACGACAGCCTCTATTTTGCGAGGACCAGGGCCGGCCGCGTGGGAGCCGCAGTCAAACAGAATTTGCAAAGTGCGTGGTCGGCGCGGCACAGATACCAAGAAGCAATCGCCGAAGCCCACGTTATACATTCGTATACGAATGTTGCCACTCATCGACCACCTCGATGAATGGCAGCGAAGTTCATGCGGCGCGCGATTCGACTCTTGTAGTATGCGTCATCGCCCCACGCGAGGAATGGATCGGACCGATCCGCGCCTTCGACAAACTCGAGTTGTCGCTGCTCGCGACGTTGCGCCTGCTCCTGAAATTCTGCGGAGATGCTGGTCGACCGCATGGGTTTCGCAACCACGTATCGGACCTTGCCTTCAGCGGAAGCCACGACTGTGGCGCCGCCGCGGAAGGGAACTCCACCGAACTTTTCATCGGCAGACGCGTCATGCTGGCCGAACTGCGCCACCATCTCCACCAGGAGCTGACCACGGGGAGCGACTCGGAAGACGGGGTGAAATCCCAGTACGCTGATGGTGCGGCCGGGATCCAAACCCAAGGCGGCAGCGTTGTCGTGGCCATACTGACCGAGTTGCATAGCGACCAATCCTTCTACATCTGCTTCCGGTTCTTCCTCCACTCCCGCGACCGAGCTCTCGCGATCCCGTTCTTGATCATCCGTCGGCTCCTTAGCTGTAAATCGGTCAGCCTCCGCCGAAGTGCTGTACTGCTGCGCGCCGCTCAAGATCAGCGAGTGCAACTGCTCAACCGGGAATTCAGGCAGACCATCAGCCGGTTCCCACAGTAAAGACTCCTCTGCAAGTGATACGACGTTGTCCGGATATACACCCCGACTCCGAAACGCCTCGATCATGCTGGCGCGCATACCAAATTCGTCTATCGGGTTTAGCTCAAAGTCGGCCGTCACCAACGCTCGCAGGTAGTCCCCAAAAGTGACATCGATGGGAGGCAAGTAATCAAAAGCCCGGATGCACATGGTAAGAATCTGCTGGGCGGTCTTGGATGCTTCGGCGGCGATCCGGTTGACGAGGTCCGGATGCATGTCCCCTTCAGGCAGTTTGCCGGTGCCGCCCGTAGCAATTCGAAGCAGATCTTTGATCCGGCGTTGATATGTCAAGAAAAATGCATTGAAGACGGCCGCGACCAGAATAGAGCCGCGATCATGTGGTTCGTCGAGTTGCTCGTAGAGTTTCGGGTCGGGTGTACCGACCGCTGTTCTTAAAGCTTGGCCGTGGCCGGTTGTATAGCCAAACTGCTGGGCCAAACTCACAAGCGCGGTGGGCGATCTCAAGTCGGTACGAGTCTCTTGGATGATGTCGCGCAGAATCGATTGAAATGAAAAATGCTGGAAAATGGCTACGACGTCGGAAAAACCTTCGTGGAACGCCAGCACGTCGCGATTGCTGGGCTCCAGGAAAAATCGTCGCAGGCGATGCACCAAAGCGTGCGTCATTTCATGCGCAATGATGTCTTGCGAGAGGCAGGTAAACACCGTCTGGCCGGGGAGGTTGGGACCGGGGTTGGTACGATCGGCACGAAAATAGCCGAACAGGATTGCCAGTAACTTCGGATCGTAGAAGGCGTTGGCGCCATAAAATGCATGGGGCATTAGCCGCAATCGTCGACCACGCCGGAAAGTCATTCTCCGTCCAAGGGCCAATTCGAAGTTCTCGATCACCTTCATAGCCACACCGTAGACCATCTGCTGGTGAAAGCGGGGGTCAGACTCAGTTGGCGCAAGACCTCCTTGCATGAGAATGGAGGGATGATCAAGGTTGACCGGTTCGTAGTAGCACTTGTTCGCGCCGTCGTAGTCGACGACCTGCACTCGCGAACCATGCGGACCAGGAGCCAAAGGCTCATTGGCGATGTCAATTGAGATGCGGTTGTCGGCCGCCCGACCCAACATAGGATCGAAAGCAAAGATTTTCAAAGGACGCCGGGTGGGCGGGCTTTCCACAAAAACTGAGCGACGCTTTGCCATCGATCGATCATTCTCCCGCGAACTGACTACAGTTCGCAAATCGGCGAAGAGGCCTTTGTCGGGGCGATAGCGTGATGCTTGCCGGCAACTTCGGAATTTCTTCCCATGCCTGCGGTCGGGTTTCGCTTTGCCAGCTGCTGCGGATACGGTTAGATCAAACAGCGGACTGCCGACAGCGGGAGGACAACAAGGGATTCGAATCGACAGCAATAAAACTCTTATTATCAGATACTTGCACTGCTTGAGTTGCCCCCCAGGGATTCGAACCCCGATATGCTGCTCCAGAGGCAGCTGTCCTACCATTGAACGAGGGGGCAATGCGGCAAATAAGAAGCCGGCAGATTCGCCCGGCCTTCCTATGATAAAAGCCAGGACCACTCTGGTCAATGCGATCAGGCCCGCCGGCCCTATTCTTCCCTGAGTACCTGTAACGGCTTCTGGCCCAGGATGCGAAAGCTGGCCGCCCAACCCGTCACTATGGCCAACACAGCCGTGCCGAGGAGCGCGACCACGGTGGCCAGCCACTCGATGTGGAAGACTACGTCCAGCCGTTGCAGCAGCACACGGGAAAGCAGGTTGGCGAAGATCACCCCTACAAACCCCGCGAGCAGGCCCAGCACGATGAATTCCACGCTGAAGACGGCGGCGATGTGGTTTCGCTTTGCGCCCAGGGTTTTAAGCACCACCACTTCACGTACCCGGCGAAATTGCGTGCTGGCAATGCTCGAGGCCAGAATCACCGCACCTGCAAGAATGGAAAACGCGGCGAGAAACCGAACCACAATCGTGATCTGCTGCACGACTCCCTGGATGGTCTCAATGACGTCGGCAATGTTGATCACCGTTACCGTAGGATAGGCGTTGAAGAGCGCGCGCTGCACTGCTCCCACCTGTTGCGGGTCCACATGCGCCGCGCCATACCAGACCACCGGCAGCCCAGCCAACGCCCGCGGGGTGAGGATGAACTCACTGCGCGAGTAGACATGCTGGCCATTGTGGCGGATGATGGCCACGACCTTGGTCTGCATCGTTCTTCCGTTGGACGAGAATACTATCCGGGAACCAAGATGTAACTGCAGCCGTTGCGCAATGTGTTCGGTCACGACGAGCGATTGTCCGTCGTCCTTATCCCACCATGTTCCCTGCACCATGGCGGACCCCTCGGGCAGCGCCTGCGACCAGGTTAGGGACACAGTCTGGAGCAGGCGCTTGGGGTAATTCTTGAGCTTGAGCCCATCGGCTGCCGTGCCGTCGACGGATAGGATTCTTCCAGCGACGGAGGGGAGCGTCTCTACCTCTCCGTGGACCGCCGGCTGTTGAGCTAACAGGTGCTTGACGCCGTTCAGTTCCCGGCTGCTGATATCGACCAGAAAAATATTCGGAAGGTTCGGGCCGGCGGTCAGTTTCATTTCCCCAATCACGCCATGCTGCATGAGGAAGACGGTGAGGATGAGCATCACGCCCACGCCCAGCGCCGCCAGTACGGCGGCGGATTGATTGCCAGGCCGATACAGGTTGGCCAGGCCATGGCGAACGGCCGATTGCAAATGCATGCGCGTGCGCGAAAGAAAGGCGCGCAGCACGCGCAGTGTCAACGCCGACATTCCGAGGATGACTATCAGCAGAGCGCACAAAGCTCCGGCGAACCAGCGCCCGACTACCACCGAATCGGAAAGGGCGGCGGCGATGGCGCCCAACCCCAACAGGATGACGATGGCAATGATCCATTGCGCCTTGCTCTGGCGGAGGCGCGTCCACCAGCTGCGCTGCACGCTTGGCTCCTCCACCATTCTGCGCAAGACCAGATTTGGGCGGACGGAGCGAATTTGCAGCAGCGGCGGCAGGCAGAAAAGGACCGTGGTGAGAATACCGGTGCCCAATCCCGCCAGCGCGGAATGCCAGGGAAACTGAAGATCCAGGCGAATGGGCAAGAACCGTCCCAATAAGCTGGGGAAGATCCATTCCACACCCAGCCCAAGCGAAGCACCGATCAATCCACCGACTAGTCCCAGCAGCACCGTCTGGAAAAGATAGATACGCAAGATGTCAGAGGACCGCGCGCCGATGGACTTCATGATGGCGAGCACCTCGACCCGCTGCTGCAGATGCGCACGCATGGCCATCGCCACGCCGATGGCACCCAAAACCATGGCCACCAGGCAGATCAGGCTGAGCAGTCCGGTAGATCGCTTGAGGCCGTCGGTGAGCGCCGGGTTGCTTTCCCTGAAGTCTGTCACCTGGGCATCTGGCAACACCTGTTCCAGGCGCGCGCGCACGGTGGCGATATTCCCGCTTTTCGGCGACAGCTTGAAGAGGAAGCGCTCCCCCGAACGGCTCCCCTGCTGCAGCAGGCCGCTCTTTTCAAGGGCGCTCTGGGTCATCATGACGCGCGGACCGAGGCCCATGCCTGAACTCATGCGGTCCGGCTCGCGCACCAGGATGGCGGCGATGCGAAAGGTGGAATCGCCAATCTTCAGACTCGCGCCCACCTTAGTGTGCAGCCTGATGAGCAGGTCTTCGGCAACCACGACGGTTGCATCCGTGAGCACGCGGCGCAGATCGCCGGCGGGCTCGAGAACGACTGTGCCATAGAAAGGATACTGTTGCGGATCGACTGCCTTGAGCGAGACCAACAGCGGAACTGGGTCGCCGGGCGAGGAGACCATAGACACGGTATCGCTGACTTCCGTTCGCACGATGCCGCGGGAGGCCAACCCATTCAGCTGCAGTTCCTCTTCCTGCGTCGGCTGGCGAAACATCCGCGCAGAGAGGTCAGCGGCCATGATGGTGCGCGCCTCTCCCAGCAGGGTCTTCTGAAAAGAGTCGCTAAAGCCGCGCACACCGGTAAGCGCGGCAACCCCAATCGCCACAGACAAGATGACAAATAGAAACTTGGCCCGCGAGGCCTGCAATTCGCGCCAGGCGATCTTGGCCGCCGAGCTCCAGGTTAAGGTGGGTTTCTGGTTGGCTGCCATATCAGGCCGGCCTCTGCATGGTGTCTTCCACAATCATGCCGTCGCGCAGGACGATGCGGCGATCGGCGTGGCTGGAAACCTGTGCGTCGTGCGTCACCAACACCAGGGTCGCACCGCTGGCGCGGTTTCTTTGGAGCAGCAGATCGAGTACATGGGCGCCGTTCTCAGAGTCGAGATTGCCGGTGGGCTCGTCAGCGAAAATAATAGGCGGCCGGAGAACGAAGGCCCGAGCCAGGGCAACTCGCTGCTGCTCCCCACCCGAAAGCTGAATGGGATAGTGATGCATGCGGTCGCCGAGGCCGACACTGCGCAGCAGATCTTCGGCCGCGGGGCGGCCGTTTCCAGAGCCGTTCAGCTCATGAGGCAACAGAACATTTTCCAGCGCGGTAAGGGTCGGTATTAACTGAAAGGATTGGAAGACGAAGCCCAATTTCTGGCCGCGCACCTCGGCCAGCTTGTCTTCGGGTAGACGGCTGATCTCGGTGCCATCGATCAGGACCTCGCCCGCAGTGGGAGAATCCAAGCCCGCCAGGAGCCCCAGCAGGGTACTTTTGCCGCTTCCGGAAGCCCCCATGATGGCTACGAACTGCCCGGACGGGACCAGCAGATCGATGTTCTTGAGGATCTCGATCGTCCGGGTGCCGTTGCGAATCGACTTTTTCAGCCCGCGCACTTCAATCATTGACTGCCCCGTCCCCCGGGTTAGGAATACGAACGCAAGCGGCAAAATGTTCTACAGTGGGCTTGTGACCTACGGACGACTCGCGTGCGTTTTGTTTGCCGGTAGCCTGCTTGCCGGTTGCCGGACGGAAGCTCCTAAGGCCCCTGAAGCGGCGGCGCCTCAACCGTCCGCGGCCGTATCCGATTCCTCCCCGGCCAGCGACAGCACCGCGCAGCCGGACGGGCGGCCGGTAATCGTCGCTTTTGGCGACAGCCTCACGGCCGGCTACGGCGCGGACCCGGGCGAAAGCTATCCCGACTACCTGCAAAGAGATTTGAATGCGAAGGGCTATCACTACCAGGTAATCAATCAAGGCGTCAGCGGGAACACCACCAAAGACGGGGTGGACCGGCTGCAGGACGCACTGCGCGTGAAGCCAGTGCTGGTGATTGTGGCCTTTGGCGGGAACGATGGCTTGCGTGGACTCCCCATTGCTTCTACGCGGGCGAATCTCGATCAGATCGTAAGCACTCTGCTGCATTCCGGGGCCAAGGTGGTGTTGGGTGGCATCACGCTGCCGCCCAACTATGGTCCCGACTACATACGGCAGTTCAATCAGACCTACGCGCTGCTGGCAGCCAAGTATCACGTGCCGATGCTGCCGTTCCTGCTGCAGGATGTCTACGGAGTGGCGGGCAGCATGCAGGCCGACGGCATCCATGCGACCGACCAGGGCAACGCCCAGGTGGCAAAGAATCTCCTTCCCCTGATCGTGCCCATGCTGAAGAAGTCCTAAGCGGCGGGGCATCAACCGAGAACCACGATGGGTTGGAAGAGGGTTCCGGCCACGCGGCGCACAATGGCAACCAGATCGCGCTGACCCGCAAATACCTTGGCCAGGGGAGCGGTGGAGTACTCAGGCAGATTCACGGTGTTGCCATTTCTCAGGCGGCCGGCAACCCAAAGGTCGGCAGTGGTGGCGGGCAGTTCCGGTAGCAACGTCCGAGGATGAGGCAGTCTCTGTTCCAGGGTGCCGGCGACCATCTCATCGCTCAGTTCTTCGAGGGTCAGCGCCTGGTCGAGCGTAAAGGGCCCGGCCGCGACCCTGCGCAAGCGCGCCAGATGGGCTCCACAACCCAACATCTTTCCCAGGTCATGCGCGACCGAGCGCACATAGCCTCCCGAAGAGATACGGATGGAGAACTCTGCGTACTCGCCTTCCATCGGGCCGATGACGAACTCCTCAATCTCCAGGGACACGGGCTTCAAGACTACGGCCTCCCCCCGCCGGGCAGCCTTGTAGGCCGGTTTGCCATCGACTTTCTTGGCGGAGAAAGGGGGCGGAGTCTGCTCTACTTTTCCGCGAAAAAGTTCTGCTGCGGCCTGGATTTCGTCGTTGGAGGGCAACCGGATTCCCATCTCCGCCGGGGCCGCGGGGATTCCATCGGCATCGTAGGTGTCGGTGGCAAAGCCGAAACGGATGGATCCTGTGTAGGTCTTGACCAGCGGTCCGAAGAATTGCGCAAGGCGAGTGTATTTCCCCATTAATACGGGCAAGACTCCGGTGGCCATAGGGTCAAGCGTACCCAGATGACCAGTCGTTGACTCGCCGGTGATGCGGCGCACCTGTGAGACGACATCGTGCGATGTCATAGCGCTCGGTTTATCAATCACCAGGAGCCCATTCACACTCTCTACTATAGAGACTTCGGACTGCCGGCTTCGACCTGGCATCCGGCTCTTTCCACGATCTCAACGAATCGTCTCTCGGCCGGTTGGTCTCGGGGGTGGCACTTGAATCGTCTATTTAGATTCGATTCGGGGTGGTTTCGGTTGAGAATCTGAAAATTATTCCAACGATTAGCATCCAGGACAGACCGGGGCTGGGGTGGACGTTTAGCGGTCGGCCCTCCGGCCTCTCATGCAAAGGCCCATGAAGCTTTAGCCGTGCCGGCGCTAAAGCGCGTAGTCAGAGTCGAGACGCTTTCACGGAGCGCTAAAGCGCTCCTTCCCTCGCATAAATGCGGGGGCTCCCACCACAGATTCCCAAAGTTTTCCAGTTCTCACACAGACTCTGACGCCCCATCATTTTCAGCCCCGGTACGCTTCGAGGGCACCTTCCCCCGCATAAATGCGGGGGCTCCCACCACAGATTCCCACAGTTTTCCAGTTCTCACACAGACTCTGACGCCCCATCATTTTCGGCCCCGGTACGCTTCGAGGGGCGCCCGTCTTGTTCCTATTGGGTCTAGTAAGACACAGACTCCTTCGGGACCGCGGACCGTCCCTGACCTATAGGTTGTTTTGGGGACGCGATTGGACCAGGGAGAGAAACTCAGCGCGGGTGTTTTGCTGGTGAAAGACTCCTACCATTGCCGAGGTGACGGTTGATGAGTGCTGCTTCTCTACACCTCGCATCATCATGCAGAGGTGCCGTGCCTCGATCACTACGCCTACACCCTGGGGATCGATCGCATCCTGAATGGCATCGGCTATCTGGCGGGTGAGCCTCTCCTGTACCTGCAGGCGGCGTGCAAAGACCTCGACCAGCCGCGGAATCTTGCTCAGGCCGATGACTTTTCCCTTGGGGATATAAGCCACGTGGACTTTGCCGAAAAACGGCAACATGTGATGCTCGCAGAGGGAAAAGACCTCAATGTCGCGCACGATCACCATCTCGTCGTAATCGACATCGAAGAGCGCGCCACGCAGAATCTTGTCTGCATCCTCCTGATACCCCTTGGTGAGAAAGGTCATCGCCTGCTCGGTGCGCTGGGGGGTCTTCAACAGGCCATCGCGAGTGGGATCTTCGCCCAAACGCGTAATCAACTCGGTGTAGAGATCCTGGGTGGAGTATCCACTTAACCCTCTGCCGACAGGGGGCTTACGAACGACTGCTGGGTGTGCCATGCTTTCCCTCTCCCGCATATTCGAAAAAATTGTTCCGCGTCTCTTCCACCCTCACTCGTTCAAGATCAGCGTGAACAAAGTGCTCCGCGAGCAGGTCGTGAATGGCTATACATAGATTTTCTGTGGTGGGCACGTCATGCGTGAAGCGCTGGTCAAAGTTCAAATTGGTGTGGTCAAAGCGGTCAATCACAGTTTTCTGGACACAACCGTCCAGATCGGCCAGGTTGCAAACCATGCCAGTCACCGGATCTACCTGGCCGCCTACGGTTACCTCGACAACATAGTTGTGGCCGTGGCCGTGGGGATTGCTGCATTTGCCGTAGACCGCCCGGTTTTTTTCCTCGCTATATTCATTCGAGTAAAGACGGTGCGATGCACTGAATACATACCTGCGCGTCAAATAAGCTCTCATGCTTCACCGTAGTAATCAGAGAAAAGGTCGGGCGTCTCATAGACACGGATGCGGTGGAGTTTGGCTCCTTCGATGCGATTTTCCAGGCGCTTCCAGATAGCAATGGCAAGGTTCTCTGTAGTTGGAATCGCGTTCCTGAAATCCTCCACCTCGAGATTCAAATGGCGGTGATCGTACACGTCCACTACCTCGCGGTTCATGACCTCTTTGAGTTCTTTAAGATCGACCACAAAGCCGGAAATGGGGTCGACCTCTCCTTCCACGGTGACTTCGAGGGTGTAGTTGTGTCCATGGCCATTGCGATTCGCACATTTGCCAAAAAGCCGGACGTTTTCCGCCGCCGACAATTGGTCGGACCAATAGTAATGAGAGGAGGAAAATTCGGCCTTCCGAGTGAGCAGAATCATAAGCAACTAATCTCGAGCCAGAAGAGTCTATGTAACAGTATATCGGTTTCGGCCCGTATACCTGAGATGCCGTGGCACGCCTATCTTCTTCATTATTTTGAAGTTGACTGATTTTTTCCTGGATTGAGGGGGGTCCTCCGGGGAGTAGGCAAAGGCCGCCGGGCGCGAGTTTAGTGCTTTGCGGTGGAGTAAGCTCTGCCTTTCCAGGCCACTTGGCTGCGCACCGTGTGCTGCCACCAGCTTGTTACCAGCAACAGGCAGAAAAGCGGCAGCGCAAATACAGAAATCGCACAGTCGACAGCAGAGAAATTGGATTTGGCCACCCGGGCATAGAATCGCCATAAAACTCGCAGCCACACGACAGCCAAGGCGAAGCGGGCCAGCGGCAGCTGGAAAAAATGCCACAGCAGTAGCGGCAGGCCAATGATGAGGAGCAGATCGAGCGCCCTCCCTGCCGCCATCATCAACGGGAAGCCAAAAAGCCGGGCCAAATTCTTGGTCCAACCTTCAAACATCGCGCCGAAGCTACGGTACATGTTCGTACTGAGCGCGTCGGGCGCATAGCGGAAGCGGATAGGGTGTTTACGCCGCTTTAACAAGAACGCCAGATCAACATCTTCAAGCAGGGAGCCGGCCACCGTGGAGTGGCCGCCAACCTGGAAATAAACGGTTCGTTGAACCATTAGGAATTGGCCGTTGGCAGCAGCTACCCGGGATTCGGCATCAGATACCTTTTGCGGCGGGTAAGCGAGAGCAAGCTCGGAAAAAATCAACGGCATGAGGGCTCGCTGCCAGAAGCCCGTCACTATTTGCCTGGGGGAATAGGAGAGCATCACGACATGCGCATGATCCGCCTCATGCATCGCTCGCCGCAGGTCGCCAGGCGCGTGGATGGTGTCCGCGTCTGTGAACAGGAGCCATTCGCCTTGCGCCTTTTTGGCTGCGCTCCAGACCGCGTTTGCTTTTCCCGTCCAGCCCGGCGGGAGCGGCTCAGGGTCGAGGACGGTGACGCCTACCAATCCCAGGGCGATGGAGCGCGTCGCGTCGGTGGAACCATCATCCACCATCAACAGCTCCCAGTCTTCGCCCAGAGCGAAACCCGCCTCGGACTGGGCCAACAACGACTCGAGACAAGCCCGGAGGACATCGGCCTCATCGCGGGCAGGCACGATGACAGAAAGACGCATGGCCGATCTTCCTTTCCCCGGATTTCGCGTGTGGCTTGCGGCGAAAGCCGCACATGCGGTCGCGTACAGGAAACCGCGGGTCCCGCATTCGACCGGCAATCGCGGCCGTCCCGCGACGATTGCCAGTATTACAGAAAATGTAATTGTTCAGGATGTCTTTGCACGCGCATTCACTATCTCGTAGAAGACCCGCAAATGCAGGCCAGCGCGAGTGTGTCAATATGAAACAATGGGCCCACGATAGAACCCAAAGCGTCGCGTCTCCAAAACTTATAACCCTATCCCCTTTCGTAGGACACCTGGTTCAGTTGATGATCCAACCGAGGGCGAAAAAATGACATCGTGGCCGAGCACGCCTGACGCGACTCCCCCGCTGGTTTCGGTGGTGATTCCTTGCTACAACTCAGCCCGTTATCTGGGTGAGGCCATCGAAAGCGTTTTGCAGCAGACCTATCCCCGGATTGAGATTATTCTGGTCGACGACGGCTCGACCGATGAGACCGCACAAATTGCGCGACCCTATCCTGTTCACTACATTTACCAGAAGAACCGGGGTATCTCGGCTGCGCGCAATACCGGTATCGCCCACACCCAGGGCAAATATGTTTTGTTTCTGGATCACGATGACCGCCTGTTGCCTATGGGCGTCGAAACCGGAGTCAAGCTGCTGGAAGAGCATCCGGAATGTGCAGTGGCCGTGGGCGAGCACAGGTATATCGGAGCCGACGGAAGGCAGATCGGCTATTCGAACAAGCGGGCCGCTGGCCGCGATCATTACCGGATGCTGCTGAAGCATAACTTCATTGAGACGCCATGCTCAGCGCTGCATCGGCGTTCGGGGTTAGCGTTGGCTGGTGTCTTCGACGAGAGCGTGCAGGGAGCGGAAGATCATGAGCTTTACCTGCGCACGGCTCGGCAAAGCACTTGGATTGCCCATGAAGCACCGGTCGCTGAGTACCGGCTTCACGACTCCAACACGTCCCGCGACGCGGAGCAAATGCTGCTGGTGAGTTATCGCGTGCTGGAGATGGAGTTGCCTTACCTGCAGGGCGACCCGGAGAAGTTGCGCTTGCATCATCGAGGGGTCAAATTTTTGCAGCGGCATTATGGGCGGCGCCTCACACGCGAACTCATCAGCTATGGAAGTGTGAGGACGCCGGAATATCGGCGCAAGCTGGAGCGGCTAAGACGTCACTATGTCCTGGGTTTCGCCGTTGTTGTAGTGAGCCAGTTTCTCCCCTCGAAGCTGCTGCATTTATTGCTTGATTCGCAGGGTATCGTGCCCGGCAAGCGTAGTGCCGGCCGAGGTTTTCACTGGGCCCATCCAACGTGGCGTTGATTCAGGGCGGCTTGGTATTATTAAAGACGTGGCTTTCCGTATGCGCGGCTCCGTCTTCCTGCTCTTGCTCCTGCTGGCCGCTGGATGTGACCGGGGCGACCATCCGCGACAGATTGGAAAGCCGGCGCCTGACTTTACCATCTCCGATGGCGGGCGGAGCCTCCAGCTAAGCAGTTATCGTGGCAAAGTGGTTTTGCTGAATTTCTGGGCCAGCTGGTGCGCTCCGTGCATCGAGGAGATCCCCTCCCTTAACCAACTCCAACGCCAGATGCCGCAACTGGTGGTGGTAGGCGTGGATGTGGATCAGGATCCTGCCGCCTACCAGCGATTTCTCGCCCGGCACGAAGTCGATTTCCTAACCATCCGGGATGCGCAGCAGCACAGCAACGCGCTTTACGGAACCTTCGTTTTCCCGGATACTTACGCTATCGATCGCAGGGGCAAGATTCGGCGTAAGTTCGTCAGTGTGCAGGACTGGACCTCGCCGGAAATTCTGGATTTTCTTTCTCATCTATAGACCCGGTTGCCGCTTGCTATGATGACCTCATGACGACCAATCTTGACGTTCTCTATCGCTATGAGCTCCACCCCACCGAGGCGGCTATGATTGCGTTGGGCAAGGCTCGCGGGGTTTATGGCATTCGTAAGATCACCCTCGACGAGCAGCAGAAGACGATGCGGGTGGAGTTCGACTTTACCCGGCTCAATCGGGCTGTGGTTGCCGAACTGCTTCGCAGCGCCGGGATCGACATCGTGGAAGAGATCCCGCTAACCGCTCCGCTGCCGCCGAAAGAAGAGCCGGCTGCCCCGTTGCCGGCCAAATAGAATCCTGGGCTACTCTCAGCCGTCCCCTTCGACAAGCTCAGGGCAGGCTCTTCGGGACTGATCGCGATCTGGTGGCTGACCTATCCCTGATTTCCTATCCCCTGATCTGACGAATTAGACGCCCCTTCCCTGCGCTCCGTTCCCGTCCGGGTTCCCACCCTAATACATGTCCCTTGCCGCCGGTATCTCTGGGTCTCCAATCCGGGAAACTGCGATGATGGCACATCGT
The DNA here is from genome assembly GCA_963815175.1 of uncultured Acidobacteriaceae bacterium. Taxonomy (GTDB): domain Bacteria; phylum Acidobacteriota; class Terriglobia; order Terriglobales; family Acidobacteriaceae; genus PALSA-350. The sequence continues at coordinate 19,296 of CAWFGM010000081.1, forward strand.
GGGCCTGCCGATAGGGCTAATGAGTGTCTGCGCAGTATGGGGCAGAACGACCCGAGAAAGCCGGCATTTGGAGCGCAATGAAGCCATTACTCATACGAGTCTTGACGTGTGAGTTGCTAAAGGCCAACGGATTCCATGGCAGATTCAGAACGCGGACTCATCCTCCGAATAGTTGTGGCCGAGTTAGTGCTCTTCGCGTTTGACATTCCTGCCCGCTCAGGCTCAGAGATCAACCACGGATCTTGCCACCTCGCGGGCCGCAGAGCGCATGAATGTCGAGGTGACTTCGGCGGTAAAGAAAGAGCAGAAGACATTCAATACGCCGGCAGCCGCGATCTCGGGGAAATCGTTGCCCACCCTGACCACGGCCAACGCCACGCACAGCCTGAAGCCTGATGAAGCCAAGCTAGGTTACCCCGTTCACCTGCACGCCGTTGTCACCTACTACGATCCCGATACTGCTCCCACGGTGGGCGCGTTTTTTGCCTGTGATCAAACCGGCTGCATATGTGTCCTGGTTCCGCCGCGGCCCGTTCTACCACTTCGCGCGGGCACGGTCATCGATATGAAGGGCGTGAGCAAGCCGGGAAACTACGCGCCTATCGTCATCGCGTCTGAGGTTCATGCGGTAGGGCAGTCTCACCTGCCGTCCACTGCGCCGCGGAGAAGCCTGGCGCAGTTAATGACTGGCGCCGACGACGGGCAGTGGGTAGAAGTCGAGGCCGTCATCCATTCGGTAGCGCAGGCCGGGGACCACATCACGCTTTGCGCTCGGCTTTGGCGGATGGAGAGGATCCGCGCCATCACGACACGCGAGGGGTGGGCGTCGACTACGCTGGGCTTCGTCGATTCAACCGTAGTAATTCGCGGCAATACAGCCCCAGTCTGGACGAGAAACCGGCAGATGGTCGGGGCCCGTTTGCTCTTCCCGTCCATGGCCCAATTAAAAGTAGAGGAGCCGGCAGCCGCGCCGATCCTTTCTCATTGCCCGCGCGGCCCATCGATACTTCTTGTTACGGTTTGAGCCGGGGGTCAGGTTTGTCCATCGTGTCCACGTGCGGGGAAGAGTCGCACTTACAGTGGCCTGGACGGTGGATCTATAGTCAGGATGGCGACCAGAAGCTTTATCCCCACGGTGCAGAAAGACCCCTCCAGGCTGGGGGAATTGGTGGACGGTGGGCTTTCCCGCCATGGGCGAGTATTCGCTGAAGCTGGAAGACGCTATCTTCATGCCCAAGGGCAGCGGCCAAGCCGTCGCAGCCACATCCATTACGGTGGCGGACGCCCTAAAGGGCGGGTAGGTCGCCGAACTCGTTCAAATCCGGGCCCTCGTCGATCGGGATTGACCTCAGGAATTTCCCACCCTGGTGATGTCGTCCGGGGATGCTCTGCCTCGCGCTCCTTCCCAGTGGAACGAATCCCGAAAAGCTAGCCTCCTGGGGGGCCGGTAGCGAGCTTCAACTCACTGGAATCTGCTCGGTGCAGGTAGACAAAAATTTGTCGGCCCAGCGGGAAGGCGCCGCACTGCCGGTGTCGTTTCGCGTCTTGCTACGCTCGCGCAGGATGTTGTCGTCCTGCGGAGACCCTCGTGGTCGACGGCGAGCCGAAGCCTTGCCTGTTGGCGGTCCTTGCGTCTTGATCATTGTCTTCGGCACGCTCTGGGTCGCGGCCTTGAAGCGGCGGGTTATGGAGGGGACGGAAGCGATCCGCGCCGCGCTGGAGTCAACCACAAACGGAATCCTGGTGGTTGACTCCGCCGGTGAGATGCAGGCGCACAACCAGAAATTCGCCGACATGTGGTCGGTTCCGGAGGTGTTGCTTGACACCGCGATCAACGATCGCTGCTGAAGTACATGGCGCCTCAACTGAAAGACAGGGAAGCATTCAGCAGCAAGCTCCTCCGCTGCGTACGCCGACGCGAAGACTGACGACGTCATTGAATTCAAAGATGGGCGGGTCTTCGAGCGCCATTCTAAGCCGCAAACGGTGCGACGGTAAGAATCTGGGCCAGTGTGGGGATTTCGCGATGTCACCGAACGCAGGCGGGCAGAACAGAATTTGCAGACGGCCAAAGAGGCAGCGGAGACTGCCAACCGCGCCAAGAGCGAGTTCCTGGCCAACATGAGCCACGAAATTCGCACGCCAATGAACGGCGTGCTGGGCATGACCGATCTCCTTCTGGATACCGGGCTCAATGCCGAACAGCGCGAATTGCCGGCCTGGTCAAGTCGTCCGCCGATTCGCTGCTCACGATCATCAACGACATCCTCGACTTCTCCAAGATCGAAGCGGGTAAGCTGGAGCTCGAGACCATCGAGTTCAACCTGCGAGACTACATAGCCCTGAGCATCAAGACGCTGGCTTTCCGCGCCCAGCAGAAAGGTCTCGAGCTGACCTGCGACATCCGGCCGGAGGTGCCCGAGCGAGTGGTTGGTGACCTCAACCGTTTGCGGCAAATCATCATTAATCTCATCGGCAACGCCATTAAGTTCACAGAGCACGGCGAGGTGGGGCATAGGATTGCGATCGATTCCAGGACGCCAGAGCAGCTCCAGCTGCACTTTGTAGTGACAGACAGCGGCGATGGTATCGCCGTGGAAAAACAAAAGCTCATCTTCGATGCTTTGTCACAGGCGGATGGCTCCACGGCGCGCAAGTTTGGGGGCACCGGGCTGGGTCTGACCATCTCCTCCCGACTGGTGGAGTTGATGGGGGGAAAGATCTGGGTGGAGAGCACCTTTGGGCACGGCAGCAGTTTTTCACTTTACCGTCGGTCTCGGCAAAGGCAACGAAGTTTGGAAACCGTGCCGGGGCTTGCACCTGCGCAGCTAGCTGGCCTGCGCGCGCTGGTGGTGGATGACAGTGCCACCAACCGTCGCATCCTGGGAGAGATGCTGCGGTGCTTCGGGATGAGGGCCTACGCTGGCAGAGAGCGGGATCGCCGCCCTGCAGCGCCTGAAAGAGGATCAGGGGCACCTTTGCCCTGATTCTGGCCGACCTAACATGCCGAACATGGATAGTTTCACGCTCGTCGACCAAATTCGCCAGTCTCCCGGGTTGGCGGGCAAGGCTAAAGTCATCATCCTACCCTCAGCCGGGCAGCGAGGCGAAGCGGCCCGCTGCCAGGGAGCTGGGCGTGGATGCCTATCTCACCAAACCTGTCAGCCAGCCGGAAATGTTTGAGGTCATTTCTCGCGTTTTGAGCGGGCCTCAATCGCCCACCAGAGGCGACCGCTCCGGGCGTTCGATCAGAGCAAACCAAAGGCGGCCAAGAGTTACGCGTTTTATTGGCGGAAGACAATGCGGTCAACCAGAAGATAGCCTGTCGCGTTCTGGAAAAACAAGGACACCACGTCACGATAGCGGCTGACGGGCGCAAATGCCCTGGCCGCCCTCGATGGAGAGAACTTCGATGTCAGTGTTGATGGACGTACAGATGCCGGAAATGGATGGATTTAGAGACGACCTCCGCCATCCGGGTCCGAGGAACGAGACACCGGGAAGCACTTGCCGATTATCGCTATGACGGCCCATGCCATGCAGGGCGACCGCGAGCGCTGCCTGGCCGCGGGGATGGATAGCTACATCGCAAAGCCTCTTAGGGCCCGAGAGTTGATCGAATTGTTGGAGAAGTTTTCCGACGCCGCTCAGGAAGAGGAGCTCCGGCTTGAAGTAAGGAGAGTGGCTGCGAGAAACACCAAGTAAACAATAACAGTTACGATAATTC
>CAWFGM010000082.1:0-50188 GCA_963815175.1 uncultured Acidobacteriaceae bacterium
GCTGCAGCGCAAGATTCGCCTGGGACTGGGCACCGATGGCGCGGCGACTCGCGGCAGTCTGGATATGTTCGAGGTAGTGCACGCAGCCACGGTCGGCCAGCAGGCGGTGGGAGGAACCCCATACCACATCGATCCGCCCATCACGCATGAGCAGATGCTACGCGCGGCCATAAGCGGGGGAGCGCGCGCCGCGCGGCTGGAGCGGCACATCGGGTCGCTTGAGGTAGGCAAGCTGGCCGACTTGATCCTGGTCGACTCCACCGGACATGCGCAGTTCCCGAATTACGATCCGATGATTACGCTGGCGGAGAGCACGGTCGGCCCCAACGTGAGGACAGTCATCATCGATGGCCGGGTGGTGATGAAGGACCGCGTTTTGCTTACCGTCGACCTGGCGGCCATGAAGGAACGGCTGAGCAGGCAATACGGCATTCTCATGGAGCGCTTCGAGAGGGCCATCGCCTGACCTATGGCCAAGGTTGAGATCCGTGGCGTCAGCAAATCGTATGCTCTCGACCGGCGCGACTCCGTGCTCGCTCTCAAGGACGTGAACCTGACGATCCAAGATGGCGAGTTCGTCGCTCTACTTGGCCCCTCCGGCTGCGGCAAGAGCACGCTGCTGCACCTGGTCGCTGCGCTGGAGGAAGTCACGACGGGTTCCGTCCTGGTAGACGGCGAATCACCGGCGCTGCTGCGCGACCAGCACCGGCTCGGGATCGCATTCCAAGATCATGCGCTGCTGCCCTGGTTGTCAGTGAAAGCCAACGTCGCGCTGCCCTTCAAGATTGCCGGCCGACCGGTGGACTTCGCAAGAGTGCAGCATTTGATTGATCTGGCAGGTTTGCAGGGCTTTGAAGAGGTGCGGCCCAGCCAGCTCTCCGGCGGCATGCGCCAGCGCGCCGCGATTGCTCGATCGCTCTGTCTTGAACCATCGCTGCTGTTGCTCGATGAGCCCTTTGGCGCACTCGACGCGGTCACCCGGCGGCGCATGAATCTTGAGCTGCAACAGATATGGCTGGAGGGAAGCCTGACTACTCTGATGGTGACCCACTCAGTGGACGAAGCGCTCTTTCTGGCCGATCGGGTGGTTGTCATGAGTGGCCGGCCGGGCGTAATCGTGGAGGCCATCCAGGTTCCTTTCCCCCGGCCGCGCCGCATTGACTGTATGCGCTCGGAGCAGTTTCACCAGTTGATCGATCACCTGACTTTGCTTCTGGAGCACTAAAGTGCAAAGTGAAAAGAAACCCGACAAGAAATTGATGCCCGTCTACGTCATCCTGGCGCAACTGGGTATACTGGCCGCCTGGCAGCTGTTGGCCCAATCGGGAGCCGCCGGCCTTACCGTTCCCACGCCAGTCAGCGTCATACGGGTTTATCTCCAGCCTAGATTCGCGGCGTTGCTTTACCGTTCCACACTTGCCACCCTAAGCTCAGCGGCGGGAGGCTTTGTTGCGGGCGCTCTGCTGGGAACGGTCACCGCCATGGTTGCGTATGTGCTCCCCCCGCTGCGGCCGGGACTGGATCGCCTGGCGGTGACCGTCAACGCGATTCCGGCGATTGTGTTGGGACCGATCTTCATCCTGCTGGTGAGCCGGGAGCTGACCCCCGCCTTACTTGCCGCCATCTCCGTCTTTTTTCTTATCTATGTTGCTGTGGCCTCCGGCCTGCGCACTGCATCGACCGGCTTGACGGCAATGATGACCACCTTCGGAGCCGGCAAGTGGCAGCGCTTGCGCTACCTCGACCTTCCTTCCGCCGTGCCTTCCTTGCTCAGCGGAGTCAAGGTTTCGGTCACAGCGGCCATGATCGGCGCCGTCGTCGGGGAATGGTTCGGGGCTCCCACAGGGCTAGGCATCGTTATTTTGAACACCATGCAGAACTTTGAGATACCGCTGATGTGGGCCGCTGTGTTGCTGGTGGCACTGATCTCGCTCGCAGGTTATGGGGCGGCGCATGCTGCGGAACGCTATGTCGGGAGTAGATTTCTATGATGCGCCGTGTCTTTACACAGTGCTGGGCCCAGAGTTGGGGACTATTGCTGATGTTTGCTGCCTGGCAAGTGTGGATCATGACTGCCCACTACAACAGCATCGTGGCTGTCTCGCCTGTTGCCGTGGTGCGCGATATCGTGCTGCACCCCGTGGTTTATCTATTGCCTGCCTTGTGGACGCTCGGCTTCGCGTTCAGCGGGCTTGCCGCGGGGCTCATCCTGGGGCTGCTGCTGGCTGTCGCCGGGTGGAGATCGCAGATCCTGTCCGCCACCATCAGTCCTGCTGCGCTGCTACTCAGCTCCACGCCGGTAGTCTGCCTGATACCGCTGTTGGCGCGCATCTTCGGCTACCAGAGCCGGACTGAATTTGTCACCGTGGCCATCATGACTTTTTTCCCAGGCTTTGTTTTTGCCAGCAAAGGCTTAACCACCTTGCCGCCGGGTTCGGGTGACTTCTTCGCGGTGCTGGCGGCAACGCGAGGCCAGAAGTTGCTGTGGCTTGCATTGCCTGCCGCGGTGCCTGGCATGGCGGTTGCCTTGCGAATCGGAGCAGCTTACAGCGTCATGGTGACCATGATCTCGGAATACCTGATGCAGACCGGAGGCTTGGGCAACATGTTTGCCCTTAGCAGCCAGGCCTTCGAGACCGAACGCGCGTGGGGCGCCAGCCTGGTAGCCATGGCGCTCTCGGTTGCGCTTTACAACGCTGCCGGCGCTCTGGAGACGCGGGTGCGAGAGCGTTACCGATGAGCCAACGCATCAGCCTTTCTCTCCGGGCTCTGGATCCTTTCGTCCCATGTAGAGATCATCCAGATATTTGCCCCACTTGCTTTGCGCCGGGTCGAGTCTGTTCTCGAGTTTTGCGCCTTGCGTCCACCAGTGGACGATATCGCGCCCCATCGCAGCGCCGCGGCGGGTATGCATGTCAATCTGGAAATCTTGTACTTCAACCCGGCGCTCGCCGCGGGCTACGGCAAATTGCGCCCAGGTCGCGAGTTCCATCGTGGTGTTGTCCTTCTTCGCGGTCGCGAGCAGGCGCACGGCATGCACGGAGTACATCCAGCGGTCGCCACGATCGGCCATGCGCAGACGCTGAGTGTTCAGAGCCTCGAGGATGGCAGGAGCTTCCATCAATCCAAAGCCAACATCCTCGGTGGCGATGATCTCCAGCCTGCGCCAGAGCACGTCCTCAGCTTCTGGGCCACTCAAGAAGAACTCATAGGCGGCAAGCACCGCCTCCTCGACCCAACCGCGGCGGATCGACTTCTGCAGCACAGAGCGGAGCTCGTCGAAGGCATAACCGTTGACCGATGTTGCCCGGCTCCATACATCCTGACTCTGGTAGTTTTGCGACATGGCGCTCCTTGGTTCGCGAGGATTTGAGTTGATTAGAACGGGACCTGGCCAACCTGTGCAAGTTCGGTGGTTTACATGCAAGCCGAGGTCAAATAGAGTGAGTTGGCAATGTTAGGGGAGGTCGAAATTGAAGTGGATGCTCACGTTTCTGCTGCTTAACCTTTCCGTCTTCGCGCAGCAAGCTCCCGTGCCGGTGATCGACTACACCTCGGTTCCAAATTTTCTCAAGCTGCCTCCTGACATGTATCTGGGAGAGATGGCCGGCGTCGCGGTCAACTCTAAGGGGCACGTCTTTGCGTTAACTCGCGGCAATACGACCGGCCCTGCTTATGGAGCGGCTGCATCGCAACTTCTCGAGTTCGGCTCCGACGGCAAGTTCATCCGCGAGATAGGCCACCATCTGTACGCGTGGTCCTTTGGCCATTCCGTCAAGGTAGATCCGGAAGACAATATTTGGGTAGCGGACAAAGGTTCGGACATGGTCATCAAGTTCGATCCCGAGGGCCGCGTTGTCATGGTCTTTGGCCGCAAGCAGGAAGCCTCAGATGAGGGCACCGAACCACTCAAGCACCCCAAACCGCCATTGCCGCCAGTGGACGGAATGTTTCGCCAGGTGACCGACATGGCGTGGGATTCGGCCGGAAATACCTATATCAGCGATGGCTACATCAATTCGCGCGTGGCGAAGGTGGATAAGGACGGCAATTGGCTTAAGTCGTGGGGCACGCCCGGAGACCAACCCGGCCAATTCAGCGTGCCTCACAGCATCGCGGTCGATGCCACGGGAAATATCTACGTAGCGGATCGCGGCAACCGCCGGATACAGGTCTTCGACGTCGATGGTAAGTTCCTTCGCCAGATCACCATTGATGTGCCTTTCGATCCCAATGCTCGTCCGGCGATCGGGCCGACGCCGAGTCAGGCCACCTCGGCCAACGGCACGATGAAGGCCGGATCACCCTGGGCTCTTTGCATCACGCCCGGCCCCCACCAGGTGCTGTTCAGCTCAGATGCCTATCCGGGCCGTATCTACAAGCTGAGTCTGGATGGGAAGGTGCTTGGCTACCTGGGCGAGTCGGGCAAGCAACTCAAGCAATTCGGGTGGATTCACGAGATTGCGTGCCCCTCTGAAAATGAGCTCTACGTGGCCGAACTGCTGAATTGGCGGGTGCAGAAGCTGATCTTGAAACCCACGCGCTAAAGCGGGATTGGGTCGGGTACCGGTGGCCGTAAGCGCCAACCGAAAACTGCTGCCATGCCGGCAATGCTTAGAATCCCTATGACCAGCGCGACACAGCCGGGCCAACCGCCGTGTTTCCACAGTAAGCCCGGGAGGATCCCGCCCACGGTACCGCCAACGTAGTAGCAGAAGATGTACAAACCCGCGGCGGAGACGCGGCTGCCGGCAGGCGCAGCATCCCGCAGGAAGCTATTGGCGCAGGTCTGGGCCACGAAGACACCCGAGCCGGCGATCGCCAGCCCCAAAGCTGCAATCCACAAAGAGGGGACCAGCGTCAGGCCGACCCCTATCATGCATGCGGCTATGGCCGTGATCAGTCCGTGCCGCAGCCCGACTCTTGCCAAAAACGTCCCGGCAATCAGCGTTGTGACCAGTCCGCAAAGATAGACCGTGAAGAGGTAGCTTAACTGTTGTGTCGAGAGGTTGAACGGGGCTGCCGCGAGATGAAAAGTTATATAGCTAAAGGTCGCTACCAGCGCAAAGAGCATACAGAAGCCGATCACGAAGGTGGAAAGCAGCCGAGGGTTGCGCAGGTTATTCAGCAGGGGAGCCAGCTTGGATCCCGGTTGGACCGGTGCACGCATGGTCTGCGCCGGTCGCAATAGCCACCGCGCCAGTAACGCGCCGCAGAGTCCCAAAAGACCGAGCACTACAAACACCGTATGCCAGCCATAGCTGGCGGCGATCACGCCACCCACGATGCGGCCCAAAAAACCTCCAAAGACTGTGCCGGCCACATAAAAGCTCATCACCCGGGGTACCAGCAATGCGGGCCACTCCTCGGTGATGTAGGCGATGGTAATGATGAAAATCCCCGGAGTGATCAGGCCTTGCAGAAACCTCCACACCGCGAGCGTGGCAAGACTGCCCGCTGTCGCCGTCAGCAGCGTGCAGAGCGCCAGGACCGTCATAGAGCCCACTATCATCCGTTTGCGGTCGACTCTTTCGGCGAAAATGGCCAGTAGTGCTGCCGACAGGGCGACACCCAGCGTGGAGGCGCTGATGGTCAGGCTGACGTTGGCCTCTGACGCGCGGAAAACCTTAGCCAGCAGCGGGAGAAGTGGCTGGGTGCAGTACAGATCAATAAATGAGAACATGCCGCACAGAAATGCCGCGAATACCTGGCGGTAGGGGCGAAGGCCCCGTCTCTCCAGGACCTCTGACACTGTATGCGTCGGCTCATTGAGTGCAGGGCTCATGGCAACAGACATGAACTAGAGATGTCTTCTCGCCGCAAGCCGTCGCAAATTGGTAAGGTGAACCATCCAGCCGTGCCGCCAAGGCTATAGAAACAAAAGGCCATGGAGTCATTGTGACGCGAAAAGGATGGTTGCACCACTTTTCTCTCTGGATGTGTCTGCTAATCGAGATTGGAACCAATGGCCTCGGCAACGCATCCGGAATGCGGGCCTTTAAGCGCAGCACCTACGATCGACGGCGAGGCAATGAAGGCGCCGATGCTTCGCATTTTCCCTATCAGCTCGCGGATGAGAAATCGCTACACCGCTTATTGCTTTATCAATTCCAGGAGCTGGTGGTAAGCGGAGTTCGGTCCCGCCGGCAACGATGCGGAATACGGGGCATAGGACAATTCAGCGCTGGAGGATTTCAGTGATTTCGACTGCGCGATGGGAAGCCAAACTCGCGTAGGATGCTTCGACTACGGCGAAGGTCTTTTCCAGGTAGTTGCGAGCTTCGGTTTCAAAAGGCCGTCCCGTTTCCAGGCAGTCGATGAAGTGGGCCTGCGTAGCGTAAACGCTGTCTCCGCGGTAGCCGATCCCGGCGTCTTGCCAAACCCGCTCGTTCCTCGACCAGATTTCGCCCAGCCCGTTGATGCGGATCGATCCCTCGTCTCCTTCGAAGGTAGACTCATCCAGCGTTGACGTGCCGTCATTGTGTTTCAGAAAGCTGTGGCTCTCAACCCATCCCAGCGCACCCTTGAGGTGGCGCAGCGTCAGGATCACGTGGTCCTCGGCCAGGATGTGGGGGTTTCGCCGCGCGCCCTCAGCATAGATGGAAGCAATGTCTCCGAAGAGGAAGCGCGCGGTGTCGATGTGGTGTACCAGGACCTCATCGATCATAAAACGCTGGAGTTGACGAAAATAGGCCTGTTTCGGATAGGGCTGCTCGCCTGCGCCATGGCTGATCCTGGTTCGGAATCCATAGGCGAGCGGAGTTCCAATAGCGCCACGGGCAATTATGGCTGCTGCTTCGCGGTACCAGGACTGCCAGCGCCAGTTTTCATGAATCATGAGCCGGACGCCATGGCTCTCGGAAATCTCAACCATGCGGCGAGCGGTTTGCCAGTCGGGCGCCATGGGCTTTTGACAAATAATCGCCAGTCCTCGCACCGCTGCCAGAGAGATGAGCTCCAGATGCGTAGACGAACGAGCAGCGATATCGACAAAATCCAGATCTTCAGCCTTCAGCATTTCTTCCGCCGAGGTATAAGCTCGCGGGGCTGCAGACCGGGCTGATTCGATCGATAAATCGCAGGCAGCTACGATTTCTGCATTTGGTATGCGGGACCAGGCCGCCTGGTGATGCTGGGAGAAGAAACCGCATCCGATCAGGCCACCCTTGAAGACCTTCAAAGGTCACTCCTTGGAAGCCAGCAGATGGGCTGGGTTGGTGCACATCATCTGGCGGATGTGGTCGACGGAAAAGCCCGAACTGCGCAACCGTTCCGCGTAAAGCCGAAAGCCTTCCGCCGGCGGAGGTGTCTGCGGTTGGCCGAGGTCGGTGGAGAGTATGGTTGTTTCTACGCCGGCTTCGATGATGGCTTGCTCGATTACCGGGAAGGGCACATTTCCGCAAAGATGGGTGGTAGAAACAAAACACCGCTCGAACCACACGTTACCCAGCGCTGCCAGCTCCTTTTGTTGTTCAAAAGGATAGAAGGTTGGAGCCCATTCCGGATGGGTCACCAGCACCTTTCGCACCCCGCATTGGCGCGCCCCATGAATCAGGACGACCGCCTCACGGGGACTCAGGTGACCGGTGCTCAGGATGCAATCCGTCTGGGCTATTGCTTCGAGAATCGCTTGTGCCGCCGGAACCAGGCCGCCGCCGGCGTCGAGAACGGTTATGCCGCCAGACTCACCGTGAAACAAACGGTGGTTCAGCGCGGATCGGGTGGGCATCCAGATTTCCTTCGCGCCCATGGCCAACGCCAGCTTCACGGCGGCAGCGTTCAGGCCGCCCACCGTCTCGTTCAGAACCAGGCCGCCGAAGACCTGGATGCCGGTGACCACCTTCGACACCAGCCAGGCGCGCTCGACCGTCGAATTCTGATGAGACTTGATAAGGATGGCGCCCATGCCGGCACGCTCTGCTTCGCGGGCGAGATCCAGATCGTTGAATCGCCGCACGTCCACGTCCGGCGCGCTATGCACATGCAGATCGATCGCATCTTCCAGGAAATCGGGCAAAGCATTCATCGGGCGCTCAGCTCTCGAAGAGGAATGTTTCCTCCACTCGTCCAGCGCGCAGGCCGTACATATGGCGATGGAGATTGACGGTGGCATCGCTGTAGTGGACCCAAATCTCCAATTGGTCGCCTACCTGCGCGGGAAAATTGGGATCGACGATATCGACGATGGCATGCTCGGCGTTCAATCTTTTGAGACGCGCGCCGTCGGAATTTTTCAGCACAGGAAGTCCGCGTTCGCCGCTGATCTCTTTGAGACCGATGTCGAGAATGAGCCGTTCGTTGCCACTCCTGCTAATGACGGTTCCAAGCAGGCTGATTGCCGGGTCGAAGTCCGGGCACACGGTTTGGTAGTCGGTATCCATCAACAGGTACGATCCTCCCTGGATCTCAGTGACCCCGGGAAACCGGCCGGAGATGGAATAGGTGCCTGTTCCTCCGGCGCTGACAATTTCCAACGCGAGACCGGCCGCGCGAATGAGATTCGCTGAATCGACCAGCTTGCCCATCGCCTCATGCACAGCCTTGACCTTATCGGGCCCGGGCGCCAGGCGGACGCAATGGCCTTCATAGCCGATCACCCCGCGCAAGCGCAGACCCTGGGCCGCGGCAAGCTGGGCCAGCGCGACGGCCGGCTCTCCCGGGAGTACTCCACAACGGCCCATCCCTGTGTTCACATCAACGACCACATTGAGCGGCACTTTGGCACGAACCGATGCAGCGGAGAGCGCCGCGACGGTCCGCTCATTGTCGACGCCCACCATGATGTCTGTGACGCGGGCAATCTGCACCAGGCGTTCGATCGCAGTTTCGCCCGCGATCTCATTGGCCAGCAGGATGTCCCCGATTCCGTTCCTGGCCAGTGCTTCGGCCTCGCCCAGCGTGGCGCAGGTGATGCCGATGGCGCCGGCCGCCAATTGCCGCCGGGCAAGGGCCACGCACTTATGGTTCTTATAGTGGGGGCGTAACCGGCTAGTGCCCTGGGCAAAAAAAGCAGCCATCTTTTTGATGTTGGCTTCCATTGCGTCCAGGTCGACTACGAGTGCCGGTGTTTTTATCTGCGATTTCAACAAAGGTATTGCCCTGCTTTCTGGTAGGGATGGAGGGAACGGATGAAGTGGTTCGGAGCCAAGGTACACAGGAAATCTGGGCTTATCTTAGCTTGCATGTCCTGCCGTATCCACCAGGTAGAGTACAGCGTCGCCGCTGAACGGTACGGTGAACTGCCGGGCGGAGGAGCCGGAGCGGATCGGATGTTCAACCATGGTTGCGCCGGTCGCCGGGTTGAACCACTCCACCTTCAGGCTTCGCGACCGCGGCATGGCTGATAGATCGACGGTAAACGATCCGCCGGCAGGAGCATAGACCAAGTACTCGGCCCCAGCCGGTGGGGTTTGCGCTAAACAATAGCCTGTCGAAGTGAGAGCTGGATGGGGGGTCACGTTTGCCAGGTTCAGCTTGCGGGAATATTTCACCGTGTACCCGAGATTATCTCTGAAGTTGTCATAGCGTTTGTCGGGAGCATCGCAGATTCCCCTGGTGGGCGAGACACACAAGTTCCTATTCTCTCGAGGATAGTAGAGCAGGTAAGGGTCCATGAACAGCACCTGGCTTCCGTTGGCGAAGTTTTTCCAAACGTAGTTGCGATTCTGTTGCGGGGTGTCCTTCCACGCTGCGCCAAAGTAGGAGTGATCGCTGTCGTTAACGTTCACCTTGCAGGCCGGAGTGCCGCTGCCGCAGGAGGTAATTGGGGAAATGGTGCTATTCGGCGCTACCCAGTCTGCGTTGGAATTGTAAAGAATGGCGTCGGTGGCCGCATTCGCGGGCAAGAGGCCGGCCAAACCGATCGGATGTTGGTGCGGCTTTTGAGCCTCATATTTCCGAATGTGTGCGATCTGGTAGTAGTTAAACCATTCCGTGTTACTCGGAGCTTCTTCGGAAACGATCCACAGCACATTCGGCAAATCGTTCAGAGTGTCGATCACTTTCTCCACAAAGGCGTCCTGATAGCGGGTAATGTCGTTGGGCGCGGTCATGGTCATGGACGCCATACCTTTGGGGCCGCTGGTGTAGCCGTCGTCGATGCCATTGATGTTGTTAGCGCCGGTGAAAGGATAGCCGTCGCTGGCGCAGCGGAAGAGGTTGATGAACTCCCCGGTAAAGAGATAGATACCGGCATAGATGCCGGCTTCGTTCAGAGCTTGCGTTCTGGCTCGCAGGCGGTCGAAGTAGCCTTGGTTGAACTTGGTGAGGTCGAATTTCAAGCCGCCGTCGGTCGCATTGCCAGGCCCCGTCCTCTGCCATGGCTGGGGGCTCACCGTAAAATCCGGCGGTGCGCTGCTGGTTGAAGGCAGGGAACAGAATTTCGGCATCTCCACGCGCCATAGCAGAGTGAAGTTCTGCCCGTGCGCGGTGAGGAACTTCACAAAGGCAGGGAAGTCCAGGGCCTGGGCGGACCCACCGCTGCCCCAATCCTGCAGTGTGTTCCAGGTTTGTGATCCGGCCAGGATGAGAGCCGTGCCATTTGCATCTTTGAAGTAGTGAGCGTTGTTGGAGACCACCAGCGGCCGGGTTATCTTGGAGGTTTCTTGGGAATGCGCGCAGTGCATCAGACTCAAGAGTAGAAAGGACAGACCAAGCTTCAAACAGCCAGGCAGCATCGCTTTTGTCTCCACTTGCGCTCCCTTAACCGCGCCCGACATAAGGCATATTCGTCGCCATCACGGTCATGAACTGCACATTCGCATCTAACGGCAGGCTGGCCATGTAGACGACGGCTTCCCCAATGTGCTTTGCATCCATTCTTGGTTCTACCAGCATCTGTCCGTTCGGCTTGCAGCGAGGCGGATCCCGGCTCTCCGCTCATTTCCTTGCCTGCATTGCCGATATCGATTTGGCCGCAGGCAATGTTATACGGGCGGCCATCGAGGGAGATGGATCTGGTTAGCCCGGTGATGGCGTGTTTGGTAGCGGAGTAGGGTGCAGAGTGCGGCCGCGGTACGTAGGCCGAAAGCGAGCCGTTATTGATAATGCGCCCTCCTTGCGGCTGCTGTGCCTTCATCATGCGGAACGCTTCCTGGGCGCAGAGAAAGGAACCGGTAAGATTCACGTTCACCACTTCGCACCATTGCTCGTAACTCAGATCTTCAAAGGGAGTTCCGGTGTTTACACCGGCGTTGTTAAAAAGAACATCCAGCCGGCCGAATTTCTCCCGCGTTCCGGCAAACAGGGCGCGCACTGAATCGGGCTGACGCACGTCCGTGGGTATAACGTGCATATGGCCGCTGGCCGCCATGGCTGCTGTTTTTTCCAACTCCGCCACGCGCCGCCCAGCCAGGGCCAGCGAAAATCCGGCGGAAGCCATCTCCAGGGCGACCGCCCGGCCTATGCCGCTGCCGGCCCCGGTAATGATCGCTACTTTGCCCTGCCCACCGCTTCTTCCTGCAAGTTCCGTGTTCAATTGCATCCCTCCATAGGCTCATGTACTCGATCTACCCGCGGCAATAGCATTTTTGCTAATGGTGTAGACCAGGAAACTGAACTCAGCGCGGCCATTCCGCTAAAAGAATGGCCGCACATAACTGATCCCACCGGACCACAGTATTAGCAAAAAATGCGTTATTTGGCATAAAAACGATAGCGGATGTTCCAATGTGCTGTTTGTCCCGGCGGGATCACAAGGTGAATGTATGCCTCGGGACAAAGGGTGGTGCGGATGGACCAAAAGTTGAAACGGGAGATGGGGACATCCCCGGTTTGCTCAACTCCGACGCCGGTTTTTTCATTCTCGACGGTAATGTCGTAATCCGAGGGGCTGCTGGAATAGCCGGTCAGGTAGCTTTCCACATATTGCTCCCCTTGCAGCTCCTGGCGATAGACGATGTCTTTCCCCTCGATCCCGGCCAGCGGCTCCATCGATTTCTCCGCCTTGGGCGCAAAGGGAAACCGGACCACCATTCCCGGTCCGCTAGGAGCGCCATCCAGCATGAAGAAGTCGTGGTCGTAGACCTCGGTGTCAATGGTCTTCGTCCCGGTGTTTTTCAGGCGGTGCTCAAGGATAAGAACGGGATCGTGCGGGTCGAGCTTTACCGTCTTCTCATAGTCATAAGCGATGCCAATGGGCGAATGGAGTTGTTGCCGGAAAGACACCTGCGCTGGGCTTGGCGTGAACCGTCCACTTGCCACCGTCGACCAGCGGATAGGTGTACATGTATTGGTAGGCGGACTCGTCTTTCTTCCGCAATACCCCGACTCCCAGTTTCACGAATACCCCGCCAGGCTTCGCCTGGCCGTAGTCCAAAGCGCCGTCGCTCGACCTGAATTCTTCAACTGGTCCGGCAATGGCGTCAGCCAGCAACGGATCGTAATGCGAAAACCAGATGCCAAAGTATGTGTGGCCTTTGTAGGCTAAGCACGGGATGACTCCCGACCAGTCAAACCTTGAGGCGCGGTAGTAGCCATTCTTTGCATCCGGCAGATAGAGAACGGCTTGGACCTGTCCGTTTGAGATGGATGCCTTTGGGTAGTTAGCCTGCTCTAGAGAGGAGCATCCGGAGAAAGCGCTTTCCCCGCGGCAGATAGAGCGCATAAAACCAAGAGAAATCCAGCACATAGGAGCGCTTTCAACGCAGCCATCCGCCTTCCTTATCGCCGACTGCGTCCGCATCCGTGGAGCATGTCAGCACGTATTTTAGTATCGCCTCGTATGTGCCGTTGGGGATAGGGCACAAGCTGACGGCTCGCATACATCCAAAAAGCTGAAGATTGAATCTTCATAAGTGTTTTGGTGGTGCAAAAGCGGGCTCTATTGCAAGCAGTGATTGGGAGTCTCGCGTGCAATAAGCCTCTCACACAACGCGGTTATTACGAGGTGGAACGCGGGTCCCTCGCCGCGAAGGAGGAAGTATGCTGCTGATCATTCTCATTATTTTGCTGTTGGTCTTCGGATTCGGTGGATATCGCTTGGGGCCAGGGCTGGGTTATTACGGTGGCGGCGGCATCAGCCTGATCCTTCTCATCGTGATCATTCTGTTGCTTTTGAGAGTCATTTGACGATCTGCCAGAGGTGGCGGCGGCATTCCCGGGTGGATGCCGCCCAGGCTTGACTCACGGCGATCAAACGGCGAGGGGCTCAGGCGGGTTGATATTGCAAAACGGTGATTTTCTCAGAATCGCCGCCTGGGGCCCTCCCCCGAGGAACCAGATCAACCATCTGCAGAAAATCACCGTTTGCCCAAACAATACAGGGTTTACCTGTGCATGGACGTGCCCAGTGGTAACAACTTCGTAACCATTCTTTTTTGGCGTCCAACAGCCTGATCCCGACTCTTTTCGGCGCCCCGCGTACTCAAACACAACGAGTGCGCCCCGCCTCCTTCTGAGGGGTGTGTTCGATCCAGAGAAGGCGGTACATTAGTCACATGGAGCAACCATATTCCGACGCTGTTGTTTTTTTTGGCGCTACCGGCGACCTTGCTTACAAACAAATCTTTCCCTCACTACAAAAACTGGCAAAACGAGGCAAGCTGACCGGCCCTGTTATTGGCGTTGCCAAGGCGGGCTGGAACCTTGAACAATTCAAGGCGCGAGCCCAGGATAGTGTCGAAAAACACGGGGGAGTCGATCCCGTCGGTTTTCCGATCCTGCTGGACAAGCTGCGCTATGTCGACGGGGACTATATGGATGCGCAGACCTTTGCCAATGTCCGCAAAGAACTAGGGAGCGCCACACATCCCATCCACTATCTGGCCATTCCTCCCGTCCTCTTTGGTCAAGTTCTCACCCAGTTAAAGGCGTCGGGATCGTCGCAGGGCGCCCGGGTAGTGATTGAAAAGCCTTTTGGGAACGACCTGCCTTCTGCCGTAGCGCTCAACAAGACGGTTCATGAAGTGTTTGCCGAGGAAGATGTCTTCCGTATCGATCACTACCTGGGCAAAAACACCGTCCAGAACGTGATCTTCTTCCGTTTCGCCAACTCCTTTCTGGAGCCGATCTGGAACAACCTCTACGTGGAAAGCGTCCAGATCACGATGGCTGAGCAGTTCGATGTTCTGGATAGAGGGAGCTTCTACGACGCCGTGGGAACCGTGCGCGACGTGGTGCAAAACCATTTGCTGCAGATACTCTCGAACATTGCCATGGAGCCTCCGCCGACCCTGAGCATCGAGAGTTTGCGCGACGAGCGGGTGAAGGTGCTGAAGAGCGTCCAGCCGTTGACGGACGACACTGTGGTTCGCGGTCAATACGATGGTTACCTTGATACACCGGGAGTCAAGAAAGGCTCGAAGACCGAGACCTACGTGGCACTGCAGCTGGCCATCAACTCCTGGCGCTGGAGAGGCGTGCCCTTCTTCGTCCGGGCGGGCAAGTGTCTGCCCAAGTCGGAGACCGAGGTGGTGGCGAGATTGCGCCCACCATGTGCGATCTTTTCTTCAGAACCTCCGCCGCCCAATTACGTGCGCTTCCGCATTAGCGGCGATCCGGTCATCGCGATTGGAGCCTCGATCAAAACCGCAGGCGACCAATTGCGCGGTTGCCCGATCGAGTTGATCGCCGACCAGGAATGCGGGGAAGACGTCATGTTGCCATATGAGGAGCTGTTGGGCGACGCCATGGCTGGGAACCAGACCTGGTTTGCGCGCGAGGATTACGTCGAGGAGGCCTGGCGCATCGTGGACCCGATCCTGGACGACTCCAAGGTGATCCCGTATAAGCCCGGCAGTTGGGGGCCTGCGGAGGCCGACAAGCTGACTGCGCCGGTTGGCGGCTGGTCTGATCCTAAATAGACCGGTCCTAAATAGCGGTCTTGCTCAGGCGAGCGCATCCTGCAGCCGGAAGAGCGAACCTCGGGCTGGGAGGGCCTTCTGCTTAGGCTCTCCCAGTCGCCCAATTCGGCTACGCTTCCGCTGTCTATGACGTAAATCATCTGCGCGCGCGGGAGCTGTCACCGAATCAAAGCATTTTGGGATGAGAAAGATCGATTGATCCGCCCCTAGGGGCGTGCCAGGGGCGGCGGCCCTGGGTTGCGGCTTGGTTTCAGGAAAGCGATCTTCCCGTCTTGGTTTCTCTCGCGATAGCGGCTAAGTCCTTTGTTTCACGAAGGGGCTCAAATTTTATTTTTCCCGCCCCCATAAGCTGTTTAGGAGAGCAGCATCTGCCGCTGCCGGGCGAGCATCTGCAGGGGGTGGAGCGATCTTCGGGCGTGTTTCCATCGCGGTGACCCGTTGCTGGGGATTGGAGCGACTTCTTCGCATAGCAATCCCCATGATTCAAGGGATGCCGTCACGGCACGATCGTCGAACTGCGCTGTCCTCGCAACGACGTCCGTTAGGCTCTACCCTTGGCGGTATTTGATTTGCTACCTATATAGATGCGAGTTAGGGTGGGTTCGGTTATTTTTCTTGGCGCATCGTAAGCCCCGGCATCGGAACTGTCGAAGCCCGCAATGCTGCTTAATCCAGGCGTGTGGAAATTCCGCAATCTGCGATCGCTGCTTATAGATCTGCTTCGCCTCCTGGGTCATCATTCTGGCTTTGAATGCAATCGTCGCAGCGGGTACTTCGATGCGTGTAATCTTTCGTCTCCAACTGGCTGGCGCCCTTTTGCTAGCACAGTGATCACGATACGCACAGCCGCCATTTCCACAACAGTCGCTACCTTGATCCTGTGGCCAATTTCTTCACAGCTTCCAGGCGGAACTGGTACTTTGCTGGAAGTGTATACAGACGGCCTACCCTGCAGGTTTAACGGTCGGGTGATCGGAGTCTATGTCCCCCCCGCGGGATCGCGGGAAAAGGACATTCCGCAGTTGGCTAGGAACCATGGATTTGAGATTGGAATTGAGGCGAACCATCGAGTTGGTTGTACCGTCCCCTAAAGGGGACTTGGTTGCCGTTGCTTTCCTTTCCCGGCACTTCCGTGCCGGGCTCTGGATTCTTCCGTCCCTTCCGGGACTGGTTTGGGGAAATGATTTGTGGCCGGGAAGATGTGAAAAAGTTTGATTTGCTAGAGTTTTCGCGATTTTATTTCGATCCCAAACGCTTGCCGATACCCCCAGCCATCGCTTATAGGGCATCCTAGAGCGATCTTTTAAACGGCGAGTTCACTGCAAATTTTAAAATCGATTCTTTCACATCTTCCTGACGCAGAAACTTGGCGGTTGCGGTTCTCGCCTGCCTGGCTCCCGCCCGGCGCGCTTCCCGGTTAGATCCAATGAAAGCACTCCGAACCGAGTAGCACCGGAGAATGCGGGGATGGACGCGTAATCACGAATCAGCTCATCGAGGAGATTAGTAACGGAAAGGGGAGATGAACAGCACACTTATTGCCGCAAATTCTCAGGCCGTCCCTCTTTTTACCCTCCCTCTTTTACCCCGGTGACAGCAAACGCATTGCAGCAGATTCAACCGATCATCTTCGCCCCCGCCGAGTGGGCTCGGGTGAATAGGTTTCGTCCCCAGAGTTCTGCCCGATTCTACAAGTCAAAAAGCCAGCTTTCCGTCTGCCTCGCTCCAGATCGCTTTGGTGATTTGGGCAATGACCCGCTCACGAACCTCTTCAGAAGCGGGGGAATCTTTGATCATCACAGCGATGGCAAGCTTCTTCCCATTCCGCATCGTAATCAGTCCCACATCATTGGTGGCGTGAGTGATGCCATTGTCCTCGCCAGAAGTACCTGTCTTGTGGGCGACCTCGGTGTTCGGTGGGAGAAGGCCCTTGATTCTGGCGTTGCTCGTGCCGCCTTGGGTCATAAGCCGAAGAAGAAGTGCTGTATGGTCTGAGGTAAGAGGGCTATCATCCGCGAGCAAGCGCAACAGTCGCACCATCGCGGCAGGTGTGGAAGTATCTCGATACTGGGCCTTGACATCCTTGCCGAGAGTCTTCTCGGTATCGACCACAGCGATTCCCTGCACACCAAGACTCCGAATGTATCGGTCTACCACGACCGGACCGCCAAGCACTCGCAGCAGTATGTCGGAGGCGGTCCCGTCACTTTCCGATACGGCTAGCCGGAGCAGTTCCTGAAGGGGCACTGTCACCCCTCCTTGCGGATGCATGTCGCGCAACGGGCTGTGCTGGCCGGGGCGAACGGCGTCGGCGGCCAGAAACGGGATCGGCTGGCTGAGTTCAAGCTGGCCCTGTTGGACGGCATGAAGAATCGCCAATCCGATGGGAAACTTATAAACCGACTGCATCGGAAGCTTCTCGTTCGCATTCAAGTTGCAATCCAGCACCACGCCGGGGAGTGAGCACGAAACCCCAACCAAAGCACGCGCCTGACCAGCGTCTCTCCTAATATCGCGGTTCAACTGA
Organism: uncultured Acidobacteriaceae bacterium; assembly: GCA_963815175.1. Lineage (GTDB taxonomy): Bacteria > Acidobacteriota > Terriglobia > Terriglobales > Acidobacteriaceae > PALSA-350. The sequence continues at coordinate 17,329 of CAWFGM010000082.1, forward strand.
GCCGCGAGGCAAGCCGGTATCAACAAGAAGCCTAAGGCGGAGGTGATTTTAATCATGGCCAAATTGTATAGAGCGTCGGAATGACTTATGCTTCTTTGGCGCATTCGAGTCGCTACCTTGATCCTGTGGCCAATTTCTTCACAGCTTCCAGGCGGAACTGGTACTTTGCTGGAAGTGTATACAGACGGCCTACCCTGCAGGTTTAACGGTCGGGTGATCGGAGTCTATGTCCCCCCGCGGGATCGCGGGAAAAGGACATTCCGCGGTTGGCTAGGAACCATGGATTTGAGATTGGAATTGGGGCGAACCATCAAGTTGGTTGTGCCGTCCCCTAAAGGGGACTTGGTTGCCGTTGATTTCCTTTCCCGGCACTTCCGTGCCGGGCTCTGGATTCTTCCGTCCCTAGCGGGACTGGTTTGGGGAAATGATTTGTGGCCGGGAAGATGTGAAAAAATTGATTTGCTAGAGTTTTCGCGATTTTATTTTCGGTCCCAAACGCTTGCCGATACCCGAGCGATCGCTTATAGGGCATCCTAGAGCGATCTTTTAAACGGCGAGTTCGCTGCAAATTTTAAAATCGATTCTTTCACATCTTCCTGGCGCAGAAACTTGGCGGTTGCGGTTCTCGCCTCCCTGGCTCCCGCCCGGCGCGCTTCCCGTTTAGATCCAATGAAAGCACTCCGAACCGAGTAGCACCGGAGAATGCGGGGATGGACGCGAATTCGCCCATCGGAAAACCGCGGGACGGACGAAATAACCACCGACTGTGGGAGCCCTTGCAGGTGCGCGACCTTTCCTTTGGTGACTATTTCGTCCGGCCCGCAACTCGCAGATGCGCTGGATACCGAGACGATCCTCCTTCACTCTCTTCATGCTCCTCCTCTGAACGAACTATTTAGATCCCGCCCACCGTTGCTATCCTTCCATGTCAACTCACGGATCTCGCATCGGAATATCATTCGCTGCGCAGGGCCGCTACAGGATCTAAGGAAATGGCACGCCAAGCCGGGATCAGAACCGCGAGGAGGGCAACCATCAATAGGATTACGGATACACCGAAGAAGATGACTGGATCACCCGATTTCACTCCATAGAGCAGACTCTCCATGAGCCTCGTCAAGGCGAAAGCTCCGGCAAGGCCAGCGGCGACACCCACGAAGGCGGGGATGAGGCCCTCCCGCAAGATCATCGCTAGAATCGTATTTTTGTCCGCTCCGAGAGCCATGCGAATTCCGATGTCCTTGGTTTGTTGCTGGACCGAGTAGGACATTATGCCGTAGACACCAATCGCGGCGAGCAGGAGAGCTGAGGCGGCAAAAATAGAGAGTAAGAGCATGTTGAAATTCTGCCGCGATATACTGTCCGCGAGAATCCTGTCCATCGGAAGTACCTTGCCTAAGGGCAACCGGCCATCCACTTGACGAATTGCTTTGGCGACGGCGACGATGAGGGATTTTTCGTCGAGGCTGGACCGAACTTCCCAAGCTAACGGGACTGAACTATTGAATATTTTCGTCATGCCCTCGGGTTGTTGCGCCTGAGGTATGTACATGACGGGCACTTTGCCGCCAATAATTCCGGTCTCACGGGTATCACCCACAACCCCTACGATTTCTCGCCGCGCGTAATCGGCATAGGTGGGACCGATACCTTTCCCAATGTCAAGAGTTTCGCCGATGGGGTTCTCATTTGCGAAGTACTTCCTGGCAAACGCCGAGCCGACGATGACCACCGGGGCACCTCCCATGTCGTCATGTTCAGTGAAGCCCCGGCCGCTCAACAGGGGGATGTGGAACACTTCGAAGAAGTGAGGCGACACTGTGCGCCATTGTTCGGGTCCGTAATGTTCCTGTCCGGGAGGAATGGCCTTCCCGGTAATGTCAAAGGCGAGTGCCCCGACGCTGCTCGTTGCGGGAATAACGAGAGAAGTGGAAGCGCTCTCAACACCAGCAATCGACTCGATGTTCTGGAGAGCTTGGCGAGTAAGGTGCGTCGTGGCCTCAGTAGTTTGATAACGATTGTCAGCTACGGACGTTAGCACCGTATAGACGTGATGTGTGTCGAATCCAGTTTCGGCAGAATTGAGGCCAGCAAAGGTGCGGATGAGGAGTGCAGCGGAGATGAGAAGCATTAGCGCCAGGCCCATCTCGAAGGCAACCAGGGTCTTGCTCGTGAAGTTTTGATGCCGGCCGGTCGAGGATCGTGTGCCCGCCTCATTCAAGGTCGAAGCGACGTCTGTCATAGAAATTTGAAGCGCCGGGATGAGGCCGAACAGTAAGCCGGTGAGGAGCGAGAGGCCGGTAGTAAAGACAAGAATTCGCCAGTCGAGGAACTCGAACAGGTTTCTGAGCTGAGCCGGATCGACACGAGGAATGTCGCCCGGGATTAGGAGCAGGAGCATGCGAACGCCTAGAACTCCAAGTATCAGGCCGAGGAAACCACCCACCGTGGAGAGCAATACGTTCTCGGTGAGCAATTGGCGGATGACTCGCCAACGGCTGGCGCCCAGGGTGGTTCGAATCGCTAGTTCGCGTTGGCGGCCGCTGGAACGTGCGAGCAGGAGATTGGCAACATTGGCGCAAGCAATGAGCAGGACGAAGGCGACCGCCCCAAAGAGAACGTAAAGGGTTCTATTGATGCTGCCTACAATGGACTCGCGCATGGATACCACCGCGATGCTCTCGGCCTTGTCCATGTAGTTCGGATAAAGGTTGCGGAAGCGTTCGCCAACTGTATGCATTGCGGCTTGCGCCTGCGAATTCGAAACGCCAGGTCTCAGACGCGCGGCGACCTGGAGGTAATGGCCTTGGTTAATGCTGTGCGGATCAGCTTGAAGTGCGATCCATACTTCCGCGTCTGGTTTTGCGGCGAACCGCGAAGGTATAACACCGATGATCGGGTAAGGCGAAGAGTTGAGATTTATGGTGCGAGTGAGGACCTGGGCATCGGAGCCGAAGTGGGACCGCCAGAGATTTTCTGAGATCAGAACAGCTTTGGGACCGTTTGGAAGATCTTCTGCCTGGTTGAAGGAACGGCCGAGCATTGGTGCGACGCCGAAGACCGTAAAGTAATCGGCTGACACGTGAGCGCCCTTGACCTGCTCGGGAAAATCGCCGGTATCGATGTTGAAACCCGGACCCTCCAGATCGTATAGCGCCATTGATGAGAAGACATCGTTTTCTCGCCAAATCATGTACTTAGGAATTGAGACCGTGAATGAGACACCGGCAGGGAACTTCCGGCCGAGTTGCACTATGCTGTTCGGGTCCCGGTAAGGGAGAGGTTCAAGGAGGACCTTGTCAACGACGCTGAAAATGCTGGTATTTGCGCCAATGCCGATGGTGAGAGCGGTAAGCGCTACGAGAGTGAACCCTGGATCTTTGCGCAGAGTGCGGATAGCTTGGTGGATATCTTGCCACAAAATCTCTAACCGACCCCAGTCCAACATGTCGCGCGTCCTCTCTTCGTTGAGCCTCGTGCACTCGAGAAAATTGGGTCAAGGCTGAAATTGGCGAATGAATTCGTCGACCAACTCGCGTTGATGACAGCCTATTGCCCGAACCTGCGAACACTGAAAGAGATGGGCAGCCCGATCACAACCATATGAACGAGCAGCCCTTGAACCAAGTCATGATAGGAGTATGGTCCCATCGCATGAAGCGCTGATAGCGGCAGAACAATCAGGCGCATGACAAGATCTACGGCCGCTCCGAAGAACACGCCGCAGACGAGAGCATGCTGGGTTAGGAATCTCAGCTTGCGGCTCGCTGCAAAATAAATCGTCGCTACTGAAAGGGCAATAAAGAAGTGAAGGAGTACGCCAAGAATGAGAGTTGCTATGCCGCCTCGAAAGGCTTGCGGTCCCAGCAGACCAGCAGCAATCGCCAATGGGACACTCTTTCCGAATAAAGTGAGGGCTTGTGCAATGTCCAATGTCCCGGCGACTAGACCACCTACGCCAATCGCCATAACGGCATTGCGAGCGTCCCAGGACCTGCGCGAAGAATCATCGATCATCAAATAACCTTTCTTCGGCCCGCTTATCAGGGGCCCAGCATCCTCTCGAAATTTTCAGGTAGTCGAACTTCGAGAAGCTCCACGGCGAACCTAAGCTTTAGGAACGCGGACGAAAAGGCTCATGAGGCTGTCACTGCTAACTTTGCTGTGAGCCGTGCATTACGTGCGCCCAGTCGGTGCCTGCGGGAAAGCAGATTCGATAGAATGAATCCGTGATCCTGCCCGCCCTGGAGAGGCGCAGGGTATATCGATGACGGCAGTGCGTGTTTGGCCATCGTCGCATTTCTAGACTTAAGCCGGAGACAGGATGAAATTGATGTCATTGGGCGCAGTTTTGGTAGGCCTTTCTCTCGTTTCATGCCAGACACGGAACTAGACTCTGCCATCGGAGCTGGCTAGACGTGTGGACGGGATCTTCGGGAAGTGGGACGGGGCGGATTCGCCGGGGTGCGCATTGGGTACCCGCGATGCGCACCGCCACGTCTCTGGCTTTTTCCTTGACGCTGGCTGCGTTCAAAATTTCAAGTTCACGAAGAAGTGCGGGACTTGAAGCTGGTGATTGTCAGCTGAAGTCGCCGCAAGTGGTTGCGGCCAGTTTGAGTCCATAGGCGGAGCTAGCGGTGGAGAGACCTGATTCACACCCGAAAAGCGGATGGATAGGTTATCAAAAAGAAAAGTTTGCCGAGGCTCGGCTGCCCTTGTAAGTTCCATGAAGTTACGGCGCTTGAGGCCACTATGCTGGTCTTCCGGGAGAAGGGTCACGAAGGAGCTTCACTCTACTATGAACAACATTCCGGCGAAAAGGTCCGCGTCGACACATGTCTGGATTCCGATTGGAGCGGGCCTCTTCCTTGTCGCCTTGGCAGTGTCGGCGGCGGCCGTTCCGCAGCTTCGGCTTCTTCATCTCCTCCAGGCATTCATTTACGTTGCCATCGTGATTCTCGCGCGCCGCAACAATGTCTTTGCACTTGGTGCGGGCTTTACAATCGCGGTCGCTTGGAATTGTCTGGAGTTCTTCGGGCCTCGACTCATCCAGGCGGGTGCGGTGCTGCTTTGGACTTTTCTGCATACGGGTCAGGTGCGGCACGTTGAAACGATGATGGTGCCGCTCGGTGCGATAGGGCACCTCATTCTCATCTTTGCTTGCCTGACGGCGCTCGTCAACCAGACGACGAGCACAAGAAAATGGTGGAAGTTCCTTCTCGGTGGCGTGTTGGTGCTCGGGTATTTCGCCCTTATTGTCGCTATCGCCCGGCCGCGTTGAAACTTGGACATCCAAAGGCCATTGCCAATGCAACCTGCCTTCGCGTCCTTGCCGTGCTGAGCGCCGCCGTCCCGGTTCGGAGTTTCATTTAATGCACCCGTCCGGGCTCGCCATACAGAAATGTGAGCGCAGCCGGTATCCGACGAGACCAGTAGACCGCGCTATGGTTGGCGCCCGGTTCGATGACTAATTGCACTTCTGGATGCTTGATGAGTGCTTGTTCAAGATTAGATGCCAATATTTGGTTCATTTTCAGGGTGGCCGCCTCTGCATCGGCTCGGTGAGGCGAAGAGGAGCAAAGTAGTCCTTACTTTGTGGGAAGTTGTATTCAGTCGCGCCTACGCCTATGGCGACCCGATCTGGCGCTCGCAGGAGTAAAGTAGTGTCGCGCAGCAACTGCCCATTGCCCAGCCAAAGGTCCGGGCTTTCGGCCAAGACCAGCCCGAACAAATCGGGGCGGTTAAGAGCGACATAGAGGGCGGCAAAAGCTCCTACCGAAGTTCCGCCGATACCAATATGCGCTGCGTCGTCAGACACCCTGTAGCGCGCGGACACAAACGGCATAAGCTCACTTCCAAAGAATTCAGGGAGTTGTTTCCCGTCCGGTTCCTTTTGATTCCCATCTGTGAGCGGATCCTTCCATGCCTCGTATTCATAGTCACGGCCTTCTCGATGGGCGCTGTCGATGCCCACTACGATCATCGACGCTATCGTATGATCGGCAATCAGACGAGTGACCGTTTCGTCGATCCGTAGTTCCTGTTCGCCCTTGAATGCCGTGCACTGATCGAAGGCATTCTGACCGTCGAGCATGTATAAAGTTGGGAACTTCTTGGTGGCTTGCGTCGCATCCTTGTAAGCCGGAGGCAGCCACACGCGCACGGTGATCATCCTGCCAAAGGTGTTGCTTTGGAAGTGCTCGATGCGGAGGTCTCCCACGACCGTGGATTTGCACGAGTCTTGTGGTAACCCGACACCAACGGCTGACATGTGAATAGCAAACAAAAAGCCCAGAAGGGTTTTCATCGAAGGGAATCTCAACTATGAGCTTATGCTCAAATCAAAGCCCCGGAGAGGGACAGGTGGCGAATGTCCGCGATTCTGCGGTGAGCCGTGCATTGGGTGCGCCCAAACGGTGTCAGAACGAGGGTTCCATCGATAGAATGGAGAGGTGCCTCAGACTGTTTTCCAGCGCCGCGCACCTTCGTTCTGGCCCCTCCAGATCGGGGGATGGTTGCTATACGCATTGGCAACGGCGGTCTCCTACATTCCATTTCGTCACATGCGCGACCAAGTGTATTACCGAACAGCATTGGTCTGTACGATGTTCTTGGCTAGCTTCGTTTTGTACGTCTGTTGTCACATTCTCTGGCGCCGGACTACAAGGTTAATTTCTGCCCTCCCTATCTCAGTGGGAGTCTCGTATATTTTGGGCGTCACCTGCACCGTTTTATCGGCTCTGACCGCGCTCCACATGGCCGGCATCCGGATACCCATTAACTGGAGTATCGTTGTTGCCCAAGCCTTCGAACCTACGATCGTGCTGATCGCATGGAGCTCGCTCTACTTCGGGATCAAGCACTACGTTACTGTCCAAGAGCAGAGAAGCAGACTATTGGCATCAGAAGCAACGGCGCGTCAAGCCCAACTTCAGGCGCTGCATTATCAATTGCAACCTCATTTTCTGTTCAACACCCTAAACGCGATCTCGTCACTCGTCGTAAGCAAGCAGCCCGAACTCGCTACTGAAATGATCGCGAAGCTTGCCGGCTTAATGCGGACTACCCTCAGCGTCCCGGAATCTCACGCTGTGACGCTAAGAGATGAGATTGCTGTAACAGAGGAGTATCTTTCGATAGAACAGGTGCGTTTTGGACCTCGTCTTGCCGTCTCGTTGAGCATCAGTTCAAAAGCTTACGATGCTCAGGTTCCTCGGTTTCTCCTGCAACCGCTGGTGGAGAACGCCATCCGTCATGGGTTCGCACGTCGCCCGAATGGGGGAGAAATAGCAATCAAAGCGTCGGTGGTCGAAGGGCAGCTTTGGATCGAGATCGAAAACGACCGTTCAGAAAGCCCATCGCAATCCAACGAAGAAGGCCATGGGCTCGGGCTGGCGAACACCAGGACGAGGATGGAAAAACTCTATGGAGACACAGGGAGCATTACAGTCTCTACAGCGCAGAAAAACCGATTCCTGGTCTCGATTCGATTTCCTTTCACCACGGAGTCTTTGATGGCTTCTCAAGGGACTGGAGAATGAACATTCGGGTTCTTGTGGTTGATGATGAGCCGTTAGCCCGAGTTGGCATCACTACACGCTTGAGTGCCTATTCCGACATGGTTGTTGTTGGGGAGTGCAGTACCGGGGAAGAGGCGCTTACGAAGATTCCACAAGTGTCGCCTGACCTAATCTTCGTTGACGTGGAAATGCCCGGTATTTCCGGATTAGATCTGCTTCGAGCATTGCCCAGGGAGAGGCCAAATGCATAGTTTTCCTCACGGCGCATGAGGAATATGCCTTAGACGCGTTCAACGTAGAAGCGCTCGACTATCTCCTCAAGCCAATTGAAGACGCGCGATTCGCGGCTTGCGTCGACCGTGCGCGGCGCATGTTGTCTCTTCACCGGCAGGAGGCCAATTTCGAACGGCTTTATGGGCTTCTTGCCGATCGCTGACAAACAGGACAGTGGAGGTGTAATCAAGCGGTTTCCTGTGCGCCGCGGTAACGAGTTTAGCTTCGTCCAAGTGGCGGATGTGGATTGGATCGAGGGGTTGGGGGACTATGCTGGATTGCATGTCGGCGATAGAACCCACTTGATCCGTGAATCTCTTACCTTATTGGAAGGCCGCCTCGATCGAATGCAGTTTGTTCGAGTTCATCGCTCGACGATCGTCCAAGTGGAACGCATTGTCCGCGTGGAGCCCGCGGCGAATCGAGATGCAGTTCTAACACTGCGCGACGGCAAGACATTACGTGTGAGCCGAACATATCGTTCACGTCTAGTCGAACTCCTGCAAAAGCCCTAGCAGATGGTTCATGAGGAATCCCGGCTTCGACGCCAAGCCGCAATGCTTGTCCCTTCAATGCCCCTTGAAAACTCAAGATCCGGTAAACGTTAGACGGGTTTTGGGGTGCTTACGCTGTTTTGGGAAATGCGACTTCTGCTTCATCGACCTATGGCCTGCTCTCCATAGGCCGATCATGCTCCTCTTTGAGCTTTATTTCCTGTTGGGCGGTGATCCTCCCAAGACTGCTTGCTAATCTGCCGTCGCCTCGGCGATGGCGTTGTAGTATAGAGTCCGCTTATTCCAGAGCATCGCTTCCCCGAGATTCTTCCGGATCAGGCGCCCACCGCACCAGGCTTAACTGGCACAGGTTCCGGAAGGACGACTTCCTCGCCGATGCTCCTTGTTTGCTCCGATCGAGGTGCTGGATGCGTAAGGCTGCAGTTGTGTCACTGCTTGCGTTCTTCGCCGCGCCCGTTCTTTGCGCTCAGGCGAAAGATTCCGGCCCCGTTACCATTACCCCGCAACAATGCGTCTGGCGCGCCGGTGACAATCCGGCCTGGACGTCGGCCGATCTCGATGAAGCAGGCAACTCCGCGGGATCGCGGGAAAAGGACATCCCGCAGTTGGCGAGGAACCATGGATTTGGGATTGGAATTGAGGCGAACCATCAAGTTGGTTGTGGCGTCCCCTAAAGGGGACTTGGTTTCCGTTGCTTTCCTTTCCCGGCACTTCCGTGCCGGGCTCTGGATTCTTCCGTCCCTAGCGGGACTGGTTTGGGGAAATAATTTGTGGCCGGACGGATTGGAACTTTGCTGGAAGCGTATAGAGACGGCCCACCCTGCAGGTCTAACGGTCGGGTGATCGAGAGTCTATGTCCCCCCGCCGCCTGGATCGCGGGAAAAGGACATCCCGCAGTTGGCGAGGAACCATGGATTTGGGATTGGAATTGAGGCGAACCATCAAGTTGGTTGTGGCGTCCCCTAAAGGGGACTTGGTTTCCGTTGCTTTCCTTTCCCGGCACTTCCGTGCCGGGCTCTGGATTCTTCCGTCCCTGGCGGGACTGGTTTGGGGAAATAATTTGTGGCCGGACGGATTGGAACTTTGCTGGAAGCGTATAGAGACGGCCCACCCTGCAGGTCTAACGGTCGGGTGATCGAGAGTCTATGTCCCCCCGCCGCCTGGATCGCGGGAAAAGGACATCCCGCAGTTGGCGAGGAACCATGGATTTGGGATTGGAATTGAGGCGAACCATCAAGTTGGTTGTGGCGTCCCCTAAAGGGGACTTGGTTTCCGTTGCTTTCCTTTCCCGGCACTTCCGTGCCGGGCTCTGGATTCTTCCGTCCCTTGCGGGACTGGTTTGGGGAAATAATTTTGAGCGGGTCCATCGAGGTGCGTACCGGGCGCAGCCGGCCCGGCGGGTGATGATACCCAGGGGTGACGGTAAGCAACGCCCGCTGGCGATCGCCGAAGTGGAGGATAAGATCGTCCAGAAGGCGACACTGGCGGTGCTGAACAGCATTTATGAGGAGGACTTCCTCGGGTTCAGCTACGGTTTCCGGCCGGGGCGAAGCCAGCACGACGCGCTCGATGCGCTAGTGGTGGGGATCTCCGGTCCTCCGGCGGGCGCCCTACCATCTCCATCGTTTTGGGGGCAAGGCACACGTATAGACCCGGACCCGTCGCCGGCTTTTGTCAGGGGATTTTTACTTCTCTATTTGACCGCGAATCTCACCGCCTGGGTGCTCCTTGGTATGTACGTTGAAATACCATTTGCCGGCCAGCAGATCCTTTACCTGGTCAGCGTTGAGAGTCGCCGTGCCTTTGATCGGACTCACAATGGGAGTCTCCTTGATCGGAATCTGCACGCCGGCATTCTCGCCTGGCATTGCGGGACCGTGAAAGTGGGCTGCTACGGCGGGACCCGTCAGATCTTCAAACGTTATGTGATAAGTAAGCTCATCGGTTGTGGTGTTCAGTGTGGCTCTCAGGATTCCATGACCCTTGCTATCGTTGGACGGTACTTCGGTCGAGGATAGCAAGGTGGCCTTTAGCTCGATTTTCTTGGCATAGGCGCCCAACGCAACGCACGATATCGCCAAAGCAATGACAACATTTCGAAGGAACGGGGCGGACGGTTTCATTACATTCTCCAGTTGTTAATGTCGTAAGTGAGGTAACTTGTGGCCCAGTCGCCGCTTAACCTGCGCACAAGTTAGATGCTGTTTATGCCCGGGCGGGTTGGCTCACCCAGCGGCTCTGCACGGTCGAAAGGAGGCAGGCCTGACAGCTGCCGGGTGGCGGGGCCGATGTGGACGGAGGATGGATGGCCCCGCGGTCCAGGATGGATTGGGATTCCGTGGATTCCGTGACAGTGATTATTTCGTCTGGAGTCCAGCAACTCCGGCGAGAGAGGCAATGAGCCTGCAGTCCGCACTCGGCCGCTTTCCGTTACATGAGGAACCGATACGACGAAGCTCGGAAGCCAGGCGCTTCAGATCGGTGATCTTAGACTCCACCTCTTGGAGGTGATCTGCAGCTACATTGCAGACATCAGCACAGGTGGGCGACTTGGATGCAGAGAGTAGTAGCAGGTCCCTGATCTGCTCCAGGGAGAAGCCGAGTTCGCGACATCGCCGTACAAAGTTCAAGCGTTGGAGGTGCTCCAACGCGTACACGCGATAGTTACCGGCCGTTCGTTCGCATACGGGCAGCAAACCGGCCTGTTCGTAATATCGGATGGTGACTACTTTGACGCCAGCCCGCTTCGCTAGGTCGCCGATGCGGAAGGTTATGCTCATATTGACCCTATAGCCACTATAGACTTTAGCATCGTTGAATGAGATGGCTCACGCTTTTACTGGCATTTTCAGTGGCCTCAATCTCGTTCGGCCAAGCAGTGGGACACAGCGCGTCTCCGCTTGACGATGATCGGAGCGTCATCCTTGAGCTAGGTGCTGCTACGAGTTGGACCACCACAGGAGGTGCTGCGAGCTTCGCCCCTAATCTCGCGGCAGAAACCACTCCTATCGAAGGTTGGCTGGAAATCGAGGCCGGCGTCTCGCCCTTCTTCACGCGGAGTTCCACCGAATGGGACATAGATTTCCTTTTCAAGAAGCCTTGGACTCTGTCTTCGAAAGCCGAGTTCATGCTGGGAGCCGGGCCGGAATGGATCTACCTTCGGCAGCATCGAACAACATCCAACTCAATCGCGGGTGAGGTCGCCGGAGATTTCATGTTCTGGCCCAACGGCAAACACCGTTTTGGTTGGTATCTGGAACCGGCTTATGATTACAACTTCATGGCCGGTCATCAGCAGTCTATTGGTATGAGCGCAGGCCTTTTGATCGGTATCAGACGGCAACATCACTGATGCTGGCGTGCCTTCTCACTTTATTCTTCGATTAGTCCCGGGGAAACGCCCTAGCATCGGGTGATTCGTGCGGGGCTGTGCCTACGGGATTCATGCCGCCATGCCGATTAGCGCCAACTATCCTGTCAGGTGACTTTGCCCTCCCGGCGACGGTGGTAGAGAGTTAAAGAGAGAATTACGAGCGGCATGATGATTTCGGTGACTAAGAAGATGCCTGAGTTGTTGGAAGCGTGATTGTTGTTAAGCGTCATCTGCCGAACGTGCCCGACCGCGTCGCCCAGCAACCAGACTGCGTTTGCAATTGCTGTCGCCAACCAGAAGTCGGCCGAAAACTTCAGACACAAAACGCCTAAAACGCCGACGGTGAGATCCGCCATCCCGACTTCATATTCGTAAGGGCTTGTTGACCATCCTATGGACGCCGATGTCTCAACGGGACGGAAGACGTGTGCATACGCGGTGAGCACTCCCATCAGGCCAACATAGAAGAAGAGCAGATACAGCAGGTAGGTTCCGGCAATTGCCGCTCCACTGCTCCGGCGTTCGGGTGAAAATGCAAGGTGAACAGATGCGCCCACAAGGGCAATCAGCGTAAAGATCACTTGAAACATGCAGCCTCCAAATAGCTCTTAGAAATCACGTTGCATTCGACCGACTTGTGAGGACATTGGGGTCCCGGATCACGCAACCGGCACCCCGGTTCGCATCTAGGCGACGGTAACTGCCGGGTAGGCTTCGATGTATTTCTCGCCATTGCAGCCTTGGTAGGCCACCGTCCGTGCTTCCAGATCGACATCGTAGCTCACGACACCGGCTCGCCACGAAGCATCCAGGAACTCTTGGAACGTGCCTTCGCCGGACTGATCCACGCGAAGCGCTTTGATGAGAGCCTCCTCATCGAAGGCGGGTACATCGACAGCACCATTGACCAAGGGGGCGCTTTGGATGACGACTGGACCCTCCTGCGTCAGAAAGAGGCTTTGGCAAGATGGCAGCGACCATACATTGCTGGTCACGCCAGCTTTTCGCAGAACTTCTGCCAGGTATGGGAAGCCACCCACACGGGGACGATTCGCTGCAGCAAATTTCATGGCTTCCATTAGATTATCGATTGCTTTGCTCATGAGATTTTTCCTTATTCAGTTGGGACATCGTTGATGTGGTTGTGATCTGCAAGTTTGATCAGCAGTTCCCGAAGAACGTTTTTTTCTTTGGCACTCAGACAATCGAAGTAGCGTGCATCGTTTTGGTCAGCAATCTGAGCTAGGACAGGGAGGTTGCGACGTCCCGCCCCGGTGAGAGAAAGCAGGCGGAACCGGCTGTCGCCCTCTTTTGCATCCGTTTGGACCCAGCCCTTTGCGTCGAGTTTGTCGACGATTTTAGAAACTGCACCACGGGTGAATCCCAGACTGTCGGCCAACTCACCTGGCGCAGTTTGTCCGCGCTCATGAAGTTCCCGCAAAAGCACCCATTCCGCAACGGAAGTCTGCTTTTCGTGGAGAGCACGAGAAAATGCCCCTGAGACTGCGTTGGAGACGCGTCTGAGCCAGTATCCAAGGTGGCTCTCTAGCTGGCGAACCGCCTGCGCTCTTGAAGTGGTGTCCATGGAAACTACTATAATATCCATGGAAACTATCTGTCAACACGGCTCTCGTTAAATAACGAGAAACGCCATAGTGTACGAGATTGAAATGCAAACGGGAAGAGAATGGCACAGGACAATGCCTCGATCGTCCGCGGCTTTGTGGACGAAGTTATCACAAATGGGTCAGCGCGCCCCTGGGCTTTGCCTTGACACCGGCGTGCGGCCTCTTGTACAAGTGTGCCTTCCTTAAAGGAGGAAAACCGTATGCGCATGTTGCTAAGGGCATCAATTCCCGTGGAAGCTGGCAATGCCGCCGTTAAGGCTGGGACCCTGGGTTCGACGATTGAGAGAATCATGGCGGATCTTAAACCGGAAGCAGCTTATTTCGTCGCAGACGACAACGGCCAACGATCGGCCAGTATCGTTTTCGATTTGCAGGACACGTCGCAGATTCCGGCAGTGGCTGAGCCTTGGTTTCTGGCGTTCCAGGCGCAAGTTTCTATTCGGCCGGTCATGAATGCTCAAGATTTAGTGAAGGCCGGTCCTTCGTTTCCCAAAATGGTTCAGCAGTACGGCGGTAGTTAGGCATTAGACCGGAAGAATGGGGGGACTGATCTGCGCGATTCTCCTCTAGTCTCAACACAAGGAAATCACGCAGGTCAGGCTGACCCCATTCTCCATTAACATTGCAAGTCCAGGTTTCGGGGATCGGCGAAAAGTAACCTTATAACGGTCGGGTGATCGAGAGTCTATGTCCCTTGCGGCCTGGATCACGGGAAAAGGACATCCCGCAGTTGGCGAGGAAACATGGATTTGAGATTGGAATTGAGGCGAACCAGCAAGTTGGTTGTGGCGTCCCCTAAAGGGGACTTTGTCTCCGTTGCTTTCGTTTCCCGGCACTCCCGTGCCGGGCTCTGGATTCTTCCGTCCCTTTCGGGACTCGTTTGCGGGAAGGATTTGGGGTCCAGGAAGATGTGAAAAAAATCGATTTTAAAATTTGCAGCGAACCCGGCGTTTAGAAGATAGCAACTAGGATGCCCTATAAGCGATCGCTGGGGTATCGGCAAGTATTTGGGATCGAAAATAAAATCGCGGAAACTCTAGCAAATCAATGGGACGGTTCTCTACGACAGTCTGTTTCCCCAAAGTACCGGTCCCGTCTGGCGCACAAATTCCGAATGCCTGCCTCAACTGTGCGCACTTCAGGACGGATGCCACGATCCTCGAAGTGCATCGCGCCGAACTACACGAGACCGAGCGGGTAATCGCCAAGGCGGACGCGAACGGATGGGTGCGACAAAGCGAAATGAACGCGCGAAAACGAACAAGCCTCATCAACATCGTCACAACCCTGGAGGCAAGTCATGGTTAGGAATACCGATGGCCTAAAGCGCAACGCCCGAAGTCGCAGCGAGGATGCAATGAAGCGTGCGACCGCGGCGATCCTACTGATGCTATCTGAAGAAACGGAAATCAACTTCCGAAGTGTCGCTACGCGCGCGAAAGTATCGACCGCGTGGCTCTACGGAACGAAGGCCGTTCGGGACAAGATCGTGAAGATCCGCAATGTGTCGCCCGTTTCCGCCGGCGAGAATTTGCAACATCGGCAGCGGCTCTCGCACGAACGAGTCGTGGCGACTCTCAGAATCCGCATTCGAACTCTGGAGGTAATCAATCGCGAACTGAAAGAGCAGCTCGAAGCCGCCTACGGCAGGCTTGCGGTGGAACAGCCGAAGCTGGGTCACTACACCAAACATCAGAATTGGCGCTCCTGGAGGTGCTCTCCGAGCCGGCCTGTGAGTGATTCGGCGGTTACACCTCGGTCGAGGATCTTTCCTCTTGGCAACCGGTCCTCTTACTCCTTCTTCCCCGGCACATCGTGGCCGCCTTGATGAAAAACGAGCCCCGTCACCTTGTCCGCGGAATCCTCCTCGAAGCTGATCTGAGCATCCACCGCCTTCAGGAAAAACTCCGCGTTTGATTCGGGGAAGATGGGACAGGCCTTTTGCCCCGTCGCCTGTTCAGAAAGCTGATCACCGGCAAGCGTAATGGCGATGACAAAGTTCGGAGCGAGCCGATAAGTCCCCACAAACTTCCCCAGCGCGCCCGCATCAAGGGCAATCTCTTTATGTTCCTGCGGAACCTCGTACTTCTGTCCAAAGAGGATGGCGGCCAGCGCGCGGCCGATCCCTTGCACGTCAAGAGAGGTCACGTTGTCGAGCACAATTACGTAAGCGTCATTGTCCGGAAACCAGCTATTGAGCGATGTGAACCCCTCGAATCCACCACCGTGCCAGATTACCCTGTGCCCGAATTCGGTAGAGATCATCCAGCCGAAGCCGTATTTGGGGCCCCCGGGTTCGTCCATGGCTACGTGCCCCGTCAGCATCTCATCGATCAGGTTCTTAGGGATAAGCTTACCCGCGTCCACCGCCTGATCCCATTTGTAAAGGTCGAGAACCGTCGAATACAGCGCGCCGGCGCTGAACGGCACCGACATGTTTACAAATCGCACAGGCTCGTATCCGCTGGGAGAATATCTGTACCCTTGCGCATGATCCTTTGCCGTGGAATGACTGCTGGCGTAGCCGCTGTCCGTCATATCCAGTGGGCTGAAGATGCTTTTCTCGAGATACTCCGCGTAACTCTCACCCGAAACCCGTTCGATGATATAGCCCAACACGTCGTAGCCTGAATTGCTGTAGCTGAACTTCGTGCCCGGCGCGAAATTAAGCGGCTTGTTCTCAAAGTCCGCCAGAAGTTGCGTGGGTGTCAGCTGCTCGGCCTCAATCGTCCGGTAATTGGGAAACGAAGTGAAATTGGGAATGCCCGAAGTGTGCGTCAGCAGGTTATAAATCGTGATCGGGGCCCAGTCTCTGGGGCAGTCGGGCACATATTTGCACACCGCATCCTGGATGTTCAGTTTGCCCCTGGCCTGCAGTTCCATAATGGCCATGGCCGTGAACTCCTTGGTCACGGAGGCGATGCGAAACTTCGTGCCCGGAGCGTTCGGCATGCCGGCCTTCACGTCGGCCATCCCGTACCCCTGGCTAACGATGATCTTGCCGTGCTGCGCCACCAGGACCGACCCCATGAAATGGTCGGCCTTCACGCTGGCCTGCATGTACTGTTCAATCTTCTCCTGCGCGTCCTGCGCCACGGCAGCGGAACAAGCTGCGCCCAGCGCGAACGCGAAGAACGAAAGCAATGGCAGTGATTTTCTCACTTTTACCCCTCCACTACTTCTCAGCGTTAGTACTCGCGTCTCTGCGCAATTTTCAGCGCCGCCAAGAATAAGATTGCGGACAGTCCAAGCGAAAACGCCATCGTATTCCATGGGATTGTGTGCGCAACGATGGGTGAGCGTTCCCCCACACCATGAACGATATTGGCAAAGGCAGGGAGCGAGAGTTGCGTGCACAGCACCCAGATTCCAACTGAGCCAAGCAACGTGCCCCAAACCCGCCATTGATCGTCGAGCAACGTCCCTAGGAAAACCGCCAGGAAGTAGACGGTTGAGCTGCAGGCGAGAAGCGTGGCCGCCTGTTCGAACATCTCAATCGGTGTCACTCCTGCCCTCTGCAGCGGCATTGCCAGCCACATCTCGCAGCAGAGTATTCCAATCACCGCGGCTGTCTCCAACCATCCGATGCCGGCGCGTACGACCAGTAAGCGCAGCCGGCTCACGGGCATCGACAGAGTGAACAGAGTCGAGCCGTGCAGACCTTTCGAGGCCTGAAAAGGCGTCTGGGTCGCGATTCCTGCGCCGGCAAGGAATGCACAAGTAAACACAAGGAAGAACGGAAACACGTGGGACGCAAGCCCAGCGGGAAGACCGCTCACGCTGCGCGCCGTTGCGTGGGCGGCAGCTGAATGCATGCTATAAAGAGGCACGGCCGTGAAAGCAAGCATGAACAAAAGCCGAAACCGAGTTTCTAACCATCCCTTGAGCCAGAGCATCTTAGTTACTCCTCACATGTTCCAGAAAAATCTCTTTCAGCGTCACCGGAAACCGCTCCACAGTAGCTCCCGGTATGGATTGCGCCTGCTCGACAATTGCATCGGCGTTGTGACTGCAGAGCATGGAGACGACCCGGCCCTGCTGGCGGATGGACTCAGCACCCTCCGGCCAGCGTACGGGCGGTTCCGCCCCGCTCTCAAGGACCACGTCAACCCGCTGGTAGCATGCCTTCAAGTCGTCCAGGCACCCAGACACCACCATCCTGCCGTGATCGACAATTCCGACATAGTCGGCGATCAGCTCGACTTCTGACAGCTGATGCGAAGAAAAGAAAATCGTGATCCCCGATGAACCTGTGACGGAAACCAATTCGCGCAGCACGTCCTCCGTCGCAGCGGGGTCCAGCCCATCGGTCGGCTCATCCAGGATCAGCAGCTCAGCCCCACGGGCGATAGCCAGCAGGAGCATCAGCTTCGACCGCATTCCCTTGGAGAGATCAGGAATCTTGCGGGCCTTTGGAAGTTCAAACATCTCCAGGTAGCGCTGCTCCAGATCGCGGCGCCACTTTGGAAAAAATGGCCGCGTGAACCGTATGATCTGCTCCACCGTCATATAGGGATAGAGTTCCTTGTCCTCGGTCACGAAGCCAATCCGGCGGCGGATTCCGGCGGCGCTGTCTGCGTCCGTGACAGGCACGCCAAATACGTGAGCGCTTCCGGTATCGGCTCGCAATAGGCCCATAAGTGTCTTGATCGTGGTCGTCTTGCCTGCGCCGTTGCGCCCGAGGAAGCCGAAGATGCTTCCAGCCGGCACCTGCAGGTCGAGACCGCGCAGCGCCGGGTGGTCTTTAAACGACTTACACAGTTGATGAGTCTCGATGACGAAATCGGTCATGGCTTGTCTACCACTGCTCCTTCCTTCCGTTCTTGCGCGCCGGCCTGTGCCAGCTCGTTTTCAAACACTCGTCGTAATTCGTCGTTGCTAAGGCCTCGAGAGATCAGCCGCTCGACGGCGGAGTGCATCACTTTTTGCGCCTCGTGAACCAGGCGGGCGCGCCCTCCTGCCCTTGCTTTGATAAAGGCTCCGGAGCCGTGTTTTAACTCGAGTACTCCTTCGTGCTCCAGTTCCCGGTACGCGCGGACGACGGTGTTAGGGTTCATCACCAGGTCCTCGGCTACTTTGCGGATCGTAGGCAGACGATCCCCCTCGCGCAGAGCGCCGGTTTCTACCGCGTGCTTCACCTGTTCCATGAGCTGCAGGTAAAGGGGAATGCCACTTGAGGGGTTTACTCGAAACATTAAAGTGTACTACTCAATGGATACACTACACACTTTACAAAAGTGCGTCAAGGGCCGTTTATGATTCGGAGAGTTTTGCGACAAAGAGTTTCGGAAGATGCGGAAGTAATCGCCTGCCTGAACAGCCGGTTCTTTCCCGCGTCATGGCGGTTGCCCGATGCATCGACTAATGATCGTTGTAGGGCGGTTCAGGGAGACCGCGCCCATGCCAAAGAAACCTAGAACCAAGCGCGGCTCGCCTAAGAACGTGCTGCGCCTGCCTGATCTTGACCACTCCAAAACTTCAGTTTTGCAAAGCCCTGGCTCGATCGCCTCGAAACGGACCTATGCCTTCGCCATGAACGATTTCATCACCTGATACTGCTCCGAACCCAGACTGGCGTTCGGTCGCACTGTGGTTCTCCAGTACCGCTACTAACTGGGCTCTGGCGGGACGGAAGCGGCTCTTTGTGATTGTCGCGGTTTCCAATTGACACCCCGTCGGGCACCGCTCCCTATTTGGGAGCGGCCGTTCCGTCGGACCATTTGGATACCGAAATGATGAACTCGGTTATCGGTTCCGGAGAGTATTGATGGACGTACACCGGGGAGCCGGGGAGACCCCCACCCCAGAACGTGTCGTCTGTTTTGGGAAACCAAAACATCAAATGAGGATCTGCGTTCCCGTACTTGCGGCCAAAGTACTGTTTCTTCGACATCATGTAGCACATCGAACCGGGTTCGGGCAGAGGCAGGGCCTTCTTGTCGAATGCGGCCTTGATTCTGTCGAACATCTGAGGCTTGGATAGCCCACCCAATGCCAAGTCCGTCATTTTGAAAGTGAGCGGAAGATGGGTTCGTGCAGCAGGAGGATTTAGGCAAAGCGGAAGCCGCTGATCGGGGTTCAAAAACTCCGGGTCGTCAAAGGGAGCCATCCATGATCGCTCCACGACACACACGAAACCGTTTTTACCCTTAACGGCAGTTTCGTAGCCATGCCGCCCAAGGACCAGAACCTCTGCGTCGCCTGAAATGGACTCAGGAGCCGCACTTCGCGCCAGGGCTATCTCGGCATTCCTATCCACCATCAGGTATTGGTCGAGTGGCGCCATCTTGAGATATTGTGTTTTGGCTTCCTGCGCCGAGGTATGCCGTGACGCTGCAAAGACTGAACAGAGGGCAATGATGAGAGGTACAGCTTTAGCGAATGGAATGCGGCTCATTCATTGCTCCTCGTTTCCGCACTTCGTCCTGCCGGTTCCGCATTCTCGCCATCAACTTGCATATTGCAATTGGTATCAAGATAGGTCCTACTTGTTGCAATATGCAAGTGGAAAGATTTCCGGATAGGGGAAACCTGGATGAGAAAGACACAGCGCTCCGGTTGCCCAATCAACCTCACGCTGGAGATGATCGGCGACCGCTGGAGTTTGATTGTGATCCGAGATGTGATGTTTGGAAATCGGCGACACTACGGGGATCTTTTACGACTCTCTGAGGAAGGAATCGCCTCAAACATTCTGGCCGACAGGCTGGCGCGGTCTAGTAAACGCCCGTCTGTTGTCTCGAACGGACAACCCGACTCACAAGCAAAAGGCCATCTACAGCCTTACGGAAGCCTCGATACAACTGGTACCCTTGCTGGCCCAGATGGGGGCATGGGGACGCAGGCACACTCCTGCATCTAAGCAACTGTCCATCCGCGCGCAGCTTCTTGAAGAGGGGGGCGAACGACTGTGGAAAGCCTTCATGGCAGAACTCCGCAGCATGCACCTTGGCATGCCTGCGCCGCGACGGTCCGTATTTGCTGAACTCCAGAAAGCATTCGAGTCTGTTGTCAAGCGGTGAGATAAATGGGCAGCATACCCAACGCAGCAATTCTGCGGGATGGCACAATTTCGCTGAGGTAAGACAGACCTTCACGGATGCGTCTGTAGTGGGTGATTACGTGATATTCAATATTCGTGGGAACAGATATCGACTGGTCACTGCCATTCATTACGAACGCGAAAAAGACGGCAAGCGGAAAGGGAAAGAAGGTCACGTCTACATCCGGTCCTTCTTGACGCACAGTGAGTACGACACTCCGTCGAACTGGGATAAAGGGGGTTTTTGATGAGGAGAGCAGTGTCAGCAAATCCAGCGGACATGATCCGCCGGGGGGCGCCTCACGTCATCCACTCTGACGAGCAACTCGCGGAGTACACCGCGGTTCTGTTCAATCTCACAGCGAAATCTGATCCAACCCGGGATGAGGAAGAGGCAATAGAACTTCTGACCCTTCTGATTGATCGCTACGAGACCGAGCGATATCCACTGCCAGATGTGGAGCCCGCCGAGATGCTCCGCTTCCTTCTTGACCAGAATGGACTCTCACAGCGCGACGTTGCAGCGGATTTGGGAAGTGAAACCACCGTGTCGCTCGTTCTCTCCGGGGCTCGCTCCATGACCCGTGACCACATTGCGCGGCTGAGCGCGCGCTTCCACGTATCGCCGGCCGTCTTCTTTCCGCGGGCCACCTAGGCCTTAGACAATGTATGGAAGCCCCTTCAGCTAACCCTGAGGGGGCTTTCGTTTTGGGCGAATGGGGACGGCCTGACTTTCTCAATAACGCGAATCAACCTAAACGAATCACGCAGTTTGAGGAGGATTTCCCTGAAAACTCAAGGCGCACACTTTCCCCAAGGCTTCGCAGCCGCCGATCCAGGGTGGACGATCAGCCCGCCTGCGCCCTCGTGTCATCGTCCTCCATCCGCCCGAGCGCAGGAAGGTACCGGTCGAAGTTCAATTCGAAGTCGCTCGGAACTCCGTAACCGATATCAGGGACCTTGGCGCGGCGCGCCTGTGCACCTGGCAAGGCCAGCACACAACGCTAGTCTTCGCCGCGATCAGGTTATGCGGCAGACGTTGCCACGCCCGGCCGCAATGATCGGAAGCCCGCGCGAACTTCTTCGGAGAAGAGTTGCGGCTGTTCCCAGGCGGCAAAGTGCCCACCCTTGGGCAGCTTGTTGTAATGGATCAGCTTGGGATATGCTCGCTCCGCCCAGCTCTGCGGGGCAGGATAGAGTTCGTCGGGAAAGACGCTCACGGCCACGGGGATGTTGACGCCCTTGGCATTGAAGTACCCTCCTTTGCCCCAATACTCCCAATAGAGACGGGCGCCCGAAAGGGCTGTGTTCGTCAACCAGGTGATGGTGATGTTGTCGAGAATATCGTCTCGTGTGAGGCCTTCGGTCTCTCCCGCGAAGACACGCGAGATCAGGGCGTAGCTGCGTGCGTCGTGGTCCAGGAAATAAGCTGCTAGGCCGACCGGGGAATCTGCGATTCCGTAAAGCGTCTGCGGGCGCAGTCCCATCTGGTACCCGTAGGCGATGCCTTTCTGATAGACGAACTGTACGCGCTCGTAAGCGACCTTTTCGTCTGCGGAGAGGCCCGATGGCGCCGGCGCTCCGGAGAAAGCCGCCTTGTCTATGTCAGCCGGAAAGATGCCAGGCATGTTGGTGTGAATGCCAAGCAACTCCGGAGGCGCCTGCACGCCCATGAAATCGACGATGACTGCGCCCCAATCACCGCCTTGTGCCACAAATTTCGTGTAGCCGAGTCGCTTCATCAGCACCACCCAGGCACGGGCCATGTGATCGGGGTCCCAACCGGTCGTGGCCGGTTTGCCTGAATACCCGTAGCCCGGCATCGACGGGATCACCACATCGAAGGCGTCTGATGCGCTCCCGCCGTGGGCCGTCGGGTTGGTGAGCGGCTCGATGATTTTCAGTTGCTCAACCACCGAACCGGGCCAGCCGTGCGTGACGATGAGGGGCAGCGCATTCTCATGTTTCGAACGAACGTGGATGAAATGAATGTCCAGCCCATCGATCTGGGTGATGAATTGCGGCCAGGCATTCAATCTTGCCTCGCACTTGCGCCAGTCGTATTCCGTGCCCCAATAGCGCGCGAGTGCCTGAGTCGTCGCCAGCTGCACGCCCTGGGTAGCATCTGTGACCGTTTCCCGTTCCGGCCACCTTGTGTTGTTGATGCGTCTGCGTAATTCGGTTAGTTCCGCTTCAGGGACCTGGACTTTAAACGGACGAACTGCGGCCGTGTCAGCTGACTGCATGGTTTTATCATTTAAAGCAACTTCTGTAGTCATTGCGTTCCTCCTCTTTGGTAGTTTCAGGTTGTGTGGCTGCTGCGTTTGCAGAGCTGAAGGCGCCCCAGCTGGGCCTAGGCGACGGTCATCGCAGCAGCGCCAGGAAAGCTCCGGCGGTTGTGATCGATGTTTTCGATGAACTCGCAGCACTCATTGGTCAGCCTCCCACAGTTGTTGGTTGGCTGCCAAGTTCAGATCCCAGCGCGTGGTGCCATCACACCAGAAGCCATGCTGCGGAACAATGATACGAAGGTATCTATTGATACCTTGGTATCAAGTATTGCCCAAACAGTGCCAGGAAGTTATTCGGAGTGGAGTGTAGTGATTGGATCGAGGCCCATGGCGCGCAGTGCCGGGATATAAGTGGCGGCGAGCGCGACCGTGGTAAGTACAAGGGTGACGCCGGCGAAGGTGGGTAGGTCGGTAGGCGAAACGCCGTAGAGTAGTCCGGCCATGAGGTGCGAGACGATCAGCGCACCGGCTACACCCAACCCGGCGCCGGCGGCGGCCAGAGCCAGTCCCCGGCGCAGGACCATTTTGAGAATGCTAGCTCTTTGAGCTCCCAGCGCGAGGCGAATGGCGATCTCACGTCTTTGTTCATTCACAACGTAGGAAATCGTCCCGTAGATGCCAAGCCCGGCCAACAGCAACGCAGTGCGGCAAACAACGCCACCATTTCCATGGAGAATCGCCTAACGGAAAGCGAGCTGGCGAACACGTCATCCAGCGTCTCCGCATGGAAGACGGGAAGTTTCGGATCGATGGACTGGACCTGCTCGCGCACTTGTGCGGAAACGGCGGTGGGATCGAGTTGTCCGCGAAGAAAGATGGCCAGGTCTTTGGCGGGGTGCTGATACACACTGCGGTAGATCTGCGGAATTGCCGCGTCCGCCAACGATTCCGTGCGGGCATCCGCAATCACGCCGACGATCGTGGTCCAGGCTGGCTTGGCAGAGCGCAACGGCTCGCGCGCATCCAAGCGCAGACGGACGCGTTTGCCCAGCGGGTCCTCGCCCTTCCCATCTTTGCCTGGCCAGTACATGCGAGCCGCGGCCTGATTGATGACCGCAACCTGGGGCGTATCCTCGAGATCGTGGTCGTTGAAAAGACGTCCGCGCAATAGCGGCATGCCCAACAGGTGGAAGTATTCGGGCGAAACGATGGGACTATCGATGAGAGGAGCCTGGTTGTCCATCGTGTCATCGTTCATGTTGGGGCCTTCGCGGATCAACGGCAGTTGGCTGGGATGGCTGTGGCCCAGGGGACGAGCAGCTACGTCGCCGACGGCGGCTTCTTCTACGCCCGGCAGGTTTCGGCTGCGGCGAAGAATTTCGCGCACCAACACCGATTCCTGGGTCGCGGTCCGGTAGATATCCGCACTGGGATCGTTGGGCCCTGGCAGCCAGGTTTGAATGGCCATGACGCGCTCAGGATTGAAACCGGGCTGCACCTTGAACAAGTCCCAGAAACTGCGCAGCAGAAGGCCCGCGGCGACCATGAGCACGAGCGAGAGCGCCAATTCACTGATGACCAGAATCTGACGGGCGCGCGAACGTCCAAGAGAACCAATGGATCCGCGGCCTTCCTGTCTGAGCGTACCGATCAAATCGGAGCGGCTCATGAGCCAGGCGGGGGCAAGGCCAAAGACGATTCCGGCTGCGACGGAGACGGCGAGAGCGAAGGCCAGCACGCTCCAGTTGATCGCTATGTCGTTCAGGTGCGGGAGGCTCTCAGGAATCAACCCGAGCAGGAATTTCCTGGCGAAGAAAAGAATCGCAAAACCGGCGATCCCGCCCAGCAGGAAGAGCAGCAGACTTTCGGTGAGAAACTGGCGGATGAGTCGCGTTCTTTGGGCCCCCAGAGCCTGCCGAACCGCGACCTCACGACCGCGCACACTGGCCCTGGCGAGCAGAAGATTGGCTACGTTGACGCAACTGATCAGCAGGACCAATCCTACCGCGCCGAACAGCATAATGAGAGATTGGCGAACGCTGCCGACCACGCTGTCGCTAAGCGGGCTCAGGCGCACGGTCCATGAGGCTTGTGACGGATACTCCGCCGGATATTGCTTTTTCAGCGATTCAACCAGCGCATCCAGGTGCCCCTGTGCGGCCGCAATCGAGAGACCGGGCTTCAGGCGCGCGACCGCGCGACCCTGCAGACGTGTACCGCGCATCGGGGGCGGAAACGGCAGTCCGGCCATGCCGGCCGCCAACCACGTTTCCGTTTTCCGCTCCTCGCTGGTTGAGCCCAGATCGCGAAAACCGCGCGGCATGACGCCCACTACGTGATAAACGTCGTTGTCGAGTCGCAGAGCTTTGCCGACAATGTGCGCGTCGGCTCCGAATTCTCTCCTCCACAACTCGTCGCTGATCACGGCCTCTAGATTGAAGCCAGGAGTAGCATCGTGGGGATCGAATGTGCGGCCCAACTGCGCGTCTACACCGAGGACCGCGAAGTAATTCGGCGTGACATGCTTGTAGCTGAGACGCTCGGGCTGTGCGCTGCCGGTGAGGTTCACATCTGCGCCGGTGCCGGAAAACGACACGGACTGGAAGATCCCGGAACTCTCGAGGTCTCTCCACTCGGGGACGGAGATGCCGACGTCCTGCGCGCCTACTCCGGGAAGATCGTCCTGGATGCGCACCAGCTCGGCAGGGTTTGGATACGGCAAAGGGTGCAGCAGCGTGGCATCGATCACGCTATAGATCGCAGTGGTGGCTCCGATGCCCAGCGCCATGGTGGCGATGGCAATGAAAGCGAATCCAGGAGACCTCAGAAGCATGCGAACCGCGTAGCGCAAGTCGAAGAGCAGATTCTCGAAGAAGGGGAGGCTATGCTCGGCGTGGTGGCCTTCCCGGATCGCTTCAGAAGACCCCAGCTTGAGCGTGGCCTGCCGGCGCGCCTCGGCGGGCGACATTCCAGCGCGCTGATTCTCCTCTGTCTGGAACGCGAGATGTTCGGCGATCTCTTCCCGCAGGCGCTGGTCGGCACGGCGCCCGGTGACGAGATTCGACAGGCGTACGTAGAAGCGTCGCAGGGATTTCACGTGAGATCCTCCGCCTTGACTTTGAAAAAGCGTGCGATGATGGCCGCGGTTTGTTCCCAATCGCGTGTCTCTGCGTGGAGCTGCTTGCGGCCGGCTCCGGTAAGACGATAGAAGCGTGCGCGGCGGTTGTTTTCCGATGCGCCCCACTCGGAAGCAATCGAGCCTTCATTCTCCAGCTTCAGCAGTAGGGGATAAAGCGTGCCCTGGTTGACAGTCAAAAGGTCTCCGCTGATCTGCTCGACCCGCCGGGCGATTCCCCAGCCGTGCTGCGGCCCCAGGACATCGAGTGTCTTGAGAACCATCAGGGCGAGGGTTCCTTGCAATACGTCCGGCTTTTCCTTCATGGGCATTCAACCTTTAGGTTTCCAACAGGAATAAAATGATGGCACGACTCCTTTTGGAAAGCAACAGGAAATTTCGGACTCTTCGACGCGATGCGCAGACGACGCTGTTCGGTGCGTTGGGAGTGGTGCTTTCGGCGGTTGGCCTGTACGGCGTGATGGCCTACATGGTGGAGCAGCGCAGGGGTGAGATCGGCCCGTATAAGTCCGGCAGTTGGGGGCCTGCGGAGGCCGATTAAGCTGACTGCCTCTGTTGGCGGCTGGAGCGGTTGTAAATAGCGGTGCTCCTCAGGCGAGCGCATCCTGCAGCCGGAAGAGCGAACCTACGCGCTGGGAGGGCCTTCTGCTTAGGCTCTCCCAGTCGCCCAATTCGGCTACGCTTCCGTTGTCTATGACGTAAATCATCTGCGCGCGCTGGATGGCGGAAACCCGGTGGGCGATCAAGAGAACGGTCGTTCGGCCGTGCAGGTGTTCGATTGCGTCCAGGATTCGCTTCTCATTGTCGAGGTCGAGACTGCTGGTCGCCTCGTCGAGAATGAGCAGCCCGGGTTTGCGCAGCAGGGCGCGAGCCAGCGCTATGCGCTGCCGTTGCCCATGGGACAAAAGCATTCCACGATCCCCCACAGTCGTATCCAAGCCCTGCGGTAGTTCAAAGACGAACTCAGCAGCGGCGAGGCAGAGACTCTCCCTCATCTCCTCTTCCGAAGCGTCCGGCTTGGCCCAGCGGAGGTTGGCTCGCACCGTATCGTGAAAGAGCACCGTGTCCTGGGCAACGTAGCCAACGTGGCGCCGCCAGGCGCGTGCGCTTTGCGGCGTAAGCTCGGCGCCGTCGACCAGAACGCGCCCGGTGAGGGGAGAGAGCAGGCCGTTCACCAGGTCAGCGACGGTGCTCTTTCCCGCACCGGAAGAGCCTACGATGGCGGTGACCTTTCCCGCCGCGATGGTCAGTGATAGATCCTGCAGCACCATGGGTCGCTGCGCGTCGTAGCGGAATCCAACCCGCTCCAGCTGGATTTCGTGGGCCAGGGAAGGCCCCGGGCCGGCGGCGCCCGGAACTTCGGCGTTGGTCACGCATTCCCGGTAAATCGTCATCAGGTTTTCGAAGGCGGGGAGCTCGCTGAGGAAGGCCTGCAACTGGCCTTGGCCCGCAGCCAGCCGGGGGATAAGGCGGGTAAAGACCGCCAGCAGCAGAAGAATGGAGGCTGGCGCTACGTTGAGAATCTGCAGCGAAGCGAAGACGATCCCGCCCAGCAACATGAGCGATCCGGCTTCGAACCAGAAGGCGGCAGCGGCCTGGCTCCTGGTACTCTCCAGGCTCTGCTGCAGGGCTGAGGACTGGAGCGAGGAAAACATCGCCAGATCGCTGCTCTGGGCGTCGTAGAACTTCATTGCTTTGAGATTCTGCAGGTGTTCCGTTGCGGATGCGTAGACCTCGCTCACGCTCTCCGAGACCGCGGTCCCGCTGGCATGAACGGCGCGCATCCAGCGGCGCGAGACCAGCAGCAGAACCGCGCCGGTAGCCAGCACGAGCGAAGTCATTCCCGCGGAGAGCTTCAGCGCGATGGCGATATAAACCACGGCGAGAATGGCGTTGGACATAGCGCCGATGAGCAGGTAGGTGCAGGTTGCCACCCGGGTCAACTCGGCGGTAAGCGCATGGGTAAAGTCGGAGGAGCGGCGACGCACCAGAAAGAGCCAATCGGCGTTGATGATGGCCTGGTAAAGGCGCCTGCTGAGGGCCAGTTCATAGGTGAGCACGGTGCGAAAGGTAAGCACCGACTGCACCCGGCTGAACAGCGACCGAAGAGCCATGAGCAGCATGAAGATGAGCAGCAAGGTGGCTAGCCACAGTGACGGAGACAATCCGCTGTGCACCAGCAGGGCGCGAACCTCTCCGGTGTAGTGGCCAACATGGCCTTGGTTGGCCAGGTTGAAACCGGCTACCTGCAGGATAGGGAAGAGCAGGGCAACGCCCAGGCCTTCTGTCAGGGAGGTAAAGGCCATGATGAGGACGGCGGCTAACAGCTGCCAACGCGCAGTGCGGATCAGGCTGGAAACATATTCCAGAATAGGGCGCCTGGAGGCGGCCAACTGATCCGCAGAGAGCGCGGCGAGAGTCCTCTGCCCATGAGGCGTGGCAGGGGAATCGCTGCGGGGGGCCGGCATGCCTCAAACGATAGCAGAGGCAAGGCGCCGTGCAGATTGTCAACGTGGGAACCGGGGTGCAGGGCCGGGCCGGTACTAAGGGTAGGGATACGCTTTGGATGTCGGTCGAGCGACCTGCGGTTTCTTTCTCCGTCTCTGATCACGCGGGATTTTTCTTAGAATGACAGCCCTGCCATCTGGTCACCGGTTTCGTTGACCTCCGACGCTTTCCCCTCATCTGGACAGCAGGCAGCAGGCGCCCCGCGAAGCAAGTGCTCTGTCAAACGTGACCAGAACCCCCTCACTCGCCTTGGCAAGCGCGAGAAGGCATCGGCCCAAACTGTGGGAGATGCCGTTCGCCCCGATGCCTTCTCGCGAAACCGCTTCTCCATCTCTGGGGGATCCGAGACAAACGTCACGCGGTCGTCTTCGTACAGGCGGTCATAGATTCGCCGTGCTGCGGTGATCGTCAGCGGCTTGCCGTCCATTACCGCAGCCGTCGTCACAAGACGCAGGAAGCCAAGCTGCGTGAGACGAGAGAACGCGAAGATCCCGGTTTCCTGTTCCCACCATCGCCTTGCAATTGGGGCGTGCACGTGTTCGGGTGCCGCTATGGCAAGCCAAACGTTGATGTCAGGGAAGCTCAATGAGTTCATAAGCCTGTTCGTTGGTGACGCGGATGCGCCGCCCCGCAGGGCGGGTCAGTGGCGAATCGAGACTGAGTCGCCGGCTGGGGCGGGTCGATTTGGCCTCTTCGACGTCGCGCTCGATCCCGGCAAGGATGAGTTTTCGTGCGGAGCAGCCCTTTCGCGCAGCGGCCTCATGGACGCGGCGGTGAAGATCGCGAGGCAGGTCGATTACACAAAGATCATGCGCAGACGACTTAAATAAGTCAATTTGCCGGGAAAAAGGACAGAGAGCGCCGTGTCTCACTCTCGGGAGTGCACATAGTCGCCGGGCTGTGCCTGGATTCTCTAGAGGACTCGATGTGTCGAGGGGATACATGGCCGATATGTATTTCGCGGATGGGGAGTTTCTTTGGGGTCATCCCGTCTGGTCACGAATTTTACCCGGCTGGTCGCGTTCTGCATCTGCTGATTCATTCGTCGCGAGCAGAGATACATCCGCGCCGAGCGGCGAGGAGCACGGCGAGCAGAAACGAGCAAAGCTTTCCTATGGGGTTGGGCGGCTACTTGCGCCTGTTGGCGTTTTCTAGGGGGAGGGGCGCACAGCAGGTCCCTCGGCTTGCCGAATTTCCTTTGGAAATTCGCCGGCGCTCGGGATGACAAGGTGGAGGGTGGAGCGGTTTTATCGAGTGGTGCTAGTGGCGGACAGAGTTCCAGGTCGAGCATGGTTTTCATGGGTTTTGAATCGTAGCTGGGAAAGCAAAAAGAGCTTAAGGCGAAGATTTGTCCTACGCCAGAGGTCACGCATCGATTCGATCGTAAAGGAGTCAAGGGCAGCGCACCACTATCAGTCCAGTGCGGGCGGCTCGAGGGGATACATGGCCGATATGTCGAATTTTACCCAACAGACAGCCCTAAAACGACTCAGTGTGCTATAGAAACGCTGGTAGAGCAACCTCGAACCCGGTGACGGGTGGTAAGTCGAAAGCCCTATACTCGCTCCTGCGATCCGGAGGCGAAAAGAGAGGTGCGCAGATTCTACCGATTCACTCTGTCCGGACTCGGTTTCCTGGTATTCGTCGCAGGTGCTTTGGGACAACGTTCAGTCGCATCTACGGATAAGCCGACTGCAATCGGCAGGGGAAATCTTGAGCTTGGACAACGAAAGGAGCTTCCGGGTGAAGCGGTCAGCGCCGAAGGGCTCATCCGTCTCGACGCAACGGTAACTGACCAGGCAGGTAAGGCAGTGGCCGGACTTCAGCGCGCTGATTTCAGATTGCTCGACAATAGCCGGCCGCAGAGCATCATTGCTTTTCACGCGTCAAAAGACCCTTCTGCCCGCGCGGAGGATTCGCTTACGGTCATTGTCCTCCTGGATACCTTGGATTTGCCCTCGTACCTCGCGGCCTTGGAGCGGCAACAGGTGGCGCAATTCCTGCGTTACAAATCCGGGAAGCTGGCACAGCCAGTGACCATTTACTCGCTGGAAGATTCGGGATTTTTCCTTACCGCGAAGTCGTCGATGGACGGAGAAGCACTTGCCGCGGATGTTACTTCCGATAATAAAGTGGAAGCATACCTTCTAGCTCCCAAAGTACATTCGCCGTTGAAGGCAGTCGTCGAGCCTTTGTTTGACAACATCCCCGCTTTAACGGGACTAAGGGCGCTATGGACCATCGCCACTGTAGAGGCTAGCCGTCCGGGTAGAAAATTGCTCTTCTGGGTCGGGCCCGGCCTGGGAAACCGCGGAAGCGGCGCTTTTGCTTCTGATGGCAAAGGCCTTTTAGGACATTCCCCTCAAGGCGCGCTGTTTGGTTACGCTTCTGGTAAGAAGGGTGAAGACGTAAAGCGCGATCTCTTTCAAAAGATTTGCTGGTTCTCCCTACTCCTGCGCCAGGCTCGGGTCACGCTCGACTGTTTTTCCATAGGTGAAGACGAGCCCGCGGCGGACACCTGGAGCAGGTTTCTCACGGTTGTTCCTTCGGCTGAGCAAGCAAGCTGGATGAACCTATTCAAGAACGTATTAGCAGTGCAGAGCGGCGGTCGAATCCTGCCTTCATCCAATGGCCTGGTTGGACCGATGAACGACAGCATCGAGAATGCCCGGATTTTTTACTCCTTCACCTTCGACCCGCCTCTCGCCGCGCACGCGGACGCATATCACTCCCTGAGAGTGGAGTTGAGTCAGCCGAATCTGACTGCTGACACATCCAAGGGCTACTACAATCAACCGTTTTATAACGATCCACCCGATCCTGGGATCGAGCGCGTCACGGTTTCACAGCTTGAGCAGACTCTGCGGACGATCCACGGCGGCGCCTCCGCTGCGCGGCAGCTTTCAGGCATTGTGCTGACTGAGCGGCTTAGCCAGGTAAAGCTACAGTCACTCCTGGCAGAGTTGCATGACAAGAAGCTCCGGGAGTCACTTGAGCTGATCGCCGATGAATCCGCATTTCTTGATCCTCCGTCTGCGGAGCTCTCCGCTGATCCGCCGCCGGATCAGGCTGAGCAACAGCGAATACTGAAGGCTGCCACCGATTATTTGGACCACCTCATTCCCAGGCTGCCCAATTTCTACGCGACCCGTACGGCGGTTTACTATCAAGAGGTCGCCTCTTTTCCGGGTCTTGCCACAACAGATGTGTCGGAGCCTCTTCATGCCGAGAGGCAATTGCAAGACACCGTGCTCTACCGCAAAGGGGAAGAGATCGTAAGCAGCGCGCCACCGCAAACCGGCGCCGGCGTGCTGCCTTTGCAAACCCATGGCACCTTTGGCCCGATTCTCAAATTGCCGCAATTCGCATCGAAGTCGCCGGGCGACGTCACCTGGAAAGCGTGGGAGCAGGGCGTCAACGGACGCCGCGCAGTATTTCGTTACCGGCTAGCGGGTGCTCCGATGTTGACTCTTACTGGATGCTGCTACCCGAATGGTGGTAAGGGCGCTAAGGTCGGATTTGCAGCTGATTCGCATGGAGAATTTGTGATCGATCCTGGGACTGGAGCAATACTCCGCGTTCAAATGGAAAGTGAGTTGTCCGGCTTCGTTCCCGAGAAACGATCCGACATCATGGTCAGCTACGGTCCTATGGAGATCGGCGGCAAGATGTACGTTGTCCCACTTCGCAGCGTCAATATCACGAGAAGTCGCTCAGTTGGGGAACCTGCTTCAGTGGAACGCGGGTTTCCTCACCTGGGGACCCTACGAAACGCAGATGAATGTTTTCACCTTTGACCAGTACCATTTGTTTCGTGGGGCAGCCCGAGTCCTGCCCGGTTTCGAACAGGTACCCGATAAGGGACCGCCTGCTCCGCAGTAACCTCGCCTATACGAGAAATTCGACCACACGGTTTTTGGCAGGTATCGAATTACCTCGCTGTGTTCATCTTTCCTCATTTGTTTCAACGCGCAACCCAGCGCCGTGACCCCTTCCACGCTTCCCTTGCCATCCGTGGTACCACGGCGGCTTGCGTACATCTCAAACCGGCTAAGACTCATCCACCTGACAGACCCTAAAGGAGACAAGCATGTCTGAGCACCGTGATGCGCCAAAAGTCCATGAGCCCCACACCATCCACGAGGAACACGCGAAAGGACCTCACGACCTAAAAGAGATCAATCCCAAGATGGCCTCCGACATCGCCTATTGGTCCAAGGAGTTCGGTGTCACCGGCGCCCAGCTGCATGAAGCGATCCGCTCTCATGGAACCCACGTGGAAAAGATCCGCGCCGCCCTTCATACCCACAAGGCCAGTTAAGTCGCGGCTTCAGTCGATTTGCTAAAAAGCGAGCGCCCCAGCTCCAGTTGTTATTCGGTGACCCATCGGCTGGGGCGCGCATAGTTGGAGCGAACCTAAGGAGGGCGGTGACGCGGGCATGATACCTTTTCCTCCAACTGACGCGGCGGGGGCAGAGCGGATCGGTTGATTTCCTGCAATCGGTATACGCTGTCACCGAATCAAAGCATCTTGGGATGAGAAAGATCGATTGATCCGCCCCTAGGGGCGTACCGGGGGACGGCCCTGGGGTGCGGTTTGGTTTCAGGAATGCGATCTTCCCGTCTTGGTTTCT
>CAWFGM010000083.1:0-44149 GCA_963815175.1 uncultured Acidobacteriaceae bacterium
GAGAGACGTCCAGCAACCTGGCTCGCAAATCCCACAGCGCGTTGTCGATTGCGGAGATCGCCATCGCCGTGACACCCGACTCACCCGCGTTGCGTACCTGGTGGAACATTGCCTGGAGAATGGCTCCATGCTCGAATACATCCCTGCCCCGCACCACTTCATCGAGCAGCGTCTGCACTAGCTTGCCGGTCGCGGCGTCGGCATAGGTGTATCCCATACCCTGGTTATCTCCGGCTTCAAGGCTGACGAGAACCATCGTTGTGCTCAACCAGGAGAAGGTGCCGTCAGCCTCAGGCGCGTCTGTGGGGACCTTATAGACGGCGACCGTTCCCTTATTGATTAAGCAACTCGTCAACATGCTGGCCTCGAAAAGTCGCTCAGTACCTTCGCGCCATCGTGTGTCACGGCGATCAGGTCGCAGTGGCGCATACCGCCGTAATCTTCGAAATAGGCAGCGGGCTCAAGATTGAAAGTCATCCCTTCTTCCAACACATCCGGGGAAAGTGGGTGGATTCGCGGCCTGCCGTTCGGGTTGGCGGCAGCAAACCCGACCCCGTGGCCGGCGGCATGTGTGAATGCTTTGCCGAAGCCGTGCGCTTCCATGACAGAACGCACAGCATGATCCACCTCTTGTCCAGTCGCACCGGGGCGGATTGACTGAAGTCCGGCGGCGCGTGCCTCGTCGATCGCTTTGCGCATACTCTGCTGGCGGTCTGAAGGTTCTCCAACTGAATACGTACGTGTTAAATCCGTCCAGTAGCCGTCGGCACAAGTGTTGGCGTGGATCATGACCAGATCGCCGCTCTTAATCACTCGTTGCCGAGTGCGCGCATACGCTGCGTCGGCCTTACCGGAATTCGGTCCGGACATGCAGAAGTAATAGCCGTAGCTGCGCTGCAAAGTCTCCGCGCGCGGGGTTGTTTCAAACGCGGCTTGCGCCGCCGCCGCTACCTCTGTCTCGTGCAATCCAGGCTGAATTGTTGCGGCGGCACTTTCCAGGCCGGCCCCGGCGGCAGAACTCCCAGTTTGCATCAGGGAGAGCTCCTTGGCGGTCTTTACCGCTTTCATCCCTTCGAGTAAATCGTCGCAGCCCGCGTACGTTGCGCGTGGCGCCAGCTCTCGCATCAGTTCGAGAAGGGCGGAGCGGAACTGAGTCGAGACAGCGTAACTCGATGGTTGGACACCCAGCCCCAACTGCATCCCGATGGTGGCTCGGGAAAGAGCGAGACGCACGATAGTGCGGCAGAGAGGTTCGCTTAATAATTGGAGCATGCTGCTCAAGGTGTGAAGGCCGGCTGCCTTATAGGGAATGATTTGGGCTGAGCAAGTGCTTTCGGCAAGATCGACTTCGTCTTGCGGCACAATAACCGCCACTTCTCCGTGGGAAGTGAATATGGCGACGCTGTTTCCCATCACTGGCCAGTAGCCGGTAAGCAAAAGGACTTCACTGGCAGAGCTACACATGATCACGTCATACGGAGAATCGGCCAGGGACGCTATCGTCCGTGTGTGCCGTTCGGGATCGATAGCCATGGAGCACTCACTTTACGTAACGAAGCCAGTAGATGGCTTCTAAGCCAGTAGATGGCTACTAACACTGGCGGGATGCTCCGTAGTTACAGTGGAAGGCTTTTCCCGCAGATGAACGCTCTCCTCTGATTACTGCGGGCTGTTCCCTGGAACCCGTGCGCGCTCTCGTTATGCAGTCCACGAGTAGGTGCATAGAACAAGGCGATTGTCGCAAAGGTGTTCTTCGATTCGGAAGTGTGCATCCTACAGTTATTAAGCAAGTCTGGTTAGCAAGACTTCAGAAAGCAGCATGCATGTCAAAAGCCCCTGTTGTTGTTGTTACTGGTTCCTCCGCGGGTTTGGGCCGGGCGATTGCTCATGGATTCGCAAAGCGCGGCGCACGCATAGGCCTGATCGCGAGAAATCCAGAAGCACTGAACGCAGCCAAAGAGGAGTGTGAGGCGCTCGGCGGTCAAGCCTTGGAACTGCCGGTTGATGTCTCGGATGCAGACGCGGTAGATTCCGCCGCAAGCTCTGTCGAACAGACGTTTGGACCGATAGACATTTGGGTCAACGACGCAATGGTGAGCGTATTTTCGCCTGTGAAAGAGATGGAAGCCTCAGACTACAAGCGCGTAACCGACGTCCTGTACCTGGGTTTTGTGCACGGAACACTCGCGGCGCTAAAGAGGATGATTCCGCGCGATCGCGGAACAATCATCCAGATAGGGTCGGCTCTGTCTTATCGTTCGATCCCCCTGCAATCTGCCTACTGCGCCTGCAAACATGCAATCAATGGCTTCACCGACTCATTGCGTTGTGAACTCCACCACGATCACAGCAACGTGAAACTGACTGCGGTTCAAATGCCCGCAATGAACACGACCCAGTTCGACTGGGTCAAGAATCGTATGCCGAACGACCCCCAGCCCGTTCCTCCGATATTTGAACCGGAACTCGCAGCCAAGGTCGTCGTTGCTGCCGGTCTTGCAAAGAATCCCCGGCGGGAGTATTGGGTTGGTTCTCCCACCGTTATGGCGATCGTCGGGCAGAAGTTCATCCCAGGCCTCCTGGACCGTTATTTAGGCAAGACAGGATACAAATCACAGCAGATCCCTAACGAGCCGAGGGATCCGAATGCAGCCAACAATCTTTACCAATATGTTCCTGGCCGGCACAGCGCACGTGGCAAGTTCGACGCCCGTTCAACCAGAACGAGCGCGGAGATTTGTGTTTCGCTCCACCCCAGGCTGATCACAATAGGAGCAGTGTCCATGATGCTGACCGCCTTTGGCGGTCTCCTGGTAGCGAAACGGAAGCTACTGTGAGGCCGGAGACACAGCGCGAACCGTCCAACGGAAACGATCGGCTCATGATCGGGTGCTGTTGTACGGCTCTAGCAACTCTGGCACCGGTGGCACTTTACCAAACGGGCATCATCGATCGCCTGCCAGACCCGTCTTTCCGCGTCTTCAACTCCCAGAAAATAACCTTATCAAAAGCCGCCCACCCATTTGGAATACCAGACTCCTTGCTCGGGCTGGCAAGTTTTGGCACCACTCTTGCCCTTATTCTTCTAGCCCGGCGCCATCCAGCTGCGAAGAAGCTACTCGGGGTGAAACTGACCCTCGACGTCTCCGCGGCTGCCTTCAATGCAAGCCGACAGATCTTTACCTTTGGGAAGCTTTGTTCATGGTGCACTTGCACAGCGCTAGCTGCGGCAGGGATGGCCTACAGCGGCCGCAGGATAATGCAGCGTGCGTGGACGAAGCCCTGGTCCACAGTAGAAATCCCAACAGGATGCAAAATTTAGCTTAGCCTCGAGGCGAAGCTTCAACCAACAGAGAGAAGCTGTAGCAACGGATGTTTCGTTAACCCGGTTAGGACACACAGTGTAGGGTATTTTCACTCCGAATCGCCGCCTGGGTGGCTACTGCGTGAGAGACGCATCAGAGGAGATAGAGCCACTGCTTTGTCCATTAATAACGTAGTCACGATAGTCGATCGTCAGCGTCTCTTTGCCGAAGATCCTAACCGTCGAAATTGCTTTTTGTTTGGATGGAAGCCAAAAGTCGCCGATGGGCAGGTATTCGCGGACGAATTGCACGTGCTTTACCCAAAATGACGGGCCTTTTGCAAGGTTGCCAATAATTTTGACGATGGCGAAATGCTGGTCCTCGATCCAAATCGTCCCTTGAAACAGGTCCCGTTCCTTGCGGCGGGGGATGGCACGCACAACTAAACACTCGGACTTCCCGATCCTTTCTCTACCAAGCACCTTAAGATCATAGTTCTGCGCGGTGATCAAGCTACTCCGGTCTTCGCTGAGGCGTCGTCTTTTACGCTCAAAGTCCATCAGCCTACGGAATACGTGCGTGCGTACGAATCGGGAACCCGATTTAGACTTCGTCGTGAAGGTTTCGGTGTGGGGAGCGGTGTAGTCCATGAGGACTGTCTCCTTTGCCAAGTTTTTGCCTTTGCTGTTCGTGACCTTGTAGTCGCGAATTGCTGAGAGCTGCTTTATTTGCGTCTCTTGCCAAATGCGGCGGGCGGCTAACCGAGAGAACAACTCGGTCGTGCTGAGCTGTTCCACCGGTGAAGTCTGGGTTCTAATCTGTGTCGCACGAGCATCGTTGTTTTGAAACGCATGCAATTCAAGGCTAAGAGCAAGGATAGTGAGCGCACACAAGATCACAATATTGGTAGATGGCCACTTTCGCTGTTTTTGCCGTAACACTTGTCGCGATTGCCCTCAGACGCTGATCGACATTTGATCGACATTTCAGCCGGTTTCCGCCCGCGCTTCGAAGCGCAGCAACAAAGGGCTCCGGAAATAAGGGAACTCGACACCACGACAGCACAAAACCCTACCCGCCGCTCCCTAAGGTCTTGCCTTCAGTCCTGCGGTTCCCGGAGCGGATTTGCCAATGTGACTTGATTGTGGCTCGAAGATTCAGTCCCGGCGACGAAGGGGGAAACGCGGGTGCCTGCTCCAGCACGTCGGCTAGCCGCCCACGTCAGCCTCGTTTCCCGCGCCCCTCGCGGCCGCGCGACCGATCTTGCTGCTAAGCACGCGTATAGGCGTCAAGCTCGTGTATCAGGGGCTTGGCCGATGGTGGTGTCGGAACGTGCCCATGGACAATCTGCTGCCTTTGCACGGCATCCCCATACATAGCCGTATCTCCGCTCTTGTCTGCTTGAACAACCGCTCCATTCAGGCTGACACCGGCAAAGACTCCCTTCGCCCGTGAATAAGACAATACCTCCGCATTCAGCTTTAGATCGGTAGCCGCGGATGCATTTCGCCCAACCGGGCCGGCCGCTACAGAAGCGTCAGCACCCAGCTTAAACTTGTCGCTAAGAAGACTGTTCAGCGCGTGGGAATTCATAAAAAGCATAACGATGTCGGTCGAAGACCCGCCGATCTGGTATCCGACGCTGCCGCCCTCGAGAGCCAGAAATATGGGTGCACTCCAACCGTGGTCAGTACGGCATGTCGCCAAGCCGCGGCCGTAATTGCCGCCCAAGATAAACGCAAATTTCTTGTCTCCTGGGATGATAGCTATACACTTTGCCCTGTCCAGCAAGTCCTGGGGTATCCCCTGATCTGGCGTATCCATGATCTCTTTGAACACCTGCGCGGCTTTTTGGGTCCGAGCCACATCGTCGTCACGATCCGAGGCCCGTGCCAGCGAAACTCCTATAAAAACAATTGTCGAAAGGATTAGGGTGCGTTTTAACATGGTGGTACTCTTTCCGCTTGGTTTCGATCCGAGAGGCGGCTGTGTTCGAAGATAGTATAGGATCTCCGCCAAAACCAGGCTTTCGTGATTTGCGAACTCAAGACATCTACTTCGATGCCATAAACAGATCACAAGATGTGTGCCAATAGCCAGCGTGCTCTTGCGGGTGAGCGTTTCCATAGCGGGCGTCGCAAACCAGTTATATTGGTTACCTATCAAGTAATGGGAGGACTTTCGACGTGACCACAGGTGGCCAATGCTGCTGCGCTGCTGTACGGTCGCCCCGTGCAATTCCCTAACGATTACCCGGCAAGAAATCCGGCGGAATTCTTGACTGACTATAGTTCAGTGATTTGGCGGCGGCTTCGTGGGAGACTGGCCGTTGACTGCGGGAGACGCTGAGGCGTCCGGTACAACGTCGAATCCCGGAAGCATGCGAGCCGCAGCGCCAAACTTGTGGTAATCCGTGTACACAATATCGTTCAATCGAGTCTCGTACGGCGCATAGACATCAAATGTCTCGCCCCAGACGGTCAAAGTGTTCACGGTTCTCACTCGCATAATCACAACGCTGCGGCGCGGGCAGATATATTCTCTTCCACCGATCTCGACCGGCCCGTATTCGATCATCGCGGCCGCTCCCTTTGCGGGTAGTACTGGATTCAGATTCGGCCCAAGCATCCATCCCAGTTCGGCCTGCATCGTCAAGCGAAGAATCGCTCCGGTTCCAGGATCAATCGTCAATTCTCCGAGGTATCTGGGCGACGTCAGAAAGGTACCCCCACCCGCAAGGCAGCAGTAGGTAACGTTGTAATGAGGATTCTCGGCGCGCACCAAGTAGCGAAAGACTGCCTCTCTTCCTCGTTCCCCCTGTTGCCAATGGCTCCAGATCAATATGCTATCGCCGCGCGTGGCATCTCTGAGTACGGAGCCAAGAACCGGGCTGAAAACACCGACCAGATTGAGATCCCTTCTCCTGGCGCTCGGGCTAGCCTTCCTCTTCTCTGAATCCTGTTCCTCACGACCATTTCGATAGCGGAGAGTTGCTTTCTCGATCACCGCCTCATGCAATGACTGGTCGGCCAGGGCGGTCTTCCAGTTATCTGTTTTTTGGAGCGACGGTTGCTCATACTCAGTCGTAGTGCGTATTGCATAAAAATCCGGCAGTTTAGGAATCACTTCCTTCAGATACTTCACTGTTCGTGAAATCATCTGGCGCTGCGTGCCAAGATCCGGTGTTGGGTCGGAGAGAATCTCTGCAGCAGGAGGGTCCAGGAATGCAGACTCATCGGACAGAACTACCAGTGCCGCGATCGACTTTTTGCCGCGCAAACGATTCTTCCAGAGTGAAAGCAGCTTACTGTTGAGACGTTCGCTCAGTTCCAGACCCGTCAGCTCCTTTGCCAACTCGCCATCTTTCTCAGCGTTGGCTATGTCCAGGATCTGGTCCAGTTCGTGAACACTGACTCGCCTTGACGCGACGGAAGGCTGATCGTAGAAAACCGGCTGATCGTAATAGCCGGTGGTCGTGCGTGCAGATAATCCAGGCGCCTCGATTTGTACCTTGAGGTCGTGATATTCATCCGGCTGGGCTGCATACGGCGGGTCAAAAGACAAGGTATAGAACACCCGCGCATCCTCAACGCAACGTTCGATGGAGCGCGAGATCTCTGAAAACTGATCCACAACCAGGCCACCGCTCTGAATGGCCAATACCGGAAGTGCAAAATGTGAGGATGGACCAAAGCCTCGCTCTTCCAGCTCCGAGATCGTGCGAACCCCCGCAAGATAGTCCTTGTAGGTGTCTTTGAAGTCGGAAGCCGTCGGTTCGGTCCGGGTCCGGGCTGTGTATAGTTCGGTAGGCGCGGTGAACGGTTCGGTCCGCGCTGTGACCTCGGAGATGACCATCCGCGCCTCACGTATGCGTGTGGAAAGCTCCACCAGCCAGGGAAAAGCGGCGTCCTTGTATTGCTCCGGCCCGTGAACTGCCAGCCACCCGAAGCCCATCCACAGCAAAAGCTTTCGCCCAGGCACGCCTCTTCGCTCGATGGCCATGGAGTAAACCGCTCGCAAGCTTCGAACCCACCGTGCGTAGCTCTGCACCTGGCAAGGCTGGCATACCTCTCCGGGTTTTGGTTCCGCTGTAGTGAACGGATCACGAATTCGCGGATTGGTCCAAACGGTGCGGTGTGAATTGTGGCGAGCAACATCTTCGGCAAGGGCGTTGCCGTCCGTCGTGGGCGCCGCCGTTGCGTACAGTCCGGAGGTCGTGAACCAGTAAACAGAGGTGGGTTCACCGAGATGCCCACCATTCCGCCGCAGAAACTTTATCGATTCGTTCTTCACCAGTTCCCGCTGCAATGGCGAAAGGTCGACCTCGTCGAGAACCAGCACTACTTCGGTTAGCCGCTCATTTTCATCTGTGGCTTGGTTCGATGCTGCAAAGGAAATGATCTTTTGCGGCATGCCGTTGTCCGTCAGCGTGAAATCCTTCGCAACAAGACCTGAAAACGGCTTGCCCTCGCGGTCTGTCGCAGCAACGTCGACGTGGATTATGCCTTCCGGATGTCCGTTCGCCTGCATTTTCACAGGCTCAGACGAAACGGTGGCTTCAACTGGAACTTGCGAGGTTTCAAATTGACCATTAGCGCAGGGCAAACGGGTGATAGCTAAAAGGCAAAATAGAAAACCCGGCAGAATAGCTCTCTGCGTTCTCAAGCCCTTACCTCGCTCGGATTGGCCCGGGGGTGCCAACAATTCAGAATACCTTGGCACTAATGAGATCGGATGGGAATCCGATTCTGCCAGCCGCGGGCAAGTTGCTGGGATCAGCCTGTGGAAGCTGTGCGCTACGCAGCAGCAGGCGGTCCGAACCAGGTGGTCAGCGCCTCAATCAGGCCCGGTTGGGATGGGTCGCCCACCCAGGCTACATATCCGTCAGGCCGAAGCAGGACGGCGGCGGGAGGTGTGACCGCGCCGATCACCGGAAGCTCCCAGGTACCTGCGTAATCGGCATCGATCCACTGAACGCGATTTGCCCATGGAGTGATATCGAAGGCGCCGTGCTCACCGAGATTGACCAAGGCTGGCCGGGCACTGCGCAGCAGGCTGAAAACCCGCAGCGGGCCGTTGGGCGTGGCTAGGTCGAGGTCAGGCATACGGCGGCCGACCAGCGGATGCCCCTCGCCGAGGTCGTAATGGATGTCAAGTCCGGACATCTCGGCAGCGATCCGTTTGCGTGGCTTCTCCATGCCAAGGAGTTCCAATACGATTTCACGCAAGGCTTCCGTGCGATCATCCGTACGTTGCAATGCGACCTGTGCCATGGTCGTGCGCAATACGCGGGCCGCAACCGGATGCCGCTCGACGTGATAAGTGTCGAGCAAGCTTTCAGGCGAGGTTCCTTTCACCACTTGGGCCAACTTCCAACCCAGATTCACTGCATCCTGCACGCCAGTATTGAGGCCTTGTCCGCCCACCGGAGAATGCACATGCGCAGCATCGCCAGCCAGGAGAACCCGACCCTTGCGATAAGCCGCCGCCTGCCGCGAGACGTCGGTGAACCTGGAAATCCAAGTTAGGTTATGGATTCCGTAATCTGTTCCACATACGGCGACGAGTGCTTCGCTGAGATCGCGCAGCGTGGGTTCGTCCGTGGCGCCGACATTCTTTTCCGTCACCATGACGCCTATGGGACCTTCATTGGCAAAGACTACCTTGCCGTCGCGAATTTCGTATTTCTCCCGGCCAAAGGCATGGGTTCCAAGTGCTGTGCGATGGACGCCTAATGGCGGCTCCTCCGCCATCTCGGCCTCGGCGAGAATGCTGCTGGTCGTCGCATCCCATCCTGGAAACTCAATGCCGGCAGCTTTGCGGACCAGGCTGCGGCCTCCGTCGCACCCCACGAGATAGCTTGCCCGCAGCAACGCTCCATCAGACAGTTCGACAGTGACGCCAGTATCGTCCTGCGCGAAACACGTTAACTCAAGACTGCGATAGATTGGCACCGCCAGCTCGCTGACCCACCCAGCGAGAATGCGCTCAATATGCTTCTGCCTTAGCGCCAGCCCATAGTTGTGCCGCGTCGGAAAATCGCTGATGTCTAAACGCGTGACCGCGAATCCCGTGACTTGGGCAATTTGTCCTTCCGCCAGGAACCGGTCCACGATTCCGCGTTGATCGAATACCTCGAGAGTACGTGAGCTGAGACCGCCGGCACGCGAACCGGCGAGCTCTTGGTTAGGGCGGCGTTCGACGATGGCTACGTCGATGCCTGCCAACGCCAGTTCGCCCGCCAACATCATTCCCGTCGGGCCTCCTCCTCCAATCACTACCGCATGCTTTTTCATCGTGCCTCCCTTTGTACCTTCTTGTGCTTCAGCCGACGATGATGCAGCACGGCCCGGGTCTTGCCGCAAGCCCCCCGGTGCGTAATAATCTAGAAGTGGGGGGGAGAGAATACTCTTCTTGCGTTTTTCCGCGGCGGGCGGACAATCCCTCTACGAACCTGCGTTGCGGATCCTCCTTTTCAAGCAGAGGCGCTCTGCCGTCAGCCACTCTCCGGCGCGTCGCATGTCATGTGGCGACTGGATAAGAAATAGTCCACGCATCCTGTTTCTCGGATCAACCGGAGCTTCGCTGCGTCAGGAATTCGAGAATTGTATAAGCCGGAAGGAAAACTCAGCCGGGCTGCTTGATTTCAGTCACGCGGATGCCTGGCAATCTGCGTCCACTGCGGTGTCGATGATCGGCTTTGCGACGTTCAGCCCATTTTCGCCATTTGCGATCATCACGACGCCTGACTTTCTTGCAGAGTCGGCCATCACAAAAGCCCTGAAGACGCCGTTATCGCCCCAATGCCAGGATTCGTTTCTGACACCTACGTGCGATCGGTAATTTTGGTTCCATGGTCAGTTCTAACCAGAGTCGGCTTACTTGACTAATCCGCGGCTCAATTGGTTTGTTGCCTGTGCGAGCCCTTGTATTTGAAGAAAAATGAAAGGCGGCATGGTAGTCTGCCGGGTATGCCAGAGAAGCGTTGGGATCGTTACCGCATAGAGCAGGGCAAGCACGTACCGCAGGGGCAGGGTAAGGAGCCCGATCGTGAGCATCGATCCGAAAGCGGCCATTGGTACCCGTTCGGGGAGTTGCATCATGCCGAGCCTGGCTCGCGCGGGTTCGACCTGGCACAAGCGGCCGTAGAGGAGTTGCACGAGGCCGGGTTCAGGCCGGAATTTGACCGGGACGTGCAGGAGCAGGTGTCAGAGATCGAGCGAGGCATCGCGCATTGGCGTGATGTCAAGAGCGCGGCCGATCTGCGTGGGTTGGGTTGGTCGTCGATTGACAATGACACGTCGAAGGATCTCGATCAGATTGAGGTGGCGGAGCGTGTGCCGGCGGGAATTCGCATGCACGTAGCCATTGGGGATGTTGCCGCAGCGGTTGAGAAGGGGTCGCCGATCGATGAGCATGCGCAGAATCAGACGCAGACGATCTATACCGCGGTGAAGAACTTTCCCATGCTGCCATTAGAGCTTTCGGCCGGGCTGACATCCTTGAATGAAAACGAGGATCGCCTGGCGATCATGATGAGCTTTACTGTGGCTTCGAATGGCGAACAGCTGGACGAAACGGTTTCGCGGTCGTGGGTGAGGAATCGCGCACAATTGGCGTACTCGCGCGTGGGACCGTGGCTTGACGCGGGCAGTACCGACACGAAGAACGTCGTAAATCTACGCTCTGACAGCGCGCGCGAGCATGACCGTGATGAAGCTGCGTTGACCACGATGGATGGCAATAGCAGCCTGCTTGCAGATTGGCTTGCGGAGCAGCTTAAGTTGCAGGATGAAGCCACCGAGGCATTGCATCGCACGAGGATCGCTGCAGGGGCCTTGGACTTTCACAAGGCGGAAGCTGAGCCGGTGTTGATGGATGGTCACATCGCGAGCGTGCATGAAGTGACGCAGAATCGCGCGATGCACCTGATCGAAGATCTGATGGTAGCGGCGAATGGCGTGATGGCCCGCGCGCTGCGAAAGGGCGGACGCAGTGGATTGCAGCGTGTTGTGAAGACCCCGGAGCGTTGGAATCGCATCGTCGCGCTGGCGCAGCTAAAGGGGATGACTCTGCCGGAGCAGCCGGATTCAGTGGAGTTGAATAAGTTCCTGCAGGCGCAGCGGGAGAGCGATTCGGATCATTATCCGGACCTGGCCGTAGCGGTGATTAAGCTGATGGGACCGGGTGAGTACATGCTGATGCGCGCCGATGATGATCCGACGGGGCACTTTGGCTTGGCGGCGCGCGACTACACTCACTCGACAGCACCGAACCGCAGGTTCCCGGACCTGGTGACTCAGCGTATCCTGCACGCGATGATGGACGACGCGCCTCCGCCCTATACGGATGGGGAGTTGGCGGCGATTGCACAGCACTGCAACGAGGCAGATAAAGCATTGCGAAAGATTGAGCGCAGGATGCAGAAGCGCTTGGCTGCGGTGGCGATGAGCGGCCATGTGGGCGAAGAATTCAAAGCCGTGGTTACGGGCTCAAGCGATAAGGGCGTTTATGCGCGAGTGATAGACCCCCCATTTGAAGGGCGCGTGGTCGAGGGAGAGTATGGGCTCGATGTGGGCGACGT
This sequence comes from uncultured Acidobacteriaceae bacterium, assembly GCA_963815175.1. Lineage (GTDB taxonomy): Bacteria > Acidobacteriota > Terriglobia > Terriglobales > Acidobacteriaceae > PALSA-350. Next base: position 11,890 of record CAWFGM010000083.1, read on the forward strand.
GGTGCGGGTAAAGCTGATCCACACAGACCCGGCGCGAGCGTTCATTGACCTTGCCCGAGTGTAGTTACCGGGACAGCAAACGCAGAGGATCACGAGGCAAAGAAAGCGCCGCCACCTTAGCCGTCGCGTACCCCAACTTAATCGATGTGGTGCGCAGCAATTAGTTGTCGGAACTCCGGTGTAGTGCGGAGCTGGGCGAATTCCTTGTCCTCCATGAGGAGCCGGCGATTGTTGAAACCAGCGTCCAAGGCTTTTCGAAGGCAAATGAGAGCCTGTACGTTCTTTCCAGTCCTCGCGTAAGCTTTCGCAAGACAGTAGTTGATGGCAACACGCTGGTAGTGCGAGATCCCCACCTCACTGATCTCGGTCTGGCTAGGATCGAAACTATTTGGATCAAGCTCCAGGGCTTTCCGATACGCCTTTGCACCCTCCTTGGAGTTCCCCTCGCTGAAGTAGGCGGTACCCAGATTGCGGTAGGTGACAGCAGAGTTTGGCCCATACTTCAGCGCCCTCTTATAGGTTCTTTCCGCCTTCTTATATTTGCGCTCGCCGTCGTACACGGCAGCGAGGTTGTTGAGCGCGTCAGGGTATCGCGGATTGAGAGTAAGCGCCCTCTTGTAATTCTTACGAGCCTCTTCCAAGGCGAAGAGGTGATGATATGCGATCCCAATCTTGTTCCAGGTGGCGGCGGATTGAAGCGAGCTCTGCCGATAGGCCTCGATCGCAGCGACATAGTTTCCGTTAATCATGAGGAGGTCTCCTTGCGCCTCCGGCGACATCTTGGAGGTGGTGGCAGTCTGAGGGTATCTACGCTGCATCGTGGGCGCAGTTGCCGTTGCGGGCGATGGTTTAAGTGTTTTTGCGAGGAAAGTGTGCGAGCCCACCAGGATGGGAATTGCGAGCCAGACGCAATTGCTTAAGGACCGCCTATAGCGACGGTATCTCATGAATCCCTCCTTCCCCAACGCAGGTCTGAAGGACGAGGGATAAATGATACTACGTGAGACTAATACGTGGAGTAATGTCCAAGAATGGAACTCCTGGACTACACTAGGCACGTTGTATTTCGGGGCCAGTCAGCGCCCCTAAAAAGTGTCTGATCAAAAGCGAACTTGGCGCACGGTGCTCCCGATAGCGCTTCTCATGCTGGTGATAGGGACCACGCTCAGAGGAGTGTGGCATCGTCATGCTATTACTTCGCCTGACGCCTGCCCGATTTGCCATTTGAGCCATCAGGCACATCGAGCCAACGCTGGCGAGCACGCGTATTTGCGCTCTGGTTCCCAGAGGGCCTGGGCCCGAACCTGAACATCTACAGCTTCGTCCTGAGTCCCGCCGCCGGGCACATTCCCGCGCGGGCGCCCCCCGCATAACAACCCCTTCTTTCATGTGCCACTCGCGGCACACCGTCCGTGTACCTGTCCCTTAAGAAGGCTGACCTCCCATGCGCTTCCAGTGTTTGCGGTTTCAGGTTTTGTTCGTCGCAATGCTTTTTCCCGGAGCTGCAGGTGGGCAATCTCCACCTGCACAAAGTCAGTCGCCGGCCCCCCCAGCGCAAGCGCTGGCCCAGAATCCGGGATCGGTGATGATTTCGCTTGACGACGCCATTCAGATGGCGCTGCGCCACAACCACAATATTCTGGCCGCCCGCACCACGATCCAGCAGAGCGAAGCGGAAGAGACTACCGCGAATCTGCGTCCGAACCCGGTAATCTTGAGCGATTGGCAGTTCTTGCCGATATTCCAGCCTAGCCAATTCAGCGCGGATTATCTCGACAACGTGGCGCAGTTCGACCTGGGCGTCAGCTACTTGTTCGAACGGGGCAAAAAACGGCAACATCGCCTGCAAGCCGCCAGGGATGTGACCGCTGTGACCCGCTCGCAGGTTGCCGACAATGAGCGCAGTCTTACCTTCAGTGTTGCTACCGGGTTCATCAACGTCGAGCTCGCAGAATCGACGCTTCAACTGGCCACGCAGGATCTCAAAAGCTTCCAGAACACGGTAGATATCAGCGAAGCCCGCTACAAAGCAGGCGACATAGGCGAGGGCGACCTACTCAAGATCAAGCTGCAGATGCTTCAGTTCCAGACCGACGTATCCGCTGCGCAGCTCGCCAGGGTCCAGGGGCTCTCAGATCTGCGCCAGCTGCTCGGCTACGAATCGATCGCGCCGGACTATGACGTAGCTGGGGCATTCGACTACCAGCCGGTCAAGGGCAACCTGGACGACTTTCAGGCAGCGGCCCTGCGGAACAGGCCCGATTTGCGGGCAGCACAGCAGGGAGTGACCGCCGCCAACAGCCAACACGCATTGCAACAGGCCATCGGCAAAAGAGACATAACGGGGGAAATCAACTATACCCACCTTGGCTATCTCAACGACATTTCTCTGTTCGGGCAAATGCAGATGCCGGTTTTCGATCGCAACCAGGGCGAAATTGCGCGCGCCGCCTTCGCCATCACGCAAGCGCAAGAGCAGGAAAGATTCTCGAACGGGCAGGTACTGACGGACGTGCGAGACGCCTTTGAGAATTTGCGCACCAACGACCAGGTGGTGGGACTTTATCGCTCCGGGTATCTGGACGAAGCGCAGCAGTCTCGCGACATAAGCGAGTATGCCTACCGGCACGGCGCAGCCAGCCTGCTTGATTTTCTTGATGCGGAACGGAGCTACCGGGCCACACAACTCGCCTACCGCCAGGCGCTCGCTTCCTACCTGGTCGCACTCGAACAGCTTCGCGAAGCTGTAGGAACCAGGAGCCTGCCATGACCACTTCATCCATCACGCTGCAGAGCGCGATGGCGCTCGCCTTCGCCTTGACGCTCACGGCCTGCAGCTCCGGCGATCGCAAGGGAGCAGGCCAGATGACCTCCTATTCCGCCAACGGCTCGCCGTCTACGACCCCCCAGCTTTTTACCATTCCGCAAGACCAGATGTCGCACGTCCAGGTAGTTACCGTCGAACCAACGAAATTGACACGCACGCTCCGGCTTACGGGCGCCGTGGCCTACAACGCTTTTAACACCACACCCGTCATCACCCAGGTTGGGGGCCCGGTCAGCCGGATTCTGGTAGTGCCGGGGCAGCATGTCAAGGCCGGTCAGCCGATGCTCGATGTGAGCAGCCCGGATTATTCGCAGTTGCTGGATGCTTATTTGAAGGCAGCGGATTCCTTCCGGCTGGCGGACAAGAACTGGGTCCGCGCACAGGACTTGTACCAGCATCACGCCATCGCGCAGCGGGACCTGGAGCAGGCCGAATCGGACCGCAACCAGGCGCAGGCAGACCTGAACGCGGCTGACCAGGGAATGAGGATTCTCGGGATCAAAAACCCGGGCGACCTGGCCAAGGCGCCGAGTTCGGCCCTGATTCCCGTACTTGCTCCCATCGGTGGCGAGGTGGTCGAGCGCCTCGTCTCGCCCGGCCAGGTGGTGCTGGCGGGTCAAACGCAGGCCTTTACGATCTCAGACCTGAGTACGGTTTGGGTTCTGGCCAACGTGTACCAGGCGGATCTGGCAGATGTGCGCACCGGCGACGACGTGGTGGTCGAAACCGACGCCTACCCCGGCAGCTTTCACGGAAGGATCTCCTACGTCTCCCCTGCCCTCGACCCCAACACCAGAACACTGCAGGCCCGCATCGTCGTAGACAACCCCGGCGAGAAATTGAAAAGGGATATGTATTGCACCGTCACCGTAACGGCAGGTTCCATTCCTAATGCGATCGCCGTACCCGACTCGTCGGTTCTGCGCGACGATAACAATCAGCCGTTCGTATACCTGGCTATCGGCGCCAATCAGTTTGGCAGGCGCGACGTGGAAATCGGCCAAAGCCTCGAGGGGAAGACGCAAATTTTACGGGGCCTTTCCCCGGGAGAGAGAGTTGTGGGCGATGGCAGCTTGTTCCTTCAGTTTGCTAATTCGCTGCAACACTGAGGAGCCGGCTTCCGATGATTCATCACATCGTCCATTTTGCGCTGCGGCAACGGCTCTTGATCCTGCTGTTGGTGGCGTTCATTGCCGTGGGTGGCGCGATCTCATTCCAGCACATGCCTGTCGACGCCTATCCCGATCTGTCGCCGCCGATGGTCGAAGTCATTACCCAGTGGCCGGGACACGCAGCCGAAGAAATTGAACGCCTGGTTACCATCCCGACAGAAGTAGAGATGAACGGCGTGCCGAAGATGGCTGTGATGCGTTCGATTTCGCTGTACGGGCTTTCGGATGTCATCATGACCTTTGACGAAGGAACCGACGACTATTTTGCCCGCCAGGTCGTTTTCCAGCGCTTAAGTGAAGTGACTTATCCAACCGGCGTAACCCCAACGCTGGCTCCGCTCGCGAGCCCGTCCGGGTTGGTCTATCGATATGTGATCGAGAGTCCTGACCGCACCCCGCAAGAGTTGAAGGTCTACGAAGATTGGGTCATCGAGCGCGAATACAAGCAGGTTCCGGGGGTCGCCGACGATTCCGGTTTCGGGGGCACGGTGATGCAGTACCAGGTGCTGCTCGATCCGGCCCGGCTTTACGCATACCACATCACGGTGCCGACCGTGCTGCAGCAGCTCTCCGTCAACAATTCGAACGCCGGCGGAGGATTCTACTCCCAAGGCGGCCAATTCTATTATGTTCGCGGCCTCGGCCTGGTGCACGATACGCGGGACATTGGCGACGTCATCGTCGGCACGCAGAATGGCGTGCCGGTACGTATCCGCGACATCGGCGACGTCACCATCGGAGGCGCCCCACGCCTGGGCGAATTCGGCTTCAACAAGCAGGATGATGCCGTCGAAGGCGTCATCATGATGCGCCGCGGCGAGCAGACGCAGAACGTGCTCAGGGGCGTCGAAGCAAAGTCCCAGCAGCTGAATGAGCATATTCTGCCTGCTGACATAAAGGTGCGGCCCTACTACGACCGCAGCGATCTGGTTCAACTGACCATCGATACCGTCGAGCACAACATGCTGGTGGGCATGGCCCTGGTGCTCATCGTTCTGATGGCTTTTCTGGTGAGCATTCGCGCCGCGGTGATCGTCGCCCTCACCATTCCGCTGGCCTTGCTTTTTTCATTCATTTTTCTGCATGCGCGAGGAGTCGCTGCCAACCTGCTATCGATTGGCGCCATCGATTTTGGAATTCTCATCGACGGAACACTGGTGATGGTAGAGAACGTGTTTCGCGAGCTGGGCGCGCGCGAAGGCCAGACCTACGACCTGCAAGAGGTGATACTAGCGGCAGCCAAGGACGTCGATCGCCCCATCTTTTATTCCGTCGCAGTGATTATCGCGGGGTATCTGCCGATCTACGCGCTCGGTGGGCCATCGGGAAAGCTGTTCAAGCCCATGGCAGACACAGTGTCGATCGCACTGGTCGGCGCCCTGATCCTGACCCTCACCTTCGTTCCCGTGATGTGCGCTTACTGGTTCAAAAACGGGGTGCACGAGCGCGTGAACAAGCCGTTTGAATGGTTACGCAACAAGTATGCGGTCGAGCTTGACTGGTGCCTGGACCACCCCAGGATAACCATGTTCGTGGCCAGCCTTATTTTCGCAGTCACGCTCCTGCTCATCCCTTTCATTGGCGGGGAGTTTATGCCTCACCTCGACGAAGGCGCGCTGTGGGTGCGCGCGACCATGCCGTACACGGTCTCGTTCGAGGAAGCGAGCAGATTTTCGCCCCAGGTGCGCAACATCCTGATGAAGTATCCGATGGTCACTGACGTCGGCTCCGAGCTTGGCCGTCCCGACGACGGCACCGATCCTACCGGATTTTTCAATGACGAGTTCTACGTGGGGCTCAAGCCTTACAGTGACGCCGCCTGGAAGAGCGGTAGCATCCACAACAAAGCCGAGCTGGAGGAGGACATTCGGAAGCAGCTGAGCGGATTTCCGGGAGTCATCTTCAATTACACGCAGCCGGCCGAGGACGCGGTGGATGAAGCGCTGACGGGCCTCAAGAGTGCGCTCGCGGTAAAAATTTACGGGCCTGACCTGAATGTCTTACAGAGCAAAGCGCTCGAGATCAAGCGCCGGCTTTCCCAGGTACCGGGCTTTACCGAGCTGACCGTGGTGCGCGAACTGGGCCAGCCCAGCCTGCTGATCGACGTCGATCGCGACAAGATTGCCCGCTACGGGATTAACGTTGCCGACGTAGAAGCGGTGGTACAAGCGGCCGTGGGCGGACAGGCAGCTACCCAGGTAATTCAGGGCGAAAAATTATTCGATCTGGTCGTGCGGATGAAGCCGCAATTTCGCGAGAATGCGCAGCAGATCGGCAACCTGCTCGTGGGCACGCCTGCAGGCCAGCAGATACCGCTGAGGGAGCTGTCGAATATCCACGAGGCCGGCGGCGCGTCCTTTATCTATCGCGAAAACAACTCCCGCTACATCGGCGTGCAATACAGCATTGAGGGACGCGACCTGCAGGGCGCCGTGCTCGCTGGGCAGCGAGCCATTGCGGATCTGGAAAAATCTTTGCCACCCGGGTATCGGCTCGCCTGGGGCGGGGAGTACAGTGAATTTCTTGAAGCCAAGCACCAAATGGAATTTATCGGCCCGCTTGCCTTGCTGATCATCTTCATGATCTTGTTCGCCCTTTACGGCAATTTCAAATTCCCTATAACGATTGCTCTTGGAGTCATCCTGACCGAGCCTGTGGGCGCCCTGATCGCGCTCAAGGTCACGCACACGCCCTTCAGCGTCTCATCGGCGTTGGGCTTGCTCGCGCTGATGGGCGTTTCGGTGGAAACCGCGGTTATCCTCGTCTCCTATATCAACAAGCTGCGTCGGGAGAATCGCGACATCCGTACCGCGACCCGGGAGGCTTCGCTCCTGCGGTTGCGGCCTATCGTGATGACCGCCCTGGTCGCCTGTCTCGGATTGTTGCCGGCGGCTCTTTCAACCGGCATCGGTTCTGACACGCAAAGGCCTTTTGCCATCGTCATCGTCGCCGGCCTCATCTCGCGCCTCTTCCTTGGCTTCTTCGTCAACCCTGTGCTGTACGAGATGGTCGCTCGCGATGGAGACGTCTTGCAGGTCTGACCGGACGGCCCCGATTTGTGGCAGAAAAGTCACAGCATGGGCAGTGTAGGATGGCGAACAGTGAACCTCCTAAACTGAGTCATGATGAGTTGTGACCGACGTTTTTCTTCGTTTGACCGCATCCCCTCAAACACATAACGACTCGCATAGATTGGCTGGGGAAATGCTGAAGCTCATGAGTAGGGTCCATCCGATGAATCTGAACTATGCACTTCACAAGAACCCTGATCTTATCCTGACCAGTTTCCTCGCAGTCACAATCATCTGGCTTTCTGGGGTTTGCGCTGCACAAACCCAACTTCCTGATGCAGCACCCGCGCATTACCGGAGGAATTTTGCACAGGACACGACTTCGAATCACTTCGCGGGTGCTGTGCTTATAGCCCACAATGCCAAGTCAGTCTTCGCTGAGGCATACGGTCTCGCCGATCGCGAACACAAGGTCCCCAATACGCTCAGAACACGATTCCGCATCGGTTCGTTGAACAAGGTGTTCACAGCGGTAACAACTTGCAGCTTGTGCAGCAAGGCAAACTGGGGCTCGATGATCCGGTAGGAAAATATCTCACTGATTATCCCAACAAAGACGTCGCAACCGAGGTAACCATCTCGTTAACGCATACCGGAGGTACGGGCGACCTCTTCGGCCCTGAATTTGACGCTCATGGGCTCGAAATGCGCACTCACCAGGATTACGTGAAGCTCTCTATGGCAATCGCGGGCCTAGCTTCGAGCCAGGCAGCCGCTGGGAGTACAGTAATTATGGTTTCATTCTCCTCGGTGCGATCATCGAAAAAGTAACTGGAGAAAGCTACTACGACTACATCCGCGAGCACGTCTACAAACCATCGGGCATGCCCTCTACCGGCTCAGAGCCAGAAGACCAAGCCGTACCGGAGTATCGCAGGAAAAGACTCGCCAGCGGGAGAGCCATCAACGTGCGGAAGCGTTCAAGGGCCACATCGTTTTGACACCTGATGTTTTGCAATTGTTCCTGAATGTAATCCCGGTCACATCTCATCTGCCTATTCCGGGAGTATCACCGCCAATTCGGCAATTACCAGTTGGTCAATAGATTGGATGGCAAAAACAGGATTAGTACCGAAATGTCGGCCAGTGTTTACAAATCCACTTGGCCGAATAACCGGTTCGGACAAATGCGTGCACAGTCTGATTCTCGGTAAATTGCCCGCAACCCGACAGCCGCTGGCCAGAGATGTGAGGACTGGAATAAGCACCAAAGCGGCGAGCGGAGAAGCTTGCGGAACAGAATGGCCGCAAGCCGCATGCAATTGTCCTCTCCAGAATCTATTCGACCCACCAATCTATTCGGCCCACCAATCTGCGGCTTCACGCTCGAGGTGCGTGAAGGTGGAACATTGTGCTTCAATCGCCAAGGAGTAGACAGCAGGCAACCGGGCCGTATAAGAGTTCCTGCGGTGGACTAAAGTAGCCCTTAGGGGAAACACCATGAGAAGCAGCAATTCCAGAGTTTTGTTTTTGGTGGAACCATGGGTCTTACCTTTGGTTCTGGCAACGGTCGCAGCCGGACAGCAAACGACGCCCACTCCGGCCCCACCACCAATGCCGGCGATGCAGGTGACTCCCAATACAACCCTGGTATCTCCGGAAGTACAGCCTGACGGAACTGTCACCTTCCGCCTGTGGGCGCCAGACGCCAGGAAAGTGAAGTTAAGTTCCGAAGGCGAAGAGTCAGTCCCCGGCGCGACCCAGGAACGTGTCCAGGCGGTAATGAAAGGCGTCCCGTTGACCAAGGGCAGCGATGGAATCTGGACAATCGCGGTCGGACCCTACCCCGCCGGAGCCTATCGATACACATTCATCGTCGATGGCGTGAGCACAACAGATCCGAAGAACGCAGCCTCGAGCGAATCACTCTCTTCGGTCCGCAGCCTGTTTCTCATCCCCGGCAACTTCGCAGATGCGAAAGACGTACCGCATGGTGATGTGGCCATCGTCTATTACCAATCGAAGACGCTTGGCAGGCTGCGGCGGATGCACATCTACCTTCCGCCGGGGTATAAAAAGGGGACAGAAACCTACCCTGTGCTTTACCTTCTTCACGGTGGAGGGGACTCTGACGATTCGTGGACCTCTGTTGGACGAGCCAATTTCATCCTGGATAATCTGATCGCGGAGGCACGGGCAAAGCCGATGATCATCGTGATGCCCGCTGGCCATGTGAGTTCACACATGGATATGCGATCGATGGGCGCGGATGTTGCCTCCGACCCCTTTTCAAACGATCTCCTGAACGACGTCATCCCCTTTGTCGAACAGCATTATCGCGTAGTTGCCGACGCGCCGCATCGTGCGATCGCCGGTCTGTCCATGGGCGGAGTCCAAACGCTGAACGTATCGCTAACCCATCCCGGCTTCTTCTCTTACATCGGAGTGTTCAGCTCCGGCTGGTTTCCTCAAGTACGATCGCAGTTCGAGCAGACAAACCTGGCGTCATTGCAAAGTCCGGACAAGAGCAAGGTGAAGGTCTTCTGGTTTGCAGCCGGCAAGTATGACATCGCGCTACCCAACACAGGCCCGACGATCGACCTGGTCAAGAAATATGGCTACAGTCCGGAATTCCATCCAAGTGAAGGCTTTCATGCATGGAATAATTGGCGTGACTATCTGCACGAATTCGCGCCTCTGTTATTTCAGTGAGGAAAGGAGGGGCTGGATAAACCGATGTGCGGTAAATTGCCGGTGGCCCGGCGGGCAGAATCGAAGTTACCGATCTCTGATGATCGAAATGATCCACTTGGACGAAAAACCCGCTAGTCGGAAGTTGGCATCCCGTTGGTCCGCGACGGGACTCCCGGGTGGGGCAAGTCTACGAGATGCCGACTTATCGTCCAAGTGCTTTGGTTCTCGATGAGTGACTCGACGATTTTGCATCATTCCAGAATTAGACTAAGCAGCCAGGGAGCGTTTCCAGAGCATTTGGCCCCAGAATATGGAAACCAGATAGATGGCGAAGGCAACGGCCAGGACCCAGAGTCCCGTCCTCGCTGCTCCGATTCCAGCGAATCCACCCAAGAGCACCTGTCCTACCCCGAAACGGGGATCTCCTCCGACAAAACGCCATCTACGCTGGTTCGCCCGCTGTCTCAGCGACGGGTATCGTCCGACTGCGATAGCGACCAAGCCAAATGCAACACCTGTTCGTAGACTTAGGAGTGAAACCATGACGGCGAGCGGGATCAAGAACGTCATGTCCTGCGTGACCAGCAGCTTCCAACCTGCTATCGGTAGGAGACGATAGCGCAGCAACGCTCGCCCTTCATCCAGACGCAGCATGCGTTGCGCAACCGTGCTCATTGCAATACCCACAAATAACGACAGCATAGGAAATGCTTCGGGCTCTGGTGCCCGCCCGAACAGTCGATAAAGGGTTCCACCAACAGCTATAAGCAGGGCGGCCCAAAAGTCCAGGGTTCCCTGCAACTCCCGCCACATTTCTTGCGCGATTCCGCCGACCTTCAAGGGCGTCCTTGAGATGTTGGGACCTGCAGGCGTCCTTAGCTCGAACGGGAGACGGCCAACGGCGTATACCGTCCCATGGACGATGAGTGCCAGTAGAACAAAAAAGAGACCCGCGGCCAGGCCCATCCAGAATAGGTAGACAAAAAACAACAATATAAATAATGGATTCAACGCAAAACTTACGGAACTGAGCAAGAGTTTTTGTGTACGTGTCAGCGGCCACGTAGCGACTCGCTCCGAGGGCAACCTATGCTGCGTATCTACGGAAAAAGTAACAAGCAAGGGGGCAAGAAGGACAATTTGAAAGAAGAGCGTACTCCAGAATGCTGCTTTCGGCATCCCGGTTTCAAAAGGCGCGGCCATCATAAAAAGGATGGAGAACAAGAAGTTGTTGAAACGCATGGAGGAAAAGCTGCTCAGTTCCTTCAACATCAGTTTCTTCAACAAGAACAGAAGGGCTAGGATCTGAGCCAACCCGCCACCTCCAGCTGTGGTTTGCCAACGATGCTGAAATAGACTTCCTCAACTCCTTTTTCTGTCGTGGACGGGTCGAAATCTGATTCAACTCGACCTTGGTGAAGAATGACTACGCGGGTGGCTATCTTCTGCACGATTGACAGAATGTGAGAGGTGAGCAAGATCGTAGCGCCATCGCTGGAGAGTTGGCCAAGCAGCATCTCAATGACCGCGGACGATGCGGGATCAACACCTTCAAACGGCTCATCCAGCAGCAGAACCTTCGGCTTGTGCAGGAGGGCCATGGCCAAGGCGGTCTTCTTCCGCATGCCGAACGAACAATTGCGTGCAACGGTGTGGCGTCCTTGTGTAAGATCGAGCAGCCCTAGCAGGTCCGCTGCTCGATCTGCTGTTTCGCTCTTCGTGAGTCCATATATGGGTCCAACTGCCATCAGGTTCTCGATGACCGTCAAAGACTCGAACAGCCCGAGCCCCTCGGGTAGTACACCCAAATTCCGCCGAATTCTAACTCCATGATCCCGGAAACCCAGTCCACCGATGAACACGGAACCACTGTCTGGCTCCTCTAATCCTGAGAGCAGGCGTAGCAGCGTGGACTTGCCGGCACCGTTGGCCCCTAATAGGGCACAAATGCCAGGTTCTACAACGAGGTGTATGCCTCGGAGAACGGGTTTAGAGGCATAGTTCTTCGTCGCAGCTCTGCAGTCGATCACTCTGTTTTCCCCACTCATCAGTAAACATACCCCGGCGAACGGCTTTCTCTGAGTGTTCGGCAACCGAATCAAATATCGGGGAGGATGGCCGGCAATCCGGAAGCAACCCTCGATTGACGTTAACAGGCCGATGCATTCATTGAGCCGTTCAAGTCGGCTTGGCTCTGGCAAGTTGACGTTCTAACCGGCTTCTCGTAGAGGTGGACGCTGAACTGTTTTTAAGGTGCAGCTCACTCAATGCGCAGGGCCCGCACCGGGTCGATGGAGGCCGCGCGCCGCGCCGGGATGATGCCGGCCACGGCAGCCGTAATCACTAGCACTGCAATGGCGATGCCCATGACGGGCAGGTTGACGCTGGTGATTTCAAAGAGCTGCGACTTGACGTAACGCACGCAGAAGATGGACACCGGGATGCCGATCGCGAGGCCGGCAATAGCCTGCATCATCGCGCCCCCCATGACCGTTCCGATGACGCGGTTGCGCCCCGCTCCCAGCGCCATGCGGATGCCGATCTCCGGCGTGCGGCGCACGACGGTATACGCTGTGACGCCATAGAGGCCGATCGCCGAAAGCAGCAGGGCCAGCAGGCCGAAAAGGGAAGTGAGACGTGCAATCAGACGCTCTTGTATGAAGCGGTCGTCAATCTGCTGGCGGAAGGTCTGAAATTTCACGATGGTGAGATTGGGGTTGATGCTGGCCAGCGTCTCACTCACGGTCTTTTCAAACCCGGCGATGGGATGGCCAGTCTGGATCACCAATGCGCCGGCGAACATGGATTGGTCCTTGTCGAGCTGGTAGTCGGGATCGTTGACGCTGCCGGCCCGTTGCGTGAGCGGCAGAAAGTACATGGCGTGGTTCTTCCAGTAAATGCTGCTGTAGGTAGTGTCTTCCACCACGCCGACGATCTGATGTGCTCCATCGCGGCCGGCCGCTCCAGGACCGGAAGGGCCAAAGGAATGGCCGATGGGGTTGCGTTTGCCGAAGAACTGCTTGACGAACTCCTGATTCACTACGGCGACGGGCGCGGCGTTCAACGTGTCCTGCGGCCTGAAGCCGCGGCCCATCACGACACGGGTGCCGACGGAGTCGAAGTACTCCGAATTGCCTTTCACCCAGGACGCGCCTTTGTTCAGGTCGGGCTCGCCCTGAACTCTTACGCCGGTTCCCCAGTTGTTTTGTTCCATTGGCGTGTAGGTGGCGAGGCCGACCTGGAGAACACCAGGAATGCCGTGGAAGCGATCTACGATGGTCTGATAGAGGGGTTCGACCTCGGTATTTTTGTAGCCGGCTGCCTGCGGATTGAAGTGCGCGATGTAGCGGTTGGTTGTATCCAGCTTCATGTCTACGTTTTCGGCCTTGTTGAGACTCTGCAAAAAGAGGCCGGCGGCGACCAGCAGCACCAGCGACAGCGAGGCCTGCAGAACCACCAAAGAGCGCTGCAGCACTGACGCGCCGTGGGCGGTTGTCCGCGCATTGGAGCGCAGGGCATTGGCGGGATGCGTACGCGCCGCCATCAGCGCCGGCGCCAGTCCAAAGAGGATACCGGTAACCAGGGAAAGCGTAAATGCAAACCCAATGACCATGGGCGAAGGCGATGCACTCACCGGCATGTTCTGCTGATTAGGAAAAGCGAGCGCCAGCAGCGCGTGTGCTCCGAGATAGGAGACGGCGAGGCCGAGCAGGCAGCCCGTACCCGACAGCAGAACGCTCTCGGTGAGCAGTTGGCGCACGATCCGGCTGCGCTGCGCGCCCAGTGCCGCGCGGACGGAAAGTTCTGCGCGGCGGCCCATGCCGCGGACCAGGAGAAGGTTCGCGATGTTGGCGCAGGCGACCAGCAGGACCAGCGCGGCAATCCATTGCAGCAGTTTCAGTTGGTCCTTGTAACCTTCCTGCATGCTCTGGATACCGCCGCCGCCGGGAGTGAGCACGACATGGGTGCGGGGCAGAACCTTTTGCGCACGCTGATCCGTAAAGGTCTTAAAGGTCGCGAACTGCTGTTTGAGTAGTGCGCTGGCTTTGGACTGGACGGCCGGCAGGGAAGTAACCGGCTTCACGCGGCCGATGATGTAGGCCCATTGCTCCTCGGGATCGGTGAAGTACGGTGCGCCGATGACTTGATCCATCGCATTCATAGGAAGGAAGTATTTGGGCGGATTGGTATCGATGCGGTCTCCGTAAAATCCCTTGGGCGCAACACCGATAATGGTGGCCGGCTTCGTATTGATGTAGAACGCACCTCCAACTACGTGCGGATCGCCTGCGTAGTCCTGCTGCCAGGTGTCATAGCTCATCACGGCAGTAATAGGCGCGCCCTTCTGATCGTCGGCATCCGCAAGCAGCCGGCCCGCCGCCGGCGAAAGACCAAAGACGCGGAAGTAATTGCCGGAGACGAAGGTTCCGGTGACTGATTTCGCGACGGTCTGGGGGCCGGCGCGACGCACCGTAATCGGCCGCCACGCATAGCCGGACTCCATCGCGGCCAGCTCCTCGAACTCGGGCAGGTTCTTCTTTAACAGATAATAGCTATCGGTGGAGAAGAGCGAGTAGTCGCCATCGTCGTTCCATCCGCCGTTGACGCAGCAGTCGTCTTTGTCGCCGATGCGCACCAGGGTCCGGGGATCGGTTACCGGCAGGTTGTGGAGCAGAATGGCATTAATCAGGGTGAAGATGGCCGCGTTGGCGCCAATGCCGAGCGCGAGGGTAAGCAGCACGGTGATGGTGAACCCCGGCGTCTTGCGAAACTGACGGAATCCATAGGCCACGTCCTGCAGCAGAACTTTCATCGTCTCCCTCCGCATTCGCCGGTCTGCAATACAGAAAACGGATTATCTACCCAAGAAGTTCCGCTCAATTGTCAGGTTAGCCTTCTTAGATGGACGATAGGCGGTCGAATTTTGAGAAGAATGTTCAAAACCTCGTTACTCGGTTGAGCGGAGCGCGTTTGTACCCAGCAGATCAATCTCTCCCGTGATCACGTGCGCGTGCAGTCCATACTCGCCGTCCACGCTTTTTTTCGTAAAACTGGGGAAGAACCCTCCTTTGTCTGCGCTGTAAGCCGGAGCTTTCACGGATCCGATATCTACGGATAGGTCGACGCTCCGGTAATCCCACGGGCGAGTGGAGGAAATCGAAATCTGCCCTGCGTAGAGATCGATGTCCTTGTCCCCTGCGACCTCCTCTACCTTCACTTCCCCTGCGGCCATTGTGACCTTCAGGCTGGTTTTTCGCGGCACTTCTATGCGGATTTGAAAATTACCATTCTTTAGCCGACCGCCGGTAATGGTCAGCTTGCCGTCATCCTGATTTCCAGAAAGCCGGATACGGATATCGCTGGCGTTTTCGACATCGCCGGCAGTGCAGGAAAGGTGAATTGCGTCCTGGTCGGTGCCGACGATCTCGAGACCCGCGGGCCGCGAATCGATGGTGAGCACGGCCCTCGATCTTAGCGGAGCGTCCAGGGTCTGGCCACATGCGGTCTCGGTTTGGGCGATGCCGGCCAGATTGCAGGCGAGCAAAGCCGCACCTGTGGCAGCACAAAGAGTCTTCATAACGCTTCTTACGCTATTGGTCGAACAGATGTTCCCGCAAAAGTTCACAGAAGACCCTGGGAAGCCGCATCTTCTTCAAGTTCAAGTTGAAGAACTGCGTTAAGCTACTGGAACCACAACGCCTGCCAGGAAGGGAAGGATTGTGCCATGGAGAGGGTTAGAGTAGCACTGATCGGCGCCGGCACCTGGGGTAACATCCACGCTCAGACCTACACTGAGCATCCTCGTGCTGCGTTGACCGCGGTATGCGACCTCAGCGAGGAGCGGGCGCGCAAAGTTGCGGCGCAGTACGGCGTGAGCCAGGTCTATACCGACTATCGAAAGATGCTGAAGGATGCTGAAATCGACGCCGTAGCGATCGTTACGCCGGACTTCGCGCATCGAGAAATCATCGAGGAAGCGGCGCGCGCGGGCAAAGCTATAATCGTCGAGAAACCGCTGGCCACTACGCACGAAGACCTGGCGCGCATCACGGAGGCAGTCACCGATGCGGGGGTGAAGTTTATGGTGGATTTCCATAACCGGTGGAGCCCGCCGCTGGTGGTGGCGAAAAACGACATAGAAGAGGGCAAGCTGGGCGATCTAGTCTCGGGCTATTTGCGCCTGAATAACCCGTTCTATGTTCCGCTCAAGATGCTCGCATGGTCAGCTTCGAGTTCTATCCTTTGGTTTTTGGGGAGTCACGCAATCGATACTTTGCGGTATCTATTCCGCGATGAGATCGTACGTGTTTACTCGGTATCGCGTTCAGGAGTGCTGCGTGCCCTGGGTCTCGACGTTGCGGATATTTACCAGACGATCCTGGAATTCAGTAATGGCCCCATTGCAACCCTTGAGAATCACTGGATCATGCCGGATTCCAGCCCAAAGTTGAATGACTTCAAAATCAACATCCTCGGCAGCAAGGGCATGTTCAATATGGATCTGACCCACAATCAGCTCATTGAACGGTACCTTTTCGACGTGGCCGACCGGCCGGATGTGATGGGTGATCCCGTTATCCGAGGGCGTCATGTCGGCTTTGTGCATGAAAGTATCAAGCATTTTGTCGATTGCGTAGCCGATGGAAAAGAGCCGGAGGTGACGCTGGATGATGGGGTGCGCGTTTCGAAGGTGATTCTGGCGATTCTGGAGAGCGCTAAAATGCGTGAACCGGTGAAGGTGATTTACTGACTATGCATCCCGACCTCATTTCCCAATTCAGCCTGGCCGGCAAATCGGCCATCGTCACCGGAGCGTCTCGCGGGCTAGGCATCAGCTTTGCGCGAGGACTAGCCAAGGCAGGATGCAACCTGGTGATCACCGCGCGCGATTTCGAGCGTTTGCAGGGGGTGGCGCAGGATCTGGAGCAATACGGCGGAGCGGTTCTTCCGTGCAAAGCCGATGCGGCCCTGGTAAAGGATGCCGAGGCCGTGGTCGATCGCGCCATGGAAAAATTTGGCCGGCTGGATATCCTGGTAAACAACGCCGGTATCTCGGCCGTCGCTGAAGCGGAGACGATGTCGTCTACGCAATGGCAGAGCGTTATCGACACAAATCTGACGGGCTTGTTTTATGGCGCGCAGAGCGCGGCGCGTCCGATGTTGCGCTCCGGCTCGGGCAAGATTATCAATATAGCCTCCATGTATGGCATCAGCGCTTCCAGTTGTATTTCCCAGGCTTCCTATGTTGCCAGCAAAGCTGGGGTGCTAGGACTTACACGCGAGTTAGCGGTTGAATGGGCACCGCGAGGACTAAATGTCGTGGCGCTGGCTCCGGGATTTTTTCGCTCCGACCAGACCATCTGGGCTTTTGAACAAGACAAGGAGTTGGGAGCAAAACTGTTGGCTAAAGTGCCGATGGCCCGCATGGGGAAACTTGAGGAGCTGGAAGCCACCATCGTCTATCTGGCCTCTGCCGCATCTGATTATATGAACGGGCAGGCCCTGATACTCGACGGCGGCTTCCTTTCCTGGTGAGTGGCAGCGGTGCCAGCGCTAAAGCGTGTGCTCAGAGTTTTCCAGTTAAGTGAACGAGCGGTCAATCATGAGGCGTGCTTTCCCATCATCTTGATGAAGTAGAAGGTCATGGGTGTATGGCCGGTATTCCGCACGCCGTGGAGCACGTTGGCTTCAGCAAATATCGCGTCTCCCTTTTTCACCTGGGTAGCGACACCGTCGAGGAAAAATTCTCCAGTGCCTTCACCCACAATCATGATCTCCTCTTCGGGATGGCGATGGGGTGGATGGGGTTGCGCTCCCAGCTCCAGGGTCACGAACCCGGAGGCAAGCGCGGCGAGCTGCTCCGTGGGGCCATTGAATTGAACGTAGGCTTTCGCTCCGGGCGCCGCGCCCTCTGGGGGAATGCCTTCAGCCTTCACCACTGCGCTCCGCAGTAAAGGACCACTGGTCTTCGTATCCACATGAGTAATCTGTTGCCCGGACTGCGCCAGTGCTTCTGGAAACATGGCGGCTCCCTGCACTGCAGCAATCGAAGCCAGAAATCCTCTTCGGTTCATCGTGCCCTCCACCGGTAGTGTATATCGGTACTCTGCGCCCCCAGTCTGGACCCAAGTTATCGTCCCCGGGGTATTTCCGCGTTTCCCCGGATCATTCTTGACGCGAACCGGAATTGAGCGTCGAACGCCCCACCTGTGAGGTACTTTTACCCCTGTCCCCGTTGCGGTGCGTCGCGATCGAGCCATTCCCTCGCTTCTTCCAGCTTCTCGAAGGTTCGGCACTGCAGGCCGGCCGGAGCCGCCGATTGGATATGGGTGACAGCGACCCTGCCGAAGTGGGCGTCGGGCTGTTTACTGGCTGCAAAGCGCAGACCGCACTTGACGGCCCGAGGAAACCATTCGTCGATAATCCAGAATCGGTCTTCAGAAGGAATGGCAGGGAGAGCGGTGTCGTCGCCCAGAAGTTTATAGACGCGGTGTTCACAAATGAGGGAGAGCAGCTTCTCATGGATATAGCGAAACTGGATGTGGGTCGCGTACTGTCTCCAGACCACGATGATGCAATGATTGGCCTCATCGTGCCTGATCGAACAGACCGGGTTGTCACAAAAATTCTCCAGCAGCTGAAAGCTTTCGCGAGATTCATGGCGCAACTTTTCGCGCAGTTCCCGCAAAGGGTCGGATTTCTCGAGTAGATGACTGTGCACACTTCCTCCTGATCATCTTGCGAGAGACCCTCAACAAAAAAAGAAAAGAGCAAAACCGATCGACCGCATATGGGCAATAGTTTATATCGATATGCGCTGCCAAGCGAGGATGGGCAGGTGAGGCGAAAGTTGTACGAAATCAGCTTTCGACGTTAATTGTTTTTGCCTTTCCGCGCCGTCAAAAATCGTCGACGGGTATGAAGCAGAATGGACCCAGGGAAATGCCGCCGGCAGGGCGGGTGCATTTCCCAGGGTCCATTCCTGTCTAAAAGGAGTCGGCACGAGTGCCACAACCGATTAGTCATGCACCGACGGCAGGTTCAACAGCTCGCTGGTGCAGCTTATCGGTTCCGCGGTTCCAGCGAAGTAACCGTAGTCGTTGCCGGTAAACGGGTCGGATCCATCCGGCCGGGATAGCTGGATGTAATCCGCTGCGAGGGTGCCCGCCCCCAGATACCAGGGGTCCTGGCTGGTAACGCTGACCGTCAGCGCTTTGTTATCGCTGGAAAGGCAGCTGGTACCACCAGTCGTTAAGACGACCGTGTCAGCGGTCTTGGTGTAGCCCGTCCAGGTTGTGCATTTGCACGGCGCCGGCAGCGAAAAGTTGCGGGCGACGAACGTGGTGCCACCATTGCCGTAGCCACCGTTCACTGCAATACAGTAAGGCGCTTCCGAGGGGCGAAGCTCTGGAGAGGGACCAGTAGCCCCAGAGCCAGCAACAGGTGCGCTTTCTTGAAGCGGAACGCACGTTGGTTTCCGGTTGGGTCGATTTCGACCATAGGCCGTCTAAAAGCAGCGGCGGCGGAGAGAGCGAAGGTGCGGATGCTGGATTTCATGGCGGTTGCTCCTTTTCGGTAGGCGGTGTGTCAACCGCCTTCACTAGAGAAAGCGCTTTGGCACGGGAGAAGGGGCAAACGAATTGCGAATTATTTCGCAGCTAGTTGTCTGGTCCGCGAAACCTTCATAACGCCACCCTCGTTTCCGCGTTAACCTAGGTAGCATCGGCTATCGATTTGTGCCGCGCGGAGGCTTCCCGGATGCGAACTGCTCTCGTCCTTTTCGCGATTCTCTCCATCTCGTCGCACGCTCAGAAGACGGGCTCCCCCAAGTCCTTCGTCATCGCCGACGTCCACGCCAGCCCATTCACGTCCAATCCCTTTATGCACGGCAACTCTATCCAGGGCGACCGGTATTTCCTTACCCAAGCCACCATGGCTGAACTCATTGCCACCGCCTACAGCGTCGATGTAGCCAATGTGCAGGGAGGTCCCACTTGGCTGGAGCGCAATCACTACGACATCCGCGCGAAAGTGCCGCCCAATACCACACCGGAGGACGTCAAGCTCATGCTGCGCGCTCTCCTCGCCGACCGCTTCCACCTGGTTGTCAAAACTGCTGCCGCTAATATGCCCACCTACATTCTCTCGGCGCCCTCCGGAAAGTCGAAGATGACGGAGTCGGAAGGTTCGGGCGATAGCTCTTGCGTCCCTGCTCCTCCGCCAGCAAACAGTCCTCCCGGCGCACCGTTCTACATCACCGTCAACTGCAAGCATCTCACCATGCCCGCTCTGGCCGACACGCTCCACGACTTCGCCGGAGGGTATCTCGATCAACCGGTTGTCGACGAAACCAACCTTGCCGGCGCCTGGGACTTCTCCATCAAGTGGAGCCCTCGCAACCAGCTTGAAAAGCAGGGTGCGGATGGCATCTCCATCTTCGCCGCCGTAGAAAAGCAACTAGGACTCAAGCTGGAACTCAAAACCGCCCCCCGCCCGGTCTTCCAGGTGGCTAGCGTTGACGAAACGCCCGACTCGCAATGCCGCCAACATCGATCAAGCCCTTCCCGAGCCGCCTGCGGCCCCGTTCGAGGTTAGCGTCATCAAGCCCAGCGCCCCTGACGAAAAGGGCTATGGCCGCATTACCGGTGACCAGATCGAGACCCGCGCCATTCCTCTCAGCTTTCTCATTCACTTCGCCTGGGACATCAACCCCGGCAATAACGAAGGGATCGCCAACGCGCCCAAATGGCTCGATGACACCAAGAAGTTCGACATCACCGCCAAGGCTGGAGCCAATGTTAGGGTGGACAAGTTTTCCTCCGGCAGCTTAATCAACTACGAAGACCTCCGCAACATGATGCGGGCCATGATCATCGAGCGTTTTCAGATGAAGTGGCATATGGAGGACCGCCCCGTCACCGCGTACACTCTGGTAGCTGCCAACCCGAAACTCAAGCCCACTACGGATCCCACCGAACGCACCAAATGCAAGGAAGGCCCGGGTCCCGACGGCAAAGATCCCCGCATCGCCAACCCCATCCTCAACCGCCTTCTCACCTGCCAAAACATGACGGTCGCCCAGATCGGCGACGAGCTCCAGCACGTAGCCAACGGCTATATCTACAACACGGTGACCGACGGCACCGGTCTGAAGGGCTCCTATGATTTCACGCTCAGCTTCAGCTCCGCGGATAAGATCCTTCCCACACCCGGCGCCGGAGATGCCGCCAACAGCTCCGACCCCAATGGAGCCCTCTCCGTCTTCGACGCCGTCAATAGACAACTGGGCCTCAAACTGGAAAAGACTAAACGCTCTTACCCCGTCTTGGTCATCGATCACATCGAGGAAAACCCGACCGAAAACTAGCTCGTTGTTCACTCATGGGTTTGACTTCGCTAGCCGTCGAGCAGTAAAAGGGAGGCGGCGACGCTCGTAATCTTTTGAGACGGCAGGTGTTCGCAAGGAGGCTCCGTGTACCTGGATTACTTTGCATCCACACCAACCAGGAAGGCCAAGCGTAGGCCACATGTTTGGCTGTCAATGATCGCTCTCGGCTTAGCCTTTGTTTCATGCCCTACAGGCAGGGGGCAGGACGACGTTCCGCACACGGGTAGCGATGTTCCTCCAATTCTAAAAATCGGCTCGCAAGCGCCGGATTTCAATCTGCCGGGAGTCGATGGAAAATCACACAGCCTCAAAGACTATGCGTCGAACAAGATCCTGGTTGTCATTTTCAGTTGTAATCACTGCCCGGTCGCACAGATGTACGAAAAACGAATCAAGCAGCTATTCACGGACTATCAGGGCCGGGGCGTCGCCGTAGTTGTGATCATGGGCAATGATCCAAAAGCAGAGGAGCTCAGCGAATACGGATACACCGATGTAGGCGATTCTTTTGCGGATATGAAGGCACGCGCAGCCTACAGGCACTTCACGTATCCATACCTGTACGATGGCGCTACCCAAGCGGTTGCGCTTAAATACGGGCCGACGGCAACTCCCCATGCGTTCATCTTTGACCAGCAGCGCATTCTGCGCTACGAGGGAAGGATTGACAGCAATCAGCGTGAGCAGCTGGTGACGAAGCACGAAGCCAGAGATGCCATCGATGCTCTACTTGCTGGAAAACCGGTCGCCGTCACCGATACACCCGCGGTTGGCTGCTCGACAAAGTGGGCCTACAAAGCGGCCAACGTTGAAAGTGAGATCGCCCATTTCAACGAGAGGCCGGTCGCGCTGGATTTGATCTCCGCCGATCAGCTCAAGACTTTGCGCCAGAACGCCGGAACGGACAAGCTTTTGCTGGTGAACGTGTGGGCCACCTGGTGCGGGCCCTGCGTCGAAGAATTCCCGGAATTGCAAACCATGGTCCGCATGTATGCAAACCGGCCATTGAATATCGTGACCTTGAGCATCAACAATCCCGACGAGAAGCAATTGGTCCAAGCATTTCTTCAGAAACAGCACGCGTTCAATAAGAACTATCTCTTTAACAGCAACGATGCGGCGGATGCGGTAAAAGCTCTCGGCACGGGCTGGGAGGGTGGCGCTCCATACACAGTTCTGATTGGCACCAAGGGCGAAGTGCTCTACAGAACACAGGGAGCCATGAACGTTTTGGACGTACGCCGAGCCATATTGAAGAACGTTGCCGACGACCTTTACCTCGGGCAGCACGCCTATTGGAACAGCACCTTTTGAAGCCTCGAACCTGTCTAAAAGAGGATCGGTTGATTTAGACATCCCGAGCTGAAACCAAGCTGTAATCCAGAATCCCGTACACCTTTCTACAGGCGCCGCTCGAAACAGGGCGCTTGGGGATCATTGTTGGACGATTGCTTTCGATCGTTTCCTCGCCCTCACCCCGCGGCGATGTCGAGGGAAGCCATCCGCCGACTCTGCACCCGGCAGGAAAGCAGAACCTCAGGGGCTAAAAGCCCGCTCCTTTCTCAATCGTTTACGGCCCGGCTCAAGCCGTGCCTTGATACAAAGCATGAGGGTGGCGATGAGCCCACGATCCTGGATTATCCTTGCGCTTTGCTCTAACCTTCTCTTTATGGCAGATCGGATACCGTACCAAGCAATTACACGAGGAATAGCCGTAAGCGTTGTGCCTACATACCTTGAGGCGGACTCATCGCCTTCCAATGCGCAGTATCTTTGGGCCTATCGCGTGACCATCGAGAATCAGGGACGGGAGACGGCGCAACTATTGAGCCGGCACTGGATGATCACGAATGCGCGCGGCGAATTGACTGAGATCAAGGGGTTAGGCGTGATTGGGAAACAACCCGTTCTCAAGCCTGGCGAACGTCATGCATACACCAGCGGCGCGTCTCTCAACACGCCGTCGGGGATGATGGGCGGGAGTTACCAAATGGAAAGCGATAGCGGCGAGCGGTTTGATGTTGAGATACCAACCTTTTCGCTGGACTCGCAAAATCAAAGTGCATTGCCGAATTAAAAGAAATTACCGGACCTGAGTTTGATCCTGATAGGCACCAGGATTCTATTTACAAGAGCTATTGCCGGAAGTGGATCAAGCTGGAGGCGGCAGGGGTAACGAGAGGGTGGACGGGAGACGAAACGCGGTGAGAAAACAGTCCCGTTATCTTTCGAGGTGAACGGGGCTGACGCTACTAAGTAACCTGCTGGCAGTGATGTTGGCTCAGCAATCCTGGACGAATTGGGTACGGATCTGATATTCGACGTACAGACCGGAAGGGAACTGAAAATTCAGAATCACATGAAGCGCAACCGACTCGTGTCTCTTCTCTCCACGCCGCTAATGACCGTGATCGCTCTGTGTGGGATGTTGACCTGTGCGGTCGGGCATTCCTTTGCTAAGACGAAGCGGGCGGATGTCGATTGGCCGGTCTACCTGGGGCAGGTGGAGGGGCAGCACTATTCACCCCTGACCCAGATCAACCGCCACAATGTAACGCAACTCAAGGTGCAGTGGACCTACGACACCGGGGAAGAAGGCATACTCGAGACAAATCCACTGGTCGTTGGGCGAGTTCTCTACGCCTATACACCCTCAGAAAAGGTGATCGCTCTCGATGCCGCCACGGGAAAGTTGCTGTGGAAATTTGATAGCGGGGTCAAGGCACAACACTGGGCACGAGGAGTCACCTACTGGACGGACGGAAAAGAAAAACGAATATTTGCCGGCGTCATGAACTATCTCTACGCACTCGACCCTCAAACGGGAACGCCCATCTCGTCCTTTGGTGAGAATGGCAGGATCGACCTTAGAAAGGGCCTTCGCGGAGACTACCAAGCCCACTACATTTCCATGGACACGCCGGGACTTATTTACAAGGACCTGATTATCGTGGGCGGGGAAATGCCTGAGACCCTGCCTGCGGCGCCCGGAGATATCCGCGCCTACGATGTGCGCACGGGGGAGCTTCGATGGAGCTTCCACACCATTCCGCATCCGGGAGAATTCGGCTACAACACCTGGCCGCCCGACGCATGGAAGACCTCTGGCGCTGCCAACAACTGGGCCGGCATGTCACTCGATGCGGCACGCGGGATCGTGTACGCTCCAACCGGGTCGGCGGCCTTCGATTTCTATGGAGCCAACAGGGTCGGCGACGACCTTTTCGCTGACACGCTATTGGCGTTGGACGCAAATACCGGCAAGCGGATATGGCACTTTCAGGGCGTACACCACGATATTTGGGATCGAGACTTTCCTTCTCCTCCTGCGCTATTGACGGTAAAGCACGACGGAAAGCGGATCGACGCGGTTGCCCAGACGACCAAGACCGGCTATGTCTTTCTGTTTGATCGTGTGACGGGAAAGCCACTGTTCCCGATTGAAGAGAAAAGCTACCCGCCTAGCACAGTTCCGGGCGAAGTAACGTCTCCCACCCAGCCGAGACCTCTCAAGCCTGATCCTTTCGCGCGGCAGCTGCTTACCGAAGACATGCTGACAAACCGGACACCGGAAGCTCATGCATGGGCAGTGCAGAAGTTCCAGACCTTTCGCAGCGAAGGGATCTTCATTCCCTTCGCGCTGAACAAGCAAACCGTCAACTTCCCAGGATTTGATGGCGGAGCCGAATGGGGCGGTCCGGCAGTAAATCCGAAAACCGGAGTCATCTATATCAATGCGAACGAAATGGCCTGGACAGGCGGTCTCACCGAGAATAAGGCGACGGATTCCCCGGGGGAAGCTACCTACCGTAGCCAATGCAGCGTCTGCCATGGCGCTGATCGTAGTGGATCGCCACCAGCATTTCCTTCCCTGATCGAAGTCAACAAACGTCTCCCTGATGAGCAGATCATCGCGACCATTCGTCAAGGGAAGGGCCGGATGCCGGGCTTTCCGAGCCTCTCCGACACTCAGTTGGAAACTCTTCTGCATTTCCTGAAGGGGGAGACCCCAACCCGCACGCCACAACAAACCAGTGATAAGCCGGAGATGACCCCGGCTCCGGATGCTGCGCACGGGGCAACTCCTCAGCCGCCGCAATACAGCTTCACCGGGTACCAGATGTTT
Organism: uncultured Acidobacteriaceae bacterium; assembly: GCA_963815175.1. Taxonomy (GTDB): domain Bacteria; phylum Acidobacteriota; class Terriglobia; order Terriglobales; family Acidobacteriaceae; genus PALSA-350. The sequence goes on from CAWFGM010000083.1 coordinate 37,109, forward strand.
GTGGATCCTGATCATTATCCGGCCATTGCTCCGCCATGGGGAACGCTGAGCGCGATTGATCTCAACACAGGGAATTATCTGTGGAAGATACCTTTTGGTGAATATCCAGAACTGGCCGCGAATGGGATGAAGAACACAGGCTCTCAAAACTACGGTGGGCCGATTGTGACTGCCAGTGGACTTCTTTTCATCGGAGCTACTCTTTACGACCACAAATTCCACGCCTTCGATAGCCGAAACGGAGAACTGTTGTGGGAAGGCCAATTGCCGTACGCGGGGCGAGCCACTCCTGCAACTTATATGGTGGACGGAAAGCAATATATCGTCGTGGCCACGGGAGCGGTACGGTTTAATCCTGCTCCCGCAAAGGGAGTGTATGTCGCATTCTCGTTACCCTGATTGCCACGCTACCGCAAATGCGTCAGGCTTCGGTGGATTCCTCGGCACGGGGGGCAAGAAGGGGGCACAACATCGGCTGCCGTGGAAAGATGCAGCTATCGTTCCTGGAAGTCAGTGCATGCTAGCCTTGAGACCTGACCCATGAACGACTTCTCCTCATTGATCGTGCACTACGGATACCTCGTCATCTTCCTAATTGTCTTTGCGGAAGCCATCGGTGTGCCCGTACCGGGCGCAGTCGCTCTGGTTGCTGGCGGAGCTGCTGTTGCGGCGGGAACCCTGTATGGGCCGGCGTTCGTGTTGTGTGCGGTGGCCGCGATGTTGTCGGCCGACTCACTCCTTTACGTCCTCGGCCGCCATATGGGATGGACGATCTTGAAATTTCTGTGCCAGGTTTCTGTCGATCCGGAGGGATGCGTTCTGCGCTCCGCGGAATCGTTCTATAGGCGAGGGCGGCTCACGCTGTTGTTCGACAAGTTCATTCCCGGGGTGAGCACGATGGCCGCGCCGCTGGCTGGGAGCATGAAAATGCGGTTCTCTCAATTTCTGGGGCTGGACTTTCTGGGCGCCTGCCTCTATGCGCTGGTATATGGCGCAATCGGATTCATCTTTCGCGATTTCGTGGCCAAGATCGTCAGCGGATTTCGCGCAGCAGGACATGCGGTCGAGATTGTAATCATCATTGCCCTGATTGCGTTTATCGTTTATCGGATCTCGTTGTACTGGAAGCAACGCGCCGATCGGCTGGTACCACGCGTAGAGGTACAGATATTGGCCGCGAAGCTGCAGACAGACGGCCCGGGAAAGATACTGCTGGCCGATGTGCGCAGCCATGGTTATTACAGTACGGGCGCTGTGCGCATTCCCGGCTCGATTCGAGTCGAGCCCAACAATCTCAGCGCGGAAATAGCACAATTCCCTCGAGACAAGGATATCTACCTGTACTGCACTTGCCAGAAGGAAGCGACCAGCGCGAGCGTGGCGCATCTTTTACGGGAGTGGGGATTTCAGGCATTTGTCATCGTAGGCGGCCTGGCAGCCTGGCGCAAAGCGGGGAATCCGCTCGAGACTGTGCCCGAGACCGATGTCGTGCATCTTCCAACGTTCAGCCGCTAAGTGCCCGTCCTACCGGGCGTGACTGCCCGAAACGAGTTGCCCAGGTGGCGTCACGGAAACCTTTTGTGGATCAATTCGGGTCCGCTCACCTGCTTCACTTTGAGGTTGAGATCGACCTCGCCGCGCTCGTCGATCTTCCGGCTGCTGGTCATACCGTAGTTCGTAAGGTCGAAGTGTACGACTCCCTGGATGTATCCTGAGCCGCCACCCTGGTCGGCGATTACCAGGTTCAGGGTTGCCGGCTTGGTAACGCCGCGCAGGCTGAAGGTGCCGACAAGGTCGTAGGTGGTTTTCCCCGTCTGGACCACCTTGTTGGATTTGAACGAAATGACCGGGTCCTGCGCGACGTTCAGCAAGTCCTTGCTCTTCAATTCGTCATCGTTCTTGTTGTTCCCGGAATGTACGCTGGCTGTCTGAATTTCGACTTGTAATGCGGCCGACGTAGGGTCGGGCGACGCGAAGGTCAGGCTCGAATGCCATTTGTCAAAATTGCCCGTCAGGGCCCTCGAAGATCCCATATTGAACCGGATGGAGCTTTGGATGGGAGTGACCTGGAAGACAGGCACCTGCGCCCGGGACGGCGGGCACAACAGGGCACTCACTACTACGAGACAGAGGACGGGCAGTCGCATAACGAGAGTCTCGATGCGGGAGGCATTCTTGTCAACCGGCCAGGGGCTTGCTCCTAGGTTTCCCAAGCATGCTTACAAATTGGTTGGGTCCACGGCTACGTGGCCTACCGGGTTTTTCCAGGCAAGATAGCCAGCACGTTTCAAGACAGACACAGCCCGGTCCACGAAACCTTCTTCCGCTAAGCGCCGATGTATCTCTACGCGTGCCGTCATCCAGGCCATGGGGTCAAGTGGATTCGGTGGCACCGCGAGGAAGCCGTCTGGTTGTCGAACCAGGATATTCTTCTCCGCCAGCAGCTCGTCTAAACGGAGGTCGTAGGCGGCGCGGAATTCCTGGTCGGAGTTGAGAACCCCGAGCAGTTTGGCCAGCTCAAATGTTTCCTTCTCCTGGTCATGGAGGCAGAAGAAAGTTACCACGGTCGGGGGCCTCAGGTTGTCGATGCTGAAGGCGAATTCTTTGCGAACCAGAGTGTCACGCTCCTTGCGATATACGGAGTAGCGTGCTTCGAGAGTTTTTGCGCCGTCTCCGCCGCATAGCAAGAGGCCTCCGGGGCGGAGCGTGCGCAAGGCCCATTGCTCAGCACGGTCGCGGAAGGCTGAATCGAAATAGAACAAGACATTAAAGACGCGAATGATGTTGGCTGGGGGCACGTCTTCGCCAAGGCCCGCATGAATCAACGTTAAATTCGGACGCTCGTAGCTTCGAATCGGATTGCATACGAGGCGTGCGCCATCGTATTCGACGGCCGTGCATTCACCGTTTTTCGGAACTGGTAACTTTTCACGAAGCTGGGCAAACAAATCGCCGAAATGCCGGAAGGACGCAGGCTGGTCATTGTAGAGAGAAAGAAACGTGGTGCGATTGGAGGGTCCGGGTTGAAAGTAGCGAACACCACCCGCGGAATCCATGCAGGCGTAGTTACCCTCCGAATCATAAAGGACGTAGGGATCAAAGCGAAGGTCGGCGCCGATTACTTGCCAGCGAGGGAAATCGCGCGCCACATCTAACGCGGTTTGCGGTGGGAATCCACAACCCATCTCCAGCAAAACGGTGCCATCCGGGAACTCACCCCATGGGTTCGCAGCAAGGTATCGATCGATCTGTTGATGGCGGTCTTCATAGGTTAGCGGCGGCACTACGTTCCCCCACGCCCAGGAAGCAGACCTGGAATCGTGACCCCCAGAAACCAGGCAAGGGTGGGTGCGATATTCTTCGGCACCTCCTTTGAGATCGCCATGAGGCGAAAGGCGCGCTCGATAAACCCCTTAACTTCCGGGCGTTCGTTTTCGGCCCTCTTGAGAAGCGGAAAATGCCCGGCAGCGGAACGACTTCCGAACGAGCGCTCAAAAAGTTCTTCGATGGATGTCCAAGCGGTCTCGCCGCCAGCCGGCATCATGTGGTTTTGCGCCTCACTCTGTTGCGTCTCAAGTGTACGGACATAAATGCCATCTCGCTCACCTCCCCGCCAACAAATCGATGATCGATGGGAAGAATAGGGGACGGCCTGACAGGCTGTTTCTCTTTGCCTTGCCCCTTGCATCCTCTACAACTTTGGTGCCCATCCGTAACGACTCATTGTAAGTAGACTTCGTTTGAGGCTCCAGTCAAGCTATGAGTCTTCGCGTGCTCCGCTCGTCTTCCATCGCTTTCGAACTCTGGTTGAAAATTTCGCTGTTCGCCATGCTGCTTGTCTGCAACGCGTGTAGCAACTCCGGCGGGAATAGCGGCAATACCGGCAATGCCGGTGAGGGAAACAGCGCGTCTACTGCTGCCCCCACCAACCTCGCCGCTACCGCTGGTAACCAGCAGGCTAACCTTACCTGGAGGGCGAGCAGTGGTGCGACCAGCTATTACGTAAAACGCGGAACGGTGAGCGGCGGCCCGTACACCACGGTGGGTACGCCCACAGCAACAACATACGCTGACACCAAGCTGACCAACGGAACCGCATACTACTATGTCGTGACGGCTGTGGGTGTGGCGGGGGAAAGCGCCGATTCCAACCAGGCGAGCGCGACACCGACTGCTGCGCCCGCCGCCCCGGTTCCTCCTCTTAACCTCACGGCCACAGGAGGCAACCAACAAGTCTCACTTGCCTGGACGGCCAGCACCGGCGCAACCAGCTACAACGTCAAACGGGCGTCCACCAACGGCGGACCCTACACAACCGTGGGTACGCCTGCGGGCACAAGTTATACCGACACGGCCGTAACCAACGGAACGGCATACTACTATGTCGTGACGGCTGTAAATGCGGCGGGACAAAGCGGCAATTCCAACCAGGCGACCGCGACACCGATGGCAGCGCCCACCGCGCCGGTTGCTCCCCTGAACCTCACGGCCACGGGAGGAAACCAGCAAGTCTCGCTTGCGTGGACAGCCAGCACCGGCGCAAGCAGCTACCACGTCAAAAGGGCAGCCACCAACGGCGGACCCTACACAACCGTGGCGTCGCCTGCGGGCACAAGTTATACCGACACGAGCGTAACCAACGGAACCACCTATTACTACGTGGTCACGGCAGTCAGCTCCAATGGAGAAAGCGCAAATTCCAACCAGGCGTCGGCGACGCCCACAGCTCCTGGAACCTCTTCGTGTGCTTTGCCCATCAGCGCGGTAAAGACAGCAGGGAACACCAATGTCGTGGGTGACGGAACTCCGGCGAGCTGTACGGAGAGCGCATTCGAAGAGGCCGTTGCTGCGGGCGGAGTAGTCACCTTCAATTGCGGTGCCGCGCCCTATCGGCTCGTCCTTAGTTCTACCAAGTCAATCACTCAGGACACGGTGATCGACGGAGGAAATCTAGTAACCCTGGATGGCGGCGGCCAGGTCAGACAGCTGCTCCTGAACAACGGCAACTTCGATGCGACTACCCCAACTCTGACGCTTCAGAATGTTACGTTCGCCAACGGTCATGGGACCGATAATGCAGGCACAGGCGCGCCGACCGGAGGCGGAGCGATCTATCGCTATGGAGGAACGCTCAATGTCATCAACAGTCAGTTCATCAACAACGTAGGCCCGGCAAGCGGGCAAGATTCTGCGGGCGGAGCTATTTACTCAGTCGGAGTCGGCACAACGACGATTGTCGGAAGCACCTTCAACGGGAATCAGTCGAGCGATGGCGGAGCGCTGGGGAATCTAGGAGCCTCCATTGATCTTGTGAACGATACGATTACAGGAAACCAGGCCACCGGGAGCGGCGGCAATCCGGGCGATGGGGGAAACGGAGGCGGCATCTACATGGACGGAGCACACATCAGTATCAAAATGTGTGGAACACACGTGGACACCAACAAAGGCAACGCTTACGGAGGAGGTTTCTTCTTCGTCGATGACGCGACTGCGGGAACAGCCGCCATCGATCAATCCTCTTTTAATGGGAATTCGGCTGCCTTTGCCGGCGGACTGTATCTCCAAGGCGCAGCTGGTACCTTGACCAATTCGAGCGTTATCAACAATCAAGTGGAAGCGATCGATGGTGTAGGCCCCTATGCTCCGAACGCATTCTTCGATGCTGATTCACTGGGGAGCCTAAGCAGTGACAATATAGCGCCGTGATAGGCTGTGCACCGTAAAGAGATGCCTTGAGGACGGTCACGAACAATCCATACTCTCCTTCGATTCCTTCTGACTGTCAGGTGGGCCGGGAGCGCCCACGAACACGCGCTTCCAGGTCTCCCGAGACGGCCAGCGCTTCCTCGTCGCGGTTTTTGAGCCGAGATAGGGCCGAACAGTGTATCTCTGCTGAGGGCGTCTTGGCCTTCATTGGTAGGTTTGCCAGCATCCAGAGATCGCTCTGTCCTGGGCCAGTGCTAGTGCGCGCGCGACGCTCATTAGGGGAAATTCCGTCTTTCCCCGAAAAGGATCACGCAAAGCTTTCCGAAAAAAGAATGCACTTTGTGAGAGAAAAGAGAGATAAGCCCCCCGGCCGGCGCTTTCGTTTGGGAAAAAGATTGAGCGATAAGCGAGAAAAGGGCCTAACTCGTCAGGTTATTCGCTTTCCGCAGGTGCATCCGCGGTTTCAGTGTTGGGCGGCCAGCCAGAGGGTAGAGCCTTGAAGATGAGGTGACAGGATGAGGTCCCGTCGTTTTATGAGATGAGTAAGATCGATTGATCCGCGCCTCGGGGCGTGCCCGGGCGAGGGGTTCGCTAGAGGCGCCGGCTAAGTCCTTTGTTTCACGAAGGTGCTCAAATTTTATTTTCCCCGCCCCCATAAGCTGTTTAGGTATTCGCCGGTTAGCGGCTGGGTTTTCGACTAAAGCCATGCCGTGGCACAAAAGCGGCCGGGCAGGGCCTCAAGGCGCTGCCGGCGGTGTTTTCAAGTTGTCAAGACTGCTGAATCAAGAGGACGCACTGAGCGCACCCTACTTATACGAACGCTGATGTTGTGCGAGAGGGCGGCGGATGCACGGGGTAAGCCGGTGCAGGCCATGCAGGGCTGCTGTGGCAAGACAGCGCTGGTGTGGATTATTGATCCCACATTAGTACGGTTTTTGGACCTTGTCCAGGGGGAGTCTTTTCCAACGCAAGATGAGCCTGAAAGGAGGACGTGTTTCCAACACAAGATGAGCCTGAAGGATTAGGCATGCTGGGGATTGAACATCAGCGTGCAGGAAGCGGAGAAGTTAAGTCTGGAGGAGATTCGCAAGCTTTTAGAAGCCAGCGAAGGAATCCGGTTTGCCGGGGTAAAGCGAGCACAGGTGTATGACTGGATCGAACTGGTGCTCTGCGAACAGGAGTATGCGCGACAAGGAAAGTCGTCGCGCGGTCTGCTACGGCGCTATATCGAGAAGATGACGGGCATGAGCCGGGCAAGCAATCAAACAAAACAAACAAAACGATGGGTTGGTGACAGTGGTGGATACAGTGAGTCATGAGTTAAAAATAAGG
>CAWFGM010000084.1:0-50689 GCA_963815175.1 uncultured Acidobacteriaceae bacterium
TAAAGGTAACCCGTAGAGAAGCCCGGTACGGCGAACGATTTCCGCCAACGTCTTGGCCTCTTCCAGTGTGGCCGTGGCCGGTTTGTCGCTCATCACATGGAAGCCGTGCTCCAGGCAGCCGCTGCGATGGGCAGATGGAGATGATTGGGGGTAACGATACAGACAAAGTCGATGGCATCCGCCCGCTTGCTTTCCCGCTCCATCATCTCTTCGAAGTTCGCATAGGCACGGTCGGGGCTGATGCCATAGGTTACGCCCGCCTGCCGCGATCGTTCGGCGTCCTGACTGAATGCTCCCGCCACCAGCTCGATGGTTCCATCCAACTCAGCCGCCATGCGATGCACAGGGCCGATAAAGGAGCCCGCGCCACCACCCACCATCCCCATACGGAGACGTCTACCCTGCTGATCCATTTTTACTTTTCGCCTCTTTCCCAGGACTAGTCCTGGGTTATTAATTTGCAGCTCGCCCCTTCGGGGGAGCGGTGTACTGCCACGATACGCGGGTTGTATCTCTTTCTACAACCGCCGGGCTCCATGCTAAAGCATTTTTTGTCAGGCTTGAAAAAAGCCCCGTTGGGCGACGGCGATGTTGCCCCGGGAAGAGTTCTTTACCAGGTACATCATCTCGTCGGCAGCGCCTATGATCTCCTGGATCGACCTGCCGTCCTCCGGATAACTCGCGATTCCAAAACTGGCCATCATCCGCACCTCCAGTCCCTCCGATAACAGATACCGCGTCTCGCGCAACGAGTGCAAAAGCCGCTGGGTGACTTCAAGCGCCGCATCTTTGCCCGTCTGCGGCAGCAGCACGATGAACTCGTCTCCACCGTAGCGAAAGGCCGAATCGATCCCCCGGACATTATGCTTGATCGTCCGGGCGATCTCGGCCAACAGCCGGCTGCCGGTCAGGTGGCCGTACAGATCGTTGACCCGCTTGAAGTGATCCAGGTCGATAAAGATCAGGCTGAAGGGAAGATTAAAGCGGCGGGAACGCTCGAGTTCACTTTCCGTGACGGAAAACAAGTGCCGCGAATTGAACAGACCGGTGCAGTCATCGGTGATGGTCAGTTCCTGGATGCGTTCCACACCGTGCACATTCTGTATAGCAATCGCAGCGTAGTCGCACAGCACCCGGAGAAACGCCATGGTTTCATCGGTCAGGGTGGACGGGCGATAGTTGAGCAGCTCGATGACGCCCAGGGTGCGATCGCGCGCGCGCAAAGGTATGCAGATTGCAGATCGTAGCGGGGAGAGCGGCGGCCCGTGATCATGCACGGAAAAACGGGGATCGTTGCCCGGATCTGACACGATCACCGCCTCGCCGTGCTGCGCGACCCAGCCGGCGATTCCTTCGCCCAAGTCGACCCGCAGGTTACGGTCGCCGGATGACTTGCCGGCCGCGACCGCGTAGTAGAGGTTCTGCTGCTCTTCATCGACGATAAGCAGCGACCAGGATTCAGGCTCGAAAAACTGCTCCATCTGCTGCATGATGGCGCCCAGGATCGAATCCAGATCGAGCGAGGAAGTCAGCGCACGCGCTACATCGTGAAAGACCCTCAGGTCTTTCTGGGCGAAGGGGACGCGTCTGGGAAGGATCCATCGACCATTTCGAGCCTCTCGAGGAAGGCGTTTTCCCTGTCAGCAGAATGCTTAACCTCCGATATGGACCATGCTGCGTGAAGGTTTCAGGAAGCCGGGCTCGCCAATATGGTGGCGCGCCTCCTTGGCCTCGACCGTCTTCTCAATGAAGGCCGCCAAGTCGTCATCGGAGCCGCCGCGCGCCAGCACGCCGTAAAGATCGTGATCGAAGTGGGAGAAGAGACAGGTGCGAATCTTGCCATCGGAGGTGAGGCGGATGCGGCTGCAGGCGCCGCAAAAGGCCTGGGACACGGGCGCGATAATGCCGATTTCGCCGACGCCGTCGTCGAAGGTGTAGCGGCGCGCGGTTTCCCCCGGGTTGTTGGCGGGAAGGGGCAAGCGGGCGAAAGCCGTTGAGCTTGTCAACCACCTCCTCGGAGCGGAACAACCACATCGGGGGTCCACAAGCGGTCCTCTTCAAGCGGCATGAACTCAATAAAGCGAACGATCACGCCCTCGTCCCGTGAGAAGCGGGCAAAGGGGACGATCTGATCGTCGTTAAAGCCGCGCAACAGCACGCAGTTGACCTTGACCGGCCCCAGCCCGGCACGCTGGGCGGCGCGCACACCGGCCAGCACCTTGTTCAAAGCTGCCCGGAACCCGGGTGATGCGTTCAAAAGTTGCCGAGTCGACGGCGTCCATGCTGACCGTAATCCGGCTAAGCCCAGCACGTGCGAGCGGAGCGGCCATCTCGGCCAGCAGGTGGCCATTGGTGGTGATGGCAAGGTCCAGCGGCTCGGATCCCGACGAATGGTACGCAGCTCGGCAAGCTGCGCCACCAGGGAAATAATGTCCCTTGCGCAGCAGCGGCTCGCCCCCGGTCAGGCGCACTTTTTCGATACCCAGGGTCACGAAGACCCGGATGATCCGCAGATAGTCTTCCATGGCCAATTCGGCAAATTGAGCGCCCTCGGTGCCGGTGCGGCAGTAGACGCATTTATAATTGCAGCGGTCGGTGATGGAAACACGAAGATCGCGTAATGGTGCGGCCGAATTTGTCTTTTAAGCGAACAGTTGTCCGTGGGCTCGCAGCCAGGCCTTCACCGCGCTAACTGGCGGGTTGAGTAAAGCGGCCGGACTGTGCAGGCCAGACCAAGACATGATGAAGGATCTCCAACGTCAACGCCTGAAACCTTGGATGCATGCACGCGTGAGCATGCGGTCCAGCCTGCGACTTCCAGGAGCGCGAGGTATGGGCCGGGTATATCTCTATGACAATTAGAGCATTTTTGCGTCTTTCGCGGCTTTACGATTAAGGAAGTTACGCTAACGGCTGCCGCGACAGATCGGGCCGGGGAAAGAAAATGCTCTAAACCGTGCCGGGACAGCAACTCCGGGCTTCCCAATGCCCCAATCCTGCTCTATAGTCAGTTAAATCAATGGATACTCCGACAGAGACGAAATCACAAGTTCAGCACGGAACAGCAGGATTTCCTTCTTCCTCCGGTAAGTCTTTTAACGGATTCTTCAGCGCGGACAAACGGTGGAATTTCCGCAAGAACGACCTTATCGACGCCCGCGCCCGGCGTCTTTTCGAGACCACTGCCTTCGCCTGCAACCACGATGCCTACCCTTTCCAGATTCCTTTAGAAGGACGGACCGGCCCCCAGGTCCGGGCGGACGGCCACTCCATGCTGATGCTGTCGTCCTATGACTACCTGGGACTGATCGGCGACCCGCGGATCGACGCTGCCGCAATCGAGGCAATCCGGAAGTACGGCACCGGTACAGGCGGCGCTCGCCTGCTCACCGGAACCACCGACCAGCATATTCTGATGGAGCGGGACTTCGCTGCCTACAAAGGCACCGAAGCGGCTATCACCTTCAGCTCAGGTTATTTAGCAAATGTTGCGGTACTGGGTGCGCTGCTGGGACCGGCTGATCGCGTGATCATGGATTCGCTCTGCCATCGTAGCCTTACGGATGCCTGCCGGTTTGCGGGAGTGCAGTTGCAGCGTTTCCGGCACAATGACGCCTCATCTTTGCGCCAGGAGCTGCAGAACGGATCCCAGGCCAATCGCACGCTGGTGATCTCGGACGGCGTTTTTTCCATGGACGGCGACGTTTGCCATCTGCCCGAGATCCTTGAAGTGAAAAAGGAATTCGGGTTCTTCCTGCTGGTCGACGAATCGCATGCTTCCGGTGTGCTAGGAGCTTGTGGGCGGGGCACCGATGAGCATTTTGGCATACCGACGGACGAGGTAGATATCTGGACCGGTTCGCTGGCCAAGTCGATTCCTTCCACCGGTGGTTTTGCTGCGGTTTCGCAGGAACTTGCGATTTATCTCCAACACGGGGCATCGCCGTTTATTTTTTCCGCGGCGCTGAGCCCGGCTGCCGTGGCCGCGATCCGGGAAGGATTCGCGATTTTGAAGAGCGAGCCGGAACGGGTTGCCAAAATCAAGCACAACGCGGACTTTCTGCGCAGCGGCCTTTGCTCACTGGGCTATGACACAGGGCTGTCGGAGACAGCGGTTATCCCGGTCATTCTCAACGACGAGACGACCACGGGCCTGTTCGCCCGGCGGCTCCGCGACCATGGCATTCTGGCTACGCCTGTGCTGTTTCCCGCTGTTCCCCAGGATTCAGCACGGCTCCGGCTTTGTGTTACCGCCGCCCACACGCAGAGCGACCTGGAATATGCGCTCGACGTCTTCGAGAAGATGGCTCGGAACTAATAACACGAGTCCCACATCTCGCTGGTTTTTTGCGAGATGTGGGATACCCGTCTTTCGTCTCGGAACGAGAGAACGAGATCGCTGCAAGATAGGTGCCTCGAAGGGGCAATCTCTCAACGCCAGGCGCGAAAGGCCAGCACGGCGTTCAACCCGCCGAAGGCGAAGGATTGCGATAGGGCAACTTCTACGTTTGCTGCGCGAGCCTGGTTGGGAATCACGTCCAGTGCACAAGCGGGTCCGGCTCAAGTGAAATTCGCCGTGGGGGGCAGAACGCCCTTGCCCAGGGCCATCACTGTAGCAACTGCTTCGATTGCTCCAGCTGCTCCCAGGGTGTGGCCGTGCATCGACTTGGTCGAACTGACCGGCAACCGGAGGCGTGGCCACCGAAGACGGCATGGATGGCTGCTGATTCCATACGGTCGTTGGCCTCCGTCGCGGTGCCGTGGGCATTGATGTAGCCAACCTGCTCCGGAACTAACCCACCATCGCGCAGCGCGGCACGAATGGCCCGAGCGGCGCCTTCGGCAGAGGGCTGGGTGACGTGGCAGGCATCCGCTGACATACCGAAGCCCACGATCTCAGCCAGCGGCTTGGCGCCGCGCGCCAGCGCACGCTCCAGCGGCTCCAGAACCAGCATAGCGGCGCCTTCCCCGAGGATCATTCCGGAGCGGTTGGCAGAAAAGGGGCGGCAGGTGTCGGGGCTGACCACACGCATCGCCTCCCAGGCCTTCAATCCGCCCAGAAAAAGCGGCGCTTCACTCCCCCCGGCAATGGCAAGGGGCGCAGCTCCGGAACGCACCATCCAGAGCGCGTTGCCGATGGCATGAGCCGACGAGGAACAAGCGGTTGAGAAGGTATACGCGGGCCCGTGCAGGCCGAACTCCATGGAGATATGGCTGGCGCCTGCGTTGCTCATTCCCAGCGGAATGGTCAGTGGGTGAACGCGATGCCTGCCATGGTGGAAGAGTTCCCAGTAACCGATTTCGTCGGTAAATCTGCCCCCCATGCAGGAACCGGTGATGATCGCCGCGCTCTCGCGCAACTCCTCGGTCCATTCGATTCCGGCCGCGGTTACCGCCTCTCGGGCAGCGATGACAGAAAACTGCGCGAAGCGATCCATGAAGCTGAGTGTTTTTCGGGGAAAGTAGGTCTCCGCGTCATAACCGAGCACTGCGGCGCCGTTTTTGAAACGGACTTGGCTCATGCCCATCTCGGGGACGGGGCCGACGTCTTCTGGTATCGGTCCGATTCCGGATCGACCACTTGCAAGCGACTGCCAGAATCCTTGCTGGTCAAGCCCCAGAGCGCTGATAACGCCCATTCCTGATATGACAACTCGCATCTACACCATTTTCATAGAAGGATTGTGCTGGACCGAGGGTAACAAACTCGAGCGTCTCACCGATAGCGGCGAGCTTACTCGGCCGTAGCTTGGGCAGAGGGGTTTTGCTTGGAATCCACCAGGTAGGTGACACCGTCGATCATTTCGCGGATGGTCTGGATCTTCTTCGCGTCTTCGTCTTTGATCTCGATGTCGAACTCACTTTCGAGGTCGAAGAGGATATTGATGCTGTCCATGGAATCGATGCCCAGCTCTTCGAAGGTGCTGTCAGGCTTGACCTTCTCCAGAGGAATCCGCTGGGTCGTAGCAATCACTCGGAGAACACGTGCTTGGATCGTTTCAGACATAAGGGCCTTCGTAGAAACCACAGTGCTGCCCCGAGGACATACCTTCAGGGCGAGGGGGCGAACTGTTTCAGTAACGTTAAACTGGGAGCCAAGTGCTGGCAATAGTTTGTCATTGAATGCGAATTTTTCAAACCTTTGCCATTTCGGGGGGTTTTTAGTGAGCCTCGGCGACGGCCAGACGCCGTGCCGTGCGCCAGGCATAATGCAAGGCGGAGACGATGGTCAACAGCAGCTGTGGCATCGAGAGCCAGGGTGCGCAGCATGATTAATGGCATGGGAGCATAAATCTGGCAGAGCAGGACCGTGAGGAGGGCCAGGATCTGCGCGCAGGTGCTTGCCTTGCCGTAGATGCTGGGACGGAAATCGCGCATGCCCAGACTGATATAGAGGAGCGCGGCAACGATAAGGATGCCCAGGTCACGGCTAAAAACCAGGACCGTGACCCGGCGCGGCACGAGCTGCTGGTGCATGAGGACCAGGAACAGGGTGCTGAGCAGAAGCTTGTCGGTCACGGGATCGAGGTATTGGCCTATTTGGGTTTGCTGCTTCAGCAGTCGTGCGGCCAACCCATCGAGGCCGTCACTGAGTCCGGCGACGACGAAGAGGTAGAGCGCAGTTTCGTAGTGGGACTCGAGAACCGCGATGACAAGAAAAGGTATGAGGCAAAGGCGCAGAAAAGTAAGCAGATTAGGAGCTGCGCGCAATTCTTTCAGCAAGGGTTTCCCGTCTTCCTGGGTACAGCCCAGAAGATTGATGGTACATGAGCTTTTGGTATGATAGCGAGATGCCCTGCAGCAGGCAGGTTCGCAACACACAGGCGCGTAGCTCAGTTGGTTAGAGCGCTACCTTGACACGGTAGAGGTCAGGAGTTCGAGTCTCCTCGTGCCTACCATATTTGGTTTTAAGTTGAAATAGAGCGTCCCGGCAAGCCGGGAAGGTCTGGAGTTCGAGTCTCCTCGTGCCTACCGCCTACATTCTCGGGAGCCAATCCACGGGCAAGTTCTACATCGGCTCCGCGCTCGATTTGGACCAGCGACTCGCAGAACATCTGCGGGGCCACAGCCCCTATACCAGGGGTCGAGGACCGTGGACGCTCGCCTATTCCGAATATTACGCAACGCTGCCAGAGGCTCGTCGGCGAGAACGGCAAATCAAATCCTGGAAATCCAACTGCTCTGTCCAGGAGTTGATCGACGCTGCGGCTGCTAGCGTCTCGTGAAGTACGAAGCCTAGCTGGCCCTTTTCTCCTTATCCTTAGCGGCCGCAATTCGTTCGTGCAAAAGCTGCTTAGCATTTTCAAGAACCTTCAGTCGCTTCGGCGGCAGGTTTTTGCCGGCGCGATTGATGTAGAAGGTCAGCATGCGCATACCGGAGGAGGGTCCCTTCGGAGATACCTTCTTGGACGCGAGCTCGCGGGCAATTGTCTTGGCATCCTTGTTGAACAGACCAGAGCGCGGGTGAGTGGAGTCAGTGTCCACCTTTGCTGACCACTTACGCCTGCCACCGAATTACCGTGAGACGCGGCCTTGCTGGAATTTTTTGCAGCCATCAACCCCCCATATTTTCTGGGATGCAGTCCAAAGCAATAAAGGGTAGGTACGATCCGGCTTTTCTGCCGAACCGTTGGGCAGACCTCCCGCATCAAAGAGCGGTAACTTTTGACCGACAAAGGCAGTCGAGAAAATGGGCAAAGAAAAGGCGCGGTTTTTCTGGGCCGGGATACTCGCGCTCTCGTTCTCCACGGTGCACGCACAAACCCCGCAACAGATCATCCAACAGGCCGTCGACGCTGAACGGACAGCGGACCAGAACGACCACTCCAACTGGGTCTACCTGGAAGAGAAGCGACAAGCCAAAAGATCACATTTTGCAGTGGGTCGCCGCCACCCAACGGGGGAATGTCGAACGCGTCCTGGAAAAGGACGCACGAGAGCTGCCGGAGGCCGAACAGCGGGAACTCATTCAAAAATATCTGCACGACTACCCGAGCCCAGAAGAAGCAGATCGAAGAGGGCAATCACGATAATAAGCAGATCGATGACCTGCTCAAGCTTCTGCCCGCTGCCTTTGTCTGGACACAAACAGGGGCAACCACAACCACCACCTCACTGCACTTCGAACCTTCGCCAACCTTCCATCCACCCACGCGCGAGGCTCGCGTCTTCAGCAGCATGGCCGGCGACCTGGTCGTCGATAACCAGCAACACCGCATCTGCAAAATCAAGGGCCACCTTATCCATGACGTGACCTTCGGAGGGGGGCTGCTGGGCAGGTTGAAGGAACGCAGTTCCTTTGCCCTCGAACAACAACAGGTCGGCCCATCGGTTTGGGAACTGACGGCAATCCACGTCCATCTCGAAGGCAATGCCCTTCTCTTCAAAAGCGTATCGCTGCAACAAGACGACAAACGTTCCAGATTTCAGCCCGAAGCAGCCAAATACAACTCTGGAGCAGGCCGCCACTTCCGTTATGAACGAACCCAAGCTGTTCGCCTGCAGCGACTCCCTTAGCAGTGGGCCGGTGGCCGAAGAACGGGCTGGATGTGTCGAAAAGCTCACCACCAACACAGGGCTGAAGCGTTAGTGGATGGCTCCGGTGGGATGCCCACGATCGGTGGCCGCAGCAGAGCCAGTGGGAGACCCCTTACTTCTGAACGGACTCCGCTTCCAGATCCGCTGAGCCGTTGGCCGCAGAGTGCGCCTGTTGCAAACGGTATCCGGCACGGGTTCGGACGTGATACTTCTGCAGGTCCTTCCCTACCAGCTTTACGGTGATGGTGCGCCATCCGGTGCTGGGGTTGGGCTGCGGATAGTAGCTGAGCGAGTAAAGGTGCGCCAAGTCCTCCTGGATAAAGGCGAAGGCCTTCTTTTCGTCGCTCCAGCTGCGCGCGAAATATGCCTTGCCCCCGTGGCCTTGCTCATACGCTCGAAGACGGCGGTCGAGATCGGTTCCAACTGTGCTTCCCGGGTGCTGATCATGTAGATGATCGTGCCCGTGGATTGGGCCAATTCGGCTACATCTTCCGGGGGTACCAGGCTGGCGTTGTCAGGACCGTTGGAGAAGACCACGACCACTTTTCGTCCGGTGTAGCGGGCGGCGTCCTCGACGGTCAACAGCAGGCAGTTGTAAAGCGCAGCGTCGTCGCCGGCAACTGTGCTCCGCACCCCGCGCAGTACCTGGGCTCGATCGGAGGTAAGGGCTGAATTACGGGAAAGGTCGCGACTGTAGGAATAAAAGGCCACCTTGTTCGCACCTTCCAGGGAGCGAACAAACTCGGTGATGGCATCCTGGGCAAAGACAAAGCCCCGGTACATGTAGTTGCTGGTATCGAAAAGAACAAAGACATTGGCGCCGGCAATCTTGGAGGGCAAGGTCGCAGGATCCTCGCCGATTCCGGCGGCATGACCGTCCTTCGGGGCACCGCACTCACCACCGTCGCTTTCGATTTCCCAGCCGGTTGCGGGCCTGGCGAGCCCGGTTTGCCAGGAGCCGCATTCGGCGGCGGCTGAAGTACCTGGCGAGCCCCCTCGTTGCCTTCTTCAAAGGTGGCAAGTCTCTCCGGGATCTTGTCCTCGGTGATGGCAAAGTTTTCCGGGCCAAGCCCGGAGATGTAGTTGCCTTTGCTATCAGTCACAGCGACGTTTAACTGCACCAGATCCACATTCACGCGAATGTTCGTGGTGTCATCCTGGGCGCTCGTTACGCGGCCACCAAGGAACAAGAAACCAACTGCGATAGGAACGAAGAGAAGAGGTCGCTTTGCCATTGTTTATCCTGTATCCCGTTTATTTGTGGCCTGCCGGGGCCGAGCTAGCTGAAGACTGTTCCTGCTGCACACCAACTTCCTGGTTGGAGGAGGCGGATTCGGTCAATTGCGGCAGAACAATCTTGCCCTGCCGGAAGTCTTCGCCGGTCTCCTTCATGGCACGCGTCAGCGCCAGCCAGTCCTCGATATCGGTCGCGAAAATGTTCGCCACCATGCGACGGGTCAACTCGGGGACCAGGCGATTAAGCATGACCGGCGAGTAGCCCTTCTCATCCGCCAGCCGCGCCCAATACAGATTGGTTGAGTCCCACGATTCCCCCAACAAGCGACTCGAACTGCCACCGAAGGCGGGGAACGGTTGCACGTTCAGGAGTTCGCAGGCATAGTTCTGGGCCAACACCGGATGAGGGGTGCCAAAGTCCCGGGAGATACGCTGTAGGTTGACTTCGGCCGGATATTGCCGGACTGAGCGTATCCAACTCCCCGCCCGCCGTTCCCCAGGACGCGGTCTCCTGGGGAAAATCTATGGCGAAACTCTGCTGCAAGATGAAAGGTATCTGCCGGGGTGACGCGAGCGAGACTGGCGGCGGCGTTGCCGGACGCAAGGGTCCGCTCCAACTGTCCCAGCCGCTGCGGCGGCAGGCGTTCGGAGAGAATGGCAATCACTTTTCCCCGCAGTTCTTCATTGGTCAGTGCGCCATTAATAAGATCTTCCCCGGAGCGTTGGTAGAGTGTTACGGCATGAAGTTCGTTGCTGGTCACATTCCACCAGCGGGGCAGTGTCGCGCTGACCAGCAGGTCTGCCGTCACCTCCTTCCAGATCAGGGCCTGGACGTTTCTCGGGGCAATGAAGTCTTCCTCCGTGGTGGCCAGCACATAGGGCAACTCGGCGAGCGACCCCACCAGATAGGCGCCTCCCCCGGCCGGCGATCCTTGGTTAAACAATTCAGGAGCCTGCCAGAGCTGGGTCACGCCCATGATGGTTTCTCCCGAAAAATCATGCGAGCGCACAAAGAGTGGATTGCTGTGCAAGAGCTGGGCGCCGGGCGGCTCGTAGTACGCGTAATTCAAACCAACCAGAGAGTCCCTGAGAAACGGTGTAAGTTGACCGCGAGCAGCTTCCAATTGCGCGTGCGAACCAGGTGCTTTTATTACCTTGGTAATGTCGACGTGGACCTGCAATTCGCTATGACGGTTGGCGTAGACTCCCGGTGCCCATTCTGTCTTCTCGCTCTCGGTAAAGATGGGCCGGGGCAACTCGAATTCCTTGAGTTCATTGGCCAGGGGGACCAAGTTGCTTCCCGCGGGCGCCCCCTGTGCCATACGCGTAAGGCCATCGCCGAGAGTGAACAACGTATCAAGCGACACCAGGCGCTGATCCTCGAGCACCGCCTGGATTTTGTTGGCCATTTCCTGGCGGATACGTTGGCCGTCGGCTGACTGCTGCGGAGGGCCTGCCAGCAGCTCAACGAATTCGCCCTGGGAGAGATCGGCTTTGCCGCTCGCCGCCAGCATCAGGGTTCCCAGCGAAGCGTGGCCGGCGTCGAAGAGCTGGGCAGAAGAATTAATGGCCGCGAAAGGCGCAATCGCGCGCTGCCAGGATTGGTTCAGATCCGTGTCCCGGATTTCTCCCTGGCGAGCAAGAATCTGCCAGAGTCCGAGGTTCGCCTGAAAGACGCCCATCGCGTTTCCGCGCAGGCTGTGGTCGTGGATCGCGTCGATTGCGTCCGTCACCTTTACGAACTGCGCAATCGAGGCGTCGTTCAAGTCAGGAAATTCGGAAAATACCAGGTACCAGTTGCTAAGCTGCGAGAACTTGGTGGCCAAAAGAAGCACGGTTTCCGGGCTCAGGCGCTTTTCGGCTGCGCGCCGCCTGTCTACTTCATTCAGCATGAGATAGATCTGCAGCGGACCCTGGTCGGTATCGATGCGAGACAACGCAGCCATGCCTTCGAGCAGTTGGTCAGGACGCTTCCATCCACGCGCGCGCCTGCCCCAGTCATGGGCGATTTTCGAGTCCGATTTCTGGGCCAGGATCTGCTTCCAGACCTCGAGGTTGCCGGGGATGCGGGGTTCACCATCCGGCCCGATTTGCAGGCGAGTGAAGAGCATCAGCAGGGCAGGGGCCTTACGAAAGACGGCCCTGGCGGGGTAGGCGTTCGGTTCCGGCTCGCGAAAAGCGTCGTAGAGATGTTTCAGGCGCGGCGATGTAGTCAAGTACGCCTGCTGGGTGGCGTTGACCCGCGACAAGGTATCGAAATAGACGGCCAACCAGCCGTTATCCGTACCGACCAGGCCGAGGACAAAGTCCGCCGGCGACCTTGGACTGGCGCCCGCCAGCTCCCGCCACCCGGCTTCCGCGGAGGGTCCTCCGGGCACGACAACCCGGCCGCCGCGAATGCAGATCTGGGTTCCATAGAAATCGAGAACCGGGCCATAGGGCAGAAGTCTCCCCAGGCCGGGCGAGCGCGCGAGCGCATTCCTGGTTTCGGCATCGGTATTGGCGAGCGCCCAGTACAGGCGATCGATGGCCGGCTCGTGCAGCAGGATATCCACCAGCGATTGCGCGCCCCTGCTCTTTGCACTGCTGAGCGCGCGCCACTCGTTTTCGCTAAAAAGCACGGGAACGCGGGAAGAAGGGAAGGCGTAGGTAAATGGCGTGCCCTTCTCGAGCGCCTCTTCCAGTGCGGTCAAAGGAAATCCTGAATCCGTGGTGAGGAAGGCGCGTTCCGGGTCCGCGGTCATCAGGATGGAATCCTTTTGCCCGCAAGCCGGCCGCGCGTGGTAGCCGAGGATACTCAACAGCGGCTCCGCCTCCGCACAATTGGCAACGTGTATGGTGCCGGTTGACCCAGCCAGCACCTCCAGCTCTCTCGCCTGATGAAGATAGCGGTCGACTAAGCGCAGATACTCCGTTGGCACGCCGTTCAGGTAGCCAGTCGCGTACGCATTGCGCGCGAGCAGAGGCAATACATCGTCTCGGGATATCTGCTGGCTGATACCGGCCATGCGCAGGAAAGATCGCAGGGGCCCGGGAATGACGACCGTGTTCTCTTGAGGCGCGGGGTGGGCCACGGGGTGCGCAGGCCTAGTGGTCGACGGCGAGTGGGAAGGGGTAGAAGAGCTGGAACGACCGGCGTTATTGGCCTGCGCCCAGGAGACTGAGCACTGGCAGAAGAAGCCGACAGCGAGAAGAGCGGACAAGCAGGTTGCAGACTTCACGGCGTACGCCTCTCAGGGAAACTTCGAGACTTGGGGGCAACCACGATTTCGAACAAACTACATCTGGACATGGCCCGTGTGAGCGACAGAACCCCGAGATTGGTCACAACTTTCCAGTTAACTTATTTCCCTTGTTTTGCGACGTCCCCCTGGTCCACTGCTTTCGTGTCAGTCAAGATACACCACCCGCGAAGGCAAGATGTGAATATCTATTCGGGGCATCAAAAGGGAGACACCTTAATAACGGTTGCCGCCTGAATGGTGCAGATTCGCAGGTTCCAAAGGTAATCGAACTGCTATAACCGGACACACGGAGGTTGCCAAAATGGTTATCGAAATGCGCACATATAAAACAAAGCCGGGTATGCGGTCTCGATTCCTGGAAGTATTTCACTCCAAAAGTATTCCGGCGCACAGAGAAATCGGAATCAAAATACTAGGTCCGTTTAATTCCGTCGAAGATCCGGACACATTCTTTTTTATGCGGGGTTTTCCTGATCTGGCGTCCCGCAAGCCGATGAAGAAAAAGTTTTATGAAGGCGCAGTGTGGAAGGGAGAGTTGGAAAGCGTCCTGCTGCCGATGCTGGAAAAATACGAAGTACTGTTGGTGGAGGACAGCCAAGATTTGATCCATTGGTAAGAGGAACGCCGATGCTGGTCGATTTGCAGGTTGTGCGGGACGGCAGGTATGGTGGCCAGGTTGATGTCGGCAACTTCCCTTTGGCTTCACCGGAGATGAACCATGCGACGTTTTGCGTCTTCTGCTGGCCTTACGGCCTGCTCGCTTGCTTTTTCGCTTACTGCTGCGGCAGCAGTGCAACTTCCGAATCTATTTCTCCGATCACGCGGTGCTGCAACGCGACCGCCCGGTCCGTATCTGGGGTTGGGGTCAGCGCCGGAGAAAACGTCACCGTCCGCTTCCATGGCCAGACCGTCACTACGCAAGCCGATCCAATTGGCTATTGGGAAGCGTGGCTGAAACCGGAGTCAGCCGGAGGGCCCTACACCCTGACGGTAAGCGGCGATTCTACCCCCACTCCCTTGGAGCGTAAGGACATTTTGGTCGGCGATGTGTGGCTGGCTTCAGGACAGTCGAACATGGAGTTTCCCCTTGCCGGCTTTACCGGCACGATCCCCGCACCGCTTAAAGGATGGGGAAAAGGAGATTGCCGCAGCCAACCATCCGCGCATTCGCTTGCTTGTCCAGAAAAAGGCAACCTCCACCGTCCCCCTCAACGAAGGTTCGGACGCGTGGACGGAATGCACACCAGATACAGCGCGGCACTTCTCCGCCGTCGCTTACTTTTTTGGCCGTGAGATTTCGGAGCGGGAAAATGTGCCCGTCGGGCTTATCGACACCACGTGGGGCGGCACACCCGCCCACTCCTGGATCAGCCCCGAGGCGTTAGCGAGCGCCAATCTCACCTCGGTCTTTGAAGATGCAGGAAGGATCGCCCAGGACCAGGGACGAGCCGACCAGATCCGGGCCAATAACGCACGCGAAGATGCCGCGCTGCAGGCAGAGGGAAAGCCGCCCGCGACTCACCCACGCATCACTTATGATCATGGAGGAGCCTGGACGCCGGGAACGCTGTTCAACGCCATGATCGCGCCCTATACGCGCTTCACCATCAAAGGTGTCCTCTGGTATCAGGGTGAAACCGACAGCGATGCCAAACGCGCGCCCTACTACTTTCGAGTTTTTTCCACGCTCATCTCCGACTGGAGGCACCAATGGGGTGAAGGGGACTTCCCCTTCTTCTTCGTGCAGATTTCCAGTTTCAATTCGACCGCTGCCGGTTGGCCGCTGGTCCGGGATGCCCAGCGACGCACACTGGTCTTACGTAATACCGGCATGGCAGTCACGCTCGATGTGGGCACCCCGGACAACGTTCATCCACCCGACAAGCAAACCGTCGCCAACCGCCTGGCGCTGGCCGCTCGCGCCACCGTGTATGGGGAGAAAATCGAGTACAGCTCGCCGGAATTTCTGCAAGCGACCACCGAGCCGAACGCAATGCGCGTGTGGTTCACCCACGGCGAAGGACTCACTACACATGGCCAGGAAGTGGGCGGCTTTGAGCTGGCTGGAGACGACCATAACTTCATGCCGGCCACAGCAAAGATCGAAAAAATCGGAGAGAGCGATACGGTCTTAGTTTCGTCTCCCAAGATCGCCTTTCCTCGTTTTGTGCGTTATGACTGGTCGGGCGTAGTGACAACCTTCCTCTACAATCGCGCCGGTCTGCCGGCCGGGACGTTTACCTCGGAATAATCGGGCCGGGATGAGCCATGCGATCTATGTCAATCTTTCGTGAATCGCATGGCGGTCCCATTGACGACGCCTGACGCTGCCATAGATTCACTGAACATGGAAGATACAAATTTCGACCAACTTTTGAGTGATTACCGGCGGGCTATCGACAACTGGGTGAACGCGCTTCAAGCCGAAGAGGCTTTGGCCAACGACGATCACTCCATGGTTGAGATGGAAAAGTGGGATGCGGCCGGCTTCACCGCCCACGATGCCGAAGCTGTAGCGAAAAAGGCACGTGACCGGTATAAAAATGCGCTACGGAAGAAGAATTACGGCTTCTGAGCGGCCTTTACAAATCCCTAATAAATCCGCATCGCAATCCTTATGAAAAAAGTCCTCTGGTAGAGACACTGGCGGTTATGGCCAATGGAGGACTTGATGAGTACATTCCGTACACTTCGACTGCTCGTCATAGACGCCACGCAGTGCGAACAAGGCAAGACGATTGCCACCGACACCGGCTTCTGCAATGTGTCAAAAGGCGACTGGATCGTGAAGGGCGAGAACGGCGAAACCTACGTAGTCGACGACGCTTTTTTCCAGCGGACTTTTACGCCCCTGCAGACGTACCCGTGGGAGTCGCAAACCGAAGAGGGACGTCACTACGGCTGCTGACTCTCCACATCGAAGGCTTGGTTCGTTTCGTTGCCGAAAATGTCGATCACTCGTACGAGGATGCGGTGGTTCCCCGCTTCTTCGTACGGGTGCACGCCGGAGACGAGTGGGAGCTTTCTCTCTTTGCGTGTTCGATAGGCCGCCCAACCCTGCATAAACGTATCGTTCTGAAAGTCCCAGTCCACTGCCCAGTAGTCGATATAGTCCGACCACGCCTTCACCCTGCCGCGCACGTCCTCGGGAATTAGTTCGGGATTCAGAATCACAAAGTCCTTGAGCCTCACTTGCACGTTAGATCGTCCGGCTGCTTGATCTCTGCTTCCAAATAGGCCAGTGGGAAGAAACGTAGGTCGCCGTTGCCGGCCACTTCCTGCTCCATCACCTCTCGCGGGATCTGCAAGAAGACGAAGCGGACTCCCTTTTTGCGGGCGATCTCGACTACCAAGTCGCATCGCTCGGTTTCCCAATCCCAGGCGAGTACGTGCAATTCTCGCCGCTTCAACATTGCGCATTCGTCCACGGCAGCGTCGATCGCGCTTGTCGTCAGCGGCGCATCCACGGTTGCAACGTGCACCAGTGCCTCGCCCTTATCCCCGTGAGATGTGCGTGCGGCCCGGTATCGGCTGGGCGCCGTAGAGCTTCAGCATGAATAGCGACGTACGCACTCTGGTCTCGATTATCGAAGGTAATTCCTTGCCAGTATCGACGCTCATGCTTGCCCATGCTGAGCATCTCGAAGGGCCTGCATTCCTTGATCCCCAGCAAGCGCTTCCTGGTGGCGTGAATGCCCCAGCGGCCGAGGTCGCAGCCAATCCAGCGGCGATTGAGCTTTTCGGCAACCGAAAGCATGGTGCCGGAGCCGCAGAAAAAATCGGCTACGAGGTCGCCCTCGCAGTGACGCTGCTTGTACGATCCGCTGCAGCAGGGCCTCGGGCTTCTGGGTGGGAAACCCGCAGTTCTCCGTGCGGTCAGCAGGCTGGAGCATGGAGATTCGCCACACATCATCCACGGTCCGCTCATCCGTCTCGCGATACATCACCCTTCCATCCGCGCCCTTCGCGTTGACGATTGCTGACTTCTCCTTGTCCCATAAGCGGACCAGCTGCTTTACTTTCCCTTCTGCCCGCTTCTCAAGTTGCGGATTGAATTGGTAGGAAGTGCCCTTGCGGTACCAGAACACGACATCGTGATTGGAAGCAAAGCGTTTCACGTTGCCTTGAAATTTGTTGTAGTAGTACCAGACGATTTCGTTGAGGAAGTTCTCCGCGCCGAATACTTCATCGGCGGTCGCTCGCAGCAGGTGACCGACGTGCCAGTCGCAGTGCAGGAACAGGCTCCCATCGGGAGAAAGCAGGTCGCGGATCAGGCGCAGACGTTCTGCCATCATCGTGAGGTAGGAGCCTACCCCGATCTTCCACGTGTCTCGATAGGCAGTCTCGTCCGTGGACGACGATTGCCTGGTTATTTCCTGCTCGCCAATTTGGGCCGTGAAGGAAAAATCTGTACCCGTGGCAAACGGCGGGTCGATGTAGATAAGGTCAACCTTACCAGCAAACTTTTCGAGCAACGACCCCATCACGAGCAGGTTGTCACCCGATATGAGCTTGTTCCGCCACTCCGTCTCGCGCGTCGGCTGGGTTTGGTTGAAGACCTCGATCACCTGAAAGGGCAGGTTGGCCCGCGGCACTTGAGTCAACGTGCCATCGTCGTTGTACTTGCCGGGCCAAACCAGTTCTGTTTTGGTGATTTGAATCTTTGCCATCGCTTGCCGCCTTGCCACCCGTCCAAGCATAGCGCAGTGGGGATTACTAGTCCGAGTCGAGTAACTTGGCGTCAGCGCGGTCCGCACCCTTCGCATTCACTTCCGCGCGGTCTTCTGCAAACCAGGACGCGTGAGCATGCAAGAGCGAAACTGCGTGTTCTATAGACTGGTAGCCGCACTCAATGTCGTGCCTTACCAGCTCCTCAAGTTCGGAACGACTCTGAATATCCATAGCCATAGGCTACCTCAATTTCAAGGCCTCTCAACGCGGAACTGGAGGACGTGGTACCGCCTTGACAAATGGCTGGATCCAGACTCACATCAATCGAAATGGGTTAGCAGGCGGGGCGGGGCCGCTCAGAAAAGAACCGGTTTGACTCGTAATCATGGTGGAGACATATATGCACTTGCGGTGGATGAAGTGTCCTCTACAGCCTGGCGTTGTGTGCCATTCCTTTGCACGCCATGGGTCAAGTCGAACATCCAGAACCGCCAGGTGAAGATTTCGCTTTCCTGCGGACCCGGTGCCTTTGGGAGTATGGCGCAATCCAAGGAATGTCAGCTTACCAATTCGCTCCACCAACTTTTTCCGTTGATGGAAAGCCGATTTCTGCAGCAGTACGCCATTTCAGTCCAGTTGGAACTCCGGTCCATCTCGACAATGGAGCTACAGAGTATATCGTTACGGGTGAGCTGGTCCGGGACTCGCATCTCCATCTGCGTGTTCAGTTCCAGGTCAACGACCGAACTCCCGTCGTTCGCTTTCGCTACATACTTGAAGCGGATCAACCGCGAACACTCAGCGGCGCAAACAGGCTCACCTATCTGCAAACTTCGCTAAAGCAATTACCGCAGGCGGAAGAAGTCACGCTCTCGAACTTTGCGCAACTGACCCACAGTTACACGCTTTACGAACAACCGATTGAAGACCGATACTTCCAGGATCGCGGCGCTTTCATGGGCCCTATCCTTGCGGCTAGCAATGGCCATCGTAGCTTCCTGCTTGCGTATGAGCACGGCTCCCAGGTTCCGGATGCATTTCTTAACTACCAGCTCAGCCCTGATAGAAGCGTCCGCCTGACAGCCGTTAAGGGCAACTATGTACCCGGTCAAAGGGTGGATGCTGAGCATCCCTTTCAAACCATCTGGATGGAGACCGCCGCGACACAGGGCGGGATCGATCAGCTCGCTTCTACCTATCGCCAGTTCGTGCTGAAGTCTATGACGCAGAACCTTGCGACACGGAAACCCTACATTTTTTACAACACCTGGAACTTTCAGGAACGCAACAAGTGGTGGAACGGGCGGCCTTACCTGGAATCGATGAACGAAGACCGCATCCTCAAAGAGATCGACGTGGCGCACCGCATGGGGGTGGATGTCTTTGTGCTGGATACCGGCTGGTACGAGAAGACCGGAGACTGGACTGTCAGCAGCAAGCGCTTTCCCGACGGCCTCAGGACGGTCAAGCAAAAGCTGGACAGCTATGGCATGAAACTCGGGCTATGGTTTGGTCCTACGACCGCCGCTGCATCCAGCCGGGTGGTGCGCGAGCATCCTGAATGGCGCAGATCCTGGAATGGACAGGTCGCTGAGCCCCAGGAAGTTTGGGAGACCGAGAAGAGCTACAAGATGTGCATGGTCAGCGGATACGCCGATTCGTTCGCGGATGAGCTGATCCGCCTTGCCAAAGAGGTCGGCGTTACTTATTTCAAGTGGGACGCGATTGCTCAATACGGATGCAATGACCCGCATCACAATCACGGCAACGAAAGCAACACTCCGCAAGAGCGGTCCGACTCCTATGGATTCCAGCTCGTCCAGTACATGAGCCGGGTGGCGGATAAGGTTGCCGCTGCCGTGCCCGGAGCCATCGTGGATTTTGATGTGACAGAAGGTGGCCGGTCTATGGGCCTGGCATTCCTTTCCTCCGGAAAGTATTTCCTGATCAACAATGGGCCTTATTACCAAAACTATGACGTTCCCATCGACTTAGAAAGAACAAACTCAAACCTTTTTTTCCACCAGGGGCCGGCGCGCACCTGGATCGCGCGCTCACCATTGACGTTTGATAAATGGATCCCTTCCACCTTATTTCTGACCCACTACTTTCCAGATGATCCGCAGCAATGGCAGGAAGTGGATGTTGCGTCCCTCATTCTTGGGCAAAACGGAATCTGGGGTGATCTGCTGAACGTTTCAGATTCCGGAGTCGCCTTCATTGGCAGTACGCTCGCTAGGTACAAACAAGTTCGCGACGATATAACGGAAAGCGATCCTGTGGTGAGCGGTATTGTTTCCGCGAGCCCCGAGATTCACGAGAAGATCTCTGCTGCTACGGGCCGGGGAGCAGTGGTGATCTTTGCTACGGAGCGCGGCACATACGACTACATTACGAGGCATCGAGTAGTGGGCGAACATTGGGTAAGCGGCGGAGTCACGGTTACACAAGACACAGCTGGCCGTGCGAAGATCGAGGCAACGTTCGAGAAGCCAGGAGCGAAGATACTCTTCTTTGGCGTCCATTAGAGATAGGGCTGTCATCCTGGGCCGAGGCGCTAGCCCTCTATTTAAGATTGATCGGATTATCCCAGGCGCCGCTGCCCGTCGAGTCCCAGACGGAGAGTCGAATCCACTTCTTGCCCGTGGCATCGAAGGGAATCTTGAACTCTTTGGTTCCGAATGGCATGGTGTCTTTCAGATCGATGAATTTATGCTCGGTTTTGGTACCGTCGCCCCACACCAGGTCGGCGAACTCGAGCGGAAATGTGTACTCGATGCCGGCCGTATAGACGCTGTTTGCACCAGTGCCCTGAACCCCCCAGTTGTGGAATAGCACTTCCCCATTGGTGCCGTAAAAGTCTCCGCGCCGAATCGCATCCAGCACCGGAGACCAGCTTTCGTTGTACATCGGAACTTTATCCAGCTTGAGATAGTTGATGGCCAGCTGGGGATAGGTTTCATCGTCCGGCCACTTGGTATACGTATCGCCTTCGGTAATCATGAATTTTGCTTTGGGGGCCCAGTTACTCATGTCGTCTTCGACCCCGAAGCAGCGGACCTCGCATTCTTCCTTCTCCGACAGATCGACGGGAAGGGATTCCCACGAGGCGCCGATGAACCGGTCGCTCAGGAAAAACGGCTTGTCTTTATAAGCCTTGGGATAGCCTTCGGAATTTTTGGTTTCAGGATGCGTGGTCCACATGATGGCATTCTCTTTATTGATGAAGTTCAGAATGTCTTCCGCGGAGCCGAGATGGTAGACATGGCCGTACTCCGGAAGATCCTCTTCGAAGGGCTGCCCCTGGGGACGGCTATTGCCGGTGCTCGGGCCCGCCTTCGGTTCCTGCGGCCCCAGAGTATGCGTGTAGTAAACCGGCTTTGGAGTCATCAGGTACCAATGGCCTCCGATGTAGGCATCCGGCTCTTCTGCTGGAATGACCAAGAAGTCTCTGTCAGAGACACGCTGTGAGCCTTCAAAATAGACTTTCTGCTCCGCGAAGCGAAGAGGCCCAGGATCGCTGGGATGCGAGTCATCGTGGAAGTCCGCCAGGTAGAGGATGTTGACTCCGAGGGCGCGGAAGACTGCGACCCAGGGTGGCTGATAATCCAGCGTCTTGCGATCGCGGAGCTGTTCGTTGAAGTCGGTATGGAAGTGGCCGGTCATGACCTTGTAGCCGGGCACGGGCTTGAAAACGTCGTTGTGCGTGTAAGCGAGGACGGACTCACGCGTGGCCCGATCGTCACCGGCATTCAGGTAGTAGTAGACAGCCATGCGCTGCTCAGTTCCGGCAGGTGCGTTGTAGAGTGCGTAATTGTCCGCATGACTACGCGAGGTTTCGGCGCGCCGCTTCCATTCGGCGTCGGTTGCACCCCAGGGATGATATCCCTCGCCCTGGTCGGGCCACAGGATACCCAGAGAAAATGAGCGGTCGTTATCTTTACGGTAGTAAACGAAGCCGAGGTTTACTTCGTCCTCGCGGGCGAAGAAGAATTTGTGGGGCGACGGAAACACGGCCAGAGAGCCTGGGCCGACATCCAATATCTCCATGCGATTGCGCGCCCGCAACCCGACCGGTTCTGTATTCGGCGCCCCAGCGAAATATTCGGTTTGCGTGTGCTGCGCGGTGTCACGCCATATCAGCTTGGTCTCGGGCGTAATGGGAAAGCCCTTTAGCCCGGCTTTGTAGATATAAGCAACGGAAGGTTCCTGGGTCTTGGCGACCGCTTCCTGGCGGAGCAGGTTTGTTCCCTTGTAGGCGATGAACCGCAGATCGCCGACAAAGATGCCCAGCCTCAGTCCGTCAAAGGTGACACTCAGTTGGTTTCCCTCGGTTGCTACCTTGCAGGTGCTGGACTGGTAGCTGACGGAGGCATGGGTAATTTCGGCTTCGGTGCGCGGCAGGTCGGTAGTGTCTCCTCGACCCGGAATCACCAGCGGCGCGTCCCAAAAGGTGTTCCACTTTCGCTTACTTTCCTCTTCGGGTGTGTCCAGGTTCAGAGCCTGCAATTGTGTACGTTGAGACTGCGAGATGCGCCGCTTTCCGGTCGAGACCTGAAAATCCGGGGAGAGATCTTTTCCCAGCACGGTCCATTTGCCAGAAGCTGCCCGCGCAGCAAGTTCCTGAACCAATGGCTGCCCGCTTCTTATGCCAAACGACGCCCGGAGTTCCCGGCCACCTTCGCCCTGCCAAGTCATCGTCACGCCAGCGCCGGTGGCGGTCACCTTCAGCCCATCCTTTTCCTTGTAGCCTTGAAGATCACAGCTCAGTGATTGCGCGGCCGCAACGCCGGTTAACATTACTAAGCTCAACAGCAATCCACGAAAGCTCATCAACCTTCCTCCCGCACCTTATCCCGGATGCAAACCGTGAAGATTGCGCGATCATCCGCACACCGGATGTTTGACGTAAACCGAAACGGTTTTGGCGATTGAGGGCTCACTATAGCGAAGTTCTCCGGGCGTTGAATAGCGATAAAGGTGACAAACCTGTTGCTGACCGGTTACAAGGAGAGTGGCTCGAGCCCGCCGCGGGCAAATCCACAAGCCTCGGTTAGCGGAGGAACACCGCAGTATGCCTGATCAGTCACTTGTTCTGACTGTTCTGCTTCACCCAGTGACTGCCGGCGCTGGCTTTTTTATCACCAGCGCTCCTGCCAGGACGCAGCTCATCCATCTGTCTACGGTGGACGTGCTGATTATCGCGATCTATTGCGCCATGGTCCTCTTCATCGGCTTCTACGTAAAGAGCGGCACCAGGACCAGCAAAGAATTCTTTATGGCTGGGCGGGAGATGACGGCGTGGATCGCGGGACTAAGCTTTGTATCCGCGAACCTTGGCTCCCTGGAGTTGATGGGCTGGGCCGGTTCCACCTATCAGTACGGCATACTGGCGCTGCACGCTTACTGGGTCGGGGCCATTCCGGCCATGTTGTTTCTGGGCCTGGTGATGATGCCGTTCTACTACATTTCGAAGGTCTACTCTGTCCCCGGATATCTGCATCTGCGCTTCGGCAATCCCACGCGGGCATTCTCCGCCATCAGCTTTGCCTTCATGACCATCCTGATGAGCGGGATCAATATGTACTCGATGGCCCTGGTGATGAAGGTCGTGCTGGGATGGAACCTGAACTTCAGCATCTGGCTTTCTTCCCTGGTAGTCGCCATCTACGTGGCACTGGGAGGCCTGCGGTCCGCAATCTTCAATGAGATATTGCAGTTCGTGCTCATCTGGGCGGGGGCTTTGTTGGTTCCCATACTTGGAATGATCGAGGTGGGGGGATGGAGAAATCTGACCCACCGGATCCAGACAAATCTAGGACGGTCAGACTATACCCACCTTTGGAGCACGATGGGCCATTTCAAAGATAATCCCATGGGGATCCACTGGACCGGCCTTGTCTTCGGCTGGGGTTTTGTACTGGCGTTCGGCTACTGGACTACTGATTTTCTCGTGGTGCAACGCGTGCTCGCGGCCGATAGCCTACGCTCTGCCCGGCTGGCGCCCATCATCGGCGCAGCTTTCAAGATGATGGTGCCCCTCATTGTCATCCTTCCTGGACTGCTGGCCTTAGCTGTGCTGCCGTTTCATTTGGTGCCCGAAGGGGTGGCCGTGGCCACCAACGGGCACAGCTACAACGAGGTGCTGCCCCTGATGCTGGTGCGCTATTGCGGCCCCGGGCTCATTGGGCTGGGCGTCACTGCGTTGATCGCAGGTTTTATGTCGGGGATGGCGGGCAATGTGAGCGCATTCTCGACCGTATGGACCTACGACATCTATGGGGCGTTCCTGAACAAACAGGCGGCGGACTCGCATTACGTGGCGATGGGCCGGTGGTGCACGTTGGTGGGTGTGCTGGTATCTGTTGGCACGGCGTACCTGGTGCAGCATTCCGCCAGCATCATGGACTATGCCATGCAACTTTTCAGCTTCTTCGTCGCCCCACTTTTTGGGACCGTGATCTTGGGCATGCTGTGGAAGCGCGCGACCAACCAGGGCGGCTTCTGGGGTCTGCTTGCCGGAACGTTAACTTCGATCGGCCTTTGGATTTGGGTGGTAAAAGATCCTTCGGCCTTACGTTATGTCGCGCTCTCTCCGGACGCAAAAGACATGGCGGAAAATTTGTACCGCGCGTTGTGGGCGTGGTTGGTCTGTGTGGGCGTTACTGTACTGGTGAGCCTGCTAACCAAGCCGCGGCGCGTTGATGAACTGGAAGGACTCGTCATGGGGGTCACTCCGCTGCCCGCGAAGGAGAAAGGCCATTGGTACCAGGAACCAATATTCTGGGGAGGCGTGGTCGCCGTAGTTTTTGTGGTTCTGAATATTGCACTCTGGTAGGCCCCTGGCGAAGTCTGTTCCCTAGCGGAATCCAAAAGTACTAGGACAAGTACCTCTAGTTCCCTGACGGATGACGGGTGCCCCACATCTCGCTCGTCAGGAAACAAGCATCGTCAAACAAACGACGCCTATGCACCAATTGCCGCAATGGCGGCACAAGCACAAAGACTGTAGAAATACCTATAGGAGGATTGATGGTTAGGCCTTGGTTGAAAACCTGGATTTGCCTGCTGCTGCTTCTGCCGGCAAGCTGCGTATGGGCGGCGGACCCCGCCGATTGGACAACTCCGATCGCGCCCTTTCGTATAGCGGACAACCTGTACTACGTGGGCAGCAAGGATCTGGCGTCCTACTTGATCGTGACTCCAAAAGGCGACATCCTGATCAACTCCAGCCTGGAGAGTTCGCCCCCACTGATTCAAAAAAGTGTGGAGCAGCTTGGGTTTCACTTCAGCGACATCAAGATCCTGCTGATCAGCCATTCCCATGCCGACCATGACGCGGGCAGCGCAGCGGTAAAGCGGCTGACGGGCGCAAAATACATGGTGATGGATGGCGATGTGCCAGTGGTGGAAAGTGGCGGCGCCAAGGACTTCTACTACACCAAAGATCTGTACCCGGCGGTGAAGGTGGATCGAATATTGCACGATGGCGATGAGGTCCGGCTGGGCGGAGTCGTGCTGGTCGCACACAAGACAGCGGGCCATACCCGCGGCTGTACCACCTGGACAATGCGGGCGCCCATGGATGGAAAGCTTCGCGATGTGGTGATTGTGGGAAGCTGGAATGTAAACCCCGGATTTCGCTTGGTCGATAAGGCGGGACGACCCGCATCTTATCCCGGCATTGCCGCCGATTATCAACGAACTTTTGTTACGTTGAAGGGCCTGCCGTGCGATGTATTCCTCGGAGCGCATGGCGCCTACTTCGACATGCTGGAAAAATTGCAACGAGCGAAGGCCGGAGCAGGCGAGAAGGTCTGGATCGATCCCCAGGGTTATCGAGCAGCAGTGGAGGAGCGGCAACAGGCATTTGAGGCAGAGTTGAAGCGCCAGGAAGTTGGCGGCTAGGACAATCGATCGAGCGTGGCCTGATCCGGCGTTCCCTTGAAGTATTTTTTTAAGGCATGGGAGAAGACATGGTTTCCAAGCATCTGAAACGGCGATCCATGCGCGACCACCCAGGCAAAGAGGGTAACCGAAGAGTGAAACTTCAAATGGTCGGGATGACCGAAAATCTCGCGTACAGCACGGCCCGTCACCTCGTTGACCAAAGCAGTGCAGTCGCGAAGGCGTTCGCCAAGAACTGGGTGCCGGAGGTACGCATCAGCCTCGCCAGGGCCGGAGATGGCGAAACGCTGCGCCATGGGACTTGAACCGAGGCCTCTGAGTTGGGGGAAGACGAACCACATCCAGTGCGTTTGCTTTTGTCCAGCCAATAACTCGATACGCACTTGTGCGTAGCACGAGGCCTGGGCATCCACAAAGCGCTGCAGATGGTACGGGTCGTTGGCTTCCCCATTCGTGTCAGTCATCGTTGCTTTCCTTGATGGCTTCCGGTGGGAATCTTAGCTTTAGCCATATTTGAGCGCTGTTTGTCAATAAAGGTTGCCCATTGGCGGTAGCAGCGTCACACAGCCTTCAACAGTCTGGTAAAGGGATGGGAATGCTCGGAAAGGCGTTACGGAAGGGCAAGCTATATATGAATCCGGTGCCCACATCGGTAGGTGGATGGGCAACCTTTTTTTACGTGCTATGGGCCTACCTGACCAACCGGCAGGAGCGCACGCCAAAACGAACTCCGGGACCATTCCGCACCGATCCGCGAATCTATGAGAACCCTCCGTCAAGTGGGCTGCGGGTGACGTGGATGGGACACTCGTCCACAATTCTGGAGATCGATGGGGTGCGAGTGCTGATCGATCCCGTGTGGGAGCAGCGGGCTGCGCCGTTCGAGTGGGCTGGGCCGAAGCGCTTCTTCGCCCCTCCGCTGCGCCTGGAGGAGATGCCGGCAATCGATGTGGTGCTTCTCTCGCACGACCACTATGACCATCTTGGGGCGCGCACGATCGCGCACCTCGCGCGCAGCAAAGCGACTGCCGGGGCACAGTGGGTAACAGCGCTAGGCGTAGGCAAGATCCTCAGGAAGCTGGGCGTGAAGGACGTGCGCGAATTGGACTGGACAGAGAGCCTGCGGGTGGGCGATCTGGAATTGACCGCGCTGCCATCGCGCCACTTCTCAGGGCGGAGTCTCGCGAGGTTTCAGACGCTTTGGGCTTCGTTTGTTCTCGCCGGTCCCAGGCACCGCGTTTATTACGGGGCGGATTCAGGGGAATGGGAGGGATTCAAAGAGATTGGCCAGGCATATGGGCCCTTCGATCTGACGATGTTGGAGATCGGAGCCTTCAATCCCTTGTGGGCAGATATCCATATGGGGCCGGACGGCGCGGTGAGAACATTTCGGTCCATGGGCGCAACGGGGTTGATGATGCCCATTCACTGGGGGCTGTTCTCGCTTGCGCTGCATGGTTGGCGACAGCCGATCGAACGGATATTCGCCACTGAGGGTCTGAAGATCTGGACCCCCGAACCGGGAACGCCGACCGAAGTAATCGCGGGGGCTGAGCTACGGTCAGAGTGGTGGAGGCTGTAAACTCTGCGCGCCTATGGTAACTATCCACGCATGTTGGGTGCGAAATACATCAGTGACGGATACAATAAGTCCCTCGATAAGGATGGCTATCCGGCGATTCAGCAGCCCCGGGCACTTTAACCGCAATTCACCTGGATAGCGGAAAGACGGCGTGGAAGATTCCCATCGGGAGTATC
Organism: uncultured Acidobacteriaceae bacterium; assembly: GCA_963815175.1. GTDB lineage: Bacteria > Acidobacteriota > Terriglobia > Terriglobales > Acidobacteriaceae > PALSA-350. Next base: position 27,357 of record CAWFGM010000084.1, read on the forward strand.
CCGAACTTGCCGCCCAGAGGCTGACAGGCTCCCCCAGCGAGAACTACGGCGGCCCGGTTGTGACTGCGGGTGGCAAACCGCGCTCCCCGCGGCCGGAATGCAACCCCTCCACGTATGTCGTGAATGGCCGGCAATGTATCGTAATTGCCGCCGGCGGAGAAAGGTCCCCCGCACCTTCGGGCGGCAACCCGGTGGCCTTCGCGCTGCCCCAATAGCCTCACCGGCGCGGACCGTGCGCGCAGGTAGGGTTCTCTGCTACTATGCAGCGCATGCTCACTCGCAGGACTCTCGTAGGCATGACGGCGGCATCTCTGGCCGGCCGTGCTCTTGTTCCCCGAAACCTGGCCGCACAAGCTACGGCCGACTCTGGTCAAGCCAGCACACAGTTCTCCGTCATGATTTGGACGTTGAACAAGCTGGGGACCTTCGACGAAAACCTGGAGCGCGTTGCACAGGCCGGTTACCACCACGTCGAACTGGTCGGGGAATTCAAGAAATGGTCAGAGGACGATTATCGCCGCATCCAGGCGCGCATGGAGACGTTGAAGATCTCTGTGGATGCAACTTCCGGAGTCGGCCCTGGATTCGCGGATCCCTCCGGAGGGGATGCGTTTCTCTCCGCGCTGAAGGACCTCATCCCAGCCGCTCAACGATTGCACTGTAAGCAAATCATCCTGCTCTCAGGTAAGCAGATCGAAGGGGCTCCCGCCGGAAGCCAGCATGCCGCATCCATCGAGGCGCTCAAACGTGCCGCGGATGTGCTCGCCGGCGCTAACCTGGTGGCGGTCATCGAACCCATTGACCGGATTGAGAACCCGACCATCTACCTGGATGGCGTGACCGAGGCATTTGAGATCGCGAAGGCTGTGGGTAGCCCCAACGTGAGAGTGCTATACGACGTCTATCACGAGCAGCGGGGGTTCGGAAACCTGATCGAAAAATTCGAAGCCCACATCGACCAGGTGGGCCTAATTCACATTGCCGATGTTCCCGGACGGCACGAGCCCGGCACCGGAGAGATTAACTACCTCAACATCTATCGCAAGCTGTCCCAGTTGGGCTACAAGGGAACAATTGCGATGGAGTTTTATCCCACCGGGGATATCGTGGAGACGCTGCGGCGCGCTCGGGATCAGGCTCGGGCGCTGATTTCCTGATGGCGTTCTCAGGCTAGCGAGGTGTGGCTCTCTTTTTCTTGCTCTTCGCGGCCAGCTTACGCCCGGTCGACGCAGGCTTCGCCTTACCGGTTTTGTCGTTCTTCTCTACTCGCAACTTCCATGCAGTGTGCAGCGCACCGGCAAGCACGTCCTCGTTGGCCGCCGCAAGGCGGATGTGAGTCGCTCCATTTCTGCCCCATCCGCCGGCAACCGGCAAAAACACCTCGGGTTCCTCTTCAACAAATGCTGCTTGCTGCTCGGGTGAAAGCATCAAGTTGCCATATCCCTGGTCCTGGTGTGCGAGCGTCGCAAATATTCTGCCCCCTACGCGAAAGTCGGGTGAGCCCATGTGCGAACCTTCCTCCGTACCCCCAAGAAGCAGCGCAAGGCGTCGAAAATCGGCTGCGTTCATTTCAAAACTCCGTCAACGAACAAGGGTTAGATAAAGAGCCATGGCGATACCCATCGCGGCGAGCAGCAATCCCAGGATGACAGCATCGGTGGAGACCCGCCCTGCCCTCCATGAGCCTGAACGCAGCTCGCGGACCAGTTGAAAATGACGCACCACTGCGGAAAGGGTCACGACGACGCCCAGGGCTACCAACATCACTCCCGACCAGAGAGAAAGGCCCGTGGTCTGGGCGGGAAGATGGGACGCGCCGGCACTCAGCTCGCGAAGAAACAGCCCGAAACGGCTCACGGCAAAGCCAACGCCCATCAAACCCAGCCCGGTACGGATCCAGGCGAGAAAGGTTCTTTCTGCCGCGAAGTACACCCTGGGGTCCTGTTCCGCCGGCTTATCCATGGGAGGAATTGTATCTTCAGGATGGGCCGCCCGTAACTCGGTTCCTGGGGTTCTCTTCAGCACCGGCGAGCAGCTTGTGCACGCGTTCACGCAACTGCGCGGCATCAAACGGCGCCCGCACCTTCATGTCGTTATCGAAATAGACAAAGACATCACGCCGCATTCTTTTTGGGGCGTCGCGCTTACTCGCTCTTCTGCCGTCGTAAACCTCGCCGCCCCGCGCCCAGGTCACGATGCGGCGAGCCCAGGTATCGAGCGCGTCGGCGTCATAACCGCTTGCGTATAACTCTTCGCTGCCATGAAGACGGCAATAAACAAAGCTGGAAGTCAGGTCCATCAACAAAGGCCATTGCACCGTATCCGCTACTACCAACCCCACGCCATGCCGTCTGAGCAGCTTAATAAACTCCTCGTTTACAAAACTCTCGTGGCGAATCTCAATGGCGTGGCGCATGCCGGCATCGCAGCGGACCTGGAACCATGAACGTTGATCTAGACGTTCATCGTGGTTGCGCGCCAGCTCTGCCGCCTGCTTTCGCGTCCTCGGCAGCATGGCAAAGAACAGATCAAGCCGCTCGGGCTCGAATTGGAAGTTGGGGGGCAATTGCCAGAGAATGGGACCGAGTTTAGACCCGAATTGCAGCAGGCCCTGGGCGAAGAAGTTCGCCAAAGGTGCTTCTACCTCGCGCAGGCGGCGCATATGAGTTAGATAGCGAGAGCCTTTGATGGAAAAAATGAATTCCTGTGGCGTCTCGGCATACCACCGGGAAAAGCTCTCAGGCCGTTGTAGGGAGTAGAACGATCCATTCAGTTCGATGGTATCGAACTGTCGCGATGCGAACTCCAGCTCTCGCCGTTGCGGCAGTTTCTCCGGGTAAAAGACACCGCGCCAGCCTTCATATTTCCAGCCCGAGATGCCGATATGAATCTTACCCGTGGATTCACCCGATTTCGTGCCCGCGTCTTTACTGCGGAGCAACTTGGCTCCGTGCCTGGTGGCGGTCCTGAGCGCTTGCCCGAATCTTTTCGTAGGTCTTGGTTAGCTCGTCGAGCTCCAGGTCGGATAAGTTCTCCACATCGATCATTTGATTTTTGGCTTTGTCTACGGCGTGAATCAGCTCGTTGAGCTTCAAATGAATGGCTCTTGCATCTCGGTTCTGGGTATTCTGGATGAGGAACACCATAAGAAACGTGACAATCGTTGTGCCTGTATTGATGACCAGCTGCCAGGTATCAGAGTAGTGAAAAATTGGTCCGCTAAGACCCCACACAAGGATGACCCCAATCGCGACCACAAACGCCCACCGGGAACCGAGATAGTGCGAGCTTCGGGCAGCAAATTTTCCGAACCGGTCAGAGCCGGTTACGATCCCCGTCGAAGTGTCGGTGGGGGTTGCTTCAGCCGGCTCTGCCGTTACTTTCAGGGTAACTTTGGCGCGCTTCACGAAGGCCTCCGATGCTTGCACAACTCTAGCTCAACTCGCCAGCTCCTTATCTGGATCCACTCAACGGTGGTAGCCGTCTTGTCACTCCAGTAGGTCATCGCCGGCGCTCCGGCACATATCCTGCGGCAAATTTAAGATCCGAAACCAAACCGGCGATCTCCGCCTCCTTCGCCGCGGGCTCAGGCATACGAAGGATTGCGGAAGGGTGAATGGTGGCCGTTACCGGTCCGTGCGAAGTCGAAAACACCTCGCCGCGGTGTTTTGTGAGCCGGAATCGCGGCCCTAGAAGATCCTGCGCAGCGGTCGCGCCCAGACAAACGATGACGTGGGGCCGGACAGCCGCGATCTCCCTCTCCAGCCAAGGGCGGCAGGCTGCGATTTCGAGGGAGTTAGGCTTCTTATGCAGCCGGATTTTGCCCCGCGGTTCCCATTTAAAGTGTTTCACGGCGTTGGTGACGTAGACCATCGACCGATCGATCCCAGCTGCCTCCAGGCATTTATCAAGCAGCTGACCGGCAGGCCCCACAAATGGCTTTCCTAGCTGATCTTCGCGATCACCCGGTTGCTCGCCCACTAGAAACATCGCGGCAGGTGTTGGCCCTTCGCCAAATACCACTTGCGTCGCGCGCTGATAAAGATCGCAGCCGTGGCATTTCTCCGCCGCCTTGCTCAAGCTGGCGAGATCGTGGCGCGAAGGTAAAAACTCCAAAGCGGACCTGGGACTTGGGTCGTCGAACAGGTTCATCGCTCACTTATGATGCAATATTTGGCGGCTGGGATAGGCAAGGGCCGAATCATCTTCGGCCCTTGGTCACTACCGGATCTGAGGAGTAAATGCTGAACGCATCGGAGACGCAAGTAGGTTCGGAAGAGTTACATCAGCAGTTACTTTGTCTTCTTTTTTGGCACTTTTGCGCCCTTCTTACGTGCTTCGGAAAGCCCAATCGCTATCGCTTGCTTCCTGCTCTTCACCGTGCCGCCCTTACCGCCTTTGCCGGACTTAAGGGTACCGCTTTTTTCGCGGTGCACTGCGCTCTTGACGCTCTTGCCTGCCGCGCTTCCATACTTTGCCATGGTTTTTCCTTCAGTACTTCGATGATATTTGGGGATGAGCAAGGCGGCCTACGCCATGCAAGCGCAGGCCGTCCCTAACTTAGGCCGCCGCTTGGAAATTGACCCGCTCGGCTATTTCACTAAGTAGCTCATCCGCAGTGACCTTCCTGCTCTTCAATGGCTTCCAGCACCATCGCATCATCCGCCAGGCCCAAAATCTCGGCCCACCGGCGCAGAGTTCCATACACTGCGATCTCGTGATGCTCAACCTGCTGGGCGGCGCCGATCAGCGCGATGTCTCTGATAGAAGAGTCGGTGACATCCGTGATCGTATCGGAGGCTTCGGTGGTAAGCCCGTTGATCACCTTGCACGTTTCGGTCTTGCTGTCGCCGCTATTGCGCTGCAGCAGACTCTCCACCATGGAGACATGTCCCTTGGTTTCTTCAAGGTGAGCTTGGAAGGCGGTAATCAGTTCGGGGTCAGTTGATTTTTCGATAAGATCAGGCAGAGCCTTCGTGATTTTCTGCTCCATATCAAGCGCTTTCCTCAGATTGCTTACGTAGAGGGCGCGTAGGTCATGGATGTTGGCTGAAAATACTTTCATTGTTCTGAACTCCTTCAATGGTTGAAAAGTTTGGTGTCGTACCGGATGAGATGTGGAAAGAGTCTTCGGTCGCCGCATTCTAATGGTGGGATGCGCCCATCTGACGAGGGTTGCCGTGACGATGGCCGCGGTCTGGTTGGCTTGGACAGCCGTCAAGCCGGCCATTTTTGCTGCCGAATTTATCTGTCGCAGCGCTATCAGCCCTGAGGCCGGAACGCCAACGATTACAACAGCCCGGGGAAAAAACGGTTCCGGCTGTCTTTCATGTGCCCGGATGTCGAGTTGGTTCATACAGATACTTGCAGGCGCTACTTTCTAGAAGGCGGCAACGTCTACCTATTGGCCCGGTTCCCGCGTCGATGACCGTAAAAGGGGATTTGCAGTGACCCCCAAGAACCGGGGGCTATAATCGCTTATCGCGAGGAAAGATCAGATGAACCTCCCGGAAGAGTCCGCGGTACTGTCGTCGTGGAAAGATATCGCCAGGTACATGGGTAAGGGCGTCCGCACAGTACAACGCTGGGAACATCACCTCGGACTTCCGGTTCGCCGTCCCAACGGCGCCTCGCATAAGAGTGCGGTCTTGCTCGATCGCAGTGAGCTGGATGCATGGTTGGCCACGCGCTTCTCGGCTCGCAGCACGGTGAGAGAGCTGGCGGCGAAGGGGACCGAACCGTCAGATTCCGCGCGCAACACCCTCAGAGAAGGCATCCGGAGAGCCCGCGCACTGCGGGACGCCAATCATGCGCTGACGCAACAGATTGCCGAATCCATCCGCCTGCTTACCGAGAGTTGCGATCGGTTGAGCAACCATGCTCTGGAGGTTGCCTGGTGCCCTCCAGGTTCGGCGATGCAGGAACCGCCGGCAAGCTCATTGGCTAGGGAATCCAAGCGGATCGCCTGAGGCCTTTGGCTCCCGCCCAAGCCGCCTAAACGCCAGGCTTTTCAGCTTTGCCTCCGTCGTATATCGCAACCCGGACCCGGCACTTCGTGCAAGGAGGAGTATTCTCTCTGCAAGAGAACCCCCGGGCATCTGTAGATCTGAACTTTCCCGTCTTCCCGTCTATGACACCCGCAAAGAGAAGGCCAAAAACGCCGGCCATACCAAAACAGCCCCCTCCCAGAAACGGAGGAAGCTGCCCGGGCGCTGGCCCGGCCCGCGCTCATCGATTCCCCATCGTCGGGATTGGCGCCTCGGCTGGCGGCCTTGAAGCAGCGACGATCATGTTCAAAGAGCTTTCGCCGGCCCTGGGTATGGCTTATGTCCTGGTGCTTCACCTGGACCCCGCCCGGGAGAGCGCAGTCACCGAAATATTGGCCCGCGCTACCCGGATGCCGGTGCTGCAGGTGAAGGATGGAATGCGCGTTACGCCTGATCACGTCTATGTGATCCCGCCTAATTGCGAAATGACGATCGCGGAATGGGTACTGCATCTGGGGAGTCGTCAGGAACGAAGGTCCGTCCAATACTACGATCGATACTTTCCTGCGATCGCTGGCCATGGCGCACGGAAGCGATGCGATCGGCGTGATCCTTTCCGGAACCGCTTCGGACGGTACCCATGGTCTTGCGGCCATCAAAGGGGAAGCCGGAATCACCTTCGCCCAGGAGCCAACTTCAGCCAAATACGACGGCATGCCGGTAAGCGCGATCGCCTCTGGCTGTGTCGATTTCGTGATGACCCCCGCGGGCATAGCGCAGGAGATCGCTCGCATCCGCCATCATCCTTATATCGCCGACGGGCACAGGCAGGACCCGGAGCACTTAGGCGACGAAAGCGATCTGGATCTGATCTTTCGCTTGCTGCGGCGGAAGACCAGGGTCGATTTTTCGGGATACAAATCGCCTACGATCGCGCGCCGTATCCAGCGCCGCATGGCGCTGCAAAAGATCGAGAAACTCAAGGATTACGGCGGTTTCCTGCAGCGCGAACCCCATGAAGTGACTGCCCTCTATCACGATCTTCTGATCAATGTGACCAGCTTCTTCCGCAATCCAGAAGCATTCGAGGCTCTCCAGCAAGTGGTGTATCCGGCGATTCTGCAGGCGCGAACCTCCGCCTCGGCGCCGATCCGCATCTGGGTTCCGGGATGTTCGACCGGGGAAGAGACCTACTCCCACGCGATCTCACTCGTAGAGTACCTGGGGGAAGAGCGAGCCGATATTCCGATCCAGGTCTTCGGCACCGATCTGAGCGAAAGCGCGATCCAGCGCGCCCGGGCTGCGGTATACAAGGAGAACATCGAGGCGGATGTGACGCCGGTACGGCTGCGCCGGTTTTTTCACAAAGCCGATGGCGGCTACCAGATTCGAAAGAGAATCCGGGATCTCTGCATTTTTTCCACGCAAAACGTCTTCAACGACCCTCCCTTTTCCCGTATGGATCTGCTCAGTTGCCGCAACGTGATGATTTACTTGAGCCAGTCCCTGCAGAGAAGGGTTATACCGATTTTCCACTACGCGTTGAACCCCACCGGGTTCCTCATGCTGGGAAGCACCGAGGGGCTGCTCGGGGCGGGTTCGGAGCTTTTCGAAATGACGGACAAGAAGCAAAAAATCTTTCGTAAGAGATTGGTGTCGACGCCGCTGGCCTCCGGCTTTTCTGTCGGCAGGCCTGAACCGGAACCGAGTGGGGGGCAAACATCGGCCTCATCCTCGAAGCCTACAGAAGCACTGAAGGTTCCGATGGAGCTGCAGCGAGAGGCTGACCGCCTGCTCCTGTCGAGGTACGTGCCGCCCGCGGTGCTGATTAACCATCAGCTTGAGATTCTCCAGACCAGAGGGCATACGGCTTCGTTTTTGGAGCTGCCTGCGGGAAAGGCCAGCCTCAACCTGCTGAAGATGGCGCGGCCCGGATTGCTGTTTGAGCTGCGAAGCGCGATCGAAGAAGCGCGGGAGAAAGGCTTTGAAGCCATACGGCAGGACGTGCGTGTGGAAGAGGATGGAAAGAGCAGAACGGTCAGCGTCCGGGTTATTCCCTTCAAGGTTTCCAGCCAGGAGCAGTACAGCTTCCTGATTATTTTCGAAAGTAGTTCGTCTGCGGAGGATCGGTTGCCGGCACCCGGGACTTCGAATATGCCGGCGAGCTCCCTGGTGCTTGACCCTATGATGACCGAGGAACAGTCTGCACTAGGAGGACAGATCGTCCGTTTGGGGCAGGAATTAGCGGCAACCCGAGAGTATCTGCAGTCAATTATCGAGTCGCAGGAAGGTACCAACGAGGAACTGCAGTCGGCCAATGAAGAGATCCAATCGGGCAACGAAGAGCTGCAGAGCACGAACGAGGAGCTACAGACTTCGAAAGAGGAATTGGAGTCGGCCAACGAGGAATTGCATACCGTGAACGAGGAGATGCAGCATCGCAACGAGCTCCTCACCCAGCTGAACAATGACCTTACCAACCTGCTGTACAGCGTAAATCTGCCGATTGTCATGCTCAGTGCCGACTCTGAGTGTTCGCCGTTTCACGCCCCAGGCGGCCGCGGCACTCGGTCTTAACTCGAATGACATCGGCCGGCCCATGCCGAGGTTAAGGCTCAAAATCGACATGGGCGATTTGGAACAGAATCTGCTCGACGTCATCCAGCAGGTCCAGTCCAAACAATTCAGTGTCCAGGACAATGATGGAAAGTGGTGCATTCTGCGCATCGTTCCCTATCGAACCATGGATAACCGAATCGACGGCGTTGTGCTCAGCGTGGTGACCGAGTTCGGGCTTCCCTCCGGCCAGCCGGATGGAACGGACGGACGAAAGGCAGTCAGCGCTCCCGCGCCTCTCAAGAAGGGGCGGAGCAAAACTTCCTGGAGGATCACGGCGTAAGTGACGTTTCCCGCAGTGGCTCCCTGGTAACAGCCTTTTTCCTGTGCCCGGCAACCCCCTACCCATTGAGGTCCTCTACATAAGCATGTTGCAGCAGAGGCGACTCGCTATGAAGGAGATAGGTCCAGCTACCCCCCCGCGCGACCCTCCAGGCGACGAGCGTACGCTTCGCCTCGAAACCGCCTTGCGCCGATCGGAGAAGCTTGCCATGGCAGGCCGGCTCGCTGCTTCGGTGATGCACGAGATCAATAATCCTTCGCAGGCGATCGCCGACCTTGTCTACCTCATTGGGAAAGAGGCGGACCACCCGGAGCTTGGTCCGCGCCCGGGCCGTGCAGATAGAAGAACAACTGGTTCGGATACAGTACATCGCCCGGCAAACCCTTTCGTTTTTTCGAGATACGCCGCAGAGCCAAGCCAAGGATCTGGTGCCCTTGGTGGAGATGGCGTTGCGCTACCACGGCGCGATGCTCGAAGAGAAGCGAATCCAGGTACGCAAGGAGTTGCCGGATATGCTGATCGGCTCGGTCTACCCGGGTGACTTTCTTCAGCTGGTTTCGAACCTGGTGCGCAACTCCGCCGAGGCGCTTCCCGTTGGCGGCGTGCTTTGCCTGCGCCTCCGGGCATCGGGCGAACTAATGGCCGTCTGACTGTCGCGGACAACGGGCGCGGCATCCCGCTGCGCATACGGGCAAGGCTGTTTGAGGCCTTTCAAAGCGATAAAGCCGAAGCAGGCAACGGGCTGGGCCTATGGATTTGCAAGACCATCGTGGAGAAACACGGGGGGCAGATTCATTGGCGTAGCTCTACGGAAGGCAAAGGTCATGGGACGACCTTTTCGATATCGATACCGTTAGGTGACCCGATCGATGAGGTCGGCCGGCGGAGTCCTGCTTTCGCTGCCGGGTGACGAGGGCAACTACGGCTTGGCCAGAGCAGCGACCAGCCTGCAGTAGGTCTTCAATACCCATGACCGGCTCGAGCAGTTCATCAAAAAAGAGCCCTGGCACTTGTCGAATATCGTTAAGACCGGTCAGCGGAGCAGTTTATCCGAGGGACGTTCCTTGCGGATGGCGACCGCCAGGAGCGCCAGTTCATAGAACTCGAGCGTATGACAAAAGACCCATACCCGAGCCCCTCGGGCCTTTGTGAGTTCCCGGGTTGCCTGGTCTGGAGTAATCGAGTGGACGGTAAGTCCCGCGGAGCTAATAACCATGGCCCGCAGGCGCAGAAGTTCTTCGTCGCGGCCAATCTGAACTACGATGTTTGGTTGCTCTGCCAGTGGACCACCGCGGATCAACGGGAGGGGAAAAAGGGATTACTCTTCCTGGTAGCATCGGCCACTCATTTCTTACTGCAGCTCTGTGCGCGCCTAGAAGGTTGTTGGCCAGGCCCTCGAAAACGACGGGTTCTTTGCCATTGGAGAATAGATGCCCACACTGCTGAGCGTACCGAAGGGACCGGGCCGCGAAAAGCGTCAAATGACGCCATAGGTTGTTGTCTTAAATGGCCATCCCAGGATGTTGGGCCTATGAACGGGAAACCCCAGGCCTGACTGCATTCGTGCCCGATCTGCAACCCTTCTTCGGTAACAACGACCCCCTCGCCTTCCGTAAGCATGCGATTTTTCTCCGTGTCGATCTCCAAACCACACCAGCGCAGGGCAGCGGAAGAGATACGGTGCAGGGCAATTGAAACACTGGGTTTCTCCCCTGCTGCGCAAAAGTAGGCATGCCTAAGTTCATCGTATAAACGCCGCCAAATCGTATCGCCCCAAAAGCAGGCGGCCAAAACCGGACGCCTACGCATCTATTGCCTTGTGAGTTCGATGATCCCCCTCCGCAACTTTGGCAAAACAGACGTGAAGATCTCCGCGCTGGGTCTCGGCGGCCATCACCTCGGCGCAGCTAAAGACGAGGCGACGGCGGTTGAGATTGTCCATCGCGCACTCGATGGCGGCGTCACCTTCTACGATTGCTGCTGGGAATACAACCGGGGCAAGTCAGAAGATTGGCTCGGCAAGGGCCTACGCGGCTTGCGCGATCGCGCATTCCTTATGACCAAGGTATGCACCCACGGCCGGGATGCATCGCTGGCCATGCAGATGCTGGAGCAGTCGCTGCGACGGTTGCAAACAGACCATCTCGACCTTTGGCAAATTCATGGAGTCTCCTTTCAGAACGATCCTCGGGAATTCATTCGGCCAAATGGCGCTGCCGAAGCGCTGCGCAAAGCTAAAGAGCAAGGTAAGGTGCGCTTTGTAGGTTTCAGTGGGCACAAGGATCCTGATATTCATCTTGCCATGCTGGATACGGGCTTCCCCTTCGATGCTGTGCAAATGCCGCTGAATCCCTTCGACGCGAATTTCTTTTCCTTCGAGCAGAAGGTGCTGCCCGTACTGAATAGCCGCGGCATTGCCCCCCTGGGCATGAAGCCGATCGGAGGCCACGGGGAGCCAGTACAAAAAGGCGTCTTCACCGCCAAGGAGCTACTTCAGTACGCAATGAGCCTGCCGGTGGCGACCACGATCTCCGGTGTCTCCGAAATGCCGATCCTGGAACAGAATCTGGGGATCGCTCAAGGTTTCACCCCGCTCTCAGCGGCAGAAATGCAGGCTTTGCGCGAACGCGCAAAGCCCTATGCAGGCGATGGCCGTTTCGAGCTCTACAAGACTTCCATCAAGTTCGACAACCCTGAAGCCCGCATGGCCCACGAATTTCCGCTCGATATGGAACAGGTTGAAGTAAAGCAAATGGTTTACGCCACCCAGAACACGGGCCGGCCGTTCCCGCAGGTTTCCGATTAACTTCCTGACATGGTGTAAAGGGTTCACGATTGAAGACCAATGCTGAAGGCTGGGAAAGCCGACGAGCGTTTTTGAAAGGTGTCGCTATGACTGGTGCTGTTTCCATGATCTCCGCGGCCGCCGCCGCGGGGCAGAATCACGCTCCCCAGGGACAAGCGAATCCCGTTGTACCCAACGCTCAGGGAGAAAGTGGAGGGACGGTTGCGGAGTTCCAGGCGCCGCAACGCCCCATGGGGAAGACCGGGCTTCAAGTTTCCATTCTCGGCGTCGGCGGCTACCACCTCGGCACCGTGGCGGGACAACCGGAAGTCAACAACATGGTCGCGAAAGCCCTGGACCATGGAATCAACTTCTTCGACAACGCGTGGGAGTACTACAAGGGGGCAAGCGAAGAGCGCCTTGGCACTGCGCTCAAGGGCAAGCGCGATAAAGCAATCGTGATGACCAAGGTCTGTACCCATGGCCGGAAAAAAGATGTCGCCATGCGGATGCTGGAGGAGTCGCTGACTCGCCTGCAGACAGATCACCTGGATGTATGGCAGGTGCACGAAGTGGTGTACTACAACGATCCTGAAAAGTGCTATGCGCCGGATGGTGTTCTGGAGGCACTCGCGGCAGCGAAGCAGCAAGGCAAAGTGCGCTTCGTTGGATTTACCGGCCACAAGAATCCCTCCATCCATCTCGCGATGCTCAATGGCGGCTTTCCCTTCGACACCATACAAATGCCTTTGAATCCCTTCGACTATAGCTATCGGAGCTTTCAGCAGGAGGTACTGCCGGTGGCCGCACAGCGCGGTTTGGCGGTGTTCGGGATGAAAAGCATGGGTGGTTCGGGCGAAATGATCTCGCAGGGCGCACTTGACTCCGACCGAGGCGCTGACTTTCGCCATGAGCCTGCCTGGTGTATCGACCACCATCAGCGGCATGGATTCCATGCGTGTTCTGGATCAGAACCTGGAGATCCTGCGCAATTTCAAACCACTCTCCGAGGAGCAGATCGCCGAGCTGCGCTCCTACGCGAAAGCAGTTTGACGATGGCCGCTATGAGCTTTTCAAGAGCAGCGTGAAGTATGACGGCGACCTGGGCCGCCAACAGCACGACTTTCCCAGCGCGGCCGAGCTACCAGCCTAGGCGGACTTCGGTCCCTGGTTCCCTCACCAAGGTCAAGCCAGCGAGAGATAGACCCTGCAGGTAGCTGTTAGGGGTGAATTTTTGCCGCGCTGCGGCTCGTATTGGCGTATCCCGCGTGACTCGCTTTTCTATCTCATTTCGCGCTTTGCAGCGGTGACGAAATCGACTCCAGCGATTTGCCCGCTGCTTCGACTCCGATGAAATACTCGCAGACTGCGCCCGCCAGCATAAGCAATCCGCCCAATAGATATCCCAGACCCCACGTTCGCCGGGAGCCGCTGGCGATCAGAAAACCGAAAAGAAGTGGCGCTCCGACTCCGCCGACCAGGGTTCCAAGGGAGTAGAAACAGCGATAGCAAAGGCGCGTATTTCGAGCGGAAAAATCTCGCTCACCGTCAGATAGGCGGCGCTGGCCGCGGATGAGGCAATGAAGAAAATCACGGTGAAGCAAATACCCATCCCGCGGGCGCCAATCATGCCATGAGCAAAGGGATAGATGGTACCAAGAAGGAGAAGCCCGGCCGTACCATAGGTCGCGGTAATCATCGGTTTGCGTCCAATTTTGTCGAACAGTGGGCCGAGCACCATGGGGCCGAGGAAGCTACCAACGGCAAAGGGCAACAGGTATCGCGGCAGATCGTCATTGCTTACGTGAAAGAACTTCTTCACCACCAGCGCATAGCTAAAAAAGACTGCATTGAAGAAAGAAGGCTTGGCCCACCATGAGCGTCAAAGCGAGAAAAGATCTCTGCCGGTTATCGCCCATCATATTGCGAAAAATTTCTTTGAGAGGAGTGTGGTCGCGGACGGTAATTTTGAGCGTCTTTCCCTCAGGCGCGGGCAAGCTGCCCGGATTGCCCTTCGATACCTTGTCTTCGATATCTTTGACCACCTTGTTCGCTTGTTCCTCATAGCCGCGAAGCATCAACCAGCGTGGACTTTCCGGAACGTAAAGCCGCAGGATCAGAACGGCCGCGCCCAGACTGCCGCCGACCCCAAATGCGTAGCGCCAGCTGGTGGCGGCGGATAGACCGTGGCCATGGAGCAGGAACATCGCCGCCAGCGAACCCAAAGTCGCGCCGACCCAAAAGGTCCCATTGACGACCAGATCTACGGTGCCGCGCACCTTGCCGGGGATGAGCTCATCCACAGCCGAGTTGATCGCCGAGTACTCCCCTCCAATCCCACAGCCTGTGAAGAAACGGAACGCCGCGAAACTCAGAAAGTTCCAGGAAAATGCACTTGCGATGGTGGCGAGTGAATACGTGGCAAGGGTGACCAGAAAGAGTTTCTTGCGCCCCAGCCGGTCTGTCAGATAGCCGAAGAGAATGGCGCCCATAACGGCTCCGGCAAGATAGAACGTGGCTGCGGCGGTGACCTGCGGATCGGTGAGGGAAAGCCCGTTCTTACTTTCCAGAACGCCGGAAAGTGAGCCGACCAGGGTCACCTCAAGGCCATCCAACAGCCACGAGGTACCGAGCGCGACGATGATGCGTGTATGCCAGCGGCTCCAGGGAAGGCGATCCAGGCGAGCAGGTACGTCTGTCTCAATGGTTTGGTTCTCGGAAGTTCGGGCGCCTTCTTTCATAGTTACTTTTGCTATGAACTCATCCCGCAACGCCGATCGGAAGTTGCGGTGCCGCAATCTTGGAGGATCATGACCTGGAAGAAGAATCCGAAGAACACCCGACGAACTGCAGCCATCGAAACAACCTCAAAGCGCGCAGCGCAGGCGAATGAAAGGAAAGGGCCGGCTCCATGCCGGCCTCTATTTTTCCTTACCCCTCCATGATTCGAGGGGTCAACGTCGTTTGGTGGATATGTCGGTTTAGAAAATCCTGAACTGTAGCGGGAAGAGTCCGTCGGTTGCTGCGATTCTCCTTGGCCGAACGGCAAGCGGAGGAAATCGCGAAAACCCGCTCCCCTCCCCAGCTCTATATACAGATGCTGCCCTGCGATGCGCGGTGGTGGCCTCGAACCCCGAAGATCCCGGCCTAACGCATAATGGAAGGAGTGCGACATGAAAAGCCTCCATGAAACCAGCCCCTCGGCAATCCATCTCGCGCCCTGCGCATGGGAGAGCTTTCTCGATCGCGCGCCGCTGGCTCTCGATCGAGCACAGGCGTCAGCTTCACTGCAGGGCAAACGGATTCTGATCACCGGGGCCGGCGGCTGGATCGGCTCGGCTTTGACCCGCGGCATCGCCGAGTTTGCGCCGAAGCAGCTGGTGTTGCTGGAAGCTGCGGAGCGGAATCTTTATGAGATCGATACGGCCCTGCGGCAACTGCCCTGCCCCATCGAGCATGTGTCCGTTCTGGGCAGCGTCTCTCAGCCCGCCCTGCTGGCTGAGATATTCACGCCGTTACCGGCCCCAGATCGTTTATCACGCAGCCGCTTTCAAGCATGTTCCCCTGATGGAGCAGAATCCCTTTGCGGCGATCGAGAACAATTCGATCGGCACGCACCTGCTGGCGCGAGGCTGCCAGCGCAACGCTGAGACTGAGCAGTTGATTCTGCTGTCCACCGACAAGGCCGTTGACCCGGTCAGCATCATGGGGGCGTCGAAGAGGATCGCCGAGCTGGTTATGCTGGCGCCACGCACTGCATCTGCGCCGGATGAAGGCAGTACGCCTGGGCAATGTGCTCGGTTCGGAAGGCAGTATCGTTCCTCTCTTCTTGAAGCAAATACTCTCCGGTGCAGCCGGTAACAGTTACGCATCCCGAAGTTCGCCGCTACTTCCTCACCACTGAGGATGCGGTAGCCCTGCTACTGCATGCGGCTTCGGCGGAGACTCCGCGGGGCATCTTGGTGCCGGAGTTGGGGGAACCTGTGCGGTGTGGAGGCGCTGGCGCAGCATCTGATGAGGCCGCCCTGGCCAGGTGCCCATTGTCTTTACCCAGCTGCGGCCAGGCGACAAGATGTGTGAAGCTCTGCTCTCTGACCGCGAATCGTATGTGGTCCATGCGGATGCCAGCCGCCCACTGCGAGCGGTCAAGAGTCCCTGTCTGCCCGCCACCGTTCTGAGATGATGTTTTGCGACAACTCGAGCAGGCCTGCCGGGAACGCTCGCTGGAACAGCTGTTGGCAGCGGTAATGCGCGCCGTGCCCGAGTATCAGCCGAGCGCGGTTGTACGAGCGGCAGGTCGTGGAAACGGCATGAAGCGGACGATTGCCGTAGTGACCAGCTCGCGCGCCGACTACAGCCATCTCTATTGGCCCCTGCACGATTTGGCGGGGCACGAAGATGTCGACCTGAAGCTGATCGTGCTGGGCGCGCATCTCTCGCCCCAGTTTGGGGAGACGGTGAAAGAGATTGAGAAGGATGGGTTCCCCATTGCCGCACGGCTCGAATGTCTGCTCAGTTCGGATACCGATGTTGGCATGGCGAAGACGCTGGGCGTGGCCGTGCTTTCCCTGGCCGACCTGCTGGGGCAGATGCGGCCTGATCTGCTGCTGCTGATCGCCGACCGCTATGAGATGCTCGCGCCCGCCGCGGTGGCTCTCACGCTGCGTATTCCCATCGCGCATATTGAAGGCGGCGAGATCAGCGAGGGAGCCATCGACGATGCAGTGCAGAAACGCGCTTACCAAGATGAGCCACATTCATTTCACTTCGACCGAGGGGGCGCGGGCCCGCGTGATCGCGATGGGCGAGGAGCCGTGGAGGGTCCATCGCGCCGGCGCTCCCTCGCTCGACCATCTTCGCCGCAGCCGCTTGCTCGGCGTCCACGAACTTGAGACAACGGCTCGACCTCGATCTGCAACGCCCTACGATCGTGGTCGCGTATCATCCCGTGACCATCATGCGTGATACAACGCAGGAGGCCGATTCCCTCTTTGCGGCCCTGCGAGAAGTGGACGCGCAAATACTCTTCTGCTACCCCAACGCCGATGCGGGCAGTCATGCGCTGATGGAGCGGACACGGGCCTTCCTCTCCACCCGCAGCGACGCCAGGGTCTACGTCAATCTGGACTCGGTGACTTACTGGAGCCTGCTTCGCCAGGTTGCCCTGCTCATTGGTAACTCCAGCAGTGGCATTATGGAGGCTGCATCCTTTGCCTTGCCGGTGGTGAATGTGGGTTTCCGGCAGAAGGGCCGGGAGCGGGCCCGCAATGTTCTGGATGCCGAGCCGGATACCAAGGCCATCCTCGCAAGAATTGCCCAGGCCATGAGCCCTGAGTTTCGCGAGTCGCTCGCGGGCATGACCAATCCTTATGGGGACGGGCATGCATCGGAGAAGATCGTGCAGGTGCTCACCACAGTTCCCCTCTCTGAAGAGCTGATCGTCAAACGCGCGGACACGATTCCATGAAGATACCCTTGTCCGCCCCCGATATCACTGAGACGGAAATCGAAGCAGTGGTTGCCGTGCTGCGCACTTCACGGCTCAGCCTCGGCCCGGTGAGTGAGCAATTTGAGGCGGCGGTCGCGGACTTCGTTTCCCTGCCCCACGCGGTGGCGGTCAGCTCCGGAACAGCCGGGCTGCATCTTTGCATGCGCGCGCTGGGCATCGGTGAGGGCGATGAGGTCATCGTTCCCTCGTTCACTTTCATCGCTGCCGCAAATGCCATTCGCTATGAGCGGGCAACCCCGGTCTTTGCCGATATCGATCCGGTCACGCTGAATATCGACCCGCAGAGGATGGAAGAGGCCATCACGCCCAGGACGCGGGCCATCCTGGTGGTCCACAACTTTGGGGTTCCCGCGGATATTTCGAGCCATCCTCGAGATTGCCGAAAGGCACGGGCTGTTGGTGATTGAGGATGCCTGCGAGGCGATCGGGGCCGAGCACCGCGGCCGCAAAGCCGGCTCCATGGGGCATGCCGGCGTCTTCGCCTTTTACCCCAACAAGCAGATCACCACCGGCGAGGGAGGCGTGGTGGTCACGCGAGATGAGGCGCTCGCCCGGCGCATCCGGGCTCTGCGCAACCAGGGACGGTATGAAACCGACGACTGGTTTCAACATACCGAGCTGGGCTATAACTACCGCATCTCCGAGATCAATTGCGCGTTGGGGCTGGCGCAGATGTCGAGACTGGAGGAGATCCTGCAGAAGCGCGAGGCGGTCGCTTCGGCATATCACCAGCGGCTCAGCCGCTATCAGGAGCTTACTCTTCCGCCGCTTTCGGTCGCTGACGGCCGCATCAGTTGGTTTGTCTACGTCGTGCGTCTGAATAATAGCGCTCGCCTAGACCGGGATGCAGTGATGCGAGGGTTGGCTGCTGCCGGCATCGCCTCCGGCCGCTACTTCGCTCCCATTCATTTGCAGCCCAGCTATGCTGCATGGCGAAATTCCGCAAACCTGCCGGTGACTGAGGCCGAGGCTTCCCGCACCATTGCGCTCCCCTTCTTCAACAACATCGAAGCCGGAGCGATCGGATATGGTTTGTGACACCCTGGGCTGTCTGCTGTTACCGTATCAAGCTCAGTGAGCTGATTTGCGGCTCTGCTAAAGCGAATTGAATCTGCCATTTCCAACCAAGCGCCATGTTCTATAGTCGAGCATGGATTCTTTTGCGATCGTGATCGCAACCGGAGCAGAATGCGTCTCCCAGCCGTAGCTTCATCGTCTCGCAGCGCCCTGTCGGGCCTGGTGCTCTTGACCGCACTTCTTACCGCCGCAACTGCTGGTAGTGCGGACGTTAACCCCGTCCAAGCAGGCGGAAGCAGCAAAGCTGAACAACTTTGGCACCGCCCTGATGAACCAGCAGCTGCTGGATAAGGCGCAGGCAAAATTCGCTGACGCCTACCAGCTTGACCCTTCGCTGGTCCAGGCCGAGGTGAACCGCGGCATCGCGCTGATCTACCTGCAGAAAATGCCGGAAGCCAAGCAGGCGCTCGAACAAGCCGCGGCCAAGGATCCCAAGGACCCTCATATCTGGTACGCGCTGGGAATTTTGTACCGCATCGAAGCGGAGTATCCGCAGTCCCTGGAAAGCTTTCAAAAAGCGGCGGCCCTTGATCCGGACGACGCGGACACTCACTACTTTCTGGGTTCCGTCTTGCTCGAACTGCATCAACCGGAGCAGGCTCTGGCCGAATTTCAAACGGCTTTGCGGCTGAACCCCATTCATGCATCGGCCCAGTTCGGCCTGGCGAAAGTGCTGCAGCGCGTGGGCCGGCGAGATGAGGCCACCACTGCTTTTAAGCGCTTCGAAACACTGAACCAGGAGAAGATCGGATTTCCGCTGGCGCACACCTATGGCGATGAGGGCCACTACTCGCTGGTACAAGATGCGCTGACCCTGAACCCGCAAGTGGGTCCAATGATTCCGGTCACCTTTACTGCGCAGACCATCGACCACGTAGCCGCTGCGGCGGCTAAGCCAGGCGATCGCCCCCAGGGAGGAGCATGCCTGATCGCGCCCGCCGGCGAACAATCGTATCTGCTGGTGATGGCATCCGGCCCGGATGCCATCCGCACCTACGCGAAATCCGGAAGCGGAAGCTTTACCCTGGTGCCCAGCGCGCAGACGCGGCCTGGTGGCCAGCGGCACCGGCGTGGCCTGCACTGTCGGGGACTTCGACGGCGACGGCTTGCCGGATGTCGCCGTGGCCATGAGCGATCGCGTGCTGCTGTTCAAAAACCATGGCGGTGGCAAATTCACCGATGTGACCGCGGCTGCCGGCGTGCAACCGGCCAATCAGCCTGCCGGCATCACCTTCGTCGATTACGACCACGACGGCGATCTGGATCTCTTTGTGACCGGCCAACCCTCCGCGGCGGGGGCGAAACCCAACGTTCTGTGGCGCAACAACGGCAATGGCACCTTTACCAACTGGACAGAGCAAGCGGGCCTTGGAGGCGAAGGCACGACCGTGGCGGCAACCCTGTCTGACCTCAACAACGATCGCGCGGTCGATCTGCTGGTAACCGGTTCCGGCCAGGCGCCCACTTTCTTTGCCAACCCTCGCGAGGGACAGTTCAAGTCTTCTCCGCTCTTTGCCGAAACTGGCTTGTCCCCAACCATGGGAGCAGTGGTGCTCGACTTCAACAAAGATGGGTGGATGGATGTGGCCCTCACCCACTCCGGCAGCCCGGGCATCTCGCTGTGGCGCAATGTGCAGGGCAAGCGCTTTGAACGCGTCCCCTTACCGGTAAAGAATGTGACCGCAGGTTGGGGGCTGACCGCCATCGACCTCGACAACGATGGATGGCTCGACCTGGTGGCGGCGGTGGAAACGCCGCAGGGGCCGGAGTTGCGTGCCCTGCGGAACCTGGGGCCCGCGGGCTTTGAAGATGTGACCGCGAAGGTGAAGCTCGACCAGGTAAAGCTGGTTCAACCGCGCGCCCTGATCGCCGCCGATGTGGACGGCGATGGCGCTGCCGATCTGATCGTCACCCAGCCAAACGGGGACCCCATGCTCCTGCACAATCAGGGCGGCAACCGAAATCACTCTTTGCTGATTTCGATGAAGGGTGTTGCCGACAACAAGACCGCGATCGGCGCCAAGGTAGAGGTCTTCGCCGATGGCGTTTGGCAGAAGTTCGAGGTCACCGGCGCCTCCGGCTATCTCAGCCAGGGAGCGCAACAACTTCTTGCCGGCATTGGCAGTGCGGAGCATGCCGACATGGTGCGCATTCTTTGGCCCACCGGAGTTCCTCAGGATGAAACCGAGATAGCCACGAAGAACTCACTCGCCATTACAGAACTGGACCGCCGCGGAAGCTCCTGCCCTACCCTGTTTGCCTGGAACGGCACGAAGTACGAATTCATCTCCGACGTGATCGGCGCCGCAGTCATTGGCCACTGGGTTTCGCCCACGGCAAAAAACAATGCCGATCCCGATGAATGGATCAAGGTCGAAGGCTCGCAGCTTCGCCCGCGTGGAGGATATCTCAGCCTGCGCTTCGGTGAGCCGATGGAAGAGGTCAACTATCTCGACCAGGTTCGCCTGGTGGCCATCGATCATCCCGCGGGCACCGAGGTCTATCCCAACGAACGCTTCCTCAACGAGCCTCCTTTTGCCTCCGGCCGCGCGGTGTTCAGCGCGGACGCGCATCCTGTTGCCGGAGCGTGGGATGACAAGGGCCGCGACGTGAGCCACTGCTGCGCACGCGCGATCACCAATACGTGCGCGACTTCACCAACCTGCCCTTTGCCGGCTTCGCCAACCAGCACACGCTCACTCTCGATCTCGGCGAGTGGACCCCGCCAATCCGCTGCGCCTGTTCCTGCACGGCTTCATCGAATATTTCTCCGCCAGTTCCATGTATGCCGCGTGGCAGGCGAATCTTGAGCCGATGCCGCCCTACGTGGAAGCGCAGTTGCCCGACGGCAGCTGGAAGCGCGTCATCGACGATATGGGTTTCCCTGCCGGACTGCCGCGCACCATCGTCGTGGATCTCACGGGCAAACTGCCGCCGGGCACGCGCCGCATCCGCCTCACCACCAATCTGCAGATCTACTGGGACCAGGCATTGATCGACAATGGGCCCGAGGCGCCCCAGCTCATACACCAGACTGAGTTGCCGCTGGCCTCCGCGCAGCTTGCTTTTCGCGGCTATCCGGAGCAGATCGATGGCAAAACCCCGGGCGACCTGACGTACAACTATCAGCACATCAGCCAGACCGGGCCCTTCACCCGCTCTCGCGGCAGCTATACCCGCTACGGAGAAGTCACGCCCTTGCTCAAGTCCGTCGATGAATCTTTCGTGATCTTCGGCAGCGGGGAAGATATCGACGTGGAGTTCAGCACCGCTTCCCTGCCTCCGCTGGCGCGCGGGCTGGAAGCGTGACTACTTTTTCTATGCCAACGGCTTCGTCAAGGATATGGACTTCTACGAGGCGAGTCCCTTCACCGTTGCGGACATGCCCTTCCACGGGATGAGCACCTATCCCTATCCCGCAAGCGAGCATTATCCGCAGGACGAACAGCGAATGCGATATGAGATGGAGTGGAACGACCGCTTCGACTCCGGCCGCGGCGTGCAGCAATATGGATTTCATTACAAGCCGCGCGTGATGCTGCCGCCGGTAGTCAAACCGGCTCAATGAACGGCCTCACGGTATTGCCCGCGGTCGAGCTTCTGTCCATGCTCCGGCGGGGGCAAATTTCTCCCCTCGAACTGGCCGGCGAATACATCCAGCAGATCGAACGCTTGAATCCTCAACTACATGCGCTGGTCGATTTTGATGCCGAGCGGGTACGTGCGCAGGCCCGCGCGCTTGAGAACTCCAGCGGCCCTCGCGGTCCACTGTTTGGCTTGCCGATGACCATCAAGTCGTCGATCGCGACCGCCGGATACCGCTGCGAAATTGGCAGCCTGTTGCACCGCGGCAATGTACCCCACGAAAACGCAACCGTGGTAGATCGCCTGAAGCATGCCGGCGCGGTGATCCTGGGAACCACCAACTGTCCTGAATTTTTGATGGCCTACGAAACTGACAACCGGCTCTACGGGCGTACAGCCAATCCGTGGGATGTGGAGCGAACCGCGGGCGGATCGAGCGGCGGCGAATCAGCGGCGATTTCCGCCGGCCTTTCCGCGCGGGACTGGGCAGCGATAGCGGGGGCTCGGTTCGCGAGCCGGCCCACTTTACCGGCATATGCTCACTTAAGCCCACACCTGGCCGTATTCCCGGTCGCGGTCACTTGCCTGCATGTGACGGACCCTTTGCGATTCTTGGCGCTATTGGACCCATGGCACGTACCGTCCGAGACCTCACTCTGCTCTTCCTCACACTCTCCGGACAGGACGCCCTCGACCCAATCAGCCCGCCAATCGGCCTCAGAAACGAGTCGCTGGAAGATTTAAGGCGCATACCCATCGGGTTCTTTGAGGACGATGGCACCGGTTACTCCGGAGATTCGCCAGGCGGTACAGGATGCGGCGCGGGCGCTCGAAAGTCAGGGCTTCAACGTCCAGCCTTTTCGACCCCAGGCGCTCGAGGAGGCGCGGCAGTTATGGTGGAAGTTTTTTGTCCGCGGCGGCGCCATGCTCCTCGAGCCGCTGGTACAGCGACGGCAATCGGAGCTGAGCCCAACGTTTCTTGATTTTCTGTCCATCGCTCACCGCGAGCCGCCATTCTCCGCGCAGGAACTGCTTTCGGCATGGATGGATTTCGATCATGTGCGCCGTAAGCTATTAGCCGAGATGGAGAGGTTCCCCATTCTTCTGTGTCCTGTATGCGCGATTCCAGCGTTTCGCCCCGGAGAGCGTGCATGGGAAGTGGAAGGGCGGCAAGTCGAAGTACCTGGATGCGATGCGTTACACGCAGTGGTTCAATTTACTGGGTGCCCCCGCCGCGGTTGTGCCGGTAGTCTGGTCGCCAGAAGGTTTGCCGATTGGGGTGCAGATTGCAGGGCGCCCTTTTGAAGACGAGCGAGTGCTTGGCATCGCGGCCGCGGTAGAAGCGAACTTTGGGTATCAGCCACCTCCGCTGTGTCTCTAGGGTAAGGCGCACTGCAGCTCCTTCGGTTTTCTCCTAATGACACAGTTGGCCGGCAATCTTGGTTTAGTGCCCCACTAAACCAAACCGCTGATCACTGTTTCCTTTGGAGC
>CAWFGM010000085.1:0-94967 GCA_963815175.1 uncultured Acidobacteriaceae bacterium
CAGGAAAAAGCCGGTATTTTCCGCCACCCGCGCTGCTTGCTGCATATTGTGGGTCACGATCACGATGGTGTACTGGGACTTGAGCTGAAAAATAAGATCTTCAATCTTCGCGGTAGAAACGGGATCAAGCGCCGAGGCCGGCTCGTCCATCAGCATGACCTCCGGATCCACAGCCAGCGCGCGGGCAATGCAGAGACGCTGCTGCTGCCCGCCCGAAAGGCTGGCGCCCGACTTCTTCTTGAGATCGTTCTTCACCTCGTCCCACAGAGCCGCCTGCTGCAGCGAGCGCTCGACCACTTCGTCGAGAATCTTTCGGTTTCGGAATCCGTTCAGGCGAAGACCAGACGCCACATTGTCGTATATCGACATGGTGGGAAACGGGTTCGGCCTCTGAAAAACCATCCCGATCCGGCGGCGGATCTCCACTGGCGAGGCTTGGGCGTAAATATCAGTCGGACCAACGCGCACCGTGCCGGTGACGCGGCCAATCGGATTGGTCTCATGCATCCGGTTCAGGCAGCGCACGAACGTAGACTTGCCGCAGCCGGAGGGGCCGATGAGCGCCGTGGCGTGGTTCGCCGGAATCCGCAGGCTGATGCTCTGAAGGGTGTGGTTGGTGCCGTACCACGCATTCAGATCGGACACTTCGATGGCTACGCCCACTAGCTTGCCCCTTTCAGAACTCCGCGGCCTGCCACATAGCGGACGAGCGCGACCGACACGACGATAAGCACAATCAGCACCAGGGCGCCGGCCCACGCCAGCCGATGCCATTCGTCGTACGGAGAAATGGCATACACAAAAATCTGCAACGGAAGAGCTGCGATCGGCTCATTGACGCTGGTGCTCCAGAACTGGTTCCCGAAGGCGGTAAAGAGCAGCGGAGCGGTCTCTCCCGCGACCCGGGCAAAGGCCAGCATGCAGCCGGTGATCACGCCGGGGGACGCGGTGCGCAGCGTGATGGAAAGAACGGAACGCCAGTTCGGGACACCCAGTCCCAGCGCCGCCTCGCGCACATTGAGAGGCACCATCAGCAGCATCTCTTCGGTCGTGCGGGTGATGGTTGGAATCATCATGATGCCCAACGCCACGCCGCCGGCAAGCGCGGAGAAATGCTTTTGCGGCACGACGATAAGGGTGTAAATCGCGATGCCCATCACGATCGAAGGCACGCCATTCAGAACATCGGCGGTAAACCTGACCATATTGGCCAGACGCTTATTGCGGCCAAACTCCGCGATGTAGATACCGCCGGCAATGCCGATGGGCACGCCCATCAGGCTGGCGATGGCCAGCAGGACGCCCGAACCAAGGATGGAGTTGGCCATTCCGCCGCCGGCCTCGCCCACCGGCTTGGGTATCTGGGTAAAGAAAGCGAGATTGAGCGAACTGGCGCCCTTGTAGAGCAGATAGCCAAAGATGGCGATCAGCGGCGCCATCACCACGATGGTGGCTGCCCACGGCAGCAGCGGTTGCCAGATGATTGGCAAAGACCCGCCATAAGCCGGTTGGAGGCTCCGGCGCGTAGCGGCGGCATGACGACGTTCGATGCCATTCGCTAAGTACCCCTGACCGGCGCGCCGCGGGTTACGGCCCAAACCAGCACCCGCGCCAGGGCATTCACAATGATGGTGACGATAAAGAGCGCCAGCCCGATTTCGATCAAGGCGCTCAGGTACAGTGTCGTCCGAGGCTTCGCTGAACTCATTGGCGATCACACTGGCCATGCTGTAGCCCGGGGCCAGCAAGGAGCGCGCAATCTCCGGCCGGTTGCCGATGACCATGGTGACCGCCATGGTTTCGCCCAGGGCGCGGCCCAACCCGAGAATGACGGCTCCGACGATGCCGATGCGCGCGTTGCGCAGCACACCCATGCGGATCATCTCCCAGCGCGTCGCTCCCAGCGCCAGCACCGCTTCCCGCTGCGCATGGGGAACCGCCGACATGACCTCGCGGGTGAGCGACGAGATGATAGGCAGAATCATGATGGAGAGAATCACGCCGGCTGCGAGCATCCCGATGCCATAGTTGGGGCCGGCAAAAATCCCCGACCAACCCAGGGTCTTGATGAGCAACGGATTCACATACTGGCGCAGCAGCGGAATCAGGACGAAGACCGCCCACAGACCATAGACCACGCTGGGAATCGCCGCCAGCAATTCGGTAAAGAAGGCCAGGAACCCGCGCAGCCAGGCGGGGCACATCTCGGTGAGGAAGATGGCAACACCCACCGCCAGGGGCACGGCAATAATCAGCGACAGGATCGAAGAGACCACGGTGCCATAGATAAACGGCAGCGCGCCGAAATTGCCGTTGACCGGATCCCAGGCGGAACCGAAGAAAAACGACATTCCGAATTTTGAAATGGTGAGCTTCGAGCCCGAAATGAGCTCGACCAGGATCAACAGAACAATGGCGAAGATGCTGAGCGCGCACAGCAACATGAGGAAGCTGAAGGTGCGATCGGCAAGCGAGGAACTGCCGCAGTTGAGAAGATACGTGCGGACGGGAGAGGGCGACGGCTCAGCGCTCGGAGACGCACTGCTTTCTGTTCGCTGGGTCACGTCAGCCTGGCCAGCCACTCGCGGCACCTGAGTCTCTGATTTCACCACTCATACCGTAGCGGGCTTTAGTGAATTTGAGGTTAAACCAGCGCACAGCACAAACCTTTGAAATGAAAAAGATTATGGTGCGCTGGCTTCATGGGACGAAGTCGCTGCCGGGCCAGAATAACATCAGTGCTTTACTTCAGCGTGTTGATCGTGGCACTGACCTTCTGCGCGACCGAAGCAGGTAGCGGAGCGTAGTAAAGCGAGCTGGCCTCGTTCTGATGCTGCAGCATCCACTTCAGAAAATCGATCAGGACCTTGCCATTAGCGGGGTCCTTGGCAGGGTTTGGAATCAGAAGCCAGGTGAAGCTGGAGATGGGATAGGCATTTCCGGGCGCGTTGGTAATGGAGACACGGTAATCGGCGGGCATGTTCTTGACGCTCGCCGCCGCCTCCGACACTCCCTCGATGGAGGCCTTGACCCAGCTTCCACCAGCGGTCTTCACATAGGCGAAGGGGATCTTGTTCTGCAGGGCGTAGATGAGTTCGACGTAGCCGATCGCGCCCGGCGATTGGCGGACAAAGCCGGCAACCCCTTCATTCCCTTTGGCGCCGATTCCCCTGGGCCAACTCGGCGCCGCGCCCTTGCCGGGGCCGCCTGCCCAGTCTTTGCTGACCTTGGACAGATAGTCGGTGAAGATAAACGTGGTGCCGCTGCCGTCGGAACGATGGACGACAAAAATATCCTGAGAGGGCAGTTTGACTCCCGGATTGTCCTTCGCTATGCGTGCGTCGTCCCATTTGGAGATTTTGCCCAGATAGATATCAGCGAGCACGTCGGGCCCTAAACGCAGGTCATTGACGCCGCGCAGGTTGAAGATCGGCACAACCGCCCCGAGCACAGTGGGAATGCCTGAATCTTCACTTTGGACGCGGCCAGCTGTTCATCCGTCAAAGTGACGTCGCTGGCGCCAAAATCGACCGTACCGGCGGTCACCTGGCGGATGCCCCCGCCGCTGCCGATGGGCTGGTAGTTGATCTGGACCCCGGGGTGGGAGGCACTGTACTCGCTAAACCACTTAGAATAAATCGGATTGGGAAAGGTCGCTCCCGCTCCATTGAGCTTTTGCGCGTGGCCCACGCCCACCGTTGCACTCACGGCCGCGGCCAACAACCAGATTGTCTTTCTCACGTTCCACCTCAGGAAAATTATCCTGATTCTCAGTTGTGTCTGTGAATGAGTCTTTACAAAGCCGTGAATATGATGAGAAAAGGCTCTTGCGCTGGGGTCGCAAGCATTTATTTTTCAACAGTTTGCGTTGATGCCAGCGTGGGGGTAGCGGTCGCCGGTGGGGCGGCGGCGCTGGGGGCAACGGACGGCAGGCGAAAGAGAAAAGTCGCACCAAACCCAAGTTCGCTTTCACAGCGAATGTGGCCGCCATGCGCCTGGACGATATGCTTGGCAATCGCCAGTCCCAGCCCGGTCCCGCCGGATTCACGCGAGCGGGCTTTATCGACCCGGTAGAAGCGCTCAAAGATACGAGGCAAATGCTCATACGCAATGCCGGGCCCGAAGTCCTGCACGTAGAATTCGACCATCGCTTCCTGCTTGCGCACCCCCACCCGTACGCGGCCCCCGGCTTTCCCGTACTTCATCGCATTTTCGACCAGGTTTCCGAAGACCTGGCTCAATGCGTCGAGATCGGCCATCACCGGCTCATCCGTGGTCTCGCCCACTTCGAGGACCGCGGCTGAGTCGAGCGCCAGCCCAGCCAGTGAGCCGACAGCCTCTTCCACCAGCTGCCCAGCCTGAATCTTTTGCAGACGCAGCTTGTAGTCGCCGGATTCCACGCTGGCTAGTGCCAGCAAGTCTTCCGTCAGGCGGTTCATACGGGCTGCATTCTTGAGAATGATCTGCAGGAACTCGCGCGCCTGATCGCTGAGGCCGTGGTCATCGAGCAGGGTCTCCACGTATCCCGTGATGCAGGTAAGCGGAGTGCGCAATTCGTGCGACACGTTGGCCACAAAGTCCCTGCGCGTAGTTTCAGAACGCTCGATTTCAGAGACGTCATGCAACACGGCGACCGCGCCTCCGCCCGGCATAGGAGCAGCGTTGACCTCAAAGATTTTGCCCGGGGAAACGGAGGTGGCACGCCGCCGGCTGGCCTGCCGTTGGGTGAGGGCCGCCCCCACCGCGGAAAGGACCTCGGGATCGCGAACGGAATGGACCAGGGCGCGACCCTCCTGGACAGGGCTCAAGGCGATCCGCTGCATGACGGCATTGCACCAGCTCACCTGGCCCTGCGGGTTGATGGCAATGACCGCCTCCTGCATGCTGTCCAGCAGCGCCGTCAACTCGCTGCGGCTGCTCTCCAGGGCATGAAAGCTAGACTCCAGCCGGCTGGCAGTGACATCCAGCGCATGGGCGACGGCGGAGATTTCATCCAGATTGCCCTCTTCCACGCGCGCTGAAAGGTCGCCGGCGGCAATGCGGTTGGCAAAGACCACGATGCGGGCCAGGCGCTTGGCCGCCCGCTGCGCCAGCCATGCCGCCAGCAGGGTCGCCACCAGCAGCGAGAGCAAAGAAGCTAGCACAATACCCCGGCGCAACACGTGCACGGCTGCAGGAACGCCGATAAAGGGGTAGGCCAAACGCACCACTAAGGGGCCGGCGGGAACGGCAACGTACAGCGTGCGCCCACGCTGGGCGCGGCCCAGGGGCTGATGTTGATCAATGACAGTGGCGATCTCGGGGAGCTGGGTTTGAGGTGCCGTATCGTCTTGGGAGGAGGCGACTACGCGGCCCTGGTCATTGAAGATGGCTACTTCCGCACCGGTAGCGATGGCATCCGCGTGGGCAATCCGCTGCAAAGACTGGGCGTCGAGAGATGCAGCACCAGAGGAGCTTATATGCGCCGCCAGCAGGCG
Organism: uncultured Acidobacteriaceae bacterium; assembly: GCA_963815175.1. Classification (GTDB taxonomy): domain Bacteria; phylum Acidobacteriota; class Terriglobia; order Terriglobales; family Acidobacteriaceae; genus PALSA-350. The sequence goes on from CAWFGM010000085.1 coordinate 5,478, forward strand.
CGCTTCGCCTACCAGGGACTCCTCTGCCTGTGCGCGGAGCGACTGCTCCATGACTTGGCGCAAAGAGAAGTCGAGCACCACCATGCCCAGGAAGAGCACCACCACGAAAGAGAAGAACAGCTTGCTGAAGACCCTGCCCGTCACGAAGCTATCCTCTTCAGATCCGAAACCTAAGAAGCTGACTTGCGCGGTTCCTCTTGCAGCCGGGGGACCTCGAAACGATAGCCCGCGCCACGAACGGTCTTGAGATATCGGGGGCTCTCGGGATCAGTCTCGATTTTCTCACGTATGCGTCGCACATAGACGTCCACCGAGCGTGGGGTTACGAAGCGGGCGTCGCCCCAGACCGCGTCGAGCAGATGATCGCGGCTGAAGACGCGGCCTGGATGCCGGGCAAGATAGTCGAGCAATCGGAATTCGGTGGCGGTGGTGGTGGTGAGCTCCCCTCGCACCTTCAATTGCATGGCGCTGGCGTCAATGATGACTTCCTCGAAGCTGATGATGGAGGGCGCCGTAGGCCGTTCGAAGCGGCGCAGCACAGCCTTGACCCTGGCGATCAGTTCCCGGGTGGCAAAGGGTTTGGTGATGTAGTCATCGGCGCCCAGTTCCAAGCCCAGGACACGATCGTTTTCCCCCGCCCGGGCGGTGAGAAATATGATCGGAATGGTGCTGAGCGCGGGATTGCTGCGCAGCCGGCGGCACACATCGAGGCCATCCCCGCCAGGAACCATGATGTCCAAAAGGAAAAGCACGGGCGCCTGGCGCTCGGCGTCGGGGACGAGGTTGGCCGGGGTGCTGTAGACACGTACACCAAAACCTGCGGCTTCCAGATGATGCTGTACCAAACGGGAAATATCCGGATCATCTTCGAGGACGCACACGGTTTGACTCAACTCGATCTCCCTCAGCTTCGTGCCGCACGCGATACGCCCACTTAAGTGGCAGGTCAGAACGCTCTGCGCGGATGCGTTTAGCGTAACCTAATCGGATAGGGCGAATGCAAAACTACGGTGAATCCTTGCCTATTTGGCAAAAATCCCGGTATCCCCCGAATTTCCTGTCAATAGCAAGTTTCATATATGGCACTCACCGGCTGCATTGTGGCAGTAATAGAGTAGATCTTTGCCGAGGACGGTAACCGTGTCGCGTCCAGTCATCCTGTGTATCGACGATGAAGATCTCGGCCTTGAGATCCGGAAGATGGTTCTGGAGCGCGAGGGCTTCTCCGTTCTGACGGCAAAGGACGGGGCGTCCGGTTTATCGCTCTTCGATACCGAGGAGATCGACGCAGTGATCGTGGATTACGCTATGCCGGGCATGGACGGGGGTCAGGTCGCCGCCCTGCTGCGCGCGCGCAAGCCCCACATACCGATCCTCATGCTTTCGGCGTATGTGGCCCTTCCCGAAGAGGTAATGCGGGTGGTGAGTGTCTCGGCCACCAAAGGGGATGGCGCGTTCACCCTGGTCGAAAAGCTGAAGGACCTCTTGCAGGCGAAAGCTCCCGATGGACGAGGCGGCTCCCGGTGAATCTTCATCAGTTCCGGCAAATCCTGGTTACCACGGTACTGTTGCCCTTGGTCCTGCTTCTGCTCCTGGCTATGGTGCTGGCCTGGCAGTTCCAACGCACCTTGCGGGAGCAGCGAAGGATTGACCACACCGATCGCATCACCGCGATGCTAAACGAGTTGGAACGGCTGGTGGTCGATCAGGAGACCGGCCTGAGGGATTACCAGCTCACCCACGATCCGAGCACCCTTGAGCCGTATCAGAATGCGGAAGGCGCACTGCACGGGACGTTGGACCGCCTCCTGTATCTGGTCCGGGACGATCCTGATCAGCTTACTCGGCTGCGCCTGATCCGTGACAGCCATGAGGCATGGATGGGATTTGCCGGTAAGGCCCTGGATAACCTGCGCGCAGGAAAGATGTTTGGGGACACGGCGCTGGACCTGAACGGCGGCCAATTGATGGCTACCTTACGGACCCGGATCGGCGCCATGACACAGATCGAGGTCAAGCGGCGCGACGAGGAGGTAGAGTCCACCAACTCCCAGGTTCGCACGCTGATGGCGATTTTGATTTTGTCCTCCATTGGAACGGGTATTGTCCTGGGCATCTACACGCAAAGGAATATGAGACAGGTCTCCGGGGCGTTCCGGGCATCGCTCGAAGAAGCGCACGAGCGCGCGGATGAGCTCATTGAGAGCCGGCAATGGCTGCAGACGACCCTGGAATCGGTGGGCGATGCCCTCATTGCCTGCAATCAGCAGCGCCGCGTGGAGCTCATGAATCCTGTGGCTCAGCAACTGACTGGCTGGACCCTGGAAGACGCGAAAGGGAGACGGCTTGAAACCATCTTCTGCACGATCGATGAGGAAACCCGGGAGCCGGTAAAGAACCCCGGTGCGTGGACGGAGATCAAAGACCCCGCAGCGAAGAATCATTCGTGGCTGATCGCTAAAGACGGCACGGAGTACCTAATCGATCAAAGCGCCGCTCCGATCCGCGATGCCAAGGGCGCAGTGGCGGGCGTGGTGCTGGTCTTTCGCGATATAACCGACCTGCGGCGAAGAGACGAGGCGCTGATGGCGCACGAGAAGCTGGCCGTCGCCGGACGACTTTCCGCCAGCATCGCCCATGAGATTCATAATCCGCTGGACTCGGTCGCTAATCTTCATTACTTGATGGCGAACGAGACCGATCCTTCTCTGCAGCAGCGATACCTCGCCATGGCCCAGCAGGAGCTAAACCGCACCTTGCAGATCAGCCGCGCCATGCTCGGCCTCTATCGCGAGCCGAAAGCCCCGGTGGAAGTGGATCTGCGCGAATTACTCGAAAGCGTATTGCTCTTGCTCGACCGGCAATTGAAGGACCAGTCCATCGCGATCGACCGGAGGCTGGGCCCGGGCGAAGTTGTCCAGGGATTTCCTGGGGAGCTGCGGCAGGTATTCACCAACTTGATCACCAATGGAGCCGAAGCATCGGGCCGGGGCGGACGGGTGCAAGTCATGGTCGAGTCGTCGTTCCCCGCGGATAGCCGTCCCGGCGCGCTGGTCACGATTACTGACAGCGGTCCAGGCATTCAAGAAGCCCATCTGGCCAAGCTTTTCAAGCCCTTCTTCACCACCAAAGGGGAACACGGGACCGGTCTCGGGTTGTGGGTAAGCCGGGGAATCGTAGAGAAGCATGGCGGCCAGATAGAACTGACCAACAGCACGGACCCGATTTTTCCTGGAGCCGCGGTGCGGGTTTTTCTACCCGCGCTGGGGCCAGCGGCGGCGATGGCGGGCGCGGGCAGCTACCGCGGGCAGCAGTCGCTTTCCTAAGGATGCGGGACTTTATGCCGGTGGGAGCCCCCTGCTTCAGCAGGGGGAGCGACGCTTCAGCGTCGCGGGAAAGAGTTCCATATCTTAATCGGGCTTTAGCCCCGGGGTTCTTCTTCACCCCCCTTTTGCAACATGGAGAGAAGGTTCCAAGAGCCCGCGGCTAAAGCCGGATGAGATTCGTCGACTCGACCGCTCGGCTTGAAAGCCGAGCTCCCCCGCATGAATGCGGGGGCTCCCACCACATCCGCTTACTCCCCGCAGAACAATGAACTTTCCGCAGCCTGGTCAGGGCCGGCGGGCCACAAAGCGCAGTCGCATGTAGTCGGCGGTCCAGTTCCCTTCGTGATCGCATAGAACGGGCTTCAGCAGGTTGACAATCTGCTCCATGGCAGCTGGCCTCTCCATGGCAGGCAACTGTTGCAGCACGCTGCTACGGAAGGTCTGGAGCCAGTCGGCCATGCCCGAGGGGAGCGGGGTCGGGCGCGGCGTCAGGGTGGCCTCCTCCACCAGGAAGCCCTGCTTCTCCAGCAGGGCGCGATATTCGGTGTTGCTAAAGAAGCGATTGTTTTCGATGCGCTCCGGCGGGAGGCCGCGGGCAGTCAAGACTGCCAGCAACGCGACGCGAATGGCGGCGATGTTTCCCTGACCACCGCACTCGGCCACGAAACGGCCTCCCGGCTTCAATGCCCGGTACACACCCCGGAGAACAGCGTCCTGATCACGCATCCAGTGCAGCGCGGCGTTGGAAAAGACGGCATCGAATTCCTGCTCGAAGGGCAGCGCTTCGCCGCTGAAGTAGCGTGCGTCCAATCCCCGCTCTTTGGCGGCGGCAATCATCTGCGGCGAGGAGTCGACTCCAACCATCGTCGCTCCTGATTCGGCAATCCGCTGCGTCAGGAAGCCGTCGCCACACCCGAGGTCGAGAATGCGTTCGCCCGCCTTGGGCTGCAGCAGCGTCCACCAGTGAGCCGGCCAGCAACGCGACAAAACGGCCGTTGCCGGCATATAGAGATGCATCCCAGGTTTGCTGCATGGCTCAATTTTAGGCTTTAAATCGAGGCCACTGGGAGCAGTGTGAGGTCGTCGACCAACCCCACTTCTTTCTGGACGAACGGCTCCGCGTAGCGGACGCCGCCCAGCAGGCCGTAGTGGCGGGCGACGGAGAAGGTGCGTTCGCGGATCTCATCGTGAGGCACAAAAAGAGTTCCGCCGGCAGGCTGATCGGCATATTGCGAGCGATAGGCGAGCAGCGCGCGAAAGCGCTCCTCGATGAAGGGTGTAATGTCGACGACAAAGCTCGGCCGGGTGTCGGCATAGAGGCTGGCATAGACGATCTTGAAGGGCCTGAAAGGCGGATCGCCGGTCTCGATTTTGGCCAGGCCGGCGAGGAAGCAAGCCTCATACCCCAGCGTCGAGCTGTTGTAGTGGTCAGGATGCCGTCCTTGCCAATAGGGCAGAATCACCACCCGCGGCCGCAACTGGCGCAATTTACGAACGATCTTGATGCGGTTCTCCCAGGTATTTTCCACCCGGCCGTCAGGGATATCGAGTGCGCCCCGCCAGTCGACGCACAGGATGCGGGCTGCCTCCTCGGCCTCCGCGGCACGCTCTTCCGCGGAACCGCGGGTACCAGCCTCGCCCTGGGTCAGATCAAGAATGGCCGTACGCAACTGCAGCGAGTGCATGCGCAAGAGCGTGCCGCCGCAGGTCTGCTCGACGTCGTCCCGATGGGCGGCAATGGCGAGAACGTCGACCGGGACAGGGTCGCTCATGCTATTGAAGATTTAATACGTGGTGTTGTCGTCATCGCTGGGCGCGTCCATGTAGGCCACGTCGTAAGCCGTGCCGATCACGGTCACTTGGGAGTTGTCCATCGACGCGCCAGTGGCGGTGTTGTAGATGTAAACCTGCCCACCCTCGGCGGTATAGACCTTATTCAGGCCGACCACGGCGGCTATGCCGGTCGCGTCGCCCTTGTAGGAGTCGATCATCGAAACCGAATTATTCGCAGTGTTGAACATGGTGAGGCAGCCGAGATCTGTGGTCGCGCCTTGATGATAGCGCTCCCCCTGGGTACAGAGCTGGGACCCCACCCAGAGGGTATTGTTGTCGGCGAACAGCATCTTCAGGTGGGTCCCATCGCTAATGGAGTAGGCGCCCGTAACCTGCTTGGCGTTGGTATCGAGTATGGAAAGATACCCCGCGAAATAGCCATCCGGCTGCAACTGCTGCCCGGCCAGGTACAAGAGATTCGCATTCTGGATGGCATCGGTATCGCCGCCTGGAATGGGCACCGTGGCGGTGACGGCGGTGGGCGCGCCAGGCGGTATGGGCGCACCGCTCTGGATGATGATGCCGGCGACGGGCAGAAAGCTGACACTGGCCTGCACACCGCCGCACTCCGGTCCACAGTTGAGTACGAACGCGGTGGTGCCATCCGCGGAAAATATTGCCTTGGTGGGCCTATCAAAGCTACCCGGCACTGGCAGCAAGCAGTAGACGGGCAGGTTTTGCGGCTCGCAATCTTCCGCATTGGCGGGCGTGTGTTGATTTGCCTGCAGCTTATAGACGCTGTAGACCAGGTTGCTATCCTGCACGAAGGCCAAGGCCGCAGACCCACTGGGATTAGTAGAGACGCGGTAGACGTTGGGCAGATTCAACCCGTAGCTGGTACCGAGTACCCGGTCCTCAATGGTGAGTGTGTGCGCCGTCTGGCTGGCGGCAAACACATACCGCTGGTCGCGCGAGATAAAAACGCTGGAGGACGCACCGGGCAAGGTGACGGTGGTGGTTTGCTTTTCGGAGGCGTAATTCAACAAGGCGTAGCTGCCATCGCCGGCGCCGTAGACTGCAGCGGCCTGCTCTTCCGGCATATTTTGAATGGTCAGCGGATCCGCTCCCGAGTAGCCCGCGATCGTGAAGGAGGCAACTTTGTTGTTAAAGCTGTGGCGGATGTCGTAATAGGCATCCACGATCTCGAGCGTGCCTTTGGTCAGGGCGCCAGGGTTCTGGACCGCGATCAGAACGCGGTTGAGGATCCCGCTGGGGGGAAGAGCCCGGCCGCCAAAGTAATAGCTCTGGCCACATCCGGCCAGAAATGCGAATACAGAGCAGGCTAAAAGGGCACACAACGACCGGAGACTTCTTTTGTTCAACCTAAGACCTCACCAGAATCACCACGCGGCGCACATGCGGGAAAGGCCAAGTATAACAAAGCGGCGGGTTGGCTTTCGCGCTCCGGGTGGCTTAGCATAGTTAGACTTACCCTATGAAGAGCCGGCTGACGGAGATCTTCGGAACACGGACGGTGCTCTGCGATGGCGCCATGGGGACGAGTCTGTACTCTCGCGGCATCTTCATCAATCGCTGCTACGACGAGTTAAATCTCTCTCAGCCGGAAGTGGTGCGAACGGTCCACGAGGAGTATCTGCAGGCGGGCGCGGAGATTATCGAGACCAATACTTTTGGCGCCAATGCCCTGCGTTTGCAGCGCTACGGACTGGCGGATAAGGTCATCGAGATCAACCGGGCCGGCGTCGATATAGCGCGCAAGGCAATCAATCAGCGAGCCGACAAGCAAGGGGGAAAGGTCTGGATCGCCGGCGCTGTCGGTCCCTTGGGCGCACGACTGGAGCCGCTGGGGAAGATCGGCCTCGGCGAGGCGCAGGCAGCTTTTGCGGAACAGATTCGCGGCCTGGCAGAAGGCGGCGTCGATCTGCTGGTGATCGAGACCGTGTCGGCGTTGAACGAGGCGGAACAGGCGATTCTCGCGGCAAGATCCACGGCTCCCTCGCTGCCCATTTTGGTGATGGTGACAGTCGATGAGGACGCCAATTGCCTGGATGGCTCATCGCCGGAGACGGCCGCCGCGCGATTAACAGAATGGGGTGTGGATGCTATCGGCTGCAACTGCAGCGTAGGACCGGCAACGGTGCTGACCGCAATCGAGCGCATGGCTGCAGTCAGCGACCTACCCCTAATCGCGATGCCCAATGCCGGCATGCCGCGCGCAGTCGAGGGGCGAAACATTTACCTTTGCTCACCGGAATACATGGCGAGCTTCGCGCGAAAGTTGGTCAAGGCTGGGGTGCAATTTGTAGGCGGCTGCTGCGGCACGACGGCCAGTCATATCCGGTCGATGAAATCCTCGCTGCGCGCTATGGACGCGATGGACGTCACCCATCACGTAGTCAAGGAGGCGCCGGTCGCGTCCGAGATTGTGCCCGCGCCAATGGCCGAGCGATCGGGGCTTGGCCGGCTGATTGCCGGCGGCACCTTTGTCACCATGGTGGAGATGGTTCCTCCCAAGGGGATTTCCTGCGAACGCGAGCTGGCGGCGGCCAAGATGCTGCGGCAAAGCGGGGTCCATATCATCAACGTCCCCGACCTTTCTCGAGCGGCGCCGCGCATGAGCGCACAGAGCCTGTGCATCCAGCTTCAACAGACCGGGATGGAAACGCTGCTGCACTATACTTGTCGCGACCGCAATCTGCTGAGCATCCAATCCGACCTGCTGGGGGCGTCTTCGATCGGCTTGAAGAATGTTCTTTGCCTCACCGGCGATCCGCCCAAGCTGGGCAATTATCCGGATGCTACGGCAGTTTTCGATGTCGATGCCATCGGACTGGTGAACATCGTAAGGCGTTTGAACCACGGATTGGACCTGGGAAGTAATCCCGTCGGTGTCTCCAGCGGATTAACCATCGGCGTGGCTGCCAATCCCGGCTTGATGGATATGGACAACGAGATTCGCCGTTTCGCCTACAAGGTAGAAGCGGGAGCCGAATATGCGATTACCCAGCCGGTATTTGATCTGAAGCTGCTGGAGGCTTTCCTCAAGCGCATTGAGGGCTTCCGCATCCCGGTGATTGCGGGGATCTGGCCGTTGACCAGCCTGCGCAATGCCGAATTCATGAAGAATGATCTGCGCGTCTCCATGCCCGACGAGATCATGGCCCGGATGCAGAAGGCGGAGACTCCTGAGCAAGCCCGGGCGGAAGGGATTCTCATTGCGCGGGAGATGCTGGCGGCGGCACGCCCGATGATCCAGGGGGTGCAGGTCAGTGCACCGTTTGGCCGGTATCCGTGCGCGGTAGAGATTCTTGAGGTTGTTTTGCCCCAGGAGAGGGCTGTCGTTGGCAACGTTTGAGGAATCACTGAAACAGTTGGAGGGCATCGTCGCTCAACTGGAGCGCGGTGATCTGCCGCTCGAAGACTCGATCAAGATGTTCGAGGAAGGCATGCGCCTCTCGGCGCAATGCAAGCAGGAGCTGGATAGCGCGGAGAGCAAAGTACAGATTTTGCTCAAGCAGCGCGATGGTTCCATTAAGCCAGAGCCTTTCCCTCTGAAATAGAAGCTGTAGAAATATGCAAAAAGAGCGAGAAAAGAGAGAAAAGCCCCTCCATGAGAGGCTCGCATTCCCCCCTGACAGAACTTTTAAATACTTTGTTTCCAATTATTTGAATCTATCGAATGTTGCACGAAGACGACCAGGTCGTCTCCAATCAAATTGGGCGGCGTGATCAGGAAGCGTGGCTTGCCTGCCAGTAGCCGCAAAGGCACTTGGCTCCATTGCGGACTGAGTTCCTGTCCCGAAGAACGTAATAACACGGCGTCGGCGCGGTCCAGGAAGAGTCGCGCGGAGTCTTTGAAGTCTGCTGTGCCATAGTCCAGGACCGTTAGATAGAGATCGGGACGCAGAAACTGCAGCAGGCTGTTGGACTCGAAGATCATATTTTCGGCCGCGGCAATTTCCTGGCGAATACGCGGCATGGCGTCGGCCAGGCGGCCGATGCGGGTGCGGACCCAGAGCGAACGCTTGGCTCCGGCGGCTAGGAAACGGGCGCTGTCAGTGCCGGTATTGGGATCGCGCTCAGCGCTGATGGCAATGGTGTGCTCGTCCGTCTGGCAATCGCAGGGCTCGCCATTGGCGCTGCAAAAACCGTGGCCGAACTGGGTGATCTTGCAGGCGGTCCAATTGCGCTCAGGCAGCCGGGCGATCAAAGCGGCCACTACCGAGGTCTTGCCCACGCTGCGCGAGTGCCCGCCCACGACCACAATCGCCATCTACTTTTCCCCGGTTCTGGATGCCAGCCGGGCCAGGGTTGCCAATTCCTTCAGGTATTGCCTGACCGGCTTGGCTGGGGTTCCCCAAAAGACGATTCCCGGTCCGAGAAGTTTCTTCTTGGGCAAGATGCCACCTTGGCCCCCAACGATAACGCCGGGGCCGATCAGGGCATGATCGCCCATGCCCACCTGGCCGCCCAGGATTGCGCCGTCACCCACCGTACTTGAACCCGAGATACCGGTCTGGGCAGCGATGACGACATTGCGTCCGATGTTGCAGTTGTGGCCGATGTGAATCAGGTTGTCGAGCTTGGTCCCGCGGGCAATCCGGGTTTCTTCCAGGGCTCCGCGGTCAATGGTAGTGTTGGCGCCCACCTCGACGTCGTCCTCGATGATCAGAGTGCCCTGCTGAGGAAACTGGGTGTACTCCCCGCTGACCCGATCACGGACATAGCCGAAGCCATCGGCGCCCAGCACCGCCCCAGCGTGAATCACCACCCGATCGCCGAGGGTGACGCCGGAGTAGAGGACGACCCGCGGGTAGATGCGGCAATTGCTGCCGATCGAGACCCCGGGCCCGATCACTGCGCCGCTGCCGATGGTGGTGGCTGCGCCGATGCTGGCTCCCTCCTCAATGACGGCATGGGGGCCAATCGAGACGTCTGCGGCGATCCGCACTCCGGAAGCGACCACAGCCGTATCGTGGATGGATGGAGAGGGCGGCACGCCACGCAGCAAGACTGCCGCCTGGGCAAAGGCCAGGCGGGGCTGAGGAACGCGCAGAAGCGGTTTGCTGGCGTTGGGGGTCCCAGCCCGGGACGCGACAAGGACCGCAGCGGCGGAAGACGAAAGCGCAGCCGCCAAGGAGGCTTCTTCCTCAGCGAATACCAGGCAATCCGGTCCGGCCGCCGCTATGCTGGAGACCCTGGTAATGGCTGGGTCAGCCGAGCCGCAATCGATCTCCGCTCCGAGGCTTGCGGCCAGTTGACTCAGCGTGAAGGTCGCGGGCAAGCTGTTGCTCCTGTTCTGATTCAAGTGTAGATCGCGGCATCGCCCTGTGGCCGGGTCTTCCAGCGGCGGTGCACCCAAAGCCATTGGTCGGGATATTGGCGAATGTAGTCCTCGATGACCTTGGTGAACAAGGCGGTATGGGTAACCGCGTCCGCCTCGACATCTCCAGTGCACGCCAAGCTGAGGGGCGGACCGAATCGCAGCACATACTGGTGCGTTGACTCTTCCCAGAGCAGAAAACCGGGCAGCACTTGCGCCCCGGTCTTCATGGCGACGCGCGCCATTCCGGAGCCGGTACAGGCGGGGTGGCCGAAGAAATCGACGAATGCCCCTTGGGGCGGGGTCATGTTTGTGTCCATCAGGATGCCTACGGTTTCTCCGCGGCGCATGGAGGCCAGCAGGCCGCGGGCGAAATCATCCTTATGCAGCACTTGATTGCCGTGGAGGCAACGGATCTCGTTGACCAGATGATCGACCAGCGGATTATCCAGGCGGCGGATGACGATGCTCATGGGATAGCCCATGAGCGAGTGATAGAAGCTGGATAATTCCCATGCGCCCAGATGGCCAGTGAGGATGAGAACCCCTTTACCCTGATCACGCGCCGCCAGGTAGTGTTCCAGCCCCTCATAGCGGACAAAGCTGTTGGTCATTCCCGGGGTGTAACGGGGCATCTGGCAGAACTCGGCCAATAACCAACCCAGATTGCGGTAGAGCTTGCGCAGGATCTGTTGCCGCTCAGTTGCAGTCTTCTGGGGAAAGGCTAAGGCGAGATTACGATGGCCAGCGCGGCGCAGGCGTGGAGTCAGGACGAGGGCGACCCGGCCGACAAGCGCTCCCACTCGCCGGGCAATAGCCCTCGGAGGCAAGCCGAGAAGCTTCACCAAGGTCCAAACCAGTATGAATTCCAGTCGTCTTCGCATCCGCTTCCAAAGCGGCCCCCGGGTCCTGGATTTCCTGTACGCAGGTCCATCCATGGTCGCGTGCTCACCACGCCCCACAGGTAAATCCGGGGGACCCGTATACAGCAGCCACTTCAGTTTAAACGGCGGCAGGGGAAAAAACTGCCCGGGATCGCCGGGCAGTTCTGTAGCGGGGTAGGTCGAGCAAATGGGAGAAGGGGGAGAAAAAGGCTATTTCCTTACCTCGGAGAAGTATTTGGCCACCGTGCGCACAAACGGCTTGGCATCATCCGGAGTGGCGACTTCGCCCTTCAGGATTTGTGCGCCTGGGTGGGCAACGCCATAGAAGGTCCGCGTGGCATCCGTATTTTCGGTGACCACGGCTCCGGTCAGATCGATTCCGGCAAAGAGCCCCTTGGCGCGGGAATAGGTAAGCAACTCGGCGTTTAGCTTCCAGTCGGTTGCCGCCTGGGAATCGCGGCCAACCGGGCCCGCCGCGGCCGAGGCGTCGCCGCCGATCTTGAACTTGTTCTTCAACAGGTCCTGAAACCCCTTGTCGTTCACTGCAACGAGAACCAGGTCGGTGGATTGGCCGCCGATCTGAAAGCCGAAGCTTCCCCCGGCGATCACGATGAAGGCAGGAGCACTCCAACCGTGGCCGGTGCGGCAGGTAACGACACCCTGACCGTACTCCGCACCGACCAGGAAGGCGCCTTTCTTCACACTGGGAACCACACCGACGCAAGTGGCCTGAGACATGATCTGGTTGGGAATCGCCTTGTCCGGCGTAGCCATGATCGCGTCCAGGACGTCCTTGGCACTCTCGATGCGGGCGTCGATCGTCGCCCTATCGTCGGCGGCGGAGGCAGACAAGGTGGTGAGGCCCATTCCAAGCGCACAAACAATGACAAAAAACTGTTTCATGGTCTTTCAAATCTCCAGGTGGGACATTGGTCCGCACGTTACCAAATACGCTGCTGTGGACGTGGCGTTTTTCAAGAAAACCACTTTGATTCAAGTTGGCAAGAGGCAATCACGCTTCGAGGCGCACTTTCCAGGACATTCAGCACCGCTCAAGCCCTGTCAGGACGAAGCAAATTTGGGTACGCGTAGTCGCTGTGATGCAGGAATTGCGCAAGAAGTGAGCCAATTGCAGGATAGAGCAGAAAGGGCGATGCGGACCTTAAAAAAAATGGGGGCTGGTGATTGCAAAACTCGCCATCAGAAGCCCCGTCCCCAGATCTGCGTTGTTTCTAAAGTAACTTTCTTCCAAGAAGGGTAACCAAGCAATGTCACCAAGGTACCTTGACCTAAAGTACCCCCACTGGCTGGAACGGGGTGTCATTCCTGAGCTGGGGTGACAATTGCGTTCGTAACGGCATAGATGGATAGGGCGATGCGGTTCTCCACCCCGACCTTACGCATGAGTTTGGCCACATGGGCTTTTACGGTTCGCTCTTCGATGCCGAGCGTCCTGGCAATCTCGCGGTTGGATCTAGCCGCGACGAGTAGCTTCAGCACCTCTGTCTCGCGAGCAGTGAACTGAGCAGAAGCTGGGGTCGCGGTACGGGAGGTTTTGGTCGCGCGGTCGACGAAAATGGACAACACGCGCCGCGGAGCCCAGATGGACCCCTGGCTAACGATTTCGATCGCCTGCTCGACTTGTTGGGGCGTGGCATTGGCTTCGAGGTACGCTTTGGCGCCCGAACTGATGGCCTGCAAAATGACTTCGTCATTGGCTTCCGGGCCCATGACGACCAGACGGACATCGGGGCGCAGACCATGGATGGTGCCCACTAACGGCAGGGGGAGCTTGTCTCCATGGAGACCGATCAAAGCGAGCTTGAATTCGTGATCGGCGAGGAACTGCGGCAGCTCAAAGACTACAAATTCGATACGGGGGTGATCCTGAAAGAGGGTGACAAAACCTTGCACGCGGATCGGCTCTGGTTCGAGCAGCGCCACGCGCAAACGGGAAGGTGATTTGGTTGGCTCGGCCATCACAACTTTGGCAGCACGCAGCTATTGAGAGGGAAAGTAACCAACGCGGCAGTGACGGTGACGAAAGACTGCTCGCGAATGCAAGGGGCAGAGTAAATGAACATGCAACTCCTTAAGAGCAAGCCGGCAGGGCGGAGCCGAGCGCGGTGAAAGATGTATAGGGGCCTGGTACTGGAAACTGAATCTTACGGCAGCCCGGGGTCATTGACAATCACTTGCAGCGGCTGGGCTAGAAGAACAGAGTGCGGGGAATAAGAGGTGTGTTTCTTCAGCGCTTCTGTGCCGGAGTTTGTGTGGAGGAGCTTGGTCTTAACGAGGATCGGGTTGAGTTAGTTGATCGCTTGTCGTTTTTGCGCGGTCCGAGTGAAATTACAGGTCCACTACGGTTGACGGGATGACAAAGTTGAGTGCAGTGGCCCACCTTGGAATGGGTGGGGTTGGATGGACAGGGTCGAAAAAGCGAATTTGGACGGTAGCCCGTCGAGGCCGGAGTTTTGTGCATCGTTTTGAAGGCGCTGGACCATAGAGGAAACACGCTATACGATGAGGACGTAGCTCCGGCATTGCAGTTACCTACACATCCCTCGGGGTAAAGGCATTGATTAAACAGGACATCATCCACCAAGTCATCGCCAAGACCGGACTACCGCGCAATAAGGCGGAAGCCGCTGTCGACACGGTTTTCGAAAGCCTGAAAAAGGCTCTGGCTTCGGGCGACCGGATTGAGCTCCGAGGTTTCGGGGTCTTCAATGTGCGCCCGCGCAAGACAGGGATTGGCCGCAATCCGCGGACCGGTGCGGAAGTCACCATCACTCCAGGCAAGGCTGTTCGCTTTAAGCCAGGCAAGGAACTTCACCTGCTGGATTCATAACCCGGGCCCATGGCATCACCGACCACTAGGGAAAACCCGCTTCTCCCGCGTCCCGAAGAGTTCGCGGATTTTCCCCAGCGGACAACCCGGTCCATTGCTTGGCTGCCGATTTGCCTGCTAGTGGTGAGTGTCTTCACCACCGCGAGCACGGGCGCGCTGCTCATGCGCAATTTTCGCCTGGACCAGCCCCCGCTGGCTAACGAGGGTGATCTTTTTCCGCTGCACTGGATCTGGAATCATCCCTCGGCGCTGGCCAGCGGATGGTCTTTTTCGCTGGCGCTTTTGGGGATTTTGCTGGCTCACGAGGCGGGGCATTATTTCCTCTGCCGACGCCATGGCATAAGTGCTTCGTGGCCCTACGTATTGCCCGCACCCACGCTCAGCGGCACCGCCGGGGCGGTTATCCGGATCCGCTCGCGAATTCCCTCTCGCCGGGCGCTGATCGAAGTAGGCATTGCAGGACCGATTGCCGGATACCTGGTAGCGGTCCCCACATCGATCTTGGGCATCCTTCTCTCCAGGCCGGTCGACGCTGGCACGGCCCCGGCTCTGGTTCGGTTCCACCAGCCGTTGACCATCGCACTCCTGGACCGCCTTCTCGCAGCTTGGGTTCCGGGCGTGCCTGTGCTGGCCAATTTGCTTCCCCACCCCATCCTCATTGCTAGTTGGGTAGGTCTCTTTGTCACTTCGCTTAACCTCATCCCCGCGGGGCAACTGGATGGCGGGCACATTCTCTATGCGATTTCCCCCCGCTGGCATCGCCGGCTGACGTTTGTCGTGCCGGTGTTGTTGCTAATCATGGGCGTGACTCTGTGGACCGGATGGGTGCTATGGGGTGCGATCCTGTTCCTGCCGGCCATGCGCCATCCGCATGTTCCCTATTTCCCGCGCCTGCGCGGCAAGCATCGCTGGCTTTGCGTGCTGGCGCTGGCGATTCTGTTGCTGACGTTCCTGCCTGCTCCGTTTTTCGGGACCAGCATCCTCGATTTGTTCCGGTAGGCCTTATGGCGATCTTTCCCGCTACGGACGAGGGGTGCCCCACGTCTCGCTGGTAGAGGGCCTAGCGACTACATCAGGTTGACGGCGTCGATGTCGACAATGATGTTGCGGCGGGGAATGCCTAGCGCCTCGGTTTGGGCCAGGCCTGCACGCAGGGCTTTGGCCAAGGCTTGCCGCTGGGCTGCCTTGAGCAGGAGATGGAAACGGTAGATGCGCTTGATGCGCACGATGGGCGCGCTTGCGGGGCCGAGCACGCGCACGTGCTCCAGTTGCATGGCGGCGAAACACTTGCCCAGACTTGTGGCCCAGGCGGCGGCTTCCTCCAGACGCGGGCTCTGAATGATGATGTTGGCCAGTACCGCGTGGGGCGGGTAGTGCATCCACTTGCGGTATTGCATCTCCCTTTTTGCAAATGCCTCGAAGTCATGCGCGGCAGCGCACTGGATGGCGTAGTGCTCGGGGTAATAGCTCTGCACCAGGACGTTGCCGGGCAGATCTCCGCGGCCGGCACGGCCGGAGACTTGGGTCAGTAATTGAAAGACGCGTTCGGCGGCGCGGAAGTCCGGTAAGCCAAGCGCATGGTCTGCGCCCACAACGCCGACAAAGGTGACGCCGTGGATATCGTGGCCCTTGGCGATCATCTGCGTGCCGACCAGCAGGTTGATGTGCCCGCTGTGGAGACGATCGAGAAGGTGTTCCATGTCGAAGCGGTTGCGGATGGTATCGCGATCCATGCGGCCGATGCGGGCCTGGGGAAAGAGTTCCTGCAGACGCTCTTCGCCTTGCTGGGAACCGGCGCCCAAGAAAAAGAGATGCTCGCTTTCGCATTTAGGGCACCGCTTAGGCACCGTTTTTACGTATCCGCAATAGTGACATTTGAGCCGCTGACCCGAAGGACTGGCAACCGTTTCTCCCGGGAGGATGGGCTTGTGATGGGTGAGAGCGATGGCGCAGTTTTCGCATTGCAGCTTCTCGCCGCAAGCACGGCATAGCACGGCAAAGGAATAGCCGCGGCGGTTGAGCAGGATAATGGCTTGCTCTCCGCGATCCAAAGTGGCCTTGGCCCTCTCCAGCAGCTCGCGGGAGAAGATACTCTCCTGGCCTGTTAGCTGAAACTCCTGGCGCATGTCCACCAAGTCGACCACTGGCAGCGGCCGCCGGTTGACTCGCTCCTTCATGGAGATCAGTGAGTATTTTCCCATGTCCGCATTGCGCCAAGATTCGAGTGATGGGGTGGCCGAGCCGAGGACGACAGTGGCCCGGCTGATCTTGGCGCGCATTACGGCGACGTCGCGGGCGTGGTAGCGAGGGATTTCCTCCTGCTTGTAAGAAGTGTCATGCTCTTCGTCGACGATGAGGAGACCGAGGTGTTCTACCGGCGCGAAGACAGCCGAGCGGGTACCGACCACGATGCGCGCGTCCCCACGCCGGATGCGATACCACTGCTCGGCGCGCTCGTCAGGTGTGAGCGCGGAGTGCAAGAGAGCGACGCTGGCGCCAAAGAAGGAATGCAATTGACCCGCCATGGCTGGGGTGAGACCGATCTCCGGAACTAACAGGATGGCGCAGCGGCCGGCGAGCAGCACGCGCTGCATGGCCGCCAGGTACACTGCCGTTTTGCCGGAGCCAGTCACGCCATGCAAGAGGCAAGCGCTAAAGAGTTCACTATCGAGCGCAGCCACGATCTGGTTTAGCGCTGTGTTCTGGGCCGGGTTGAGCACGTGTTGGACGTGCGGCACTGCACGAGCAAGATGAAATGCTGCGGGCCGGTCTTCGAGCGTAACCAGACCCCGCTTCACCAGGGTCTGCAAGGTGGTCGCAGGGAGGTTTAGGCGGCGCAGAGCAGGAACCGGCAACTCGCCGCCTGCTCCGGCTAGTTCGGCGAGAATGGCCAGTTGATTGGCATTGAGCTTGGGCGGCCGTGCATCGGCTACGAGCACTGCGTAGCGCAGCATACGGCGGGCATCGCGGGGTGCGGCTTCGGTTTCACGCAGCAGCCACTTTTTGCGCAACATGCCGGTCAACAATTCGGCAGTGGCTCCGGTGGCATGACGCAGGGTACCACTCTTGGCGGGTTGGCCGTCGGAGAGATAGTTCAGCACGGTGTACTCGAGGTTCTGTTCATCGGCAGTGAGGCGCGAGCGGCGCGATGAACCCTGCTGAGCACCGTCGAGCAGGATGGCCTGGCCGACTTCGCTGATGCGATAGCTTGTCGAACGGCGCACCTCCGCCGTAAGCGGAAGCATGCTGCGCAGCACCTCCCCTAATGGCGCGACGTAGTATTGCGCAATCCAGGCGGCCAGTTCCATGAGCTCGCCGTTGAGGATGGGCTCCTGATCAAGCACGGCTTCGATGGGCCGCGCCTCAACCGGCGGCGCTTCATCGTGCAAGCGGGTGACCACCCCTATCAGCTTTTCGTTGCGGAAGGGTACGACCACGCGGCCGCCGATAGGCGGATCGTCTTCGACCTTTAGCTTGTAGGTAAAGGCGCGGTCAAGCGGTACCGGCAGCACAACATCACAGAAGATGGACATTAGCGGGCTGGGACGGACAAGCCCAGCTCTGCCATGGCCAGCTTGAGGTCTTGCCATGCTTCTTTTTTCTGCCGCGGGTCGCGCAACAGGAACGCCGGATGATAAGTCACGATCAGCTTGGTTCCGCGGCAGGCATGGACACGCCCGCGCAGGCCGCTGAGAGAGGATTTGACGCCGAGCAGATAGGTTGCCGCAGTCGATCCCAGAGCCACCAGGACTTCGGGCCGGACGACGTCAATTTGCTGGAAGAGAAAAGGGGAACAGGTGTTGGCCTCGTCCGGCTCCGGCGTGCGGTTCTGCGGCGGCCGGCACTTTACGATGTTGGCAATGTAGACCTGCTCTCGTTTCAGTCCGGTGGCAGCGATCATGTTGTTGAGCAGCTGGCCGGCGCGGCCGACAAAGGGTAGGCCCTGAGCGTCTTCGTCCGCACCTGGCCCTTCGCCCACGAACATAAGGCGGGCGTTGGGGTCGCCATCACCGAAAACGATCTTGTTGCGGCCGCGGCTTAGAGCACAACGGGTACAGTCGCCGATTTCGTCCTGGATTGCACGCAGCGCTTCGGCACGGCTTGCGGGAGCGACAAACGAGCCGATGCTGGGCTGCGAAGGGACGGGCTTGCGTGGGGGAATGTCGGGCTCCTGTGCAGGGAGTGAGATAGAGATGGGATCGCCCTCTACCTTCTCCTCGATGAACTGGGGATCGGTGCGACGATAAAAATCGTAGATACCAAGATCGCGCAGGAACTGCATGTGCGCGGCGATGGCTTGTTGCGATTGGGGATCTAACGGCATGGGGAACCGGATTTCTTATAGCTTACATGCGCGAAGAGAGAGGTGGAGACTGCCCCAGGTTTAGTGCCCGGCCCACAGCTCGAGCGCTGGAGGCGCGGCACCATGTGCGCCCCCGATCCCAGTGGGGTGAAACGGGTGCCGCACCTACGGTGCTCGGTGGTCACTCTATCCATACTCCCAGCTGGGCTCACGTTTGGCGGACGGCCCTCCAGGCCTCGCATCCGTGGCGATTTTGCAATGTCATTTTTTTAA
This sequence comes from uncultured Acidobacteriaceae bacterium, assembly GCA_963815175.1. Taxonomy (GTDB): domain Bacteria; phylum Acidobacteriota; class Terriglobia; order Terriglobales; family Acidobacteriaceae; genus PALSA-350. Next base: position 24,232 of record CAWFGM010000085.1, read on the forward strand.
CTTGCCACAGGCAAGTTGACTGCTCCGGAAGACTTTTAGACTTGCCAGAGGCAAGTTGGCTGCCCCGGACGACAAAGGGAGGTTGGCGGTCACCTAAGCAAGCGTTCTAGGGGACGGACAGAAGCGCAGATCCCGACCGAAGCGAAGCGGTTCCTTACTCCTGGAGCTTGGAGTTGCTCGATACGAGGCCGGTCTCGGCGACCAGCGAAGCGGGCCGGCGCAGAGCAAGCACTTCGTCGAGGATGCGACTCGCGAGTTCTCGCTTCGTCATCTCGGGCAATTCGATGGCGGTTTTAGGGGTCAGAAAGGTGGCGGCATTGCGGTCCGAATCAAAGCCTAGCCCAGGACGAGAGACGTCGTTCAATACAATCGCGTCGGCTCCCTTGCGCAGAAGCTTGTCGCGTCCATGCACTAAGAGATTCTCCGTTTCTGCGGCGAAGCCGATCACCAGCGTGCCGGTCCGCTTGGAGAGCACCACTTCGCGGAGAATGTCCTCGGTCGGCTCGAACTCGAGGGTGATTGGCCCGGTACGCTTCATCTTCTGCTCCGCCAATACTTTCGGGCGGTAGTCGGCAACTGCGGCCGCTTTGATGACGATGGTGGCCTGATCGAGGCGGCTGAGTACAGCTTGGCGCATCTCTTCCGCGCTGACGACCGAAACCAGTTCGCAATTGGCCGGTGGACGGAGGGACGAGGGACCACTCACCAAGACCACGCGCGCTCCCCGGCGCTGCGCTTCCTCGGCTACGGCATAGCCCATCTTGCCGCTGGAGCGATTGCCCAGAAAGCGTACCGGATCGATGGCTTCGCGGGTTCCGGCGGCGGTTACGAGGACTGTTTCTCCCAGCAGATCGTTGCGGTGCTGGAGCTGACCCAGCACGGCCTCGACGATTGCGTCCGGCTCGGCCAAGCGTCCGCTGCCAATCATGCCGCATGCCAGAGGACCGCTTTCGGGCGGAACCACTCTCACCCCACGGACTTCAAGAATCTCCATGTTGGCCCGGGTAGCGGGATGCTCCCACATATTTACGTTCATCGCCGGCGCGACAATGACCGGTGCATGGGTAGCCAAAAACAGGGTGGTCAAGAAGTCGTCGGCCAGTCCGTGGGCGAATTTTGCGAGGATGTTGGCGGTGGCCGGGGCAATCACCAGGGCTTCGGTCGACTGAGCCTCGCCAATGTGCTCTATGGAGGAGTCGAGATCGCCTTCTTCGCTTCCGGGCGCGGGCCAAAGACCGGTGATGACTTTATGGCCAGTGAGCGATGCGAAGGTCAGCGGGGTGATGAACTTCTGGGCGGCTTCGGTCATCACCACGTGGACGTCCAGCGCCTGGCGCTGCAAGGCTCGCACCACTTCGGCCGCCTTATAAGCGGCAATGCCACCAGAGACACCGACAGTGACCTTCATAGGGTTGATTGTACGACGGGGGTTGATCCAGCGAGAAAAGCTACCCTGGAGATATGGGCACCCGTCAGTTGCCAGGAAACGAGAGGCAAGCGTCCTGCTCCTCTGGACTTTGCCAGGGGCCAGACTGTACCGCGTGAGCTGCGGAACTGGTGTGCCCTTAGGAGTCCATGTCGTGCAGGTCGTGCGGGTCGTGGGGCTCCTTCACTACCTCTTCCAGCAGTTCCTCGCGGGGTGGAGCTGCCGTGACCTTGCCGGCGGCTATCTCTTCCTGGGCCACCCGGCAGGCCTTGTTGGAGCGGGAATCAATCAGTGGCTGGGAACCATTCTGAAGTTGCCGGGCGCGGCGGGCTGCCATGACCACGTAGCGAAAATTGCTGTCAAGTCCGTTCTCTGGCGTCATTTGGGCTCCTGTCCAGGGTTTGTCGCCGGCAGTCAGGCTCGGGTGGCGTGCATGTCGAGCAGACCGAACGAGACCAGCACCGGTTCCAAACGTTCGGTGGCGTTTGCCTGCCGGCATTTATCGGCAAGCTGCAACATGCGGGTGGTCTCAGGGTCTGGTGGCACTCCATGACGCCTGGCCCTTTCCGCTATCACGATTGCTTTCAGCGATTCAACCGCATAATCGAGTTTATCGTTAACCAGAATATAACGGTAGCGGCGGTAGGCCTCGATTTCGCCTCTCGCTTTGGCTAACCGGCGCGCAATTTCCTGCTCGTCGAGGCTGCCTTCGGCGACGCTGCGGTTCCGCAGGCGCATCTTCAATTCATCGGGGTTTGGGGGAAGGACAAAGATACTCACCGCGGCCGGATTGTCCTGTACCTGGGCGGCCCCCTGCACGTCAATGTCGAGCAGCAAATCCTTGCCGGCTGCCTGGGCGTCCGTCAGAGAGCGGCGGGCGGTCCCGTAGTAGTTGCCGAAGACCTTGGCCCACTCAAGAAATTCTCCCTGATCGATCATCTCCTGGAAGCGGGCAGGGGAAATGTAGTGATACTCGCGATCCTGCTGTTCGGAGCCGCGCGGAGCACGGGTGGTGTACGAGACAGAGAATTCAAGGTTCGTGACCAGCGAACGCAATTGGGCCACTAACGTCGATTTGCCGGAGCCGGAGGGAGCCGAGATGATGAACAGGATGCCAGCCAAAGTGTTTACCTGATGATACAGCGGTTCGCTAGGTGTACAGTCCCGCGCAAGTGTTACTCAAGATTCTGCACCTGTTCGCGAGCTTTTTCGATCTCCGATTTCATTCCCAGGCCCAAATCAGTAATTCGTTGACCGTTTCCGCTCACCCCGCCGGTCTTGGAAAGAAGGGTGTTAGCCTCGCGATTCATCTCCTGCAGCAGAAAATCGAGCTTCTTGCCCATCTCGCCGCCGGCCTGCAGCAGCGAATGAAAATGCTGGATGTGGGTGCGCAGGCGGGTGACCTCTTCTTCCACATCGCTGCGCTCGGCGAGCATGGCCGCTTCCTGCAATACGCGGTCGCGGTCGACTCCGGCGTTGCCATTTAACAGGCCGGAGATACGCTGGCTGATGCGCTCAAAGTAGGCCTTTTGCACCTCCTGGCGCATGTGTGCGACCTGCGATACGGCGGTGTCGAGGCGCTCCATAGTTGCGGACAGTTCTTTAGCCAACGATGCGCCCTCCTGGCCGCGCATGCGATTCAATGCCTCTACCAGCGGGTCGATTTGTCCGGCTACTTCGTCTTCCAGCGCCTGCATCTCCTGGTCGCTGAAGCGCGTTTCGCCGGTGAGGACCCCGGGTAGGCGAAAGATAGCATTCAGATCCGGCTGTTGCTGTATCGCGGTCTCGGTTGCGGCGGCGCGGAAGGCAGCGATGTAGCCCTGCAACAGGTCACGGTCAAAGTGAGCGCTGGCGCGAAGGCCGCGTTCCACCGCTAAGGTGACCTCCAGGTGGCCGCGCAGCACCTTTTCCTTAAGCAGGCGCCGGAGACGCATCTCCACTGCCTCGGCGCCGGGCGGCATGCGCATGTGCAGATCGAGAAACCGGTGGTTGACGCTTTTCAGGCTGAGATTCCAGGACAAAGCGTCGTTCACCCGGCCGCTTACGCGGGCAAAACCGGTCATGGAATAGATGGGAGAAGCCTTGGATGCTTTGCTGCCGGAGGGACTCAAAGCTCGACCTCGGCGCTGAGTGCAGCCTCGAGATTGGCTGGAAGCACATTCCCCGGGAACTCGGCCGGATCCATGAACTGCAACTGGTAAAGACGCTGGTAGGTGGCCGAGACGCGGAGCAACTCCTCGTGCGGACCGATGGCGGTGATACGGCCATCTTCGATGACGGCGATGCGGGAGGCGCGGCGGACGGTAGAGAGGCGATGGGCGATGACAAAGACGGTGCGGCCGGCAATCAAATTGGAAAGCGCGATCTGCACCAGGGACTCGCTCTCCGAGTCCAGCGCCGAGGTGGCCTCATCGAGGATGAGAATAGGCGCGTTCTTGAGCAATGCCCGGGCAATGGCGATGCGCTGACGCTCTCCGCCGGAGAGGCGAAAGCCTTTCTCGCCGATCACAGTATCGTATTTTTCCGGCAGGCGCTCGATGAAGTCGTGCGCCAAGGCGGCCTGGGCCGAGGCAATCACGCGGCTCATGGGGATCCCGGCTTCGCCGTAGGCGATGTTGTTGCGAACGGTATCGTTGAAGAGAATCGTTTCCTGAGTCACGTTGCCGATCTGGCAACGGAGAGAAGCGAGGCTCAAATCGCGGAGGTCATGGCCGTCGATGCGGATGGTCCCCGCGGTGACATCAAAAAAGCGCGGGATCAGATTCACCAGGGTGGACTTGCCCGCGCCGCTGGGACCGACCAGGGCTACTACTTCGCCGCGGGGGACAACCAGGTTTATGTCCCTCAGCACCTGACGTTCGCCTTCTTCATTGCGGTAGTCGAAGCAGACGTTTTCAATCCGGATTTCCTGCCGGAACTCTTTGAGTACGTGAGCACCAGCTTTCTCGCACACTTCGTCCTGGGTATCCATGAAACGAAAGATCTCCGAGGAGGCGCCCAGTGCCTGTTGAAAGTTGTTATAGAAGAGTGCGAATTTGCGCACCGGATCGTACAGCTTGAAAACCGCGATGATAAAGGCGAAGAAGGTTCCGGCGGTGAGCGTGTGGGCCCTGATTGCGTTGCGGCCCACCAGCAGTAGCAGGGCGATCGCAACCGCGCCAATCGAATCCATGAGCGGTGAACTGATGGCTTGCGCGCGGACCGAACGAAGGTTGGCCTGGAAGAGGCGGTGAGCTGCCTGCTTGAACCGCGTCATCTCCCAAAGCTCCATATTGAAGGCTTTGACGATGCGATTTCCGGTGATGGTCTCGTGCAGAATGTTCTGGATCTCGGCCAGCTTGTCTTGTCCGCGGCGCGTGGTCTGGCGCACCTGCCGGCCAATTCTGCGGGCGGAAACCAAGACCACCGGAACAAAGAGCAGCAGCAGCCAGGCCAACTTGCCGCCCAAGGCAACCACCACACAGGCGGTGAAGATCAAGGTGAAAAACTGCTGCAGGAGTTCGGCCAGCACCGACGACATGGCGAATTGCACCCGCTCAATGTCGTTGATGAGCGTGGAGACAATGGTGCCAGTGGCATGCTGTTGAAAAAAGGAGACAGAGCGCCGCAGGATGGCGTCGTAGAGATCGTCGCGCAGATCGGTGATCATGCCGAAGCCGGCATAGTTCACCAGGTAGGTTCCGCAATAATCGAAGATTCCTTTGAGCAGGGTAGAAGCTACCAGGGCGAAGGCGACGATGGCCCATTCGTTGTGGAAGTGGGCAGGGACAATCTGTTGCAGGCTTATGCTGAAGCGGGGACCGAAGAGCGGGATCTTGTGATCGGGAGCGTTGGGGTTGAGCACGCGATCGAAGATGGGGCCGACCAGGAGGAGACGGAAGGCGTCGAGAAGACCGACGCCGGCCATGAGGATGACCGACGAAAACGCCTGCAGCCAATACGGCCGCACATACCCCATCAGGCGCAGCAGCTTCCTCACGCGGAAACCCCGGAAGCACGGCGCTGCTTGGAATGCATCCAGGTATTGTAATCGCCCTGGATAGGGGCGGTCTTGCCTGTTCTGAGTATGGATCGGCGGACAGGTGTCCCGATCCTGAGGTTTCCCCGGGCATGTCGAAATGGGTGCCTGCGAACTGGAGGTTCATCCAGGGGGCACCTTGTTAGGTGTTCCCAGGACTGTATCCCGGGATATTCTCAGCCGTCCCTTCGGGACTGATCCAGGGCTTTCATGCCTACTCAGGACTAGCCCCGGATCTCCTGCACGCTGCTCTGGACGGCTCTGCGTATGCGGCTTTCTTCACGGAAAGCCGCACGAGTTTCCTTGGATCCACCAAGCTGTACAGGAAATCCGGGTCCGTCCTGGGCTACTTTCAGCTACCGTCAGCCGTCCCTGCGGGACTCAATTCCGAAGCGGCGGGTTTCCACGCTTCCGTTTTGAAGAACGGAATTCGTCACAAGCCGCACCTCGGCGGCTAATGCCACGGGCCTCACATGAGGGGACAGTTGGTTCCCTCTCAAAGGAGGGTGCCCCACATCTCGCTCGTCAGGGAACCGGGGGACCGAGCATGGCTTGGTTGCTGGCCTCAGTGGGGCATGTCACGGTGGACGGCTTTGACGCGGTAGCCCTCCTTGGCTAGCCGCTTGCGGACTTCTTCGGCGATCATCACGGAGCGGTGCTGGCCGCCGGTGCAGCCAAAAGCCACGGTCAGGTAGCTCTTTCCCTCTTCGATGTAATGGGGCAGCAGAAAAAGGAGCAGCTGCGTGATCCGGTCCAGAAACTCGGTCGTCTGAGGGAACTCACGGATGTATTTGGCGACCTTGGGATGACGGCCCGTCAGGTGGCGAAACTCAGGCACGAAGTGCGGATTGGGCAAAAACCTGACATCGAAGACCAAATCCGCTTCCAAAGGCACGCCGTTCTTGTAGCCAAAACTGATGGAGGAAACCAGGAGGTTCTTGTCGGTATCGCCACGCTCAAACTTCTGCAGGATGTAGGCGCGCAACTCATGGACGTTGTAACTGGAGGTATCGACATTGATATCGGCCAGGTTGCGGATGGGATCCAGCAGCTTTCTCTCGGCATGAATCGCGCGCACCACGGTCTCCGTTCGGCCCAGCGGATGGGGACGGCGGGTTTCGGAAAATCGGCGCACCAAAGAAGGGTCGGAGGCGTCGAGAAAGACTACCGTGGTCGAAAGCACCTTCCTGACCTGGCGAAGGATTGCCGGAAAACGGTCGAGATGCTGACCCTCACGAACATCGACCACCAGCGCGGCCCGGTTGATCTCAGCGGATTGGCGGACCAGATCGGCAAACGCGGGGATCAACTCGAGCGGCATGTTGTCGACCGCGTAGAAACCCAAATCCTCAAATGCCTTGAGCGCGGAAGCCTTCCCGGAACCGGAGAGTCCGGTCAGGATCACTAGCTCGGAAGCCACCGCAGGTACGACGGCGGCAGCTTTCTTGGTGGATTTACCAGGGCGGGACTTGGTCGCTTTCACCTGCTCAGCGGTAGCGCGTCTGCGTGGCATGGGGCCATCGTAGCATTCACGAGAGCCTCTGCAAGTTCAGAGGGAATCCCGATTTGATACAAACCTAAATAGACCAGTGGCCGTTCTGCAGTAGTTGCTGCGCTTTTTCCTGCGTCACCGGAGTCGAGAACAGATGGCCCTGGCCCAGGTCGCATCCGTACTTCCGGAGTGCTTCCAATTGTTCCTTGCGTTCGATGCCGACGGCCAACATGCGCACTTCGAGCATGCGACCGAGGTCGAAGATGGTTTGCAGAATCGCGGCCTGCTTACCTGGAATAGGCAGGTAGGCAATCAGGCGACGGTCTACCTTCACCATGTCAATGGGCAGGCGGATGAAGTGGTTCATGGAGGCCAGGCCGGCGCCGAAGTTATCGAGGCCGATGTTTACTTTCAGATCAGCCATACCCTTGAAAATCGCAAGCGCTCCCTCCGGATCCTGATTGACAGCGGCCTCGGTTACTTCAAGGCGTAGTTGTCCCGGAGAAACCTTCCATTTGGCGAGCAGTTCGGCGAGCTGGCCCAAGAATTGAGGATCCGTGAACTGGCGTAAGGACAAATTAACGTCGATGGTCGGTTTGGCATCCGGCAGCGTCTGCGCCCAAGAGCTCAGCTGGCGGCACACTTGCTCGAGCACAAACAGACCGATGGGCACAATGATCCCCGATTCCTCGGCGGCGGGCAGGAAATCATCTAACGGCACGAACTCGCCGTCGGGCCGCCGCCAGCGCAGGAGAGCTTCAAAGCCCTCGATTTCGCCATTGTCCAGCCTGTAGATGGGCTGGTACCACACTTCGAACTCCTTTTTTTCCAGGGCTTCCTTGATCTCCTGCTCTCTCCGCATCTGCGCAGCGACGTGCACATGCATGGAGCCGTCGAAGACCTCGTGGCGCGCATTGCCGTTGGACTTGGCCTGATACATGGCATAGTCCGCATCGCGCAAGACCTGTTCAGGGCTGGCGTGGTCGAGCGTGCCGAAGGCGATACCGATACTGGCGGAGACGAAGACCTCATGGCCATTCAAATCGACCGGCAGGCGAATATCGTGCTGGGCGCGTTCGGCGATCGTGGTTACATCGGAAACATTGGTAACGTCTTCGAGGAGGACTGCGAATTCATCGCCTCCGAAGCGCGCCACCGTATCCTGGGGGCGAAAGCATGCGCGCAGGCGCGCAGCCATGTGGACCAGCAGTTCGTCACCACTGGCGTGGCCCAGGTTATCGTTCACTGCCTTAAAACGGTCGAGATCGAGAAACATGACGGCAAAGTTCAGCTGCGAATGCCGTTGCTGGCGGGCCATGGTGAGTTGCAGGCGGTCGAGAAACAAGGCCCGATTGGCCAAGCCGGTCAGAGGATCGTGCAGGGCGTCATGTTGCAAACGAGCGTCGGTCTGTTTTTTCTCGCGGATGTCACGGTAGCTGACAAAATTACCCACTTCCACCCCCGCCATACTGATCGGAGCCACCAGGATAGACACATCAATGAGCTCGCCTGACTTGTGCAGACGAACCGTCTCCATGGACGCCCGGCCGTGAAGCTGCATGGTGTGCTCGAGCATGTCGAACTCATGCCGGCGCGTTTCTGGAATGAGAATGTCGTACGTATTCTGGCCCAGCGCTTCATCGGCATTAAAGCCGAAAAGGGACTCGAACTCGCGATTGATGTGCAGAATTTTGGAGCCGCGCGTGATCATGATAGCTTCCGGAGCGGCATTCAGGAGTTGCTCCAGGAAGTTGGACGGCGAGCTGTGCTCGGGTCCGTGCCCCGAGGCCTGTCCGGAGTCCTTCTCCAGGGCGCGCTGGGAGCGGAGAGCGACGATCAGCAGTTCAGGTTCCGGTTCCACGCGGAGCATGCGGAAACTGCCGCGGACGGGCACCGACGAGTCCAGTGGAGTACGCATCTGGCAATTGAAATCAGAGGAATAGGCTAGGCTGCCGGATCCGTAGACATGAGAAGACCCACGGAGCGGCTTGCCCGGATGGGCATAGGCAAAACCGGGGAATTGCCCACGGAAGAGGTCGTCCACGGCGATCACCGCGCCATCTTCCAGGTGCAAAATCTCGCGGGCAACACGATTAGCGTAGACCACGCTGTTGCCTCGCTGCACGAAGACGTAACAGGGCAGAGCTTCGAGGAGTAACTTTTGCTGGGCCGTGAGCACGGCAACATCAGCTTCTGAATTCATAGTTGGATCGCCGCAGCGGAGAGCCCCCAGGATTGAGTATCAAGGCCGCTTTCCAAGCAGGAATATCCCCTGAAAGAAGTACCGGCAAACTCCGAGGTCGCAGTTACTTAGGTCTTGAAAATCCGCAAGCGTCCGATGCTTGGCCGGCGTCGCCGATTCTATTGATCATGGCGGCCGGAGGACGGCCTATGGTTGGAGGAATTTAGCACTGCGTTTGCGACGAATGGGTCAAAGAGTCCGGAGTTTCAGCGATCCGTACTTTCAGGGAGCTTCAATCAATTCCATCTTGCCATCACGCTTCCGATGTAGGACTTTCACATTACCTTCGTTATCCCGAAAGACAAACACGTCCCGGTCGCGGAACTCTGCTTCCTTGACCGCCTCCTCCAGAGTCATCGGACGCAGCGCAACCGAGTCGAGAGAGCGAACGACGTGGGGCTCGGTGATGGGCACGCGCGCCGGAAAGGAATGTACGGTGACGGGAATCGCCGGCTGGGCGTGGCTCTTGCCGTTAGTGGCTCCATTGGTATGTCCGGCCTTGGCAGCTTTGCTCTCGGACACAGCGCCACGGCCGCTGCGCGCGACAGCGGTTTCCTCTACTTGTTTTTCCTGCTTGGGCTGACGCTTGCGGGTGCGCTGCTTATCTTTGAAACGCGTTGCCTGAGATTCGGCCTTCACCAGGGCGTCGCGCAATGCGGTTTCCATGCTGGCGCTGGACTCGCAGAGAGCGACCAGCGTGCAGGCCCGGGTCTTGATCGTGACTTCAGCGATCTGCCGGTACTTCTCCGCGGTCAGAACCACGTGGGCGCTGGTGATCTTACCGAGAATCCTGGCGATGCGCTCGATTCCCTCTTCTGCTAATGTGCGCAGTGGCTTGGTGATGGTCACCTGCCTGCCCGTGCATTCAACCGGCATGCTTAGAACTCCTAACGCAGTTTCGCAATGACTGTGGCCCGTTCAGATCGCGAGGTGTGGTCCCGGCGGGCCGGGACCACGAAAAGGCCGATTGCTTCCGTCTACAGCCATTGCGAACTGCTCTAGAGCCGAATCCGCGGCCCGCAAGATGCCCGATTCTATAGCATTTTGGAATCGCGGTCTTAGTGAGAGGTTGGCTAGCGACAGCCCTTCTTGTTGAAAGGGGCGGCATACATTCAGTGTACTCGCGTACACCGTAGGAAAAGTGGTTAACAATCCCGGACTCGGCGCTGGTGGGTGCTGGGTATGCGCAAATCTTCCCGGTACTTGGCTACCGTGCGGCGGGTTACGTCAATGCCCTGAGCCTCCAGCATACTGGCAATCAAATCATCGGTCAGGGGCTTGCGCGGATCTTCTTCATCGATCAACTTCTTGACTTTGCGTTTGAGCAGCATGAGCGGAGTGCTGCCTCCCTCGGGCCCGTGCACGCCTTCGGAGAAAAAGAAGCGCAGCTCGAAGACGCCCTGCGAAGTGTGCACATATTTGCTGGAGACGGCGCGGCTGACGGTGGAGGGATGAACGCCGATTTCTTCGGCGACTTCCTTGATCATCATCGGCTTGAGCGCGTCCACGCCGCGCTCGAGGAATTCGCCCTGGCGGCGCACGATCGCTTCGCAGGTTCTGAGGATCGTGTTCTTGCGCTGCTCGATGTTGCGCATCAGTTGCAGTGCCGAGCGGTAACGCTCCTTGACGTATTCCTTTACGTCTCTTTCTGTGCCTTCCTGGGACAGCAATTTGCGATAGCCGTGATTGAGGCGCAGGGTGGGCAAATCTTCTTCATTCATGACCACGACAAACTCGCCGCCGCGCTTGACGAAAGCGACGTCGGGCTCGATCAGCCGGGCATCGGAGCGGTTGAATCGCTGCCCGGGCCGGGGATCGAGACTGCGGATGAAGTCGATGGCGTGCTGAATCAATTCCGGCTGGGCGCCCAAAACTTTGGTCATTTCGCGCAGATCGCGCTTCTGCAACAACGACAAATGCTGATCTACAATGCGAGCCGCGAGGGCGAAGACCGGCAATTTGTCTTCGTGGGAGCCGCAGGCAGGGGCGGCTTCGACTTCTCCCCCGCCGTTGACCGCTTCCGGCACGGCGGACTCGGCCGATAGCGAGCGATGACGCGCGACGGCGAGATGAAATTCGCGGCGCTGCGCTTCTATCTGCACCAGCAAGCACTCGCGCAAGCTGCGCGTGGCTACACCGACGGGATCAAGGTTCTGCACCAGTTGCACTGCTTCAGCCAGCAGTTCAGACGCGGCATCGGGTACGGCCCCCGGAGCAGGTTCGTATTCGCGCACAAACCCGGCTAACATCTCATCGTCCCCGGCCAGCAAGTAACCGTCTTCGTCGAGGTTGCCAACTACATATTCGGCGGCCGCGCGGAGGTCACTGCTCAGGTTAAGAGAACCGAGCTGCCAGAAGAGGTGATCGGTGAGGGTGCTGGGCTGGGAAAGAAAATTTTCAAACGATGGCTTATCGGTCTGCTCAAAGCCGTTGGGCGTGCGAAAGCCAGGATCCAGATAATCCTGGAAGTAGGATCCAAAATCAATTTCGTCGAAGGGGTCGCGCTTGTCGCGCTCCGCCTGGGCTGCAACCTCCTCTACGCTTCGATCACGCTCGGCTTCTCTGAGAGCGACGTCATCGAGGAGGGGGACGCTTTCTTCCAGCTCTTCCAGAACCGGATTTTCAACAATCTCGGTGTTGATCAGCTCTTTGAGCTCCAGCTTGTTGAGCGCCAGCACGCTGACCATCTGCATCAGGCCAGGCGTCAGTATCTGCCGCTGCGCGACTTTCAAGCTGAGCTTTGGTTGTAGAAGAGCCATGGCTTTCACCGGATCAAGTGCTGGAGCATTTTCATTTCTAATCTACACAGGCAAGTTTGGCGGAGTGCGGCTTTTCTCGGAGAAAAGCCGCGCTGGAAGCGGCTGCACTGTATACACCAGAAGCGAAATGCCCTTGCGGCCTTAGTTTACCTTTTTCGAGCCCCTGTGGTGGAAGGCTTTTGTGTTGCCCGGGCTTCAGTGGACCCAAGCTGGGTCTAGTGAGACTCAGGAGTTACGAATCTGCGTGAGAGATCAAGATCGCTGGTCCCGCGGTCTGAAGCCCAGGACTAACCGTCCTGGGCTACTCTCAGCCGTCCCTGCCGGACTGAATCATCTCTGCAAAACATTACGCAGGGCTAGTGGGGATATTTTTCAGCCGTCGCTGCGGAGTTTGTGTCATAGCAGGACCTAATAGGAACTGGACGGGTGCCCTTGCAGACCCGCTCTTGCTACGACACAGACTGTTGCGGCATTGACCCGCGCTGTGTCAAATGCGGCCGCGGCCCAGTACTGGACCGCTACAGCCATGCCCTTCGTTTTGTTGGGTTTTTCCGGAGCCTGCGAAGCCGGCCTTGCAGAAGGCGGTTTTTCGAGGTCGTTCCGGTTACGTTGGTGCTCACCAGGAGTACCGGCTATGTGCTAGCGCGGGGCACTCTAATTCAGGGAGAAACCCTCGCCCAGGTAGACACGGCGGACTTCCGGATCTTTGCCTAGTTGATCCGGGGTTCCGGTGCGGAAGATACGCCCTTCGTTGATGATGTAAGCACGATCGGTAACGGAAAGCGTTTCGCGGACATTGTGATCGGTGATCAGCACCCCGATCCCGCTTGCCTTCAGGTCGAAGATGATCTCCTGCAAGTCCAAGACCGCAATCGGATCGATGCCGGAAAACGGCTCATCGAGGAGGATGAACGAGGGCTGGATGCAGAGGCAGCGAGCGATCTCCACGCGGCGCCGTTCGCCGCCGGAAAGCGCGTAGCCACGAGTCTTGCGTATATGGCCGAGATTCAGCTGATCGAGTAGCTTCTCTGTCCGGGCGCGGCGCACTTCGAGCGAAATCGACTGCACTTCGAGCACGGCGAGGATGTTTTCTTCTACCGACAGCTTGCGAAAAACGGAGGGTTCCTGGGGCAGATAGCTGATGCCGTATTGCCGCGCCCGCAGGTACATGGGAACACGCGTGATATCGATGTCGTCGACGAAGACCTGGCCTGTATCGGGAGCGATGAGGCCCACAATCATATAAAAGCTGGTGGTCTTGCCGGCGCCATTGGGGCCCAGCAGCCCAACCACCTCTCCCTGGCAGACTTCAAGGTTTACGCCCCGAACGACCTGCCGGCCCTTATAAGACTTGCCGATTTCGTCTGTACTAAGCTTTTGCATTCACTTCGCAACACGGGTCTGGGTCACTGCTTTGGAAGCACCGCTACTCACCATGACGCTATCATCGCGATCATTGAAAATCAACGCAGCCCCGGTTACCGTTCCGCGCACCTGGTCGGTGAGACGCGGCGGCGTAGCGCTGGTTCCTGTGAGCACAAACTTGCCATCTTCAGCGGTGTAGGTGAGATCCTCGCCGATGCCCTTGCGGCCCGGCTGCTGAAGCTCAACGTTGCCGCGGGCGACGATCTTCGAGACCTGGTTGCCCTGCTGGTCCGGCGTCTTGCCGGTTGCCGGCGCAGAGGCATGAGCGGTATGCGCGGGCGCCGGGCTGAAATAGACATCCATGAAATTCGAATGCAGAACGCCGGAGGAAGTCTGCGCCACCACCCCGCCACTGAAAACCGCCTTGTGGTCAGCGTCGGCGTAGAAGAGAGTACGACTTTGCAGACGGACTACGGAGGTTTGGGCAGTTCGGGGAGGCGTGGGCGCTGAGCCCTTGGGGTTGCCGGATGTACTGGTAAAAACGGCGTTGACCGCCGCGGCATCGCCGGCAGGACCATGCGCGGCCAGCGTTGCCTTCACCCGTGAGAGCTCCAGCACGGGTGCAGAGACGGAATCGCTTCCCTGCCAGAGGCGGGCCAGTTGCCCAGACTTTCCGTAAAAAGTGGTGAGATCGGTTGCGTGATCGAGATGTGCGTGGTCGGCGACCACATGCACCGGTCCGGTTCCCGTAAAGGGCTGCTGCTGGCCGCTCGACTGGCGATAGGTCGCCTTGACGCCACCGGTGGCATTGGCATTGCCGGTCGCGCGCTCCATCTCGATGGAAGCCGCGCTCAATTCTCCGCTGGTGTCCCGAATGCGCGGATCTCCCGACAACTGCATCACTTGGGTAGCAGCGTCATAGGCCGCTCGCTGGGCGATGGCGGTGGTCACAACCGGCGCTCCCGCACCGGGCTGGTGGTTGCATCGGCCGGCTTGGCCGGCGTTTCCTGGGTCAGGGTCACATTTCCCACCTGCACCGCGGACTGCAACTGAGCAGCCGGCTGCGGAGCCGGTGGTTCGGGTTTTCCTTTGCCTACCTTCGCCTCTGGCTTGGCGGGAGGAAGATGCGGCGGAGCAAAGGTGAGCAGCAGGTTGTCGCCCGTGCTGGTCTGTTTTACGCCATTGGGGCTTACATCGACCAGGCTCGTATGGCCGGTCCCGCGCAGGCTGGAGAGAACCTCCCCGTCTAAAAGCGTGGCAAAGAGTTGATCGCCGGTTACGGTCGTGTCCTCGGGCGGCGTCTTGGCATAGATGGTGTGCACGTTCAGCCGCGCGCCGCCTACGGCGAGAATGTGCTCGGCCATGGGGCTGCGGTCGGGGCCGGAGGCAAAGTCGATGTCGACCTTGGTGGCTGCCGATCTGGCGGGTGGTCGACTCGGGCGGATTTTGCTTGGACTTGCTCGGACGCGCTCGAAACCGGCGGAAGCTTCTCCTCGTCAACCACAGAAACAGCGTCGCGCAACTGCGCGTGCTTGACGGTTGATTGCGGACCGAACAAAAGCGTCCCCGAAGAGGCCGACCCATGCAACAGGCGGGCGGCATTGTTGGCCACGTAAAGTAGGCCGCCATCCAAGACAGCCTGCTGCGGTTCGCTCTTAGGACCCAGGTCGATATGCGCCTTGCGGGTGTTGATCTGCTGGCCGTCACTGCTGGTGAGAACCACGTTGCCTTCGGCTTCTGCCTGGTAGGCCGATCCATCGGCGCGGAAGGAGACCGTCGCCTGGTCAGAGGAGCTGTGACTGTCGGCGTAGTCGGTGACGTCCTGCAGCAGGTAAAGCAGGCGGCTGGCCCGATCGAACTGCGCATGATGGGCACGGACGGCCAGCGGGTTTCCGTCCACGCTGGAGTTGAAAGCCACGTCGGCGGCCAGGATCATAATTCCTGTTTGCGAGTCAAAGCTGGCGCCGGTCGCACTGCCGGCTGCTTCGGCCAGACGGAACTCGATTTTCTCCGTGAGTGCTGGCGAGGCCGGTTTGCTTGTTGAAGACCAGGCCCGAGGTTTTGACATGCACGGTGTTCTTGTCTTCGCCGTCCTCTGTCGTGGCTTTGCCGGCTTGCGGGCCGGAAGCGAGCGGTCCCCTGAAAATCGATTTGGACTTCTCCCATGGCACGGGCGATGCCATTGACCGGATCCCAATCGAAAGCGGTGCCATAGATGCGGTTGGACGGTGCTCCCTGCGCGCCGTAGAGCGTGATGCTGACGTCGTGCAGTTCGCGTGTCCGTCGCTCTTGTACTGCACTGCCTTGGAGGCGTGCAGGTATAAATCGTGTGACCGCCCCGTGACTCCGAGTGAGTGAACCCCTGGGTGGATTGCTGGACGGACGTTCCCAATCCATACGGCAGGTCATGGCCGAGGCGGTGGCCCTGCCACCGGCCGTAGACAAAAAATCCCGCAATGGCGGCGACCAGCAGCCCAGCAATTACGGCGATCCAGGTGCGCAACCCAGCCGGCGTCAGCCCCATGGTCTTAATTTTCTCACCCGCCATTTCGCGCTGCCCGACGACATTGATCACGAGATTAGAATGGTGTGATGGCTGATCGGCTGTACCTGAGTCTGTGGTTTCCTAATTTTCGCCTTCCGGCCCTCGCTCCGGCGATCGTCTCGGTGCTGAAGCAGTTTTCCCCGGCAGGGCACCCGCTGCGCGTGCATGCTGCCGCCGCTTACCCCATCTCCTGGAACGAAGCGCCCTTTTACCAAAGGATTTACGAGGAAGATGAGGTGAAGGAGTCCGCACCGGAGGCGGCAGTGGCCGAAGCCACAGAGATCCTGCATGACGACTTCGCGTACGAGTTCGAGCTCAAGTGGGATTTGTGGGTGCCGGAGACGGTGGGCGGGCTTGATCCGATCTGGAAACAGGAACCGGTGAAGGTGCGCGTGGTCGGCTTCGGCCCGCAGTTCGACGAGGGGGCCTACGAGCAGAATGGGCAAGTCCGGGTAGATTTTGGTCTGGACACGCCCTTTCTGCTGGAGGATATGGACCTGGACCAGGTAGGCGCTGAGTACGTGAAGCGCAACGTTCAGAAGCTGGTGGAAGTCACCAACGCCATCCAGGAGAACTGCGGGATCAGCAGCCGGCTGTTATGGTCCGATTCAGGCGAGAACCTGGCGCAAAAGCTGATTGCCAGGCTGCAGCGAGTGAACTGAGGGCATGCGTGCACGTTGCCGTGGCGGACATCCGCTCCCCGCACCCAGAAGATGACGTCTTCCGCCATGTTGGTGGCGTGGTCGGCGATGCGCTCCAGGCTGCGGGAAATGAACAGCAGGTTGACGGCAGAGTGGGCCACGCTGGAATCCTGCGCGATGCAATCAAGCAACACACCCTTGACCCTGCGGTTCATCTCGTCCACGGCGTCATCCATCGCCAGCACGCTGGTAGCCAGCTCGGCATCTCGTTCGGTGAGCGCCTGCAACGCTTTCCGGACCATGGTCATCGATAGCTCGGCCATGTGCGGAATGTCGACGGGAAAATCGCACGGCTGGCTTCCCGCGAGTTCTTCGGCCAGCAAAGCGATGGTCATCGATTGGTCGCCGACCCTCTCCAGGTCGGAGTTGATCTTGATGGCGGCGAGCACAAAGCGCAGATCCACGGCCATGGGCTGTTCCATGGCCAGCAGGTCGAGCGCCATCTGATCGATCTCCCGCTCCGAGCGGTTGATGATGACTTCATTCAAGCGCACCTTGGTGCACGCGGAGAGTTCACCGCGGCAATGCGCGTCCAGCGCAAAGGTAAGTGTCTGTTCTGCCACGCCAGCCATCTGAAGAAGGCGTTCACGAAGGCTCTCGAGTTTTTGATGAAACGATATCCGGGTCACTGGTCAGCCTCCTGAATGAGTTTGTCCCTTGTGTCGTGTGCCAGGTGTTCGTGCTGTTGTGAAACGAGACACTAAAGGGGGGTTCGTACCGCAGGATGCACCGAAACCGGTCCAGAAATCCTTCGATCCGTTGAGTTAATATATCCGTTTTAACATTCTATTAACATATCTGTTTTGGTGCGAATGCTTCCCACGCAAGTTGTAGCCATGGAGTGGTCCCAATATGAACCTGATTAACTGGAGACGATTTCGGAGAAGTCCGCGATGCGGGAGAAGTCGTTGAGGACGGAGGCAATCAGGGCCAGGCGATTCCCGCGTAGATGAGCCTCGGGCGCCATGACCATGACCTGGTCAAAGAAGGCGTCGATCGACGGCCGCAGCGTAGCAATGCACTCCAACGCTTCGGGATATTCTTGCCGGGCGCGAAGCGCTTCCACCTGGGGTGCGACTCTGGCGGTCTCTGCGTATAGGTGCCGCTCAGCCGGCTCGATAAGATTGCCGGGCATAATGGAGTTGCCGTATTGGTCTTGCTTCTCGGCTGCCTGGCGGAGAATATTTTTGATTCGCTTGAACGCCGTGGAGATGGCGACCAGATCGTCTGAGCCTCGGACCTGGGTGAGAGCCTGCGCTCGCGCCATGGCGTCCGTTACCGTGGTGAGACCGGTCGAGAGCACAGCGTTGACCACGTCATAGGCGTAACCGCGAACCTCACGGAGGTAAAAGTCGAGGCGCTCCTTGAGAAACACCACGACCGCATCGGAGCGCTGCCCGGCGTTGGCTCGCGGCAAAGATTCGGACGCCATCGCCGCCACCGCCGGCAAGGTAAGGGGCAGGCGCGATTCGGCGAGGATTTTGATTACGCCGTTGGCTGCGCGGCGCAGCGCAAAAGGATCTCTGGATCCGGTGGGCTCGAGGCCGATGGCGAACATCTCGGCAATGGTTGCCATGCGGTCGGCCAAGCCGAGGACCTGCCCTTCCACCGTTGCCGGGATGGGATCGTCGGTCGAAGCCGGCATGTACTGGGAGTAGATGGCTTGGGCCACGGTTTCGCCCAAGCCCTGCGCCCGGGCGTAAAGCCCCCCGACGATGCCCTGCAGCTCGGTGAATTCCTTCACCAGCTCGGTGGTGAGATCGGTCTTGGCAAGCAGTACCGCTTGTTCGAGGGCTGCACGATCAAGCGGGACGGATTGGGCAGCGATTGCGCCAGCAACGGCTTTCGCCAGGAGCAAGTTGCTTTCGGTCTTGCTGAAGTAGCTGCCGAGATCCCTCTGAAAGGTGACGCTCTTGAGTTTCTCCAGCCTGTCGAGGAGCGGGATTTTCTGATCGTAATTCCAGAAGAAGCGGGCATCGTTGAAGCGGGCGCGGAGCACTCGCTGGTTGCCGTGGCGAATGATCGCCATGCCTGCGGCATCGACTTCGGTATTCAGCACGGTCAGAAAATGAGGGGCCAGCGCATGGTGCTTGTCTTCGACGGCGAAGTACTTCTGGTGGTCACGCATCACCGTGACGAGAACTTCCTCCGGCAATGCCAGGAATTCGGGCTGGAAGTTTCCGGCCAGGACGGTGGGCCACTCGGTAAGGTGGGTGACCTGATCCACCAGGGTCTCGTCTTCGCGCCAGCGCGCGTCCGAGAAGGTTCGGGTTGCGGCGTCGAGGGCCTTGCGGATGCGATGGCGGCGGACGGCGACATCAGCTACAACGAAGGCTCTCTCCAGCGTCACCAGGTAGTCGGCAGGGCGCGCGATGGGGACGGGGCGATCTCCAAAGAGGACGCGATGGCCATAGCTGACATTGGAGGCGCGGATGCCGGCGAACTGCAGTGGAACCACACTTCCGTCGAGCAGGCAAAGCAGCCAGCGCAGCGGGCGAACGAAGCGCTCCGGCTTATTGGGCCGCCAGTACATGGTCTTGGGCCAGGAGAGCGCGCCAATTTCCTGGGGCAGTGAGTCGCCTAGAACCTTTTCCGCGCTCTGCCCTGGCCGCTGGATAGCGGCCGCGGCGTATTCACCTTTGGGAGTGGTGATCTTTTGGAGCGCGGCCACCGCAACGCCGGCTTTTTTAGCGAAAGCGTGGGCTGCGGGACCGGGTTGGCCATCCGGAAAGGCTGCTTTCCAGGAAGGGCCGGTCAGTTGCTCCTGCATGTCGAGCTGCTGCGCGAGCACGCCTTCAACGCGCACCGCCAGCCGGCGCGGGGTGGAGTAGCTGGTTACGACTGCAGCAGCGTCCAGCAGACGTGCACGCGTTAGAACACCCTCTACGCGGCGCGCCAGCTCGGCCTCCGCCGCGGCAATCATGCGTGCCGGGATCTCTTCCAGGCCTATTTCCAGTAACAGCTCAGGCATAGGGTTCCATCGATCTTTCAAACACCCACGCAAATCATGCGCGAGAGGTAGTCTGCGCGATCATGCGCGAGTAAGCCTTGGCAATGCCGACGGCGAGGACGCGGATGCGAGCGATGATGCCGACGCGCTCGGTCACCGAGATTGCACCGCGCGCATCGAGCAGATTGAAGAGGTGCGAGCACTTGAGGCAGAGGTCATAGGCCGCCAAGACCGGGAAGCGGCTCTGCTCGGCCGGTGTAAGGTCCTCTGGCTGCTGCGCGGCGCGGCTCAGCAGTTGCTGGCACTCCGACTCATAGAGCCGCAGATGCTCCCACAGCTTCTCCACATCGGCGTCCTCGAAGTTGTAGACCGAGAACTGCACCTCCTCCAGATGACGCACCTCACCGTAGGTGACGGGATCAGGAGTGCGCGCCCAAACGACGTCGTAAACGGAGTCGACGTCTTGCAGAAAGGCGGCGATGCGTTCGAGCCCGTAGGTAATTTCTGCCGAGATGGGGTCGAGATCGAGACCGCCACATTGTTGGAAGTAAGTGAACTGGGTGACCTCCAGGCCGTCGAGCATGACCTGCCAGCCGATTCCCCAGGCCCCCAGCGTGGGCGCCTCCCAGTTGTCTTCTTCAAACTTGAGGTCGTGCTGGCGCAGGTCAATGCCGATGGCGGCCAGGGATTCCAGGTAGATTTCCTGCACATTGGCAGGCGGGGGCTTCAGGACCACTTGAAACTGGGTGTGCTTGAAGAGGCGGTTGGGGTTCTCGCCGTAACGGCCGTCGGCGGGCCGGCGGGAAGGCTGGGCGTAGGCCACGGAAAACGGCCGCGGGTCAAGCACGCGCAAAAAGGTCTCTGGTGACATGGTGCCGGCGCCAACCTCCACGTCATAAGGCTGTTGCAGCACACATCCACGCTCGGCCCAAAAGGTTTGCAGACGAAAGAGGAGTTCCTGGAAGGTAAGAGCACTTACTTGCAGAGCCACGGTTGGATTCTAAATCAAACGCCAGCCCGCCTTAGCGGAGCCGTTTGGGTTGAGCGCATTTGCCTGCTGGTGTAAGAAAAGACACACCCGCTTGCACTTGTCTGTGCAATGTAGAAGCGAAAATGCTCTAAACTGGTGTGCCCATTCATTCAAGGAGGAGTCTGCCATGCAAAGCCGTATCGTCGGTACCGTACTGCCGGTTCTCGAGTTCGTCCTGGAGCCGAACGAGACCGTGATCTCAGAAGCCGGAGAGCTCTCCTGGATGAGCAGCTCGATCCAGATGCAGACCCACACTCAGTTTGGTGGGGGAGGAGGGTTCCTCGGCGCGTTGAAACGAGTAGCAGGTGGAGGAAGCCTGTTCATGACCGAATACAGCGCCGTTGGCGGTCGCGGCGAGATTGCCTTTGCCACCCGCGTCCCCGGGCACATCCAGCCGGTTCAGGTTGGTCCTGGTATGGAGTACTTGATCCACCGGCACGGCTTTCTCTGCGCCACGTCTCAGGTCTCACTCGGGGTTGGCTTCCAGCAGTCCCTGGGCGCCGGGGTCTTCGGCGGAGATGGATTTCTGCTGCAGAAGGTGACTGGGCAAGGCGCCTGCTGGATCGAGTTGTCAGGGGAACTGATCGTAAAGGACCTGGCCGCGGGAGAGACCTTGCGCGTACATCCGGGGCACGTGGGAGCTTTCCAGTCCAGCGTTGCTTTTCAGATCACCAGGATTGCGGGGATCAAGAACATGATCTTTGGCGGGGATGGGATTTTTCTCGCCGCGCTGACAGGTCCTGGGCGGGTATGGCTCCAGACTTTGCCGATTTCTAAACTGGCTCACCAGCTGATGCAGTACATGCCTTCACAGGCCAGAGAGCGAACTGAAGGCGGAGTTGTGGGCGGGATCGTGGGTTCGCTTCTGAGCGGGTCTTGAAGAGGAAGCAACCGCAGATCCCTCCATCGAATAGGGCGGAGTGGTGAGAGCTGCTCCAAAAATGAGTCCCGGAGGGACGGCTGAGAGTAGCCCAGGACGCAGTCCTGGGTAGGGTTCGAGAGACGGACCAGTCCACCAGGGACGGCTGAAAATTACCCAGAACACGGTCCTGGGTGGCTATCCGGAATCGCGAATATTCTATCGGGAAGAAGAACCCCAGGATTGCATCCTGGGTGATTCTCAGCCGTCCCTCCGGGACTCTCTTTGGACAGAGCGTTCTCACGTAGACACTTTAGCCCCGAACTACGCACAAGGGTGGGAGAGCCGGCGATGAAGACTTCTTAGCCGCCGGCCAGCCGTGACAGCGCCGCGGCGGTTCTGAGTTTCCGTTCCAGGTGGCGCTCCAAGCTTTGGATAGCGAAGCGGCGCAGGTCGGCGCCGCGGCTGCGGGGCCAGGATTCGGTTGCGAAGGCGGATACGGGCGAGCGGAAGATGCGCAGCGCCAATACCTGAGAATCCGGCGTCAGCATGGCTCCCTGGGAACTGTTGTCTCCCACCTGTTTGTGATCGACGCAGGCCAGGCCGTCTGAGAAAAAATGAAAATAGGCGGGCTGCCCTGCTAGTAAAGCTCCGCAGAAGAGGCAGCGGCTCAGATCCGGGAGCCAGCCCATGAGACGCGTCGTCCAAAGGGCAAAGTAGGTGATCGGCATCCAGATGTGATTGACGCGGGTCTGCTCCAATACCGAGAGCAGCAGGCGGAAGACTACATCGTGCGGATCGTGGTCGGGGAGCGTCTGCTCCAAAACCTCGGCGAAAAAGGCGAGGGCGGTGGCCCGCGCATAGTCGACCGGCTCGGCCAGTGGGGAGTGGAGGATTTCAAAGGAGTCGAGACGCACCAGCTCCTGGCTGGGCTTCTCCGCGTAGTGGGCGCGCACGTGGGTCATGGGCTCGAGCGCGCCGCCGAAACGACGGCGCGATCTTGCCGCTGACTTGGCAACACCCTTTATCTTTCCGAAATCCCGGGTGAAGAGGGAAACGATCTGGTCAGCTTCATGAATGGGCCAGGTACGAAGGACGACGGCTTCGACCTGGTGAACGGTCATGGCTGCGCAGCAGCGGCGGCCAGCCTAGCGGCCGAAGTGGGCAGAGTTCTTG
Organism: uncultured Acidobacteriaceae bacterium; assembly: GCA_963815175.1. GTDB lineage: Bacteria > Acidobacteriota > Terriglobia > Terriglobales > Acidobacteriaceae > PALSA-350. The sequence goes on from CAWFGM010000085.1 coordinate 46,795, forward strand.
TCAGCAAAGCCCGCCCACTTTTCAGGCAGATCGTCGCCAGCGAAAATAGCCGACACCGGGCAAACCGGTACACAGGCGCCGCAGTCGATACATTCCACCGGATCAATGAAGAGCTGGTCGGTCTCGCCATACTTGGCTTCATCTTTCTTGGGATGAATGCAGTCTACCGGGCAGGCATCGACGCAGGCTGTGTCCTTGGTTCCGATGCAGGGTTCTGCGATCACGTAAGTCATATGTACCGTTCTCCCGAAGGCGAATAAGTGAAACCAAATTGTACAGCAGGAAAGGGAAACGCAAGCTTACGCTATTGTCGCGACAAACGTCGTGCGGCAAACTCGGCGGCTGTGGGGATCGGTTCAATGCCGCGGCCGGCGAACATGTCGATGAAGAAGCCCAGGATCTCCTTGGTGAGCAGACCGTTGGTGGCGAGAACCTCCTGGCTATCGAGGCGAAAAGGCGTGCCGTCGAAGCGGACCATGGCGCCACCCGCCTCCATTACCAGCAAGGCGCCCGCCGCTGTATCCCATGGGTTCAAATTGAATTCCCAGAAGCCGTCGACGCGGCCGGCTGCGCAATAGGCCAGGTCGAGCGCCGCCGCGCCGGCCCGGCGCACTCCGTGAGAGCGCAGCGTGAACTGCTGGTAAAAGTGAATGTTCGGATTGGCGTGGCGCTTGTGGCTGGGAAAGCCGGTGGAGAGCAAACTTTCCTGCAATGACGCTACGGGCGAAACATGCAGGCGGCGGACATCGCCCTTCGGCCCTTGCAACCAGGCTCCCTTGCCCTTTTCCGCGGCGAAGAGTTCCTCGTGAACAGGGTCGTAAACTACGCCCGCGACCAGTTCTCCGTCTTGATCCGCGGCCAGCCCAGGAGTGCGATGTTCGAGACCCAGCGAGACATTGAAGAAGGGAAAGCCGTGGGCGAAATTGGTGGTGCCGTCGAGCGGGTCGACATACCACCGGTATGCGCGCTCCAGGCCGGAGCGTGTTCCTTCCTCGCCATAAATGCCGTGGCCGGGAAACTTTTCGCTCAGCCGGCCGACGATGAGCTTTTCCGATGCCCGGTCGGCTTCGGTCACCAGGTCTACATCGCCTTTGTATTCCGCGGTCACGCCGCGATTGAAGTAGCCGCGAAGAAGCTCGCCGGCCTCCAGGGCAATCACTGCTGCTCCGGCGGCAAAACCCAGGTCCAATTGCTTCGGGAATTCGCTCAACGTGCACTTCTCTCGACCAGGCCGTCGTTGCTGCGCCCGTTTCCCTCTTCGCGACGGCCGCATTCACTAATTGTCCTGATCTGGTGCTTATAGATGAAAAGATTGGGGCGGCCTTCGCGGGTGACCCGAATCATGGTGTCGTCGAAATATTCAATCCAACCGGAAACGCTTTCGCCGTCACGAAGTTTGACCGTGACCCTCACTTGCTTCTCGCTTAGAAAGCGTAGATAAAGTGACTCCTGACCGGTTTCACCAAGAGGAGGAGTTTTCTTAGCCCGCCGGGATGGATTCTGGGTTGCCATATTGTCAATGATAGCTGCATACAGAGATGCCGTAACCGCGCCGCGTGGATGCACTCAAAAATCTACGTGAGCCCGCACCCCGGGAACGACGACTGGCCCCCGGTCCCGATTGTAGCCCGGATTGTTGACAAAGGAGAGTTGGACCGCCATGTAAAGGCCGCTCACCACGTGCGCGTTGTAATAAGTTTCACTGACCTCTTCACGACCATAGTTCAGGCGGCCATCGCCGAGGATGAATCCCAGGCCGCCGAGGGCCAGGTATTGCCGATGCTTGCTGCTGATGCCGCCAGTTTCAAAGGCGCTCCCGATCTGGTCTTCTTTTCTGCCCCACGCATCCCCGATGAGTTCGAAGCCAAACGCCAAGGTGCTGTTCATTTCCGTGTAGGCGAATGACTCTTTGTGCCCCTCATTCCATCCGGCACGCATAAAAGCGCGGAAATTGGCGGGCAGCTCCTGTTCCAGATTGAGACCGAAGCCCTGCTTCAATGAATCCTGGTGGCGGTACAGGGTGATGTCAGGAACCTTGTTGACGCCCTGCTGGTAGCCCGCGATGGCTTGGCCATAATCGCCCATATTGGCGTGGTTTAGATAAGCGAGTGGCCGGATGTCTGTCTCCAGGCCCTGAAACCATTGCGGTTTCCAGTCCAATTCGAGGTTGTCGGCTCGAGCTTTGCGCAGGTCGGCCTGGAGGTCGATGCCATTGGCCACGGTTGGCATCAGTGCCTCACCGAAGCGCGCTTCCAATTTGGGTCCGGTATAGCTGAGAATCGCAGCGACGGTATAGCCGCGCGTGTTGGCAGCGTAATCGTAAGCACCATTGTTATCGATGGCCCAATTGGTGAACTGCAGATGGCTATCGCTGCCGACGGAATTAAGGTCGAAGAAATCGACCAGCCCCAACTTGCCCATGGTGAATTCGATACGCCGCCTGGGAAGCGATTTCTGCAGATAGAAGGGATTGGGATCTTCCTCCACACGTTCCGCGGTCAGGGGAAAGGTCTCGTGAATAAAATAGCGCGCGGCATAGACATCCTGGCCCAGGGATGGATTGCGCACCACGTCGAGATTGGTGAACGCCGCAATGCCGAGAGCCTCGCTCAGCCCTTTTCCACCGGCCTCTTCCGCATTGAAGATAAATTCGGTCCAGCGGGTGAGCTTGATTCCCGTGTATAGGGTGAGCACACGTGAGAGTGCGGTCATTTCCACCCGGCTCTGAAAGCTGTTGGTCCCAGAGTAGGGGGAGTGGAAGGGATTGTGGGCCTGAAAGATAAAGTTGGCCTGGCCAGAGATCCATATGCGATCGGCGATGAGATGGTGGGAGAAGACGGCCGGATTCAGCCTGGTCGTCGGACTGATCTTTTTCTCTCTGGTTGATCTGGGGCAACGATTCCCTGCTACGGGGAACGGGCGCTGTCGGCGAGCCTTGCTGACCAGAAGCCTGCGGCTGGGGAGCATCCGGTGGCGCGCTCACTGCCACTGACTGTGCGCATGCCACGGTACCCGTTGCGTGGGTCGCCGGCAGGCACAGCAGTACGGCAGAAAGCAAGGCCAAAGACGCATCAATACTCCGCGGAGGAATAGGAACCTCCGAAGAGACTAATTGACAAGACGTTAACAAATGTTTCGGGGCCTTGAATTCTTCACTCTTAGGTACGAGATCTTGCTACGGCACGAAGCTCTTGACAGGCCCAACAAGAGAAAGCCTCGACTGTCACTGGGGAGCACCAGGTTTCGGCGTTACATGGAGTGCTTCACCCACGTGCCTAGCGGACGTTCCGAGTGCGTGCTTCGTGTTTCGATAGCTCTTCTGCAGAGCGTTGCCCGTAGAGTCTCCCGCGGCCGAAACAGCGGTGTTGGTGGAATCGCCTGCAACCGAGATTGCTGAGGTCGTGTTTTGCCCGCTCCTCGCGATGGCTTGTTCCGTAGAACTGCTCACTGCGATGGCTCCCTGAGCAGGGTGCCTGCCGGCGTTGAACCATGCGATATCGCTCTCCGGAAGCTGGTTGAGACGGGCCACGGGACCTGCCGGGAAGTTCGAGTTCGCCATTTTGTCCGCCAGCGGCCAGGCGGTGGACGAGATGAACAGGGATCCGTTCATCGGCTGACCAACCTCTCCCAGGTTGATGAGCTTCCCCGGCGCCAGCGCTACCATGTTTGCGCATTTGTCCGCTCCACATCCCCCCTGGCACAAAGTCCGGTTGAGATACGACGCATGCTTACCCGGAGAGATCCAAACCTGGGCGCCATGGTCTTCTGCGTGCAATGTGGATGCGCGAGCGATCTGACTCACATCGCAAACGGTGTTCTCGTGCGCTGCAGAGTACCAGTACAACGCCTTCCATGTTGCCAAATCGAGATGGCTGTCGGATGCGCCCACGAGCACCGAAACATGCTCCGTATCCAGCGCATGGCCATGAGCCCCGCAATCCTTTCTCCACAAGTGGTAGTAGTGGATCTCCGCGGTCGGCAACGCACCGACGGATGTCTTGAACGGAAAAACCTGACCATAGATCGTTCCGTTGTCGGTATTCGGCTCGGGCTTCATCACGCCGGGGCGAAACTCCGCGGGGATGCGAGAGCAGTCTTGTTGCCCGACCATAAAAGTTGGCCTGAACTGCACCAGGAGAGCTTGTTCCAGCGTATCGGTCATTCCGTCCTGATCGGAGTCGACCTGTGCCACGACCTGTTGCCCTTTCGCCGGTGAGCGGACGGTAACTAATGAAAAGAAAATTGCAGCGAGCAGCAAATGGAAACGCATACTCGGCTTTGATGCAGGTTCGGTCGCGGACCCGCAAAACAAATCACGGCAGTGGGGAGGGATAATATCCGGGCCGATTGCGGATGACATAATCCGCGCCGGCAGCCGGGCTGCGCAACTTGACGGAGATGCTGCGAAAGCTGCTGCCCAATCGATTGGATGGATAGTAGCCAAGCAGGTATTGGGTCCGCAGGTCTTCCGACAACTGAGCGAAGGTCCTGTCCAAGCGAGGAGGCGTCGGCGTAGTAGTACTTGCCCCCGGTCTCCTGGGCAAGAGTAATCAGGGCGTGTTCGCCGGCCAGGTCGCGGCCGGCGCTGGCGGAGATGGGGACATCGATGATGGGGTAGACCATGACCTCTCCGCGCAAAGCCTGTTCGAGCGCCATGTCATAGGTGGTGCCTTTGACGGTATTGCCTCCGTCGGAGATGATCACCAGCACCTTGCGGCCGGATCGCCCCGCCAGGCTCTGCGAAGCAAGATAGACGCCGCTATAAAGCGCGGTGGCGGCGCCTCGTCCCATGTCGTTCAGCCCGCGATCGACGCGGCCCAGGTTGTTGGTAAAGAAAACTACCTCGCGCACATTGTCGGCAAACTCCATCAGGTCCAGGTGATCAACGGGCCGCAGGAGGGAATGCACAAAGTGCCTGGCCGCCTCCTGCTCCAGGCTGAGATCTTTATGCACGCTGCCGCTGGTGTCGATGGCCAGGACGATCTCCAGCGGAAGCTCGGACTGGCGCTCAAATACAGCAATCTTCTGCGGGTGGTCATCTTCCGAGAGCAGAAACTCGTCCCGGGTCAGGCCGGGCACAGGAGCTCCTTTGTCATCGGTAACATTGACGAAGACATTCACCAGCCGGACATTCACACTAATGGTGGGTGGCTCCGTGGCTTTGGCCTTCACCGAGGGCGCCCCTGCCTGCGCATGGCCGGATGGACCGCAGAGAGTGAGCGCGCAGCAAACGGCCGCGTAGCAAAGTGGTTTCACGAGCCGGCCGTTCCCTTCTGTACCGGGTCGTTTACCACCAGGCCGGATGGGAACGGTTCGCCATCGGCCCAGACCGCCCCATCTTCGAAGTGTTCCTTCTTCCAGATGGGGACTGTTTTCTTCAGCGTATCGATGAGCCAACGGCAGGCTTCGAATGCCTGGGCGCGATGCGCGGAAGCTACGGCAATCAGAACGCTGGTTTCGCCCACATCGAGCCGGCCCAGGCGGTGGACGATGGCCACCTGGCGGACGCCATGCACAGCGATGGCCTCATCCGCGAGGCTCTGCATCTGGCGTAGAGCCATCTCCTGGTAAGCCTCGTAGACCAGGAAGAGGGTGCGCCGCCCTCGGGTGTTGTTGCGGACGATGCCGTCGAAGACCACCACGGCTCCGTCTTCCCCTTGCTTGATGGCAGCGACCAACGATGCAGCGTCGATGGGCTCCGTGACCAAGGCGACGATCGGGGCAGCAGAGCCGCCGCTGACCGGAGGGAGGAGCGCAACTTCATCTCCGTCGCGCAGCCCGAAGCCACGCGCCGCGTAGCTCCGGTTCACGGCAATCGCCAGCGCCGACCATAACTTTGTCTGCTGGGGCAGCAGCTGGCGGTAATGTTCGAGCACCGCATCCACGGTCGCGCCGGTGGGCAGATTGAGCGTCTGGCTGTCGCACGCCAACATCTCCTTCAGCACACCAAAGAACAGGACCGTGACCCGCATGGGAAAAGCATATCCGAAGGCCATTCCCCGATTTCCTGTTGGTATCGGTAGCGTTGACGAACCTCATGCGCCTTTCCTTAAGAGAAAGGCGCACACACAATCGTTTCCAGCGCAGCGTGGCAGGAAATCCGGGTCTGACATGAGGTTAGACTCGTCCACCGGCAAAATGGCGGCGATACCCAGAGATGGTTCAGACCAGGACAGGGATATTGGCCACTCCCGCGGTGCCAAAGACTCTGCGGTAGCGGGCGATTTCCGATTTAAGCCCGGTCGCCTTGGCGAAGTTGTCCGAGAGTTTCACCGCCGGGCGGCCGTCGGCCTCAGTCATCTTGCAGATCAGGCTGGCGGGGTGGAATCCGTTGCGGCCATTGGGATGGCAGCCACGGAAGTCGTTAGTCAGCAGCGTGCCCCAACCGGCGCTGAAACGGATGCGCCGGCCAGGAGTCCATTTCGCCGGATCGTTGAGGTCAGCCGCGGTGCGAAAGTCCTGCGGTGTCAGGCCCGGCGCTATGCTGCCCATGAAATAGGCGTGGAGGCCAAGGATGTCTTCCACATCCATGGCGTCTGAGGCGATGATCAGCTTCTGCTTGGGATCCCGGCCGCGCTGTTTCAGCCAGGCGATGTATTCGTCACCCGCGATGTAGGGATCTTTGCTGTCGATGCGCTGCCCGGTCCAGTCGGCTGTCCAATCCGGAGCGTCGGCCAGGAACTGCGTTGTTCCGTAGGTATCGGGCAGCATGATACGAATATCCTGGCCATACGTGCTTTGCCACAGCTCGAGAATGCGGTACTGCGAACTCTTCAACTCCGCGTCGCTGGTAGCCATGGCAGCCAGCGCCATGGGCAGTTCGTGGGCATTGGTGCCCACCGCTTCGAGGTTATGTTTGTAGGCCAGATAGGTGTTGGAGGTGCCGGAAAAATGCTCGCCAAGCGCCGTGTTCATGGCGTTCACCACATATTCCTGCCACAGGAAACTGTGCCGGCGCCGGGTGCCGAAGTCCGCCACCCTGAGTTCAGGAACCCCGGTCAGCCGCTCGATCTTGCCCCATAGTTTGGCCTTGGCTTGGGCGTAGAGAATGTCCAGCTCGAATTCGCTCATGCCCTTGAAGGCGGCGCGCGACTTCAGCTCGTTGAGGATGGAGAGGGCATAGATCTCCCACATCGTCGCTTCGGTCCAGAGCCCGTCGAACTCCAGGTGGAATTCCCCGTCCCTGACCGTAAGCCGGTAGCTGGAGAGGCGGAAGCCATGTCCCAGCCACTCGATAAAGTCGGGCTCGAAGATACCGCGGCGGCCGAAGAAGGTGTTGCCGGCCAGCCAGATCAGCTCCGATTTCAGAAAGCGCAGGCTGCGCACGTGCTCCAGCTGTTGCAATACCTCTTCGCGCGCAATCACATCCGCGAGGCGCAGCGACGAGGACCGGTTGCTCACCGAGAACGACACCTGCGTGGTGCGGGAAATGCTTCCAGATGAACTGAAGCATCAGCAGCTTGTAGAAATCCGTATCCAGCAGGGATCGCACAACCGGGTCCAGATCCCAGTTATGGTTATGCGCCCGCTCCGCGAAATCAATGATCATCGATGTCCTTGAAGATAACCCTCCCAGACTGGTTAGATGACGTCATCATCGACGTCGATGCACCACTGGACTACTGGTGCAAAAGAAAAGGCCCGCTGGTTGGCGGGCCTTCTCGAGTTATGGAGCAGCGATCTTAGACCTCGGCGTGTTCGATAATCGTCTCCCGAACTGCCTCGTCCTTCTTCTCTTCGCTGACCGACTTAGGCAGCGCTACCGCCAGCACGTCTTCGATACGGCTGGCGTAGTGGATGCGCACACCATCGATCTGATCCGCGGTCAGGTCTTCCTCGACGTTCTGCCGATTTTCCGCCGGCAGAATCACATCCAGAACCCCGGCGCGCTTGGCAGCGAGAAACTTCTCCTTGATGCCGCCGATCGGCAGAACATTGCCGCTGAGCGTGATCTCACCGGTCATCGCCGTTAGCGGATGAACCGGCGTGTCGGTCATCAGTGAAACCAGGGTGGTTGCCATGGTGACACCGGCCGACGGACCGTCCTTGGGGATCGCTCCCGCGGGAACGTGGATGTGAATGTCCAGATCCTTGGTGAAGTCCTCCTCCAGCCCCAGCGAACCGGCATTGGAGCGTACCCAGGTAAGCGCAGCCTGCATGGACTCCTGCATGACCTCGCCGATCTGCCCGGTCATCTTGAAGCCGCCCTTACCCTTCATCCGGTTGGCTTCGATGAACAGCACATCGCCGCCCGCCGGTGTCCAGGCCAGACCGACCGCTACGCCGGCACGCCGGGTGCGCTCCGCCAACTCAGTATCGACGCGTACCTTGATGCCGCCCAGGAACTCCTGAATCACTGCCCGGTCGACAACCAGCGTGCCTGTCTTGCCTTCGGCAATGCGCCGCGCCTGCTTGCGGCACACGGTGCCGATCAGCTGTTCCAGTTTGCGCACGCCCGCTTCTCGCGTGTAGTGGCGCACGATGTAGCGAACGCCTTCCTCCGGAAACTCGATCTCGGGTGCGCCACCTTCCTTAGGCTCGATACCGTTTTCCTTGATCTGCCGCGGAATGAGGTAGCGAAAAGCAATGTGCGTCTTCTCGTCCTCGGTGTAGCCCGACAGGTCAATGATCTCCATGCGGTCGCGCAACGGCTCCGGTATGGGATCGAGCATGTTCGCGGTGCAGATAAAGAGCACCTTGGACAGATCGAACGGAACATCCAGGTAGTTGTCCCGGAACGTATTGTTCTGCTCCGGATCCAGCGTTTCCAGCAAGGCCGAGGCTGGGTCGCCACGGAAGTCGCGGCCCAGCTTGTCGATCTCGTCCAGCATAAAGACCGGATCGTTGGTCTCGGCGCGGCGCAGCGCTTGCATGATCTGCCCGGGCAAAGCACCGATATAAGTACGGCGATGGCCGCGAATCTCGGCCTCGTCGTGCATGCCGCCGAGCGAGATGCGCTGGAACTTGCGGCCCAGGGCGCGCGCAATGCTGCGGCCAAGCGAGGTTTTGCCCACGCCCGGAGGTCCGACAAAGCAAAGGATCGGCCCCTTCATATCGGGCTTGAGACGGCGCACGCTCAGGTAGTCGAGGATGCGATCCTTTACCCGCTTCAGATCGTAGTGATCCAGGTCGAGAATCTCCTTCGCCTTGGTGATGTCGACTTCCCCGCCGGTGGATTTAGACCACGGCAGTACCGCCAGCCACTCTACGTAGTTGCGCGTGAGTGAGTAGTCGGCGGCCATGGGAGACATCCGCGAGAGCCGGTTGAGCTCCTTGGTGGCTTCCTTCTTCACATCGGCCGGCATGCCTGCGGCTTCGATCTTCTGCCGCAGCTCCTCGATGTCCTTCTGCCCTTCGTCCAGCTCGCCAATTTCCTTCTGGATGGCTTTCAGCTGTTCGCGCAGGTAGTAATCGCGCTGCGATTGCTGCACCTGGTCCTGGACCTCGGTCTGGATCTTGTTGCGCAGTTGCTGGACTTCGGCTTCCTTGGCCAGATGCTTGTTGATGCGCTCCATGCGCAGCGATCACGTCCGGCGTTTCCAGCAGTTCCTGCTTGTCGGTGGTGGCCAGGAACGGCAGCGAGGAGGCGATGAAATCGACCAGGCGCCCGGGATCTTCGATATTCAGCGCGATGGTCTGCAGCTCGTCCGAAAGCGTGGGCGAGGTAGTGACGATCTGCTGGAATTGGGCAATGACGTTTCTCTGCAGCGCCTCCAGTTCGGCGCTCTTGCCCGGATCGACTTCCGGCAAATGATCGACCGCAGCCATCATGAATGGCTCAAGCTGAGCAAATTCGCCCAACCTTACGCGCTCCGTGCCCTCCGTAAAGACGAAAAGACTTTGGTTGGGCATTTTGACGACTTTGTGCACCGTCGCCAGGGTGCCTACGGAATACAAGTCGCTGGGCTGCGGACTGTCCATGCGTTCGTCGCGCTGCGCGACAACCACAATGGTCTTCTGCTCTCCCAGGGACTGAATGAGTTGAATGGAGCTCTCCCGGCCAACGGTCAGCGGCAGCACGGCATGGGGAAACAAAACGGTGCTGCGAACGGGCAGTATGGGCAACACCCTGCCCTGAGGGCCACCCTGCTCCCGCCGAGTGGGATCGCTTGGGTTAATGATGCTTAAAAAATCGCTCGCCATGAGTATCCTTCTATCAGATTATCGACTATAAGATGATGCAGATCCCTCTAAAGTCGCAAAAGGCCCGGCCCCTGTCCCTAAAATGCCGAATTCCGGCCTTTCCTCATCCGGGAAAGCATTCTCCGGCTCTCTCTGCTTCATCGGTTCCGTCTGGCTGCCCGATCATTACCCGTCCTACCGGCCCTCAGGAAGGTTGCTGAGCCGCCGAATAATGGCCTAACTCCTTGACCAGAATGCACTGCCGGCGAAGTTGATCGAGGGCGGCGCTGGTTGCGGCCGGATCAGAGACCTGGTAGTCGACGTAGAAAACGTATTGCCAAGGCTGGCCTTGTACAGGTCGGGATTCTACCTTGCACAGGTTGGTATTGTGCTCGGCGAATGCCTGGAGCGCGGCGACCAGCGTGCCTGGTCGGTTGTCGACGGTAAAGGCGATGCTGACTTTGTCGGCGCCGGGTACTGGCCGGGCCTGGGCACGACTGCGAATCAGGAAAAAGCGAGTGTAGTTGGCCGGGTTGTCTTCGATGCCCGCAGCTAGCACTTCTCCGCCGTAGGCCAGAGCAGCCTGCTCGCTGGCGATGGCACCTGCCTCTCTGTTCCCTAGGCTGGTTATATGCTTCACGCTGCCCGCGGTGTCGTAGAAGGGGCTGGGCGTCATCTTTGGGTGCTGCTCGAAAAATCGCCGGCATTGGGCGAGCGCGATAGGGTGGGAAAGCACCTGGCGAATATCTTCTATTTTGCTGCCCGGAACACCAATGAGATTGTGACGGATGCGCAGCAGAGATTCCCGTTCGATTTGCACGTCGGATTGAAAGAGGAGATCGAAGTGTTCGACGACAGAACCTGCGAGCGAGTTCTCGATGGGAATGACTGCGGCAGAAACCTCGGCGTTCTCCACTCGTTTGAACACCTCCGCGGAGAGTGCGCAGGGAACAATGGTTGCCTGCGGTTCTATCTTAAGTGCGGCTTCGTGGCTGAAGGATCCGAGTTCTCCCTGGATGGCGATCCGCATCTCTGCCCCGAAGACTTAAATTTTGATCATACGGCAACCCACTTGAGGGAGGATGCACCAAAGTACAGCGTAGCAAGACTTTTAGTAAGGAGAAACACGAGATGCTTTGGACCATTTTTCTAGTGTTGCTTGTACTTTGGCTGGTTGGCTTCATCGGATTTCACGTGGTTGGGTGGTACATCCATATCTTGCTGATCATTGCCCTAGTGGTGCTGGTCATCCAATTAATCGGCGGTAGACGGGCAATTTGAACTCAGCTTCCTTTTTCCCGCCCGCCAGGTAGCCGGAAGGATCAGGGAAGCATCTTATTTCAACAGGTGCCTGTGCCATCGCAGGCAAGGAGATTGACCATGAATAAGGACCAAGTAACGGGCAAAGTGGAACAGGCAACGGGAAAAGTGAAGCAGAGTGTGGGTGAGACCGTGGGCAACCAGAAGTTGGCAAATCAGGGCGTGGCCGACCAGGTAAAGGGCGTGGCCAAGGAAACCTGGGGCAACGTTAAGGACGCTGCCGCGGTAACCGCTGACCGTCAGCACAAGGAAGCGGAGCATAAAGCGAACGAAGCCCGGGCCGGTGTCCGTGAAAGGGTTGACGAAGTGCACGACAATGTCAACGAGAGGCTCGATGCTCACAAGGCGGTAGAGCGCGAGAAGGCCAGGACAGCCTAATTTAGTTTAGGAAGGTGAGACGCACCCGGATTTCAAACCGGGTGCGTTTCCTCATTTATGGGTGTTAATGCGCAGCGGGATGAGGCAGTAGAAGCGCAGCCGCAACGAAAAAGAAGAAGACCATGGAAATAATTCCATTCATGGTGAAGAACGCAGCATTCAGGCGCCGCAGATCCGTCGGAGAAATGATGAGATGCTCGTAGAGCAGCAGGATAGCGACGGCAGCCACTCCTACCCAGGCGATGGCGTTGAGCCCGAATAACTGGAGCAGCCAGCACAGCAGGGCGAGCATGGCCAAATGCATGAAGCGTGCAATCCAAAAGGCGGGCCTGATACCCCAGGTTCCGGGGATGCTCTTGAGGCCGGTTTCCCGATCATGCGCCATGTCCTGGCAGGCATAAAGGACATCGAATCCTCCCACCCAGAAGAGAACCGCGGCAGTGAGCACGACGATGCGCGGATCGAGCGATCCGCGGATAGCAATCCAGGCTGCGGCGGGGGCCATTCCCAGCGCCAGGCCGAGCACCAGGTGAGACCAGCGGGTGAAGCGTTTGGTGTAGGAGTACAGCAGGAGCACCGCGAGGACGACAGGAGATAGGAATAATGTCTCCCGATTCAACTGCGCGGCGGCGAGAATAAAAGCCAGCGACATTAGTACCGTAAAACCGGCGACAAAGCGGCGGCTTAGCATACCGGCGGGAATCGCGCGTCCGGCAGTGCGGGGATTGGCAGCATCCAGGCTGGCGTCGGCCCACCGATTGAAGGCCATCGCGGCGGAGCGCGCAGTGACCATGCAGACGACAATCCAGAAGACTTTGCGCCATTCCGGCCACCCGGCAGCGGCGAGCATGGCGCCGGCAAGAGCAAAGGGGAGGGCAAAGATCGAATGCTCCCACTTGATCATTTCCAGCGTGGTGCCTACATTGCGCAGCAAAGCCATGCGGTTAGTGTACCGGTCGCAGGAGTCTGCGGAAGTTTTCGCTCATCTCACACAGGGTGCATTGCAAAAGCGTTCAAGGGGCTGCGCCCCGTCTTTTTCAACCCATGTACGCCGGCGCGAGCATGCCGCGCCTACCCATCCAACCATAGGAGCTTTGGCGGTTGGGGAGCAAAGAAAACACAGCCCACTCCCTTCGCGGCGGCGAAGGGGGCGGGCCGCGTCCAATCAGTTAACTGGGAACTACTTCTCGTTCGATCCGTTCGCTACCTGAAGGTTGTTGGTCACCTTAAAAACGCCGGGCACGCTATTGGCGCGGATACCCGCGACATTTTTGTCCGCCTGACTATTCACCACGCCATTAAGCGTAACGTTGCCGTTCACAACCGTGATGCGGATAGGTTGCGCGGGATCAATGGCGTACCTATTCAGGCTCGGATACCCATAAACAGCCCGGTAGACAGCCATCCGTGTGCGATCATCCATGGGCGACAGAGGGTCGACTTGAATGTTGTCAATCACATCCTGCACGCCGGGGAAATGACTCGCCAAAGAAACCGCGGAGTCAGCAGCAACCGGCCCCAAAGCATTACCGGCCAGAGTGACCACGCCATCCTGCACATTGACGCTCACGGCATTAAACGCATTGCCATAGCCCACGCGGTCGTACTGCAACTTCTTTACGATGGCCTGCTGTAACTGCGCGTCCGACATTTCGCCGGCTCCGGCAACCTTGAGCTTGTTGCGAACCGCAACCACGTTCTTGACCCGGTGCGCTTTTTTATCGATCTCTTCCTTGGTGGCAAAGTCCTTGACCGTACCTTCCAGATCAACGATTCCGTTCTTAACCGATATCTGTACCCCGCTGAACTTCTTCAATTGATTCTGCAGTTCCGCCTGGATGTTGTTATCGGTTTGCGCGCTCTGCCCCACTGCATACGATGCCTTGGGAATCAAAACCTGAGAACCCAGAGCCAGAACAGCAGCCAGCGCCAAAGTTAAACCACGCGATACCTTTTTCATTTCTTTCTCCTGTTTGCGCTCGCTCCGCCGCTAACAGCGTCGCGAGTGTGTCCGCCTATATGAACACGTAACACGGTCCCAGGTTGCACACCCTTGTTTACTACGACTACCGGAAGGCGTCAACGATAGCGTTTGCGAACTCTCAGGACCATGCTGAAGACCCCCGCTTCGTCGCGCACGGCCAGGACGGAAAGGCTTTGCGTGATATCCACCTGGGCCTGAATAAGCTGTTGGGCCGTGGCGTTGACGTTCGTAGCGTAAGTGACCTGGACATTTCGCGAGATGTTCTGCTGCACAGTGATTCGCGCACTTGCGCTGCCGACGGTTCCCACGTAAGTGGGGTCGATCTTGACGCTGCCCCCGCCGAAGAGCTTTTGAACGCGGCTGTCGACTGCTGCATTGAGCGCGCCTCCCAGCAGCGCGTTGGTAGTCGAGTTCACGCCCACGGATTGCTCCTGCTGTGAGTACAGGGCCTGCTCCTCCTGCGTGCGGCCCAGCGCAAGCAGGGAGATAACGTCGGCCTGGGGGAGCGGCGGCTCAGAACGGAAGGTAGGTGAGAGCTGGCTGATGTTGCCGTGGAGACCGATCGTCACATCGTATTCCTCCACCCGGGTAGTGGCGTCGATATCGATGATGGGCTCGATTTTCACTGGGTTGGTGAAAAAGATCTCCCCGTGCTGCAAACGGTAAGTCGTTCCGGCAAAGGTAGCGGTGCCATCGGTGACGTTGATGCGACCGAGAATGGCCGGCTGGGCCACAGTTCCGCGGATGCGCAGATCGACGCTGCCGGCCAGCTGGGCGTAAGAATTTTGAAAATCGAGCTGCGGAGCGGAGAAGATGTGAACGTCCAAACGAACATGGCTGGAGGGCGCGGTCGGATCCGGCGGCACGCTGGCCCCTGGAGCTGCGGTAAAGCTCGCGAAGTCAACGTTGCGACCGATGATGAAGCGCGTGATCTGGACATTTCCGCTCAGCAGCATGTTGGTTGGTGAGCCCTGCAGGTGCAGGGTGGTATCGGTAGTAGCGCTAATGCCTGAATAGCGAACCCGGATATCTTTCCCGGTCGCGGTGAAGTCTCCGTAAATGCCTTGTTGGTAAGCTAGGAAGCCGCCGAACTTGAGCTGTCCGCCGCCGGTTGTGCCCACCAGGTCTCGCACCTGGAGCCGGTTCTGATCAAACACCAGATTGCCGTTCAATTTGCTGATGCCGTTGGGCAGGTCGTTGAGGGCCAAGCCCACGTTGCTGACGTGGACCTGGCCGGAGAGCGACGGCTGGCTGAGCGTCCCGCCTGCGTTGACGTTAAATTCCAAGTGGCCGGAGGCGGTAATGTCGGGATCGAAGGTCTGTGCCAGCTTCATGTTGATACCGCCATTCCCAGTCACCGCCAGCGCCTGGTCATCCATGAGATTCGCGGTGCCGGTTACCGCCACATCGGTCTCGGGGCCGGTGATGTGAGCCTGAGTGAGGTGAAGGACCCCGTCATGCAGCGATGCGCGCAGCGGTCCGTTGGCCTGGAGGGGAATACCCTGCAGTGTCATGGAGAACTTATTGATCTCCGCGTCTCCGCTGAACTGCTTCGGCTCCCGCAGGGGGCCGGCCACGTCGATCATCCCCCCAATGGACGAATTGCCGGTGACACTCTGCACATGAAAAGCGCGCAGAATGGGGGCGATATTGAGGTTGGTCAAGACGATGTTGGCCCGGGTTTCAAAGTCGCCCCGCAGGGTCGTCTGGCCTTTGACCTGTAGCTGCGCGGCTGCCAGGCTGTTCTGGGCGGTGAAATGCGCCGTGCTTCCCTGGGTATGCACGACCACTTCCAGGGCGCCTGCGGGTTGGCCTCCCAGGACCAGGTTGCGCAGATGCACGCCTCCGAGGACGGAAATGGAGTCGATTGTGCCCGATGCGTGGGCGTCAAACTTCAGGGCACCGGCGATAAAGAGTCTCGGATCCTTGGGCTGAGGGAAGTGCGCAAGTTCAAAATTGCTGCCATCCAGATTGCCGAGAAAGTTTCGGGTTTTCAGGTTGTAAGTCCCATTGGCAACAACAGTACCGCCATCTTGGAGCAAGGTGAGTTTGGTCAGGTTTATGTCTTGCCCTACAAAGCTGAGGGTCGCAGTCAAGCTGTGATAGGGTTGGCCCTCGATCGTGCCCCCCTGCATGTTAAGGCTGGCGCCCCCATTCAGATCGCCCAGTGTCCCACCAGCATGAGCCTGGAGACTTAGAGTGCCTGTAGCCGGCAGGTCTTGCCCGGCGATGGCCAGCACGTCGGCCAATGAAGCATCCTGCACCTGTGCGCTGGCGTTGATGGCGGACTGGTCATCGAACGCCTTGCGGCGCCGGCTGATTTGATGCGCCTGCAGCTGACCGTCGCCATGAATCACCGTCTTGCCGCGGGTCAGCGTTCCCTTCTCCACGGAGATCAGGCTGGAGGAATAGCTCGCGATCGCGTCCAGGTGATCCCAGGAGATGGTCCTCGAAACAGCGGCCGGCGGCGACGGAGGGTGGGCTGCGTTTGCTGACGCCATTGCCGGCCCGGCGGTCGAACTGGCTGCGGGCAATGCGACTGGTCCGGAAGGCTGCGGGGTCTGGGACACATCCGAGTCAATAGCAGCCGGGATGACGACCTCGGTAGAGAAGCGGTCGGCGGTCAGATGACCAGCGAATGCGGGATCGACCAGGGAGCCGGTGGCGGAGCCATCGAAGGTCGCATCTCCGTGAAGTTGGATAGGAACCCCGGAGATGCCCTTCTTACCATTGAGGCCCAAATCCAGCACCTTCAATACTTGATCGAACTCGCCCAGGTTGTGGGTGACCAGATGGACGCTAAGGTTCGAAGGCTCCTCGATCGGATACACGCCGAGCGAGCCGGTGGTGTTGAGGGTGGTCCCCGGGCTATGCGCCTCCAGCTGATAAATCTGGACTCTCCCTCCTTTTTGGAAGTACTTGGCGTCCACCGAGCCAGTGAGCGGAAGCAAGCCGGAAGCAGACGACGGCGGGGTACTCATCGCGAGCTTGGCGGCAACCGTCAGGTCGTCCGCGGCGCCCGTCCAGTCGATGTTGACGGCGCCTTCGCCTAAAGTATCGAAGCCATAGTTCTGATATCCGCGATCCGCGACGCTCTCCAGTATGGTGCTGAGGCGCACGCCGTGAACCCGGGCGCGGATGCTCATGGCCGGACGCACCGGCGGCGGCTGTGCCGGGCGAAGCGGAGCTCGCTTGGTCTTGTCCGCGGCAGCTACGGGAGCCGGGGGAGGATTGTCAGGAGCGCTCCAGTTGAGGTAGCGAAGCTCGGCATTGACAATTCCACCCTGGCGAGGGCGGCCGACCAGATCGGTGAGGACGATCTCGTCCGGCGTGATGTGCAGGCGTGTCGTCGCGTTCAGCCCATCGATATATACGTAAGGAATAACGTAACCAGCATTGACCACCTTTGCATTGCCATCCACTACGTATTGGCTGGCCCCGCTTCCCTCAGCCGTAACGGCAAGCTGCACGCTCCCGCGGCGGAAGCCATCGACGGCGCCAACGGTGGTCAATTCTGCCAGCTCTACCGTGCCGTTGGTGGAGAGTTTCCATAGCGGGTTGGAGTAGTGGACCAGCGTGCCAGAGGCCTGAAGGCTGGTCTTTCCACTGGTAAAGTGCATGTTCTTCAGATCGACCGCGTCATGGGCCGCTTCGACGCTGAGATCCAGCTGGCTGTGGAGCACCGCCGCTTTGCCTTGTTGAGCGTTGAGATCGGCGCAAGTGATGTCGCCGAGATAGTGGCCGCCGACTGGAGCGTAGGTGATCAGGACGCCCAGATCGTTTGCGGCCACCCGAAAGGGAATGGCGCGCTCATTCAGCAAGGCCATTCCGTCATGCACTTCAACCCGGTTCGCCTGCAGATCGAAGATCGTCTTGACCGCCGGCCCGCTGGTGTTCTCCCTTGCTTTGGGCGTGGGCTGATTGGTGCTGCCGTCGGGATAAATGATGAGATGAACGGAGGGACGGTCGATTTCCAGAAAGTCCAGACCAAGCCGGGCGCCCACCAACGAGAGAATCTTGGCCCGCGCATAAATTCGGTCCACGTGGGCGTAGGGTAGTTCCCCCGGCCCCTCCAGGCCGTGAATCGTGAGGCCATCTACTTCCACCGAGAGATGGCGGAGATTCCAATGTAGAGACTGGACTTCCACGCGTCCACCGGTGGCGTCTTGGAGAACGGAGATGACTCGCTGGCGAACCTGGTTGGAAAAATGCTGGGTCGATGCATAGAAAAGGAGTCCGCCGATGACCAGAACCAGGAGCAGAAGCAACGAGCCGCCAACTCTCCAGAAGTAGCCCCAGACGCCGATGGGCTTGGTCGACGGGGGTGGCTGGGAAGGAGCGGAAGCGGAGGGGGGCGGGCTGCTCACGGCTGTCCTCCAGAAGCGGAGTCCTCACCGGAGCCTGTGGTTCCTACGCGTCCGTAGGCGGGATCCAGGATGCTAACGCTGCCTTCACTCTTGAGGCTCTGTAGCCATTCCAGCAGCAGGGAGCTAACCCGCTGTTGGAGCAGGATCTCCTCAATCCGGCTGGAGACGTCGGATAGAGGAGGCGGCTTCACTGGCTTGCCGTGGAATTGCGGAACCAGGGTTTTGTTGTAGTAGTCCGAGATCTCGGCCGGGGTGATGCGCACGCCGGAACCGAAGCGCGACTGAATGAAGGCAAGAATGAGCATGCGTTGGCTCCAGTGGGCCTGCACCTCCTTCCCAGTCAGGCCATTCGCGCTGAGGAAGTCTCGCCAGCCGGCGTCCGTCACACAGTGGTAACGGGCGCAGTCGGGAATAACGGCGCGCAGTTGTGTCAGGCGTTCTTGCACCTCTTCCGGAGCAGGCGGTGTAACCGTCTGTGCGGTTTGCATTTGTTGCAGGATGAGATCGCGGTCAATCAGACGCTGCAGAGCTCTTTGCGGCGTGTTACGGGTACTATCGACGCTGAACGGCTGCAGGACGGCATACCTCATCTCTTCGTTCACATCGCTTTGCAGGATGACGCTGCCGTTGATCACTGCGACTACGTGATCGAGGACCACCGCCCCCTTTGGTATGGGCACGGGCGGTATGGAAGCGACGGGCGATGCGGGGGCAGGAGCCCGCGGAGCGCTGGTTTGCTGACCCCATGCGGCCGCGCTCATCAGCACGGCGAGAGTCAAAACCCAAAGACGCTCCGCCGGGTGCGGAGGGGTTCGCAGACCCTTTTTCAGGCTACGCAAGTGAGTTCTCGTCATCAAAAGCTCTGCCCGATACTGAAGAAAAAGTTGAAGTGACCCGCCTGGCCGACGTGGGGATTGGGAGCCACGTTGGCCGTAGTGTAGTCGTAAATAATGGGGTAGATGGGCGGATTCAGGTTGTAACTGAAGTCGCCCCGCAAGGGCCCAATGGGGGTGTGGTAGCGGAGGCCTAGCCCCACGGCATGGGAGAAGTCGTTGAAATCGCAGGTATCGGGCGTGTTGTAGGTGGTGTAGGGCACGGTAACGTTGCGGCAGGTCCAGCTATGTGGCTGCTTGGTGCGCAGGGCCGAGGGCCAAATCTGCGAGGACTTCTCAAAGGCATTGCCCATGTCGTGAAAGAGAACAAAACTGAGGTCGGTGCCCACCCAACGCAAAGGCGGGGCCGGCGTGCGCAGCTCCAGGGTGTTCACGAAGACGCCGGCGCCCCCGACGGGATACCCGGTCTGCGGATCGCGCGGTCCAGCGGAATTGATGGGGAAACCGCGGTGCGAGGTGGCGCCCCCGGCATAAAGCCGCTCGGGGAGCGGGATCAATTGTTCATCCCCGTCGCCAAAGGAACGCTCCTGGCCATAGCGGGTCTGCCGCGCAATCACCCAGTGATCCCTGCCGAAGTTGTAATAGGTGGCATTGCTGAAGTCGACCCGGTCGAAGTTGGCTTGCGACCCAAATATTCCGTCGGCAAAGAACACTTCCCCGGTAGTAAAGGTGCCGTGGTGCGCGTCCAGGGGCACGTCGCGGGTATCGCGGATAAAGGTGATTCCCGGGCCGCCCACCCGCACCGGCTGCGCGTACAAGGGAATCTCCGACAGGCTAACTTGCAGGGTGGCGGAGTTCACCGAAACCCGGCGATACGAGAAGGAATAGATCAAGGTGGTGGGTTTGGTCACGCGCTGCGAAACGCGAAGTGCCCCGGAAAGAATCGAGGCTTTATAGGTGCTGATCACGGCGCTGTTGTTATAACCCCCGGAGAGGGTCAGATTCAGCGATGGCTTATTGAAAACATGCGGATCCTGATAACTGAGCAAAGCAATCTGCTCCAGGGATCCATAGTTGGTGCGCAAGCTGATGGATTGGTCGGTGCCGCCCAGGTTGGTGCGGCTTATGTTGAACAGAAGCCGTTCACTGGCCCCTGTCGAACCGTTGGGATTGCATTTGTAGCTGTTGGAGATCCCCAGCAGTATCTGTTCCGCCTCGGAGAGACAGCCCTGTGTGGGCTGGCCCGTCTGGACCTCAAAACCGAAACCATAGCTGATATCCCAGCGCTTGGCCTCGGTTAAATTCAACAGGACGTTTTTGTAGCTCTCCGCGCCGGATGGATTCTGGATCGCCGTGTCGACTTCGTTAAACAGGGCAAGATCATAGAGTTTACGTTGCATTTGCAGCAAGGCGGTTTGATTGAGCGGGTCGCCCGGGTGGAGCAGGATCCGCCGATCCACCAGCGATGGCTTGGTCCGCTCCAAGCCTGAGACCACCACCTTGCGCACGAAGAACTGCTTGCCAGGCACCACTTTCATGGTGAAATCCACTTCGTCCGGGTGGTCGGGCACGGTTTGCTGAAATAGGCTGACCTGGGCATTGTCATAGCCCTTGCTCAAATAGTAGGTCTGAACCAGATCTCGATCCTGATTGACGTTGACGGCCGAGTACGGTTGCCCGACCTGAACATTCAAGTTAGGTCGAATTTCGCTCAATTGCTCCGCGGTGGCTCCTTCAATGTCATATTTGCCGATACGCCGCTGGGACCCCTCGTCGATTACGTAGGTGATTTTGAAGTGCGAGATCTTGTTGGATTTACCGCCCGCGGTGTCGCTATCCACGAAATCAGGGGTGACCTTGACCGCGCTGAAGCCGTTGCTCTGGTAGAGGGCTTTAATGCTGGCGACATCCTGATCGACAAGCTGCTGGCTGAATGCACCGTCGTGGTCCAGGATATTGGCTCGCCGCACGCTGAGCCGCTCGGAAATCAGCGGCGTGGGAAAGTACTTATTACCGGTGATGCGGACCAAATCGACCACGTGCCGCTTGCCCAAATCGACCGTGTAGAGCGCGGTCAGGTGCTGGGGGTCAGCTTGCACTGGCTGGTGAGTGACCTTTACATCGAAGTAGCCTTTGCCCTCAAAGTAGTTACGCAGATTCTGGGCGCCTTCGTTGAGCAGATCCTGATCCACCGTACCCTCCTCGTAGACGGGCACTAATTTCTCCATCTGGCCGTGGCTGATTTTCGCGCCTTCGATCTTCACCTCCACCAGCGGCCCCTGGTGGGCCAGGAAGGTGTAGTTCAACCGGTTAATCGGAGGCACGTACTCTTTAGAAGTAAGGCTTACCGTTGCTGCCAGCCGATCTCGCTTGTTGTAGTGCTTGCGGAGATTACCGAGTGCGCGGCTGACGGTGTTGCGGTTGACCTTGGAGTTTCGCTTGAGTTTGCTTTGCTTGCGGAATTGGGCTTCTGTCAGGCCGCTGTCGCCGGTCAACTCCACATCGCCTATCCGAGCGGGATTGCCGGGAAAGATCTCGAAATTGAGGTCGACCAGCGAGTTGGCGCGGTCGATCACCGTAGTCCTGGCGATCTGTCCGCGGTAAAAGCCATTG
The DNA here is from genome assembly GCA_963815175.1 of uncultured Acidobacteriaceae bacterium. Lineage (GTDB taxonomy): Bacteria > Acidobacteriota > Terriglobia > Terriglobales > Acidobacteriaceae > PALSA-350. The sequence continues at coordinate 68,412 of CAWFGM010000085.1, forward strand.
TTCTGGAGTGCGGTGCTGACCTCCGGCTCTGCCAGGGACGCCTTGTTTTCAGAGTAGGCTGTGCCTGCCTGAAGCTGGGTGGCGCTCTGCAGCACGGCAGCGAGGCGATCGTCTTTCACCCCGTCGATGTTGACACGGCCTACAAAGAGGCGCGGGACACCGGTGAAGATGATGGACACGTTGTTGCCGGCGCGCACCCCAGCCACTTCGATGGTTTCGTAGAGGCCGGTGGCGTAGAGGCTGCGCAGGCTATCGCGCACCTTGGCCGGGTCCAGAGGAACACCCGCCTGCTGGGCGAGCAGGCTGGGCAGGGGCGTCAGCAAAGATTCGTTGACACCCTCAAAAGAAACGCTCACTACCTGCAAGCCGGCCCAGTCATGCAGCAGACCCTGCCGTGAATCCAAAGGGGCGAGAGGGGGGTTGTTTGTTCCTGCCGCGGCGGCTTGGGCGTCGCACGGCAGAGAGGAAATTGACATGATACCCAGCAGCAGCGAAGCGTATAGCGCCAGGGCGGAAACCGGAACGACGTGGCTGCGATAGATGATGGCGAGTTGGCTTAATAAAAGAGGCGCTGCGAAAGAGCGGCTTGCTGTATCGCTATCCAGTTTCTGCGGGCGGCGCACGGATGGAAGCAATGGGGTCAAAGCCAACAAAGATCCTCTCAAGTAGGCATCGCGCTCGCCCATCGAACACTGTACGTGGTAAATCGACGACCTGGAATTGCCGCCGCAGCGCTCGCTCTCCGAATCTCTATACTAAGACGAGGCCATGCGGTACGGGAGAGCGCAGTGGAACTGATTGAGGAGCGTTACTCGCGCCAGGTGCTTTATCCCGGAATTGGGGAGGAGGGCCAGAGGCGGCTGGCCGCCAGCCATGTGGCAGTGGTGGGCTGCGGGGCCACCGGGGCGGCGGCGGCCGGGTTGCTGGCGCGCGCGGGGGTGGGCATACTGACCCTGGTCGACCGCGACTTCGTGGAGGAGAGCAACCTGCAGCGCCAAGTCCTTTTCGACGAGGCGGATGCGAGAGAAGCACTGCCCAAGGCGGAAGCCGCACGGCGCAAGATTAAGCAATTCAACAGCCGGACCGATGTTCAGGCGCATGTGGCGGATCTGGTGCCCTCCAATATTCACGCCTTGCTCGGCCAAGCGCAGATCGTGCTCGACGCCACGGACAATTTTGAAACCCGTTATCTGGTGAATGACTATGCGGTCGAGCAACAGCGCCCGTGGATTTACGCGGCTGCCGTTGGGGCTTACGCGGCCACCATGAATATTCTGCCGGGGGAGACTGCCTGCCTGGCTTGTCTTTTTCCCAAGCCTCCGGCGGGCATGGTTGCCACCTGCGACACGGCGGGCATTCTTAACACGGCGGTCAACTTCGCGGCCTCGGTGGAGGTTACCGAGGCATTAAAGTTTCTGGTCGGCGCGCGGGACAAAATGCGCCGTACCCTGCTGGGCCGCGACCTGTGGACAAACGACCAGGCGGAAGTGAATGCGGCAACGCCGCGAGCGCGATGCACGGTCTGCCAGCTGCGGGACTTTACCCATCTTCGTGGGGAAGACCGGCCCCAGATCACCCTTTGTGGGCGAAATTCGGTGCAGATCCATGAGCATCATCGCCCGGTTGATTTTGCCGAGATGCAGCGCCGCCTGGAGCCGCTCGGCAAGGTAAACTTCAACCGCCTTTTGTTGCGGTTCGAGCGCGGGGAGTACACGGTCACGGTATTTGCCGATGGACGGGCGCTGGTGCAGGGTACGACCGACGTGACCCTCGCCCGCAGCCTTTATGCGCGGTTCATCGGCAGCTAGAAGAAGAATTCCTCGTTCTCTGACCGCGGACGAGTGAGAAAACGAGAACCGTCAATTGACTACTTATGAGGACTGGAAGCAACTTCTAACCCTGATTCTGCTTCCCAGTGCAAGGCCCCTTTAATTTCAATGAGCGTGTTCAATGCTGAAAGCGAACATCCGCCCCCAGACGTGGGAAAGCAATGGTCGAACTTCTCTTCTAGAGGTAGCAATGTCTTTACCCAGCAAGGACTTGGCGACAACGCCCGGACCGACCGCGCCATCTAAGGCACCCAATCAGCACTTGCGTCGTAATCCACCGATCGCGGGCGAAGCCGAGGCGATCCTGAAGGCACAGGCCGGCGACGGCGCGTCCTTCGAAATGCTGTACGCCCTGCACAAGCGACGGGTTTACTCTCTGTGCCTTCGGATGCTGGGCAACGTGGCCGAAGCCGAGGATCTGACCCAGGAAGCCTTCCTGCAGCTTTATCGCAAGATTTCGACTTTTCGTGGGGACTCGGCGTTTTCCACCTGGCTGCATCGGCTGGCGGTTAATGTTGTGCTCATGCACCTGCGGAAGAAGGGCCTGCCCCAGGTTTCGCTCGAAGAAACGCTTGAACCGTCTCAGGAAGACGGCCCGCGCAAGGATATTGGGGCCCGCGATTTAACCCTCTCCGGTTCGGTGGATCGTGTGACCCTGGAGCGGGCGATTGAAAATCTGCCTCCCGGCTATCGGCTGGTTTTCGTATTGCACGACGTGGAGGGCTACGAACACAATGAGATTGCCGGTATGTTGGAGTGTTCCATCGGCAACAGCAAATCGCAGCTCCATAAGGCGCGCATGAAGCTGCGCGACCTTTTGAAGTCGGGCCAAAGGAAAGAGGCTGTTCTATGAGTAATGTCCGGAAAGCAGCGAACGGGACCACCGTCGATTGCGCCGTTTTTCAGGACCAGCTGCCCGGCTTGTTCGAGTCGGGCGAAGATCTGAACACGCAGGAACACCTGAAGACCTGCGAGAATTGCAGCGCGCTGGTGCGCGATCTGGAGTACATTGCGCAACAAGCCAAGCTCCTGCTGCCAATTCACGATCCCAGCCCTGAAGTCTGGGAGAATATTCAGACCGCGTTAAAAAAGGAACCGTCCCGCAGGGAGTAAAGCCGCTACCCGCGCGGTTCCCTTTCGGGTACCCCTGCCCCCTCTGCTTCCGCCGGCGTAGTCATCCCCACCCGCTATAATCCGCAGATGGCATGAGCAAACAGGCGGAGCAAGGGATGGAACGGAAGCCGAGGGGACGGGTGCGACAGCGGCTTTCGAAATTGGTCCTGACCGGCTTCATGGGCGCCGGCAAATCCACCGTCGGGGCGATTCTGGCTCAGGAACTGGGCTGGCGTTTTTTCGACCTGGACGAGGTCATTGAGGCCCAAAGCCAGCGCACCGTCGCGGAGATCTTTCGCGATCTTGGCGAATCAGAATTTCGCCGGCGGGAACGGCAGGCGGTGGAGCAGTTAAGGAGCCAGGAGCAGATCGTGCTGGCACTGGGCGGCGGCACTGTCGAGGACTTCTCCACGCGAGCACTTTTGATCGATCCGCCCGAAAACTGCCTGGTCTTTCTCGAAGCTCCACTGTCGGAACTGCTGGCCCGCTGCACCTTGAAAGGGAAAGTACGCCCCCTGCTGGCGGCGCCAGAATCTTTAGAAGCCCGCCACAACCGCCGCCTGCCGCATTACCGCGCAGCACACATCACCGTGACGACCACGGGTTTGGCGCCGCAAGCAGTGGCCGATCAGGTGCTCGATCAGGTATCCATGCTTTGGCTGGTTAACGCAGGAAAGAGGCAAAGGGCGCATGACAAGTCCTGAAGTGGCGGTGGAAGCCGTTCCCGTGACTCCTGTGCAGGAAGCGCGCACACGCTCGGTGCGTGGCTCCATTTTCTTCGCCTTTGCCATTGCTTTGGTGCTGCTGGTCGCGTACCTGATGCGCGAGATTCTGTTGCTGCTCTACGTAAGCGCACTCTTCGCCGTCGTACTTAGCCCCGTGATCCACGGCATTATGCGACTTCGTATCAAGAGGTGGCATCCCGGCAAGGGGCTGGCGATCCTTCTCCTGCTGCTGACCGTAGGGGCGGCCGCCACCCTCTTTTTCTCCTTTGCCATGCCTCCGGTGCTGCACGACTTGCAATCGTTGCTTACCGAATTGCCTAAGCGCGGGCCTCAACTGCTGGACAAGCTGCATCGAGTTCCGCTTGCTTCCCACTTAAATTTTTCCGGTTTGAATGCCAAGCTGCAGGGATTTGCGTCGAACTTCGCGGAATATCTCTTCCTCTCCATCAGCGGCTGGGCCAGCAAACTGGCGGACATCGGGGCGGTGATCTTTCTTACCATCTATTTCATGCTGGAGGGAGACGACGCCTATCACTGGGCCCTTTCGTTCTTCCCCAAATCCGCCCGGGGGCGGCTGAATGACACCCTGTTGCGCGCAGACGTGCGTATGGGCAAATGGCTGCTGGGTCAAGGTGGACTGATGCTCATCCTGGGCCTCTGCAGCCTCATCGTGTTCGTGATGCTTAAGGTCCGTTACGCCTACGCGCTGGCGGTGCTGATGGGCGCTCTGAACATCGTTCCCATCGTTGGGGCGATGGTCTCGATGGCCCTGGTGCTGCTCGCGGCGGCCACCGACTCCTGGGAAAAGGTGGTGGGGGTGTTGGTGTTTTACGCCATTTATGCCCAGGTCGAAACTTCCTTCCTTACACCGCGCATCATGAGGAGCAGCGTGGACCTCCCCTCGCTGGGGGTCTTGGTCGCCTTGCTGATGGGTTCGAAGCTGGCCGGCGTAATTGGGGCCATGGTGGCGGTGCCGACGGCGGTGCTGGTATCGGTGCTGCTGCAGGAATACCTGGTCAGGGACGATGAGGCCGCTGCTGCGAAACACGCATCCTAAGCTCATTGGAGTCCACGAAAGCACGCACCGGCAGGCCCGGATTTCCTGTGTAGCTCGGTGGAGTCAACGAGCCTCGTGCGGGTTTCCGTAAAGAAAGCCGCATACGCAGGTGGGTCCAGAGCAGCGTACAGGAAATCCGGGGCGGTGGCTGGCCGCTTGCTATCATGAAGGCAGCAGCACTCTGCGATGTTGAAGAATCAGATCCATCCCGCCCAGCCGCAAACCAGGATTGCGCTGTGATTCCAACCGTCCACGCCGCAACCGGGCTGGCTGGCCCTCAAGTAGACCATGCGCCGGGGCTGGCGGCGGTTGCGCCGCAGGAAAAGACGCGGCCTTTGTGGATAGCGGACTACCAGGAGCTGTTCAAGGTTCGCGTAACCTCCATGGTCGTCCTGACGGCGTGGGCGGGGTTTTATCTGGGATCGATGCGTTCGGGTATCACCAGCATGCACTGGGGCCTGGTCGAATCGCTTTTCGGCATTGCGCTGGTGTCGTGCGGGGCCAGCGTGATGAACCAGGTCATCGAGCGCAGGATTGACGCCCGGATGGTAAGGACAGCACAACGCCCGCTGGCCGCCGGCCGCCTTGGCCCGCTGCACGGGCTGGCCCTCGGTATGGCATGCTTTGCCGCCGGCGCGCTGGTGCTGACATGGTTCACCAACCCGGTCACGGTAGTGCTCACGCTCTTAACCGGGTTTACCTACGTCGCGGTCTATACCCCGCTCAAGCGCTACACGACGCTGGCTACGTTTATCGGGGCTTTTCCCGGAGCCATGCCCCCGCTGCTGGGCTGGACGGCCGCCCGCGGGATTATCGAATGGCCCGCCGTGGCGCTGTTTGCCATTCTTTTCGTCTGGCAATTTCCCCATTTCATGGCCATCGCCTGGCTTTATCGAGATGACTACGCCAAGGCCGGGATACGCATGCTGCCGGTGGTCCAGCCCGATGGATGGTCCACGGTCTGCGAAGCACTTATCTATGCCGTACTGATGATCCCGGTAAGCGCCGTTCCGTATTATCTGCATCTCACCGGGCCGGTCTACCTTGTCAGCGCGATGCTGCTGGGGTTGGGCTACCTGGCTTACACAATTCGCTTTGCCCGCATCACCCGGGCGGTGACCACGGCCGAGTCGCGCGGTTATGCGCGTGACCTGTTACGCGCCAGCGTGATTTACCTGCCGCTGCTGCTGACTGTGATGATGCTGAACGCAACCGGAAGGAGATAAGCCCATGGCGACGCTGAGTCAACATCCCGCGGCGAAGACCCCGGCCGGTAGTGTGCCGGAGCAGGTGCCTATTCAACTTGAGCGCCTCTCCCATAACTACGGCGATCGCCTGGCGCTGGATAACTTGAGCTTTACTGTCCAGCCGGCAGAAATCTTTGGCCTGCTTGGTCCCAACGGGAGCGGCAAGACCACTCTCTTTCGCATTCTTTCCACGCTGATGGTGCCCACTGGCGGGACAGCCCGAATCATGGGCTTCGACGTCGCCCGGGAACCGAACCAGGCGCGGCAGCAGACCGGCATCGTCTTTCAGGCCAGGAGCCTGGACATCAAGTTGACCGTAGCCGAGAACCTGAAGCACCAGGGCCATCTGTACGGTCTGCGCGGTGAAAACCTCAAGAGGCGGAGTGAGGAAGTTCTGCGCCGGGTAGGCCTGTCCGACCGGACCAAGGATTATGTCGAAACGCTTTCCGGCGGCATGCAACGGCGGGTCGAGCTGGCCAAGGGCCTCATCCATTCGCCGGGATTGCTGCTGCTCGATGAGCCATCCACGGGTCTCGATCCCGGCGCCCGCCGGGATATGTGGCAGTACCTGCGCGCGCTGCGCGACCAGGAGGGCGTCTCTATCCTGGTGACCACGCACTTAATGGAAGAAGCGGAACATTGCGACCGTCTGGCCATTCTGAACCAGGGGACCCTGGTGGCGCTGGGCTCGCCAGCGCAGTTGAAGTCGGCCATCGGCGGCAACGTTATTCTTTTTGAAACCGCCAGCCCGGAGTCGGCGCGCTCGCTGGCGGAACGCATGGCCACCCGCTTTGCCGTGCAGCCCAGCGTGCTGGGCAGCACTGTCCGGCTGGAGCGCCCCGAGGGCCATCGGCTGGCAACGAGCGTGGTGGAAGCCTTTCCCGGCGAGATCGATGGCATCTCGGTGGCTCGTCCCGCGCTCGAGGATGTGTTCATTCAACGCACGGGCCATCGCTTCTGGGAAGATGCCGCCCAGGAAAGGGAGAAGGAAGCATCATGGCAACCCTAGCCGCAACCGCGCCGCGCGCGCGCAAGAGTGTGTCCCCCGGCATATGGCTGCCGGCCTATTCGCTGTGGCTGCGTGAGCTGGTCCGTTTCTATCGCCAGAAAGCAAGAGTGGCGGGCGTGATTGCCTCGCCGTTGATTTTCTGGGTGGTTCTGGGCGCGGGCTTTGCGCACAGCTTCCGGACCGGCGATGCTGGGAGTTCGGCCCATTACCTGGGCTATTTTTTCCCCGGATCAGTAGCCATGATCGTGCTTTTTACCGCCATCTTCAGCATGATGTCGCTGATCCAGGACCGCAATGAGGGGTTTCTGCTCTCGGTGCTGGCGGCCCCGGTTAGCCGCTCTTCCATTGTTTTAGGAAAAGTGCTGGGCGGCGCTACGCTGGCGGCGGTACAGGGGATCGTCTTCCTCGTCTTCGGCCCTCTGGTTGGGGTGCGCATGACCCCGTCAGCGATCGGGTTGAGCATGTTGATCATCGTGATGATCAGCTTTGAGCTGACCGCGCTGGGCTTTGCCATCGCCTGGCCAATGGATTCTACCCAGGCTTTTCACGCCATCGTGAACCTGCTGCTGATACCCCTGTGGCTGCTCTCCGGCGCGCTGTTTCCGCTGAGCGGCGCCGCCGGGTGGATGCGCCTCTGCATGTTGCTCAATCCTCTGACGTATGGAGTGGAAGCACTGCGCGGCAGCTTGTTTCCCGACGCGGCGACGCAATTTCCGCTGTCCGTCAACCTGGCCGTGACGGCCGGCTTTTGCCTGCTGACCTTCGTCGCCGCCTGGGCGATCGTGAACCGGCGTACCAATCGCCCGTCGGCTTGAACCAATTCAGAAAGAGGAGGTCGACTTGAAGATGGTTGTGGCGGAAACCAACCAGCGGCCATCCGTGGCCCTGCCGGTGGTGCTAATTGTGGCGGTGAGCGCGGCCGCGGTTTGCTTTTTGCTGTGGCTAATTTACCTGCACCATCCTCTGGATGCTTCCGTGGCCCGCCTGCGTTTTCTGCCCACGCTCAATGCGGTGCTCAACGGCCTTTGCACGGTCGCGCTATTGACCGGGTATTACTTCATCCGGCACCGCAATGTGCCCGCCCACCGGGTGTCGATGATGATTGCGTTTGTCTTCTCGTCTCTTTTCCTGGTCAGCTACATCGTCAATCATGCACTGCACGGGGACACAATCTTTCCCAATGTGGGTATGGTGAAGACGATTTATCTGTGGATTTTATTCAGCCACATCACGTTATCGATCGTGGCGCTGCCGATGGTGCTGACGACCTTTTTCTTCTCTCTCAGCGGCCGCTTTCGGCAGCATCGCAAGCTTGCCCGGTTTACCCTGCCCATCTGGCTCTACGTCTCCGTCACCGGGGTGGTGGTGCACACCATGCTCGCTGCATGGCGGTAAGCTAATGCCGGACGACGGCACGCGGCAACTTCTTTGGGCCGGCATTTGGATTTTGCTGGTGGGCGGCGTGGCTGCACTTTTGACAGCGACCGTCTTTGGCGGGATCGGCATACACGGTCCGCACACCAACTCCGGTTGGCTCTCGCTGCTGCTGGCCCTCATGTGCCTGCCGTTCGGCATTATGCTGACAACGCTGGGAGCGGCCAAGTGGCTGCGCAACCGCCGCCTGGCACGGAGACGGGATCGGTAATCAGATGAACAGCGTTTCCATTAAGATTTTTTCATAGTCCCCGCTCCAGCAACACCGCGGAGCGAGTTCTGCTATGCTTCAGCCTTACCCAAAATAGAAGGAACATCATGGCAAAAAGCGTTAATAAAGTCATTCTCCTGGGCAACGTAGGCAAAGACCCTGAAGTCAAGTTTTTGCCCAGCGGCTTGCCGGTCGCCAACCTCACCCTGGCCACCTCGGATCGCTTCAAAGACAAGGCCGGCGAGTGGCAGGATCGCACAGAGTGGCACAATTTGACCGCCTACCAAAGGACAGCGGAAATCATTCGTGACTACGTGAAGAAGGGTTCAAAGCTATACGTCGAAGGCCGGATCCAGACCCGCTCGTGGGACGACCAGGCATCAGGACAAAAGAAGTACCGCACGGAAATCATCGTCAACGATGTGGTCTTGCTGTCGGGTCGGGGTGAGGGCGAGAGCGGCGGCGGGGGTCCGCGCTCGAATACCAGCTCCTTCGATCAACGGGCGCCGGTGCACCACGAGGAATTTGCCGGCACGGAGATCACTGACGATGATATTCCCTTCTAAGCCGGCATCCCGGGGCCGGGCCGGCCCATAGATAGACGCGGATTGGGCTCGGGTTTGATAATAGAGTCCATGGAGATTCCCGTTGAGGAGGCCGGTCTCGAAGTCCTTGATTTGAGGACGGACAGCGCGTTTGCCAGGCGAAGTCTTCATACGCGAGATATTGGGGCCCAAATGGCCGGACTCCAACGGTTATCCCGCGCACTGCTGGAGAAGCCCGACACTATTCTGCAGGAGTTGGTAAGCGTTGCGGTCGATCTGTGTGGCGCCGATAGCGCAGGGATCAGCATCGAGAAAGAAGACGGGAGCGATCGGGAGTTTTACCACTGGATCGCAACCGCTGGAGAATATTCGGGATTTTTGAACGCCATTCTGCCACGAAATCCCAGCGCTTGCGGGCTTTGTTTGGAGCGCGGGCACGCGCAGCACTTCACTGTCTCGAAGAAGTTTTTCGATATCCTCGGCGTGGAAGCGCCGCTGGTCACTGACGGCATCCTGCTTCCGTGGAAGACTGAAGACACGCGCGGCACGATCTTCGTTATGGCGCACGGGCGAAGGGAAGCCTTTGACGAAAATGATGCGCGATTGATGACGATGCTGGCAGACTTCGCCGCGATGGGCTATCGGCAACAGAAGCAACAAGCCCGGCTGATTCTTCAAGAACGCGCAGCGGCCGCCGCTCAAATGGCAAATCGACTCGCTCACGAAATAAATAATCCCTTGCAAAGCATGACGAACGCGGCATACCTCCTCGCGGAAGGCGCCGCGAAGGAAGACCCAAGGATGTTGGGCCGCGAACTCTCAAATGACATCCGCAAGCTGTCGGAGCTGGTACAAGAGCTGCTCGCACTACCCCTTGATTCAGTGCGGCCCGACAAGCTGTCTTAGTGCGCAGGTCTCAGGGATACAGCCGGGTTCTGTTCCACGCGCCAGACTCGCGGGTAAATAAGAACCGGTCATGCAGCCGGTCCGCCCCATGCACCCAAAACTCGATCCGCTCTGCTTGCATGCAGAACCCGCACCAGTGCGGCGGCCGCGGGACTTCTCCCGGATGCTCCAGGGCGAATTTCCGGAAACCGGCTTCCAGCTCCTCGCGGCTTGCGAGCGGCCGGCTCTGCTGCGAGACGGCGGCGCCGATCTGACTGTTGCGCGAGCGGCTGTGGAAGTATGCGTCCACGCCGGCCGGTTCCATCTCCGTTATCTTCCCCTCTACCCGTATTTGCCGGCCGAGGGTTTTCCAGTAGAAACAGAGGGCTGCCCTGGGATTGGCCTGCAGTTCCCTCCCTTTCCTGCTTTCCGCATTGGTGAAGAAACAGAAGCCGCGCTCGTCCGCACGTTTCACCAGCACCATGCGGACGCTGGGCTGCCCCGCCAACGTCGAGGTGGCTAGGGCAGCAGCATTGGGGTCGTTCGGCTCGCTCCGCTCCGCCTCATGAAGCCATAAAGCAAACAACTCGATCGGATCGGCGGACTGCACGTTGTTCCAGACATCCATGTTTCGATGGTAGCTTCCGATAGCGACCCATGTCCGCCGATAATGAAGTTCTATGTTGAGCGAAGAACAAATACGGGGGCTGCTTTCCTACGATGAACTGATCCCGGCGATCAGAAAAGCGCTGACGGATTTCTCCGCCGGCCGGGTGCAACAGCCGGTGCGCACCATCATTCCTGTCGCGACCTATGGCGGATGGTTCGGGGTTATGCCGGCGGTGTACGGCACCGTGATGGGCGCAAAGATGGTTACTTTCTATCCTGGCAACACGGAGCTGCAGAAGCACACCCATATGGCAATGATCCAACTTTTCCGCGCCGATAGCGGAGAGCCGCTGGCGACCATGGACGGGCGATTGATCACCGAGATGCGGACGGCCGCCGTATCCGCCGTCGCCATCGACCATCTTGCGCATCCTCAAGCCAAGGTGCTGGGGATATTGGGCAGCGGGGTACAGGCGCGATCGCATATGCGCGCGCTGGCTGGGATCCGTTCCTTTGCTGACGTCAGAGTCTGGAGCCGGTCCCGGGAACATGCACAGCAATTCGCAGCTGAGATTGGAGCACGCGTGACCACTGCGGAAGACGCGGTCTCGGGCGCCGATGTTGTTTTGGCCCTGACCAGTTCACCGCAACCGATTCTCTGCGGAAGATGGCTGAGCCCGGGGGCCATGGTGTGCGCGATCGGCGCTGCGACGCCGGATCGCCGCGAACTGGATGAGGAGGCCATGCGCGGCGCGGTGGTGGTTGAATCTCGCGCGGCGGCCACGCGGGAAGCGGGGGATATTGTTCTCGCACAGGCCCAGGTGACCGCCGAGATTGGTGAATTGTTGAACGGTGCGCAGCTTGAGCGCGGGGATCGGCCAGTGGTCTTCAAGTCGGTCGGCATCGCGGTCGAGGATATAGCCGCGGCAAAACTGGTTTACGAAAAATTTAGTGGGCAGACGGAGCCGTAGTGTTCAAGCATGCCATCGTTTGTCTCCCAGGAGCCAATTTTGCCCAGGGACTCACCAGCGTACAGCTGGGAGTTCCGTTGTATGACAAAGTGATGCAACAGCACGGACGCTACTGCGAGGCCCTGCGGGAATGCGGACTGAAAGTCACCACGCTGGATGCGGACCTCGATCATCCGGACTCCACGTTTGTGGAGGACACGGCTGTGGTGACTTCGCGGAGCGCCATCCTGGCCCGGCCCGGCGCACGCAGCCGCCAGGGGGAAGTGGCAGCGATCCGGTCTGCTCTGCAGAGCTACTTCCCGTCGATGCTCGAGATTGAGACGCCGGGGACGCTGGATGGAGGCGACATCTGCGAGGCTGACGATCGATTCTTCCTCGGATTGTCACAGCGCACGAATGAAGAGGGGGCGCGGCAGCTGGCGGCTCATCTGGCTCGGGAGGGCTACGCCTCCGCGGTGATCGACGTGCGTGGGAGCAGCATTCTTCACTTCAAGAGCGGTGTCTCTTACATCGGAGAAAACACCCTGGTGGTGATGGAGGAGACGGCGGACCTTGAGCTGTTCAAGGGCTATGAAGTGATTCGGGTCACGGAACAAGAGAGCTATGCCGCCAATTGCGTGCGGGTTAATGATCGGGTGCTGGTGGCGGCAGGGTATCCCGTGCTCACAACGGAACTCAGGAGTCGCGGATTTGATCCACTGGAGTTGGAGATGTCAGAGTTTCAAAAGATGGACGGCGGGCTCAGTTGCCTTTCTTTGCGGTTTTAGTGGGGGAAAGCGTCTTGAGAGAGTTGCGTTCAGGAAAGGTGCAACTGTCCTAGTTTCTCAATCCAGCGGCGATTCTTTCCTCCAGTTGAAGTGGCGGCCAAGAATTCCTTTGATGATCCAGTGGTCTGTGGCCGCCGTGGGACCGATACCCACACCGACATTGATCTCCCATTTAGGGGAGACATTCAGGTCAGTGACCAGAAAGATCTGCTGCTGCTGGTTGTGTAGGGAATAAAAGTCTCCCAGGCGCCCGTAGTCGGCGTAATATTCGATCCCGCCACTGATCTTTTTGCTGAAGTCATAGCCCACTTTTGCCGCGGGAGCAAAACCTAACCCCTGGTCCACGTCGGGCCCGTGCCAGGTACGCTCGAGCGCAGGATTGACAGCCAAGTACCAGCGCCCGAGATACTTGTCGATGATCGGCCGAATCTCCCAGGTCCAGGTATCGGGCGAATAGACAGCCCGCTGATAGCCGATCTCCGTCGACAGGCTGACGCCAACCGGCCAATGCCACGAATCGGGCACGCGCACCCGGGGGCGGATGTGGTCGCCGACCCACTGCACGCCATGGCCGTTCTGCCAGCTGGTGAAAACATAAAAGCCTACCTCCGACCAGCTGGTGAGTCCCTGGGTGATCTCGAGCGTCTCGTGCTCCTGATGGTTGGTCGGATAGACGCCGTCGATCACGTACTTTTGCCCATCCGGCGTGTAGTTGGAATGGAGCTCAACCATGGTGCTCTTTGGTTCTACGGTGTCCGCGCCGTAGACCTGAATCTCATAGTTGCCCTGCGCGCAAGCCGGCAGCGACACTCCATAGCCCAGCGAAGATCAAAGATCCACCACTTCAGGTTACGCATAGCGAAAGAGCATCATGAAGCCGGCGTCCATGTGGTTCTGCTGGTGGCAATGAAACAGCGTCGGCCCGGGATCGTTGGCGGTGAACTCGACATCCACCTGGGTCTTCGCATCCACCAGCACGGTATCTTTCAGGATGCCATGCGTCTCCGGCTGTCCGGGCAAGCGGCGCAATTCAAAGCTGTGCCGGTGCAGATGGACCGGGTGATCGTTGTTGCTGCGGTTGATGAACGACAGCCGATAGCGCCGGCCCGCGGTCAAGATAGGGCTGTCCGTATCCGGATAGGACTTGCCATTGATCGTCCAATGATCCATGGCGCCGTGTCCGGCAAACTTCGATGCGAAGACCAGGGGAATCGTAACCGCATCGGTTGCTTGCGCGGGTATCTGATCCGAGCGCGGCAAAGCGCAGGTAGTCCCAGGAAAGCTCATCCGGCTGCTCCCATCGCGGCTGGCCGCTGCTGCCCGCGTACTCGACCACGATCCCCATGCCCGCCGCCATGACGTGCTTGCGCACTTCGCCCATGATCCAGGCGCCGGGACGGTTCATCTCCACCAGCGCGCTGACTCGCTCGGCGGGGGCCAGGCGAAGCATGGGAACCAGTTGCGGCTGGGCAACCTTGTTGCCATCGAGCGCGATGACCTTGAATGATGCCCAGCCAGAGCGATCCAGTGCACTTCCGTAGGGCTGGAGTTCAGGATTTGAAAAAGAACCCGCTCGCCGGCCTTGACCCGCAGCGGCTCGCCGAAGCCCAGCACACGGCCATTGATGGTGGAGACGTTATAGGCTGGGTCCATGGCGCCGTCGGCGCTCGCGAGCAGCGCGGCATCCCAGTCATGCAGCGCCAGGAAGATTTCCTGGTCGTAGCGGCCCGGGTTGTCGCGCGGTTCGATGAGCAGAAATCCGTGCTCGCCGGTGTATTGGCCGCGGTGGAGATCTTTGCCGGCAAAGACGTGGGTGTGATACCAGCGAAAGCCCGCGGGACTTGGGGGTAAAGGTGTAGCGCGCGTGGCCGCCTGCCGGGATCGGCGGTGTCCCCTCTTCCATGGCGCCGTCGACCTGGGAGGGCAGAAAGAGGCCATGCCAATGAACCACTTCGCTGTTGCCGGTCTGGTTGGTCACATCGATGGTGACGGGTTGACCTTCTTTAAGCCGCAGCAACGGGCCGGGCACCTGGCGGTTATAACGCGATGGTCTTGATGGTGCGCCGCGGAGCGACTTCCAGCGCATAAGGCTGCGATGTCGATGGTGTAGTCAGCAGGGCGATTTGCTGAGCGCGTCCGCCCAGCGCCGCGGAAGCGACGGTCATGCCGGACAGCTTGAGCAACTCACGCCGGGTAACCAAGCCTCATCTTAACAAAGTAAGAACAGTTGCATCTCCGGGGAAACGATCGTCGTGCGGCGCATCGGCTGGTGGGCCGCATCTGAAAGAATTGGAGAGACTGCTCCGCAATGAGCCGAAAAATGGACAACCGGTCAGCATGGATGAACGGAGGAAAGGGCCGATAGAGAGAAATGTGCAGCGAGAGATAAACGAGATTCACGGAAGATACCCTGCGGACGTAAGGCGGCGCTGCTGATTTGTTAGTGCCGGGCTGCTGGCCGCGATGGCGGCTGCGCACGGTTACGGCGCAGAGTTCGGGCGGGTTACGCGGGGATGCGATCCTCGATCATCTGAACGCGGTCATCGACTGGTACCGGCATGCCATGACGCGGGTTCAGACGGTGGGCCTGCCCAGTGACGCGATGTATCAGTTCAATGCCCAGAGCATGGCGGCCGAGGTGGCAAAACTGGCCTTTCAGTCTGCGCAGGCCGAAGCGACGCTGATCCCGGCCGCGAGTCCGCCCAGCGGTGGCAACGCAAGCAGCTCGCAGCAGAATCTGGCCAAATTGCAGAGCGACGTGAATGCCCGCATCAGCGCACTGGAGGCACAGATCAGCACGCTGAACCAGCAGATATCGGGAGCGCGCAAAGCGCAGCTGCAGGACCTTATGGCGCAGAAAGAGCGAGCGCAGGGAGAGTTGGACCTGAACAAGGCCATGCAGCAGACCTTCGGGCAGATGTCGCAGTTCATGAGCACGAATGGCACCAGTGGCACGGGCGGCCTGGAAGGCAGCATCAACGAACTGCAGCGTTCGGTTCCCGAACTGATCCAACGCCGGCAGCAAGACGGAGGTCAAGCCGCCCAGCACGCCGGTGGCGATGCCGGCCTCCACCGGCTTGATAGGCGAAGTGGTGCAGCTTTACGAACAGCTCAACAGTATGCACCAGATCAGCCTGATGATGGCGGAAACTGCGCATGTGAAGGACGTGGCATCCAGACTGCGCAGCCCGCTTCAGGCCACGCTACGCGCCACCATTCAGCAAGGGCAACAACTGGCCAGCCAAAGCGCGAGCGCGCCGCCGGCGGCCCAGGCGCAGCCTGCGCCAGCCCAACCATGGCCAACCAGATCAGGAGCGGCGGCAATTCGATGTGCTGACCACGCGCTTCAAGCAAATTGCCGCTGCAGCGGTTCCCTTGAGAGAGGAGATCATCCTGCTCGACGAGAGCAGCTCCAATTATCTCGAGTGGCGACAATCCGTGGCCCACGAATCGAATCGTATTCTGCGATCCATCCTGCTTCGCGTATTGGGCATTGCCTTCGCCATCGGCGTCATCCTGTTGCTCTCTGAAATATGGCGCAGGATCACCTTCCGCTATATCCAGGATGTGCGGCGGCGGCGGCAATTTCTGCTGCTGCGGCGCATCGTGATGGGCTTTTGCATGGGCATCGTGCTCATCCTTGGCTTTGTCAGCGAGTTCAGTTCGTTGGCTACCTTTGCCGGCTTCATCACCGCCGGCCTGGCGGTTGGCCTGCAGACCATTCTCCTGTCTGTCGCGGCCTATTTCTTCCTGGTGGGGCGATGGGGCATCCGCGTAGGCGATCGCATCAGCGTCGCCGGAGTGACCGGCGACGTGGTCGACGTGGGGCTGGTGCGTCTGTACCTGATGGAGCTGGCGGGAACGGGCGTGGATCTGTATCCCACCGGACGCATCGTGGTCTTTTCCAACGCCGTTCTCTTCCAGGCGACCACTCCGCTCTTCAAACAGCTGCCGGGCTCGGAGTACACCTGGCACGAGGTGGCGGTCGGCTTAAACCCGGGCGGCAAGTACGACCTGGTGGAGACGCAACTGATGGAGGCGGTGCACGTCGGTGCATTCCACTTACAGTGATGAGCTGCAGCGGCAATTGGGAACCACGGAACGCCGCATCGATATTCAAATGAAGGTGCCGGAGCCGCAAGGACAACTGCAGTACACGCGATACCGGGCTGGAGTACGTGGTGCGCTACCCGGTGGGATTGCACCAGGTTTCCGAGGCGGACGAGAAGATCACGCGCAAGCTGCTGGAACTGCTGGAGCAGCAGCCCGACCTGCAAGCGAGCGTCTCCGGCTTCCCCAAGATTCGTGCCGCGGTCAAAGGATGAGCGATGAGTCTGGCAAGTCGGAGTTAAGGGGATGTCATCGCATTCAGCAGTGCGACCGCCCCCGGCACGCTAATGTCGGAGGACACCGGCTGGAAACCCGAGCGCACCTCGCGTTGATCCTTGCTGATGGCTTTAAAGAAGCACAACGCGGCCCGAGATGTGGACGTTCAGAACGCTGGTCTTCCAGCGGTTTTCGGCGACCTGCTCGCGCTCGATTTGAAAGGTGCCTCCCTTCTCGACACGGCCCAACAGGCCGTAGCCGAAGTCGATCTCGGTCATGATATGCGCATCTATTTTCACCAGCCGCTTCCGTTGCGGCTGGATCCAGATCTCCCCCGCCAGGGCGTGATATACGCGGGCCTCGTAGGTCTGGGGATTGTAAGCCGGATTGGGCCGGAAGGAGAGCCGCAAGTTGCCCTCCGCCATGCCATCGTAGGTGTAGGAGAAAGCCTCGGGCATGGCGGTCATGAGCCGCTGCAAGCGCTGTTCCTCGGCCTGCGCGTCCTGCTTCATCCGCGCCTGCTCCGCCGGAATTCCGCAGCAGGTTGTTGAGCCGCTCGGTTTCCTTCTTTTGTGCCGCCGGGTCGAGCGGCCGGCCCTGGCGTGCCAGCACCCGGTAAACAATCCCTGAGCGGGTCTCGACCTCCTGCTGGATCGTGGTTTGGGAGCCCACCCGCTTCTCTTCCCGGTATTGCCACAAGCTGACCTGGCGGCGTTCCTGGAGCTCGTTGTACACCACGTCCTTGACCAGGTCATGCGGCGGATTCGGGCCGGGCTTTGCGCCCGGAGGGTAGGCACGGCACACAACAGCAATGCCCCGGCGACGGGGAGAATGGATCTCGTCATGTGCCTTGTTACACTCAACTCATGCTAGATGAGACTACATTCCGCCGCCACTGCGATGCCGCGATGGATGCCCTCAAGAAGAGCCTCATCGAGGCCGAGGAAGAGGGCGGTTTTGAAGTCGAAGAACAGAATGGCGTGCTCAATATCCTGTTTGAGGAGCCGCCAGGCAAGTTTGTGATCACTCCCAACACTCCGCCGCGCCAGGTATGGATTTCCGCGCTTTCCACCAGCTTCAAGCTGGACTGGTCGGACGCAGCAGGAAACTTTGTGCTTCCCAAAACGGGGAGACACTGCCGGCGGTCGTCGAGCGGGTGATCACAGAACATCTGGGCTCGGGCCAATCGGCTCCACTGAAAAGTCATGTGCCTGCACTGTAAGCTATAGAAATCTTTTGCAGACCGATGCGTAAGACGCTCTCCGTCGCCATCATTACCCGCAATGAAGAAGCCAATCTCGGACGCACCCTGGGCAGTGTGGCTTGGGCGGACGAGATCGTGGTGGTGGATTCCGGCTCCGACGATCGCACCGAGGAGATTGCTCGCAGCTTTCGCTCGCGGTTCTTCCTGGAGGAGTGGAAGGGTTTCGCGGCGCAGAAGAACTCGGCGCTCGAGAAGTGCAGTTGCGACTGGGTGCTCTCGCTCGATGCGGACGAGGTCCTGAGCGACGAGCTGGCCAAGGAGGTCTGGGAGCTGCTGGAGAATGATCCGCCGTTCGATGGCTATGCGCTGCCCCGGCGGAATCTCTTCCTGGGCCGCTGGATGCGCTTTGGCGGATTCTATCCCGACCCCAAGCTGCGGCTCTTTCGTCGCGGCGCGGCCGAGTTCGAAGCCCGGCCGGTGCACGAAACGATTCACTTTGTGGGCCAGGCGGGCCGGCTCAAGGGGGACATGGTGCACGATGCCTATCCCACCCTGGCCGCCTATATCGCGCACATGGACCGCTACAGCACGCTGGGGGCGGAGCAGGCGGTGAGGACGGCAAGGCCGGCCGCGCGCTGCCGGCGTTCGTGGCCAATGTTGTCCTGAACCCCCTGGCCACCTTTGTCTACAACTACTTTTTTCGTCTCGGCTTTCTCGATGGACGCGAAGGTTTGTTGCTGCACCTGTATCACTCGGCGTACGTCAGTTGGAAGTACGCCAAGGCCTGGGAGCAGGCGCGCAGCGAGTAGTGGATTGAGCTGGATCAAGGGGCACCTGTCGCTCTCTACCGTCGTCCGTGGGACGACAGAGTTATGCTGGTCTGTTCGCTTTGGCGGGGTGCGGCGATGACGCAGAGTGACGGCAAGGGAGCGGAAGCACCGGAAGCAATCACTGCCGATCTGTTCCGCGACCGTAATCCATCGCAAGCGGAGCAGGATTGGGCCGCGACCACGCTCGCCAGACGCACTGCGGGCCCACCCGGAGCAGCCCATCGGCGCCCCCGGGGGCAGCAACCGGGATGCACTGGGCCAGGCGCGCTTTACCAGCGTCTCCGGTGTTCCGGTGCGCCGGCTCTACACCCAGGCCGACCTGCCGCAGGAGTGGGAGGCCACATCCCGGCCTTCCCGGCGAGCCCCCCTACACCCGCGGGATTCACAGTACCGGCTACCGCGGCAAACTCTGGACCATGCGTCAGTTCTCCGGTTTTGCCACTCCGGAGGAGACCAATGCCCGTTACCGCTACCTGCTGGCAAATGGCGGTGGAGGACTCTCCGTCGCCTTCGACCTGCCCACCCTGATGGGTTATGACTCCGACGCCGCGGAGAGCGAAGGCGAGGTGGGTAAATGCGGGGTGGCCATCGATTCGCTGGAAGATATGGAAACGCTTTTCTCCGGCATTGACCTGG
Source organism: uncultured Acidobacteriaceae bacterium (assembly GCA_963815175.1). Classification (GTDB taxonomy): domain Bacteria; phylum Acidobacteriota; class Terriglobia; order Terriglobales; family Acidobacteriaceae; genus PALSA-350. The sequence goes on from CAWFGM010000085.1 coordinate 87,810, forward strand.
AAAAGACTAGCGTCTCCATGACCATCAACTCGCCCGCCAATGTGCTCTGGGCCATGTACCTGGTGACGGTCGAGAAGCAGGGCGGGGACTGGAAAAAGCTCGCGGGCACGCTGCAGAACGACATCCTGAAGGAATACATCGCGCAGAAGGAGTACATCTTTGCTCCCGCGCCCTCGATGCGGCTGGTGGTCGACACGCTGGAGTTTGGAGCGCTCTTCACTCCGCGGTTTAACCCCATCTCCATCAGCGGATATCACATCCGCGAGGCGGGTTCGACGGCGCTGCAGGAGCTGGCCTTCACTCTTTATGACGGGGTGGAGTATGTGGAGTGGGCTTTGCGCCGGGGACTGCAGATCGATGATTTCGCGCCCCGCTTGAGCTTCTTCTTCAATGCCCACAACGACTTCTTCGAAGAGATCGGCAAGTTCCGGGCTGCCCGCAAGGTCTGGTATCGCCTGATGACGGAACGCTTCGGCGCCCAGGATCCGCGCTCCCACTGGATGCGGTTTCACACCCAGACCGCGGGCGTCTCCCTGACCGCGCAGCAACCCAAGAACAATATCGCGCGGGTGGCAATCCAGGCCCTGGCCGCGGTGCTGGGAGGCACGCAAAGCCTGCACACCGACGGCTTCGACGAGGCCCTAGCCTTGCCGACGGAGGATGCGGCCCGCATTGCCTTGCGCACGCAGCAGATCCTGGCTTACGAATCGGGCGTTGCCAACACGGTTGACCCGCTGGGCGGCTCGTATTTTGTGGAACGGCTGACCCTGGATATGGAAAAGGGGGCTTTCGACTACTTCGAAAAACTGGACGCGATGGGCGGCATGGTGCGAGCCATCGAACGCGGCTTTCCCCAGAAAGAAGTTGCCGACGCCAGCTATGCCTATCAACGGGCGGTTGAGAGCCGGGAAAAGATCATCGTCGGCGTAAATGAGTATGTGGTCGAGGAGGAGCCTCCGGAGATCCTCCACATTGGCGAGTCAGTACGCGATTGGCAGTCGGCCAAGCTGCGCAGCTACGCGCGCGACGGTCTAACGAAAGGGTGGCCAATGCTCTTAACGCGCTCCGCCAGGCACTCGAGCCTGGAGCCGGCCTCGGGCCGGGGCAGCCTCTCCGCCGCGAATACCATGCCGTACCTGCTGGAGTGTGTGCGCGCCTACGCCACCCTGGGCGAGATCTGCGACGCCATGCGCGGGGTTTTGGGCACTTACCAGGAAGTCAGCATCTCATAGGCAGGCGAGACCGGCGGCGCATTACTCCAGAACGGGAAATGTGGTGACCCAAAAGCGGACCCACCTACCACTAAAGAGTCATGGATCTACAACTTCTCCTTTCGCCTGGGCCCGGGAACGTGGTTTTCTAGGGTTGTTACAACCCAATCCCTCACACAGGACCCTATGAACAACAAGGACGCTATGTTTTATTCATTGCAATTGCGCCTGGTGACGGACGAGCCGGGCGATTCTGCCAGCCAAGCGGTTGAACTGATTGCCCTGCCCGAGGGACCGGGCGAGCCACGCCGGGCCCACTTCGACCATTGGGAGCCGTTGTCACACCGCCTGTCCGCGGTGGCCAGCAGCACCCCATTCCACCTGAAAGTCATGTACCGGACAATGGTTGCCGGCCTGACCGCTTCCCTGATTGATCGGGCCACAGGAGCCCGGCAAATCTTTTCTCTCGATCAATTGAAGGATCCTCGGCCTGGCTAGTTAGATATTCCCCAAGCCCCCCTGTAAGCTCCTTACACGCCACCCCATTGGCTGCCGCTTTAACGGCGGCAGCCAAAAGCCGCTTTACGGCGGCTTCAGGACAGATTATGGTGGCACAATTACGTTTGGAAGCCTCACAGGAAGAGCAGATGCCAGAGAATCAGCAAGCCGTGCTGGAGTACGAGGCGGCCGGTGCGTCCGATCAGGGGCGAACCCGGAAATCCAACGAGGACGCTTATGGCCTGAGTCTCCGCAACAGCGAAGGCGCCTGCAATTTTGTGGTTTGCGATGGCATGGGGGGCGCCGCCGCGGGGGAAGTCGCCAGCCGGTTAGCGGTTGACGCCATGCTCCGCGCCATGGACGAGGGCGTGCTGACCCTCGAAACCTTCCAGCATGCCGTGGACGCGGCCAACCACAGCGTGCATCACAGCGCGGCCAGGATCCATCCCGGGCAGGCATGGGAACGACGCTGGTGGCCATGGCTACCCGCGGCAATCATGCCTGGGTAGCCCACGTGGGGGACAGCCGCTGCTATCGTCTCCGGGACGGCAAGCTGGAGCGCCTGACGCATGACCATTCGCTGGTAGACGAGCAGGTGCGGCTGGGACAGCTGACCCCGGCGCAGGCCGAGACCTCTCCCATGCGCAACGTGATCACCCGGGCGGTGGGCACGCAGGACGAGGTAGATGCGGACCTGACCGAGTTTGTGGTGATATCCGGAGACCTGTACCTGCTGGCCTCGGATGGCCTGATGCGCGAGGTAAATGACGAGCAGATTGCCAAGATTTTGCGCGCCGCGGGGGTACTGGAAGAGACCCTGGCGCAGCTGATCGGGGCAGCCAACGAGGCTGGGGGCCACGACAATATTACTTGCGTACTGGTGCGGGCGCGGTAGGGCACATGGGGCAGCTTCGGCTTGGCTCCTAATGACCCAGGCCCGAGCTGGACCAGTTTTAGTCCCGCGCCAACGGTGCCCAGATCGTCTTCGCAATTGATCCCCAGCGCTTCCGGGCCGGGGCTCACGTTTGGCGCACGGCCCTCCGGGCCTGCCATCCATGGCGATCTTGCAGTGTCCTTTCTTTTCGCAATTGGCCCCAGGAAAGCCGGTCGGTCGGGATGACAAAAATTCAGGTAATGGGAGTTCTCTACTGGTTCGGTTAGGTATTGCTCCGAGCTTGGTCTCAAAAGAAAGCTTAAGGCCGGGCTGCCAGCAAATGCGCCGACAATGCCGGTAAACTTCCAGCGCCTCTGGATCTTTCTCCGTCAACAGGCGGAGATTGGTATCCGTTTCCAGCGGCTTGGTGAGATCGATCAGCGTGGGACGGGCGCCCTCGCTCGCCTGATCGCCGTTGGAAGATATTTTGGCAACTAGCGCCGCATCCGCCAGCCGCGGGCTGATCGACTTTGCAATATCGAGCGCGGTGGTTCCCTTGGGAACATCCTTCACGCTTCCATCCGGAAGCTTCACATGAATGCTATCTGCCATAAAGTTTGAGACCTGCGGGTGTCCTGAGTGTTTAAGTTTATTGAGAGAGATCCCAGGAGGGTCAACCGATTGGAATAACGCAGAGGAAAAGGCGGGCGCATTCAACCCGCCTTCCACTTTATCGTCAAGCCACCTCTACATCGCCACGTCCTTCACATGCGTAGCCACATACCAGACATTCCCAAACGATCCGTCACCGCGGCGCTGCGATCGCCATAGGGCTGATCGGTAGGTCGTGCAGCGATTTGGCCCCGCAGCCAGCGCGCGACGGTAAGTGCATCGCAATCCGGCACATAGAGGTAGAACATCGCCGGAATCGGCTCATACTTTCCGTGAGCCTCGCCCATCTCCACCACAGAATCGCCAATGCGAATCACCGCGTGGTGCACCACTCCGTCCGGCGAGGCATACTTCGCCACTTCCTGGGCTGCAAACGCGCGCTTCAGAAAGCCGATGTAGTGGTTCGGCCCGCAGCGGATGCAGATACGGATTCACACTGTGCAGACCCTTGAGGAACGTAGCTCTCGCCCTTGTGCGTAGCGATATACCAGAAGTTGCCCGCCGCATCTTTCACGCGTGGCGGAGCGCTCGCCGTATTCCTGATCGCTGCGGTTTCATCCACCAGGGTCGCGCCCGCCTGCACTGCATTTTTGCAAACTGCATCCGCATCTTGCACATAAACATGGAGCGCGTTGGGATGCAGCGTCGCCGGAAACTCCTTCTGCGCAACGCCACCGCCGATCATCATCATCGAATCGCCGATGCGGACCTCACCGTGCACGCCGTCGGCGTCCTTCACCCGCAGGCAACTACCTCCGCGCCGAATGCTTGCTTGGCAAAATCGATCAGGGCATTCCCGTCCCCTTCGGCGACCAGATATGGCGTCACCATTCGGAACCCGCGCGGAACCGGGCTTACGCCGGGCTGAACGTTCTTTTGCGGCAATCGTCCGCCCTCAGGTCCCGTGGTCAATCCCTTCATCCGCCGGTGCATCTCTTCGACCGGCATCTCCTCCGTCACCGTGGACACACTCCACGTATATCCAAAGGGATCCTGAAGCATTCCTTCCCGGCGTCCGTAAAATTGATCGGCGATGGGCCTCACGGTCTTGGCCCCGGCCTCAATCGCATGGGCAAAAAACTTGTCTACGTCAGGAACACTCAGCGACATGATGACGGGTGAATTTCCCAGCGTTCCGCGCTGAATCTTCCGCCCTCCGGCCACTCCTCCGTCAACAGGATCGTCGAGTCCCCGATCAGGACCTCGGCGTGCGGGATGCTCCCTCCGGTTTCGAATCGCATTGTTTCCTTCGCGCCAAAGGCCTGTTTGTAGAATTCAATTGCCTTCGCGGCATCTCTGAAAGTTAATCGTGGGGTTGCGCTTGCGGTTGCAACGGTATGAACGGCTGCCATGGGTTCAGCAACGGTAGCCATAGTCTTTTTCCCTTCCAGTTGTGATTTCAATCGTGCCTTAAAGCTCGCGCTCGGCAGATTGCGCAATTCTGCCGCGATGCGCACCAGTGGCTCGATTTCACGCTCAACTTTCGGGGCACGTCCGTCCGTTCGAGCCAGCATGGCTTCGACGGCCTGATTCAGTTGCTCGATTTTCTTAGCGTCGTTATTGCCTGGATTCAGAGAGCGCTTAGGCATCGGCACCCTCCATTCTTGCGCGGAGCGTCGTCAGCGCGCGAAACTGCAACTGCTTCACCGCGCCTTCCGTCTTGCGAATTTCCCGCGCCACTTCCTTGATGCTTTTCTGCTCCACAAATCGCAGCGCAACTACCCGCCGCTGCTCCGGAGGCAAAGTCTCAACCATGCGAAACAACATCGCCTTCCGTTCCACGTCTTCGAATTCCGCACCCTTCGCCTGTATCGGATTCGATCTGCTCCGGCCCGTCGGCCACTTGCTCGCGGTTCGATCTTTGCCAGCGATCCGAAATCAAGTTGGCAGCAATGCGAAACAGCCAGGCCGCAAACGGAATCCCGCGCCACTCGAACTTCTGCAAGTTAGCCAGAGCATGATGAAAAACCTCGGAGGTCAAATCCTCGGTTTCCGCGCGATCTCCCACCCGCCGGACAACATACGCATACACCCGCTCGAAATGATTCTCGTAAAGCTCCGCAAAGCGCGCAGGATCCTTCTGCGCCGCCTCCACCAGAAGCCGCTCGTCCGCTTCTTTCTTAAGAGCCTTCAACGATTTCTCCGCGCGGAGTAGTGTTACACAGGGATAACGGAAGCCCAGAGGAAAAAGTTACGGTGAATTTCGGGGAAATGGGACATTGACCTCGCTCAAAACCTGTAATCGCCTGTTTTCGACAATTACTGCTCACCTCAGACTGGTAGAATTCCAGCATGTGCAAACGGGCTGTATTGGCAATAACTATGCCCTCAATGGCCGTGTGTGGATTGATACTCCGCTCGCGAGCTGAAAGTACGTGCCTTCGAGGTTTTGAGGCGGCTTCCCGTGGCATTGCGTCGACATTTCCAAGCGTTGATCCGGTGGGAGGACTTCCACAGTTATCGCGCTACAAGCCGGCTCCTGGGCTAAGGAAGTCCTTGCAAGATCGAATCGGCCAGATCGATCGTTCCCATTATGATCTCGTAGAGCTTCGCGCTCGATTCTGACCTCGTAATACTACTGAATCTCGCACCGACAGCTGGCAGTCGAAACTATCATTTGTGCTTATCCGACGTCAGTCGTGTCTGAATCTCACCATCACTATGGACCCATCGCTAGGGACGTCTATTGGTCGGCTCCACGCGGCTGAGAATGCTTCAATATCGAAGTGATGATCTTCGCGAACAGGATCAGTACATCTCCCTATCCGGCAAGGGTCGTAGTTGACGTAATATCGCGCATTTCACTCATTGGCGGGACCCACCCTTCGCGGTTTTGGAAGGGTGGAAAGCAAATGGCGCAAAAAAGCAAACCTATCCGGACTTCCGGACCTCCTGAAGAGAACATCTCCCATAAATATGGTAATATGGGTCAGTGAAGACGACCCTCGAGATTCCGGATTTTCTCTTCCGCCGGGCGAAGTCGGTGGCTGCCGAGCGCGGCATTCCTCTGCGCCAGTTCGTGACCGAGGCTGTCCAGGAGAAGCTGAGAATCACACCTCAGGAAAAACCCTGGACGAAACATCTGGGCAAGCTCAAACACCTCCGCAAAGAGCGTAAGCAGATCGAGGAGCGGGTGGCAGAGGCCTTCGAGCAGGTCGATGGCGAACTCTGGCGCTGATCCAAGTCTGACAAAGTAATGATTGTCGATACCAACGCCTTGTCCGCCGCAGCCGATGACGACCCGGCCGTCATCGCCATCCTCACCCGCGCCCGCCAGATGGCGATTCCCGTAATCGTCATCGGCGAGTATCGCTACGCAATCGCCCAATCGCGCCACTGCGCCGCCTACGAAAACTGGCTCGCCGGACTTCTTCGCGACTGCGCCGTGCTCGACATTAACGAGCCAACCACCCAGCATTACGCCCAGATCACTCTCGATCAAGGCACAAAGGTAAGCCAATTCCCACCAACGACCTCTGGATCGCAGCCCTCTGCCGCCAGCACTCGCTCCCGCTGTTGAGCCGTGATCGCCACTTCGATCAGGTGACGGGATTAAAACGGATTGGCTGGTGAATTCGCGTAGGCCCGCCTCCCCGAAGCCGAGCCTTTGCCGCACACAACCGCAATGTGACATCCAACCTTGCGCGCCACCTGCAATCTGCGTCATCATCAATCCAAATAAGTGCCGGTTCTTTGAAAATTGAGTTGAGCCAATTTAAGCTCTTTGTCCGCAATATGTTGTGGATAAATCTTTCGATTCAATATTTTAGCGGGATTCCAAGCCGGATCAGAACTTCGTAACTTCCCTGAATTCAAAGATTTAGCATGTTTGATCTGGAAATTTTTTAATCTGGATTCTGGCACAAACGAGAACCAGGTTGAGTTAGGCCGGGTGCGCAGGTG
>CAWFGM010000086.1:0-95160 GCA_963815175.1 uncultured Acidobacteriaceae bacterium
GCGAGGTGTGGTTTTCCTTGGGAGAAAACCACGACAATGCCTATCACTTCGGTCCATAGCAATTGCAATACTGCTATACGGTGGGCCGGCTGATGTATGAAAGACTGAAAGAGAGCTTTCATTCATGAAACCCCTTAAAGGAACCAAGGCGAGAAAGCCCAAGCCGCACTCCAAAGGAGGCAAGCGCGCCGCGGTGGCAAAAGCCGCCCGCCGGCCGACACCCGCCACCCGCGGCCAGCACTCGCGCGCCGAGGTCAAGCGCGGAACGGCTGCCAAGGCGGCCGCTGAAGCCAGCGCGGCCGCGCGCCTGGGTAAGATCCGCAAACGGCCGGTGCAACGCCAGGGGCCGATGGGCCGCATTGATGCCGACCTGCCCGATCCGCTGGCATCGGAGCCTGCGGCGCCGGCCGTCCGGCGGGAGGCGGCGGTAGACACTTCGAAGTGGCCGGTTGTGGCCATCGTTGGCCGTCCCAATGTGGGCAAATCTACTCTCTTCAACCGTCTCACCAGTTCCCGCCGGTCGATCGTGGGCGATGAACCGGGCATCACCCGGGACAGGATTTACGGCGAAATCGAGTGGGCCGGCCAGCATGCGCGCGTGGTCGATACCGGCGGCATCCTGCCCGACGACCCGGAGCTGATTCCGTCCGAGATCTTTCGCCAGGCCCGGGTGGCTTTGGATGAGGCTGAATCCATTGTGATGGTGGTCGACGGCCGTACTCCGCTGGCTGCCCCCGACTATGACCTTGCCCGCCTGCTCTTACGCGGCGGCAAGCCTCTACTGCTGGCGGTCAACAAGATCGACACCGAGCGCATGGAAGAACAGACTGCCGAATACCGGCGGCTGGGCATTCGTGAGGTGCTCCCCATCTCCGCCGAACACGGGGTTGGCATTGGCGACCTTCTCGATCACGTCTTCGCCACGCTTACGTTCCCAGAAGCGAAAAGCCGTGTGGAAACGCTGCCGGAAGTAGAACCTGAGGTGGAAGAGGGCAAGCCGCACCACCGAACCCATGGCGAGTTCCAGCAGCACGAGACCTCCATCGCCATTATCGGCCGCCCCAACGTCGGCAAGAGCACACTGCTCAACGTTCTCACGGGCTCTTCCCGCGCCATCGTTTCTCCTGTTGCCGGCACCACGCGCGACGCAGTCGATGAGGTCGTCGAATACGACGGCGGCCTGCTGCGCTTCGTCGACACCGCGGGTATTCGGCGCAAGGGCAAAACCAAGATGATGGCGGAGAAGCTCTCCGTGGTCATGGCTCGCCGCCACCTGGAAGCAGCCGACGTCGCGCTGCTGATCATTGATGCCACCGAGGGCGTCACTTCCTCCGACGCTACCATCGGCGGCTACGCGCACGAGAGCGGCCGCTCCGTGATCCTGGTGATCAACAAGTGGGACCTGGTGACGACTGGAAGAACGGACGGCAAGCCGCCTGCCGACAAGGTGATCTTCGAAGAGCAAGTACGCAAGGTCCTCAAATACCTGGCCTATGCGCCCGTGGTCTTTATCTCCGCCGCCGAGGGCAAGAACATCCACACCGTGCTCAAACTGGTGCAAGAGGTGGCCGCCGAGCGGCGCAAGCGCGTCTCTACCGGGCAGATGAATCGCTTCCTGGAAAAAATCGATTTCCAACGCGCCACCGTTCCCGCCGCAAACAAAATGCGGATCTTCTATATGACCCAGGCGGCGGTGGCGCCGCCCACGTTCATCCTCTTTACCAACCGGCAGGTGAAGCTGCATTTCGCCTTCCAGCGCTTCCTGGAAAACCAGATACGCGCTGCTTTTGGCTTTCGCGGTTCCCCAATCTGGTTCAAAGTCCGCGCACGGGAAAAGTAAGCCTCTCCCTGGGCTCACGTGCACCTTTCTTGCTATTCCCTGCCCCACTTTTTCATGGGATCGTCGATGAATTCGCTATCATCGTTCGTCCAATGATGAGCAAGGAGTAAGGGCTATGTGGAACTCAATCGGTTCTTGGTTTTGTATTATGGGCCTCATCATCGGGCCTTTCTCTATCGGCATCCTCTTTGAAGAAAAGCTGCAACGGGCCAATCGGGAACTGGGCTCGCGGCTGCTGCGCAGGTACTAGAGCGAACCCGGCCGGACTCCCCCATCCTTAGCGCATTCCATCGCTTAGTTTTCCCTAGGCCTGTTTCGTAGTACGTTTGCGTATGAAAAAAATCGCGCACCCCTGCGCTTTCAGGCGGTTTTGCAATTACTGTGGCCTGATAAAGATCGCGAGGAGTGGTTTTCCTTGGCAGAAAACCACGAAAAGGCCTACCGCTTCGATCTACATCAATTGCAAAACCACTTGTGCGGCGGTGCTTTTCTGCGCCTTGTTGCTGACCCATCCAGCCTGGACTCAAACCGCAACCACGCCTGAGAAATATCCTGACCTGCCCAGCGAAACCCCAGCCACACTGGAGACACCCACAGCCGGTTTCGACTACCTGCGGCGTGAAGTGATGATCCCCATGCGCGATGGGGTCAAACTGCACACCGTGATCCTGGTGCCGAAAGGGGCCAAAGGCGCGCCCATCCTGTTGACCCGCACACCCTACGATGCGGACGCGCTGACTACTCACGAAACCAGCGCCCACCTCGGGCCAAGTCTCCAGGGCTACGACAACGCCACCGAGGTGATCGTGGAGGGTGGATATATCAGAGTGGTCCAGGATGTACGCGGCAAGTATGGTTCCGAAGGCGACTACGTAATGAACCGCCCTATGCGCGGTCCGCTCAATCCGACGCCCGTCGACAACGCGACGGACACCTACGACACCATCGACTGGCTGGTAAAGAATATTCCGGAGAGCAACGGCAAGGTTGGCATCCTCGGTATTTCTTACGATGGCTTCACGACTTTAACCGCGTTGGTCAATCCTCACCCTGCTCTCAAGGTCGCCGTGCCGATGAATCCCATGGTCGATGGGTGGATGGGCGACGATTGGTTTCACAATGGCGCCTTCCGCGAGCAGAATCTCCCCTACATCTACAACCAGGAAGCGACGCGCGACGGCAAAGCCAAGTGGTGGACCGACCACCTTGACGACTACGACACCTACATGCAAGCGGGATCTGCAGGGGAACTAGGGCGGCAACATAACCTGGAGCAAGTTGGATTCTGGCGTAAAGTTCTTGCGCACCCGAGCTACGACAGCTTTTGGAGCGACCAGGCAATGGATAAGATCCTGGCGGCGCAGCCACTCAAAGTACCCGTCATGTTGGTGGACAGCCTGTGGGACCAGGAAGACATCTACGGCGCCATGGCGGTTTACAAGGCCATCAAGCCCAAGGACAAGGATAACAACAAGGTATTTTTGGTGATTGGTCCCTGGCATCACGGGCAGGAGATCGAGGACGCCAGCACCCTGGGTGTCTTAAATTTTGGGGCTGACACCGGGCTCTATTTCCGTCAGCAAATCCTGCGCCCCTTTCTCGCCCAGTATCTGAAGGACGAAACGCCTAAGGAAGAGATTGCTCCCGTAACTGCATTCGACACCGGAACCAACGTTTGGCGGCGCCTGCCTTCCTGGCCGGCAGGCTGCACCACCGGTTGCTCCATTCAAGCTACGCCGCTCTACCTCAGAGAGGGTCTAAAACTGAGCTTCACTGCGCCCAAGCCCGGCGACCCGGCGTTTGAGGAATATGTCTCCGACCCGGCAAAACCGGTTCCGTACCGTGCACGGCCCATCCAGTCCATGGGTTACTCGGCGGGGATGACTTGGTCTGAATGGTTGGTCGACGACCAACGCGAACAATCCGGGCGGCCGGATGTCGCGGTCTTCGTCTCTGACGTCTTGAGCGCGCCCTTGAAGATCAGCGGGCAGCCGATCGCCAATCTCGTGGCCTCCACCAGCGGCACGGATTCTGACTGGGTGGTGAAGCTCATCGACGTCTATCCCGACGAGGTGGCCAGTGATCCACGCTTGGGCGGATACCAACTGATGATCTCCGCCGACATCTTTCGCGGACGTTATCGCGAGAGCCTGGAGCAGGCTAAAGCCATCGCGGCCAACGAACCCTTGGTTTACCGGTACGCGCTGCCCACGGCAAATCACGTCTTCCTTCCCGGGCATCGCATCATGGTGCAGGTACAGTCGAGCTGGTTCCCTCTCTACGACCGAAATCCGCAGACCTTCGTGCCTAACATTTTCTGGGCCAAACCGGCGGATTATAAAAAAGCCACACAGCGTATCTATCACGCTCCTGACCATGCCAGCTTCATTGAACTGCCGGTAGTGAAGATTCCATAGTGGCGGAGCAACATCGAACAGTAAGGGGATTCCATGAGCAAACCAAAGTGTACGCATGCGAAAGATCATGTGAAGAAGGTGAAGCCGGCCACCACGGGTTGCGAGGAGTGTCTCAAGACCGGAGCGACCTGGGTTCACCTCCGCATGTGCCTGGAGTGCGGCAAAGTTGGCTGCTGCGATTCCTCCAGGAATCGCCATGCCACGGCCCACTTCCACGAAGCCGGGCATCCTGTCGTGCAATCCGTCGAACCAGGGGAAGACTGGCGTTGGTGCTACGTCGACAAGACGTATCTCGACTGAGGTTCGGCATGGCTCCGTAACCAATGACGGAACTAGCTATTCGGCGCAGGCTCATCTGCTTTGTCTTTGATGAGGATGAGCGCGACGCTGGCAACAATCAGCGCGGTACCGAAGAGCATCCGCGGGGTGACCAACTCACCGGCAAAGAAATAGCCGAGGGCAACAGCGACCACCGGGTTGACATAGGCATGGCTAGCGACACGCGTGGCCGGCATACGGCCCAGCAGCCATACGAAGGCGCTGAACCCCAACAGCGAGCCGGCCACGACCAGGTAACCGAGTGCAAGAAAGGCTTTCGTGGAAACGTGCGGGAACGGATGCATCTCCCCAAACAAAGCCGAGAGAATGAGCAGGATCGCACCCCCAAACATCATCTCCGCCCCGGCGGTAATTCCCTTTGACTTGGGTAGTAGGAAAGAACGGGTCATCACGGCTCCCAGCGACCAGGCCGTTCCACCCAGCAGGATGGCGGCGCAGGGCAGGATCGCAACGTGCTGCGCGTTGTGCAGCAGTAACAAGAGGACGCCGACGAATCCGAGCGCGATCGAGGCGAGCAGGCTCCAGCGGAATCGCTGTTGGCGAAAGACAAACACTTCCAGGGCGATGGTGATAAGGGGCAGCGTCGCCTCGAGAACAGAAGTGAAGCCGGAAGGCACATACTGTTCCGCCCAGAACACTGCGCCATAGGTCACCACGAACATCAGCGACCCGATAGTGAGAAGACTACCCCACTCCTTGCCCGCGGGACGCGGCCGCCCACAGAGCCGCATCGCCGCATAGAGCACAGTGCCCGCAAGAAAGAATCGCGTTCCGGCGGCAAAGAGGGGCGGCACCTGTTGTACCGCAATACGAATCGCCAGGTAGGTCGATCCCCACAAAACGTAAATGGCCGCAAACGCGAGATAGACGCGCAGGTCGATCTTGCTCTCTTGCTTCGCAGCCCTGCCCTCACTAACCGTTGTAGTTGCCATGACTGGTTACATTGTAAGCTCATTTTAGATAACCCTTAAAACTATTTTTAAGAGTTATACTGGATCATTGTGAGTAGTTCCGTTTCCAAGCCGTTTAAGTTGTTTGCTGATCACCCCGCCCTGGAGCTCGTCAACACACTTGACTTGCGTTTCTCCACCAACCCACAGGAGCTGCTTCCCACCTATGCGGATCTGCTCCGCTTCGCAGTGCAATTGCACCTGCTGCCGGCGGAACAGGCCCGAAAACTTGGCCGCACTGTCCGCGAGAATGATGGCCGGCGAGTGCTTGCGTCCACTCTCGAGCTGCGCGAGGCGCTGGCGGCGGTTCTCTACGCCTGGGTTGACGGCGGCAAGCCCGCTGATCGGGAGATAGACATACTCGAGAAGCACTTCCATGCCGCGGCCCTGCATCGCAGCCTTCGCAGTGGCCACGAGCGTCTGGTTTGGAGCTGGTCCGGCTTTGAGCAGCAAGCCGAGCTGCCGCTGTGGAAGCTGGCCCAGCCGGCATCCGATTTGCTGGTCTCGGAGGATGCGGAACGGGTAAAAAGCTGCGGCGACCCAACCTGCCGCTGGCTGTTTCTCGACCTGAGCAAGAACCACACCCGGCGATGGTGCGACATGAAGACGTGCGGTAACAGAATGAAGGCGCGAAGACACCAGGCGCGCCTCCAGGAAACGCCGTTATAAACTGAGTCTCAGACGATGCATTCGATCCGCGCTGCTACTGCCGCCGACATTCCTTTGATTCTTGATCTTATCCGCGCTCTCGCCACCTATGAGCGCGAGCCCAACGCTGTCAAGACGACTGAAGCCGATCTGTTGCGCGATGGGTTTGGGGACCATCCATGCTTTGAGTGCCTGATCGCCGAAATAAAGGAAGGAAAAGAACCGGAAGCGGCGGGCTTTGCCCTCTACTTCTACAACTACTCCACCTGGCGGGGTCGCTCCGGCATCCATCTGGAGGACTTGTTTGTGTTGCCCCGCTTTCGCGGGCAGGGCATTGGCAAATCGCTGCTGGCGAGGGTCGCCGCGCGCGCCGCGGAGCAGGGCTGCGTCCGCCTGCAATGGGACGTTCTGGAGTGGAACCAAACCGCAATCGACTTCTACCAGAGCCTGGGCGCGAAGTTTCTCGATGAGTGGCGCATCATGCGCGTCAACGACGAGGCTATTCACTCCCTGGCTTCTTTGGAGCCTGCCGGTTGAGCAGACGAGCTCGCATTACTGTGATTGGCGGCGGCCTGGCAGGCCCGGAAGCTGCGCTCATGGCGGCTCGGCGCGGATGTCAGGTTGATCTCTATGAGATGCGTGCAGTTGTGGACGGCACTCTCCGCTCCACACCCGCACATCAGACTGCCGACTTTGCCGAGTTGGTATGCTCCAATTCGCTCAAGTCGGAGAGTGAAAACACTGCACCCTGGCTGCTTAAGCAGGAAATGCGCCGGGCAGGCTGCGCGCTGCTCGCCTGCGCCGATGCGAGCGCCGTGCCCGCCGGCCACGCCTTGGCTGTCGACCGGGTGGAATTCTCCCACCTGGTGGCCAGCGCCATCGAGCAGGAAAGCCGCATCACGGTACACCGCGAAGAGATAACCGCTCTCGATCCCGAACACCTGACCGTCGTAGCCACCGGCCCGCTCACCTCGGCTGCGCTCTGCGCGGAGATCGCCAGGCTTACAGGCAGCGGACAGCTGGCGTTTTACGACTCCATCAGCCCCATCGTCGAAGCCGATTCGATCGACATGGAGCGCGTCTACTTCGCCGCCCGCTATGACAAAGGCACCGCCGACTACATCAACTGCCCCATGTCCAAAGAGGAGTACGAGCGCTTTTACGACGCCCTGGTCTCGGCGGAAGCCGTGGAGAGCAAGGAATGGGAGAAGCTGGAGTACTTCGAAGGCTGCCTGCCTATCGAGGAGCTGGCGCGGCGAGGACGGGAGACGCTGCGCTTCGGTCCCATGAAACCGGTGGGACTGCGCGATCCACGCACCGGCAAAGTCCCCTGGGCGGTAGTGCAGTTACGTTGTGAAAACCTGCGCGCCGACTCCTACAACCTTGTCGGCCTGCAAAACCACCTGAAATTTGGCGAGCAGGCGCGGGTACTGCGCCTGATTCCTGGCCTCGAGAAAGCCAAATTCCTCCGCTTTGGCCAGATTCATCGCAACACCTACGTCAATGCGCCCCGCGTGCTGACCGAGACACTTTCGCTGCGAGATCACCCCAACATCCTCATCGCCGGGCAGCTATCGGGGGTAGAGGGCTACACAGAATCGATTGCCACCGGCATGTTGGCCGGACTGTATGCCGCCCAGTTGGCCCAGGGGCAGGCGGCTGTTGCCGTGCCTCGTGGAACTGCGCTGGGTTCCCTGGTGCACTACATCACTCACGCCCAAGCCAAGGATTTCCAGCCGGCGAATATCACCTTCGATCTCCTACTGCCTCTGGAAGAGTCGCTGCGCAAGCAGATCCGCGATAAGCGGGAGCGGCACCGCTTGCAGTGCGAACGCGCCCTGGCGCTATTTGACGCGTGGCGGCAGCAATATGCCGCCCTTGCCCCGGCCTGATGGGCAGAGAGAGACTTTTTTCAGACGGCCTTGGTCTAAGACACATCCAAGATTATGCAGAGGAAGGCGTTCGCTAGGCCGCTCCGTCGCCCCGGCCTTGAATTGTTGTTGCCTTCCATTTAACTTAATCCTGCTATACGGGCGGATTATCCGTTCGTTACAGAGCCGGCAGCCGGTCACTCCGGCAGCAAATCACCCAATCGCTGCCGCTTCGAGGAGAGAAATCATGCGTAAGAAACTCATTGTTTGGCTCGCGAGCGTCATGCTTGCCCTCGTTCCAGCCCTCGCGGCTGCTCAGGAGGTCCCGGCCAAGATCCACGGACACGTACAAGACCCGGCCAACGCGCCCATTGCCAACGGCCAGGTGATCCTTTCCACAGATGGCAAGACCCCCCTGTACACCTTCACCACTGACCAGAACGGCGATTACAAGGGCGAAGGCATCAAGCCCGGCACATACTACATCACGCTTTACGCAACCCCCGGAAAGGCTGTCGACCGCTTTGACAACGTGAAGATCACTGCCGGCGAGGACGCCCTGCAGGATTTCGACCTGAGCCGGCCGGAGTACGTGAATAAATTGCCTCCGGAGCAACGTAAGGCGCTCGAAGAAGCCAAGAAGAAGAACGCGGAAATCAATAAAGAGAACGCAAATGTCGGCAAGCTGAATGACCTGCTCAAGCAGGCGCGCGCCGACAACGCCGCCAAGAAGTATGATGAAGCGGCCACGCTCATGCAGCAGGCCACGGCCCTGAAACCGGACGCCGCCGTTCTTTGGCTGGAGCTGGGCATTGCTCAGACCGGGCAGAAGAAGTATGACGACGCCCTGGTTTCACTCAAGAAGGCGCTGGATCTCGACACTAATTCCAAGAAGCCGAATCCTGACGTGGAGGCAGCCGACAATAACGCCTTGGGCGAGGTGTACGCCAACACCAGCAAGATCCCTGACGCAACGGCAGCGTATGACACCGCGGCCAAGCTCCAGCCTACCAACGCAGGCATGTTCTATACCAATGAAACCATTGTCCTCAGCCGTACGGGAGAAACCGACGCTACCATCGCCGCGGCAGACAAGGCGATCGCCGCGGATCCGACCAGGCCGATTCCCTACTACCTGAAAGGACAGGCGCTGATCTCCAAGGCTACGGTCGACCCCAAGACGCAGAAGATCGTCGCGCCTCCGGGTACCGCCGAGGCCTACAACAAGTACCTCGAACTCGCCCCCAACGGCCCCATGGCCCCAGAAGCAAAATCGATCCTGGCGGAGATCGGGGCTAAGGTTAACACAAAGTACTCGGCCAAACACTAGTATCGATTGGAAGATAGTAGACGGGACGCCGCATTAACGGCGTCCCGTCTCTTTGTGCGCTCTTGAACAATTCCGCTCCATCCCGGGTGGTTAGCTTTGCCGACGCCAGCCGGATCGTCCGTGAACATGCGGATCGGCTGGCCACAGCGCCGCGGCATCCACCGCAGTCCACTTCTCTTCTCGATAGCCTGGGCCTCGTGCTCGCTGAACCGGTGTACGCGGACCGGGATCAGCCGCCATTTCCCCGCTCCACCCGCGATGGGTTCGCTTGCCGGGCCACTGATCTTGCGACCGGCCTGCCGCTTACGGTCATTGGGTTGATTCGCGCCGGCGAGATGGGTCCCGCCGCGGTCTCTCGAGGACAAACGATCGAAATCATGACTGGGGCACCTGTGCCCGAAGGCGCTGACTGCGTGGTCATGGTGGAACACGTGCAGCGCGACGGCAACACGGTCACTCTCGCTCAGGGCCGCAGCATAGCTTCCGGTGAAAACATTGTTGCCAGGGGAGCCGAGGCCCATGCGCGAGCAGTAGTCGTGTCCCGGGGTACGCGTATCTCTGCTGCCCAGGTCGCCGCGGGCGCCGCCTGTGGTGCGGCCCAGCTTAAGGTATTTGCCCGGCCGCGCGTCGCCATTGTCGCCACCGGCGACGAACTGGTCGAGGTGGATCAGCAGCCGCTTGTCCACCAAATTCGCAACTCCAATAGCTATTCGGTCGCGGCGCAGGTTCTCGCGGCTGGGGCCCAGCCCGTGCGGCTCCCGATCGCCCGCGATGAACGCGGCAATCTTGAAACCATTATCCGAAGCGCCCTCCAGTCCGACTTGCTGCTTCTCTCCGGCGGGGTTTCCATGGGCAAGTACGATCTGGTAGAGGAAGTCCTGCTTGACTTGGGCGCCGAGTTCTTCTTCACGGGCGCCCTGATCCAGCCCGGCAAGCCGATCGTGTTCGGAAGACTTGCCCTGAATGATCGGCCGATTTACCTCTTTGGACTTCCCGGCAACCCTGTATCTACCATGGTTACGTTTTCGCTTTTTGTCGAGCCCCTGTTAGGCGCGCTCTGTGGCGATCCCCATCGCGGACCCCGCTTCGCGCAGGCCCGCCTGACCGGCGACGTTCATGTGAAGACGGGCCTGACACGCTTCCTGCCCGCCAGCATGCGTTCCGTGTCCGCCGATGTGACGGTAGAGCCGGTCACCTGGCAAGGCTCCGGAGACATTTCCAGTACCAGCCGCTCTAATTGCTTTCTTGTGGTGCCCCATGACCGCCCGCATCTCGCCGCTGGTGAGACAGTCGCGGTGCTGCTAACCTGACGGAGACGATGGATAAGCTCTCGCATTACGACGCCGAAGGCAGTGCGCATATGGTCGACGTGAGCGCCAAAGAATCCACACGGCGCGAGGCCGAAGCTTCAGCCTTTGTTGTGCTTTCTGACGCCGTGCTCGCCGCACTGCCCAAAAACCCCAAAGGCAACCCTCTTGAAGTCGCGCGTTTTGCCGGTATTCAAGCGGCCAAGCGCACCGCTGACCTGATCCCCATGTGTCATCCGCTGCCGTTGAGCTTTATCGATGTCTCGGCAAATGTTGTCGCTGGCGGCGTGGCGATCCGCAGCACTGCTGCGACGGTCGCGGCTACCGGGGTCGAGATGGAAGCGCTGACCGCCGCTGCCGTGGCCGCGCTCACCATCTACGACATGTGCAAGGCTTTGGATAAATCCATCGCCATTCGCGAGATCGTCCTGGTAAGAAAATCAGGGGGGAAGAGCGGAGACTACACTCGCTGACTGACCCTGCTTCCCTCACCAGACGACGGGTGCCAATTTTCAGGCGTTGCGACGAAAGCACCGTAGCTCGTGATCGTTGACCATCCCCGACGCCTGCATCCAGGCATAGACGATCACTGGACCGACAAACTTGAAGCCACGCTTTTTGAGCGCGGCTGAGATCTCCTCCGAAAGAGCGGTTTTTGCAGGCAGAACCCCGGTCTTGTTCTTGATCGGCTTTCCCCCAGCCAGTTTCCAGGCAAACGCGGAGAAGCCTTCACCACTGCTCTCCATCTCCTGATAAATGCGCGCGCCTTGAATCGTCGCCTCGATCTTGGCGCGGGAGCGAATAATCCCGGGGTCAGCCAACAGCCGAATGATGTCAGGCTCAGCGAAACGCGATACCTTCTTTGGCTCGAAGCCACGGAACGCCTTGCGAAAGGCCTCCCGCTTACGCAATACCGTGATCCAGGCCAGGCCGGCCTGGAATCCCTCCAGCATAAGCAACTCCCATAGGGCACGGCTGTCATACTGGGGCACACCCCATTCCTGGTCGTGGTAGTCGCGCAGAAGCGGATCGCTTTCTGCCCATGCACAGCGGTGCGGCTTGCTCATTTGGTTATTCCTTGCACTCATCAACGAACGGTCAATTGGATGCTTCGATGTTGCAATAGTTGCAGACTGGGCGGGCAGCGTTCCGCCGCGATATATAAGTATGTGACAGGAGATATATCAATGCAGGCGATCGACGAAATAAAGCGACTACAGGATGAGATGGTGACCTGGCGCAGAGATCTGCATGCCAACCCCGAACTGGGATTTGCCGAGACCCGCACCAGCACCTTTATTCAAGAACGCCTGCGGTCGTTCGCGGTCGACGAGATCCATACCTTTACCGGAACCGGTGTGCTCGCGGTTATACATGGCCGCAGCGGCGGCAGCGGGCAGGCGATAGGCCTGCGCGCGGACATCGACGCGTTGCCCATCCCGGAAGAATCCGGAGTGGCCTACGCTTCCAAAAATCCAGGCGTGATGCACGCCTGCGGACACGATGGGCACACCAGCATGCTGCTTGGAGCAGCCAAATATCTGGCCGCAAGCCGCAAATTCAAAGGGACAGCCTACCTCATCTTTCAACCGGCCGAGGAAATAGGCGGAGGCAGCCAGGTCGTAGCCGATGGATTGTTCGACCGCTTCCCCATGCAGCGCATCTTCGGCATGCACAACATGCCTACGATGCCGGTGGGAGAGTTCTACTGGCGTAACGGGAACATCATGGCGGCCGCCAACTTCTTCGAGATCAGGATCACCGGCCTGGGCGCGCATGCTGCGCAACCGCATTTCGGAATCGATCCGATTGTGGCCGGCAGTTCCCTGGTAAGCGCGCTGCAGACGATTGTTTCCCGCTCGGTCGATCCCAAACACGCGGCGGTGGTCACGGTGGGCAGTTTCCAGGCCGGCGTAGCTGCGAATGTAATCCCCAGCGAGGCCGTGCTGAAAGGAACCGCACGCTGGTTCGATGCTGGAGTCGGTAAGAGTATGCAACGATCGATCGTCAGGTTAGCCAAATGCGTTGCAGAGAGCTATGGCGCTAGCGCCGAAGTGGAAATGCACATGGTTGCGCCTGCCACGGTAAACGATGAAGGAGCCATGGCCCTTGCCTGCAAGGCTGCAACTGCCGTTGCGGGCCAAGGCGGAGTGGTCGAAATGGAGGACCCGATCATGGGCGCGGAAGACTTCTCTTACATGCTCGGGGTCAAGCAAGGCGCCTACATTATGTTGGGAGCAAAACGGCCGGGGCAGCTCAACCCGATGTTGCATCACCCACGTTATGATTTCAACGACCAGATCCTTTCCACCGGGGCTGCCTACTGGGCTGCCTTGGTCGAACAGCAACTGGCTATCTAACGCTCCTGAGTTGGAGGAATCGCAGCTCGGGGTTGTAATCGGACCAAAGTTGTCGTATATTGTATCTAGTGCGAATGAGTCGCAACTAGAAAATGACGTTGAAACGCTGCGAGCTATTGAACGAAGTTGAGGCTAGGGGGGTTCGATTGACCGCCCAGCGGCGTGCGTTGATCGAAACCATCCAGGGCGCGGACGCCCACCTCGATGCAGCAACTCTCCTGTCCCGTGCCCGCCAGCGTGACCCCAATATCGACCGTGCAACCGTATACCGGACCCTGGAGCTGCTGAAGCGGCTCGGGCTGATCGACGAGCTGGACCTGATGCACCTCAACGGAGAAAAGCATTATTACGAAGTCAAGACGCAGAAAGACCATCTGCATCTTGCCTGTTTCCGTTGTGGAGAGATTGAGGAGTTCGACAGCCCCACGTTCCAGCGGCTGAAGCGGGAGATTGCGACACAAAACGATTTTGAAGTGCAGGTCATGCGTCTCGAGGTCGGAGGTTTATGCCGGCGGTGTGCCACGCAGCAAAAAGTTTCCTGATACGAATTTGAACGAATAACCAGATCCCCGCGGATTGCTCTTGGCGGAGACCGCGAGGACCTGGGGGCCACAGCCAAAATAGACTGCGGGCTTCCTTCACTATAGGTCCCCTGCCCGCAAGGTTTCAACTGTTAGGATGACCGCCGCTCGATTTCGCGGGACGTCCCTACTATCCGTGTGCCTGGTGAGGCTAACGCATTTTTGGTAATGGTGTAGACCGGGAAACTGAACTTGATGCGGCCATTCCGCCAAGGAATGGCCGCACATAGCTGATCCCACCGGACCACAGTATTAGCAAAAATGCTCTAAGGGAGTCGTTGTGCGTGCTCAGGTGGATCTTTCAAGCAGACGTGTGTGTTTGCTTTTCCGCATCGCTTTTTTCCTCTTGATCATTTTCCCAACTTTGCTTTCTGCCATGGCCCAGCACGCCCACGGCCGCGGCGCTATGTCGGCGCAGGATATGGCCAAGATGGCCACTCCCACAGGCGCTAAGGAAGCCTCGCCTGATGCCTCGACTGCCGACCCGGCAGACCAGGTTTGTGCGCGCTATGCGGCCGGTTCCGCAACCACCGCGCCACCGGAGTTGCGAAGCCAAAATGGTGTGTTGGAGGTTACATTCAAGTTCCTGGCCGCGACCGATTCTCAGGGACTTGTCCGCTACTGCTACGTCACTGACACCGGTCTGCAGGCACCCACACTTCGGGTGAATCCCGGCGACCAGCTAATCATTCATTTCCAGAACGACTTGCCTGCCTCGTCCGCCGCCAGTGCCGGCGACAATATGGCCGGCATGAAGATGACACTCTCCTCCGCCGCAACCAGCAGCAGCAGCGCCTGCAACGGAAAGATGTCAGCGAATGTGACCAATATCCACTTCCATGGAACGAACGTGGCCCCGGTCTGCGGACAGGACGAGGTGGTTCACACGCTGATCCAGCCCGGCCAGAGCTTCGATTACAACGTGCAGATTCCGCGAAACGAGCCCCCGGGGCTTTACTGGTACCATCCCCACCCGCACGGCATATCTGAAGGGCAGGTACAGGGAGGCGCGACGGGAGCGCTGATCGTCGAAGGCCTGCAAAACGTCGATCCGGCACTGGCGGGGCTGACCGAGCGCACCTTCGTCATTCGCGACCAACTACTGCCGGCGTCAGAAGCCAACGATACGAATATTCCTGCCTGGGATCTTTCCATCAACTATGTTCCGGTTACGTATCCGAAATACACTCCGGCCGTTATTCAAACCAATCCATCGCAACAGGAATTGTGGCGAGTAGCAAACACTGCCGCGGATACCATCCTGAACTTGCAGTATGTTGTGAATGGAACGCCGCAGGCCATGCAGGTGGTGGCCATCGATGGCTACCCTATTGCTTCGGGCAGCAGCGGACAATCCTCCGAGAGCGAGACCAGCATTCTTTTGCCGCCCGGCGCCCGTGCCGAGTTTGTGGTGACCACGCCGAGCTCCGGCGCCCCGGCGCAGTTGATTACTCAGAATTGGGACACCGGGCCGGATGGGGATTTCGACCCCACGCGGACCATCGCGAACATCGTGAGCCAGAGCGGCATCGAAGGCTCGGCTGCGAGCAGTGGCGCCGCGGGCAAACGGTTGCCGTCGCATGCGGTGCGAACCCGCGTCACCCGCTTCGCAGCGCTGGCAGCTGCTACCCCGATCGCGCAACGCAACCTGCAGTTCTCCGAAGTACTGGAAGATCCCGCCAACCCGAATAGTCCAACCAATTTTTTTATCACCGAGGAAGGACAGCAACCCGCATTGTTCAACATGAACAATCCGCCCAACATCGTCGTGCATTCCGGCACGGTCGAGGATTGGGTCGTCGAAAATGCGGCGCTTGAAGACCATATTTTTCACATCCATCAGATTCATTTTCAAGTACTCGAAGTGAACGGCCAGCCGGTAAATGATCCAGCCATCCGCGACACCGTCGATTTGCCTTTCTGGAGTGGCAGCGGAGCCTATCCCAGCGTGAAGTTACGCATGGATTTCCGCGATCCGAATATCGTCGGCACCTTTGTCTATCACTGCCATATTTTGCAGCACGAAGATGCCGGCATGATGGGTGCGATTCAAGTGCTGCCGTCCTCGGGATTGGCTTCAACAACCACTGCCACTGCCTCCACCGGCAGCATTACGCCCAATGGAAAGATCACGCTAACGGCAAATGTCGCCGACGCCTCTACGGGATCTGCAACTCCTACAGGCACGGTGCAATTCCAGCTGAATGGGCTCAACGTCGGCAACCCGGTAACTCTCATTAACGGGCAGGCGACCTTGAACGCGGCCGTGAATGGAAATTCGGGCGCCAATAATCTGACCGCTTTCTATGAGGGCGATGCCACTTATATGGAATCGGTATCGGCAAACATTGCCATCACGATCTCAAATTTCGCACTCGCTTCGCCGGGAACGACCGCTGCTGTGGGATCAGCCGCAATCGCCCCGCTCACAGTGAACGTGGCTAACAACTACACCACGCCTATCAGTTTCTCCTGCACCATGCCCGCGAACCTGACGCAATCGGCATGCTTTGTGAATCCCAAATCGATGACCGGGACAGGTCAGGCTTCTCTCACCGTCAACACCACGCCGCCACATCCCTCCGTCAGCACTCGAACTGCCGCGCCCGGATGGCTCGCTGCGGGCGGTGGCGCAAGTTTCGCGTGTGTCTTCTTGCTTGCCCTACCGCGGCGAAGGTGGCGCGGAATGGCAATGCTTGTCCTGACTTTCATGGCCATCCTCCTCACTGCCATCGGGTGCGGTAGCACCGGCCAGACCGATCCAGGAACACCCAGGGGTGCTTACACCGTTGTGGTTACAGCTACGGCAGGTAGCGGGTCATCGCAAGACCAAACCAGCGTGAACGTTCCGATCACCATCCAGTGAGAACCACGGCAAGCGAAGAGATCAGGAGAAGAGTATGTTGATGAAAGTCTGGCGCCTCGCGGGCAAGTTGGCGAGAACCCTATGCGCTTTTGGAGTCTTGTCGGCTACTTTTGTCTCGGCCAGTGTAGGAGGGAGTATCTCCGGCACGGTGAAAGATCCTTCGGGGCGTGTGATTCCAAATGCAGAAGTGAGTCTTCGTGAGTCAACGACAGGGCTCTCCTACCAGGCACACAGCGATAGCAGGGGGCTTTACACCTTCCCGGTTCTGCCGGTTGGTCATTATGATCTGCAGGTGCAGGCTACTGGTTTTTCCGGCTATCAACGTACCGGCGTGGTGCTTGATACCAACGCGGCGCTTACTCTCGATGCCTCGCTCCAGGTTGGCAACGTCGCCCAAACTGTCAGCGTGGTTGATAACACGCTGCACGTGGAAACAACCAGCACCCAACTGGGCCAGGTGATCACCGGCCGGCAGATGACCGCGGTTCCACTCGACGGCCGCAGTTACACCGACCTGCTCTCTCTGCAACCCGGAGTCGCACCACAAACATCGATCACCTCCACTACCGTTCAGGATGTAGGCGCTACTGTCCTCAATCCTTCCGGCACGCTCAATCCCGGCACTATCTCTGTGAACGGGCAGCGGGAGTTCGCCAACTATTTCAGTGTGAATGGCGCCGACGTGGAAGAAGACGTCAACGCCGGCACGGCCGTCATTCCCAACCTGGATGCGATCGATGAGTTCCGCATCATCACCAGCAATTTCGACGCTGAGTATGGAGAATTCAGCGGTGGCCAGATCAATGTCGTCACTAAATCCGGAAGCAATCAATTTCATGGCAACGCATTCGATTTCTTACGCAATACCGATCTGGACGCGCGCAATTACTTCTCTCCCACCCGTGGGGCCTTCCGCCAGAACCAGTTTGGAGGGACCATCGGCGGCCCGATTCGTCACGACCGGTTCTTCTTCTTCACTGACTACCAGGGAACGCGGCAGACGCAGGGCATCGATACCGGCACCATCAGCGTGCCCTCGAACGCCGACCGCACGGGCAATCTCTCCGACCTTTCCAGTAACCTGGCCGGCGTGGTGGGCGGCCCTTACTTCGCCAACCAGCTCACCCAGAAACTGGGATATCCCGTGATCTCGGGCGAGTCTTACTACGTTCCCGGTTGCCTCAATTCGACCCAGTGCGTTTTTCCCAACGCGGTCATTCCTCAACAAGCGTGGTCGGTTCCGGCACAGCGAATGCTGCAGTACATCCCGGCTCCGAACACCCCCAACGGCTATGCGACCTCGTCGTTCAATCAGACGGTGCGCGACGATAAGGGAGCGGTTCGCCTCGATGTGAACACCCGCCTGGGCCTGCTCTCCGGTTATTACTTCATCGACGACTTCGATCTCGGTGACCCGTATCCGGTCGCGCAGAGCGGCGCCAGCGTCCCTGGCTTCAATGCCGTCACCACCGGCCGGGCACAGCTCTTCGCGCTGGGCCTTACCAGAACCTTCCACACCACCATGGTGAATGAGCTGCACTTCAGCTACATGCGCGATAACACCGATCTCGGCCAGCCGGTGGGCGGTCTTGGCGTAACCCTGGTCTCGCAAGGCTTCGAGAACGCGGACGGCTCGCCCAGCATCGTCGCGCTCGACCCCAAGGGTGAAAGCGTGGAGAATTTGAACTTCAACGGATACTCTACCGGCGCCGCAGCCAACCAGCTCACCCAGGTCAACAATACCTATCAAGTCACGGACGCGGTCTCGAAGGTCTTGGGCAATCACACCATGAAGTTCGGCGGGGAGTTCCATGCCGACCAGGTCAATGCCCACCCCATCGCACAGTTCAATGGCAGCTTTGTTTTCTCGGGGACGGAAACCGGCGTCGACTTTGCCGACTTCCTGATCGGCGTGCCCAGTCAATACAACCAGAGCCAGCTCAACCCGTTTTATGCGCGGAATAAATACATCGGCCTCTTCGCGCAGGATAGCTGGCACGTTCTCCCTAACCTGACCCTTAACTACGGCCTTCGCTGGGATCGCATCGCGCCCTGGTCAGAGAAGTACAACCAGATCTCTACCTTCGTCGCCGGCGCCCAGTCGGTCGTCTTTCCCGGTGCGCCTCCGGGCATACTTTATCCAGGGGACCGGGCAAATGGTCAATCGATTCCCAACACGCTGGCCCCCATTGGCAACCTCAGCTTTGCGCCACGCGTGGGTGTAGCCTGGTCGCCGCAGGGAGACGCCGGCACCTTCCTGGGAAGGATCCTTGGTGCCCCGGGGACGACCAGCATTCGGGCCAGCGCGGGGAACTTTTACACCGCAATCGATGCGCTTTCGATCGGCGTCCTGGCTGCGAATGCTCCTTACGGCACTACCTATACCAGCCCCGCGCCTCCGCTCTTCGCGACGCCCTTCATTACCGCGGCTAGCGGCCAGGACAATGGCCAGCCTTTTCCCTATGTCTTTGCCCCGTTGAATTCTTCGCGCCGCAACCCCGATCCCAACATTGATTGGGCCACCTACGAGCCAATCGAGGGGATTCCGGGATACGACATCCACGGCCGCGCGCCCTACACGGAAGAGTGGATGTTTTCCGTTGAACGGCAAGCCGGACCGAATACGGTTTTCAGCGCGAGCTACGTCGGTACTTCCAGCCATCGCCAGCGCGTTCTCATTGAGCCAAATCCAGGAAACCCGCACTCTGCCTGAGCCTAAGCCAGACAAGCCAGGTGCAGCCGGGGACGCTTACCTGCGGTGCAGGCGGCGAGGACACGATTTATTATCCGATCGCCGGCGGCCAGGTGAACGGTACGCGCGGGCCGCTGGGCTCAAACTTCGGCAGCAATGCCCTCCAGTCCACGATCGGCCACGCCAACTACAACGCGCTGGAACTCAGCGCCCGCCACACCAGTGGCCGCCTGGAATTCTCCGCTGCCTACACCTATGGCAAGTCCCTGGACCAGTCATCGAATGTCGCCGAGGAAGTGAACCCCTTCAATCCCGCGCTCAGCTATGCCATCTCCTCGTTCGATGTGAAGCACAACTTCGTCGTCAGCTACGAGTATCAGCTTCCCTTCGATCAGTTCTTCCGTCCCAACCGGCTGACCCGTGGCTGGTCCGTGTCGGGGATCACGCACTTCTCCAGCGGTTTTCCCGTAACCATGGTTAACAATGGAGACAACTCGCTGATCGGGACCAATCCAAACGGGATCAACAACAGCAGCATCGATGAGCCCGACTACAACGGCGGGCCGCTCCACCTGAGCGGGAATCCCCGGAAAAACGGAAACAATTATTTTGCCACCTCTGCCTTCTCCATGAATGCGCTGGGTACTCCCGGCAACGCCAAGAGGCGATTCTTCTATGGGCCCGGCGCGGATAATTACGACATGGCTGTCGCCAAGCAGCTGCCCCTCAAAGAATCAAAATCCCTGCTCTTCCGGGTGGAAGCATTCAACGTCTTTAACCACACCCAATTCAACGGCCCCAGCGCGGTCGACGGCGACATCGGCAGTTCGACCTTTGGAAACGCCATCAGCGCGGCGGCTCCACGAATCCTGCAGGGAGCGCTCAAGTTCAACTTTTAAGCGGCATCAGTGGTTTAAAGGATGCCGGACGGATTGACCGACCTTTGCTCCAAAGAAAATACTGCTGGAGGCGAATCAAGCGATGAATTCGCGCTATGATTTCTTGCGCCCCTAAACCATGGTCACGTCAATGAAATATTAAAAGCATTGCTGAAACGAAATCCTGAGTCATGGCACTATCGACTTGAACTCGAGCTTTGGGCAATCCCTAAATATTTTGGCGAATTGGAGATGTAGACATGAGTGGGAGAAGGTTTCTGTACCATGCACATGGGTCTGCTATTGGGGGTTCGATCACTCAACCCTTCAAGGCAGACATCGCCAGTAGCTCAGCAACGTCTCTCCCGATCATTGGCGGTTTTGCGTCCGCGAAGGAAGGGGCCTACCAGTTAAAGGACGTTATCTCCTACCAGTCGGCGCATACCTATGTATCCGGCATCCAGACGGATGACGGAGCCTACAATTCCGTAGTCACTTGCGTCATCGAAGGTTTGAACATTCTTCATGTGATTACCGCGGATGCGATCATCGGCAGGGTGTCCTCAAACCACAAGGATGGCGAGCAAGCGGAAATCATTCCTCTGGGTAGTTCGTTTGAGAACCTCAAGATCGCGGGTCAGCCGCTGCAAGTGGACCTTAACCACGATCTTTTTATGCAAAATCCCACCCATTCGGCGCTGTTAAGCCATCTCGAATCCGCCAGCAAGGGAAACAAGGGAAAGAACTGCGCCGAAAGCCAGATATCATTGGGGGCTCACCAGCGAAAAGGTACCGCCGGCCCTTGCGAAGGGTATGCTGATGGAACCGGGTGCTGGCTGGAGCAAATCCAAATCCAATGGAGTGTTGCACACCAGTCTGGTAAAACAGGTTCGTCCGGTAGGGACTGGCGACTCTGCAGAGGAGCTTCCGTACGCGTACGCAATCCATATCCCGCACGTTGGCAATCTTTACCTCGCGGAAGTTTTTGCGTCAGCAGATACCAAGCGCCTCACCATGCTGCGGGTTGAACTTGGAAGCCCTTTCGCCGGCATGGTGGCGGCTGCGACCCCTGTTACTAACGGCTCTTGGTATCCGTAGACTGGCGACTCCCCTTCCTTCGGCCTCCTATTATGTCTAGCTTGTGGAAAAGAACCTCCCCGCCAGGTAGCGGAGACTGCATATCAGAGGGCTGAAGGCAGCTTTCAGCATGGCGATCTAAAGGATGCCCTGAAGCGAGGCAGACGACGGTCTCCGTGTAGTCGAGAAGGGAGATCTGGACGCATTTTGGCGTCTTCAATTGTTAAAGTCTGAGATTCTCATCTGGCAAGGTCTCAGCCAGGATGCCCTCACATTGCTCAAGCCGGAGAATTTCCCCGAGCCCAGAAGCGCCACGCTGGCCGCACGCAGAAGCGCGCTGCTAGGGATCGCAGAGAGCAACCTTCAGCAATTTGACCTGGCTGATCGGACATTCCAGCGCAACGGAAAAAATGCAGGGAGCCGACTCACCCGAGGTCATGGGTGACTTGTTGCTGGGTGAAGGAAAGCTCGCCGCCTTCCACCGTGATCCCGCCAAATCAGAGCTGCTTTTCACGCGCGCACTCCAAATCGCTCAGCAACATGGCCAGACTTTTCTGGCCAGCAACGCGCTGGGGAACCTGGGGATGCTGCAGATGCAGCAATATCATTATGCTGATGCGGTAGATCTCTTCAACGCAACTTTGGCTGCAGCCCAGAAGCTGGATGCTCAAGCATCCATCGTAAAGACGACCGTCAATTTAGGGTGGGCCTACCTGCGGATGGGGGATCTTGATCGGGCTTCTGAACTATTCGAGGAGTCTGAGAAGAGATCGAAGCAGCTCGGGATGATCACTGATCAAAGACTTCACTCATCGAGTATTGCTGCGAATCCAGATTCGATTCAACATTATTTCTCTGACGCGAGCAAGAGACTATCAGCAGGCTTTGCAGTTGGCGCGGCGTCAAGGCAATCAGCAGGAAGTTGCTTTCAACCTCAGCGACCTCGCACAAACTGCGATCGAAGAAGACGACTTTCCTCTTAGCAGAAAAATACAACAACGAAGCAATGGCGCTCGAGCATGCCATTGGTGATCACGATACGGAGCTCTATTCTCTGGTAAATGAAGCGCAGATCTCATTTTGGCGAACAGGATCCCAGGACCGCCGAACGCGTACTGCAGGAAGTCGTTCACGATTCCGGCACAGATGTGGTTCTCCAGGCCTGAGGCCTTGTCGGCACTGGCCAGGATCGATGCTCAACTTAACCACACCGAAGCCGCGCAAGATGCACTACAAAGCTGCGTTTGTGTCGCTTGAAAAGGGCCGCAAATCGCTCGGCCGCGACGAACTTAAGCTCGCCTATCCAACGAATACAAAGGATATTTACAGCGACTATATCGACTTTCTCGTGGAACACGGCATGGCTGATGAAGCATTCCGTGTCGCAGAGTTGCAAAGAGCTCGCACACTCACCGAAGGGCTCGGCTTAAGCGAAGTCCAATCGCAGGCTTTTAATGTGACAGAAGCAGAACGTGCCGCGGCGCGTCTTGGACATGTAATTCTGTCTTACTGGATAGGCAGGAAGCGGAGTTATCTATGGATTTTGCTGCCTAATCACTCACAATTATTCGTTCTTCCCGGAGAGGATCGGATACGCCCCTTGCTTGAGCGATATCATGCTCATCTGGTTGGGGCGTTTGACGCCAATGATCTCGGCAATGCCGACGGGCAAGAACTCTATCGAATATTGATTGGTCCCGTGGAACAATGGATAAAGCCGCAGTCACAGGTAACCATAATCTCCGATGGAGAATTATGCGGATTGAACTTTGAGACTCTACTGGTTAGCTCGCCCAAGCCACACTATTGGATCGAAGACGTCTCTGTCACCAACGCCAGCTCTGCGTTCTTACTCACCCTCGGGAAGCATTCGGCGGTTGGGCGCTCAACAGAGTCCAGCGAAGACGTTGCTGTTGATCGGAAATCCGCAATCGCCTGCAAACTATCCGGCACTCTCGCATGCCGGCGAGGAGATCCGGTTAGTTGAGGGGCATTTCAGCCCGGACCAGGAAACTGTGCTATCCGGGAAAGATGCTACCCCGGTGGCCTACTTCAAGGCGAAGCCGGAGAACTATGCGCTCATTCATTTCGTGGCTCATGGTACCGCGAGCCGTATAAGCCCACTCGATTCCGCGGTCGTTCTTTCAGAGGATGGCACATCGTACAACCTCTATGCGCGCGACATTGCACGCAACAAGCTCAATGCCAGGTTGGTAACCATTTCCGCCTGTGACAGTGCGGGCAACAGAATCTACTCCTCGGAAGGACTGGTGGGCCTTTCGTGGGCATTTCTTCGAGCGGGCGCCCAGCGGGTGATTGCGTCGCTGTGGGAGGTAAATGACGCCTCGACCCCGCAGTTTATGGATCATTTGTACTCTGCGATGGCCACGGGAGAGGATCCCGAGTCTGCGCTGCGGGCAGCGAAGCTCGCGCTTCTGCGGTCGGAAACAGTCAATAGGCGGCCCTTCTATTGGGCTCCCTTTGTTCTATATGAGGGCATTTGAATCTCCTGCTGCTGCCCGCCAGCCCACTTAAAATCATATACTTAGCGCGGCAGTGAAACGTATCCTGCACGAATTACACTACTGTAATATGGGAAGGCTTATGGATCATGCAGAGGCGCTCCAAACCCAAGCTGTGGAGAAATACCTCCTGGGAGAGCTTTCTGCTGCGCAAGCGGATGAATTCGCGGAGCATTTTTTTGACTGCGAAGAATGCGCAAGCGATTTACGAATGACGTCTGCATTCGTCGATACCACGAAAAAGGTTCTGGCGACGGATCGCGCGCAGACGCCGCAATCAACTCCCAAACGGTGGAGCAGCCAATGGCAGCCCGCGCGATACGCGATTGCAGCGTCCGTCGCCTTGTTTGCGTTCATCCTCTACCAAAATACGGTGACGATTCCCAGGCTTCGTAGCTCCTCCGCCCCTCAGGCGCTCGCTTTCTTTTCGTTGGCCGATATGGGTGCGCGCAGCGCCGTTCAACCGGTCATCAATCCGGTCCAAGACAAGCCGTTTATATTGTTCCTCGACATCCCGCCTCACCCAAACGTAGCCGAATATCGTTGCCAAATCTTAAGCCCAAACGGAAGCCAAGTATTGTCGATCGACGTTCCTGAGGCGGCTACAAGCAAAACTGTTCCCCTCTACATTCCTGCATCCGCTCTCGCCCATGGAGACTATCTCTTCACCATCTCGGGCCGATCAGGAAATGAGACTTCCTTCACCGAGCTGGAAAGACATCCGTTCCAGGTAATGTAACTCCAGTTGGACGCTTAGCGCGCGCGTGGACGGCCACCACTTGGTTCCCAGGTTTGTCGCCGCCGACGTAGTCAGGTGCATCCCGGCGCTGCGATACTGTAGCCGATGCGCAATCTCTGCCGGGCCTCGGCTTTTCTACTGTGCTTCCTGCTTGTCTGCCGACCCGCCGGAGCTTACTCGCTGCTGACCCACGAGCAGCTGATCGACCTGACATGGCAAAGCTCCATCGCGCCACTGTTGCGTAGCCGTTATCCCAACATCACGCCCCAGGAGCTGGAACTGGCACGGTCCTACGCCTATGCCGGCTGCGTCATTCAGGACATTGGCTACTACCCCTTCGGCGACCCCTTCTTCTCTGACCTGACACACTACGTCCGCTCCGGCGACTTCGTCGTCCACCTCTTCCGCGACGCCAAGGATGCCAACCAGCTAGCCTTCGCCATTGGGGCGCTCTCCCATTACATCGGCGACAACATCGGCCACTCCCAGGCCACCAACCTGGCCGTGCCGGTGGAGTTTCCGAGGTTGCCGCGAAATATGGCCCGGTTCGTGACTTTCGGCGAAGACGAGCATGCGCACATGCAGACCGAGTTCGCCTTCGACATTAACGAGATTGCGCATCGCCGCTTTGCGCCCGTTCACTACCTTCGCCACGTCGGCCTCAATGTGCCCACCGAGCAGCTCGCGACCGCCTTCTACGAGACCTATGGCCTCAGTGAGGATTTCTCCAAAGCCCGATCACGGCGCATCAACGCCGGGGGCTTTCGCTTCGCCGTCCGCAGCTTTATTCCCCGCATCGCCTACGCGGTCACTCTTCTGCATCGCAGCCGCATGCCGGCGGACTCCACCAGTCCCGATCTCCAGAAACTGGCAGACGAGGTGGCGCGGGTAGCTGCCGAAAATAATTGGGACCAGTACCGCAAGAAGGCCGGCATCGGAACCTATTCACTCGCCGGGCTCATTTACGTCCTGCCTAAGATCGGCCCATTGAAATTGCTGGCGATCAAGGGGCCTACTGCTTCCACTGAAGAGGAATACGTTCGCAGCGTCAATCAATCGACGGATGAACTAAGCTCCGCGCTGGGCCGGTTTGGCAAGCCGCATCAGACGCTTCCCAACCGTGACCTGGATACCGGCGCGCCGGTCCGGCCTGGGGCCTACCGGCTTACCGATGAAACCTATGCCAAGCTGCTTGACCGGCTGGTTGCCGACCCCAACCATACCGTCCCGCCCGGGCTCAAGTCCGATATCGTGAACTACTATGCCGACCCAAACGCGCCCATTCACACCAAGAAGAATCCGGAGAAATGGGCCCGCGTTCAGTCCGAACTCCAGACCCTCCAAACCATGCCCGTGAGCGACCAGCCCATCGCCACAGAAACGGATTAAAGCAGTTTCGCAATTGGTGTAGACCGAACCCGGATTTCCTGTAGAGGTCGTTGGAACTACCGAACTGCATGCGACTTTCCTCGAGAAAGTCTAGCCGAAGCGATAGGCCTTTTCGTGGTTTTCTCTCAAGGAAAACCACACCTCGCGATCTTTATCAGGCCACAGTAATTGCGAAACTGCTCTAGATGGGCTGCAGGCGCAGGAGAGACGCAGCATTCCGATGAGTGAGCTTGGCCATGTCTTCAGGGCTTAGCAGGCCGCCAAGCTATCCAGGAACGATCGTCCGCGCATGTTGGAACTGAAGGGGTAATCCACTGAGAAGAGAAGGCGATCGAGCCCGACGACCTCGATCGCACAGCTGAGCGGCGGATAAGTGAAATAGCCGCTGGTGGTGAGATGAATGTTGCTTTGGAAGTAGGCGGCGACGGGTTGCCGCAGTTGGGGCGCCGCCCGCGAAAGGACGCCACTGGAGCGGGCAAGCGCATAGGGTAAGCCCTCGCCCATGTGTCCAATGATGAGTTGGAGCGCGGGAAAACGATCAAATAGACCGGTAACAATCAGCCGAAGTGTGTGCAGGCCGGTTTCTGCATGCCAGCCCCAGCCGGCGATCGAGAGCAGGAAGCCAAGATCACCGGGAAGACCGGAGAAATATGCCTCGCGGACGGGTTCCGGCGGCGGCGCAGGATGGAGATAAATGGGAACGTTTAAGTGCTCTGCGGCTTCGAAGACCGGAAGGAAGCTGGGATCGTCAAGGAAGACGCCTCCCGTGGTGCCATCCACCAGAGGCTCCTGGGAATCCCAGGCGAGTGACACAGCGATCCAGTTCTGCCGCGGCGGCCTGAGGGTCCTTCAATGCAAGGCTGGCGAAGCCGGCGAAGCGGGCAGGATGGGCACGCACTGTGCTCGCCAGTTCATCGTTGACGTCGCGAACCAACGACGTCGCCGTCGCGGCGTCGAGCGCATCGACACCCGTGGAAACCAGGGACAGCACTTGCAGGTCGATGCCGGCCTCGTCCATGTCTGCGATGCGGCCGTCGGTGAGATTGAGGAGTTTGGGTTGGAGCTCGGCGAACCGCGTGGCTCCTGTGGTTTGAACGACGGATGCGGTAGTAAAGTGCTCTTCAAGCGTAATGACGCGCATGAGTGATTAGACGCTGCAAGGGCTCACAGCAGAATGAATATTTTCGCGTACCGGGTCGACGGACGGGTTGTTTCAGGCTTCCGTTCCTCTCCACGCTCTTCTTCTCGGCGACGTGCAGGAGGGCAAGATTGTGTTTGCGGATGCGGCCTCCGGGAGACGCTTGAATGAGACGCCGCATTTCGGCGAACAGCTGCTCCCGTTTTGCCGGCTGCATCAGTTGATGATCCGATGCAGTGCTCATCATTGCGACGTATTCGTCCGCGGTAAACTCCTCGACCCAGATGCAGCGTGTCACGCGCGCTTTCTCGAAGTATCCGCTCTGCTCGATCTCTTCGCGCGCGTCGCAAATCTCTTCCGGCGGTCGGGGGAGGCCACTGTCCCCGGGCTTCGCCAATCGCTTCATAGCAGCGTTGAATCTCAGTGAAGAACGGATCGAAGCCCGGAGGAAACGCGTGACCACCGGTGGTGAAAGCCAGCACTCCCGCCGGCCGCAATGCCGCGGCGGCTTTCGCATAGCGGAGCCGCGGGTCGAGCCAATGCCACGATGTCGCTGCAAAGACAATGTCGAAGGATAGATTGCCCGGGTTCCAATCTTCGAAGCGAGCGTTGTCGACTCTTACCAACGGGAAGTCAGCCAGGTTGCGGCGCGCGATTCGCGCAAGGTTTGCGCCCATCTCGACACAAACGACACGGCAGCCGCGGCGAGCGAGCGGTAGTGTTGCTTGTCCCGTGCCGCAACCGATCTCGAGCACGTGCGCGCGGGATGGCTCCATGCCGGCTTGGGTTAAGAGGTCGTCGAAGATAGGATCGGGATATCCCCGGCGGCCCCGGTCGTAAAGCTCCGCAATTTTGTCGAAAGTATGCGCACGCCGATTGCGCGTCTCTTCATCCATAGAGATGAGGGTCGTCATTACATGTCGAGGAAACCGCGCTTCAGCGCAATCATGACTGCGTGCGTACGATCGGTGGCGCCGAGTTTCGAAAGGATGCTCTTGAGATGGCCTTTGACGGTATGCTCCGAGATGCCAAGCTGTTCGGCAATCAGCTTATTTGAACTCCCACTGGCGACCCCACGAAGCGTTTCCAGCTCCCGGCTGGTGAGCGCGTCATCCGCGACATGTTCGGCCATCTCGACCGCGATTTCCTGGGGAATGCGGCGATGGCCTGCGTGCACCAGGCGAATGGTGTCGATCAACTCCGTCCGCAGCATGCTCTTCAAGAGGTATCCGGAAGCTCCCGCTTTGAACGCGCGCAAAGCCTGTACATCTCCTCCGTAGGTGGTCAGGACAATGATGCGAGCAGTCGGCCACTCTTTGCGAATCGCTGCGATCGCATCGATTCCGTTGGCCTTAGGCATGCGGAGATCCATGAGCGTGATGTCGGGCCGGTGTACGCGAAACAACGCGATCGCCTCGTCCCCATCGGTCGCCTCAGCCACCACGGTCATATCGGGCTGCGCCATAATTGCGCCCGAAATCCCGCCCCTCAAGAGCGGATGATCGTCTACCGTGAGCACTCGGATCGGCTGTTGGTTACCCATGATCGCCACTTTCCAATCAAGGAACCCCCGGGCGAAGCCCGTTCGCCGGCTGTCAACTCCACTGCGGGAGAATAGGCAATTTTATCTCCGCGCCGCCAGTTGGGAGAATCACTTTCACAAGCGGGCCCAGAATATTCTTCCGACAACTTTCCGTAACCCCCTCAAAAGGGTCGTTTCTCTCGCCCCCTTTTCGCGTTTGTCCGGCTCCGAAGAGCTGGTTAGAGTCTGTGCAATGCAAAGACTCTTCTCCATGTTTCCCACCGGGGCGGCGGGCATTGCGCTAGCCTTGTTAAGGATAACGGCTGTGCCGATGCTACTCATGATCGCATTCCCGCGCAGAAATTTCATCCTGTCTCAATGGGCCTTTGCGGGTCTGTCCGTGCTTGCAGGCTTCTTCTTTCTCGGAGCCTTCACCCCGATCCTGTGTACGGTATGTTGCTGCATCGAGCTTGCGGCGGTATTTGGCTTACGAGGGGTCGATGCACTGCACATGGTCGTTTCGATTGTCGATATGGCTGCTTTAGGATTGCTTGGACCGGGAGGCTATTCGCTGGACGCTCGCATGTTTGGACGGCGGCGCGTGATCTTGTCCACCGATAAGACTCCGACGTGAATTAGAGGAAATGGATCTCAGGCAAGTGACAGATTTGCTGGCTTCGTTCGGCTTGATGCAGCTTCGCCAAACACCTAGCTTCTATTCGGCCCCGCACAATCACCCTCCACGAGGGGCATAGTTTACTGCGTCATCTTCTCGACGAGACAAAATTCGCTACCTCTGTACTGAGTCCGCCGTCTGGCCACACGGCTCCTTCGCCGGAGGAAATCCTTCTTGCCGATGCAACGTGCTTGGCAACGGTCAACTGGTAAGACTGGTATTCGATGGTCAGGGTCGCCACGCCTCCCAGCCGGACGCTGGTCACTGTCTTGTTTTCCTTCGGCAGATAGAATCCATTGTCCACTCGCTGATAGGTGTGGTGGATCTCAGACTTCGTCGTCCAGAACGATGGATTCCGGGCAGGTTGCGCCTCGATGCGCGTGACCGCGAAGTCGTGCGCGTCCACCCAGATCTTGCCTCGATACAGAAACCGGCTGTCTACCTTCGGCTCAACATTCAGCACATAGTTTGTTCCGTCGGTCCCGGCAAGAGAGAAGGTGTAGTTATCCGGACCAAGCTCGGTGTTCTTTCGGTTGCTCGAGTC
Organism: uncultured Acidobacteriaceae bacterium; assembly: GCA_963815175.1. Taxonomy (GTDB): domain Bacteria; phylum Acidobacteriota; class Terriglobia; order Terriglobales; family Acidobacteriaceae; genus PALSA-350. The sequence goes on from CAWFGM010000086.1 coordinate 29,687, forward strand.
GCCGGCCTGCTCCTCGCTCTCCAGCAGACGGTGAAAGACGCGATTCTGGATCAGCTTCGACCCGGTAGCGCTGACCACGGTGAAGCGCTTGGAAGCGGGTGCATCAAAATTCACCTCCACTTCCATCGTCGCCTCGGCAGAGCCCGGGAAGCCACGGTATTCCAGCCGATAGCTGCGTTGCCCAACGTAGTGCTGCAGACTGTCCGCGCGTTCCTTGTTCTTCTCCATCAAACGCTGCACTACCTGGTCGGCGCCTAGCGTTGGCAAAGACCCCTGGGCCTGGGGCCACGCAGCCGGTGCGCATACCAGCATCGCCAAAATGGGAAACCACGCGCTCGATGCTGTCCCACGCAGCGACGCATGGTTCTGAACCTGTCTATCCCGCCAGCCGGTTGTTTGCATGAATGCCCCCTGCGGTTACGCCATCGGTTACAGACCTATGATGCGGCACGCTTTTTCGTGATGCCGGCTTGCCGGGACCACTCCTCACGTTCTTTTCGGGGGCAGCGTAATTGTGAGACCGCATTTAGTCTGCCCTTATTGGATGCAAAATGTCCTTCTGCTTCTCTTCCTCGGCGGTTACGGATGGCACTTCTTGTAACGTAACGGGGAGGTAAATTTTCCCGCCCATGCCTCCATTTTGCCTGTAAAGCGCACTGGCGGATGAGCGCCTCTGCTCGCAGTATCGGCGGTGCCGCCCCTCGAGAGCGTTAAAACTTGCCTAATCGATGAACCAGGGTCCCAAGTTGGCAATGCTATGCATCCTCCGGTATACAGCTACAGCAGGGAGGATTTATGTCGAAGCTGCAGTATCAATCGGGGTTTGCCAACGAATTTGCGACGGAAGCCGTTGCCGGTGCTTTGCCCAAAGGCCAGAACGCACCCCAGAAGTCGACCCTTGGACTTTACACCGAGCAGTTCAGCGGAACCCCCTTCACTGCTCCACGAGCCACGAACCGCCGTGCGTGGCTCTATCGCATCCGTCCCTCGGTCACCCACAGGCCCTTCGTCGAACTCCCGCAAACCAACCTGCGCAGCGGGCCGTTTGACGAGGTTGCGGCTACTCCCAACCAGCTCCGCTGGGATCCGCTGCCGATCCCCGACACGCCCTGTGACTTCCTCGACGGCATCATCACCATGGCCGGCAACGGCAGTCCGGCAGGCCAAATCGGGTTGCGCGATGCACATCTATGCCGCCAATCAAAGCATGTCCGGCCGCTTTTTTTCCAATGCCGATGGTGAAATGCTGGTCGTGCCCCAGCTGGGCAAGCTGCGCTTCTTCACCGAGCTGGGCATTCTGGAAGTCGCGCCTGGTGAGATCTGCATTCTTCCTCGCGGGCTGAAGATGCGCGTCGAGCTGCTGGAAGAGTCTGCCCGCGGTTATATCTGCGAAAACTACGGTCTTGCTTTCCGCTTGCCCGATCTAGGCCCGATTGGCGCCAATGGGCTGGCCAATCCTCGTGATTTTCTTTCTCCGGTCGCTGCCTTCGAGGATGTGGATGGCAACTTTCAGAGCTTGTGCAAGTTCCAGGGCAGGCTGTGGTCCGCGGGGATCGATCACTCGCCGCTCGACGTGGTCGGCTGGCATGGCAACTACGCGCCTTACAAGTACGACTTGGCAAACTTCAATTGCATCAACACGGTTAGCTTTGACCACCCTGACCCCTCGATCTATACCGTGCTCACCGCGCCCACCGCGGTGGCGGGCTCAAGCAACGTTGATTTTGGCATCTTTCCTCCGCGCTGGATGGTGGCCGAGCATACCTTTCGTCCGCCCTGGTTCCACCGCAACGCAATGAACGAGTTCATGGGCCTGATCTTCGGCCAATACGATGCCAAGGCCGAAGGCTTTATTCCCGGCTCCGCCAGCCTGCATAGCTGCATGCAGGCCCATGGGCCCGATGCGGAAACCTTCGAGCGGGCCGAGAAGGCCGAACTCAAGCCACACTATCTGGCTGATACGCTGGCCTTCATGTTGGAGACCCAGTTGGTGCTTCACCCGACCCGCTTCGCGATGGAGACGGATTGCCTGCAGCGCGATTACTTCCAAGTGTGGCAAGCGCTCAAAAAACATTTCACCGGGAGCCCCATCCGATAAATGCAACCATGAATGCTACACATGATCCTCAGCGGCAAAGCTGGGTAGCTTCAGCCAATCGTCCCGGTGGCGCATTTCCGATCCAGAACCTGCCCTTTGGCGTATTCCAAAGTGCAGCGCAGCCCGCCATCGGCGTAGCCATTGGCGACCAGATACTGGATCTCCGCGGCTGCTTTAACGCCGGCCTGTTAGCGTCGCTCGCCGCGGAGACGCAAGAAGCTTGTGCCGCCGCCACGCTCAATCCACTCATGGCGAGCGGCCCGGAGTGCTGGTCGCCACTGCGCGCCCGGCTCAGCGACCTGCTCCGTGCCGATCATCCCCATGCTGCCGATCATCAACGGTCCGTGGCGCCTCATCTGTGCGCGATGGCAGAAGTCACCATGCTCAAGCCCGCATGGATCGGCAACTACACCGACTTCTATGCATCGATCAATCACGCCACGAATGTGGGCAGGCTATTCCGGCCGGAGAATCCCCTCTTGCCCAACTACAAATATGTGCCTATCGGCTATCACGGCCGGGCCTCATCGATTGTTATGAGCGGTACACCCGTGAAACGTCCAGCTGGCCAGATTTTGCCTGCTGCCGGCGCACCACCTCATTTCGCGCCTACCCAGGCGCTTGATTACGAGATCGAAGCCGGCTTCTTCGTCGGGCCGGGAAACAACCCGGGAGAGGCTATCGCCATCGATCGCGCTCCCTCACACCTCTTTGGCGTGTGCCTGCTGAATGACTGGACGGCGCGGGACATCCAGGCCTGGGAGTACCAGCCTCTGGGGCCATTCCTCGCCAAGAGCTTTGCCACCACCATCTCACCCTGGGTCGTCACCATGGAGGCGCTTGCCCCGTTTCGTACGCCGGCATATGCGCGCCCGCCTGAGGACCCGCGCCCCTTCCCTACCTGGACTCGGAGCAGGATCGTCATCACGGCGGAATCGACCTGATTCTGGAGGTCTATCTTCGTTCCGCTCGCATGCGCGCGACAGGATGCGATGCGGTCCGGCTTAGCCGCGGCAATTTGGGTTACCTCTACTGGACGGTCGCTCAGTTACTGACTCATCATGCAAGCAACGGGTGCAATCTTCAGCCCGGCGATTTGCTGGGCAGCGGCACTGTCTCCGGGCCAACGGCGCGAGTCCCTCGGATGCCTGCTCGAACTCACCCGGCGCGGCTGTCGAGCCCATCATTCTCCCCAATGGTGAGCAACGCGGTTTTTTGGCGGACGGTGACGAAATCACTTTTCGCGGATATTGTGAGCGGGCGGGATTTGTGAGTATCGGGCTGGGCGAGTGCTCCGGCACCATTACAGCTAGCATTTGAAATGGACCGCGTGCTCCGCGTTCGTGGGCCGCACATCATCTGCCTCGATTGCTTTCACCAGATCGCTCAGCCGGGCTTGTTTGGCGAAAGAGCAGCGCTCCCTTACCGATACAAAAAACATAGCGGGTACCGCCATGCCCGGACTATGGGTTGATCACAGCTGATTTCGTGTAAATTTGGGCAATGGACATCGGTGGACCCATGGCTGATCGTGCCATGAACCGAAGAGACTGCCAAAAAATCAAGATGGATATCAACAAGGTGGATGCGCGGACCTCGCGCCTGGATAAAGAAGTCGTTGCGAGGGAATTGGCATCTCCAAAGCAGGAGCGGCTACCGAAATGGAATGTTGTCTTGCCGGTCATCGTTTTGGCTGCGTTCTTCGTCGCCCTGATGGTTCACTTTGCCTATAAGGGCGACCTGTACCTTTCCTTCTGGGTGGATGACTTCTTCTACTATCTAGTCGTCGCAAAAAATCTGGCGCTTCACGGCGCTTCCACCTTCAACGGCTTGCAGGCGACCAACGGATATCATCCCCTTTGGCTGTTGACGATTGCTCTCGTCTATAAGATCTTCCACACCCAACTGTCATTCTTCGTCGCGTTGAGCGTGCTGATCTGGCTATTGGTCTGCGGCAGTTATCCAGCGCTGCGCCGTACTCAGTTATCGCTCGGAATCGGAGGGGACGCCGGTCTTGCATGGGCTTTGCTGTCTATCACCTGCATGGCGGCGCTCTCACGGACCGGGATGGAGATCGGCCTTGCTCTCTTTTGTCTCTCACTTTTCTGGGAGCGCATGGCCACGCGGCCTTTGGAGCGCCAAACACCGGCCGCGGCTTTCGTGAGTGGACTGCTCGCTTCCGCCCTGGTGCTGAGCCGGCTCGATGCGTGCCTGGTGGTTGCCGCATACGGTGGCCTGACACTCATCGCGCCGTCGAGCGCGCGGCGCACAGCCGTGAAGCAATTCTTCTACTTCGCTGCCGGGCTCTTCCCTTTGGCGATCTACTTCGCTATCAATCGAATCGAATTCGGGACCATGCTGCCCATCTCGGGCGTTGCCAAAAATCTCAAGAGCACATGGTTCCCTTCCAGCAGCACAGTCTCAATGCTTGCCCTTCCCCGGCTTCTCAATATCCTCTTTACCTGGCCTGCTCTCACGCTCTGCGCTCTTTTCCTGCTGCATGTGCTTCGTGGACCGGCCAATGCCGAGAGTTTGGTTCCAGCAGACCGGCGCAGAGTACAGCTTTGCGTCGCACTTCACCCAATCATTTTTTATAGCGTCCTCTCTTTCTCAACCGATTGGCCGATGTGGTGGATCTGGTATCTCTATCCCTTGGTTCCCGTCTTCGCGCTGTTGGGTCCAACCGTGGTCGCACGATGGATACCGCTCACCCGCTCCGCTTCGTTGTGGCTCGCTGCCGCCGTCACTTGCTGTTCGCTCGTGATCATCCTGGACCGCGTACGAACCGAAAGGCCGGCAGTGTTTGCCTTGCAACGAGCTCTGGGGCTGCGGGCGTTCGCTGCGGCCCATCCTGGCATCTACAGCATGGGTGATACCGCGGGATTGCCGTCGTACCTGATGCCGGCGCCTGTCTTGCAATTGGAAGGGCTTATGGCCGACAAGTCCTTTGTGGACCGCATTCGCCGTCGGGAGCCTCTTCTCCAGGCGCTCAATGAACTTGGAGTGGACTATTACGTAACAGTCCGAGCCCAGACGAACCATGACTGTTACGATGTCCGGGAGCCTTATTGGGCTGGGCCGCACAGCCCCGCGATGCAGGCGCGCCTGTGCATGCATCCTGTGGCCGACATCGGTCCCCCGGGCGACCCCCACCATGCGCTGGTATTTGATGTGCGCGCATTACCGGCGGCAGGTGCACCCGCTGAGTCAAATTAAAAACCAGTGGCCGACATCAACGCCACGCCGGCTCACCGCGCAGCATGTGCTCGATGATTTCATGAATGCGGATCCCGTCGAAGGGCGCGTTGACATCCCGTTCGGTTTGCTGTCCGGGATAGTGGATCATCAGGACCGGCCGCTGGTCGAAGCGGCCTTGGCTGGCAATCTCTTCTTCCTTACTCCATTCCGGGGTCGGTCGCCACAAGGGCACGCGCCAGGAGTGATCGGAGCAGACGATGACAGCTGTCTTGTCAGCCAAAGCAGTGGCATTTAATGTCGCCATCAACTGGCTCAGAGTACGGTCGGCCAGCGCCAGATTATCGAGGTACGTACCGGTAAACGCGATGGTGTCCAGGTCTACGGTCATAAATTCCCGGAGGATGCGGCACAGACAGATGGATGAAGACGAAACCGATGTTCTGGTCGCGGATCAGCGCTTCAGCCTGGGGCATAAGCGCTGCCAGATCGGATGCATGCTTTTCTTCCGCCGGGAAGCCACCCTTACGCTGCCAGCCCCGCAGTATGTCTTTTAGCGGTGCGGCGGCATTCTCCAGGGCAGACTGATCCGGGCTGGTTCCCGTCCAGAGACCGTCTCCCACTCTCCAGTAACAATAATCGAGTGTTCCCGCGAGAATTCGGCAATAGGGATTGTACCAACCGACCACCCCGGTGGTCCAGCCAAGGCGCTGCGCATCTGCAAACAGCGTTTCCTTGGCATTGAAAGCGTGCCACCCTTTTTGTCCCGCCAATGTAACCCTGGGCTCTCCATCCAGATTGCTCGCGAGGTTCTCGATAACATGGCCGAGAAAGAATGAGGGAATGACCCGCTCCGTGGTATAACCCGCCGGCTTTATATCACTGAACGAGATGCTCTCGCTTTTTAGCTTGTCAAACGCGGGCAGGCTGAGACCGGCAAAGCGATGATCGAAGACCTGGTTATAAGAAAGCTCGTCGAAGAGGAGCCATACGATCCGTCCGCCGCCCGGTGCGTGATTTTGGATAATAGGCAATCCAGCTCGCGTCACCGGCACCGCAACATCGTGCAGCTGCGCTCGCAGGCAAAAATACAAAAGCTCGGGAAACATCCACGCCAGACCACAGCCCGTCAGTAGCAATAGGACCCCAAATCCGTGCACACATCGCGTGTAGAGCAACGGTCGCATCGAGCGCAGAGCAAGTGCCGCCAGGAAAGTTCCCCAGAACAGAAACTCGATGCATAAACGAGGAACCGGCGTTTGCCACACAGCCGCAACATCGCTTACAAAAACCGGGACCAACTCAGCGATGACCAGGGCCCAGAGGAACGTGCGTGCGCCGCCTTCATTCTTCTTAAGAAACGCGAATAGGGCCGCCAACAACAGGGAGAGGGCTATTACATCGATCAGGTTGCCCCAAACCACGCTCTGCATAGGTAAGAAGCTGTGATAGAAGGCAGAATGGTGAGGCGAAAGCAAGGGCCAAACCCGCAGGAGCAAGACCAGCATCGCCGCTCCAAAGCCTTGGACGATGGTCTTGAGATTCATTTTTTCTCGAATAGAAAAAGTATCCGGCCGTTGCTCAATTGCTCACGAGCCACGATCGTGAAATGGCGAGTGAACTGCTCGACGAACAGAGCTTCATCGAGATGCTGATAGAGTTCGTCTCGCCCACGGCAGAGGTCGATGTAGCGCACGTCGGTCTTGGGAACCCATTCAACGATGCTGGAACGGCGCGTGAGCGATGCCAGGAGCGCGGCCACGTCGGCCATGGGAATCTGGTCCGCAAGCAGCAGATGATGCAGAATGCCCAGCATCATGACGCAATCGAAGCGGTCTCGCGCCCGTTCCAGCAGGGTGAGTGACTCGGTGTTGCACCATCCCACTGCAGGAGTCGGCCTGGCGACATCAGCGACCAGCGGCAGTATCGGCAGGCCTGCGGTCTTGGCTTGTCTCCAGTTCAGGTCCGACGAGGCAACGTCGGTATCCCATGCGACGACGCGTGCGCCCACATTGGCAGCAATGCGCGAATATTGACCGGTATTGCCGCCAATATCGAGCACCGAGCCCGGCCGCATCAATTGCATCGCCCGGTCGACGAATTCCTGCTTGTGTTGCCGCTCCTGGTCTGTGTAGTGGTCGGCGGCAGTCTGGTATTCACTCCAACGGGAATCGCGTGCCTTTGGCTCCAGCGCGTGCAGCGCGCGAGCAAAGCCTTTGAAGTTTCGTTCCAGAACTGCGGTCGCGATTTCCGGCGCCTGTTTGAGCTTGGGCGGTGCGCCGCCTCCCCCTTTCCGTTTCTCGAATAGATACGGAAGGGTAACTAACGAACGAAGCGGCGCGCTCCAGCGCTCCACAGCCGAAAGGTACGGATACAGGTCGACGGGTTCATAGCCGTCCCGGCGATTTTGGGTAGCTGCCAAGGGCCAACCGAGCTGCTTGTACGCGGCCAAAGGAAGTAGAAAGGTGCGGGCGAATTGTCCGTAGGCGAGCCACAGGGGGCTGCCGGGGTCGCGCCGCTCGATCGACAGCAAATCGACGAAAACCGGTCGCGAGCCCTCAAAGAGAATGTTCAGCGGGGTCGCATCCTTAAGGATCCAGCCCTCATGCAGCAACTGGCTACACAGCTCGAGGGTCAGTTCCCCTGCCGCGACCCATTGCCCAGGCGTCCACTCCCAAGGATAGGATGGAAAGAAGATGCGCGGATGCTCCAGCAGGAGCGGCTGATCCGGTTCCGCGGACAGCACTTGGCTCCCTACCAGGTGGCCTTGCTCGGTCCAGCGCCTGGCTAAGTCAGACTGTAGGAAGCGCAGGGACTCCACCGCATAGAGGGGGTGAACCGTTCGCAGGACCTGTTCGCCATGGATGCGCAATGACCCCGCCGGGTCGCGAAACGTCGCAATGTCTTGCGACGTACCCTGGGTCATGGTTGGTTCTCTATGACCTCTGTCTGGGTACCGGATGTCGGAGAGATTTGATGAGATGATCCGCGCATCGCATCGATGAGCCGCTTCAAGCGATGACGCATATAGTAAACCGCGCCGGCAAACACGGATCCGGCGACCTGAAGGAAGACGAAGCCGGAGCCCGGGTCGACATAGGCTCGTGCCGGACGTTCAAACGCAACCAGTAGCGCTGCGATCTGCAAAGCGCCGAGCAAATACAACATGGAACGCAGAACGCGGGGGGAGCGGCACGATCTCTTCACAAATCTCCTCGAGGCGAGCGTTTACCTACACTCTCTAACGTTTAACCTTACTGGAAAGTTGCCGCGGTTTCATCTTTTTTTCATCGCCCATTTATCTCGCGACGCGCTCATAATCTATAGACGCTATGGAATTTGGCAGGTTTACGGCCAAATAGCGCTAAATTGGCCTTATGCTTCCCGCAGGCGACGCGCAACTGGTGCAAATCCTGGACGCAGCGCTAGCCGACACTGCACGCCGCAGTGGCGACTGGCTCGTCTGCAAGCCCGGTTGCACCCAATGCTGCGTCGGCGTCTTCGCAATCCATCAGCTAGACGCAGCCCGTCTGCAGCAGGGACTCGAGGACCTTATCGGCAGTGAACCGGCCAAAGCCCAATCCATTCGCGAGCGGGCGCGGAAATCGGTTGAGCGCCTCGCCTCGGACTTTCCTGGCGATCCCATAACGGGTCTCCTAGATCCCTCGGAAGAAGCGGAAGCCCGGTTTGAGGACTTCGCCAACGACGAGCCTTGTCCGGCCCTCGATCCCGCTACCGGCCACTGTGATCTGTACCTGGCCCGGCCCATGACCTGCCGTGTTTTTGGACCACCGGTCCGCTCGGAACAGGGCCTCGGCGTTTGCGAACTCTGTTATCACGGGGCCACCGAGGAGCAGATTGAAGCCTGCGAAATGCCCGTCGATCCTGAAGGACGCGAAGGTCAGTTGCTGCAGGAATATGAGCAATCCTCCGGCAAACATGGCCGCACCCTGGTCGCCTTCGCACTCGCCCAGTAGGGACTTGGCCGAGGTGGTTCGGTGCGACGCTACACCGGCCCCCGGTACAATCAATTAGATAGACCTACGCAGGAAAGTAGAACCATGTCCACGAAAGAATCTCTGAGTTCCGCCCTCGGCGTCGCTGCTGCCAACGCCGGCTTGACCGTCCTCTCCTCCGAAGAGGGAATAGACTTCAACGGCCGCCCCACCACCATCTTCCGCATCGGGCTCTCCAAAGATGCTCCTGCCGAGCGCACATTACGCCTGGAGCTGAGCGAGGATTTCGACTTCAATCGCCCTGAACTCTTACCGGAGATGACCTCGCACCTGCGCGACGAGGCCAAGCGACTGCGCAATCCGCGGCCTGATGCTTACGTGACGATGGCCGGCATGCCGATCATCTTCAGCGACTTCCGTTGGCCCTTCCACCGCTCCGTGTCGGGCGCAGATACCTACATTGTCCACGGAGTGGTCCACGTAGCGGACGGCACCGATTCCCTTCTCCACGCCAAGATTTCGGCCAGCATGACCGTGACCTTCGCGGAGATCGTCCCTGCGCCGGAACAGCCCTACGCTGAGACCTTCATCTACAGCGCAATTCGCAAGACGCTGGACCAGGGGCAGCTCGAACTGCTCAAGAGCGGCAACCGGCAACCCGTTCCCGTGACCACCCGCTATTACAGCCGTTGGCAAAAGAAGTTTTTCTTCACCGACACCGATGACGAAAGCCGCCAGCAATTTTTGCTGGCGAAAGCCTTCTGGCTCTCAGGCGTGCTGGGCAACTCGCTGCCGGTCTGGATCGCAGACCCGCGGGACGCGCAATACCTCAACACCACCTCGGAAGATCTGGTCCGCATGGCCGCCGTGATGGCCGGCGAAGGGCTGTTGACCTTAAGCGCAGAAAAAGACGGTGGCCCGGAGTTTGCCGCCGCTACCCCCGCGCTGGTGGCGCGCGAAGCCGAGTTCCGCGCCCGCCTGCAGCAGGCTCTGAACCTGACCAAGCCGGCATTTAATGAGGAGATGCGCGCCGGACACACAAACATGTAGCAAACTGCGGGGAAAGTGTTCGCCCAAAGCGCCTTAAGTTTCCATTGCGCCCTCTTGCGGGATTACTTTCTAGTAAATGCGTTCGCTTCACGGCCCCCCAAATGCGGGCCCCAGGTATAGAAGGCTTGTAACTCCCTAGCCGGGGTGTGCGTCTTATGCGCAACTGGGGGACCGATGTACAAACAATCCAGACGAATTGCCGCCGGAATGGCCTTTGCTCTGACTATGGGCCTGCAGGCACAGACGGCGGCAGACGCGCCGGCGCAAAAGGTGGTGCTGGTGGAGCTGTTCACGTCCGAAGGGTGCTCCAGCTGCCCTCCCGCGGATGCTTTGCTCCGGCAGGTGAATGGGACCCGGACCAGCGGTGACCAGTTGGTGGTTGGTATCAGCGAGCATGTCACCTACTGGAACGGCCTCGGCTGGTCCGATCCGTTTTCCTCGCCGGCCTACACGGACCGGCAAAATGCATATAGTGAGCGATTCCACCTCGAGGGTCCTTACACTCCGCAAATGGTCATCAATGGCGCGGAACAGATTGTCGGCAGCGACCGCGGAGCATTGCTGCGGGCGGTGCAGGCAGAGCAGGCACCGCATCCCCGGGTCTCTCTCCGGATTCTCTCGTTGCACGTGGAGGGAAACACTTTGGCGGTGAATTTTTCCATCAGCGGAGACGTGCCGGCCCAAGGGGCTGATCTTATGGCAGTGGTGGCCGACGACTCCGATCGCTCCAACGTCCTGCGCGGGGAAAACTCCGGTCAGAACCTGGAGCACGTCGCCGTGGCGCGATCCTTCTCCCGTGTGGCCAGGCTGCGGAGCGCGGGGGAGCGAACGGTGCAGGTCCAGATCCCAGACACGTTTCAGGCGGCGCAGAGACATCACCTGATCCTCTTCGCGCAAACGCCGGGGAACGGGCGCGTGCTGGGCGCGGATACTAAACCGCTGTAGAGAGTGTGCATGGCGGCAACTACCGAAGTACGGGACGAAGCACAGATGATCGCTAAGATCCTTGCCGGGGACTCCCAGCTCTTTCACGAGCTGATTCGTCCCTATGAGCACAGGGTCTACGTCATGGCTCTGTCCTTTTTGCGCAATGAAGCCGATGCGGAAGACGCCGCCCAGGAGGCATTTCTCAAGGCCTTTCGCAACCTCTCCAGCTTTCGCGGCGAATCCAAATTCGGAACATGGTTGGTCAGCATCACGCTGAACGAGGCACGAACTCGTATCCGTAATCGGGATACGGTCAAGATGGAGTCGCTGGACGAGCCCGCGGACGACCAGGGACATACGTTGCCGGCGCTCTTACGAGACTGGAAGGAGATACCGTCCGAGGCCCTGGAACGCAAAGAAGTGAGGCTTCTGCTGCAAAAAGCCATCACCGCTCTGCCGCTGATTTACCGCGAGGTCTTTCAGCTGAGAGACATCGAGCAGCTGAGCATCAATGAGGCCGCGGCCGCGTTGGGCATCAGCATCTCCGCGGTGAAAGTCCGCTTGCATCGCGCGCGCATGATGCTGCAAAAACAGTTAGCGCCCGAGTTGAAGCAGATAGCTCCCAAACGGAGGAGGTGGGCATGGTCCTAGAGTGCAAACACGTTTGGCAGCACATCTCCGGCTATCTGGACGCGACTCTCCCACCGGACGTTCTGGAGCAGGTGCAAAAGCATCTGGAGCATTGCGAGGTTTGCTCGGCGATCCTGGATTCAACGCGCAACATCCTGATCCTGACCGCAGACGAGCGAGTCTTCGAGTTGCCGCTTGGTTTCAGCGAGCGGTTGCACGCCCGTCTGGAAGAGGAGATACGAGGCCTGGCTCCCTAAACATTGTGCACGATGCGGTGAGTGATCCATTCCGCCACGACGAGTGCGAGGGTGATCACCGCAAGCGCAATCTGGAAGGCCTCGGCGCGCTTCTGTTTGGGGGTTGCGGGGGTGGTGCGCCACTGCGAGGACGGCCGGGAGCGCAGGCTGCGGATCCGCCAGATCACATACAAATTGATGAATGAGCCGATGAGGGCGATCGCCATCATGGGAATACGAATCGCGTCGGCATGAAATCCGCTGGCTGGCCGGCGGAGTCCAGCCGCAGCGGCTAGCGCGGTCAATCCGATGATGACGCGCACCCCGCTGATTGCCATCACCGCGGTGCAGGCGCTTTGCAGCAGGATAAAGAAGAAACTGGTGAGGGCCACCGCCCAGGAGCGGCGAGTGGTTGCGGCGCTACCTTCTAGAGCACACATATGTTATCCACGGTACACCCGCCCGGCGTTTTTCCTGTCGAGCCGGATGGCTGCGTTGCCTAGAAGGGCATTTGCTCGGGCACAGCTTCTCCGTCAGCCCTGGGATCGGTTGCTCCGTAGTGAACCGGTGTTGAATCGTTTGCCTCCACCGCATTGCCCCGGCCCATACCCTGGAAATAGCGCGGCCACACTTTCACGTCGTGGCCCTGGCTTCGTAACCCTGCGATCACGTCCGGGGATATACCGTTTTCGACCCACACACCACAGCCCCCGAAGTCGCGCTTGGTGAAGCGCGCTGCTTCCACGGCAGCTTCAATGTTCATGCCGAAATCGACGACGTTGGACACAAATTGCGCGTGCGCCTGCGCCTGGTTGAAGCCGCCCATGATGCCGAAGGCGATCCGCCGATCGCCGCTTTGCATAAATGCGGGAATGATGGTGTGAAGCGGACGCGTGCGCGGGCGGAGCGTATTGGGCCGGCCCGGCTCGAGGGTGAATCCACCGCCACGATTCTGCAACGGGAAGCCGGTGCCGGGGGCAACCAACCCACCGCCGAAAGCTCCCGCATTGCTCTGGATCAGAGAGACCTCGTTGCCGTCACGATCGACCACGGCAAGGTATGTGGTGTCGCTCGATAAATGAGCAAGCCCCTGTTGCACATCGGAAGGCAACACATTGCAGGCAGCTTTATCTGTAATCAGCTTCGCCCGCTGTGCGCCTAAATCTTTGGAGATGAGCGCTGCTGTCGGGATGTGGGTAGAACGGGGATCGCCCACATACTTCTGAAGGTCGGCGTAGGCGAGTTTCTTGGCTTCGATCTCCACGTGCAGGCTTTTCTGGCTGTTGTGCCCCCACTCCTTGATGGGAAATTGTTCCATGATGTTCAGCATCTCGAGCGCGGCGATTCCCTGCCCGTTGGGTGGCATCTCGTACACGGTCCAGCCGTGATAGGTGGTACTGACCGGGTCAACCCATTCCGGCTGGAATGCCGACAAATCCTCGGCTTCCATAAAACCGCCCAGCTGACGTTCGAGCTTCAAGATCGCAGCTGCCGTCTCTCCCTGGTAGAAGCCATCGCGGCCATGTTTTGCGATCCGCTCGAGCGTCCGCGCGAGTTCCGGATTCCGAAATAGCTGCCCGGCGACTGGCGCTTTGCCGCCAGGGAGAAAGACCCGGGCAAATTCAGGATCATTGCGAAAGGGCATTCCGTAAGTATTCCAGTTGTCCGCATCCGTCTCTGTTACTGCAATGCCTTTGTCCGCAAGAGCGATGGCGGGCGCCATATCCTCGGCTAGCGAGAGCTTTCCCCAGCGTCGATGCAGAGCATCCCAGCCAGCGACAGCTCCGGGCACCGTGACCTCGTCAATGGTGCGCATCTTCGTCAGACCCTTGGCCTTCAGTGCTTCGGGGGTGAGGTTTTTCGGCGCCCATCCGCTGGCGTTGAGACCATAGAGATGCTTCGCTTTGGTATCGTAGACGACGGCAAAGAGATCGCCGCCCACTCCGTTCATCATGGGCTCAATCACCGACAAGGCGGCGTTGGCCGCGATGGCCGCATCCACTGCGCTGCCGCCCCTGGCCAGAATGGCTGCGCCCGCCTGAGAGGCGACTGCCTGCAGCGTTGCCACAATGCCGTACTGCGTCATGACCATGGAGCGAGACTGTTCCCGGGCAGGGTCTTGCGCTGCCTCAATCGGTGGCGCAGCTAACAGGCCAAGCAGGGCGATGGATGCTGCTTTCTTGATGAGGTCGCGCATAGACTTCAAGAGACTCTCCCTATTCTCTGCTAAGGGTATGACTATCATCTTCCCCTTATCCTTGTTCGCACGAATGGGTAAAATGCGGAACCTGATGATCGGGAACGAGAACGCGGGCCGCCGAAGTTCGCAACCGCCGATGTAGCTTATCCATCAGCACTTCCTCCAAACACTACTTCGCTGGTGCGAGGATCATATCCAGGCGATCGGGCGATCCTTCGACTTTCTCCAGGTGCGCGTATCGCATGCCGCCGTGGTAGTCCAAAGAGACGGTAACAAAGTCATTGCCACGCTTGAGCAAAAGCTTGATCGGCTCTTTACTGTGCTCCGTTGAGAGCACTGCCTCTTTCAGACCCGCAACTGTGTATTTCTCATCGTTGACGGCTTGCAGCTGCATATCGGGAGTGATGCCTGCTTTGAAGGCCGGACTATCCCACCAAACGCCGGTCAGGCCGCCATCCGGCTTAATCGAGAAGCCCAGAGAAGTCGCGAAGCTCGTTGGACGAGAGCTGTCCTCCTTCTTCAGCCACTCCGGTTCTTGATCGTTGTACACCAGCCGGTAGCCGCCCTGGGTGAAGCCATTCTCCGGTACCTTCGGGTCGACTTCATAAACCCGCGCGCGGAAAAATTCCGCCCAGTCGTACGGCTGCACGGTATTCAATGCTTTCACCAGGTCATCCAGGGTATAAGTAACAGTGATATAGCTCCCGTTATCGACGCCGAAAAAGAGCTTCGTGAAATCGTCAAGAGACTTGCTTCCTCCGCTCAGTTCGCGGATTTTGGTGTCGGCATCGAGCCAGATGAGGTCTGACTCGGGGTAGTAGTCGTAGGAACGCTGCCAGCTTGGCCAGGGCTCCGGGTACGCCCCGTGCGAGGAAACAATGGGCTGGCTCGTGGTGTCTTCCAAAGATCGCCACCTTCGCCCCGGGCTGATCTCGAAGTTGGCGGCGGTTTCTGCGAATACATCGCGCTCCTGCTCGGGTGTCCGCATGCCCGACCTGGCTGTGAGCACTTCGCCGTAATAGTCGGTCAATCCCTCATAAACCCACAACAGGCTATTGCGCATCGGTACGTTGAAGTTGGGCGTCCACAAGTCTGCCGGCCGGCGGAACTTACCATTCCACGAATGGGTGTATTCGTGCGGCAGCAGAGCGCGGTGGGCGAAGTTCGCATCCCAGTTGGTAAAGTAGTTGGCCGGAGAACCGTCCTCGCTCGACTGGTGATGCTCCAGGCCTTTTCCGCTGACAATGTCGCTGACAGAAAAGAGAAAATCATAATGATCGTAGTGATGCGACTTAAAGAGTTTCTGCTCTTCGATAACCAGGTTCTTCTGATACTGCAGCTCTTGCGGAGAGACTTCCAGATCCCCAGGTTTCTCCGCGAAGACATCCAGAT
Organism: uncultured Acidobacteriaceae bacterium; assembly: GCA_963815175.1. Lineage (GTDB taxonomy): Bacteria > Acidobacteriota > Terriglobia > Terriglobales > Acidobacteriaceae > PALSA-350. Next base: position 45,371 of record CAWFGM010000086.1, read on the forward strand.
ATACCGGGTTGTCCGGTCCAGTCGAGAGATCGAAACGCTTGAAATAGGGACCTGCATAGAGCGGCGAGTCGACAAGAGTATTTACCGTGGTCTGTTTGAACTGAACCTGGCTGCCGCTCTGTGACTTCACTTCGAGCGCGCAGGCGAATTTCCATCCCTCCGGCAAACGGAGCGCAGTCTCAATTTCGATATCGCGGGTGAAGTATCCCGCCGGATAGAGCAACACGCTGTTCCACGTGAGGTCTGCGAACTTTGCCGAAATCCGGCTTTGTTTGGGATCCATGGGCGCCAGGTATTGGAAGGTTACGTCCAGCATCGTTGCACCCTGCGGCAGGCCGACATGAAAGGCATACATATCCACCGGGTCGCGCATCCAGGGGATGTTTTTGCCGTCCACCGTCACGACCAGACCGGCAATTGCGGCAACCTGGTTTGAGGGAGCGTGGTTTCCGGGAAGCCACTGAGGGTAGAGCAGCGTAATCTCGCGTCCTTTGACTGGGATCGTCTCATGCACTTGCATCACGCGATCGGTGACGTTCGTAAAATCGACGAGCAGCGAAATGGTACCGAAATACTGCGTATCGGCCGGCGCAGTAATGGGCGGAGGCATCGGCGCCGGTTTTGGGCCCGGCGAATTCTGGGCCCAAGCGCCGGCGGTGAGAACGATACTTAGAGCCGCGAAAATTGCCGCAGGGCCACGACGACGGAGAAATGAGCCAGGCATGCGAATCCCCTCAAATGTCTGAGTTTGATTCTCTACCATGACAGAGGACCGCGTCATGCAGATAGCCGATTATGGAGGACGGCACTTGACGATTCAAACGAAGCCGAGACGTATCACCGAGAGTCATGCCCCGGTATCAGAACTTCCCCAGGCGAACATGCAACACTTCCGGTTCCTGGTGGAAACATAAGCCGCGATCCGTCTCGTCGCCGTTCCACAGGCGAAGAGGTTTCCACACGCCGTTTTCATAGGCGCCCTGCTCCGCGGTAACCAACTCGCTGCGGATCCAGGGAAGTTTGCCCGGCAGATGAAAATTGACGCTCGCGTCGACGCCGGTCACGAGGAACTCGTTGGGACCAAGGCGGGCTACGAGCGCGGATGCATGGGCGTCTTTGGTGCCCGGCGCTCCGCGCCCGTCCGGCTGGGGAAAGCCGAAGGCCACCGTTGCCTGCCAGTCACCAAAATCGATCTCCTTTGTGGTGACGCCCGGCTCTTCGACCGCGGTTTGCAGTTTGCCATCGAATTCCAGTTGCGCGATCTCGCGGCTCATGGGCCCGACAAGCGCAAAGTTGTGGGCGTGCACTTTGAAGGGCTGATCGCCAAGGATATTCCAGCCGCTACGATCCACCCCGAAGGGAGAAAAGCCGATCGCGCCATCACCCAGCGCGTAGAAGAAGAATTTGGCGAAGCTGTCGTCCCTGCCCGTTTCCGGAATAAACAGGGGATTATCCGGCCGGTGATAGGCGCGTAATGTCTCCAGGTAGAACTTGGAGTTATCGGAATACATATCCGGTCCAATCAGGTCGATCGCCGGAGCCAGCGCTCGCCAGACGCCGACGAACTTCTGCACGGGACCGCCGCTCGGATAGCCAATGCCCGGCAAATCCATTTGCCGCTGCGGCAGTTCGGCGGCGGGGTAGTCAATCCAGACGTTGACATACATGGGGATTTTGAATTCGGCTTTTCCCGCCGCTGCAATCTCGTTGACGTACTTCGCCTGGTAGTACATCTGGAACGTCTCATCCGCTTCCGCGCCGAACACCTGGCTCCAAGTCCCGGGCTGTTTGTGAGTAATGGCCAGTAAGTCGGCGGGCACGGGGCCGTTGAACAGGTGGTTGGCCTGGGGCGAGTTGTCGCGAACGCTGCCGATATTGCCGGTTTCGTTTTCCACCTGCACCATCAGCACCGTGTGTTGCTCGCCATCCATCTCTTTGAGGTGGCGCATGAGCGCAACAAAGGCGGCCTTATCGGCCTGCAACGTAGCTTGCGAAAGGGGCGAAAGTACGTCGATCGGCTGCCCATCGGGGCGCACGACACGGGGGAAGCGGCTGGAATCGCCCTTCACCCATGCCGGCGCGTAGTGCATGTTGCCATTTTTCCAGGTGCCGAACCACGTTAGAACCACATGCAGATGGTGAGCGCGCGCACCCGACACGATCTGATCCACGTTGGTGTAGTCGAAGTTACCCGGCTGGCGCTCGAACTGCTCCCAGTAGACGGGCGCCTCGATGGTGTTGGCATGCAGAGTTTCCATCGACTCCCATACCTGCGGCAATTCGCTGGGCCAGGCGCTGGAGTTGTGGATTTGACCGCCGAGAATCAAGAACGGACGGCCCTCCACCAGCAGAGCGTACCGGCCCTCTTTCTGCTCGATCCGGGGCGCTTCTACGCCTTGTGAAAAAGCATGCAGCGAAAGCAGCATGTTGGCCACGAGGCCAACAACAAAGAGCTGAGAACGGGTAGGGTACATGTTCGTTTTTGCTCCGCGACAAGGGTAGCATTTCGGGGGCAGATCGACAGGCCATCGCTCTGCAGAACGATTTGCGCCCAAAATGGGCGCATGGTAATCTAACGCATGCGCGTGATTTCCCGGAGGACGCTAAGGGAGTACATCGACTCCAAAGCAGGTCGCCGGGATCAGAGATCCCTGAAGAACGCTCTCGATGCATGGTTCGCTGAAGTGCAGAAGGCGGATTGGAAGAATACAAACGACGTCAAGCGAAACTACACATGGGCCAGCATCATTTCATCGGATCGGGTTGTTTTCGATATCCTGACCAACCGCTATCAGTTGGTGACCGCGGTAGATTTCGAAAAGGGCATTCTCTGGATCAAGTGGATTGGGACGCACAAGGAATACGACAAGATTGACGTAAAGAGGGTGAAACATGGCAGACGTTAGGCCCATTCGTTGCGAAGATGACTACGATGCCGCGCTGTTGGAAGTCGGGCGCCTGTGGGGCGCTAAGCTGGGTACGCCAGAAGGGGACCGGCTGGATGTCCTCGCGACGCTGATTGATTCCTATGAACAGACACACCACCCGATGGACCCGCCGGACCCGATCGAGGCCATCAAGTTCAGAATGAGCCAGAAGAAGCTTACGCGCAAACAGCTAGAGCCGATGATCGGGACGAGAACGCGGGTCGCCGAAGTTCTCAACCGCCGACGTAGCTTATCTATCAGCATGATTCGTCGTCTGCATGCAACGCTCGGTATTTCTGCAGAAGTACTCATTCGACCATCTCGCACTGTGACGGCTGGTAAACGCCAGTAGCCGGTTAGAAGCAATGAAGGCGTGGTGTCAGGGGATATTCCGTCCGTCCCCGCACGGAGCTTAAGATGCCACAGGCCGAGGTCATCATGCGTTGGTCTATATGCTTCCGGGATATAGTTTTTAACAAATGCCGTCTATATTGATCCAGCCGGACGAACCGCTTTTGCGATCGCTGAATAAGGTCGCGCCAGCCGCCAAGCGGCAGCGCGCTGAGTTCATCCGGCAGGCCGTAAGAGACGCAATTCGGAAACGCGAATACGAAGCTATTCGCGAAGCATACGTGCGGCAGCCCGATTCGACGGATGATGCCGACGACTGGTCCAACGCGGACGAGTGGAAGCTATGAAGCAGTACGAAATTTGGTGGGCGGACCTGCCGAAACCGGCCGGGCCGGCCGGTGCTTCTGCTGAGCCATGATGACGCTTATCCGGTTCTTAACAAGTTCGTTGCGGCTGAAATCACGGCGCCCGTTCGCTATATTCCGATCGAAGTTCGTCTCGGCTCAATCGAGGGCATGCCCAAGCCCTGCGTCGTTAACTGCGACAACTTGCCAACGATTTCGAAAGTCCACCTGGTGAAGAAGTTTGCAAAACTCTCGCAAAAGCGGGTCCACGAGGTGAAGCGCGCGGTTGGCTACGCCTTGGCGTGGGAGGAACTGATCGCTGCCGGAGAGTAGCGGGCCCGGGCGACGGATTTCTGCACCAGCGCGGCTTGTTCCGGAGTCAGCGGAACCCCGGTTGGACCTTGGCTTGGGCGGCTACGCTGACGGACAAGAAAACGGCAAGAATGGAAAGCCTGCTTCGCAACATCCCCGAACTCCTGATCGTGTTTCTACCGCGAGTTCTTCTCCCGGCTGATTAATGAGATGCGTTGTTCGGGTGCAACTGCTGCGTATGATTCATCCTGGCCCTCAACTGCTCACGCGGGAGGCATCTACAAATCACAGGGGGGCTTATGCAATACAAAAAGCCTGGCCGGCCGTTCGACTCCGCGGCGCTTACGGCCTTGATTGTGGGATTGCTTGGAGGCATGGCGCTGCAGAGCCTGGCTAACTTCGGACTCCTGCCGTGGAACAATGCGCCCAATATGCGATTGATCTCCCAGGCCAGCCTTCTGATTCACCGGTATTATGTGGACCGCGCCGCTGAACAATCGCCCACGCTCACTTATGGGGCGATCAGCGGAATGGTGGCTGCGCTTGGCGACACGGGCCACAGCCGTTTTCTCAGCCCGCGCATGGTCGAAGAAATGGCTGCAATAGAGAGGAACAAATTCCAGGGTATTGGCGCCGAAGTGCAGTCGAAAGGTGGTCATGTTGTGATCGTGGCTCCGCTGGACGGGTCCCCGGCAGAGCGAGCAGGTCTCAAGCCGGGCGACATTATCCTGCAGGTCAACGGCCACGACGTCGCCGGCGAGCCTTTAGATCAGGTGGTCAAGAAGACTTCCGGACCGGCCGGCACCACAGTGACCCTGAGCATTCTCAGGCCGGCTACCGGGCAGACGCGTCTGGTAACCATCACGCGCGCGAGTTTCCAAATCCACACCGTTACCTGGCGCATGCTGCCTGGCACCCACCTGGTGCAACTGCGCGTCGCCGCTTTCGATACCGGCACGGCCGCCGATTTGCGCAAGGCACTGACCGAGATCAAGAAAGAGCCGACGGCCGGCATCGTCCTGGATCTGCGCAATGATCCCGGAGGTTTGCTGAATGAAGCTGTGGACTGCGCGAGCGAGTTTCTTAAGGGAGGCAACGTGTTGCTGGAGAAGAACGCACGCGGCGTGGAGCAACCTGTTCCGGCAAAGCCTGGCGGCGAGGCAACGGAGATCCCCCTGGCGGTGTTAGTGAATGGAGGCACAGCGAGTGGGGCTGAAATTATGGCGGGCGCGTTGCAGGACGCGCATCGTGGGTTGTTGGTGGGGGAGACGACGTTCGGCGCCGGTACCCTGCTCAATGAATTTCAGCTGGCGGACGGTTCCGCTCTCTTGCTTGCCATTGAAGAATGGCTCACCCCTGCGGGCGGCGTCATTTGGCACAAAGGTATCACGCCGAATATTGTCGTGGCATTGGCAACGGGAGTGTCGCCGGTATTTCCGGAGAGCGAGCGCGATATGAGCGAAAAACAATTTGAGGATAGCGGTGACAGCCAACTCCTGCGGGCGGTGGCGCTGCTCCACTGACATGCGGAACTGGCTGCTGAATAAACCGGGACTGAGGCTAGAGGTGCCCGGTCATCACAGGCTGGGCGCAATGCCGAACCGGAGGGACCCTGCTGGTCCCCCGCGCCGGTGCTTGAGATCAAGGGGAGTCCATTTCCGGTCCGGCGGAAAAGAAGTGCCGGCAGCGTAGTTGAATAGAGCATTGTCCAGCTTCCGCAATCCCGCTCCCCATCGTGTGCTGGTAGAGAGACGGAGTCGCTGGTATAGAGCCGCGGGTGCCCCACATCTCGCGAAATACGAGCGAGATGTGGGGCACCCGCCGGTTGTTGCGAGGAAAAAAATAAGGGCGGGCTTCGCCCGATCGTCTTCAACCCATGTACGCGGAAGTCGCGAACGTGGGACACCCGTCCAGGGTGCAACGTATGCGGTGACTCTCGCGTTTTGAGATGAGAAAGGTCGATTGATGTGCACCTTTGGGGCGTGCCTAGGGCGACGGCCCTGGGTTGCGGTTTGGTTTCAGGAACGCGGTGTTCCCGTCCTGGTTTCTCTCGAGGTGGCGGCTAAGTCCTTTGTTTAACGAAGGTGCTCAAATTTTATTTTTTCCCGCCCCCGTAAGATACTTAGGGGACCCATACTTGCCGGCTGCTGACGGCCATCTACAGGATAGGGCGATCTTGGGGGGCTCGCAGCGAACAAGGTCCGTTACGCTCCACGCTACCGATCATTGATTTGCTGTTCATATAGATGCGAGTTAGGGTGACTTCGGTTAATTCTCTCGGCGAACTTGGGGGCCGGGAACGCAGGAACCCGCACTTGCTCCTACCTTGCGCGGCGCCAAATAGCATCTGGACGATAGCATGGTAACGATTCAAAGATAGCCTCTTAAATATCCTTCGATAGCTTTCGGTGGGGAGTGGCTTTTGCCTGCAACTATTCGTGGCGCCTCTCGTCCATACCCTTGAAGACGAGCGCAGACGTCAGCTTCCCTTTCTCTCCATGCCTGCCAAGTGGATTGCGCGACGCTCGTCTGGTTGATGCCGGGATTGGAGATGCATGTCTCTTACGTTTTTTGTAAAGTGTCGCCGCAAAATTTGCATTTGGCTTATACCTGCGGGCGACCTGTACCAAATCGTAAGGGCTGCTTATCTTAATCCACTTTTCGCGTGTCAGCTCTGCATTTCCCGGTGGCAGTATCTTCGGACACCAAGGGTGGGGGATGGTCGTAATCAGCCACCAGCCAGTACACGATTATTATGGGCACATAGGAATGAAGAGGCACTCCGCTTTCCATCGGTGGTGCGTGTACTACGAGGGGTTGCATTTTCGATTACCCTGATGCTGCCCGCGGATGGATGGGCACAGGCGATAGCCAGCTTAGAGAACCTCGCCCTTCCGGATGCTCCGGTCGTGCAGCACAGCGATGCTGATCCACCACCGTCGCCCACGTCGAACAACAGCCCGGCAAATGCTCCCCAGGCCTCTAGGACGCCGACGGAAACGACTGCAGACATGCTGAAGAAGGAAGAGCACCAGCGCATTCTAGGGGTGGTCCCGAACTTCAATACGGTCGAGAGTACAGACGGGATGGCGAAGCTCTCGCCTCGACAGAAATTCCATCTGGCCTACAAGAGTACTGTCGATCCCTTCGTATTCGTCGCAGACGCGTTTGTCGCCGGACTTAGCCAGGCGCGGAATACCAATCCCGGCTTTGGGCAGGGCGCCCAGGGATACTTCAAACGGTTCGGCGCGTCCTACCTCGATACGGCAGACGGAACACTTTGGGGTAATGCGATCCTGCCTGTGCTGTTCAAGGAGGACCCGCGTTACTTCCGTATGGGCCACGGTTCGTTTAAACGCCGTTTTCTGTACTCGGCGTCGACGACTGTCTGGTGCCTGCGCGACAACGGCAAGTGGGGCCCAAGCTACGCGAATGTGTTGGGTAACTTTATTTCTGGTGGGATTTCCAATGCCTATTACCCCGCGGCCGACCGGGGTCTTGGACAGACATTGGATGGGGCTATTACCGTGACGGCAGAAGGTGCGATCGGTGCGGAGTTTATCGAGTTCTGGCCAGATATCTCACGGCATCTGTTCAAGAAGCATGCAGTGCAACCGTAAAACGCAGGACGATCCTTCAACAGCTTGGGCTTCGATCGTTTTGTCTTTTTGGGGGAATTGGTAGCTCGCGCGTTTCCTTTAGAGCCTCTCCGCAACACGCCAGTCCATTCCGTAACATTTCGCGCTACTGGAATCGCAGCTTCCGCCTAGTATCGGGCCCACTGCGGAGCTGCCACTTTCACGGAAGTTTCGTCGACAACAGCTTCTAAAAGTGTCAGATCCGTCTGTTCACGAAACGGGCCGCACTTGTGGACCGGCCCCGAAATGCCGCTTCGACACTCGCTTATCGTGTACCAATTGCACGGCCTTGCAAATCAGAGCTTGGAGCTAGCGAAGATTCACCGGATTGAAGGGTGAAACCTGAGCCTGGAACAAGTTCCTCCCCGGTCTCCACATCAAGTCCTAACCTTCTACGAACTGTCTCTTTCAATTGCCTCTTGGCCGCCAGAAGCTCAGGATACTGCGTATTCCAAATATTATCGAACTCGCCTTGTTTGAGGCTCTTGCGCACGCGATCGAGTATAGTATCGATCTCCTGAAAATGACTGCCAATCTCGCTGCCACACACGATTTCGATTGCTAATTGCGTTCGCCAGAAATTGTTGAGTCTCTCAGCATATTTTTCGTTCGCTTCTTTGCGTCGCGTCTCCCACCCCTGCGGCCAATCTTTCGTATCCACGAATGTCTGTACCAAGCGCACCAGAAACGTTTCGGCGGTAGCAAGGTCTTTCAAGCTGTCTAAAAGCGCTGTCTTTTGAAGATCCCAGCGTTGTTGTTTTGACCATACGCCGATGGAAATTCTTGCTTCGATCTCTTTTGTCGTTTGGGTGAGTATCCTCGTTTGCCTGGCGAGCTCCTGTATATCTTCCTTTGTGGCAAGGTTCTTGCCTTTCTCTCGCATGTAGCCGGGCAGAAAAGACCAGCTAAACAGACCCACTACAAAGGCAAGAATGCAGTAGAAGGCTATGACAAAGAAATGGTCCATGTACGCCAGTTTCTCATTGTTAGCCACTGGCCGAAAGCATCTCATTGGTTACTGAAGATGCTGCCTTCAAGGCTATATCCCTCAAAGCCACGGGTTCCGGGTTGACATGAAAGGTTCCCTTTGCCGCCGGGTTTCTCAGGAGCATACCTGGAGAGCGAAGATGTCAGCCGGTCTTGGTCTTATTTTCGCTGCACTTATGACCATTTTTACGGCACCGGGACGCCGAATTCTCAAATGGGGTTGGTCAATACCCGCAACGGACTACGGCAATGTTTGTCCCCGATCTAGTGTGAAGGCACTACTCGGCGGGACAGGCAATCCGGACACGGAGCGCCGTATTTCTGCTCCGGTGGATGGGACGTCCGGGCTATAGTGAATCGTGCGCTCGGGAGGAACAAAAGTGGGCGGTTACATTGGCATGCTGGTGCTGCTGCTTCTGCCGGTGGGGGTGCTCGCCGGACAGGAGCAGGCCGCCGTCACGCAGCCGCAGTTCCACGGGAAGTATGAAGAGCTGAAACCGGCGCAAAAGCAGCTCATCGATGAGTGGTATGCGGAATATAACCGCTTGACCAATGACCACTCGGAGCCCACCGAGTACAACCAGTTCTCGCTTTCGACGCGCACTACGTACGAGGCGGTGACGCACGCGCTGATGACCACGAATCTGACGGACAAGTTGGGGAAGCCGGAGGGAACAGCGCTGGATTTGGTACAGGCGATCGAGACCATCAACGGCAAGGTGCCACGTGCGCGCGGCGATCAGCAGTTTCGCATGTACGTGCTACTGAAGCCGGACGCCCTGCAGAAGCTGAAGGACTCGAGCGAGTTCTTCCGCGACCGGGACAACACGATCTATCACCATGGCTTTCCGCTGAACTACCGGCAGGATGGCACGCCTTCGATACAATTCTCGATGGCAAAAGACGGCAGGCACGCCGACATCGACGTCGACTACCGCTCGTCCGGCTTCCCTACGGGGCTGTTCAACGGTCACCTGACATCGGCGAATTCGGATGTACGGGCAGGAAACAACACGCAGATCCACTTGCAACGCTGGCAGGGGTTGCCGGACTGGTGGCGCAGTTTGTTCGGACTGCCGGGTGTTGTGGACGACCCAAACGCCGATTTGCTGCCCGGCGATGTCCCGCCTATACCGCGGAAGGCCGAGGGAAAACTCGAAGATGCGGTGCAGGATTTTCTGCTGTCGTGGCTAGTGGAACGGAAGCCGGAGTTGTCAGCGTCCTACCTTTCGGCGCGCTCGTTCGCCTGTCTGGAAGAATATGGCCCGCAGTCGGGCAACGAGATCAACGCGGGGGTGGCTCCCTATGTGGCCGCGCGTGGCCTGGCTGCCACCAGCCGCGCGGTGGGCACGGTCACAAGTTTGCAGGCTGCCGTGCAGCCTTCGAGCCTGGATGAACGAGACATCAAGCCCATGAAGCAGCCCTTTCAGGCGATGTTTTCGCTATACCAGGTGCCCAACGGAGTGGCTGCGGACTTTGAGTGCGATCCGGCCAAGGCTTTTGACGATTTCGACTCCTCGCGGGTGTCGGGGACAACTGCAAAGTATGGACGCTACTTTGCCGCTGTTTTCCGGCTCAAAGCGCTCAGCGGCAAGAGCGACGCGATCACGCTGCTGTGGACCAAGGAAGGCAAGTACTGGAAAGTGGTGGCATGGGAGATGGAGGCGGAGGAGGCCAAGCCGGGTGTGATTCCCGATACCCGGCGACGCAAACGGTTGGCGGCGACGCCGCCGGCGAAAGCGCGCGTCACGGCCGATCCCGCATTGCTGGAGGCTTCGCATGACTTTCTGCACACGTGGCTGGTGGACGACAACTTTGACCGCGCGGCCACGTATCTTTCACCACGTTGCCATGACTGCGTAAATTTTTACCTGGCGGAGGGGGAGAAGCCGCCGGCGACGACGGAGGAATACTCGGCCTACATTCGCAAGGCGCTGAGTACCGTAAACAAGGATCTGGGCAAGGTGCCACACCTGCATGACGCGCTGGAACCAGTGCGCCCGGAGCACGAGGATCTGCAGGTCGTCGAGCACGCGGGAGAACACGCTTACACGCTGGTCGCGGTGCCGGACTACCTGGTGGGTTCGTTTCTGTGCGACAAGAGGTCGTCGAAGAACCCTTATGCACCGGCTGACGGGCCGGCCCAGCAGAAGGTATATGGAAATTACTATGCGACTCTGTTTACGTTGCGCGCGCCGGGGGATCACCCGGCGGCGCTGACGTTGCTGTGGGGAAAAGAGAACCAGCAGTGGAAGATCATCGCGTATGAAGTGGTGGCGCCGTAGGGGAAGTTAGAGGGGCAACGCGTTGGCGCGAGTCACCACGGCTGACGCCGTTTGAGATGCTGCGCGATTAGAGTGTAGCCAGACGTTCGAGAAATCTCCGCAGCGTGATGACAGGCTCATTGCCGAATGCGTGACCCTAGCGAAGTTGCCTCGAACAGTCTTGGTGACAGATACGATTTCATTAGGGTGATTTCCGGTCTGTGCTGCCTTCCCCACACCGAATTCGGAATCCTACCGAATGCTGACGCGATGGTGGTTGTTCCGTCTGCCCCGCCTTTGCCTGTCCCGCCTTTGCCGGTCTTGGAATTGTGTCAGCTGGCCTGTTAAGCCCGGTTACCTGTTTTCGGCCAGCTTGCATCTAACATGATGTGCGCCGAGCGCAGGTCCACGAAGGGAGACGCTCTGCCGATGAGATATCTGCGTGCTGTTGTTTTCTGTCTTGCGATACTTTTTGTGTCAACCGCTGTCGCGCAAACCATCCCGAAGGACACCCGACTGCTGGTACGGCTTGATTCGACAGTCAGCTCCCAGAGCGCCCAGGTCGGCGATGTTGTGGCCGCCAACCTGGCCGGCGATCTTGTGGTCCACGGAAACGTTCTGGCCAAAGCGGGAACGCCGGTAAGAGCGATCGTGACCTATGTCCGAACGAGCGGGCGCTTTAGCAAGCCAGGCTACGTGACGGTTCGCCTCGACTCCATCGATATTGACGGTCACCGCTATCGTCTGCACAGCACAGCAATCCGCGACGAAGGGAAAGGTCACACGAGAAGCAACGCCGAAAAGATCGGCGGCGGAGCCGGGCTGGGAGCCATCATAGGGGGGCTTGCCGGTGGCGGGAAAGGGGCGTTGATCGGCGGACTGCTGGGTGGTGGCGCGGGCACAGGCTTTGCGGCTGCAACTGGAAAGCACCCCGCGGAACTTCCGGCGGAAACGGTGTATACATTCCGGCTTACCGCCCCTGCGGAAGACTGACGGACAGCCCCGATACTCGTGCATCAAATGTCTCGAACAGTAACCTACCTTACCTTTCTTTCCGACGATGTTGTTGAAGCTCAAGCAGCGGACGGAGAACTGTTCGGAGCCTTTCAAAAGTTAAATAGGGTCGTCAGATCTCCAACTGCCGGGCTGTTGCCCGGTATGTACGGAGTGGGTCCGGGCGCGGGATTTGGCAGGTTATCGCGGCTGGTCGCGGACAAGGGTTGGAGACTCCAATTGTATTCGATGAATTTGAGGAGAGATGCATGATCGGTGTAGGTGTGGTCGACAGAGCCGGTCTTGGCATATTTGGATACGACCAGAAGCATGATCCGGGGCCCATCCCCGAAAAAGTCGATCGGCTGGATGTAGCCGGAATCGTAAAGGCCGCCGGATTCATCGGTGGTAATCAGAATCGCGGTCGAATCCCACACGTCGGGGTTGGCCTTCACGGTCTGCACAATATTCTTTACGAATGCTTCAAACATCGCGGGGGTCGATGTGCCCGGGTGGCCGTCGACGATGTCGTCCGGCTTGACGTAGGACACGGCCGGGAGCGTGTTGTTCTTCACATCGGTGAAAAATGAGTTGAGGTCGACGATGTTGTTCTTGAGGTCGGTGGTCATGATGGACTTGGAGTACTGGAATGGGTTGCAAATGTCGCAGTAGTGGCCGTAGAGAAGCTCGCTGCTGAATCCATCGCCGTAGTAATGCCAGGTAATGTGGCTGGCCGACAAGGCGTCGCCGATGGTGGGCACAGAGGATGGACCCACCGTGTGGCTGAGATCCTCGGGTGACTGTCCCCCACCATTGCGCGAATACGACGGCAGCTGGTTGTTGAGAAGATAGTAGTAGCTGGCCGTGCTGTTACTGCCCGGGAGCGGCTGGCAGTTACCGCCATTGAAGGGCTTATACGGCAGCGAATTCAGGTAATTCATAATGGCGGCAACACCCGGCTGCGTTGTGTCTGCGCAGTTGGAATAAGAGCCATTGCTGGCATTCCCGGTGTTGGCGATCCAAAAGCCATCGTTCCAATACCAGTTGTTGTTGGTTGGATAGTAGCCCTTGTCGTTGTAGGCGTTGGGATTTTCTACCTGATCCGCGGGCGGAGTTGCCGGATTGCCATTTGCGTCGGAGTAGATGAGCGGCGCGGCCGTGCCCGTGGTAATGGAGTTTGGACCCGTGCCGCCAAACATGAACTGATGGTAGTTATCGCTCAGGGCGTATTGATCCGCGAGGGACTTCATGTACGGCAGATCGCCGTTCGCCATATTGTAAAAGCCCATCGCGGTTCCACCCTGGAAGGTGGTGTCCTGGTCAAAGTTTGCAGGCGGCGGAGTGTCTACTGTGCCCCAGCCTACGGTGACGGCAACCCAGGCATAGAGATCGTGCAGGCAGCCGCTGGGGTTGTTTTTTGTTGCGTGCGCTACACTGCAGTCCGACTGTTGCCAATTCTGATAGAAGCGATGCATTGGATCGCCGGTGTTGTCTTTGGTGTTCAGCTTGCGATAGCCAGGTTGGTAGTTCAAAAGATTGAAGTCGTAACTGAAACTGGTTATGTTGTAAGGCCCATTGTTCGTTGCCGCGCTTAAACGCGGATCGGGGGAGAAGCGGCCGAGGAATCCTCCCTGATGCAACAGGTGCTGGTCTTCCTGTGCAAGGCCAGGCTCCGACAGTATTCCGTATTCGAGGCTGTACGGCAGTAACAGCAGGTTCAGGCCCATGCTGGGCTGGGGCAGGGTGGCAAAGGAGCCGGTCTGCGGGGGGCTGAGCATGAATTCGTCCGCGGGAGTGTCTAATGCTTGCTGCTGCGCGGCCTGCTGAAAGTTGGGTCCGGGGCTGCCGTCTCGATTGACAATGCCTTCCGACAGCAAATTGAATACGGTCTGGCCGTGGGCCGGCGGTTGATAGGTGGCGAAAAGATTGTCGAAACTGCGGTTTTCGCCGATCACAATCACCACATGATGGATGGGGGTCACCGTGTTCGAGCTGTTGTCTGCCCCGGGCGGTGCAAACTTGGCGGAGGATCCGCAACCGATCAAAGTAAAGGCAGAAAGATACAGGCAGGACCGGTACAGGGCAGAACAGCGGTTCATCTTCAGCTCCGCAGCAGTTTTTCAGAATATGGAGTTCAAATATAAAGCAGCGGCTGGGATTGGGTAATGACCCAAAAGATTCCTTTTGTTGGGCCGATGGGTTTCTTGTCCAGTTTCGAGACGCCTTGTCCTTGGTACATTCAGGGCCGGTACGGGTTTGCGTAATTGATACTTCCACTGTTCTTTTGAGTCCCTCGGGGGACTGGTGGCACCAGAGTCTTTGCGCGTGTAGCGGTCTCTCATCGGACGGGGCTTCGCCCCGGCTTTTTCAACCCATGTAGTGCCCTGGCTTTGCCGGTGCAAACACCCCGAATTTCCTGCAAGCTGCAATAGACACGTCAACGTGTGCGCCTTTCTTTGAAGAAAGGTGCATGAAGGTCTGCGGAACCCATTGCACCCAACAGGAAAATTCGGGGACATGGGGCACCCGTCCAGAGGGTGGGGTTTGTGGGGGGAAATTGAGATTGGTTGCGGGGATAGTGACCAGACGTAACGTAACCCACGATATTCTCTCGCGGCTCAGGGAAACATTTCGTCCGGCCAATAATTTCGGGCCTGGCCAATTCTGGGGGAACTTGCCAAGAAATGGGATGAGCCGATAATCATGACGACCGATTGAGGATCGTTAGAACTGGAAGCGCGCCAGGAAGGTGATCTGGCGCATGGGCTGGAAGGCGTCTACCTGGCCGTTCGAGGTGGAATCAAACTGGGTGTTCACGCCCGCATATTGCACGACGTTGAGGGCGTTGTTCGCGGTGATGCGGAGCTCCAGGGTCTTCCCCTCGGGCAGAGCAATGATTCGTGACAGCGACAAGTTCAAATTATCTACGCCAGGGCCGGGGATCGAATTTCGTGCAGCCGTGCCGTATAACTGGCCGGGGGCAAAACCGGTAGAGAAGGCAGCGGTATTGAACCAGTGGTGCAGGTGGCCGCCGCCTGCGCGGATGGAAACGCCGGGAACCCGGTCCGGGCGCACGGAACCATGGGTACCCCGCTCCACCTCAGTCGCAGAAGCCGCGATCATGGGCGTTAGAGGCACGCCGGTGGCACATAGAACATAGCCGGCCACTGTCCAGCTGCCAAGAAGGCTGGACGCCCAGCCGCTATTGCTCATATAGAGCTCATTGCGGCCAAAGGGCAGCTGATAGAAAAAGCTGCCAGCGACCTGATGGCGTATGTCGAAGCTGGAATTCCCTTCCTCGGCGCGCAGGTTTTGCCAGTTCTGCGCCACCACGGGGGCGCCCGCGTTGATCGAAGAAGCATCGTCAATCGAATGGGAGTAGGCATACGTGACTTGCAGAGCGAGACCATGCAACAGGCGCTTGTTGGCGCGCACAATGAGCGCGTTGAAGTTCGAGAAAGCAGTGGAATCCTCGAAGTTGAAAAACGCACTGGCAAAGGGCAAGTTGTTGTAGAACCCGGGGGCGCTGATCACGTCGAGCCGTGTGCCCTTAGCTCCGCTGTAGCCCACGTTCATCACGATGTCGTGGGGGAGCGCCTGCTGCACTTCCAGATACCAGACCTGCGTATAAGGGAGCCGGTAATTCCGGCTGATGGAATAGTTTCCATGATCGGCGCTGTTACCAAAGCCTCCGCTGAGCGGAAAGAAGGTCAGATTGGGGGGGAGATTCAGATTCACCTCGACGTGCGCAAAGGGCGGCTGGTAGGCCAGGTCCTGGGTGAAGCTGCCATAGATGCCGACGGTGTAGTTGATACCGTAGGCGGACCGAATCACAGTACTGCGAGATGCCTGCCAGGCGAGGCCCACATGGGGAGAGAAGTTATCGCGGTCCGGAGAGACGAGGGTGCGGGGATATTTCACGCCGGAGACGCGGCCGATCTCGTTTGGCCGAACGGGAGCGACCCGGGTAAAGCCGGAATTGTAGTCGAGCGTCGAAAGGCGGTCGTCTTTCTCCGCATAGGGCGAGAAGTAGTCATAGCGCAGCCCTGCGAGCAAGGTGAGGTGGGGCAGCGCCTTCCAATCGTCGCGGATGAAGCAGTCCCAATTGTTCTGACGCATGTAGGCTTTTTGGCGCGCAGACTCGATGTTGGTTTCGTGGGGAAGCCCGAGCAGGAAATCGGCAAACGACGAGCCGGTGACCGCGACCGGATTTGTCGCGGCTACTCCGGGCTGTTGGGTGTACACCCCGGTAAATATGAAGGTCCCGGTAGCGTTCGTGCCGCCAAACAGATTGAATTCGATGCGGCGGATATCCCCGCCAAAGCGAACGATGTGCGCGCCGTGCTCCCAGGAGGAGGATGTCGAGATGCCGATTGCCTGCGTGAGTTGATAGTTTGGCTGCGTCTGGCTGAGACTGGTGAAATTGTTGAGAATCAGGTTGGGGAGGCCATAGTTACGTGGATTTGTGTTGAGGCGGCGGTTGGATGTCGTGTCCAGAAGAACACCGGCTTCGGTGGCGACATCTTCGACATTGGTGTAGTGATTGCGCAAGTCCGCGTTGTTGCGGTTTGAAGTGACGCTGAAGTTGCTGTACAGATGGGTTGTGTTGACCGCGTACGCCGCAGTGAGCGCATATCCTTGAACTACCCGCTTGCCGCCGAAGGCAGGAAAGACGTTAATGACGTCGTTGGCGACGCGGTTGAGGTTGAAGTTCACAGTGAGACTTTGACTGTTGCCAGAAGATGCGGCAGGTGATGCAGCGAAGCTATGGGTATAACCAGCGCCTATGGTGTTGGTGTGTGTTCCCTGGGGTGTGATCAGACGATAATTCAAGCCCGTGCTGTCCAGGTTGGCCAGGGGCAGGTATTCGAGCAGGGCCAACGCTACGGGATCCAGCGGCTGGTCGATGGTGTTATTGGGGTAAGGTGCAGAGCGACCTGGCGGATAAATGGGAACCAGTGCACCGGTGGGCCCCCGGAGTTGGGAGAAGTTGCCTGTACGCTCCAAATCAGCCGGCACGGTAGCGTAGTCATTGACCAGAGTGGACGCGATTTGACCAGCGAAAGAGAAAGAGACGGAGTCTTTATTGCTGGGCCGGGTTATGCCAGGAAGAAACGGATGGCCTGTGATCACAAGTCCGTAACCGTTACTGTCGTAGCTGGGATTGGGACTGGGCTGCCCTGCCAATAGAAAGGGGTTGGCATTCAGTACGGAATTGCCGCCGTTCCAGAAAGCCAGGCCATGAATCTGGTTAGGACTGCTGGAAGTTACCGGTCCTACAGTACGGACGTCCTCGTCCGATCCAACGGAGGTTGCTTGAAGCTGGTGCCCGTCTTCGAAGGACTGGCGCATCAGGTCATCCATTTGAAAGAAGGGATTCACGATCGAAGGCTGCCCGTCGACGGTGAAGGAATCACCGGAGAAGTTGGGGTCGCCGGGAAAGGAGGGGACCTGTGCTCCGGAACTGGCCCCGATTGTGGAGAACGCGGGTCGCAGGCTAACGCTGCTGGCCGTTACCGGGGGTAAGAGCGCGGCCTCCCACAGCGATGAAAGGCTGTCTCCCCCACTTTTGAGAGAGAAATCCACTTGTTTCGTGCCGACGTTCAGCAAAACTTCTGTGCTGGAAGGGGCATAGCCAAATCGTTCTGCTCGAATGAGGAAACGCTCACCGCGCGGGAGAGTGAGGGAATAAGCGCCGTTGCCGTCAGTAGTGGTGGTAATTTGTTTTCCGGTGCGGGCGTCGCTTGCGATCACACGCACACTCTGAAGGGGCAATGTCCCAATTTTCACCGTTCCATGGATGACCGACTCCCGTGTTGTTGTTCGATCACCAGGCGGCAGTGGGGCTGTTTGTGCGCTCGACGCGATTCCGCCGCTCGTGGCTAGCCCAAGGCCCATGGCGAGCGAAATTACCCAGGTCCATGGTGAGCGCAGTCGTCTACGTGCAGCCATTCAGAAGAGAGCCGTGTGCGGAACTAGACAAGCTAGCACACCGTAGTTTGCACGAAAATGGGAACACGCGAAGAGAGTTTACCAAACGAATGTTTTACCATCCGCGGAAATATGGCGGTGCAGGATGGTTAGAGACTCAGTAAACACAGGGCGAGCCGGTCTATCGAGAGGATTCCACGGAGCCGCGCCTTGGCCGGTAGGCACCCACCAGCTTTGAAATCATTACCGCGAGATACAACACCGCCAGAATGGATTCGAGCATGGACAGCGAGCGGATCCGCGGCGAAGCGGCTTCAATGCCAACCGCGCCGGCCGTCGTCATGCTTCCAAAGCTCTAAAAAATAAAATCGAAAACCTCAGGAACACCACGCGGATAGATGGCCGGAGCGAGATAAAAGGCATGGGGCCGGATGCCGGCAATGATGGCATAGAGGCGTGCGAATGAAAATCCAATGATGAGATAAATGCATACCGCGGCGAAAAGCGTTTCGGTGGTTCCTCCGGGCGGGCGAGCACCTGCTTCGAAATTTAGCTCGTAGACATAAGTTCGGATACACTGGACCGGTTCTAAACGCGAGTCAGTCTTGGTCGTGAAGGGGAGAGTAATGGCTACAAAAGGAAGCACAATTGGACGGCGTTCGTTTCTGAAGGGGGGCGTGGCAGCCGCGGGGCTTGGCCTCTGGGCCGACCTGGAAGCGTATCCCCAGAATGTCAACCGGAATTCGATTGCGTCGGACTTGAAGATCACGGACATGCGCATCGCCGTTCTGCGAGGGCCGGGAGGCAAGCCGGTCCAGGAGGGCAATGGCGGCCCGAGCAGCGCGGGTGGCCCCGGCCTGGGCCTCGGCGGGCCCATGCGTAGCGGGCCACCTAGACGAGAGATACCTCCCGCAACTCCCGGAGCGGGAGCGGCCTCTGGCGGCACGATCGTCGTGCGGATCGATACCAATCAGGGAATTTCGGGTTACGGCCAGACGATCGGGGACGGCCCCCAGCCGAACTACGTTCTGATGCATAAGGCCCGGCTACTCGGCGAGAATCCCTGCAACGTCGACAGAATCTTCCGCAAGATCAAGATGCATGGCGGATATAACCGCCAGGGGAGCGGCGTTAACGCGATTGAGAACGCGTTGTGGGATCTGGCCGGCCACGCTTATGGCGTACCGATCTACCAGATGCTTGGTGGGAAGTTCCGCGACAAGATCCGCATGTATAGCGAGGGTGACCCGAAGTCGAACTCCATCGCAGACATCGCCGCCGATTATAAGGAGAGAGTCGCCTCGGGGTTTACGATGCTCAAATACGACCTGCCCGTAGCTCCCATCCTCCGAGGCAAGCCGGGCACGATCTATGCTCCGAATGATTATTACGGGGAGCCGGGGGGTGTCCCCCCCGAGAACTACTATGAGGGATTAGAGATCAGCGACAAGGGATGTGAACTCGTAGCGGACCACGTCGCTGCAATTAAGGAAGCCATGGGCGACGCTGGTGACACTCCCATGGGTCACGACCATTTCGGGCACCTCACCGTGAAAAGTTGCATCAAGCTGGCGAATGCGCTGGAGAGGGTTACTCCCTCGACTTTGGAGGACATGGTCCCGTGGTTCCGGGTAGAGGAGTGGAAGCTCATCACCGATTCGATCAAGGTGTCCACCTTGACCGGCGAAGATGCCTACCTGGTGGAATCGCTCGAGCCGCTTTGCCAGGCGCGTGCAGTCGATTACATCCACCCGGATCATCTTGTGATCGGCGGTTGCCTGGAATTGAAGAAGACCTCCGACATGGCGGCCAAGTATTCGGTGGGGATGATGGTCCACAGCAACGCTACGCCGATCGGCTACGCGGCCGGCGCGCACGCGATAGCCGCCTGCGAAAACTTCCTGGCCATGGAATGGCACCAGCCGCAGCCAGCCTGGCACAAAGACTTATGCGACAAAGGGGACCTGGTGGTTAAGGGTTACATCCCCGTTCCGACGGGGCCGGGCATGGGCATCAAAGTCAATGAAGAAGCAATGCGCAACCTCTGCAGGCCGGGTGAGTTCTTCACCGATCCTACGACGTATTGGGATTCGCAGGTCGGCGGAGAGAAGGCGTACACGTAAAGAGTTCCCAAAATCCTACCCAAACGATCCGCAAGACAGAATCATCGGAGTAACCGTGATTGTTAAGGGCATTCGCCTTCTGACGCATGACAAGATGATCGTGAAGTCTGGTCTGGTGCCTCTGGCAGCGTAATCTGGCGCGGTTAGTTCGTCGGATACTTTTCGTCCCCCACGCGTCCCGAAACGAGGTGACCGTCCCCGGGTTAGGTCCAAGGATTTTACGAGAAGGTTGCGCGAAGGCCGAGTGATTCCGCAACTCTGCCGAGAGGCCGATCGACGGTCCAGATCTGCGTGCCGTGCGTGGCGACGCACGAGGCAATGAGTTGGGCATCGATGAAGCCGATGCCTTTGGAAAACAAGCCCCGAGTTTCGATCATGTATCGCACGTCCGCCGTGCTTATGGTTGGTAGCGCGATGAGTTTGTCGAGTTCAAGGAGTGCTCCCTCCCGGTCTGGGAGATAGCCGCAGGCTAATTCCGCGAGCACGAACGGATGGGTGCAGAGCTGGTCATTCCCGATTAACGTTGCCAGCTCTGTTTTGAATCTTCCCCTCCGGAACATTTCAACCCAGATGGAAGTGTCGACGAGGATCATGGTTCATCCACTCGCCGCCTGCGCACATCTTTGATATTCGGAGCAGTCCCGGCAAGAGCCAGAAGCCTGCGTCCGGCCTCCCGCGCAATGATCGACTTCAGAGCTTCGCGAAGCAGTTCCGCCCTCTCCGTCATCCCCGTGTACTCGTGCGCAGTCTTCAGCAGGTCGTCATCGAGTGTTACTGATGCTCTCATATTTTCCCCTTTTACACCAATTATAGCACCGCAACGCACCTCTTTCTGGTGTCCAATCGGTTGCTGGATCAGGTTGCACGATTAGTGTTCTTCATGAGAAGAACAATTCCTTATTAGGCTGCCGGCTGGAGTGTGAGGCCCAGGATTGCGATGTACAGGGGCGTATAGGAGTGTGTAATGGTGTTGGTGGCCAGAGACGGCTTTGTTCAGCATTACGCACCTTTGCACATCTCAATTAGCGATCTAGTTCTCCGACCGGCAGCATGAGTTAACGAATCGATATTAGGCGGCTTGTCCCATCCTTGACTTGAAACAACCGGCACCCTTATGAAGGAAAGGAGCTGCCGAAACCGACCCTATTCGGAGTCGGGCTTGACGCTGAAGGGATAAAACGTGATCCCATATTAAAACGTGGACGAACTCCAAGAGAATGGGGTATTCTTCGGCCCTCCCGCGGCTGTCCCTTATCTACCCAAGAATGGCAGAGCGCAGTTCGCCATATAACCAGTTGGTCAGGGTCTGATGGCGCGGCCTTACGAAGGAACTGAGTAATCCGAAGTCGTTGACTGGACGGAAGACGGGGTGATTATTACTCCGGTCTGTCCCTTGAATGCCCGATAGAGAACTGCGTAGACACTACGCTTTTTCGGTCTACACCATTACCTAAATTGCTCTAGTTCGGCAGTGACCATATCTGGGAGGGCAGGTTGTGTCCGCAGGCATCCATACTCAAGCCCTGGGTTTCGGACGACGGATCGCCAGTGCTGCTGAGGCATTGCTGGTTGGACCCAATAAGATTGCCTTGCAGGGTGTATTCCCAGTGCTGATCTGCACCTGAGGAGCATGCCTGCATCACGGGCTTGCCATCCGCAACGGCAAGGCAACGATCTCCCGACCGGAGGGCTCCGTTGCTGGTAAAGGTCCAGCTCTCTGACGGAGTTCCGGAGCAGCTCTGAACGCTTCCCGGAGCAGTGAGACAACGGGTGTACGAGTCGAAATTCCGGTCCCTTCCCCTGCCACTATCGACGATCGTGACAATCGCGCCGGTGCGCGTTGGGGTGCCGCAGGAAGATGCCGGATGCACCTTCCAGATTCCGGTATCGTGCGACGCAATGCTGGTCTGCAAGGTCGATGCCGCGGAGCGATGCCCGGTCCAGAGATCTTCCGTATTCAGGCGGCACTTGCTGGCAAAGCCGAAATCAGAGGGATGAAGATCGACGCTGATGGGGTTCTCGTCCCGGTTCAACACGGCGATGGCGTAATCGCCACTTGCCAGCGGCTTGAACAGAATATCCATTTGATGAGTACGGCGTACCAGGGTGGCCATTTTACCTTCTGCATCCTGATCCACTGCGATGATGGCTTTATTGCGGAGCACTTCGATGGACTGAGGGCTGAGGTCATCGAGGTTCGAGCTGAGGATGAGCGGCGCGGACATCATGGACCACAAGGCGATCTGGCTCCGGGTTTCCGGGAGGGTCATGCCGTGGTCGCCACCAATGATGAAGTCGGCGTCATTCCAATTGCCAGGCTTTTGGAAGCGCCCCAATGGAAGGTTATAGGAATAATTCCAGAGCACACTATGGAAGCGGCTTCTATCAGGGTCTTTTGTGCCTGAAGGTCGCTACGTCTGAACCCTCGCGCCAGAGTTGGCCGTAATCTCGGACCCAGGTCAATACGGTGTACCAGTCCGGTGTTCCCTGAAAGTATGCAGGGGCAGATTCAGAGAAGACTATGGGACGCTTCACTTCCTTCAGCGCTGCGCTCTGGGCTGCGTAGGCTTTGCGGTAAGCGGCCTCATTGCCGTTGGGAGCGTATAGGTTGCAGCCATCCAGCTTCAGGTAGTCGACTCCCCAGGACTCGAACAACTTTGCGTCCTGAAGGAAGTGATCCTTGCCTCCGTCTTTTGCTTCGCCGCTGCCAGCGAACTTTCCGCAGGTTTCATAGCCCGCGTCTTCGTAGATACCGAACTTGAGCCCCATTCCGTGGACTGCGTCCGCGATGGGTTTCATTCCCTGGGGAAAACGGACGGGATCGACCTGAAGATTGCCGCTGGCGTCACGATCTTTCAGCATCCAGCAATCATCGATAGTCACCGTGTTGTAGCCACGAGCGGACAGACCGGTCTTTACCAGCGCCTTGGCATTATCGAGGACTGTCTGAGCGGTAAATCCGCACTTATAGTGCGCCCAATCATTCCAACCCATAGGTGGAGTCGGCGCCAGCAATCCGCTATCGGCTGGCGCGGCAAAGCCAGGAGAGGCCATTCCGCAAACAAGTGCCAGCAGCATGGCGGCCCAGATAAGTGACGGAATACGGCAAGGACATAAAGTTCGAATCGTCATAGAGGCTCCAAGATAGGTAAGGAAGTTTATAGCGAAAATGCTACTAGCTGGTCCTTTTTTGTCTACTCTAGAAAAGACATCCATGGAAGCTACTTGGGTTGCCTCAGTTACAACATCATCCGGTGGTTCAGCATACGGCGCAGATGGCCGGAAATCTGCATGTGCGCAATCTTGATGACGATCTCATTGCCCGTCTGAAGCGCCGGGCTGCGCGCCATGGGCGCTCCACCGAAGCCGAGCATCGCGAGATCCTTCGTCAGTCTCTGGCGACCGAGGTTGAACCATCCTTCGATCGGCTGGCAGCCGATCTTCGTAAGCTGACCAGAGGGCGACGTCAAACGCCTTCTGAGGTTCTTCAGCGCGAAGGGCGAACGGAGCGTTGAACACGCTGGTCATCGACGCCAGTATCGCCATCAAATGGGTGGTTGAGGAGGACGGCACGGGCCTGGCGCTGGCATTGCGAAAGAAGGCGAGACTGATGGCTCCCGACCTGATCGTCGCTGAATGCGCCAACATCCTATGGAAGAAGGTCCAGAGGAAGGAGCTCAGCAAGGACGAGGCGCTTATCGCGGCTCGCCTGCTTCAGAGCGCGGAGATTGAGTTGGTCCCGACTCGGGCGCTGATGGAGTCCGCAACACGGCTCTCGATTGCGTTGGAACGTCCGGCTTACGATCGCCTGTATTTGGCTTTGGCGGTTGAGAACGGCTGCCGATTTGTCACTGCCGATGAACGTCTCGTCAAGAAGATTCGGCGGGATAAGAAAAGCCCATTTCATGACCGTATTGTTGGCTTAGCAGAGTCGCTTTCGCGCAAGACTTAAAATTCGCGGATCCATGCCAATGCGATCGTGCGGGCGGTGTCCCGTCTAGTTCACAAACTTTTCGCGATGGGGGTTATCCGCGTCCCGATCCCGCGCAAATACCCGTCCCGCAAATAGCCGGCACAGTTGAACGTTCCGTCTGCAAGTAATTCGCGAAACGAGGTGACCGTCCCCGGGTTAGGTCCGAAAGCGGCCTGCAATAGGACCGAAGGCAGACCCATTTGGGATGAGAAAGATCGATTGGTCCGCCCCTAAGGACGTGCCAGGGACCGGCGGCCCTGGGTTGCAGTTTGGTTTCAGGAATGTGATCTTCCCGTCTTGGTTTCTCTCGAGATGGCGGCTAAGTCCTTTGTTTAACGAAGGTGGTCAAATTTTATTTTTCCCGCCCCCATAAGCTGCTTAGGAGAGCCGTAGATGCCCGCTGCCGGCGAGCATCTACGAGGGTCGGACTCTTAGGGCTTGTTTCCATCGCGGTGACCCGTTGCTGGGGATTGGGGCGACTTCTTCGCATAGCGGTCCCCATGATTCAAGGGATGCCGTCACGGCACGATCGTCGAGCTGCGCTATTCTCGCAACGACGTCCGTCAGGCTCTGCCCTTGGCGGTATTTGATTTGCTACCTGTATAGATGCGAGTTAGGCGGACTTCGGTTATTTTTTTGGCGAACTTGAGGATGGGAAATTTTGCTCGTGCTGTGGGGAGGGTCCCAAGCGTTTTTGGCCTTGAAGGGACGAATAAACCCATGTTCACCGCGGCGGCAAGGTGATCTTGCACACGAATTAGGCGCCGAAGCGATGCTGCGGCTGAACTGCGGGACGGACGGGACTCTATCTGTGCCATAACAATCATGACAAGCGAGGAAACGCCCCGTCTGTAGAGCCATTGCGAGCCTCACGATGCGAGCATTTGCTTCGGGGGTACTTCCGTCCGTCCCGTGGTTGTTTCGTCCCGCATCTCCGAGCAGATTTTTCCAATACCTGGAGGTTAGAATTGGACGGCTCGATGACCGGCCGGCACTGCTGCATTAGGAATTGTGCGGGGCTATTCACCAGTGCGATGATTACCGCATGCATTGGCAAGGTGAGTTGCTGAACATCCACGTCGCACCGAAAGCGTCGGCACCGATGGTCGGGCTCTCCGAGGTGCGCTTGGTCGCCGGCATCGGGCTAGAGGGCGACCGTTACGCGATGAGGCTGGGGACCTACTCGAAGAACCACCACATCGATCGTCAGGCGACGCTGATTGAAGCCGAGGTGCTGGAAGCGCTTGCTCGCGACCGCGGCGTCGAGCTTGCACCCCACGAGCATAGGCGAAACTTGACGACGCGCAATGTGCCGCTCAGCCATCTTGTGGGGCAATACTTTCGTATCGGCGACTGCGTGTTGTATGGCGGGCGGCTTAACGTGCCGTGCCTTTATCTCGAAAATCTAATCGCCAAAAAGGTGTTCAAGGCGCTGCTGAACCGTTCGGGGCTCAACTGTAGAATCGTCGTTGGAGGAATCATCCGCGCCCACGATCGCATCGACTGGTGCGATCCGGGCTCGCTCGCTGTCTCTGTTCGTCTAGCGAACGAAGCAATTCCGCTCCAACGCCCGCCAGAAGCGTGATCGAGAGTTTGCGACGGCTCCGGCCCAAAGTTGCCACTACCGGGGTTCTGCACCCACCGCTTATATCGAGGGAATCTTGTGAATTCTCCAATTCCCCGTCAAGCGTCTGCACCGTCGACGGGGGCGGCGCGGCGGGCGGGTGGTGACTTTCCGCTGATTCGGATTGAACACCGCGTCAGCAACTTCCGCGTTACCCGACCCGGGAGTTCAGCTTTGCACAGTGATCTGTACGGAAAGCAAACATACTCGGCCAGATGCCGGACGGGGGATGCGAGACGGATAACTCCCAAGTCGATGAGCCTAGAGTTTGGTGGTTATTTCGTCTGTCGCGGATCCTCGTCGCGGATCCTCGGGATCTGCAGGATCGCGTGTCTCACTTTTTGGTGCAGTCCAGGATGTATGGAGGCCGGCAGGCGGGCGCCAGGCGCGAGCCGGCCATCCAGAATGGCAGAGCGCGGCGCCATACAAACCTGTTAGTCAGGGTCTGATGACGCGGCCGGCTTTTGAGAGTCAGCTCGATCGAACCAGTGGCGTTCGGGCATTTTAATGGTCCAATAAAAATGGAGGAAAATGGCTCTGTTCGATGTACCACTCCTGGCCTAGTATCAGTTCTGATATCGACAAACGCAAGCGTAGGCGTTGCGTTTTGATTGCGACTCGTGGGAGATCGACAGATGAAAATTGGCGTTTGGTTCTATGGTTTGGGCACCGTGCTCACCGGCATTCTCAATATCGCGTGGGGTGAGTTCGATGCCTCTCATCAACCCATCAAAGCCCTGGTCACCAATGGTGCTGGCCAACACATGCTGGCTTACATCGCGGGCATTTGGCTGATCGCAGCCGGTCTTGCGATGTTGTGGCCGCGCAGCGAAAAGATCGGCGCCGCCGCAGCCGCCATCCTCTACTCGATTTTTGCGGCACTTTGGCTAACCCGGTACTATGGCGGAATTCACACGCTGGGCTGGCGCATCGATGTCATACTCGGCGTTTCTTTCGGGCTCGCTCAGCAATTGATGCTCGTCGCTGCGGCAGCACTCCTCTACGTGTCCACCACCTCACCGGATTCCCTGTTGCAAACGAGAGTGCCTATCGCCGCACGTTGGATGCTGGGATTGCCTCCGATCCTCTTCGGCTTATTTCACCTGATCGGCATTCGCGTCTTCGCGACCATCGTTCCGCGGTGGATGGGGTTTGGATATTTTTGGGCGGGGCTGACCGGAGTCGCCTTCCTTCTCGCGGGCCTGGCCATTTGCTCAGGAATCAGGGATGTTCTGGCACTCAGGCTGCTTGCCTTGATGCTGTTGCTGTTCGATGTTCTTGTGGAGATGCCTCCTATTTTCATCCGCCTGCACGATCAGCCAACATGGGGAGCCGCTGTCTACAACCTGCCTGCGATAGGAGCATGTTGGATATTCGCAGAGTTTCTCGGTAAGCCGCGCAGGTCTCGTAAGAACAGGGGATGTCCCTGAAGCCCGATCTGGCAGTTATCAATTCGATGTTGCCCGGTAACAAGACGATGAAGAGCTGATGCGCGGCTTTCTCATGCTTAGAGGCGTGATGGCGGGCTATTGCCGCTGGGTTTGCGTCAGGATTACTTGATGTCACTGCCGGCGGAATTCTCGTCCCTGTCCTATCCAGATATTGTCCCTTCGATACCGCTGTGTCACGTAAACTCGACAGCGGAAAAGAGGTCATATTATTCTGGTCATATTGATAGGGGCATTGTCATGCAGAAAATGGCCGCAGCGCAGTTCAAAGCTCAATGCCTTGCCGTGATGGATCAGGTATCGCAAAGTGGCCGCCCCGTCGTAATTACCAAGCATGGCAAACCTGTGGTGAAACTGGTTCCTGCAAACGAAGGCGAGGATGAGATCTTCGGGGCCCTGGCCGGCATCGCCAGAATTAAGGGTGATATTGAGAACACGGTTCCGGCCAGCGATTGGGAAGCGGAATGATCCTTCTTGATACTCCTATTCTCGTCTGGCTTCTGATCGCTCCTGAAAATCTTTCACCAAAAGCAAAGAAGGCAATCCTGGCGGCCCGCAAGTCTGGGCCGCTTGTTCTTTCTGCGATCAGCCTTTGGGAAATTGCATGGCTGGCAGTGAACAAGCGAATCGATATCGATGTGAGCGTCGATTCGTTTGTGAAGAAATGTGCTTCCTATGTGCAGGTTCTCCCTATTACTCCAGAGATAGCGGTTCGTTCTGTTCAGTTCCCAAAATCCTTCCCCAAGGGTCCGCAGGACAGAATCATTGGAGCAACCGCGCTTGTTGAGGGCATTCGCCTTCTGACGCATGACAAGATGATCGTGAAGTCTGGTCTGGTTCCTCTGGCAGCGTAGCGCTCAGGACTCCGCCGGGGACGGACGAAACGCACTCCGTCATAAAAGGAGGCGTTGCGTCGTGTAACCTGGCGCACTTAATTCATCGGATACTTTTCTTCTGGGTCCCGCGCGTCATTACACATCTTCCGGTCCCCTTATCTTCTCGTCCCCTTACCTTCTCCCGAGTGATAGATTGGCAGTCACGATGTAATCGGAGTGAATCTCCTTGTTGATGCCACCGCGCCCTGTTCTGCTGGCTGCCGCCGTGCTCATCACCGCCTTTCCCCGACCCCTGGTTGGGCAGGCAGCGGCCCCTTCCACGACGACAGAGATCCACCCGGATCGCAGCGTCACCTTCCGCTATCAGTCTCCCGGGGCTACCAGCGTTGCACTTAGCATCGATGCGAGCGCCAAGCCGCTCGCGATGACAAAGGATGCCACGGGTCTGTGGACGGTGACCACACCTCCTCTGCCGCCGCAGATTTACGGTTACACATTTGAGGTCGATGGCCACGCCCAGTTCGACCCGAACAATTACCTGCACATGCTGCCCAATTATTCCTTTATCTGGGATCAGTTGGAGGTGCCGGGCGATGGGCCGCAGATGTGGGATATACAAGCCGTGGCCCACGGGGAACTGCACCTGCACCACTACACCACGAAGGTCGTCGAGGGACTGCCGGCACAGCAGGACGACTACATCGTTTACACCCCGCCAGGATACGATGCGCACGCGGAGACGAAATACCCGGTACTGTACTTGCTGCACGGCTGGGGCGGGGACGCTCATGAGTGGACGTCTGGGCTGCAGGCCGACAACATCCTGGATAATCTGTTGGCCCAGCATAAAATTCGGCCGATGGTGGTGGTGATGCCACTGGGCTACGGGGACCTGCGCTTTCTAGGCAAGTTCGGCGTGGTGTGGCGGGATCGCCTGCTGGTGGATCACAACACCAGCTTGTTTTCGCAGGCGCTGCTGGCAGAGATTATGCCGCGGGTGGAGGCGGAGTACCGGGTGTCGGCCCGGCGTGAAGATCGCGCGATCGCGGGCCTGTCGATGGGCGGGTTGGAGAGCCTTACCATTGGGCTCACCCACCCCGCGCAGTTCGCTTACGTTGGCGGCTTTAGCTCCGCAGTGCATCTGTTGGACCCGGCGACGCAGTTGGCGGGCGTGGATGCGGCGAAGCTGCGCCTGCTGTGGATCGCGTGCGGCGTGGATGATGGCCTCGTGACCGCGAACCGCAAGTTGATCGCCTATCTGAAGGCCAAGGGGCTTACCGTCACCGCGGTGGAGACGCCGGGCGCGCACCATTTCAACGTGTGGCGGGATAACCTGGTCCAGTTCGCGCCGCTGCTGTTTCGCTAGCGGGAGAACTTGGAACTTGGGGACGGGAAGCTGTGAAGAAATTGACCGGAATGGACCCGATGAGGAACTATCGCTGAAGCAGGGGATAGGTGGTAGTGGACCCAAACTTGCGGTGTGGCTATTCCTGATGGCTTTCTCAGTACATCGGTGGCAAGCCCATCTTCTGGATGAGGGAGCGATAGCGCGGGTCGGCATGGAGAAAGTCGAAAGCGGGGTCCGATTGAGCCAGGAGCAGCAATAGTGGATCGCGTTCATTTACACCTTGCTCGAACAAGGCAAGAGTCTCATCGTGCTCACTGAGCCTCCCGTGCAGGTCTGCAAGCGCGAAGGTAGAAACTCTTCCGGTTCGCGCCCTCTTTTCGACCGCAGCCAACTGGCAACGAACCACAGCAGCGTATCCGCCGGTCTCGAATGCACGGCGAATAGCGGCCGACAGGGGAAGATCTCCTTGAGCTGAAACTCGCGGGCGAGCATTTCAACGGCCTCTTTGTCCATGCCTCTCCAGTGATAGCCATCAGCCAGTTGTTCGAGAATATCGGCAGCCACAGGAAAGTCTTTCAGGCGCATCTCGCCATCACTGATCGCAGCATCAAATTGGCGGGTGCAAATGTATATCTCCGCCATCGCCCCCGGATGCTCGAAGGGATTGATCGCTGTGGACTGTTTCTGCACCGCGATGGCTTCGTCATAGCGGCCCAGTGCGCAGAGAACCCTCGCGTGCAGGTGGAAATCCTCGCTATCCTGAGAATCCAATTCTGTGGCCCGGGTAAGCTCATTGAGTGCCTGCACGCCATCGCCACGGTTGAAAAAGATCATGCCTCCGTAGATCTGCATGCGCTCGTGGGAGACTGTCGTCGAGTTCGACCGCCTTCCTGGCCGCGGCTTCCGCCTGCGGCAACGCCTGGCGGGGATCCAACTTCACCGCGGAGTGCCTCCATTGCGTAATAATCGGCAAGCCCGGTCCAACCAAGGGCATAGTCGGGCTGAATATCGACGGCCCGCTGGTAGTACCTGCCGGCATCTTCATTTCGTCCGACGACCCAAGAGTAGTGGCCACGCAAGTAGGCGTCGTGAGCTTCCGGTTTGATGTAGCGGGCGTTGGCGTGCGGCGGCGTTGCACTGTTCAAGCGAGCAGCGATGACTCTGGCGGCATCGTCGGGCAGCGCAGCAACATCGTTGGTGTTGCGATCGTAGCTTTCGGCCCATAGATGACTGTCCGTGTCACCGCGGATAAGTTGCAGGGTCATATGCACCTGGTTACTGGAGCGCGAGATTGAGCCTTCGAGGATGGCGTCAACGTTGAGGGCGCGGGCGATTTCCGGCAGCGACCGGTGCGCCTCCTTGAATTGCATGGCGGAGGTGCGGGAGACGATCCGGAGGGTGGAATCCTTGGCGAGCATGGTCGTCAGTTCGTCGGTCATGCCGTCGGCGAAGTACTCCTCATTAGGATCGCCGGAGAGGTTGTCGAGGGGGAGAACGGCGAGCGAGGCGATCGGAGCGTGGGTGTCTCGATCGAGAAAGCGGGCAGCCAGCGGATGCGGGCCGAGGGTGAGTATAGAAATGATAGCGAGCACGGAGGCACATAGGGCGGTGACCACCCAGAGTCTGTGACCGGGTTTGGTAGACGATGGGAGGACGGGCGTAGCAGAGATCTCCGGCGGAGCAGGAGGCAGGTCGACCGGATCCCCAGAAGCTTGCGTTGGCTCGGTGAGCTCAACGGCCGTAACCGGTGCGATGAAGCGGTAACCAGAGCCGGAGATTGTCTGCACAAACCGCGGCAGGTCCGAACTGTCATCAAGAACCTGGCGAATTTTACGAATTGCCGTGTTGATCCCGTGTTCGATATCGACGAAGACTTCCCGCTCCCAAAGGCACTGGGCAATTTCATTCCGGGTAACAACTTGTCCGTGTTTGGTGACCAGGAGGACGAGAAGTTCGAGAGGCTTGCGCTCAAGCTTGAGCCTGCGGTCCTTGCGGCAGAGCTCAAATTTGCCGCAATGGAGGCTGAAGTCGCCGAATTGATAGACGACAACGGGCACTGTCTCCCCCCTCAGCGTGGCTGAAGTATAGCACCGGTCAGAACCTGGACGGAGGAATCTCTCCCAGGTTCAGTGACTTACGCCTTCAGCTTTCTTCACCTCTGAATTTACCTTCCTGCATTGTTCCCCAACTCGACTTGGGTTTTATCTCGTGCGAGCCGGCAATTCCCCGGCAGAGGAGGAAGTCATGAGATCAGGAAATTGGAAAATTGTGCCGGCGCTGAGCGCGCTGGTACTCGCAACCATGTTTGGTCCCCACGCCCACGCCGGCTGCGGCCTCTATAGTCCAGCGCCACACGGCGCCAGTTGGCAGCCCCAGATCGCCTCGCCGCGGCTTGTACCGGCGGCTCTCATCATCGACGACGAGGCTGCCACCCCGCACGAACCCAGCATAGTCGGAACCTGGAAAGAGCATTGGATCTCCGAAGGCAGTGATGGAATCCCGGACGGCACCGAGGTGGATGCTGGCTACGCTCAGTGGCACAGTGACGGCACGGAGATCAATGTCTCCGGCCTGCGTGCTCCCCTGACCGGCGACGTTTGCCTCGGTGAATGGATAAAAACCGGCGCGCGGACTTATCAGTTGAACCACTTCGGAATCTCGTACGACTCCACAGGCCCAACCTCGTCGGCCCCGCCCGCATTCAGCAATGGCTAACCCTCGATCCCAAAGGGAATGCAACCTCGGGAAAATTCACCATCGATCAGTGGGACGAGGCGGGCAATCTGCTCGCTCACGTGCAGGGCAATGTCACCGGAACCAGAGTGACCATGGAAACCGGATTCCAGAGCGTTGAGTAAGTTCAATCCTGATTGGCAATCGCGGGTCTCGCTCGGCGCTGACTGGTTCGAAGCGTGACCTGCGTTTGCAGATCGGACCGCCAATCGCGGCCCACGGGGAGCTGCACCTGGACCACTCCACCACGAAGGTCGTCGAGGGACTGCCGGCAAAGCAGGACGACTAGATCGTTTACACCCCGCCAGGGTACGATGAGCGCGCGGAGACGAAATACCCGGTACTGTACTTGCTGCACGGCTGGAGATGCCGGACAGACGAAATAATCGCCTATCAGGGCGCGCAAATTTCGAGATTATTTCGGCCTCGGACCAGATAACCCCGAGAAGTTTCCGCTGCCGGGTGTGGGTAGTTGTTTCGTCTGGCCCCAATCTTCGGCCGTTTCGTCTGGCCCCAATCTTCGGCCCCAATCTTCGGCCCCAATCTTCCGCCAGGGTACGATGCGCGCGCGGAGACGAAATACCGGTACTGTACTTGCTGCACGGCTGGGGCGGGGACGCTCATGAGTGGACGTCTGGGCTGCAGGCCGACAACATCCTGGATAATCTGTTGGCCCAGCATAAAATTCGGCCGATGGTGGTGGTGATGCCACTGGGCTACGGGGACCTGCGCTTTCTAGGCAAGTTCGGCGTGGTGTGGCGGGATCGCCTGTTGGTGGATCACAACACCAGCTTGTTTTCGCAGGCGCTGCTGGCAGAGATTATGCCGCGGGTGGAGGCGGAGTACCGGGTGTCAGCCCGGCGTGAAGATCGCGCGATCGCGGGCCTGTCGATGGGCGGGTTGGAGAGCCTTACCATTGGGCTCACCCACCCCGCGCAGTTCGCTTACGTTGGCGGCTTTAGCTCCGCAGTGCATCTGTTGGACCCGGCGACGCAGTTGGCGGGCGTGGATGCGGCGAAGCTGCGCCTGCTGTGGATCGCGTGCGGCGTGGATGACGGCCTCGTGACCGCGAACCGCAAGTTGATCGCCTATCTGAAGGCCAAGGGGCTTACCGTCACCGCGGTGGAGACGCCGGGCGCGCACCATTTCAACGTGTGGCGGGATAACCTGGTCCAGTTCGCGCCGCTGCTGTTTCGCTAGGGGGAGAACTCGGAACTTGGGGACCAGACAGAACGTTTCCGCGTTTGTGCGTGATTGCAGGTAAACGGGGTCCCCGGGTTACCTTCCACGAAACTTCTGTCCACGAAACTTCGTATAAACGGGAATGTTGATGATCAGGGTCTTGTGTATCAGAGCTATTGTCCTTGCGCTATTCCTGACCGGTGCGGTTGCTATTGGTCGAGCACAGGATCTAGCGATCACGCGCGCCACTGTCTATGCTGCGCCAGATGCGCCGGCGCGGAAGGACGTAACAATCGTGATCCGTCATGGAGTGATCGCGGGAGTTGGGGAGCATCTGCGCATCCCTAAGGGCATGGAGACGATTTCCTGCCAAACCTGCGTGGTGCTTGCCGGTTTCTGGAATGCGCATGTCCATTTCATGGAGCCGCAGTGGAACGACGCCGCGAACCAACCCGCAGATAAATTGGCACGCCAGATCGGCGAGATGCTCACGCACTCGGGCTTTACGACAGTGGTAGATACTGGCTCGGACGGGGAGAATACGATTGCACTGCGGCGGCGCGTGGACAGCGGCGAAGTCCTGGGACCGCGCATCTTTACCGCGGGCATCCCTATCTTTCCCGCGCATGCGTTGCCGTACTACTTAGCGGAGCTTCCGCCAGAATTGAAAGCAAAGATGGCACAGCCTGAAACGGCTGCAGACGCGGTGACCATTGTCGATAGAAACCGAGCGGCCGGATGCGACATCGTAAAGCTCTTCACCGGTTCGATTGTAAGCCCCGGCCACATCACTCCGATGCAAGTGGCGATCGCGCGTGCCGCGGTCGATGAGGCACATCGACATGGGCAGCTAGTCTTTTCGCATTCCTCAAACCTCGAGGGCACGAAAGTGGCCATTGACGCTGGGGTGGACGTTCTGGCGCATACGCCGGAGGCTACCAGTGGAATCGATGAGGCAATGCTGCGGCGCATGATTGCGCAACACATGACGATCATTCCGACACTCAAGCTGTTCTCGCGCGACGACAATATCGCGAACATTCGCGGGCTCGACTACCAGTTTCACCAGCTTGGGGGAAGGCTGGTTTATGGCACCGACACCGGGTTTCTCACGGATTACGACCAGAGCGAGGAATTTCGTCAGCTGATGCAGGCTGGGTTTGGATTTCGCGACGTGCTAGCCATGTTGACGACGGCTCCGGCGGAGCTGTTTCATCTATCGCAGCGCGAAGGCAGGGTGATGCCCGGAATGCGCGGTGATCTGACGATTCTGTCAGAGGATCCGGCGTCGGGGAACCCGGAGGCGTTCACCAAGGTCAGATATACGATCCGTGGCGGCAAGGTGATCTGGCACTCGAATTAGGGGGCGAAGCGATGCGGCGGCGGAACTGCGGGACGGACAGGGACTCTATCTGTGCCATCACAATCATGACAAGCAAGGAAACGTCCCGTCTGTAGCGCCATTGCGAGCCTCACGATGCGAGCATTTGCTTCGGGGGTACTTCCGTCCGTCCCCTTATCTTCCCGTCCCCTTATCTTCCTGGTGGTAATTTCGCTCCAGTCTGTCCGTTCAATACCATCTGCAGCTTTACAACACGGGTATCATCGCAAATCGGATTTCTTCCGTGCCTATTGCAGGCGCACATCATATCCCCTTATCTACATGTCAGGGTTGAGGCAGCTTGTCGAGGAAGTCGTTCATGGCGCGGAAGACCTCGGCTTCGTTGGAACGGAAGACGTAGTGATCGGCGTTGGGCAGACGGATGACTTAGCTGAGGGAACACCTGCTTCGAAGGCATTCGCCAGTTTGGTTTGCCTCTCGAGGTCGGCTGCTACAACGGCGGCGTGGCGAGCGGGGTCCCTGGGGAAGAGGCGTCTGAGTTTAGGTCGTGCGGCACAGCGAAGAATGCAAGGCAGGGTACCTTGATCTGGGTGTATTTATGCTCGCCGCTGACGATAGCGGCGAAAGCGCTTGCGGTAGTGGGGTGCGGGTCTTCTGGCAGCGAGGGATCCTCGTGGGCGGCGAGATGGCTTGTTGCAGCTTCAACTGATTCTGAAGTTCCTTTTCGAGCCGGGGGAGGCTGGCCAGCAGGGCTTCTGTTGCTTGCATCGGGCCGGATGGGTCGCCTCCGCGGGAGAAGCTGCTCGATCTTGTTGCGGACATCGATCATGTCCAGTTGCAGGTCGCCGTGGACGCGATCGTAAAAGGAGTGGGAAAACCGGCCTCGAGGTAGATGAGGCCGCTGACCTTCTCGGGATGGCGGCTGCCGATAGAACTCAGCTCTTCGCCAGCGATCGAGTGTCCGACAAGGACCGGCTTGTCCAGATTCAGGGCGGCGATGACGGCAAGGACATCGTCGCCGAGACGGTCGGACGAATAATTGTCGCTGTTAGGAGTGGGATCGCTGGACTCGCCAAAGCCGCGGCGGGTAATGCCGTACACGTGGTATTTGCCGGTAAATTTGGGCGCAAACTGGTCGAAGACGTGCGCGGTGTTGCCCAGACCGGCGAGGAAGACGAGAGGGCGTCCGGTGCCACCCCAGTCGAGGACTTCGAGCTTGACGCCGGGCTCGACGGTGACGAACTGCACGGTGTGCGGTGAGGGTCGTCGGGCAGGCCACGCGGTCGCTTTGGTGGCCTTTCGGAAGTTAAGCGGAACCCGCGAGCCTTGTGTCCATGTGCCAGTGATGGTTTTGCCGTCGGGGCTGAGCTTGCCTTCGTAGGAGAGCTGGAGCATGCCGACCACAAATTGCACGGTGGAGTCGTGCACGGTAATGGAGTCGACCCAATTCCCGTCAGAGCCCTGATCGATGCTGTAGATCTTTGCCTTGAATGCTCCGCTGTCATCGGTAATGACTTGCAGAACCATGCGAAGCGGTGTGCCTTGTGGCGGCGTGATTGTTCCCTGCCAGTTGCCGGTGATGTCCTGTGCGTGGAGGCTGCCTGCAAAGAGGATTGCGAGCACGTACACCCAAAGCGTCTTCCGATTCAGCTCTAGTCCTAGCTTCATAAATAGCTCCTTGGAAATCCCGGGAAACGACTTCGAGATTTCAAGGACCCCAGTATAGAACACTACATAGGGAGACGACATCGTTAGGGAGAAAAAAACGTTTCGTCCCCCACGCGTCTCCGAAAAGGGCCGATGTTGGGATGGGGTCCACTTCAGCCTGTCGTGGAAAGGCCCCCGCGGAAATGCCGGTTACCCTCTGCGGCCAGTTACACGACCACCGCGCTTGGCCGCCGCGACGTTGGCTACGTTCCCGGGTGTCGGTATGTTGGCCACTTTCCTGGGCTTGGTTGCAGCCGCAGCGGCTACTTTCCTGGTGTCCACCACTTTCCTTGGCCTACCACCCTTCGCACCATTCGCCCGTGAAGCGATTTGCTTGGCCTCGGTCCTGGCGCTGCCGCCCCGCTTGCCCAGCTCTGACATCCAGCGACGATTGCCATATACGCCTTCGATGAGCGAAGGCACATAGAAACCCGCGTCGATATCGGGGAAATTGATGCCGGTGCCCCGACCGAGTATCTCGATGTTCTGAAGCTGCTTCGCTGTAGCGTTCTCCAGGCCCTGCAAATCCTCAATGGGAAGCACCAGTCGTCGACCGTTGGTCAGTCCCACCATGAGTACTTTGAGGCTCGGGATATACGCGGCCGTCTTGGCCAGCGGTTCTCCGTCGAGCAGTTTTGCCCGTTCAATCGCCGCATCTATCTCGGCGTCAGTGGTGATCATTCGCGCTTGAGTCATGATTATTTCTCCAGGAGAGCTATCAACTCATCGAAGTGTTTGCTGGCAACGGCGAGCACGTGACGCACATCGGCCTTGCTCCCATTGCGAGGTCTCACCGCATCCTTCCGGCCGGCCAGTAAGACGGTTCCATCCAGCCGAAGTTCAACGATCGCCTCGACCTCCGCATAGAACCCGTGGACGTGCATCGGATCATGATCGTTTGAGTAGGCCGCGAATCGAACACCCTCAAAGCTGATCGAACCCATACCAAATATTAACCCAATCGGTTTAGGTATACAAGGATACTCCTGCCCTCTTTCGCGAACATTTGTAACCTTCAATGGTTTAAATAACGTGCTGTCCCAGGCTGGTTGGGCTAATTTTAAAGCAACAATAAAAGAGAACAATAATGGAGGGGGACGAAGCGACAACTGCGATTAAGGCGGCTCTCAAGGCGCGCAAGCTGCGTTTTGGTGGTGCAGCTTCTGACTGAGCCAGTGGGCCAGTATGAATCGACCCAACCGGATGAAGTTATCGGAAAAGTAAGATCCCAGAAAGAGGGTAAGAGACTGGACGATTACTCCTTGTCGTCATAAATGACTGGTGATCGTCCCGTCTGTCACGCCCTTCGTCGGTGGTTACTCCGTCTGTTTGAATGCATAGGTGCCGTAAGAAGTTGTGGCCCAATGAAAAAGGGTTCTCCTCGAGATTACGATGCTGAGACCGGCTGTATAGAGCAGTCTGCTCAAAAATTCCAATCAGGAGAACCCCATGAATGTTATCCACTATATCGGGTTGGACGTACACAAGAAAACCATCAGCTATTGCGTAAAGACGGCAACCGGCCAAATTGTGGAGAGGGCCGGTTGGAGGCTTCGCGATCAGTGCTTCGAAGTGGGCCGGGCGGCGGCAGGCCCTGGCATGGCGCCATGGAAGCCACGTTGTTCAGTGCCTGGATCTACGACACCTTGAAGCCCTATGCGCAAAGTTGGCGATGGGCCATCCGGCGAGGATGAAGGCCATCAGCGCGGGCAAAAAGAAAAGCGACTCGATCGATGCCCGACCATCGCGGATCTGCTCCGTTGCGACCTGTTACCGACCTGTTACGTGCTGCCTCCAAAGATGCGCGATCTCAGACGGCTGCTTGCGCTATCGCAACCTGGTGGTCCAGCAGTCTGTGCGCATGCAAAACAAAATGGCTGGTTTGCTGATGGAAAGCGGTACTGCCTTCCGCCAAAGGACAGAGCCCGTCTGGGAAAAAATGTTCTTCCAACCTGATGAAAGTTCTGAAAAAGGTACAAAATGCATCAAAAATTGTGCTCAGAATGGGTCGCAGAGTTTTCGATGGAGATGTTCGAGTCGACGCAGAAGCAAATCATCAAGGATGCTAGCAGATCAGGCCTTACAGCAGCGCGTCGAGCGGTTGATGAGCATCCGCGGGGTGGGTGGCTATCACCGCGTTGACCTGGGCGTTGGAGGTAGCCGACCCACATCGCCTCCCCTCTATCGCGGATGCGGTCAGTTACTGTGGCTTAACGGCTGCCTTCCGATCCTCGGCCGGCAAACAGCAACGAGGGCCCATCTCCAAACAACGCAACGCCTGGCTACAGACGGTGTTGATCGAAGCAGCCAAATTAGCCCCGCGATTGAATCCTCAACTGGCAGCATTCCACGCCAGGCAACTGGAGCTCGGCCATGCCAATCGGGCTACGCTTGCAAGTGGCCCGGAAGCTGGTTGCTTATCTGCTGGCTGTGGACAAGAACGGTCAACCCTTCCAGGTTATGACTCCGCCGCCGGGGCACTCAGAAAACGCCCCAAAAACAAAAAGAAGGAAGCGGGGTCTCAGACCAGCCAAAGCCGCTTAGCGGCAGACATAATGCCGGTTCGATCTGTCGGCGATCCACCGGCCGGTCCTTGCGATTTTGGGGACTGTGCACAGGAGCCCCGGCTCCCTATACACCCTCTCCGTCTGTTTCAAGGTCGGCCGGTTTACTCTAATTCAATCTTCGTGGACGGCGCCTAGTCAGCGTTGTTCCCGCAAATGGATGTCTGGCCACGCTGCCCACGCGTTGGTCTTGCTAAGGGATCGAGGACAGTTCACAACGCAAAAGCTATACCCGTCGGGAGAAACCCTCCGCCAAGTCAAGGGAAATCTCCGTTTTCCCTTGACTGCTCCCTATCATGGATGTCCCTTCAATTATTACAAATGAATAAAAAGAGTGGCGTCTTCATAAGTCATGTCACGGAAGAACGAGCGACCGCTTTACTATTGCAGGATATTTTGCGACGAACGTTTGGTAGCGATCTTCCCCCGTCTTTGCTTCCTCAGACGCCGACAGCATACGAGGAGGAGATGTTTGGTTTCAGACAATTATCAATGGATTGAGAAGACTGGCTGGTAGTCATAGTATTGCTCTCCCCTGATTCGCTGGACCGGCGGTGGATTAACTTCGAAGCTGGGTGGGTGTAGAGCGGATGCGATGGTGATACCTGCCGTCGTGCATGGGCTTGCGCTTGGGGATGTTGGTCAGCCGCTTACGTCGCTGCATATGCGCTCGTTGCAGACACCAACCGATGTTCAAGCGCTCATGAGTGATGTGGGCGCAAAAGTGGGTAGGACTCCGAGAGTTGGAGTGGATGCGAGTGCCCTTTGTACTCGCTTCACAACCGACGGAAGGCAGGGGCTGGGCTGGCGTTGAATGTCAGCCCGGAATATTCCTAGCGATTGATGGACCGCTTCAAAAGCTCCCTAAAATTGAGGATCAAACATATATTGATACGTATGGGCTCGTACTCCGCAAGGCTGGATTTATTCCTCACCTGGCGAATCGATTCCACTTGGGACCTTCTCTTGCAGCGGGAAACAAAGTAGTCTTCTTGACGGATAAGAGGACTTATCGCGCAGAGATTACCAGCTATGACGCGATACTCACAGCCAAACCTGAGAAGGTGCGTTAGGGTAATTGGTGGCCAGACGGGACTGGTAATTCGTGGCCAGACGGGACTGACACTTTGCAAATTAGAGAGGCAAGGGAAGGCCATGTTTCCGTGGCGCCGTAATCAGTTGCCCTTGCGCTCCAAGTCTATGAATGCCGACATGGGGACCGCCTTCCGGAAGTTGCGCCGCTTCATCGTCGAGATGACCAGTTGAGAAACGCCGTTTATCGCAAAGCCAGTTGCTGGAAGTGCTAGCGAAAGTCCGCCGGTAGCAAGGGCCGATACCGCAACGCCACCAACCCCGGCCGCAATTCCGCCACCGCCGACCCATTTCATAAGCTCTATATCGATCTCCGACCACTCCTTCTTTGCTTCCTGGTACGACTGAGTGAGTTCGTCGCTGAAGTCTCGGGCAAGGCTCTCAGCCTTCGTTGGATCGGGAGAACCTCCAACGGCGTTCCAGACCTTCCTCAGGTAGCTTCTAAATCCACCCAGTCTCTGCTCCCTCCTCAGTCTCAAATGCAAATTCTAGGTCGACTATGTCGAGAAACTTGAAGTCGAGTTGCTGAAATGCCTTCGTTAAAGGTGTCCATGTCTCCATGCTCGGGTCGAATTGCTCCCCTAGCGGCGAGAATCTCATTCCACCGGTACCGGATATTCGTGTACGGGAACGCACCTATCGACTGGCAAATGTAAAGACCCATCTCCAGGTTCGCGCCGCTACGGGCGGTCATGAATTGCGCGGCAACTCGTCCATGGTTCCTTCCATCAAGAATGGATCGCGCCTGCGCTCCTCCTCGACATGCTCGATGAGCCGGGCGACTTGTTCGTCAGTCGCGTTCGGCTCCATTTCACGGTACGTTTTCGCGATGTAATGAGGCGGAAGCGCAAGAAGCTTTCGTAGTGTCTGTTGTTTGATCGTCGATTCATCTATGTCGCGATCCGTAATTGGCTGGTCCTTGGTTCGCCCCTTTGCGAGTTCGAATGTCTTGACGAAAAGTGGGCGATCAAACTCACCCGGATTCGGAATGAAAGTGACGAAGCCCTCTGGACCCAAGGAGCCATTGCCCTCAGTTGATACAGCATCCTGAGAGTCTCCTCGATCCACTCTTCGGGATGAACTACCGGGTTGTACTCGTCAGCCACGAGGTTTGGGTTGTCAAACGGGTTAATGAGGAAGATTTCGTCAGCGTACAGCCCGAAGCGGCATACGTTCTGAATGATCACCTCGGGAGCATACTCACCAAGATACAAAGCGCGGAGCGTGGAACCGGGCTCAGGCAATAGGCTAGGAAGATCCGTTGAGGGTGGCCAGAGGGTGGCCACGAATTCGTAGAACTCCTTCACAGAGGTCGGTGAGACCTGACGCTTGATAACATCCCAGGGCCGATTCAGCCTAAAAATGTCTACAGCTCCGGCGATTAGCGCGTCATTCTTGTCGCGTAGGGTTTTAGAGCTCTGAATCCAGCCTATTCTATCTGGGCGACCCTGTTCCAAACGTAGGCAACAGTGTTTGAATTTCTGACCTGATCCACACCCGCACTCGTCGTTTCGACCAACCTCGACCATTCGTCCATGATACTGGTAGTGAGACGCAACGCCCGAGCTGTCCTTGTGGGAAGGGGGGTGACGAAAAGTACCCCACCGCCAAAACCTCTGTAATTACTTGAGGCGACGGACGCCGGGCCTGCGGCTAAAGGCTTTGTCGAACGTAATAATCTCGCCAACTCCCGACTCGAAAGAAATTTCAGCAATAAGGTGATCGGCAAATCCAGCCGTGCTTTTGCGGGAAGCCTCCAGGGCTCTCCATGCAATGGATGGAGATTCGATCGTCACGCCACGGGTCTGAAGAAGGGCTTCGATTGTATGGAGAACTCGCTCTCTCTCCCACTTGCTGCGAAGCACCCAAGACAGCTCCGCCAAGACAAGAAGCGGAACAAAGACCCCCGTCGCCGCACGGGCCTCTGCAAGGGCAGAGCGAGCTCTCCGGGCTTGGGCCGCATCATCATTGAGATAGGCTCGAGCCCATACATTGGTGTCAGCTGCCAGCACTACCACTGACTCCTGGCCTTAGCTGCATTCATCTCCTCAAACGTCATGACGTTGCTGGGCTTGCCACCCTGATCGGCCATTCTCCAGAGATCCTCGAGATCGTACAACACAGGCTCGATCTTGATAGAACCAGTGGCGGGTATGCTGAACCGAATACGGCTTCCACGTTGGACTCCAAGGCGCTTACGCAGCTCCTTGGGCAACGTGACCTGGCCTTTGGAAGTCACCGTCGCTTCCACAGTAGTCGTGTTTTTTCGGGTCGTCGGCGCCATCATTCCATCCTCCTTACATTATAGTCTGTTTCTCCTTACCTGGTTGCGAAGATGATTTCACCGGGGGTAAGGAGTCGTAACCGGCTTCTCGGAGAGTCGCCCTTCTCAATCGCCGTATTGCCATTGAAGGGACATCCATGATAGGTAGCAGTCAAGGGAAAACGGAGATTTCCCTTGACTTGGCGGAAGGGTTTCTCCCGACGGGTATAGCTTTTGCGTTGTGAACTGTCCTCGATCCCTTAGCAAGACCAACGCGTGGGCAGCGTGGCCAGACATCCATTTGCGGGAACAACGCTGACTAGGCGCCGTCCACGAAGATTGAATTAGAGTAAACCGGCCGACCTTGAAACAGACGGAAGGGTGTATAGGGAGCCGGGGCTCCTGTGCACAGTCCCCAAAAACGCAAGGACCGGCCGGTGGATCGCCGACAGATCGAACCGGCATTATGTCTGCCGCTAAGCGGCTTTGGCGGTTGAGACCCGCTTCCTTCTTTTTGTTTTTGGGGCGTTTTCGAGTGCCGGCGGCGGAGTCATAACCTGGAAGGGTTGACCGTTCTTGTCCACAGCCAGCAGATAAGCAACCAGCTTCCGGGCCACTTGCAGCGTAGCCCGATTGGCATGGCCGAGCTCCAGTTGCCTGGCGTGGAGTGCTGCCAGTTGAGGATTCCATCGCGGGGCTAATTTGGCTGCTTCGATCAACACCGTCTGTAGCCAGGCGTTGCGTTGTTTGGAGATGGGCCCTCGTTGCTGTTTGCCGGCCGAGGATCGGAAGGCAGCCGTTAAGCCACAGTAACTGACCGCATCCGCGATAGAGGGGAGGCGATGTGGGTCGGCTACCTCCAACGCCCAGGTCAACGCGGTGATAGCACCCACCCCGCGGATGCTCATCAACCGCTCGACGCGCTGCTGTAAGGCCTGATCTGCTAGCAATCTCTTGATGATTTGCTTCTGCGTCGACTCGAACATCTCCATCGAGCTGCGACTCATTCTGAGCAGATCTTTGACGGACTCCGGTACCTCTTCCAGACTCTTCATCAGGTTGGAGAAGTATTTCTTCCCATGCAGCTTGTCTTTGTGGAAGGCAGTACCGCTTTCCATCAGCAAACCAGCCATTTTGTTTTGCATGCGCACAGACTGCTGGACCACCAGGTTGCGATAGCGCAGCAGCCGTCTGAGATCGCGCATCTTTGGAGGCAGCACGTAACAGGTGGGTAACAGGTCGCAGCGGAGCAGATCGGCGATGGTCCGGGCATCGATCGAGTCGCTCTTCTTCTTGCCTGCGCTGATGGCCTTCATCTTCGCCGGATGGCCCATCGCCAACTGCTGCGCATAGGGTTTCAGGGTGTCGTAGATCCAGGAACTGAACAATGTGGCTTCCATGGCGCCACACCACGGCTCCCGCCTGCTTTCCGCCCACCTGCGAAGCACTGACCGCGAAGCCTCCAGCTTTCCTTCCTGAACAATTTGGCCGGCTGCCGTCTTTATGCAATAACTGATGGTTTTCTTGTGTACGTCCAACCCGATATAGTGGATAACATTCATGGGGTTCTCCTAATTGAGATTTCTGAGCCGACTGCTCTAAACAGCCGGTCTCAGCATCGTAATCTCGAGGAGAACCCTTCTTCATTTGTCCGCAACCTCTTACGGCACCTATGCATTCAAACAGACGGAATAATCAGACGGAATAATCAGACGGAATAATCACTCGTTGAACCGCTTACCCTTCAGGGATGTGGCTTTTTCCGCAGCGAGTTCAGCCGCTGAGGGACGGTTCTTTTCCCTCGGGGGAATTGGGGAGTTCACCTCGTTTCGGATAATGCCGGTGCCGTAAACGTGGTGAACGTCCCCGGTTATCCGGGAGTTCCGGGACGAAATTACTGTAGTGGACCCCTATCTCCTCAAGACATCAAAGTGACCCTGCCGCCTTCGCTGCCAGGCAAATACGCTTATGTTCTGGGCATCGAGCAAAGTGGCGCAATGTAGGCTGACCACGTTCTGCTGATGCCTCGGATATGATTTCTCGCGCAAAGAATTAGAGCGTCCAGGCGTGACATCACGAGAAATGCTAGCCATGGCAACGACACAGCCTCTAGAGTTCAAGTACTCTGCTCTAGCTGCGGATACGAAGTAATCACCAGGGGCGCGGATAACCTAGAGTTTGGTGGTTATTTCGTCTGTCGCAAATCTCTCCGGCTCGACCGGATTACGATCTTCTCCGCTTAACTGGACGAGGAAACGATCAATCAGTGCTGCAACATCGTGATCAATATGCAATTGATCGCCTTCCATGCCAATGAGTTTCGCTGAAAGTAAGGGAACAAGACTGCTAGGAACCCGGGTTTCCATTGCCATGAGGGCAGAGTGTACGTGAGCCTCAGCCGGAAGCATGTCGTTTCCGGCGTAAAATTCCTTGCGCGCCTTGAGTTCCTTCTGCAACTCCTCTTTGTCTTTCAAATGATTCTGGGCGCGTATAAGACCCGGAGAGCCCCTCCTCGACAAAAATAGTTTCAATCACTTTGCGCTTCTTCTCTGCATCTTCTGAATCCATAACAGGCAATCGAGCGGCTGTTCTTCGCCGCTTTCTCTTTCGCCAATTCTCAGGAATTGAGCTCAGGCCAAAAATCGCCACGACGATAGCGATTATGGAAACCAGAGCGATAAAAGCGTATGCGATCGTACGAGATATTTGAACCCAGCCGGACCACCGAATACCTGACTAATGAAACTCGCTTGATCGCGCTCCTGAAAGGAATTTGTCACCGCCATTTCGCTCAATCCAGCAATTTTGCCGAGTGGCCTTAGGCTTGGAACGGATTCTTAGGGTGCAGAACCAGCACTTCGACTGCGACGAAATCTCCTTTGTCAAAGATCACCTTATCG
This sequence comes from uncultured Acidobacteriaceae bacterium, assembly GCA_963815175.1. Lineage (GTDB taxonomy): Bacteria > Acidobacteriota > Terriglobia > Terriglobales > Acidobacteriaceae > PALSA-350. Next base: position 90,253 of record CAWFGM010000086.1, read on the forward strand.
AGCACATCCGGCTCTGGTCCTCTACGCGCAGATGTATGTTGTCAGTAAGGTAGCGCGAATTACTCCCAGTCACTTGCGCCCGTATTATGCGCCCCCCACCTATCTCCAATCCGAACGGTATCCGGCTGTCAAAATCTCCCTCACGAATGCTGGCCTCACCGTCATTGATCACCCGGATTGTCAATATCTTCAGATTGGCTTTCTCTTCGTCGATGTCCGTTCCCTGGAAGTATATGGCCAAATCGGAGATGGGATGCCTCACGTCCAGCACATTCGACTCCGCAGCGATATCCATACTCAGGTGAGTTCGGGTGCCTCGAAGCGTGTAGTACAGGCCGAGAAATCCGAGCGCTATACTAATGAACGATGCGGAGACGAAATACTTTCGGATTATTTTGAACATGATGGCCAGAGACCTGATGGCCATCTTACCGAATTTCACTTCCCACGTGTGCGCGGAATTATAACGGTCGCATATGGATCGAGCAGGGACAGGCTTTGCCCGATCGGCCCGGATGGTGCAGAAATTATGTTGGGTGATGCTTGGAGCTAAGCGGACATGCGCAGAGGCCCGTGGCAGCGGACTCGCTGAGGTCAGGAGCAGCAGCGTGCGGACCGGAACGATAAACGCACGGGAATCGTGTGTTTCCGCCATGGAAGTTTAAGGTGCGAACCGGCGCTGAAGGGACAGACAGGTAATCATCAGCCGAATCGCTTCGGGAGATAAGGGATGACGATGCATATCACCTAGAATTGTTGCAATAAGGTGCGCTGTCCCTCCATCTCTCATGCTATCACCGCATCTCGTCCGATCACCCTGCGCCCAAATTCGACCGTGCTGCACCAATCATCGAATCGAGTTCGCGCGCAGTCATCTATCATTGCGTTACCCAGGGCCTCGAGAAAGGCGGCGTTCTCTCTCTTTTGAATCTTCGTTATTTGAACCATCAGTAAACAGGCTAAACGAGCATATTCCGCAGTAACGCGGAACATGTGTACCAGTTGTTCTTGACTCATGTTTTTCTGTACCGCGCCATGCACATAACTGCTTCGCACGGCGTATGCTTTTTTGAGCGACGTTCTCGCTTCTAACGAAGACCACCCAAAGCGTCCAAGCAAGAAAGCGGCGCGTTGAATAAGGCGAAACGAGAGTTCCGCCGATTCGGAAAGATCGCTGAGCAAGAGTGCTTCCAGGCAGGCCACGGCTGAAGCAATTGCGCCTTCCAACGGTTTGGCAAGCAATGCATCTGCGTAAAAATCAAATGCTGTTGACAGAAAGTCTGGCTTCCGTCTTGGGAAGCTGGGGTTAGGCCCCGGCTTAGGCAGGGAGTAAAGAGTGGGGACAACTGGTGTAATAGCTTCCAAAACGTGCTAATTGGGGAATGTCCGACTGCGTAAGATCGTAGGCCAGACGAGCTGACGTTGCTGGTCCGTTTGATCCACCGGCTGAAAATAAATGAAACGGTTTTTGATACACGTCGATCCGGGAAAAAGACACCGCGCCCAGCCCAAATAGAGAAAGAGCGGTCTTAAGGCGGTCAGCCTCAATTTGTATCTGCATGGGCTGATCGGAATAAACGTCGAGCTCGGCGATGCAGGAAAATGACAATTCGCGTCCAGACCCGGACGCATGCTCAATGCTCCACCGGAACCATTTCCTGCATATCTTCAGACCTAGGCTTGCGAAGAGAGAGCCGGTCGGAGACTTGAATTCGTTCCCCCTGAAGCTGGATGCCGGTCAACCACAAGCGAGCCCAATAGTGCGGTTTGAGGCCACATAGCTCTCTGAGCAGCCAGTCGCAATCCTGCTCGTAATTGCCAGGGTTTGAAGATAGAGAGTCCCGTGCTGTCCGCCGGGCAAACGCTTCGATGTGAGGGTAATATTGGGGGTCAGCCGCCTCACTAATTAGGTGCTGATAGGCAGCGGACTGCTTTATTTTTTCCCTGTAAAAACGATCTAGGTTTTCTGCATTCCACTGCTCAACTTCGACGTACTGCAAAGGCACGCTACTTATAAAGGCGGGGTCAACTGAATAGTAAAGGCCGATGTTTGGGCGCAAAATAAACCGCTTGCGGGCAATCACGATTTGTCCAGACTCGCGCCATTTCTGAATATCCAGGACGATCTGTTCTTTCAGGTTCTCGACCGATCGTCAAAGCAAGTCAATCAGAGGTGGGTCGTTCAAGGCTTCTACCCTCAAACTAGGCATGATACCGAAAGTCCGTGACGCTCTTGGGATGATTCGCTTCTACATGCGTCTCAACTTGGCCCTTGGTTTGGTAGACAAGCCCTACGGTTCCGCTCTGAAAGAAGTAGCTCACTGTTTGTGCTCGGTCTGGCAGTCCTCGATTCAGTTTTGCAGGCGGCTAGGATATCCTAGGATGTAGTGACCAGACGGGACGTAACCATGATAACGCTCGCGAGTTGAGTTCCGTCTGGCCACGAAGGCCGGGCATTGTGCCGTCCCTACGGGACTCGTCATAAACCTCATCCTACCCGGCACTGGACGATGAGGGACATCCATGATAGGTAACTGTCAAGGGAAAACGGAGATTTCCTCTGACTTGGTGGAGTAGGCTTTCCCCAAGCGATTTGCGGGATGCGGTTCAGAACTGTCCTCGATCCTTCGCGTAACCAACGCAGTAGCAGCGTGGCCAGACATCCATTTGCGGGAACGGTGAAGCTTCGTCCACGAAGATTGAGTGAGAGTAAACCAGCCGACCTCAAAACAGACGATAGGGTGTATTGGGAGAGTGAGCTCCCGTGCACAGTCCCGACAAACGTGAGGACCGGCTGGTGGATCGCTGACAGAACAAACCCGAAACTAAGCAACTACCGGCAACTAAGCCGCCGAGGCAAGATGTCTTCTGGCTTTTTTCCTCGTTGGGATGGTTTTTGGCGGCGGTGTACGCACCTGAAAAGGCTGGCCGCTCTTGTCCACGGCTAGCAGATAAGCGACCAGCTTGCGCGCCACCTGCAAGGTGGCGCGATTGGCATGTCCGCGCGTTAATTGCTGGGCATGCAGTTGAGCTAGCTGCGGATTCCAGCGTGGCGCCAGCTTGGCCGCTTCGATCAGCGCGGTCTGTAGCCAGGCGTTGCGCTGTTTGGATATTGGCCCACGCTGCTGCTTGCCCGCAGAGGAGTGAAGCGCCGCCGTCAAACCGCAATAGCTCACCGCATCGGCAATGGAGGCAAAACGATGCGGGTCGCCGACCTCCAGCGCCCAGGTCAGAGCGGTGATCTCGCCCACACCGTCGATGCTGCTCAAACGCTCCACGCGCTGCTTTAAGGCAGCGTCGGTCAGCAGTCTTCGCAGCAACTGCTTTTGCACGCCTTCGAACATGTCCTTTGTCCCGCGACTCATGCGCAGCAGATCCTTCACCGACTCCGGCACTTCCTCTAAGCTCTTGATCAAATTGCTGAAGTACTTCTTGCCGTGCAGCTTGGTCTTGTGAAACGAAACCCCGCTCTCCATCAGCAGGCCGGCTGTCTTGTTGTGCATCCTGACTGACTGCTGAACCATCATGTGGCGATAGCGCATCAGTCGGCGCAGATCCCGCAGATCCGGCGGGAACACATAGCAGCCTGGCAGTAAGTCGCAGCGCACCAGATCGGCTATGGTGCGAGCATCGATGGCATCGCTTTTCTTCTTGCCCGCAGTAATGGCTTTCATCTTCGCCGGATGGCCCATCTCCAGCCGTTCCGCATATGGCTTGAGTGTGTCGTAGATCCAGGCGCTGAAGATCGTTGCCTCCATCGCGCCATGCCATGGTTGCTGTAGACTCCCCGCCCAACTGCGCAACACAGAACGCTCGGCGGCCAGCGTGCCCTCTTTCACAATCTGGCCGGCTGCCGTCTTGATGCAATAACTGATGGTTTTCTTGTGTACATCCAATCCGATATAGTGGATAGCATTCATGGGGTTCTCCTAATCGAGATTTCTGGGTCGGCTGCTTCGAACAGTCGATCCCAGCAGTGTAATCTCGGGGAGAACCCTTTTTCCTTCCCATACCTATGCATTCAAACAGACGAAAAGTACCCCATCCGCCAAAATCTCTGTAATTACTTGAGGCGACGGACGCCGAGCCTGCGACTGAAGGCTTTGTCGAATGTAATAATCTCGCCGACTCCCGACTCGAAAGAAATTTCAGCAATAAGGTGATCGGCAAATCCAGCCGTGCTTTTGCGGAGGCCTCAAGGGCTCTCCAGGCAATGGATGGAGATTCGATCGTAACGCCACGGGTCTGAAGAAGGGCTTCTATTGTATTGAGAACTCGCTCTCTCTCCCACTTGCTGCGAAGAACCCAGGACAGCTCCGCCAGGACAAGAAGCGGAACAAAGACCCCCGTCGCCGAACGGGCCTCTGCAAGGGCAAGAGCGAGCTCTCCGAGCTTGGGACGCATCATCATTGAGATAGGCTCGAGCCCATACATTGGTGTCAGCTGCCAGCACTACCACTGACTCCTGGCCTTGGCTGCATCCATCTCCTCGAAACGTCATCACGTTGCTGGGCTTGCCACCCTGATCGGCCATTCTCCAGAGATCCTCGAGATCGTACAGCACAGGCTCGATCTTGATAGAACCAGTGGCGGGTATGCTGAACCGTATACGGCTTCCCCGTTGGACTCCAAGGCGCTTTCGCAGCTCCTTGGGCAACATGACCTGGCCTTTGGAAGTCACCGTCGCTTCCACAGTGGTCGTGTTTTTTCGGGTTGCCGGCGCCATCATTCCGTCCTCCTTACATTATAAGTCTTGATTCTCCTTACCTGGTCGCAAAGATGACTTCATTGAGGGGTATGGGGGCGTAGCCGGCTTCTCGGAGAGCTGCCCATTTCAATCGCCGTATTCGGCTGCCGGTGTACCCAAACAATGAAAACTCCAGCAGAACAAAACAAAGGCCGCGATTG